>NZ_JAGUCO010000023.1 GCF_018271995.1 Carboxylicivirga linearis
GGTGTGGTATTCTTTGTGGATCCACCTTACTTAAGTACTGAGGTAGGTACCTATCAAAACTACTGGCGATTGTCTGATTATTTAGATGTATTGAACGTTTTAAAGGATAACTCATACATCTATTTTACGTCTGATAAATCATCCATCATTGAGCTATGCGATTGGCTTGAAAAGAACCTGGAAGCAAACAACCCATTTGCCGGATCCATTCAATACGATATGCCAGTAAAAGTAAACCACAATGCAGGATATACTGATATCATGCTTTATAAGCCGAAATATGTGAGTAGTGTGAGCAGAAATATTTATAGTTCAGAATATAATTCAATAACGGTTTGATATTTGAAATATTGTCAGTTTACTGACAAGTGTTTTTTAGCAATTGCTATTTTTCTTATATAAGCAAAATGACATTAAGACATAAATAGTTACATGGCTCATGTTTTGTGTAATCACTTTCAGACATTATTAAAATTGTATAAAATGAAAAAGATTCTTGTTTCTTATTTAGTAAATGGTATGCATAATAATTCTATGAAGTTTGATTTTTTAACATCAAAGCATACAAATAATGATGAAGTTAGATCTGAAGCAAAAAAGCGAGCGGCTTTAAGGGAAAACAAACCTCTTGAATGTATAACACTAAACCCTTTTCAAAGTATTAATCTGTAAGATATACTAACAGCTTGTTGATAACTATTTATAGCTTTATTGTGGACTTTAATTTTTGAGCTTAGTATTTTGATGATATTACAAATTTAAACTATTGATTTATGAATAAAAGAATGAAAAACCACACTGCAACCTTCAAGGAAGGTGGGAAAGTGAAAAAAATGGAATTTAGTACAGATAATCCTGATTCTAGTAAATCTGCACTAAAAAGAGATGCAAAGAGCGAGTATAGAAGAAGAGGTGGAGACTTAAGTGAAATTGAAGACTTGGATGTCGATTAATAAAAGAAGCAGCTTAATCAGCTGCTTCTTCTAGTATAAAATCAAGTTTATAATTCCTACCAACTTTAACATCAAGCTCAGGAGGTAGTTGAATTTTCATCTCAAAGTCTCCTAATTTGAAGCTATACAAATCATCTTTACATGATTCACAAATAAATGAAGAACGCTCAACATATTTAAGATTAATATTACGGTTCAACATACTCATTTCAATAGGTGTTAGTTCAAATACTAGAATATCATCTTCTTTAGTAATTCCTTTATGAGGTATGAATTCTGAATACTCATCAGACTCAGCGGGAATAGTTATGTCATTTAATTTAATCAGAAGCTGATCCCAATCATTTTTATTTTCTGAAGTAGTCATTTAAATACTGTTTAAATTATAATACTTTAAGTGTAAAATTAATTGTTTCTAGCTAATACCGTCTTTAACTTCCATATACCTTTATCCTCTGAAAGTTTAAATATAATGTCATCTATTTTATGTGAAGCTTTACCTCTTAAGGTTATTTCTTCTGCATTAGATTCAGGGTTAATATATTTCAACCAAAATGGATATAGATCTAAAAAGCGCCCAGCAACTCCATAAAAAGTATATTGAGGTTCACCTTTCTTTTCTAATGCTGTATTAGCCCCAATCATTTTTATATTGAAAAATACATTTATCTTATCAAGACTATCTTTAACGTTTTTATAACTAATGATGTAATAATTTATATTGTCATCAGATATACCCTCTTTATTATACTCATAAATACGCTTTGCATTTAAAGCAATACTATCAGAGATAGTTCTAATATCTGACTTTTCAGAAGTTATAAACTTGAAATTTGTTTGTGTATAAGCAAATGAACAAATGCTTAACAATGCAATTAAAATTACTGCTCTCATTATTTTAATATTATGGTTTATACAAATTTAAAAAGCCTATCGGATTATCCAATAGGCTTTATCTATGAGGATGTGCCAGTAGTCAAAAAAGACTCCCTTGTACTTTTGGTTGGTTCAGAACCTGCATACGATCGGCTTTACCATAGCGACCATGAGCATAGGCATAGCCTTCTTTTACTTCTACCAGTACGTCAACTTCATGCTCCCATTTAACAATGGATACACCCATTTGCATAACCAAATGCCAGGATAACTTACGACGTTTGTAACGTTGGCGCATGGCTTCAAACTTGTCGTAATCCATTTTAATGTGTTGTACGCTGTCGATGATTACAAAGCGATAGCCGCCATTCTTAACCAGCTTATCAATATCATCTAAATCTTTGGTATGTGCAAAGCGCACTTTTGGCGAGGTTACTCCGCACGTACTGATGCGCTGCTGTAGTGTTTTACTATTGATGCGTTCCTCTGCTGATATGTACAGAACGCGCCCCCATTGACTGCATTCCTGGGCAAACTTCATGCAGTAGGTACTTTTGCCACTCTTGGCTTTACCACGTATAAGCGTTGAGAAACGAATATCAGGTTCACCCAGTAACTTATTCCATTCGTCGGTAAACGGGTAAACATCAATGTTCCTTTCGGCAATATCGGTAGGACTCCATGTTCTCATAATTATTAATTGATTGTTTTATTAATGTGGTTGATCTAATCGTCTAAACAAATTGTGTTTAGTGATGCTGGGGATTGGTTAAGAGGTTCTGTAGTGATGGTTGTAACCTGAATTAACCTTCCTTGTCCGCTGCAATGTGGGCAGTCTATAATTTTAGCATCCTTTGAACTTTTATAATAGGTAGCCTTTAATAAGCCTCTTCCTTCGCATTTAGGGCATGTAATTATTAATTCTATTCTACTCATTTGCTATTAGTTTTTACAAAATTGTCTGATACCGGATCCAAAAGCCAGTGAAATAATGTGCATGGCTTCCACTTCATCTTTAGTGATTGGTAGAGGTGCAAACCGGTTGATTTTAAAAACCAGTTCAAAAGCATGAAAGCTATTATCGAGCATTACTGCCTTTTTTAAATCGGTAGCCATATCAATTGAAGGTATGGCACAATAGCCTTTATGTCCAATACGTTCGCTTATTTCGCTGTATTTACTCATGGCTAATTACTACCTATTGATGGCGTTTGAAAATCCTGATTCTTTTCGATTCTGTCGGCTGTCTCGCGCAAGGCTTTTATCATATCTGTACGCTGTGCGTTAGATATGTAATTGGATGTACCTGGACCACAGGAAGGAAATACAATCAAGGCAAACCCGAAACCTTTAGGTAGTTGGTTTCTTACCTGATTGCCCATTTTAATCATTAATTCTTTACTCATATTATTAATTTTTAAGTGCTAACTCTTTTAATTCTTTGGCTTTGATCTGTTCGTTATCGCGGATGGAACAAAGCTGTTTAAAGAGCTTTTTTAAATCATCTACTTTACGAAAAGCATACAGGCCTTTGTGGTTAGTGATACCGCTTGCCAGTTGTGCCGGACTTAATACCCATTGAAACTGTTTTTTTGAAAGTTCCTGGTTAACGGCAGACCAGTCTTTAGGTGAGGCTATGATGCCACGCTCGTTAAGTACCAACAGGCATTTGTTTCGCCACATGCGCAGCATCTTTGATGATTCAGGATCCTGCTTAGGTTGCTGGTTATTGCCCAGGCGTTTTTTAGCATCAGAAATAAGAATATCAAGCTGTTTTTCGCTTAACTCTTTGGTGCTGCATACTCCAAAATGAGCCTCTACAATTACTTCCTTGTAACGTTCTTCGCCCAATGCCAGTAACAACTGGTGGAAGTATTGCCGCTTTTGTTTTACAGTTTCCTGGTTAATCATTTTCTAAACGTTTATCAAAGTTTTGATAATGCCGTGGTCTGTACTCGTTGTAAATTCCTTTCTTTCGGCGTTTATAATCACGAATACCGCCCCAAATGCCAGTGGAAAACATACCGGCTAGGGCTACTAATGACAGATAATCGTATAAATCCATAGTAATTTGTATTGGTTAATATTTAAAATCTGTAAAGTGTATTACTGCTCCGCTAAATTCATCATGTTTCGATCTTGGAGGGAACATCCAATTATCAAAATCATCATAAGAAAGGCCGTCGTTTTTAGCCAAAGTTTCTATCTCAGGATGATAGATATATTGATTGTTTAGCGTGACTTCAAAAAGCCAATGCCGGGTCATAAAAACAGGTTGAACATGTATTTTATGTAGCCGTTTAAATTCAACTTGTTTCGAACCATCGCGTTTATTGTTATATGGTGACTTGCTCCAGTATCGAAGACTTATATAAGATTTTCCATCGTTTACTTCATCAGCTATATCAAGCCACTTTTCAAAATCGCCTCTTATGGTATGAATCTTTGAACCATTCTCTATGGCTTCTACAAAGCCTGTTTCTTGTTCTGCTTTTGGATGAACCATTGGAAATGTTCGGCTAACCATAAGCACATAGCACTTTGTTTTTTTCATTGTTTAAATAGTATTTAAATGCTTTATAGCGATGTTCCCCGGGCGGAATCGAACCACCCTGAAACCATTGGGGATTAAATAGAGTCTTCTTGTACTGTGAAGCTTGTGTTGTAGCGCTCAGCTTTGAAGCTTACAAAGTCGAAAGTGAGTTCGGGATGCTCCTTTTTAAGGTTGTTAAGCAAATATGCTTTGCATTGTTCCTCAATTTTAGATTGTATAGCCTTCATGCCTTTTGGAACGAATACCCCACTCATAACAAGTGGTTTGAATCTTATTTCGGCATCATCCGCTTTGGGCTGGATCTTTGTTTTAATTAGATAAACTGCCATGTCTGTTTCTATAATCGGTTAAAACTTGGTTCCAGCTTTTTCCATACTCCTTGCTTGGTTTTTTCGAAGAAATAGAAGTTAGTAGCGGTTGTTTCAACTACATTCGACTCTTTGAAAAGGCTCATAATGTCGGTGTATTCATCGTTATTGAACTTCGTCTCCAGGTCGTAAAGCTTTGAGATGGATTTATAGTCAAGGTCGCCGTATTTATTACGTTCCAATAATGTCATTGCCAATTGGTACATAGGGTCATCAGTTCCTTTATCGCGGTTACTTATCCAGTTTTGCAGAAACTCAATCAGTCGCGAAGCGGCAACATCGGCACGCTCATCGAAGCCTTTAACTTTGTTCGTTTTTACTTCAATTTTGAAGTTGTTTTCAGCCAAACGAAAGCTTAACTGATCCTCTCGAAGCAGCTGCCCGTATTCAGACATGATTTTTTTAAAGGCATCTGTTTCATCGTTAACGAAAGTGAATAGACCATAAACCTCCTCTGTTACTTTTCGTACTTTGTCCTCAATGCGTTTAACTACGTCGGCACGTATGCCCTCGTAAGCTTCACGTTTTTTAATGCGGCTCTCAGCTTCCTTTTGCTTTTTATCAGCTAGTATTTGCTCCAGTTCTTCAGCGGTTAGTTCGCTTACTTTTTTTTCTGCTATATCCATGATTACTATTTAAATGTTGGTAAACTATAAGTTGTTGCGTACTCTTTTGTGATAGGTTTATTGCGATCAGCTATCTGTATAAGCTTGTATCGGGCGTTGTTTAAGTCTCTTAATTTTTGTTCGAATTGTGGATGAGATGGCCTGTTATTATCGATCCATTAATCCAGTTCATTCACTCTTTGTTTCCAAAGTTCAAGTTCCCGAGTGTTAGTTTCTTCTGACTTCATTCATTGGGGCTTTAGGTGTGATAGTGATGCTGATCTCTTTTTTAACTGTTACCATGCCACTTCCTTTGCATACATCGCATATAACCGGCTTTAATGTGTTAGGATGAATTTCGGCTAAGTAACATTCGCCACGGCAATTGCGGCATACATCTGGATAGGTTAAAATGTGTCCTGCTTTCTTCATAGTTGTAGATTGTTGTAGTTAATAGATGGAATATTTGACATTTTAATCATGTCGATACAGTCTTTAATGCCTCTGAAAGTTCGCTTAGCTAACCATGAGTGACTTTTAAACTCAGGCAATCGGCCCATAACGATATCAAGCTCTTCGCTGGTTGTAATGCCATTGGCTTTGAAAATTGCCAGGGCTTCTTCGTCGGTTGGTTTGTTTAGTTGTTCGGGAAGCATAAACAGGCGGTCGCGTGTTTCGCTGAACAAATGGCGGTCGCGGATGGCTCCACGATTTAAGTTGTTGATAAAGTAAGGTGTGCCGGCAAATACAATACCCACCAAGTCTTTAAAAGCGGTCATTACATCTTTAATGATGGTGATGTTATGACTCTCCAGGCTGCTGACTTCATCAACCGTAATAAGGATGTCTTTTTTAGTCACAAACTCGCGCATTACTCTTAATTGGGCGGCCATGGTTCCGGGCTTGTGACAGTCTAAAGCTTGCATTAACCCGGCAATAAACTGTTTGTTTGTTTTTACCATGGATGCATCAAAATAAACCACTTTGAAACGTTTATTTCGTTCGTTGTATTCCTGGTACTTTTCAAGGGAGAAAGTTTTGCCAAAACCACCATCACCCACAACAGCCATAGGCTTTTTAAGTGAGTAAGCCCGTTCGCATGTTTCCCAAACCTTCTTTAAATTGGCGGTAGGAACCCCAACATAATCCTCTGTTTTGGAAACATACTTTTCTATTACTTCCCAGGTATCGGCTCCAACCATACCCTGTTTATCCCAGTTGTTGCGTATATGGCTGAATTTAGAGCCATTTGAGAAGCCTAAACGCTGAACAGCAAAGTTGTTACCGGATAAGCCTGAGGCTTCCTGCAATGCGATGATCTTATCGCGTAATTGCTGTTTTTGTTCTAATGTGTAATCTTTCATATTTTTGTAATAATTATTAATTGATTGTGGGATGTTTCGTTGTGGTTGACGGGCATCCCTTTTTTATTAGTTCCAGGATAGGGTTTCAATCCACACCTGGATAATTGATCTAGTCAATTAATGTGTACTGATTAACCCCAGTACCTTCCATAACAGATGTTTTCCACATTGGCAAAACACAACCATCTAAGGTCACTGAAATGTTGACACATCCATTAGGTTCTCCATTGCTCCAATCGGCAGTAATAACACCGGGGTACTGATCACCTTCTTTTGCTGGATTAACTCCACCATCAGTAGTTCTTAATGCTTCGATGAATTTCTCATCATCTTGACCAAATTTGTACAGGACTCTTTTTCCTACTTTACTCATAATTGTATGGGTTTTACAAAGCCGCCCAGGGCATTATTTTCCTATATTGAGTATCTTTCTTTGTCGTTCTGTAAGTCCATCGCTTATGCCGTTGGCATTATCCTCCAGTACCGATTCGCGAGCGTTGGTATTTAGTTTGGATGAATCCCACCAACCGAAACCTTCAGTACCGGTTGCTTTCATTTCGCCCAGGGTAATCATTTGTTTTTCGAGTTCACGAATTGAATACTCCTGACCCCATTGTTGTTGTTTTTGTTTGAATAGTACACGCTTAGCGTTTTGGCCTTCTTTCATATCGGCCACACAAGCCGCGTATCGTTCTTTGTTGTAGGCAAAATCGACGAATACACCTTTATCATTGTAAAGAGCAATCATGTCGGGGTTATTCTTATCGATTCGGATCTTGAATTTATTGCCCAGGTTCTCGTTGGCAAACATGAAGTCTCCCACATTGTCGGAGTCGGGTACTATAAAATGATGTTTATTACTATTGACTTCTATTTCAATGCCGTTAACGCCGTATTTGTATTCAAGACGTTGCTCAACCATAAACAGGCTGATACGGTCGAAATAGTTTAATTTACTACGTTTTTCGTGTTGAATAGAAGTGTATCGTTCAATTTTACTGGCACCCACAAAGCGACCGTATTTATCACGTTTTTCGCCACGTTGGTTATATTCGTTAACCATTTGAGAGAATAGCTCAATAACACCGTAGCGATCGGGTAATGCTTCCGGATTCTTTTTGAATTGTGCCAGTAACTCAGGATTAGCCTTTGAGTTAAGACTCTTAACGTTGATGTTACCCCCTTTAAAGTTTGGCTGTTTGCGTAACACTTGTTGTTGGAAGTGACCGATAATGCTCTCAACGTACTTTGAGCGACCTTTGTAAGGTTCGCAAGGAAAATGAACGCGGCTCATGTTACTCATGAGATTACGAACCGCCACCGCCACGTTAGCCGATGAATTATCGTACTGCATTTGATAGGGCTTGTATTCGTGTTTTATAACCGCATCGCGTATGGCATCTTCAACCATACCGGCTGTTTCGGCGAATGCAACTGAATAGCCAACTATAGCCGTACTATTGGCATCGGTAACAAAATACACGTAAAGGTCGCTCTTGATCTTACCGTTCTCATCGCGGTAATACAACTGCATGGTAGTTCCATCCAGTGACCAAAGAGCATCAGGGAAAGAAGGTGTGTCGCGGTTGATAAGCGGCTGTATATCGTTATCAGCGGCCAACTTACCATGACGTGCGTAATACCATACTTTCTTAACTTTTGGAGTGTTTAAATACTGTTTAACAGTTGAAGTTGTGATTTGCTCTTTGTCATTAGCCAAAGCCCAATCGTTATACATCATGGAAACATCTTCCCAGGAATACTTAACCGGTTCGGATGCAAGTTGAATCAACTTAGCGTGAACTTGAGTATCTGTTTTTTCACGGTTCACATTTCCAACTCCACCATGTATTAAGCTTTTAATTCCTTCTTTTTTATAGGATTTAGCAGCATTTTCAACCAACCAACGTTGACTAGTTATTATTCCTTTTTTAAACTTGATTAATGCAGGATCTGATGTCTGTTCGTTTAAACAGCGTTTAAATACTTCGGTACGAAAGTCAACAATACTATCGAAACCAAGCTTACGGGCTTTTTTAACATCGAAATCATTGATTAAACGTAACCAACCGGCAGCACGTGCCAACTGGTGAACTTCGAGCGGATTGTACTGGCCGGTAGCTGATAATTGTTCAATTTCGTCAGGATCTGAAGTTACTAATGCAGTAACCTGATCTGTTATATTTTCTACAATGGCTTTAGCTGTCTCATCTTCCTTTTTCTTCAGGAAGATTTCCGGCTCAAGATTTTCGCAAAGCACAGCCTTTATTAAGGCCTTGTACTTTGGCATTAACGAATGATAGTGGATGTAAACCTGTTTACCCTGTTTGTGATGTTCCCAACAAAATACTTCTCCCTTACGTTGTCCGGCTAAAGCACGGCTAACGTAACTGGATGAAACGCCACATTGAGCCAGCTCATTACGCGTTACGGATAGTATGTTGTTGTGATAAATAGGCATGTGTGAGGTTTGCCGGTTAGAGTAAATTTTCTTTTGCCAGATTGATCTCAGCAATTTTGCGAGCCAGTTCGATAATTTGTAATGACTTGCCTCGCATTGCTCTTCGCTTGCCAGTTAATACCACATTAACGGTGCTTTCGGTAACATTTAACTTGTTCTGAATAAGAACCCTGTCAGCGGCAGTAACCTGTTTACCCAATTTTCGGGCCTCTGGATTTACAATTTGCTTACTATTCATTTTTGTTTAAGTTTGTATTACAACTCACGACAAAGTAATCTAATATATTAGACTTATGCAAGCGAATGAAGATGAAAAATCTAATTTCTTAGATAATATTAGAAAACGCATAATATTCTTTGCTGATAATGCAGGTGGTGGACGCTCTGTTTTTATGGAGTCTACAGGCATAAAGAAAGGAATGTTTGATCCAAAAGACATCGACAGAGCTGTTGGATCAGATAAAATATCTAATATATTAGACTTTTATAAAAATCTTAGTGCAGAGTGGCTTCTTTCTGGAAATGGGAAAATGTTAAAAGAAAGTAATGACACGGTAGAAGAACCCATGTCCACTTATTATGAGGCAAAGAAGCTTGAAAATGGTGTTCCATTGATAGAAGGCGTTCCATGGATCGAAAAGTTAGCGTCTGCCGGCTTTGGAAATGGAGAGTTTTCGATTGCGAAGCAAGATGTGAAAGACTATTATGTCATTCCAAAATTCAAGAATAGAAAGGTTGATTTTATGATCGAGGTATGTGGATCCAGTATGTATCCAAAGTACAATAGTGGTGATGTAGTGGCTTGTCGTATTATTCGGGAAAGTAACTTTATTCAATGGAATAAGGTTCATGTAATAGCGACAAGAGAACAAGGCATATTGATAAAGCGGCTCAAGAAAAGTGAAATGAAGGACTGTTTGCTTGCTGTTTCAGACAACCAGGATTATGAGCCTTTTGATATACCAGAGAAAGAGATAACAGGAGTAGCCATTGTAGTAGGTGTGATCCGCCTGGAATAATACCAGATCCGTCTTTTGTATCTACATACCCCCATACTTTAAAGTCAAGATTTACCCAACATCCATCAAATGTATGCCAATTCCTAGGATTTTTGCAAGTTTAACATTTTTGCAAATTTACAGGATTCGTTTTCTTAAATTTACAGGATTCGTTTTGCCAAATATATTGTGTTGGAATAACATAAAAACTAACAGTAGTAATAAAAGCAGATAAATACACTAACCAAATAATAGCAGATACGGATGTATTAGCAGCTGCATTTACGTTTACATTTGCATCTTCAGTTTCCGGTTCATATAGAGTAAAAGGCACCAATACAATCACAACTATTGAAAAGGCATATACCAGGAATGTTAGTTTCCAGCTAATATCAGTCAGATAACCGGCAGCCGTTATAAAAATAAGTCCGCCCAGAGCCACAAAAGCACCCTGTAAGCCCATGAAACGTTCGCGTTTGGCACCGGTAAAATAATCACCAATAAGGGTTGTTGAAACGGTCATAATACCAGCCACTCCAATTCCAAAAACAAACCTCCCAATTAAAATACTATACAAGTTGTTTAACCAATATCCCGATGTTCCGGCAATTAAATAAATCAATAACGATCCGAATAGCATCTTAACCCTTCCAACTTTATTCAGAAATCGTCCGATAACAGGCGCTGATACAGCAATGGTTAAGGCTGGTAATGTAAGCATCATTTTAGTTAATAACTCAATGCGCTCAACCTGATTAAATTCGAAACTTATTAATGGTAAAGCCGGTGCAATAATAGCGTTGGCTAAAATGGTAAGCATACTGGCTAACAACAATGTTGTTTCCAGTACCTTTTTATTTCTGATTATATAACTCATTCGTAATAAATAATAAACCACTTTTCAACTATTATTTAATTTGTTCATTTTGATGGGAGTAGTTCGATATACATCGAAGTAATAGTCGATTTTGGGAATTAAAAAAGATGTTTATGAATAAACAACCCTATTTGAATAACACTGTCTACTACATTAAAACACCTATAAAAATACCAAACTCGTTATTGGTAATTTTCATTGGGCTATAGCAATCATAATTGTAGGCAGCTCCAAACGAATAGTTCTTAAAGCTAACTCCTAATCTTCCGTATACATGGCTACGGTCGTGATGATTACTGCTGGTTGTTGTAATATGACTATACATTCCCTGTACACGTGAATACAAAGACCAATCACCTTTAATTACCGGACGGTATTCAAGCATAGCAATGGTTTCGAAGTTTTTAGTTGCTGTTAGGTGGAAACCAGATGTTAACATTCCCATAAAAGTTCTGGTATGATAAGCATACTGAGCTCCTGCAAAAGGACGGAATCCCCAATGTGAATTGTACATTGAACCGGCCAGTACACTAACCCCTTTTAATACATCGTATTTTAACATTGATAAGTTAACCGATTCCTGAAACTCACCATCATTTTCGTAGTTTGCATTGATATAGGTTAATCCAAAGAAACCTAATTTACTATCGGGTCCGAACTTACGGTCAAGTACTAACTGAGAGGTAAATCCTTCACCACCTAAAAATACTTCCAAAGGAATGGGTGCAGTTGGTTTTACTTCCGGTTGTTGAGCTACTGCTTCATTTGAACCCAACACAACTATTGCTAATAATAGCATCCACATATAGTATCTTTTCATTTTCATACTTTTTATTCGTTAAACTGTTAATGTAAATTTTAAAATTAGGGTAATAGAAGGTCAGTTCATCATCTACCGGAGGATGTAACACCCTCCGATAGTGATAAATAATAATGATCCTGAAAGAATCAGGTAAGCCTACAATAAAAAATTATTATGTCAGAGTAATAATTCTCTTAGAAAGAAGGAGCCGCAGTTTTTGCTCTTTCAAATGAGTCATTCAACAAGGCAGTAGTATCTTCAGTTACAATATCTAAACGATCTGTTGCTATAGTAGTAAAATCGGTAATTCCCATAAAACCGAATATATTGCGCAAATATTTATCTGCCATTTCTAACGATTCCATTGGCTCAGCAGAATAATCACCTCCACGTGTTATGATATTAATCGCCTTTTTGTTGTGACACAACCCAACAGGACCATTCTCGGTGTATGTAAATGTGATTCCCGAGATAGCAACACAATCGATATAGGCTTTTAAGATAGCTGGCAATCCTAAATTCCAAATTGGCTCTGCAATAACATACTTATCTGCCTCAGCAAACTGATAAGCAAATTTAAGAACAGGATGATTCTTATCTTTTTGCATAACAGCCTCATGCATTTCGTTCAGTTTTCCTTTTGGTAAAAAAGGTATATTTAAATCATACAAATCCAACTCTATCACCTCATCCTGAGGATTTAGTTGTTTGTATTCTTTGATAAAACTATCTGCAATCTGAAATGTCCGAGATTCTCCCTCCCCTTTAGCATTTGCTTTAATGTACAATACTTTGCTCATTCTTTTCCTTTTTATATAATTCGTTTCAAGTTCATCTGCTATCAATGTCCGGTATCAATAAAGGTACTGACCACCAAACAATCCATCGGTAATAAATTGACTAACAACAGACTTACAATATAAATTCACTAATAAAAGCTTCAATACAAATATATTGTTGGCCCAAAGGAAATCCTTTTACAAATGTTAAAAAGTTATTTTTTGGATCTGATCCGACTTAATGATACTTGAGAAATACCTAAAAAAGCAGCTGTATCCCCCAGGCTGATTCGTTGCTGAAGATGTCCGTACTCTTTCAAAAACTTATTGTACCTTCCTGTGGCATCCAGATATAGCAAGCCTTTTAGGTTAGAGATAGCAGTAGAAGCAACGACCGAAACAAATTTACGAGCAAAACTTTCGAATGAATGATACTTATTACATAAACGCTCAAAATCATCGTATAACAAATAATTGATGGTGCAATCTTCAAGAGCCAACGTAGAGTAATCAGCAGGTAAGTTTTTGAAAAAGCTGTCTGTGGCAATAAAAAAATGATCTTCTTCGAAGAAACGAAATATGAATTGACTGCCTTTATGATAATAGAAGTGTTTAGCCAGTCCCGTTTTTATAAAGAACAGATTGCGACATAGCTTCCCCTCTTCATGTATAACATCTCCTTTCATATATTTTTTTGTGCGAACACATTCCAACAACTCACTAGTAGCTTGTTCCGACAATACTGAAAGGTTATTCACAGCTTTTAAAAAATCACCTACTTCTTCATTCATGTTTCTAAAATAATACAATTTGTAAAATTTCACTTCCTTCAAACTCTACAGTTACTTTTAAAAGACTTTCCGGTACATATTGAGATGCTAAATAGTCTCAGCAAGAAAACTACATTTTTTTCGTTACGCTTGCTTCAAAATAGGTCATTTACGAAAGTTAACTTCCAATTTATCACCTGCGCAAGCCTTAAAAATAAAGCTTTCTAATCAGAGACTTTGTTTTCTTGCAAGCACTAAATAATTAGCGAAATACAATCTAAATTGTTTGAAGTTATCACAACAAAAAAATCCCATCTTCAATATTAAAGATGAGATTTTTTTTAACTACTTGCTATGGCACCAATTAACAGGTGCTAATAAAGGATCTATTCATTACACTGTAATAACAGACAATCAATTAGTACGATTAATCATTTACATATTGCGAGAACTCTACTTCAATAATTCGTAATTCTCCTTTTACTTTTGCTCCATTAGGATCACGATACATATCTAACTCGCCTTTGTTATTGGCCGGATCCAACTCTGTAATATGGCTGAAGGCATCATTCTCGGTATTGGCTCCAATCAGTTTGATAATTACTTCATCGCCTTTTAAACCTTTTAGAGGTAATCTTACATATCCCAAACTCAGAGGTGTTTTACCAGTATAAGCCAGCTCACCATTCACCAATATTTCAATCGGATATTGACGTCTTCTCCATCCGGTTAGTTTAATACAACACTCATCTAATTCGGTATCTTGTTCCAACTTATATTTCACCCAACCCGTTTCGATGGTACCGTCATTTCTCCATTCCGACAATTCATTATCATCGTAACTTTGGCCCGCCTTTTCATTATTGTATCCCGCTACAGCGCTTTCGATAGGCACTGTAATTCGTGAAGTTGTAAAAGATACTCCTTTAGGTGTGGGGCCTCTTTCAAGGTACACATCCAAACCATCAGAAGGTAATTCAGCTGACAGCCCTTCGTTATCATCAAACTGTTGGGTAGAAAATGTTATTTCATCAGAAACTAAACCTTTAGCTGCAGCCTTTACATTTACCTTTCCGGCTTTTGTTGTAGACCTGATTAAAGCGCGATTGATACCACATTCAACTGGCAGCTCATGCGATAAAATGTAGTTATCTTTTCCTTTGGCAATGCCTCCCAGCCACTGACCTTCTCCTGATAATTCAAATGCAACTAAGTCATTGGCTAACGGGCACCTTCTGCCTTTTTCATCTACTACTTCAACCTGAATCATAGCCATATCAGCTCCATCAGCTTTTGTGCCGGCCGGATTTTCGATCAGACTCAACTTTAGTTTTGCCGGTTCACCAACAGTCTCAATAAAATCTTCACTTAAAATCTTACCTTCTTTATCGTACGAAATAGCTTTAATAACACCTTCTTCCCACTGAATATCTTTAAACGTATTCAAAAAACGATATTCTTGCTCTCCTGTACCTTTTGATTTTCCATTGATAAATAACTCCACCTCATCGCCGGATGAGATCACGTAAATATCTTTCTTTACGGTATCAGTGTAGTTCCAGTGCCCAACAATATGCGTACGATGGTTCTCCGTTTCAACCCAACCATCCCACATGACCTGATGAGCATAGAAATTGTCTTTTGTAATACGCATTGCATCTACCTCTCCACTACGACGGTAGTTTTCAGCTCCCCTAAAATGTGTATTGGTATCTGAAAAGATAATATTTACGCCACCTGAACTTACACGCGTTCCTGTTCCCGGACGCATTTCCCAAAACTCATACCAACGAATGATGTTTTCAATAGCATGTGTATCCTGATTGTGATTATAGGCTGATGCATCTTTTATTTTACTGCCACTTACATTCTGACCATGAGTACCTCCCTCTCCGTCTTTATGGTATGGATACGAATAATTATCCCAGTATTTTCTTAAACCTTCATCGCGCGAATATTCCATTGCCCACATGGGTATATGAGCACTTTTATTGATGTATAACATTTCGCCACCATACTCCGCTACCTTGCTATCTAACATCTCTCTTGAACCAATAGCTCTGCCTCCATGCGGATCGTACTGATCTCTTACCTCTTTCAAGTCAGCCATATGCTCTTCACTGATTGACTCGTTACCTCCTTCGTAAAAGATTATACTTGGGTTATTACGGTTGTAAATAATGGCATCTCTCATTAATTCAACCCGTTGCTCCCAACGTCTACCATTCACATCTTTTTCGGCATCACCTGCAGGCATCGCCTGAATCAATCCCACTCTGTCGCAGCTCTCAATATCCTGCTTCCAAGGAGTAACATGCATCCAACGTACCGTATTACCATTACTTTCCACCATCATACGGTTGGTGTAATCACTCATCCATGGAGGACATGACATACCAATGGCAGGCCACTCATTACTGGTTCGTTGCGCATATCCTTTCACCATCAAAACACGATCATTCAGGTAAAACAATCCGTTCTTAAAAGCTGTTTTTCTGAATCCGGTACGCGTAAATAACTCATCAACACTCTTACCATCTATAAGCACCGTAGTTTTCACATCGTACAAATAACCATATCCCCAGCTCCAAAAATGGATATTATTAACATCATTGGATGCCTTTAAAACGGTTTGTTGGCCTTTTACCAAGGGGGCACTTTCACCTAAAAAACTACTCAATAAAGTACCATCCAGTTCATACAAATCCACTTTTAACTGAACCATTTGATCTTTACCAGAAGCATTTTTAACCTCAGCCTCAGCATTCAGGTTAATTGACTGAGCATCAATATCGATATTGGAAGCATAAATATAGGTTCCGGTTGTTTCTAAGTTGGAATACAATGGCAATGTTTGATATACATCAGACACTAAATGCAGATATACATTTTTAGGTATTCCCCCGTAATTAGCATTGAAATTATCGTTATTCCATTGAAAATGGCTACCCGATTCTCTTTCTTTATATTTCCAATCGTTATCGGTTTTAACTGCAAAAACATTTTCTTTCTTACCATAATTCAGGTAATCGGTAATGTCAAAACCAACAGCCATTACACCATTCTCATGATATCCAAGATAATGACCGTTTATATAGAAATCGGCCCCTTGCCTTACCCCTTCAAATTCGATAAAAACCTTTTTACCTTTGGCTGATTTTGGCATTTGAAAGTGTTTGCGATACCATGCAATTCCTGTTGTTAAATCATGAATAGAATTTTTATAAGCCTCTTCCTGATTCCATGCATATGGCAACGTTACCTGCTTCCAATTTTCATCTGTTAAATCTGCTAATTGGCCATCTTCAACATCTCCAACATTAATAAGCCATTGCGAGTTAAAATTGTACTTTATCCTGTTCCTTTTTTGATGGTTTGATTTGCCTGAAGTGGTTACACATCCCACAGCAATTAAAGCCAGTAGAATAAGATATTTCATTGTTTAATCTTCTTTTTTGAATGTATTATAATGTTGAATTATTTCTTGATAATTTTTTGTACTTCAATAGTATCTCCTACCCATATTTTAAGTAATAATACACCTGAGTTCAGATCAGCTGTTTCAATTTGTCCCATTGTTGAATTGATTTCAACTTCTTTAAGTTTAACTCCATTAACATCCTGGATAACTACCTTATTAATTTCAGATCCACTTAAAGATTGAACATACATGATATTCTCAATAGGATTAGGATAAACCTTAAATGATTCGGATGAAAACACTACATTTCCAATATTGGTTGCCGTAGTAACTTTTATTTTACCTGCGCTTACCAATTCAGAAGTGTCCCAAACCAATCCTTCACCGGGTGTTTCAGGAATAATAGCTTCGAATTCACCACTAATATTTGAACCGTTAACAATAACAAATTCATCTCCGGCCTGATAAGGAGTGTCCGTTTTTTCAATCAACTCCAGAGTACCATTTAACTCGATAAGATTATTGCTCGCTCTGATTAAATGACAACTGCTATTACTGTTATATACTTCTATTTGAAGTTTACTACCTGAACGGAATATAACATTACCCCTTAAACTAAGTCCAGTAAGGGTTTGCGAATCCATTAAACCAGGTACAATACATCCACCGGAATTAACAGTCACGGATCCGTTAACACCTCCCATACCCGTTAAATATCCATCAGAATTAATGGTCACTCTGCCTGTACCTGTGGCACTTCCTCCAATGTTACGGGCAATTAAATAACCTTCATCAATTACAGTACCCCCTGAATAGGTACTTTGACCGCTTAAGGATAGAGAACCCGTACCCACTTTTCGCACAGAATAACCTTCAATCACTCCACTGTACCTACAGTCAATATTTTTACTACCAATTACCCATCGCTCGTCGAACAATCTTGAACTTGACGGCCCGGTTAATGCTCCAATTTCAACAGTTGTTGCTACATTATCACCTCCTGTAGTACCTGTTCCTCCGTGATACATTCCCATGCTATTACCAAGGTTAACGGTTGCATTACCATAACCATACGAATTAGCAATACGGAAACGAGTGTCTGCAGGGCCGGTAATGTTGATGGTTCCAGTAAAATTAGACCAATTACCAAAAAACACATTCCGATCGATAGTACCGTTCAGGCGTACATTAAATGTACCTGAGCCTGTTAGTGATCCCCGGTAGTTACATCTGTCATCAGTGTTAAAGGTACCTACTCCTTCGGCGGGAACAATTAGGTTATTGGTAAACTCGGTATAACCTCCCATGGCCATTGATAAGGTTCCGTCTTCGAAATAAATATCACCATTAATCCCTTCAACATTTGCTAACTCACTACCTAGCAACAGTTCACCTTTTTTAATAAATACATCACCAACAAATGAATTGTTGTTTTTAAACGTTAATGTTCCAACTCCTGTTTTTACTAAATCAGCAGATCCGGCTACTACTCCTTCTACAATAAAAGCTCCACTTGTATAGGTAATATCGATTGTATCTGAAGCACCGCCAAGTGTTAGACCTTTATCAGTCAATGACAATGCTGATCCGATATATTTCAATTTCGAATCATTAATTTCAAATTGCGAAGGATGGATTGATGTATTGGCTCCAATAGAACTGTTCACTCCAGCTTCTTTAATACTATTCACTTCAAATGTACCCCCATTAACTACTGTTTTTCCGGTAAAACTATTATTGGTTGTGATAGTAAGTTTTCCATTTCCATTTTTCTCAAGAGAACCTGTACCGCCAATATTACCTGATCCGGTAAATGAATAATCCCCGTCGTTGACGTTAACAGTAATACCTCCAACAGGCAAATCTCCTTCAATTGTAACCGTTGAATTAGCTAACCCGGTATTATCAAATAAAACAGTATCGTTTGCTACGAATGTTACAGATTCATCATTCAATAACCAGCCTTGAGTTGTTTGTAAATCCCAAACACCATAGTCTCCACTCCATTTAATATTTTCTACACTTCGGGCTCCTTCAATAAGAAGAAAGATAGTGTTAATAGAATCCTTTAAAGTAGTTTTCTTACCTGCCAAGCCTTGAATATCAATATTACTTAATTCTCCGGTTAATTGTCCGGTATAAGCAATAAGCGGATATTCTCCTGGCTTAATTATTTCGTCAGCTTCAATAATATTTAAAGCAATATCTTCCTCGATTGATAAGTTACCATCAATTATTATTTTATCCGAAGGTTTTGTTACTCCTGTAGAATCGTCTGTTAATTCGAAGTTTAGCTGAACTGAATTAGAAATCACTACATCACTGCCAACCTGCAATGTTCCAACTTCTCCCAATGCTCCGGGTGAAACCTGAGCACCTTGCATTAATGTTAATGATTTAGAGATTTTACCTTTTCCACCAATCTCTGCACCTGGATAAACCACTACATCAGTTTGGGTAATGGTGTCATTAACAAATACAGCACCTTCTTCAACATTCGTAATTCCTGAATAGGTATTAAATGTATTTATTGAAAGGGCTCCATATCCGGCTTTTACAATTCCGGTAGTTCCGGATAAACCTCCATCTCCGTTAAAGTAATAATTTACAGGACTTATCACTTTAACCACTGAGGGTTGTAAATCGCCAATCAGTGTTATTGTTGTATCAGGATTACCTGAAATATCAAATAATACATCACTTCCTTGCGTAAATACCCCATCAGTGTTACTTACGTTCCAATTGGTTGATTGATTTATATCCCAAACGTTATCTTGCCCGTCGCCTTTCCATATACAGTCAGCTGTTTGAATTGGCGGTGTTGGAGGGGTAGTCATATCCGCTCCCAAATAATAATCAACCATATGTGATTGCATATACCCTTTAATGGTCATACAATTACGATATGCCGGATTATGAGGAAGTGTGTAGATTCTATGCTGAGTTTCATTAGGAGTGGTGAAAATGATCAGCTTTGAAAAATCGCTGCTGGTAAAAATCACCTCCTCTCTCCAGTCACCAAAAATATCACCGTAAAACATAGGAACGGCTCTGGCACTTCCGGTTGCACTATGATAATGCCAGGCAGTTAGCAATCGGCTTACACTTTTAGTTTGGTAATGATATTTTTCAAACTTACTATCGTTAAGGTTCTCACTTAATAAATCACCGTCCCACCAAATACGAAGGTTAGGATAAGGATAGGTTGATCCAACATACTCATTACTTGGACCATTATACAATCCACCAAATTGCCATACTTCATATCCGGGTTTAGTTGGATCCAGATCACCCACAGAGCCACGGCCCACATCTCCTGCGCTACCATCAGGTGTTGTATGCTTCCATATTAATTCTCCCTTGGTTGCATCGTAATAGTAATCTAAAATTGAATTGTATTGCTGAATACCATACCCTTGTAATCCGGGACGTGTAGGATCTAATTTACCCACAAACCAACGATCTCCATGCTCAATACCCTGATCACCTAAATTGTATAAGAGCGAACCATCTTCACCTTTTAGCACAAAACCACACTGACCAACATCATCAATTCCGTCTCCGTTAACATCTATTATGCGCATTTGATGTCCGTCACTACCGCTTCCGTAACTATTACCAAATGGCATATTGGTTTTCCATTTTAGGGTAATATTAGTACCATCAAAATCCCAGGCGCATGCCAAACGATTAAACGAACCATCAGAATTTCGGTTCTTCATAAAAGTAACCAAACTTGGTGTAACACCATTTAAATAGCCAATACCCATGCTGCAAGCCAATGGGCCCACATTAATATAATTGTTTGGTATTTCAGCACGAGCTCGTTCTGCCCCGGACATACCATCCACTACTGATACAAACTGCACATTATTATTGCTATGCTCAAGTACTCCATCATCGCCAAAGACAACTCCATTAGCTGTTCTTAATAACACTTCAGCCTTACCATCGCCGTCCATATCATAAACTGTTACACCATCCCAGTGGCCCACATCAATGGTTGAAGATCCGGGTGATATATTATCCATATTGGTACTATTTGGCCCCATATCGATAGACCACAAACGTGTTCCATCAATCTTATAAGCTTCAACCTGACAGCCTCCACCACCAAAATCTAACCTATCAAGAACATATTCATACTCTCCGTCTCCATCTAAATCGCCTACCCATACAAAATGAATTTGTTTATTTCCTTGCAAAGGAACCACAATACAAGGCTCAGCTACTGTATTAGCCTTTAAAGTAAACGAAGCGCTGGCCTCCTGCTCAACTCCATTTAAAACAGGTACAACATAATAGGAGTTGTTTACCGATGAATTCAGTGCATTATCAGTAAAATTAGTTCCTTGCTCCAATACAGAACTATTAAGCTTTTGAGCTTCACCCGATCCGGCAATTTTGTAAACATCAAAACCAATATTCCATGGTTCGGTTCCGAGTAAACGCCAACTAACTAAAGCACTATTGGTACCTGTACGGGTAACAACAACACCTCTACCTAATTGTTCCATTTGCCGTTGAGCTTTGATTACTCCCAAGCTGGCTATTAATAGAGTAAAAACAATAAGAATTCTTGACTTCATTATTCATTGAAATTAGTGAATCGTTTATAATAACGACCTGATTTAAGAAGTCACAATATTAGGAAGTATAGCACCAAAAGCGTTATCAAATAACGACATCAACCTATCAAATGATGACACAAGGCTACATAAAACACAACATTACCCTTTCATTACCAAATCCTTACTAACCTATTCTTTTTTGATAAGCACTTGGTGATTCTCCAAACAGTTTTGTGAAGGTTCTGGAGAAATTTGAAGCTTCAGAATAGCCAATCAAAAATGCTATTTCGGCGATGGTATGCTTTTTTGTTTGTAATAATTCTTTTGCCTTTTTCATCCTTTGACCTGTTATTACCTCGTGTACTGTTTGATCAGTTAAGGCTTTTACTTTACGATAAAGTTGTCGTTTACTAATTGCCATCATATCAGCTAGCATATCCGGTCCAAATTGAGCGTTTTGCATATTCTCATCAATCAGCCCAATTAAAGTCTTTACAAATTCATACTCAGCAGAATTAACTGAATCTTTTTGAATCTCTTCAGGGTTATTTTTTGATAAATATTCCTTAAAAACACTTCTGCTTTTCAGGAGACTCTGAATTTGATTCATTAATAATTTACTATTGAAAGGCTTTTCATGATAGATATCTGCGCCTTTCCCATATGCCTCAATCTGAACTTCTTCACCACCTTTAGCTGTTAAAAGGATGATGGGCACATGACTTGTTCTTTTATCGCTTTTTATTTTCTGACAGAATTCCATTCCACTCATACCGGGCATCATCACATCAGAAATTATCAAATCCGGAACTTCATTTATAGCAATATTCAATGCCGATTCTCCATCAGAGGCTGTACTAACATTGAAATAAGGACTTAGTATATCCTTCAGATAATTCACTATTTCCTGATTATCATCCACCAACAACACCCAATTCTTTTCATCATCGGCTGTACTTTTATTAACATGCAATTCTAACTCAGAATTGTTTTCAGGTTCTACATTCGTTAATCTATTGGTTATCAGTTGTAATTTTAGATTTACTATAAAACGGCTTCCTTTAGGATGATTGTCTTCAATACGAATAGAACCTTGCAGTTTTTCAACCAGTTTTTTTACTATTGACAGCCCAAGTCCAACGCTGTCTCCTTTAAAAGGCTTAATACCCTTTCGTTGATAAAACTGATTAAACACCTGTTCTTTCTCTTCATCGGGTATACCAATTCCTGAATCGCTAACTTCTATAAGTACATTATACGATTCTTTTACCGTATTGAGCTTAACAACCAGATTCACAATTCCATTATCGGGAGTGTATTTAATGGCATTTGACAGCAGATTTGTCACAATCTTTTGAATTTTGTCTTCATCAAAAACACAAAATATATGAGACTGACCAGTTGAATACAAAAGTTGTATACCTCTTTTCTGAGCCTGATCGACAAACGAATTATACACCTGACGAATAGAAACCAGAAGATCGCCTTCTTTAGTATCTCCCTTTAAATCTGAATCGATTTTACTGAATTCAAGAAGTTGGTTCAACAATTGCTTCATGCGCTTCGAATTCTGTAACATCATCTTTAAAATACTTCTCTCCGATTCCTTTGTTACATTACCCGAATAAATCTGCTCCAGAGGATCAATAATAAGAGATAAAGGTGTTCTCAACTCATGAGAAATAAGTTTATAAAATTCTGTTTTTTCTTTATTTATGGCCTGTACTTGCTCTTTTTTTAATTTCTCTACTAGCAGTTGATGTTTTAACCTTTCTCTCCACCTTACAAAATGCAAGATGAAACCAATTGAAAGCAGCATTAGTGCAATGTAGCCTGTGTAAGCCCAGTTGGTTTTCCACCATGGGGGAAGGACTACTATTTCCAACGTATCCGGAACCGGATTCCAAATACCATCGCAGTTAGATGATTTTACTTTAAAAATATAATTACCCGGTGCCAGATTTGAATAACTTGCCACACGATGAGATGCATCCACCAAAACCCAATCATCATCAAATCCTTCTAACATATATTCATATTGATTACTCTCAGGATTTGAATAATGCAATCCAACAAATCCAACTCCCAAGGTCTTAACTGAATGATCAATACGTATTGACTTTGTATTTAAAACGGACTCAGTAAGTAATACTTTTCCATTAACCAACTCGTTTACTGAAACTTTCTCGTTGTTAATTCTTATTTCATTGATAAGCGTATTAGACAGAAACAAATTATCCTGAATACTATCTGGATTGAAAACCGTTAAGCCTTTACTTCCTCCAAAAAACATTCTTTTATTTTTTGCACTATATTCGCTAGCATTATGGCTAAATTCATTCCCTTGCAATCCATCTGAAACAGTGTAAGTTCGTAAAAGCATTCCTCCCTTCTCATCAAAAGAAATTTTGGTTAAACCTTTTTTATGACTTACCCATATATTGTTTTCATCATCAAATTCAATTCCCATAATTAAATCATCCGGAAAACCTGTTTCTCTATTAATAGAAAATAATTCATTTGAATCAGGGTTAAGTCGGCATAGTCCTTTATTAGTGCCAATCCACATTAAACCATTCCTATCTTCTTTAATCTGATGAATAACATTACTGGGAATAGATGATAACGTATTGTTGACGTAACGGTATTCTCTAATTTTATTTAGTTGCCCATTCTGTTTGAAGTCTTTCTTTCTCTCCAATACACTAATGCCTCCCCCCTCGGTTCCAACCCATAGCCAATTACGACTATCTTCAAAAACGCACCTGACCTTGTTACTATTTAATAAGCTATCTGACTGATATGCTACAAACTCATCTTTATGCCTATCGTATCTTGCCAGGCCATTAAAAGTTGCAATCCATAACACATTATCATGATCTTCCATCATCCAATAAATAGAATTATGAGGCAAATAAGGAGGCACAAACTTCGAATAAGATCGAAAAGTACCACTAACAGGAGAAAACTTACTCAAGCCTCCTCGCGTACCTATCCAAACATCACCTTCAAAATCAGCAAATAAACATCTAATTCTATTATCAATCAACGATCTATCATCATCTAATTGAGAAGTATAATGGCTATAGGTACCCGATTTATCAATTTTAGTCACGCCTTTATTCGTTGTTCCTACCCACAAATTTCCATCCTTATCTTCCAGAACAGCCCTTACCACATTATCAACCAACGAATTTGAATTAAATGGTATTGATTTATAATGATAAAAGGGCTTGGCTCCAATATCGGCTTTGTTCACGCCACTGCTTTCTGTCCCCACCCATATTATTCCACTTTCATCAATAAATAAATCAGTTAAATTTTCATCATTAAGGCCATCATCATCAAAAAGAGTTTTGTAATATCGCTTGGTTGAACCATCGTGAAATGTTGCCAGTAAAATACTGTCTTTTTCATTAATAAACCACTCCGTATCACCATACAACTCTGTTCTGTAAATACTTCTAGCTAATCCATCAGTTACTTCCTGCGACACAGAATCAATTACAACTGTTATGAATTTATCTTGATTATAGTTATAAACAGAATATGATCCATTACCATCAGTCACCCAGATTTTATCATTTGAATCAAGATAAATATTACTTATGCGATTACTGATTAAACCGTTTTCATCACTGGCACTGGCATAAAAAGATTGAAATGAATAACCATCGTACTTTGAGACGCCTTCCCAGGTGGCAAACCACATAAAACCATACTTATCTTTTACAATTCCATTAATGGTATTTTGAGATAAACCATCTTCAACAGTAATATGAGTAAACCTTAAATTTTTCTCCATAGAGAAAACAGGACTCAAATGATTGAGAAAAGAAACTAGAATTATCCAGCAACTTGCCATTAATTGCACCTTCCTTTTATCTTTTCCAATATGTGCTAATTCTGTTTTTACAAACATTTAATCGTTAGGTTTATAAAGTATTTATTGGCGACACAAATTATAACAACTAGTTTATTAGATCTTTAGTAAAGATATTAAAGCTCCTCATAAATCATTTTACTGGTCATCCCGCCATCAATAATCAGGTTAGTTCCATTGATAAAGTTATTACCTGCTTGTGTTAAATACAAACATGCCTTAGCAATATCTTCAGGTTTACCAACTCTATTGGACAAATGCTGAACATGATCTGCTTCATCCAATTGAGAATAGTCTCCTGTTTCGATCCAACCTGGACTTATACAATTAACCTGAATATTATCCTTGCTAAAAGAGGCAGCCATTGCATGAGTTAAAGCCACTATCCCACCTTTAGAAGCTGCATATGCTTCCGAATTAGGCTCCGACATTAATGCTCTTGTAGAAGCAATATTAACGATACTTCCAACCTTATTCTTTCGCATTAACTTAACCGCTTCCCTTGAACACAAAAATACGCTTCGCAGGTTGGTATTTATCACCTCATCCCATTGGTCAACCAATAATTCAAAAGGAGAAGTAAATTTCGATATGCCGGCGTTATTTATTAATATGTCTAAACGATCAAAATCCTTTCTGATTTTTTCAAATAAATCTTCAATATCAAATGGTTTACTAACATCAACATGAAAAGCAAAAGCCTGACCACCGAATGATTTAATTTCTTCTACCACTATTTGTGCAGCAACTAAATCTTTATCAACAATTAAAACAATAGCTCCTTGTTGACCATATTCTTTAGCAACACTTTTGCCTATTCCATTTCCACCTCCGGTTATCAGAGATACTTTATTTACTAAATCCATAGCCTGTCTCATGTTATAACTCGAAAGATAATACATTAAACCTTAAGAGTCGCAATAAAGAATCTATTGCTTATTTAGTAACTTTTTATATCTTCATTAAGCAATTAAATACCAGACTATGAAAAAATTAGCTTTATTTCTATTAATCCCCCTTCTGTATCAATGTCATCATCCGCAAACTTTCCCTCAAGTATTACCTGAGGAAGTTGGTTTAAATCCTACTATTAGCAATAGCATAGATACAGCTATGCAAAAATATATCGACAACAAACAGCTTGCCGGTATCACAACAATGCTGGTGAAAGATGGCAAGTTAATCCAACAAAACGCTTATGGCTGGGCTGATATTGATAACCAAATACCAATGACAGAGAAGAGTATTTTTCGTATCTATTCAATGACTAAAAGTATTACCTCAATGGCATTGATGAAGCTTTATGAAAAAGGTCTTTTCCAATTAGATGATCCGGTTGCAAAATACATACACGAATTTGGTAACACTAAGGTGTTTAAAGACATGGAAAACGGTATGCCTGTATTGGTTGAGCAAAATCCTTCTATGACCATCCGTCATTTAATAACACACACTTCAGGACTTACTTATGGCTGGGCCCCTGATTCGTACGTTGATTCAGTTTACAGAGCTGATTCTCTTCTCTTATGGGACGAACTATTAGAGCCTAAAATAAAACGTCTTGCTAAGGCTCCTTTAAAATTCCAACCTGGCGAAAAATGGGAATACAGTGTTTCAATTGATGTATTAGGCTACCTGATAGAAGT
This sequence comes from Carboxylicivirga linearis, assembly GCF_018271995.1. GTDB lineage: Bacteria > Bacteroidota > Bacteroidia > Bacteroidales > Marinilabiliaceae > Carboxylicivirga > Carboxylicivirga linearis. The sequence goes on from NZ_JAGUCO010000023.1 coordinate 26,929, forward strand.
CTTATCCAAACAGAAATTGGATGTCTTTCTTTCCGAAAATATTTTTGTTCCTCTTAAAATGGAGGATACAGGTTTTGCTGTTCCAAAAGAAAAGATAGATCGGTACACTGCAGTCTACGCACCTGATAGTGTTAAGGGTATTAAAAGCCTGGAAAGCATCGAAGATAGCAGATTTACTAAACCGGCCGTATTTTTAATGGGAGGCGGAGGATTACAATCAACAATGATGGATTATGCTCGCTTTTGTCAAATGATATTAAATAAAGGAGAACTTGATGGTGTAAGAATTTTTAAACCTGAAACCATTGCCTTTTTATACGATAATCAAATGCCTGATAGCAAAGAAGCATGGAATAACACAGGTTGGACAATCGGGTATAAGCTTCAATTAGTAGACAATCCAGAAGGAAGTTATCCATACAAAGGCGAAATTTCATGGGAAGGAGCTGCAGATACCCATTTTTGGATCGATGTTAAAAACAATGTCATTGGATTAGCCTTTACCCAAATGATGCCAGGGAACACAACATCTTTTCATAAAGACTTTAAAGAAATAGTTTACAATGCCATGCAATAAATAAAGCAACCTTTTAGTTTCATCAGCATCTATTAAATATGAGATGCTTCATTCATACCATATTACTATTAATAGTTGTATTGCTATTTTCAGGATGCAAGAAAGATGATGATAAAGAAACACCATCAGAATGCGATCAAACTGTAATTATCAGTAACGAAGAATATCAGAATGCTCCTGATGATTTTTTAACCATTGTAAGTGCTAAGATTCAAAATAATTGTTTGATAATAAATTTTGGTTCAAGTGGTTGCGATGGCTCCACCTGGGTTGTTAAATTAATTGACTCAGAAGCGGTAGCTGAATCCTATCCGCCACAGCGCACATTGCGACTATCGTTACAAAATGAAGAACTTTGCGATGCCTATTTCACCAAGGAAATAAGTTTTAATATACAAGATTTACAAGTAGAAGGTAGTAGTGTAATTTTAAATATTGAAGAATTTATCCAACCTATACTCTATGAATATTAAAAAAATTTCAACTCTTCGACACTCGTATAACCCGCTGTTATCAAGGATTATCTATATAATAATAGGATTATTAAAAGATTAATTTTCAATAATTTATAAAATATAGTGGATAATCGAAATATTAGATTACCTTAGCACCATATTTTTAATAAGCAAAAGATGAATAAAGGAAAAGTAAAATTCTTCAACGACGCTAAAGGTTTTGGTTTTATCGCTGAAGATAATGGTAAAGAGCATTTCGTACATGTTACTGGTTTAATCGATGAAATTCGTGAAGGTGACGAAGTTGAATTTGAATTAACCGAAGGTAAAAAAGGTATGAATGCCGTAAATGTGAAAGTAGTATAATCTATATAACGTATTTACTTACAATACCTGGAAAGGCGTATCTGACAATCAGATACGCTTTTTTTGTGATTATTTTTTACTTGATTTACTTAAATCTGTCATCCGACCGGAGCTTATCAACCTGAAGGTTAGACTGCCTGTCGAGCCAGCCTGCTTTGGTATTTTCTCTGTTATCGAATTTGGCAAAAAACGGTTTGATATCCAACAACGGAGTTCCATCCAGCACATCTATCATTTTTATATGAATGATATTTTTTTCAATCGAGAGCAGCTCAACCGTTGATAAACCAATGGCATTAGGACGTTTGGGTGATTTGGTAGCAAATATTCCATGTTCAACAGTATCCATAAATGGCTTCACCTTAAGTTGGAACCCGCTAATTTTATGAAAATGATAAAATAAAGTGATGTGAGAAAACTCTTCTAAATCGAGAAGGCCTTCCTCAAATTCAGGATAAATCTCTATGGTTCCCTCCACGTTTTCAGCAGCTTTGGGTTGTATAGGCATATTTTCTATCGATTGAAACGGAGTATGTATAATACCGATTGGTTGTAATTCAATGATTGATCTACTCATAGATTTAAATTTGAAAATTAGAAGGATCAGATGCTGAACAGGGATTGCAAGGTACATATATCTGACCTTTAATCCTTAAAAAGGATGGAGAATTCATTTTACACTATTCCTGAAAATTGAATTTTCTTTCGAATAGATTGCCGAACCGATTATTAATCAGATGGCTCGATTAATAATTATGCATATTGAAAAATATCATCCAAGCTGATGGTCATTACTTTATCTGCTGCAGATAGCTTTGATAAGTTAATCATTGCTTTCGCTACTATTATCCCTTCTATTCCACGATATTTTCTCAATCCGGGAATAAACTTAACAATTGAATTTATCACCGCAATCCCCAATTCCTCACGTTTTCTTTTAGCAGGTCTTTCCCCCATTAAGCCACTAGGCCGTAGAATACATATCTTTTCGAAAGACAGTTGCTGAATTACCTCCTCCAGCTCTCCTTTTATTCTTAGATAAAAAGCCTTAGATTGGGCATTGGCTGACATTGATGAAACCAAAACATATTGTTTTACTCCGTTTTGCGCAGCTATTTTAGCAAACTCATGTTGGTAGGTATAATCAACTTTGTATTGCTGCTTTTTACTTCCGGCTTGCTTTAATGTTGTGCCCATAGCAGAAAAAAGCACATCACCCGTTATCTCATTTCTTATCTGATCAAGTTGATCGAAATCACAAATATATTCTTTCAATTTAAGGTTTGAATCCTCCAATGATCTTCGCGTAAATACCTTGACCACACTGTAAAAATCATCATTCAGCAATTGCTTAACCACATGTGATCCTACTAAACCGGTAGCTCCTATAACAATTGCCGTTTTTCCCATCTTAATCTTCGCTTTTAAATATAGGAATGCCAGCTGCATACCCAACTCCTACAATCGACACATTATATTTTGCCAGTAAGGAAATCATCTTTAAGCGGGCGTCAATCATGTAATTCTCGCGCGTATTTACTAAGAACAACGAACTCTCACCTGATTCAAAACGCTGCCTCTCAGCATCCAGCATTCGATTGTAATTTTTAACCACATCGGCATATAATTCAACTTGCTCCGATAAAGCCGTTTGAGTATTGTAATATTTAAGAAGCTTATTTTGAAGCTCTAAAAGTTTCTGACTCTGCTTTATTTCAGCATCCTGTATTTTAAATTTAGCTTGTTGATACGCTCCTCGTTCTTCTCGCAGAAAAACAGGCATACTAAAATTAAATCCCCACTTATAATTATTGATGGAATAACTCTGAAAAACGTTGCCTCCGTGCGCCTCGTTCAAAAAGTTATAATTCAGGTTTAACTTCGGTTTGAAGCTTTCTCGTTTTAATTTTCGATCTATTTCTAGAGAAGCCAGTTTGTAATCCATCAACTGCATGTCGGGATGAGAAAAACCCAGGTTATTCAACAAAATATTCAATGAATCGGATGAAATTCCATCAGCCTTATTTGCAGCAGCATAAACAGGCGGATGCATCTCTTCACTAATATTTAATGGTACTCCGTTCTCGAACCATAGGTAATTCGATAACTCAAGGGTAACATTATCATATTTCAACTTCGCTCCTTTTTTGCTTAGCTGCCGGTTTTGTACAACAATATGGGCCTCCAAAGTATCAATGGCTGATCGGTCGCCAAATTCATGACTTCCTTTAATGGCTCTTAACCTAATCTGTGCCAATTCAACAGCTTCTTTGTATACTTGATACTCATTGTATGCAGCCACCCAATCCCAGTACTTTTTAACCGCATCAAAGTACAAACTAAGCATCATTTTTTCCTGCTCGGCCTTTGTCGACTGAGCATATAATTTTGCCTGCTTTAGTTCCGCTCTTCGCTTATCAATGACTAATCCCTTACCTACCGGCACCGAAATTCCAGCATACCATAATCCATCATCCGGAACAATATTCTGAGGATTGAGATTATATCCTCGGTTTTGATCAAACCCTGTTTTTAATTCAATACCGTACCAGGTAGGCACTTTTAATCCTGTACCTAATAAGCTGTAATATTCCTTATCATCGTAATATTTCTGATCGAGACCTGCAAATAGATATGGATCGAAATTACCACGAGCCTTTCTAACACCACTCTCTCCCTGACTTACAACTATTTGACTTTGTATAGACACAGGGTGATATTGCTCTACATACCAAAGTAATTGTTGTAAAGTAAAAACAGATGAGTCAGTTTGGGCTTTCAGCCACAATCCATTAAAAACTACTAATAGTGCTAATACGAAACGCTTACCGGTCATACTAAAAACTTATTTCTTCTTTTTTGCTGATGCATCTTTTTTATCCTGAGCGGTATAGTAATCAGGTGGAAATCCATTCATCTGACGCCATATCTCATACCAAACAGGTACATCTTTCAATAAAGCAATACCATCAGCTCCAGCACCTATTCTCAACTGCTCCGGCCATGCCACCTCTTCCTTGTCCTGTTCAACTAATATACGATATTTACCATTGTCACTTATAAAATTATCAATAGCAAATACTTTACCTCCAAAGGTACCGAAAGAAATATTAGGCCATCCACTGAAGACAATTGAAGGCCACCCATCAAACATAAATCGTACCTTGTCACCTACATGTAATAATGGCAAGTCAATAGGATCGACATACATTTCAACCGCCAACTCAAAATCAGCTGGCATAATACTAACTAAAGGATCGCCTTCTTTTACCGTTTCTCCAATACCACTGCGTATGGTTTTAGTAATATAACCATCCTGAGGTGCCGATACATAATACATACCGGTGCGAACCGAATAGTTCATGTACTGATTCTGCATCTTACTCAGTGTTGCCTCTGCATCGTACAGCGCCGACATTGCCGAATATTTATCTGATTCAGACTTACTCAGTTTCTCGCGATACTGGTTACGAATAGATGATAATTCTACCTTATAGTTAATCAGATTATTTCTGCTGGTAAGTAGTTTATTCTCGGCACTCACCATTTTGGCCTGTGTTTCCTGCATCTTCAGTTTGCGCGATTCTAACTCTGTCAGTGAGTTTAAACCATCAGCATATAACTTTTGCGTTCTTTCATACTGACGTTGAGCAATTTCATAATTGGTTTTACTGGCTTCGTAATCGATACTATCCGACTCAATTTTCAACACAGCCTGTTTTACATAGTTTTGAGTTTGCTCCAGCTTTAATCGTTGAGTCTGTGATAAGGCTCTGATCTGCTCGTCCAAGGCCTTAATCTTTTCCATGTAACTCTGAACAGCCATCTCTTTAGCCTCAATCTGATGCTGAGTTCGGCTTAACAGCTCCGGATCCATATATTCTGCTTTGGTCTCAGACAAAAACAAAATAGTATCTCCTCGTTTCACAAAATCACCCTCCTGAATATACCAACTCTCAATACGTCCTCCAATAACAGAGTGAATGGTCTGTGGACGTTGATCGGGTTTTAAAGCCGTTACATAACCTGTGGATCGTATATTTTGAGTCCATGGTAAAAACATAGACAGCAATAAAGCAAAGAAAAACAAATACAACAGCCTGGTAAATAGTTTACCTGCCATGTAATTTTTTACTAAGGCAAATGACTTCAGTTTGCTTTTATCAATCTTTGAAGCCACTTCTATATCTTGAGAAATATTTAGCATAGTTTATTTTGTTTGAAAAACGTTTTTATACCAACCCAAATGTTTCATTTTCTCATGTACTCCATCTGCTATTAATTCGCCTCTGTTCAGTACTAACACTCGTTCAAACAATTCAGCAACTGCCGGGTTGTTAGATGTAACAATAACTGTTGACTTCAGACTTAACACGTAAGTGATAAACTGATTTCGATCCGTTTCATTTAATTGATTTATTAAATCACCCAACAATATCAATCTGCTTTCTACCACAATACTACGAGCCATTATAATCTTTAGGCGTACACTTTTGGGAATATTCTTACCTTCAGCAATTAGCAGGGTATCATAACCTTCTTCCAATGAGTCGACATAAGAATTGAAACCCATGATAGCAGCTACTTTCTCCACATCAATCTTTGATATATTGGACTTTCCTAATGTGATATTTTCGAAAATTGTTCCGGCAAAAATCTCTGCTTTTGAGTAACAAGATCCTATTTCAGAACGCAGTTCATTATTTTTCCAGTTTTTCATCGAAACCTGGTTGAATAAAATATTACCACTATAACTGTCGTACATTCCACCCAAATGTTTCAATAGCATTGATTTTCCTGAACCGTTGAAACCAGATAAACAAATTTTCTCCCCTGGCTTAATAGTCAAATTCAAATCTTTCAACACTTCATTGGTTGAATCTTTGGTAAATGAATAACTTAAATTTTCAATATCAATATGAAATCCTTCTGATTTCGATAAATCAATATCTTCACCCAAATCACAATCCAATGGCATATCCGTTATTGATCCCATCTTTTCTACCGATGTTAATACATCATAAACAGTTTCAATTAGTGTCATCAGCTTTTCAACCGAAGTAACAATCATTAAAATTATAATCTCAGCTGCCACAAACTGACCAATGTTCATCTGTTGGTTAATCACCAGCAATCCGCCAACTATCAACAGACCAGCAATCATTATCACTTTAAAACTGATCAAGTTAACAAACTGAATAACCAATATTCGGAAATGATTTTTACGATACTTCAGATAACCGTAAACAGATTCATCCGTCTTTTCAAGAGGAAGATTTGAACTCGCGGCCATTTTAAAGGTATCCTGCGCACGTGCTAGTTCTTGAAGCCAATGAGCTACCTTATATTTGTAAGTCGATTCTTTTAAACTTGTTATCAAACCATTTTTGACTGTATATCTGAATATTACAAATACAATCAACAATAATATTGCACTATATAAAATAAAATATGAATGATAAATGGACAATAATATCATCCCAAACAAAACCTGTAGAATAGCAGATGAAAAATCCAATAGAATTTTAGAGATTCCCTTTTGAATGGTGAGGGTATCAAAAAAACGATTCATCAATTCAGGAGCATAATGTCCGTCTAAAGCACTCAGCTTGATACGCGGAATACGAAAGGCAAAATCAAAGGCTGAACGGGCAAACAGTTTCTGTTGTATATTTTCCGAAATGCTCATTTGCATCACCTGCATCACTCCATTCAATATCACCCCTAAAACCACAATAGTCACCAGTACAATCCATGAAGTTGAAACCTGTCCACCTGTTATCAGGTTGATAATTGCCTGTACACCTAAGGGAAGCGACAAAGAAACTAACCCATTAAAAATAGCATATATATAAATACTAAAAATATCTTGTTTATCAACTTTTAGCATCTTTATAAAACGCCTGAAAGGCAGTTTAACGTTGTACTCCATGTTTTATATTATTTAACTTATTACGCTTAAAGCCTTCATTATTTCAAAGCCCAATTTAAGCAAAATTTATACCAAATATGAACATATCATTAGCCAAACAAACCAATATTAATCATTGAATTTTATAATCATTTAAGGATCTAAGGCCCCTAACAATCAACATTAAGTATTTTTTATTAAATGATTTATAACTGACTCTGATTACATCCGGATCAATGATCTCGATCTAAGTTTAATAAACAATTAAACAAACATCTTGATTTTATAATTTATGTTAATTGTTGTAATATTAAGCTATCTAACTATACTACAACTCTTTTAAACCCGTATTATTTCTTTAATAGCACTATGAATTTACATCACAAAAATCTTATTATTACTTTAACATGTGTTTAACAGCCATCATTCAACTTATTTCCTCTTAATGTGTTTATTTTGTAGGTAATTGATAATTATGATCCAAAAAATCGCACATATACTAATGGCATTGTTACTGATGACTTCCACTATGGGATTTACAGTTTCGAAGCATTATTGTGGTACAAGATTAGTGGATGTAAGTATTAATAAAAAAGCCCAAAGTTGCTGTGGCAACGAAGGAACTTCCAAATGTTGTCATAACGAAACACATCATTTTCAGGTGGAAGATGACTTCAATTTGGTAATGGATGCTCAAATAAACGTTCCTTTTGTTTATATGGCTCCGGTACTCTTTCTTTTTACTGATATAATTGAAGAAGAAACTGAAGATTTCGTTGAAATTGTAGCTTCTCCACCACCGCCTGATCTAGGCATTCGCCTTTCTTTTCTTCAAAGTTATTTGAATTGATTCTCACAAGTTTATTAGTTTTTAGGCAGTAGGCAATAGATTGTTATTGCACATTGTTTATACACTTAAAATTGAGGCTTTATAATGGATTTACATGTTCTATTATTTGGTCCGTAGGTTAATATCAATTCAATAACCATATTATCATTTTGAAATGCTAAATAAAATTATCCGCTTTTTTCTGGAAAATAAGCTGGTAACATTACTGGTATTAGTGGTATTTATCAGCTGGGGAATCATTACATCTCCCTTTGGTTGGAATACCGGCTTCTTACCAAGCGATCCGGTACCCGTTGATGCCATTCCAGATATTGGCGAAAACCAGCAAATAGTTTATACCGAATGGCCCGGGAGGTCTCCACAAGATATTGACGATCAAATATCATATCCGCTAACATCGGCTCTGTTGGGTATGCCGGGTGTTAAAACCATTCGAAGCAACTCCATTTTCGGATTATCCAGTATCTACATCATTTTTGATGATGATGTAGAGTTCTACTGGAGCCGAACACGAATATTGGAAAAGTTGAACTCCTTACCATCCGGCACATTACCTGATGGAGTAGCACCGGCTTTGGGGCCTGATGCCACTGCTTTAGGTCAGATTTACTGGTACACACTGGAAGGACGTGATGAGCAAGGTAATCCTGCTGGAGGTTGGAATCCGCAGGAATTAAGAACTGTGCAGGACTACTACGTTAGATATTCCTTATCATCTGCCGAAGGTGTTGCAGAAGTAGCTTCCATTGGTGGATTTATTAAAGAATATCAGGTGGATGTCGATCCGTTTGCCATGAAAGGCTACGGCGTTAATCTGTCGCAAATAATAGCAGCGGTTAAAAACAGTAACCTTGATATTGGTGCTCGTACTCTGGAGGTGAACCGGGCCGAGTATCTGGTAAGAGCCATTGGTTATATTAAAAACATTGAAGATCTTGAAAAGAGTGTTGTAACCGTTAGAAATCATGTTCCGATTAGATTAAAAGACGTTGCTAAAATCAACCTTGGCCCTGCAACCCGACGTGGCGGATTAGATAAAGACGGTACTGAAGCAGTTGGCGGTGTTGTGGTTGCCCGATATGGTGCCAACCCCATGAAAACCATCGACAACCTGAAAGAAAAGATAGCTGAGATAGCTCCCGGCCTTCCTTCTAAAACATTGGACGATGGAACAATTTCGAAGGTAACTCTGGTTCCATTTTACGATCGTACGGGGTTAATCAAAGAAACACTGGGCACATTGGAAGAAGCTATCAGCCTGGAATTACTCATCAGCATACTGGTTGTAATTGTATTGGTCTTCAACCTGAGAGCTTCCCTACTAATATCCAGCTTACTGCCGTTAGGTGTGCTCATCACATTTATAACCATGCGACACTTTGGTGTTGATGCTAATATTGTAGCACTATCGGGTATTGCCATTGCCATTGGTGTTATGGTTGATGTGGGCGTGGTCTTTGTCGAAAACATTATAAGGCATCTTGATTTACCTGAAAATAAAGGGGCAAAGGGAAAACAACTCCGTCAGGTAATATACGTTGCCACAACAGAGGTAGCCGGAGCGGTTATCACTGCGCTGGCCACTACAATTATTAGTTTTTTACCGGTGTTTGCCATGGAGGCAGCCGAAGGTAAATTATTCAAGCCATTGGCTTACACCAAGTCGTTTACCATGCTTTCGGCTTTATTGATTGGATTGATTATCATTCCAAGTCTGGCAAATCTGATTTTTTCTTTAAGAACAGGTAAGAAGAAACATAAAACATTTACCAACATTGCTTTAATAGCAGCCGGAGTTGTATTGGCTATTATTTCAGGTAATTTAATTGCCTTGGCTATTTCTGCCTATGGTATTAATGGCTTACTATCACAAGTAAAACCTGCCATTTATGAGTGGTGGGGCAATTTTGCAAACATTGCCATCAGTTTGGTAGTAGTTGTCTTCTTCCTTACAAAAATTTGGATGCCATTAGGTGCCCAGAATTCTACATTTGCCAACTTCCTGTTTGTAATATTAATTGTTTCTGTGGTTCTGGGAGCTTTATCGCTGGTTATCTATTATTACGAGCGTATTCTAAGCTGGTGTTTGAATCATATTGCCACCTTCATTTCCGTACCTATAGTTATTATATTATTTGGTCTGATGGTATGGCAAGGCTTTGGTAAAGTTTTTGGTTTTATGCCAAAATTCATTCAAAACACAGGTGTTTACATTTCGTTGAGTGAAGAATTTCCGGGTATAGGTAAAGAATTTATGCCTACGCTGGATGAAGGTTCTTTTCTACTAATGCCAACAACCATGCCTCATTCAGGCATTGCTGAGAATCTGGATGTAATTCGCTTGCTCGATCAAGTAGTTAGTTCCATTCCTGAAGTTGAGTCGGTAGTTGGTAAATGGGGACGTGTAAATTCAGCCCTCGACCCTGCTCCAACTTCCATGTACGAAAATGTAATCAATTATAAATCGGAGTATATTCTTAACGATAAAGGACATCGTGAACGCTACAAGGTTGATAAGGATGAGAAATATTTTTTAGATCTGCAGCTATCAGAAAATGTATCTAAATACAGATACGATAAGGATACACATCAAATACAATTGTACGTTAATGATAAGTGGAAAAATGCTTCCTTATCAGAAAAAGAAGTAAAACGAATTGAAGCAAATATTGCTGATTATCTGATTACTGATAAAAATGGAGAGTATTTCAGACAATGGCGAGATGAAATTAAATCGCCCGATGATATCTGGAATGAAATCATATCAAAAAGTCAGATTCCGGGATTAACATCAGCTCCTAAGTTACAGCCTATTTCAACGCGTTTGGTGATGTTACAAACCGGAATGAGGGCCCCCATGGGAATTAAAGTCTTTGGGCCTAGTCTGGAAAGCATTGAACAAACGGGTTTGAAACTGGAAAATCTTCTAAAGAATGTTGAAGGTGTTAATCCTTCATCTGTATTTGCCGATCGTGTAGTTGGTAAGCCATACCTTGAAATGAAGATAGATCGTGATGCCATTGCCCGATATGGAATGAGCATAAGTCAGCTTCAAATGGTGATAGGAAGTGCTATTGGCGGAATGCCGTTAACTAACACAGTAGAAGGTCGCGAACGTTATCCTGTTCGATTGCGTTACGCACGTGAGTTTCGTGATAACCCCGAAGATCTGAAAAACATCCTGATACCGGTAAATAATGGAGCTCAGGTGCCACTGGGTGAGTTGGTCGAAATTCAGTATACCCGGGGACCACAGATGATTAAAAGTGAAGACACCTTCCTAGTCGGTTATGTCATTTTTGATAAAAAAGATGGTTTTGCCGAAGTGGATGTGGTAGAACAAGCTCAGGCTTATCTCAAAAATCAAATTGCAGAGGGTAATTTTGAATTACCAGCAGGTGTCAATTATAAGTTCACAGGTAATTATGAGAACCAAATAAGAGCAACCAAACGATTAAGTCTGGTGATCCCCATTTCGCTTATCATCATCTTCCTGATTTTGTATTTTCAATTCCGATCCGTTGTGTCGACAGCGCTTATTTTTTCAGGAATTATAGTGGCATTCTCAGGTGGTTTTATCATGCTTTGGTTGTACGCTCAGCCCTGGTTTATGGACGCTACTCTCGCCGGTATTAGCCTGAGGGATTTATTCCAGATAACACCCATCAACCTTAGTGTGGCTGTTTGGGTAGGATTTATTGCCTTGTTTGGTGTAGCCACCGACGATGGTGTGTTGATTAGTACCTATATTCAGCAATTACTGGAAAAACACAATCCTCAAAACAAAGCGGATTTGAAGAAGGTGATTCTCGAAGCCGGTTCCAAACGAGTTCGTCCGGCTATTATGACCACTGCCACTACCATTATTGCGCTACTTCCGGTTCTTACCTCAACCGGTAAGGGATCAGATATTATGGTGCCTATGGCCATTCCGCTATTCGGAGGAATGACCATCGAAGTCATCACCATGTTTGTGGTTCCGGTTCTGTATTACTTATGGAAATCAAAAACGATGAAAGGAGAAAACCATGAAACCAAATAAATTACGATATCAAACATTATTAAAAAGTGCATTGAGTATTCTTTTGATTCTATTGGGATGGGCTGGCAATAATGTATTGGCTCAGGACAATCTGGATCATTACCTGACGCTGGCGGCCGAAAACAATCCATCGTTAAAAGCTGCATTTAATAAATACATGGCAGCCTTGGAAAAAGCACCGCAGGTATCTGCCCTGCCCGATCCACAAATCGCTTTTGCTTATTTTATTCAGCCAGTTGAAACTCGCGTGGGGCCCCAGGAATTCAAAATATCGGCTTCGCAAATGTTTCCATGGTTTGGAACTTTGCAGGCTCGCGAAAATGCTGCTATAAGCAATGCTAAGGCTGAATATGAAATGTTTGAACAACAAAAATCAAAGTTGTTTCAGGAAGTAAAGGCCAACTGGTACAATATCTACTTCAACCAAAAAGCCATTGATATTACCCTGGAGAATATGACCATTTTGCAATCCTTTCGAGGTGTGGCAACAGCCAAAGTGGAAGCAGGCAAAGTATCGGCAGCTGATCAATATCGGATTGAGATGGAAATAAATGATCTTGAAAATGAATTGGCTCAGCTTAGAGATGCACAATCATTATTGACAACCAGCTTCAAGAACTTAATTGGCACCACATCTGAAATAGCTGTTGGCGATACTATTATTTCAACAGATTTACTTTTGAGAAAAGAGGCCATTATGGATTCCATCAAAGCTAAAAACCATGTTTTGCTTTCAATGGATTTAAACACATCTGCCCTTGAATATCAAAAAGAAGCAGCCCAAAAAGCCGGTGGTCCGAATTTTAGTATTGGTATCGACTACACTTTTATAGGTAAAGGAGAGAATAATCTTTCAGGAAAGGATGCCATATTGTTTCCAAAGATTGGTTTTAGCATTCCGCTGTATCGAAAAAAATACAAGAGTATAGTGCAGGAAGTGGTTTACCAGCAAGAAGCTGTAACCAACGACAAAAGCAATCAGACCAATATTCTGGAAAATATTCTGGAAAAAAGCTACAACGAAATGACGGATGCAGAACGTCGATTAAGGCTTTTCGAAAAGCAGCTATTACTATCATCCAAGTCATTGCGAATTATTGAGACCGAATATGCCAATCAAAACAGCAATTTTGAAGAGATGCTTCGAATGCAAAAACGTATGCTAAAATATCAATTGGAACTGGAAAAAGCCAGAACAGACAAACTGGCTTCTATTGCTTTTATTTACTACTTAATGGGCAAATAAGATTAGTCTGTTAGTAATTAGTCAGTAGATTTTTTTAATAAAATGTCATTGACTTTCAACAACAACAATCAATTGAAAAAAATGATTTCATGAAAAAGATATTTCAATATATAAAATCGAATTACAAAGCGGTATTCATCACTTTGTTGGCCGGCCTGCTAATTGGCTGGATCATTAAGCCATCTCATTCAGAAGAAACGCAGCAACATCAACACAATCATGCTGAAGAATCAACTACATGGACCTGTTCGATGCACCCACAAATTAAACAGGAGGAACCGGGATCCTGCCCCATTTGCGGAATGGATCTGATTCCTTTAAAATCGATGCAAGGCAATGATGATGCAAATCCTAATGAAATTGCCATGAGTGAAGCCGCCATAAAACTGGCCGATATTCAAACTGTGAGAGTGGTGAAAAAACAAGCCATCAGGAAAGAATATTTACAAGGTAAGATCGAACCTGACGAAAGAAAAATAGCTCAGCTTACCGCCAGGTTTAGTGGAAGAATTGAAAAGCTGAACATCAATTTTACCGGACAAAATGTACGTAAAGGGCAGGCTTTGGCAACCATTTATTCACCGGAATTAGTGAGTGCACAGCGCGAATTGATAGAAGCTGCTGCTTTAAAGGAAACCAATCCGGCGCTTTACAAAGCTGCCAAAGCCAAATTGTTGGCATGGGATTTAACACCTCAACAAATCAGTGAGATTGAAAATGCTAGTGATCCGATCATTCATTTTAATATTCTTTCGCCTGTAAGCGGCACTGTAACATCACGAAAAGTAGCCAAAGGCGACTATGTGAAAGAAGGGACAGATATGTTTCAGATTACAGATCTTAGTAAGGTCTGGATTCAGCTGGACGCCTATGAAACTGACCTTCCTTGGATTGTACAAGGTGATAAAATCAGCTTCAACACCCAATCGCAACCGGGTAAAACCTTCGAAGCTAAGGTAAGTTTTATCGATCCTATTTTGAATCCACAAACAAGAGTTGCCAATGTAAGAGCTGAGGTGAATAATCCGGATGGAAACCTAAAACCCGGAATGTTTGTCACCGCTTATGTTGAATCAGAATTATCGAAGGATGACGCATTAATTATTCCAAAATCGGCTGTGCTTTGGACTGGCAAAAGAGCCGTTGTCTATGTAAAAGTAGAAGGCCGTGAACAACCCACTTTCCTGTATCGTGAAATTGTGCTGGGGCCAGAGGCTGGTGATTCATATATAGTGGCTGATGGACTTAAAGTAGGTGAAGTAATTGCTGCCAACGGAGTATTTAAAATTGATGCAGCCGCTCAATTAGAAGGAAAACAAAGTATGATGAATTCATCAAAAAGCGATATGCATCATATGAATATGAGCATGAACATGAAAGAAGATTCGTTTCAGGTAGCTGGTAACTGCGGCATGTGTAAAGAAACCATTGAAACGGCTGCTAAGGGAGTTAAAGGGGTTCATGCTGCTCAGTGGAATAAGGAAACCAAGATTGTTAATGTCAGCTACATGGCTAATAAAACAGATTTACCGACCATCCACAAGGCAATAGCTGCTGCCGGATATGATACCGAACTAGAGAAGGCTTCAGCAGATGTATATAACAAGCTACCTGAATGCTGTCTTTACGATCGCAACTATTTCGATAAAGCAAATACGCAGAGTCAGACCTATACTTTTAAAGTATTTGGCAATTGTGGAATGTGTAAAGACCGAATTGAAGAAGCAGCTGCAAAAGTGGAAAGCGTTAATAATGCTGAGTGGAATGAAGAAAGCAAGATGATTACCATTGAGGGCAGTCCATCACTGAACATTCATACGGTGCATAAAGCGATTGCTGCTGTTGGTCACGATACCGAAATGGCAAAAGCACCTGATTCGGTCTATAATAAACTTCCAGGCTGCTGTAAATACGACAGAAAACCTAAAACAGAAAACGAATAATTTTCAACTAAGAAGCATTTCTGATTGCCGGAGATGCTTCTTTCTTTTTCAAATAACGGGCACATTGCACTACCTGATTATAGCCTAACAAAGTACCCAAAATATAATCTTCTTCAGGCGATAATTCATTCAGACTTTTATGACAAAAGCAGTTGATAACATCTACACATTCTTTGGCACCAAAATAAATATTTACCTTATTAACACTAACGGGTTGAATCAGATAATCAATTCCATTCGATTCTAATTTTTTAATGGCTAAATCTACATCTTTAGATGCCATAGTATGTAAAATAAGGTTTCTCAAACCCTTTTTATATTCATATATATGATGACAAAATACTCTCATAATTTAATAGCTAATTAAATAAAACAGATCAGGTCACAAGTGCTAATATCTACCAGACAGGTATTGAAAACACTAACACTTAGCATAATTGCCTTAGCAAATAATGACCTGATCTTTAACTTAAAGGATAGTAAGTACGATCAAAACAATTGTTTGATTATTCACAATTATGATGCGTTTAATTAAGATAATCCTTGATAGAATTAATCCAACTCTCGATTCGCTCATTTGTTTTATCGCTTTCGTTATCCTCATCAATAGCCAATCCCACAAGGCTATTATCTTTTAATGCCGTTGAAGCTTCAAAACGGTAATCTACAGCGGGTACCTGCCCAACAATCTTGCATCCTTTTTCAACTATGCAATCATAAATAGTACCCATCCCATCTACAAATGTATCCGGATACGACTCAGCATCGCCCAAGCCAAAAAGGGCAACAGTTTTCCCACTCATATCAACTTTCTCAAGCTCGGGGATAAAATCTTCCCAATCATCTTGCAAATCTCCTAGGCCCCAGGTACTGGTTCCAAGTATCAGAGCTTCGAACCCCTTCAATTCAGCTATATTTACTGCTGCTACATCTATTAATTTGGCTTCGTTTCCGAGTTTAGTATTGATAAGTCTTGCTACGGCTTCTGTATTACCCGAGCTCGATCCGTAAAGTATTGCAATTTGCTTCATCTGGTTAATTTTTTATTTAAAAACTCACCAACAAAACTAACCAGCCTTAAAGATTCAATCAATCGCTATAAATTGGGCTTTTACAGCCTTCTATCAAACTCAAAGAAACCAACACCCAGCACAACAAACTATCAACAAACCACTTAACATCAATACATCCCCAAAAATAGTTACTAATAAATAGGGAGATACAGCAGTTTAAGCTAATTAGCAGCAATAGGCATACCTATTTCCTTCACCGATAAAAAGCAATTTATTGCACTTAAATAGCAACGGGTTGATAAAAGTAATTTAAGTTCGTTGAGTTCTTTTTGATTTAAAAGCATTGAAACATTTCTATGTCCCAGAGGAACTACAATCTTTCTTCGGTAATTAAGCCCTGCATTGACATTCTCGTAGTATGCGCCATCTACCTGAGCGATATTGTCCTTAAAAAATGCATAAGCTTCTTCATCAAATGAAAACAAGAAGTGATAAAATTCGATATGTATCTTATCACATTTATTACAAATAAAAACCTTACCATTGGAGGTTTGACTAATAATATTTTCCATAAGCAAAATGTTTACAACGAAATTGCTAAAAAGGAAATCACCAGTCAATCGCTATTTTTGGGGATTATGCAATTAAAAACACCAACCAATTCGCACACCACTGGTTAAAGCAATAGGAAACTCATCTATTCCACCAATAAAGGCTTTATGCATACCATACGATTCATCATCATCACCAAAACCATAACCAACACCCAAAAAAGTATCCACAACAAAGCCATCATCAATCACCCATTGTTTTCCAAAATTGAGCAAAACAGCAAACATAGTATTGCGTTCGCGGGTAGTTCCTTCATAATCCCAATCCCATACCTCATAATCGTATGAGTAAGTAGAAAAAGCTAACTCAGGTCGGATATAAGCTCCTTTTAGTATATGAGCATATCGCTGTCCCCGAAGATAATAGTCAGGACTTTTTATTAATTTATAACCCACTTTTAGGCAAACGCCCTTTTCATCTGTTAGATAAATATCATTTCCAACACCAATAATACCTAATTCAAATTCGATACTTCTTCCGGGTTGCAAACTGCGCTCGTAACTAAGCTTTAGGCTATTAAACAAAGGAGATAAAAAATTAACTTTAAGTGCGTTCTTATTATTATTGGCATATTTCTCCGGATCGAACATTACGGAACTAAACTCCATTTCTTTTCCGTTTGCCAATATTATTTTAGAAACGTCTTCTTTATCGATACCAAATAAAATGGTTTCACTCACTTCAGGGTTGGTATATTTTATTTCTAAATCACCAATCTCTTTTATAATACAAGTAATTGTATCGTTATTGTTTTTGATTAGTTTGTCTTGCGCAACAGCAGAATCAACAAAAAGAAAGATGGTCAACAGACCCAACAAGGTTTTTACTATAGTTTTCATAAATATTGGTTAAGTTTAAAGTCACATAATTGACAAATTAAACTAAACCTACACGTATATATAATTGATTTAATTTTTCTAAGTCCACTTGCCTGTTAAAAGAAAAACTCTGAAAGCGCTGTTCAGCTTCCATAAAACAAAAGCGAGCTAATTCCAGATGATGAATAGCCTCTTCATCTTTTTTCATTTGAAGACAAACATCTGCCGAGGTCATAAAATAGCGCCCCAGTGTATCCAAATAGTTATCGGTAATATCCTTTTCGTTAGTACTCTGTTTAAAATCTTCTAAACTCATTTTCAAAAATTCATCATAGCTAAGCCCCACTACCTTTGATGACTGGTTAATTAGAAAATCATATGCTTTGTCAGCATTATCCTCTTCCTGTAGTTTTAATAATTTGGCTATAAACTGCGCTATTTGTTCAATTATTCGAAGAATAAAATCGCGTTGGTACATTTTAATTTTTGTTGAGTTTGCATGAGCAAACAATTAAACAATAATAATAAAGATAACAAGCAAAATAAGTACCTTTATTACTTAAATAAACAATAATAAAATACATTTTCTAACACAATAGCTAAAGATACTCTGAAAGTGATATTTACAAAAATAAACAATTACTATTTTTTTGTAATCAGAACAAGACAATTACTAAATACAAAGTCAAAAACAATGATTTTTCACAACACTTTTGTATTTTTTCCATTATACTTTTGCATTTATAAGTTAAATAGACGATATTTAATGTTAATTGCTTGAATTGAGATATTATTTTCAATTAAAAGTTCAAAACAAATGAAAAATACGGTATTAAAAGAGCCTACCCGAACAACTCCATTTATCAAGCTGGATTATAACCATGGTTTGATAGAATTCAAAGGCAAAATGACGCCTGAAAATTGTTCTGACTTATTTGATCCTATTATTCAGTGGATTGATGAATACATCAATGAACCACTAGAAAGAACTGAACTAAATATTCAATTAGAATATTTTAATACACGGTCATCGGTTTATCTTTTAGACATTTTTAGAAAATTTGAATCGCTGCTAAATAATAATCGCAAGATAATTATTAATTGGATTTGCGAAAGTGATGATTTTGATATGATAGAAGCCGGCGAAGATTATCAGGCTATTATTAATGTCCCGATTAATATTGTTGAGCACAATTAGAAAAACTCTTTTTAGAATATATAAAGACTAAATCCACACTTCGGGTTTAGTCTTTTTTTTACCCTTAATTTTTCTATGTTCATTTTAAAAAGCACAATAAAAATTAAACTAATCCCCCTCAAAATAGCTATTTTGCGCTTTTAAACCTGAAAATTATTAAAATGAAGATACACCTAACCGGTATTTTTACTGGACTTTTGTTTTTCAGTTCTATTATCAACGCTCAAAATATTTTTGAACAAACCAAAGATCCTTATTTTGGAGAAAGCTGCACCTCCATCATGGTTAGTAAAGGTGCCAGTGCCGACGGATCGGTAATAACCAGTCACACATGCGATGGAAGATATCGAACCTGGATGACCATGGAAGCAGGAGAAACCTTTGAAAACGATACTACAACACCCATTTTTAAAGGAAAATTAAGAACTGAAACTCCTTGGGACATGCGAGAGGTTAAAGAGGTTGGACAAATACCTCAGACCAAACAAACATTTACTTTTTTAAATACTGCCTACCCTTGTTTAAATGAAAAACAACTGGCTATAGGCGAAACAACAACCGTTGGCCCCAAAGAATTGGTGAATGAAAACGGAATGTTTCTGATTGAAGAATTGGAACGCATTGCTCTTCAACGCTGTTCTACAGCCCGTGATGCAATCAACCTTATTGGTGAATTAATAAAAGAGTATGGCTACGGCGATTGGGGCGAATGTATAACCATTGCTGATAAAAAAGAGGTGTGGCAATTAGAGATATTTGGCGAAGGACCCGACAATATTGGAGGTGTTTGGGCTGCACAACGCATTCCGGAAGGTCATGTAGGAGTATCGGCTAATATCTCGCGAATTGGAGAACTGAACCTGAAAGATAAAGATCATTTCATGGCTTCAGAGAATGTATATAAGGTAGCTAAGAAATTAGGAAGATGGGACGGTAAAAAACCATTTAAATTCTGGAAAGCCTATGGCGATAATGAGAAACCATTTAACATTCGCGAATTCTTTATCCTTAGCTCCTTAGCTCCTTCACTAAACCTTAGTTACGATGCTGATGAACTTCCTTTCTCGGTTAAACCCGATGAACCTGTAAGTGTGCAGGACATAATGGCTTTGTATCGCCAAACCTACGAAGGCACCGAATACGATATGACTCAAAATATTAATGTCATCAAAAAGAAAAAAGATGATGATGGAAAGGTTATTAGTCAGGATACAATTAAATCATCCATTGCTAATCCATGGCCAACGGGAGCTGCCCGAAATACTTTAAACTATTTAGATAGTACGGCTGTAACCTATCAGCGTACCGTTGCGGTGTCGTGGTGTTCCTATTCCGAGATTATACAATTGCGTGACTGGCTACCAGATGAGATTGGTGGTGTTGCCTGGCTATCGTTTGATAATCCGGGCCAAAGTCCACGTATTCCTATTTATGCCGGAACAACCCAATTACCCGAAAGCTTTAACTATTGCGGTCAAAAACGTTACCGCGAAGATGCTACCATTTGGAAATACCGTAAAGCCAATAAACTGGCTACACTGGCCTGGCAAGAAACCAAAGAAGCCATGCTAAAAGAGGTAGCCCATTTCGAAAATAAAGGACTTGAAGAGGGCAGTATACTGGAACAAAAAGTTATTAAGCTCTTAAAAGAAGGTAAAAAAGAAGAAGCTCAGGAACTACTAAACCGTTATACCTTTGATTTTACCGGAGCTACCATTCACCGATGGAAAGATCTGGAAGATTACTACTGGGGACGATTTGGTATGGGATTTTAAGTAAAAACAAAAAGCTCCCCCGGGAAACTATTAATGGGGAGCTTTTAGGTATTAATAGTAATCAATCTTTATATCGAAGCCTTTTCAAAACTAGCATCAGCTAATTTCTTTTTAAGATCTTTACCTAGCGTAAAAATGATTTTTATATTCTTAATCATTGAGGCATTAAAATCCGTGGCCGAATCAACCCTCTCGCTGCTAAATGACATTCGAAGTGTTCCTAAATCGCCTAAGCTAACAGAATTACCATCCAACAAATATTTAGGAATCTGATCCACAAGATTGTCTAATGTATTATTTACATCACCCCTGGTTAACGACGATTTTTCAACAATATCTACACTAATTGCTTTCAATCCTTTTTTACCGGATAACACAGGTGATGCATAAACTTTTTTAGCCGCAGCAGGATCTCTGGGATTACCTCTTTCTATCAATTTATACTTTAACATACGCTAGATTTTATAGGGTTACAAATATTATAACTATTTATAATTAGAATTATTGATCGTTTTCGAAAATAATTATTTATAAACCATAATCCAAATACTGTTATCAATAACTAAAGACCATCCCTTACAAAATTGTACTCAAAAATAAAATCAGAACATTTTCATCTTGATGCAGCAAATTTTTCATCTTGATTAAAATTTATTTTCTCCTTGATGAAAATTTTCGTCTATATGGAATGAATAAAAAAACTCATACCGGAAATACAATTAACATTTACTTAAAGCGTGAGTAAAAGCTTAACTTTTCGTTTAGTTTCAACTTAAATTAACTTCATGTTGGCTTCATACATTTGTGTATATGAGGAAAAACAAATAATCTAACACAAATGAAAAAAACAATTAATAGTAAACTTAGTCTATTGGCAATAATTGCCTTAGCTTTTTTAACTCCTTTGAAAGCACAGGATGCATTAATCTATTCGAAAGAAATTAAATTAAATAATCAGAACGAAATAAAAGAAACGGTTAACAACCTTACTTTGTCGCTGCTTACAAAAACCAATGCATCGGTTTGTGCACAGTGTAACGAAGAGAATATTGTAATTATCGAAGGTCGAATTCCAATAACATTAAGCAATAATCCTTTTGAAGTAGCGTACAATTTTAACGGTTATATTAATTATCAGTTAGAGGTAAACTACAACAATGGCATTGAACTAACTTTTAAAAACCTACAACACGAATCGAAAAATTCGATCAATGGTTTTGACCTTAACTACGGTCAGTTATTGTCAAACGGATCAACAGCCAAAAATGCGGTGTACCGTAATTACGATTTCCTTTCGGAGGATTACAGACGTGTTACTCTTTTCGAAACAGATGAAGAAATAGAAAAAATGATACAAGAAAAAGCAATAAATAATATTGATAATTTGATTGCTGAAAAATAATCTGTTGCTCAAACAAAAGAATCTCCCGTACTAAGATATTATTGCTTATTACGGGATTTTTTTTGACCGTAATCAGAGTAATCACTATTCTCAGTGAAATTTGTTTTAAAATAAAAATCCAAGGATTACACCAATTATCACAAATTGTTCCGCATCGGGAACTCAAAATCTTTTTAATCTTAGTAATCTGAGGATAAAATAGAATGTTGTATCAATTATTTTTTTTAGGCGATAACCTTGTCTCTACTCTGACTTCTCTAATAAATGGGGACCAAATAACTTAATTCCAATAGCTCCGATGGGTGCCGTAACCACAATACTTAAAACAGCCAATGCCAAAATAGTTTGCCCGGTTCCGGTTGTTACATCTCCCAGTTTACCTTCACCGATTAAAGTTAAAGGAACTGCACCAATGGCTGCCTGCACCGTTGCTTTAGGCAAATAGGCGATTACACTAAATATACGTTCTTTGGTATTTAAGTCAGACCCTATTAAGGATAGCCAAACCCCAATGCTTCGAGCGGTTAAGCCCAGCAGTAATATCAATAATCCGATACCTATCAACGAAGCGTTTAACTGCGATATTTGTACTTCTGTACCTATATAAACAAACAATAATATTTCGGCCAAAACCCATACCTTATTAAACTTAACAGATAAACGATTGGCCAGCTTATTGTATTTCTCTAAAATCATAAACCCAATGGCCATAATACCAAGCAAACCGGCTAAAGGAACAAATTCTTTTAAGGTTTCCCATTCTGTAAATTCGTAAAATACCACGGCTACAATCATAAAGATAATTACCTTTTTAGTGTCCCTGATATGATATTTTTTAAAGAATACCACCAGTGCCAAACCGATTAAAGCTCCTAACAAGGCTCCTAAAGCTATACCTACCGGCACACTCCAAAAAATGTGTCCGTAATCAATAGCATTACCCGCTGCCAATCCGGTAAATACACCAAAGATGGTTATCGCAAAAACATCATCAACCGATGCTCCGGCCAGCACCAAAGTAGGAACTTCCTTTTTTTGACCGTAACCTTTATCTTTTAAATCGAGCATTGCCGGAACAACTACCGCCGGTGAAACAGCAGCAATGATAAAGCCTAATATTCCTCCCTCAATAAATGAGAATCCCAAAACATAATGGGCAATCAGCATCACTGTTGTACCTTCCAGCACGCCCGGTATAAAACTCATATTAATAGCCGGTCGCCCAACTTTATGCAATGTTTGTTTATTAATACCCAGCCCGGCACGAATCAAAATTACAATTAAAGCTACCGTTTTAAATTCTTGCAAAAAAGTGGCCACTTCAGGATTAACCAAATCAAAAACACTTGGTCCCAATAAAATACCTGTAAAAATCATACCTAGTATTCCGGGAAGTTTCACCAGGGTAAATACGTAATTCAATAAAAGAGCAACCAGAATAATTAGAGCGAAGTCGATTAACATGATGGATGTGTTTAGTGGTGCAAAGATAATTCAATAAATCAACGAGTCAATTATCAATTTCCCATTAACCATTAATACCCTAACCTTTTTTGACTTTTACCTTTAGAATTTTGACTTTTACTTTTTGACTTTTACTTTTTGACTTTTACTTTTTGACTTTAGATTTTAACCTTTATCCTTGTTACTTTCCACTTGTTTCGGACTTTATTATCGCAAAAATTGTATTTTTGTTTTGAACGCAAGAGATGACAGTAAAGAAGATGACAGATATAGAAAAGGAAATTAATCAGCTCCGCGAAGAGCTTGATAAACACAATTATAAATATTACGTTTTAAACGAACCCAGCATTTCTGATTTTGAGTTCGATCAGAAAATGCACCGATTGACAGATCTGGAAAAACAGCACCCTGAATTTGCCGATCCCAACAGCCCTACTCAACGTGTTGGAAGTGACTTAAACAAAGATTTTGAGCAGGTAAAACACGTTTACCCAATGCTTTCACTCGGCAACACCTATTCCGAAGAAGAAATTCAGGACTTTTATAAAAGAGTAGCCAAGCAATTGCCCGATGAGGAATTTGAAATTGTATGTGAATTAAAATACGATGGTACTGCCATTGGCCTGACTTATGAAAATGGTTTATTGGTTCGGGGTGTTACGCGGGGTGATGGAGTTCAGGGGGATGATGTTACCGCCAATGTAAAAACAATTAGAAGTATTCCATTAAAACTTAAAGGTGATTATCCTGCCAGTTTTGAGATACGTGGTGAAATTTTCTTGCCTCATAAAGGATTTGCACATTTAAATGAGCAACGAGAAAAAGCAGGAGAAACACCTTTTGCCAATCCACGAAATGCAGCCTCTGGATCGCTGAAAATGCAAAACAGTGCATTGGTAGCCAAACGCCCCTTGGATTGCTTTTTATATTATATGCTGGGCGAAGAACTCCCAAGCCAGTTTCACAAAGAAAACCTGGAAAAAGCCAGTAGTTGGGGTTTTAAAATACCTCCTTACATCCAGTTGTGCACAAGCATTAAAGATGTAATGGACTTTATTCATCATTGGGACGAAGAACGTCATAACCTTCCATTTGACATTGATGGCATTGTATTAAAAGTAAATAGTCTCGACCAACAGCGAAGGTTGGGCTTTACTGCTAAATCTCCACGCTGGGCCATCTCCTATAAGTTTAAAGCCGAACAGGGATATACTAAACTCAACGAGGTAACTTTTCAGGTTGGACGAACAGGTGCCGTTACTCCGGTAGCCAATCTCGATCCGGTTTTTCTGGCCGGCACAACCGTTAAAAGAGCCTCGTTACATAACTCCGATATCATAGCATCGTTGGATTTGCATTTGGGTGATATGGTATACGTTGAAAAAGGCGGCGAGATCATTCCTAAAATTGTTGGGGTTGATGAGGAGGCACGATCTGCAGAAGCGGCTAAAGTTGAGTTTATCAAAAACTGTCCCGAGTGTGGAAGTGAACTAATCAGAATTAAAGGAGAAGCTGCTCATTATTGCCCCAATGCGGCCACTTGTCCACCACAGGTAAAAGGGCGTGTTGAGCATTTTATCGCTCGTAAAGCTATGAATATCGACGGCATTGGAACCGAAACCATTGATTTGCTTTATAAAAACCATATGATTAACGATGTGGCTGATTTGTATACACTTCACCCTATGCAATTAATGACATTAGATCGAATGGGTGAAAAATCAGCTCAGAATATTCTGGACGGCTTAGAAGCATCGAAACAAGTAAATTTTGCTCGCGTTTTGTTTGCTTTAGGAATTCGCTATGTTGGTGAAACAGTGGCCAAAAAACTAGCTTCTGCTTTTAAAAACATTGATGCTCTGATGAAAGCAACACAAGAGGAATTGACTGAAGTGGATGAAATTGGAGATAGAATTGCAAGCAGCGTTATTGGCTATTTTGGAGAAGAACACAACCAAACTTTAATTGATAAGCTTCAAAAAGCAGGCTTACAGTTTCAATTATCAGAAGAGGAAACCGCCACCCACTCTGATAAACTTGAAGGGATGTCGTTTGTGGTAAGTGGAAGCTTTACCAGTTTTTCTCGCGATGAATTAAAGTCATTGATCGAAAAAAATGGTGGTAAAAACCTCAGTGGAGTTTCATCAAAAACAAGCTATCTTGTAGCCGGAGATAAAATAGGACCTAGTAAATTAGCTAAAGCCGAAAAACTGGGAGTTAAAATTATATCGGAAGATGATTTTAAATCAATGATTGAGTAAACCTAATTTTTAGCACACAATAATGAGCAACTTCATAGATGATTTCAGAGAAAAGATAGCTGGTTATTTTCTTAAAAGAGAGATTAAGAAACAACCTCACAAAGCATCTATTCATAATCTTCAAACTGCTGAATCGGCAGGTATTTTGTTTGATGCCACTCAACCTGAGAATCTTAAAATTGTAAAAGAACTAATTGGCGAACTTAAAGAATTTAATATTCAGAGCAAAGCACTAGGCTATATTAACCAAAGCAAACGCGATGATGATTATATCGGTGATAATATCTATAGCTTTGTCTGTAAAAAAGATTTTAGTCTGTTTTATAAACCCAAGTCAGAGAATATTACTCAATTCATGGAAACTCCTTTTCATTTGTTGATTGTTTTAGCCAATGAGTTTTTATTCCCGATTGATTATATTGGCTCTTTATCTAAAGCACAATTTAAAGCTGGCAGAACCAACATCGACAACGAAATGTTCGATTTTATGATTGAATTAAAGGAAGGAGACTCTATTAAAGATTTAAAAAAGCATATTATACATTACCTCTCAATCATCAACAATAAAAACACGCAATGCTAACACCCTATCAGCTAGGCGGCACTGGAGTAGCCCTTGTTACTCCTTTCCAATCGAATAACGATGTTGATTTTGAATCACTCGATCGTTTGGTTCATTTTGTTATTCAAAATCAGGTTGATTTTTTGGTTGCCCTCGGTACAACTTCCGAAGCAGCTACTCTTAGCGAAAAAGAAAAACGTGAGGTAGTTCGCCATATTATCACGGCTAATGGAGGCAGAAAGCCTATTATTGTTGGTATGGGTGGAAATAACACAGCTCAGGTGGTTGACACCATCAATAAAACCGATTTTGACGGCATCGACGGCATATTATCTGTTGTTCCATTTTACAACAAACCTAGTCAGGAGGGTATTTATCAACACTTTGCCGAAATAGCAAATGCCTCACCTGTACCTATTATTCTGTATAATGTTCCGGGCAGAACATCCTGTAATATGGAAGCTGAAACAACCATTAGACTGGCAAACGATTTTGAAAACATTATTGCAGTTAAAGAAGCTTCAGGCGATTTTATTCAAATAATGAATATCATCCATAAAAAGCCAGATGACTTTATGGTACTAAGTGGTGATGATGCCTCTACCCTTCCCTTAATTTCTTTGGGTGCTGATGGTGTTATTTCTGTTACTGCTAATGGATTCCCGTTTGAATTTAGCCAGATGGTTCGAGAAGTTTTAGATCAATCAATGGACGAAGCTTGCTCAATACACTATAGTTTGTTGGAAATGATTCAACTTTTATTTTGCGAAGGCAACCCGGCAGGTATAAAAGCACTATTACACTTACGTGGTTTGATTGACAATAATTTAAGACTTCCGCTTGTACCTGTAACAGAAGAAACTTATATTGCTATTGAAAATATTTTAAACAAATTTTAAGGATTTGGTCTGCTTTTTGTTAAGCTATCATTAAAATAAACTACTTACTATGAAGATTAAAATTTATCTGAGCCTAACATTAGTTTTAGCATTAAGCATCCTTAGCGGATGTATGACTCACAAGGTGGAACGCGTTGACACCAAAGAAGCAATTGATTTAAGTGGAAGATGGAATGATACCGACTCTCGTTTGGTGGCCGAAGAAATGGTTGACCAGGTGTTGGGCGGTGCATGGATTAATAATCATCTTCAAAGTTCCGACGGTGAAAAGCCTGTTGTAGTGGTTGGTTTGGTTTACAATAAATCGCATGAGCATATTAGTGCCGAAACATTTATTAAAGATGTAGAAAAAGCATTTATCAATAGCGGACGAGTGCGTTTAGTACAAGCCGGTGATAAAAGAGAAGAGTTAAGAAAAGAAAGAGCTGCTCAGCAAGAATTTGCCAGCATGGAAACAGCCAAGCAGTGGGGTCAGGAATTAGGTGCTGACTTTATGATGAATGGTGATATTAACTCAATTGTGGATACTTACAAAAAGGAACGCGTTAACTTTTATAAAGTTAATCTTGAATTATCGAACCTCGAAACCAACGAAGTGGTTTGGATTGGAGATAAAGAAATTAAGAAATACATAACAAAGTAACAATCACAAAAAGAAGAAGCTTCATGCTTCTTCTTTCATTTAAGTTAAGCCCTACCTATGATCCGAAGAATATTGCTACTTCTTACAATAAGCACTTTTCTTACCTCGTGTCTTACCTACTACGAAAAAAATATTCAGTTACAGAATATGATTGCGGCCGGCAACTTCGATTCGGCTGACAAACTATTACAAAACGATAAGAAAGGGAGCGAAGGCAAGAATCGCATGCTCTATTTTTGTAACAGAGGTGTGGTATCTTTTATGAATGGTGAGTATGAGCAAAGTATTGACTACTTTAATCAGGCAGATTACTACGTTGAAGACTATAAAAGTAACCTGGGTAACGAAGCCTTGGCTTTAATCACCAATCCTGGAATTAAACCCTATCGCCCTGAGGATTTTGAATCTGTTATGGTTCATTATTACAAAGCTCTTAATTTTATTTACCTCAACAATTACGAAGGAGCTTTGGTAGAATGCCGAAGAGTAGATATTTTACTTCAGCAATTCAACGAAAAATATAAAAAAGGGAAAAATAAATACACCCGCGATGCTTTTGCCCATACTTTAATGGGATTGGTATACGAAGCTTCAGGTAATACAAACGATGCTTTTATTGCCTACCGTAATGCACTGGAAATATACGAAGAAGATTATCTTCCTATGTTTGGTGTACAACCACCTCAACAGTTAAAAGAAGATTTATTGCGAACTGCTTACGAACTGGGTTTTGGAACTGAACTTCATTTTTACGAAGATAAATTCGGAATGAAATATGAACCCAACGAGGATGAAAATGGTTACCTCATATTCTTCTGGATGAATGGCTTTGGTCCTGTAAAAGCCGAGTGGAGTATTAATTTTGTAAATACAGGCTATAACGACGGCTGGATAACACTTACCAACGATGAATATGGTTTATCTTTCCCTATTTATATTGGAAAATATTCCGACGAACAGAAAAATTCTTTTAAAAACCTTTCTGTACTTCGGGTAGCATTTCCAAAATATGTAGAGCGTAAACCACTATTTCACAACGCTCATATATCAGCTAACGGCGAAACTTATCCGCTTGAATTATCTGAAAACATTAATGCTATAGCCTTTCAATGTTTGCAAGATAGAATGTTAAGAGAAATTGGTGCAGGTATAGCACGGTTAGCAGCAAAAAAAGCAATGGAAGCAGCTGTTAGAAGCGAAAATGAAAACCTGGGTGCTGTTTTAAGCATAATTAATGCTGCCACCGAACAGGCCGATACTCGTAATTGGCAAGCACTTCCATATAGTATATCGTATTGCAGAGTTCCCTTAAGTGAAGGAACTCATCAGGTGAGTCTTAAAACATCAGGCCAAATGCAAAACGAAGTACCCTTTACATTTAATATTCAAAAGGGTAAAACCACTTTCTTTGCTTTCCATAATTTAGAGAGTGAACGAATTGGCTATTAGCCAATAAGAAAAACCATGGAAGAGCCTACCCTGCGAAAAAGAATAAATCTTGATGGAAATAGCCCTTCCATGATATCTTTACAATTGTTTGAATTGTTTTATCTGAAGCAAATAAAACCATTGTGAGTTAACACAATATAAACTCAATGTTAATTCAATCTGAATAAATAATAGATTTGCTAAATTTTGACAGTAGTCTTACCCATCTACCTCAAACATTGGTTGTATCAAACGGTGATTATTTTTTCGACTCGCTCTGAATCAATAGATGAATTTTAGAGAACCAATTTTACTGATGCTTCTAACGTGTGCCCCACAGAAACCGTTCGCCCCAGTATTCATCATCCAGCGAAGTAATAACACAACCTTTAGAAGAAGAAACATGAATAAATTCTGAGGTGTTAATCATTATGCCCACATGATTTACCAAACGAATACTGTTTCCTTTAAAAAATATCAGATCACCTTTTCGCAAACGACCTTTAGTAGATACTACATTCCCGTAACGTGCCATATCAGATGATTTATGAGGTAGATTTAATCCAATATTCTTTCCGGCCAAATATACCAATCCAGAGCAATCCAAACCCTTGGAAGTCATCCCTCCAGCCTTGCATGTCGTACCTTTATACTTCAAAGCTGATTGTACCAGGTCTTCTTTAGTAAATTCAGCTGGCCATTCCTGTTCTATGCCTCTACTGGCAAAATCTTCAATTCGTTGCCTTAAAGTTGGATCGATGGTTTTGTCCAACAAAAGCTCATACCCCGACACCTGACACGAGACCGTAAACAGACCAATCAATACTATTATTCCCCATCTACCAACCATTAACTATGTAGTTTTTCGATAACTAAACACAGCTAAAGATACAGAAATGATGGCTATTACCAAGGTTGATCGGATTTCAAGAAATACATCGCTAAAACCGGCTCCTTTAATCAATACCATCCTGATTACATTCATAAAATAATAAAGTGGATTTAGTCTATTCAGCTTTTGAGCTATGTATGGCATATTATCAACCGAAGTAAATGCACCACTCAACAACACAAACACCAACAAAAAGAAGAAGCTCAACATCATAACCTGTTGCTGCGTTTGACTTTTGGTTGAAATCAATAAACCAATTCCTAAAACAGCTACCAGATAAATAAAAGCAAATGTGTACAAAACCAATAAACTGCCATTAACAGGCAAATCATATAAAATTTTGGCTACCAGCAAAGCCAAAGTCAATTCCAGCAGACCAATAATTAAAAATGGAACAAGTTTACCTATGATAAAGTGCGA
Organism: Carboxylicivirga linearis; assembly: GCF_018271995.1. Lineage (GTDB taxonomy): Bacteria > Bacteroidota > Bacteroidia > Bacteroidales > Marinilabiliaceae > Carboxylicivirga > Carboxylicivirga linearis. The sequence goes on from NZ_JAGUCO010000023.1 coordinate 57,706, forward strand.
TTTACGAATTGGTGTCACATTAATTTGTTCAGCAGTTCCAACTTCTTTTTCTCTTACCAGATTCAACGCAGAAAGAAACATTCCGATTATAGTTACCAATATTGCCATGATAGCCGGTAACATATAATACTTGTAATTTAGTTCGGGATTAAACCAGTACAATGCCTCTGATTTAATTTGATTTAAATTAGGTAATGATTGTTGATTAATAGCTATACTCAAATTTAACTCTCTAATCATGTTGCTCAAGTATCCAAACGATAATTGGGCTTTTGATGCATCAATAGCGTCTGTAATTATTTGCATTTTTCCGATTCCTTCCCTGTTTACATCTGCCTCCAACTTATTTGGGATAAATATGACTACATCCGTTTTATTGTCTTGAAGCCTGTCAATAGCATCTTCTTTATTAATGGATAACTCTTCCAGTTTGAAAAAGGGCGATGCTTCCAGCTTATTTATCAAAAGGCGCGAAGTACTTGACAGATCCATATCAGCTACCGTGATACTAATATTCTTCATATCCATGGTGGCTGCATTCACCAGAATAATCAACTGAACCAAAGGCATAACAAATATTAGTGGTAACATGGTACGGTTACGAAATATTTGCAAAAACTCTTTTTGTAGAAGGGCAAGTAATATTCTCATAACTTTTATTGCAATCTGATTTTAAATTTCTTCACACTCAAGGTCACGAACAGTACTACAAACCCAATTAGTATGAGTGTTTCTTTCCAAACATATAGCAATCCCCCGCCCTTAAGCATAATGGTTTTAACGATGATGATAAACCATTTAGGTGGAATTATATTGCTTATTATGCGTAAAGGCAAAGGCATGTTCTCAACCGGAAAAATAAATCCTGACAAAAGTATAACAGGAAGCATTAGAGCAAACATGCTCATAAACATCGCTACCATCTGGTTTTTGGCAACTGTTGAAATAAGTATACCAAGCGACAAAGCCAAAATAGTAAATAACAAACATTCCATCAGTAATAGAATGATACTTCCTTTTACCGGAACACCAAAAACAAAGTAGCCCAATGCCAGAATTGAAACGGCATTAATCAGCGCCATCATCACATAGGGTGTTACCTTTCCCATAATAATTTGCAAAGGTTTTAAGGGTGATATCAACAGTACTTCCATTGAGCCATATTCCTTTTCTCGGGTAATGGAAATACTAGTCATCATGGCTGAAACCAACATCAGAATCATAGCCATAATACCTGGAATTGACATATAAACGCCCTCGAGACTTTCGTTGTAAAACATGCGCACTTCAGGTTGAATTCCCTTCACAACTCCCTGACTTGCATAAGAGGCAAAAATACCTTCGGCAAATTGTGAGAGCATTCGGGCCTGATTGGGATCTGATGCATCGCAGACCAGCTGAACATTCGCGGTGCCTTCCTTCTGAAGATTTCTACCAAACTCAGGCTCAAATACTACAACCATCTTCACACGCTGATCATTAAAAGCAGGTTCAATCTGGGACTCACTAGTCAGATAGGCATCATTGTTAAAATAACCCGATGACAATAGCTTTTGGGTTAACTCGCGCGTAACCTCATCTTTCGATTTATCCAATATAGCAATAGATGCATCTTTAATTTCGGTAGTGATGGCAAAACCAAAAATAAGAATCTGCGCTATCGGCATGATGAATAAAATCAACATGGTGCGATAATCGCGAAATATATGGAGAAATTCTTTTTTTACAAATGCTATAAACCGATTCATAGGTTTTGTTTTAGGCTTAATAATATCCTTATAGTTCTTAAGTTTGAAGGCAGAAGGCAGTAGTTTATTTCATAAAAACTACATAACAACGTCTTCCAAATCATTCTATCAATCTAATGGTCTAACCATCAATCTATCGCGCCAGAGCCAGAAAAACATCATTCATACTGGCAGCATTATACTGCTTCTTTAATTCAGCGGGAGTATCCAATGCATCTATGCGTCCATCAACCATAATGGTTACGCGATCGCAATATTCGGCTTCATCCATATAATGAGTGGTCACAAAAACGGTAATACCATTTTCGGCTGCTTCGTAAATCATCTCCCAAAACTGACGGCGCGTTATCGGATCGACTCCACCAGTTGGTTCATCTAGAAAAACAATGGAAGGCTGATGAAGAATAGCCACACTAAACGCCAGCTTTTGCTTCCACCCCAACGATAGTGTTGAAACCAGTCGCTTTCTTTCTTTATAAAGATTCAGCTTACGCAACAGATCTTCACCCCGCGCCTTAAATTCGCTGGATGATAACCCGTATACAGTTGCAAAAAAACGCATGTTCTCCCAGATGCTTAAATCCTCAAACAACGAGAATTTCTGACTCATATAACCTATTCGCTTTTTTACTTCTTCGGCCTGGTGCGAAACATCAAAGCCAGCCACTTCTACTTTACCCGAAGTCGGTGATGATAGTCCACATAGAATGCGCATTGCTGTTGTTTTACCAGCTCCGTTGGCTCCCAGGAATCCAAATATCTCACCCTGATCGACGTGAAAATTAAGATTATTATTGGCTGTAAAATGTCCAAATTTCTTCACCAGGTTTTCAACAGTTATAACCTTTTTCTTATCCATATCAACCAACATTATGAGTTAATGCAATAAAACAATCCTCAATATCAGGCTGTATCATTTCCACTTTATCAAATGTCAATTGCTGAGATGATAAATATGCTTCGATTACATCTGCGCTCACATTATTTCTTTTATCGAGATAATGAAGCGTCTCACCGAAGGGATAAACATTTTCACAAAACTCCCATTGCCGAAGAGCCTGAAGTGACTTATAGTTATTCTTTACTTTAATGGTATACAAGGGATCGGAAAACTGTGAAACAATTTCTGAAGGCGGAGCAACCGCATGAATCTTACCATTTTGCATCAATGCCACCCGATCACATAAACCGGCTTCATCCATATAAGGTGTTGAGACTACAATGGTGATTCCTTTCTCTTTCAGTTTTTGCAACATCTCCCAAAACTCCCTTCGTGAAACAGCATCAACTCCTGTGGTTGGTTCATCGAGCAATAACAATCTGGGTTTATGAATGAGTGCACATGACAACGCCAACTTCTGTTTCATTCCTCCTGATAATTTTCCTGCCGGACGTTTTTTGAATGGCTCAATCTGTTTGTATATATCTTCAATCAGATGATAATTCTCTTCAATAGTAGTTCCAAAAACAGTGGCAAAAAACTGCAAGTTCTCTTCAATGGACAAATCGTAGTATAATGAAAACTTACCGGGCATATAACCAATAATTTGCCGAACCTTCTTGTACTCCTTAACAGGATCCAGACCAAACAAATTGATTTGGCCTTCATCGGGAATCAGAAGTGAATTAAGCATACGAAACAAGGTGGTTTTTCCAGCACCATCGGGTCCGATAAAACCAAACAGCTCACCTTCTTCGATACGTAATGAGACATCATCTACCGCATGAACATCCTCAAATGACTTATGTATATTTTTGAACTCAATCATAATCAGAACTTCACTTCACCCGGCATACCTATCTTTACACGACCATCGTTTTGAACAGCTATTTTTATAGCATAAACCAAATCAACACGCTCCTCTTTTGTCTGAACAATCTTTGGAGTAAACTCCGCTGATGATGAAATCCAGGAGATAGTACCTTCCATTACTTGATTACTATCTTCTGTTTTATCAAAACGAACTTCAACCTTTTGGCCAATCTTTATATTAGGTAACTGACTTCCGGTTACGAAGGCACGCAAATACATCTCATTCAAATCAGCTACTTTGACAACAGGCTTACCAATCATTACCATTTCACCCTGCTCAACAAACTTTTGCAAAACTGTTCCTTCGGAAGGCATAGTAATTGTGCATCTGCTTAATAGATCTTCAACCTCTGCAATTTGTGCATCAATCACCTCCAACTCAGCCTTAACACTGGCAATTTGTGTTTGATAGCCTATTAACTGTTTGTCCATTACCTGCACCTGACCTTGCAGATCATCCACTTGTTTTGAAGTTGCTGCTTTTTCGCGATACATATTATAAACACGAGTTACATCCTTCATCAACACCCCTTTTTGCGCATTTAATACATCAATAGAAGCTTTAACCTGTTCAATTTTACTCTGTGAAGCTATGCGCGAGGCATTTAATTGTTTTCGTTTAATAATAAGCTGAGTTGTATCGACCAATGCAATAACATCTCCAACATTTAATTCTTGACCTTCATCAACCTTTAACTGCATAACTCGTCCACTAACTTCAGAACTAATCAGCTTATCAGTGGCCTCAAAATTTCCGTATGCATCAGAATCCGATTCTCCATTATTACAGGCTGCTAAAAGAATTAAGAAAGTAATCCCTATTAAATTTATCATTCTCATATTATTGGGCTTTAGTCTCTAAATTTTGTTTTATTCCTAATTCACTCAATTCAACTTGTGCTTTAGTTTTTTCTATCAGATGAATCTCTTTGGCCAATCGGGCCATACTCTCGGCATTAAATTCTTTGATATAATCAGCTGCTGTAACTGTTCCGTTATTCATTTGCGACTGGCGAGCCTTAGTAATCTTCTCACGCAGCAGGATGATGTCATCATCTTTTTCTAGTACCTTATCCAATTTTCGAATACTTGATTTGATTTCCTTTTCAGCCAGACTAAGATTTTTAGTAAAAGTGGCTTCCTGAATCTTAACACTTTCGGTCTGCAGCTGAATAATCTGTTTTTCGTTGGATGTTGCTTTCCAGTCCCAAATATTCCATTTTAAACTGACTCCTACCATGTAAAAAGTAGCCAACTCATCCTTCAACATATTATAACCGGGATTACCATAGCCCAGTTGTCCAAACCCAGCTACCACAGGAATGCGCTGACGCCCTTTCAAATGCTGATAATCTCCTAATTGATTTTGCTGAGCCTCAAACAAAGTATATTCAGGTCGTTCCTTATTCGCCAAAGTAACCGGAACCAAAAACTCCTCATTCAAGGAAAAATCTGAACCCGTTAACTCATGTAAAATTTCCAATGCTGCCTTCTGTCCTTCTTGTATTGCATATTTGTTCTGCTCAACATTAAGCAATTCAACCTCAAACAAATCAGCCTCACTTTGTAAAAGCATACCGTTCTTAACAGCCACTGTCATCTCATCTAATCTCTGCTGCAGAATTTCCTGATTATATTCTAATTGTGCTAACTGCTGGTTTAACGTAAGCAGTAAAAAGTAACTTTCAATCACCTTTGTTCTGATAGCATACAACTGAACTTCAACACTTTGCCTCTCGGTTAATTTCTGACTCTCTTCAAGTAATTTAGCTGCTTTGGTCATTCCACCATCATAAATGGTTTGCCGAACATCAACATACGCCTTGTATTGCTCCTTAGGTGCTTTGGGAACCTCAAATCCTGGAGCAGGAGAATCAAATCCAGGCACATCGTTTTGCCAGGTATACTGAAGAGTTGCATCTAATTTTGGATAGTAATTAGTATTTAACGCCTTCAGCCTAAACTCTAACTGTTTATCCAAATTTTCAAAGTCTGATATAAGTGGATAATTCTCTCTACTCAATCGCAAACACTCTTCTAAAGTGATTGTTTGAGCCTTCATCGTCAGGCCCGATAAAATAAGTACAATAACAAATAGTAATCTCATAGTTTTAGGCTTTCATAAAATAACACTCTTTTATTACGCTCATTACCGTTTCTTTGCGCTGCTGAATAAAATCGTCCCATATTTGTTCATTATTATCCATTAATAAACGCATCATTAACGGCCGAGCTGCAAACGGAAAAACACAGAGTGAAATCACATTCACAATCATATTTAGTGAGTTTGTTTTTTTCAAATGCCCCTCCTCCATTAACTTCTCAAGAAAAGTCATTATTATTTTAGGATTGATACCTATTTCTTTCATTAGCAGCTCAAACCTATCAGGTGTACGGTGTAACTCTGCCAAAATAAAATTGGGTAAAAAGGGTTTATCAATGAATGTATCAATGTAAGCTTCAACAATTGATTCAATTGCCTTGTAAGGAGTTTCAATTGTCATAGCTCCTTCCACTTGCGGCCAAAATTCTTTAAAAGCCTCAATAAAAACTTTGTTAAACAATTTTTCTTTAGAGCGAAAGTAGTAATGCAACATCGCCTTATTGATGCCTGCCTTATCTGCTATTTCCTGCATTCGGGCTCCATCCATCCCCTTCTCCATAAAAACTTCACGGGCAGCATTTAAAATAACCTGTTCCGTTACATTCTCATTCTGTTTATTTAATCCATCCATATAGTTTAACCATTTGGTTAATTGCACATCAAATCTAAACTAACCAAATGAATTAACCAAATGGTTAATGCTATTTTATTAATTCAAATACTTATCATACTTTTGCATCTGGTTTTCTTTTATTTGTATAATTTAAACACAAAAAAGCTGAACAATTAGTCAGCTCGGAGGTTATAATTCATAACTCAACAAAACCAATATGTTTCAGTTAAAAAGCGACATAAAACAAGATAGTGAGTTCAAAAACAACCAGATAAAGAACCAATTACTCATTGATGAGTATTGGACAAAATATGAAACGGTTCTTAAAGGCGGTGGACATAAAGCGATGAAAAAACACGTCGAAAGAGGAAAACTCCCACCACGTAAAAGAATAGATTTATTAATTGATAAAAATTCACCGTTTCTTGAATTATCTTCTTTAGCTGCTAATGGTCAATATGATGATAGCTTCCCTTCAGCCGGAATCATTACCGGAATAGGTAAAGTACACGGGCAGGATGTAATGATTATTGCAAACGATGCTACGGTTAAAGGTGGAACTTATATTGCCGAAACCATCAAAAAACATTTACGTGCTCAGGAAATTGCCGGGCAAAATTCTCTTCCTTGCATTTATATGGTTGATAGCGGTGGTATTTTTTTGCCTGAACAAGCTAAAGTATTTGCTGATAAGAATGATTTTGGTCGCATATTTTATAATCAGTCACGATTATCAGCAAAAGGAATTGCTCAGATTTCCATTGTTATGGGATCGTGCACTGCAGGAGGTGCTTACGTTCCTGCTATGAGTGATGAAACCATAATTGTAAAAGAACAAGGCACCATATTTTTGGCAGGTCCTCCACTTGTGAAGGCTGCCACCGGTGAGGAAGTAACAGCCGAAGAACTAGGTGGTGGATATGTTCACACTCATATTTCGGGAGTCGCGGATCACTTGGCTGATGATGATGTGCATGCCATTCATATATGCCGAAATATTATAGAATCATTGCCTGCAAGTAGTGTTTCAAAGGTTGAATATAAAAACCCTGCACATAATACAGAGGATCTTTATGGATTAATCCCATCTGATGGAAAACCATTTCCTGACATTCGGGAATTAATATCGCATTTGACAGACAATAGTAATTTTCATGAGTTTAAAAAGAATTACGGCACCACATTAGTAACTGGCTTTGCTCACATTCACGGTCAAAAAGTAGGAATTTTAGCTAATAATGGTATACTCTTTTCGGAGTCGGCTTTGAAAGGAGCGCATTTTATACAATTGTGCAACGAGCGAAATATTCCTATGATGTTTCTTCAGAATATTACCGGGTTTATGGTGGGAAAAGAATATGAGCATAAAGGAATTGCAAAAGATGGTGCTAAAATGGTGAATGCTCTAGCCAACTCAAATGTTCCGTATTTCACCATTATCATAGGTGGATCTTACGGAGCCGGAAATTACGCAATGGCTGGCCGCGCTTACGAACCTCGCTTTTTATTTATGTGGCCCAATGCTCGTATTTCGGTGATGGGTGCCAAACAAGCGGCTGAGGTTTTAATAACCATCAAAAAAGATCAGGCTAAAGCTTTCAACAAAGAAGTTAATGAGGAAGAGTTGGATGCTATTCGTAGTCAGATCATAAAAAAATATGAAGAGGAAGGATCTCCTTACTATAGCACTAGTCGCCTGTGGGATGATGGCATCATCGATCCTGCATCAACCAGAGAGGTAGCAGCACGTGTTCTTCAGATTATTTCAAATAAAAACAACCAAAGTGATGGATATGGAGTCTTCAGAATGTAAAACATATACTTTAACCGAATTAGAGCAGAAAGATGCAATTAGCTGGATTACCTTAAATAATCCGCAAAAGAAAAATGCTCTTTCTGCAACAATGATATCAGAGCTAATTGAACTATTGAAAGAAATTGCAGATGACGAAAACCAACGTGTCGTAGTTATTCAGGGTGCCGATGGGGTATTTTGCTCGGGTGCCGATCTTGACTGGATGCGGCAAGGTGTTGATCAAAACCTTCAACAAAACATGGAAGATGCACAACTTTTCTATCGTTTGTATTCAACCTTGTTTTATTTTCCTAAACCTGTAATGGTGTGGGTTGAAAAGTTTGCTTTTGGTGGAGCTACAGGTATTATTGCATGCGCTGATTATGTACTCAGCGATAAAAATAGTGTATTCGGTTTTCCTGAAGTTAAACTAGGATTGGTACCGGGAACTATTGCCCCTTTTATTGTTAAAAAAATAAGTTTCAACCACGCTAAATCTTACATGTTGAGCGGAGAAACTTTTTCAGCAAAAAAAGCAAAAAAAATAGGTTTCGTAAACGAGATCGTTAAAGCTGAAAATAAGGAAGAAAGAATTAAGGTTTTAGCAGAACAATTTAAAAAGAATAGTCCTGAAGCAATAACCTCGACAAAACACTTATTAAATAGAATTGTTGATAACGGGGAGCTCAATGAAGACATGGCCAATTTATGCTGTCATACCATTTCATCAGCCCGCATATCAAATGAAGGACAAGAAGGTGTAAATGCCTTTTTTGAAAAAAGAAAACCCTACTGGATTAAAGACTGACGATGGGAAGAGGGAGTAAAATAACTAAGGTATTAATTCCAAATCGTGGTGAGATAGCTGTTCGAATCATTAGAGCTGCACACGACTTGGGGATTAAAACGGTTGTGACTTTAACTGAATTGGAGCAGGATACTATTCCGGCAGAAATCAGTGACGAGGTGCACTTTTTTGATGGAACATCTTTAGCCGAAACGTACCTTAATATACCGTTGATTATTGATTTGGCTAAAAAATACAACGCCGATAGTATTCATCCCGGATATGGCTTTTTAGCTGAAAACGAAAATTTAGCCATTGCCTGCTCTAACGCAGAAATTACTTTTATTGGTCCTTCGGCTGAAAATCTACAGCAAATGGGTGATAAACAAACTGCCCGTACAATTGCAAGAAAAAGTAATGTACCCATCACTCAATCGTGGGAAGGATCTGTTGAAAGCATATTAAAACAGGTCGATCAGATGCAATTCCCTGTTTTGATAAAGGCAGCTATGGGTGGCGGTGGAAAAGGAATGGCCATTTGTCACAACGCTGAAACGTTGAAAAATCAACTACCTTCAGTTGCTCGTCAGGCCAAAAGTTTTTTTGGTGATGATCGCGTTTATGTTGAAAGTTATATTGAATCACCTCGTCATATTGAAGTTCAGGTATTAGCCGATGATTTTGGAAATACCGTTCATTTGTTCGAACGGGAGTGTTCTATACAAAGGCGCTTCCAGAAAATTATTGAAGAAGCTCCGGCACCCAATCTATCTGATGAAAAAAGAAATGAAATAACATCTGATGCCATCAGGCTATGTAAGAGTATTGGTTACAAAAGTGCAGGTACATTAGAATTTCTATTAGATAACAAGGGAAAGCACTATTTCCTTGAGATGAATACCCGAATACAGGTTGAACATTGTGTTACCGAAGAAATTACCAATATAGATCTGGTTAAATGGCAATTTAAAATTGCAGCAGGTGAATCATTAAGCTTATCGCAAGATCTGGTTTCGATAAATGGACATGCCATTCAAGCACGTATCTATGCAGAAGATCCCGAGAAAGATTTTGCCCCTTCGCCTGGTATTATAACCAATCTAATATTACCACAGAATGATGAATTAAGAATGGAAATGGCTTTCGATCAACCAACAACCATTCACCCTCAGTTTGATCCAATGATAGCCAAGTTTATTGTTCATCAAGCCAACAGAAATATGGCGATCGAAAAGCTTTCGGAGAAATTGGGAGAAACGGCCATTGATGGAATAAAAACCAACCTTTCTTTTCTTCAGAATACATTGAATCATAAAACTTTTATAGCAGGAAAAGTACATACTCATTTCTGCCAAACTGAAAACGATTTGCTTCTGGCAAAAGATCAAACCACAATAGAATTATCAAAAGTTGCATATAGCCTAATTAGATTCTATTCTAGTAACGATATAGATGGTTATTGGAGACTTTTTCCACATATCAATTTCAGCTATAACAACCAAAATTATCTGGCCAGGTATCGCAAACAAAACAATGAGATTCACCTGACAATAAATCATCAGGAATATATTATTTCAGAAGTAAAGTTAACGAAACAATCCATCTCATTCTTTCATAACGAGCAAGCATTAAAAGCTTTCTATTTCGAAAACAATGAGATTTATAAGATTATCATCAATAATCAAGAACACATAATAACAGCATCTGATATTCTACCAGAATATCAACCTAATGAAGAAAAAAATAATCAGATAAATGGTTCAACTTTATATGCTCCGCTCCCCGGACAAGTAGCCAAAATATTAGTAAAGGAAGGTCAGCGAGTAAAAGAAGGAGATGTATTGGTAATACTGGAAGCCATGAAAATGGAAAACCGACTAAGTGCATGGAAAGACACACTTATTGAACAAATACATGTACAAAGCGGAGATCAGGTAAAGTCGAACCAACTACTTATAACTACAAACTAACATGTCGGTATTAACAAACGAACAACACGAAGCATTCAGACAAGAAGTAAGACAATTTGCCGAAAAGGAAATTAAACCATTGGCCGCTCAACTTGATGAAAAGGAAGAATTTTCAGTTGAATTAACCCAAAAAATGGGTCAGGCAGGTTTATTTGGAATTGACATTCCCAAACAATATGGAGGGCGCGAACTGGATACTCTTTCATACATTATTGGAGTAGAAGAAATCTCACGTATTGATGGTTCTCAGGGTGCTACTATGGCAGCGCATAACAGTTTGGGCATTGCTCCTATCTATCAATTCGGAACAGAAGAGCAACGAAGCAAATATCTCCCGATCTTAACTAATGGGGAGGGATTATGGGCATTTGGACTCACTGAAGTAATGGCCGGATCAGATGCCAAAGGTGTTCAAACAGTTGCTGAAGAAAAAAGCGACCATTGGCTCATTAATGGTTCAAAACGATATATTACTAATGGAAGTAATGAGTTGATGAAAGGAATGACGGTATTAGCCATAACAGATGAAGAAGGTGATAAAAAACGATTTTCAGTTATTCTTGTTGATCGTAATTCAGAAGGTTTTACAACAGAACCCATGAAAGGTAAAATGATGTGGCGTGCTTCTGACACTGCTAAGATCAAACTAAACAATATTATAGCTCCTAAAGAAAATCTGCTTGGCAAAAAAGACAAAGGCCTTGGCCAAATGCTTAAAACTCTCGACTCGGGTCGATTATCTATCGCAGCTATGGGGTTAGGTCTAGCACAAGGAGCTTTTGAGATGGCAATGGAATATGCACAAAAACGCAAACAATTCGGTCAAAAAATTTCATCCTTTCAAAATACTCAATTCCAATTAGCCGACATGGCTCTTAAAATTGAGTTGGCGCGCAATACCTTATATAATGCTTGTGTATTGAAAGACCGAAGTCTACCCTTTGGTAAAGAAGCAGCCATGTCTAAACTATATTGTAGTAATATTGCCAAAGAAGTATCAGATGCTGCTGTTCAGATTTTCTCAGGTCAGGGTTTATTTAAATCCTCTGCCATTGAGCGGTTTTATCGCGATCAGCGCATCTTGCAAATTGGAGAAGGCACATCAGAAATACTGCATATTGTAATTAGTAAGCATTTGGGATTGGAATAATAAGCCGTAAATTTGCCTTAATCATAAAACTCACACAATGGAAGACCGCAAAAAAGATCATATTGATTTAGCTTTTAGTTCTCGCTTGAATGGCGACATGGTGGATAATCGTTTTGATTACGAACCCATGCTTGGCATCCATGGAAAAAAAGATCTGAGCTTTGAATTTGCGGATAAAATAATGCAATTACCCATTTGGGTTTCAAGTATGACTGGTGGCACTAAGCGAGCAGGCACAATTAACAAAAATCTGGCTCAGGCATGTGGAGAGTTTGGCTTGGGTATGGGCCTTGGATCTTGCCGAATTTTACTTGATTCACCTGAGTATTTCGATGATTTTAATGTGCGACCAATCATGGGTGACGACGTGCCTCTGTTTGCTAACATTGGTATTTGCCAACTGGAACAGATGTTACAGAATAGATCTGAAGGGGAATTAGATGAGTTGGTAGATAAACTTCAGGCTGATGGTTTGGCCATACATATTAATCCAATGCAAGAGGCCTTCCAGCCAGAAGGGGATGTTTTAAAAACTCCACCTATTGAACTTCTTAAAAAGTATCTTGAGAAAACTGACCTTAAGATTATTGTGAAGGAAGTGGGCCAAGGCTTTGGAAAAGAAAGCTTACGCCAACTATTAGCACTTCCTTTGGAAGCCATTGAGTTTGGCGCCTTGGGCGGAACCAATTTTTCATTGGTTGAGTTAAATCGTTCCGAGGCAGTTGCTGCTGAAGTTTATAATCCTTTTATTCATATTGGTCACACTGCCGATAATATGACCCACACTATCAATCAATTGGTTGATAAAATGGGATATAAGATTAAGGTTAATAACGTAATTATCTCAGGAGGTATTAGTTCTTTGTTAGATGGTTATTATCTGACGGAAATCTCAAAAATGCCAGCCATCTTTGGCATGGGATCAGCTTTTTTACGTCATTCTATGGGCAGCTACGACAAGCTACAAAGCTATGTTGAGAAATTAGCCAATGGTTTACAATTGGCCAATAACTTTTTAAGAGTAAAGCTATAAAATGCAGAATAATAATATAATAAGGGGCTTTTCTAAATTAAGTCGCCAAGAAAAGATAAAGCTAATAACTAATCAACTCAATCTTAGTGAGGAAGTTGAGGGTGATCTGGATCGATATTTACATCCTACAGATCAGTCTTTATTTAGTGATATTTCAGAGAATACGGTCTCTAATTATTATTTACCTTTTAGTCTTGCTCCCAACTTTCTGATAAACGACCAGGTCTATATAGTTCCCATGGTTATTGAGGAAAGTTCGGTGGTTGCCGCTGCCTCCAAAGCCGCTTCATTTTGGGCGAAAAACGGAGGATTTAAAACCAAAGTAATTAATACGCAGAAGAACGGTCAGATATTTTTTAGCTGGAACGGTCCCATAGAAAAGCTGAAGGAATATGGATTAGAGATCGAAGAATTAATAAAAAAAGCTACTGATCCTGTTACTTCTAATATGAAAGCTCGTGGTGGTGGAATTACAGGTTTTAAGTTGAAAACGATTGAAAACATGGATCATACCCATGAACTGCTAATTCATTTCAACACAGTTAACTCGATGGGTGCTAATTTCATTAATACTTGTCTTGAAAAGATAGCAGATCCTTTGATTGATTTTATTAACGAGAAAGCCGAATTGCAATCACTGGGAATGGCAGAACACATCATGTCAATATTAAGTAATTACACGCCAGAATGTATTGTTGAGTGTTCGGTGCAATGCCCCATTGAACAATTAGCTCCTTATTCAGGTGATTACACACCAAAGCAATTTGCAACGCGATTTAAAACAGCAGTTGATATTGCCATAAATGATCCATACAGGGCAGTAACTCATAACAAAGGCATTTTTAACGGCATTGATGCTGTGGTATTAGCAACCGGAAACGACTTTCGGGCAGTTGAGGCCGGAGCCCAGGCTTATGCTTCCAAAAGTGGACAGTATCGTTCGCTAACCCAATGCGAATTGACTGAAACGGATTTTAAATACACTTTAAAGGTTCCACTGGCACTCGGAACAGTCGGAGGGTTAACAAACATCCACCCAATGGTTAAAACAGCTTTTAAAATTTTAGGATCTTCTAATGCCGAACAGTTGATGGAAATTGTTGCTGCCGCCGGGATGGCCAATAATTTTAGTGCTGTTACTGCTTTGACAACAACAGGCATACAAAAAGGTCATATGAAATTACACTTGGGTAATATTTTAACATCATTACAAGCCACCAATGAGGAAAAAACACTTGCTCAAGAATATTTTACCAATAAAACAGTGAGTCATACAGCTGTTCAAGATTTTTTAATCCATTGCCGAAAACAAGTATGATAAACAATATAGACACGTATCATGCAAATGGTAAACTTCTTCTTACTGGAGAATATGCTGTACTAGAAGGGGCTAAGGCATTGGCTGTACCCCTTAACAAAGGGCAACAATTAAGAATATCACATCATTCATCGGGTTTACTTTGGAAAGCATCGAATCCCGAAGGACTATGGTTTGAAGCTTTCTTTGATAATGATCTTCAACTTCTAAAAAATAGTCATTCACCCTTTGCAATTCGCTTGCAAAAAATTTTGCAACAAATCATCAAAATTAAACCTGAAGCAACCCTATTATTAAAAAATAAGACAGTTGAAACTCAACTTGAATTTAACCCACAATGGGGCTGGGGAAGCAGTTCAACCCTAATTGCTCTTTTATCTCAATGGCTGGAGATTGATCCATACATTCTGTTAGAAAATACTTTTGGCGGATCGGGATATGATATAGCTTGTGCATTAAACGACAATCCAATTCTTTACCAGATAAATGGTAAAAAGCCAGTTATTCAACCCGTTAGTTTTAATCCAACTTTTAAAGATCATATCTATTTTATTTATTCTGGAAAAAAGCAAAATAGCAGCAATGAGGTCGGTCGTTTTTTAAAAGATAGTACAATAAGTAATCACACCATTGAAGAGATAAATGAAATAACTCAGATGATGTCAGTGACTCAAAACCTAAACGAGTTTGGTAATTTGATGCATAGACATGCTGAATTACTGAGTAATATTGTTCATCTAAAACCTATAAACACTGAACAATTTAATCATTTTGAAGGTTATACTAAAGCATTGGGTGCCTGGGGAGGTGACTTTTTCATGGCTGTCTCTGAGCACGATAAAAAATATGTACAACAATATTTTAAAGCAAAAGGACTGGACATCCTTTTTAAATACGATGATATCGTTTTAAACAGTAACTAGTAAATGCAACAGATAATTTCATCATATCAGGAAGCTCCATCCAATATTGCAATTGTAAAATACTGGGGTAAAAAGGGGATTCAGGAACCTATGAATCCCAGCTTAAGTTTCACTTTAAAAAAGGCTTTTACCAAAGTAAATATCAGTTATGAGGTATCGGATGAGGAATTAACCCTGGACTTTTTATTTGAAGGAAAACAAAAAGATAGTTTCATCCCAAAACTTGAGTCTTTCATACAGAACATACAACGGCTCCTTCCCTATTTAAAAAGTGGAAAGTTATTGATTGAAAGTGAAAATACATTTCCTCACTCAAGTGGAATTGCATCTTCTGCCAGCTCAATGGCTGCTATAGCAAAAGCCTTGGCTGATATTAACCTAAAATTGGGTAATACTTTTATTAATCAAGAAGCCACTGTCTCTGAAATTGCCAGACTGGGTTCAGGAAGTGCATGCCGATCAACACAATATGGCTGGGTTTTATGGGGGCAAACTTATATACTGGAGCAATCAAGTAATTTATATGGTATTGAAACCAATAAAATGGTTCATCCCAACTTCGATCAGCTTCAGGACAGTATACTCGTAATAAGAAAAGGTGCTAAGTCGGTAAGTAGTAGTGTTGGTCACTCTTTAATGAATAATCACTATTATCAAGAGGGCCGAATTAAACAGGCTAATGATAATATAGCTAAGGTAATAACAGCACTTAAAGATGGTGATTTTAATACTTTTTCTGAAGTATGTGAAGAGGAAGCACTGAGTTTACATGGTCTGATGATGAGTTCATCACCCGGATATACTCTGATGGCTCCTGAAACACTTGCAGCCATTAATAAACTGAAGCAATTTAGAGAAGAAAATGATATACCGCTAACCTACACTTTAGATGCAGGTCCTAATATTCATATTCTTTATCAGAAGCAATATTCTGAGATTATAAAATCGTTTATCGAAAATCAACTCGCTCCCCTTTGTGAGGACCAAATGGTGATTTTTGATGAATTATCAATGCAATCAAACTGAAAATAATGGGCATAAAAAAGGCAAAAAAAGAAATCTATTACTCAAAGGTGATGTTGTTTGGCGAATACAGCATCATACTAGGTTCGATGGGATTAACCATACCTTATGCACATTTTAACGGTGAACTTAAGTTTATTAATAAAACCAGTTATACCGATTTGGATTTTGCTCAAAACTCAAATCAGCAAATCAGAGAATTAAACAACTACATCTCTGATTTAAAAAAGAATAAACAACTCCTGCATGATTTTAATTCAGAGAAGCTAGCTAAAGATCTTGATGATGGTTTATATTTTGAATCCAGTATTCCGGAAGGATACGGACTGGGAAGCAGCGGTGCTCTGGTTGCGGCATTATATAATGAATACACGTTAGACAGAATAGAATCCAGAGCCGGCATTAAAATGAGCGAAATGCTGGAACTAAAAAAGAATTTCGCACAGATAGAATCGTTTTATCACGGAACCAGTTCAGGCATTGATCCCCTAATTTGCTATTTAAAACATCCGTTGGTTCTTGAGAACAAAAATCAAATATCATCAGTAGGTATCCCTCGAAAAGATATACTTGATGAAGATGCTATCTTTTTAATTAATAGTGGAAAACCGGGTAAAACAGCACCATTGGTTAAGCTCTTCATGGAAAAAATTAAGGATTCATCCTTTTTAAAAGCCATTGAAGATGAATTAATTCCTATGACCAATACATGTATTGAAAATATGCTAAAAGGTAATCTAAATACCGTATTTACTATCTTAAAACAATTATCTGCTTTTCAATTAGATAAACTACCTGAGATGATTCCGGCTTCGTTTAAAGAAATTTGGAAATATGGATTAAAATCGGATGATTTCACACTAAAACTTTGTGGATCAGGAGGTGGTGGCTTTATCCTTGGCTTCACTCGTAAGTATTCAACCACCAAAGCCTATTTTAACGAATTAGGATTAGAAATGATTCCTGTTTATCGCGAGGTGATAAAATAGTATTTACAAAAGGTGTAAAAAAAACAATTCCCTCGTAAAAATACGAGGGAATCTTTTTTCATAGATAATAGGAGGTTATAATGGTATTAGATTAATCTCAAAAGCTTGGCAAGTATACTAATTATTGTCTCAGATACACCAAGAACAATGGATTGTTTGACTAATACACTAAAATCTTACTTAAATAGCGCTTCCCCCTCGTTCACCTGTCCTAATGCGAATGCATTCTTCCAGGTTGGTGATAAAAATCTTTCCATCACCAATCTCACCTTTAATTTCATTTTCAGATCGAGCTGCATCAATTATGGCATTTACTGCTGTATCAACAAACTCTTCATTAACTGCTATCTCAACTCTCATTTTTGGTATAAGTCCGGGAATAATCTTTTTCCCTCTATAGACTTCTTCTGTTAACTGTGCACCATGACCTGATACGCGACTTACCGTGATACGTGAAATTCCGGCTGCGATTAATCCTTCGCGCACCTGATCTAATTGATAAGCTCTTATAATTGCTGTTATTAATTTCATCTTTTTACGCTTTAAATTTAGATTAATTAGGATTTAACATTCCATATCCTCTTTCGCCATGATAAGCATGATCTAAACCTTGCATCTCTTCTTCGCTGGTAGATTTAAGTCCAACCGTTTTCTCAACTACCCAAATAATAATAAGTGTACAAACAATAGAATAAGCTACTGCAATAACAACAGTAATAGCCTGTACGCCTAATTGGTTCCACATGGTCCAAACACCATCTCCTGATGCCGCAGCTGCATTAGCCATCCACGAATCGCGAATAAAGAATGACAATAAAACAGCACCTACCATTCCACCAACACCATGAACACCAAAGGCATCCAACGAGTCATCATATCCTAATTTATCTTTTAAAAGTAAAGCTCCGTAACAAATTACTGAAGAAATGGCTCCTAATGCCATAGCTCCCATTGGTTGTACCACTCCGGCAGCAGGAGTTACTGCAACCAAACCTGCTAATATACCTGACGCAAATCCTAATGCGGTAGCTTTTCCGTGATGGAACATTTCAATCAATGCCCACATTAAAGCTCCTGCAGCAGCTGCAACCTGTGTGGCAGTCAAGGCCTGAGCAGTTTCAACTCCACTGGAAACACTACTTCCTGCATTGAAGCCAAACCAGCCTACCCATAGCAATCCAACTCCCATCATAGTCATTACAAGGTTATTTGGACGCAATTGACGATGTGGATAACCACGTCGTGCTCCTAAATAGATAGCAGCAACCAAACCACTTACTCCAGCTGAAATATGAACAACTGTTCCACCAGCAAAATCAATAGCACCAGCTGCACCCCAATGATGTAAGAAACCATCTTCGGCCCACACCCAGTGACACAATGGATTATATACGAAGATACCCCAAATAGCAATAAACAATAGGTAACCTTTAAATTTAACCCTTTCAGCAAAGGCTCCGGCTATAAGAGCAGGTGTTATAATGGCAAATTTACCTTGAAACATCGAAAATACTAAGTCAGGTACTCCATCTGTAACGCTTGTGTCTATACCATTTAAGAATACAAAGTCACTGTTCCAGCCAAACCAGCCTCCTAAAACTTTGTCTCCAAAACACATTGAGTATCCGAAAATAACCCATAGAACACTCATTACTCCCATAGCTGCAAAACTATGCATCATTGTTCCCAAAACATTCTTAGACCGAACCAAGCCACCATAAAACATAGCTAATCCGGGTACCATCAACAATACCAATGCTGTTGATGTTAACATCCAGGCTGTGGCTCCAGTATCCACATCTGGTTGTGCGTTGGCACTCATCAGGCCACCAACACCCAATAACATACTTAAAATCAGTAGGATTTTTCTCTTACTCTTCATTTGATTATGACATTTATCAGTTTTTCTCAGGTGCAAATATATAAAACAGGGGTTTAGTTTCAAATTTTGTCTTTTTCATATTTATTGGTATCAATTTTAAACACACTAGTAGCAATTCAGTAGTCATTTATAAGTATAACCCCCACACACAGGGGAACCTTCCTGTTGATTATATTTTTTTCTGATCTGAAAATTGTCTTAATTTAGAATTGGTCTTTTTAAATAAAAATCATTTTTCCATATTTAAAACACTCTATTTCAATATATTTATAGAATTACGATATTTTTTTTCAATTTTCATGCATCCATTCCAATACAATACTGTCATTAAAACGATAACAAATTAAAATTTGACAGCACAGATCGACATACATAAACCCATAATCTTGAAAGCAGCCAAAGGCAATGCAAAAGCTCAGAAACAGCTTTATGAGTTATATGCCAAGGCTATGTTTAACATCTGCTATCGTATGATGAATAATATTCATGATGCTGAAGATATGCTTCAGGAGATATTCTGTGATGCTTTTAACCGATTGGATAGTTTTAGGTTTGATTCAACCTTTGGGGCATGGATTAAACGGATTACTATTAATAAGTGTATTAACGAACTGAAAAGAAAAAAAGTAACTCTTGAACTGAAAGAAGAAATTACACCCGACTCGATAAGTGATGATTTTGAAGATACTGAATATACACAGTTAAGTGTAAGTCATATAAAACATGCCATGGGACTGTTACCCGATGGCTATAGAATTATCTTTTCGCTATACATGCTGGAAGGATACGACCATCAGGAGATTTCTGAGATTATGAACATTACTGTTTCCACCTCTAAATCGCAATTGGCCAGAGCAAAGAAAAAGCTTATTGAGGTACTAAAAGCAGGTTCAATGCAATACAATTTAAATTAAACGCCATGACTGATCGCTTGAAAGATTTCATAGAAAATAATGCGGATGGATTCAATGATTTGGAACCTTCACAAGACAGCTGGAATAAGATAGCGGCCCGAATCGGTCATTCCGAAAAAGTCCGCAACAAAAAACTCAGGTACATTAGCATTGTCTCTGCTGCATGTATCGCTGGAATAGCTGCTTTTATTATATTTTTTGGGAAACCACAAAACCAAACAGACAATTTTGCAGAAATACCTGAAGTGCTGGAAGCTGAGGCTTATTACACTTCACAGATTAACATGAAGAAAGAACAGGTATATCAAATGGCCGGAAACTTTCCTGAATTAAAAAACGAAATGGAAGTTGACTTGGCGGAACTAGATACCATTATGGTTGAATTAAAGAAGGATTTAAATGATAACGTTTCCAATTCAGAGGTAGTTGAAGCCATGATTCAGAATTACCGCATGAAACTGATGATACTGGAGGAAATTAAATCCTTTTTGGAGACTAAAACAGATGATCAAAAAAATACCACATCATATGAGCTATAAATCAATTTACATATTACTGCTGTTTTGTGCACTTCAGGGCCGTTGGCTGATGGCTCAGAGCTACACCGAAACCATTAAACACCATCGCACAGAGTATGTAACTCCTACTGCTACTTTGGAGGTGATAAACAAGTATGGTAACATCCATGTTTCAACATGGGATGAAGACTCTGTAAGTATTGCTATTGAATTTTTTATTTCTGAAAAAAATGAAAGCAGGTTCAATAAAATAAAAGAAAATGTAAATTTTAAAATTAGCGGTAACTCTTCTTTTTTATCAGCCGAAACAGTATTTGGCAGTAAATACTCATCCTTCTTTTCAAACCTAAAAGAGGCGACTAATCTTATGTCGTCGAATAAAAGTTCTCACATCGATTACTTTATAAAGGTACCCGAGTATATTAATCTTAAAATAAACAATCGGTATGGCAATATTTTTATCCCTGATTTACAAGGTAATATATCAATAGAACTTTCGAACGGTGATTTTCAGGCGAAAAAAATATCCGGCTCAAACATACTTAATCTGGCTTTTGGTAATATTATTATCGAACAACTAGAACAAGCAACATTGAATTTAAATTTCACTGAAGTTCAAATTGATAAAGCTTTGCAGTTAGACATCTCTTCGAAATCATCAAAGATTACAATTAAAGATTGCAATTTAATTAAACTACAATCTAAAAGAGATGAATACCAGATAGATCATATTGGATTTCTTTTTGGTGACACTTATTTCAGTAAAATGAATATAATGGCTTTGGATACTGAGTTTAATATGATAATGAAATATGGTGACTTATCTCACCTGGGTATTAATCCGGCATTTAAACTTGTAAGAATCAACTCTGAATATGCTAACTGTAATCTGCTTTTAAATAATCCAGTAGCATACCGAAGTACAATAAAAGGACCTAAGAGCAATATCGAATTATCAAGCTCAATGATAGAACCATCGAAAGATTGGAAAGAAAAAGTGCAGTACGAACCGGTTTCCTTTTATTATAAAGAACCGAATGCAAAAGAAAAAGTGCAGATCAACATAAGTGATGCCACCTTAAAAATCAACCACAAATAATTTCTACCCTACAGCATGAGATCGATTATAATTACAATACTATTATTCTCCAGTTTTATAGCCAGCAGTCAGGACTATAAAAATGCAGCCCGATTATCGGTAGGCGATTACTGGGGTGTTCAGTACAAAAGAATGTTTACGCAAGAAAGAGGTATGACAGCTGCTTTCCAGGTAAATTCAAAAGGAGCTCAATTAACTGGTTTAAGAGTATTTCACACACCCGCTTTCCCAGCCAAATCGAGCCAATGGTTTTTCGGATATGGCTATGGTGCGCACTTTGCTTACAGAACAAAAGTAGAATCAAGAAATGTATTTCGTCCCTTTGCCCCTCCTATTGTAAATAAAGGTAACTTTTTTTCACCCGGTTTGGATGGATATGTAACCCTGGAACACAGATTTTTGAAATACCCTTTTACACTTTCAGCAGACTTTATACCCGGATTCGAGTTTTTCGGTCCCAATTTCTTCCGTTTAAACATGGATAATTTTTCGTTTAGTGCAGCCTTTATATTCTAATGTTGACTTTAAAAATAGAAACAATAAAAAATCAAATCATATGAAACGTTTAATATCAGCCTTCCTTTTCTTAGCAACCATAGTTGGTGTATCAGCACAAGAAAATAATGATGTAAAAACACTATTTGGAGGTAATAAAGACCAATCAAACGGAGGTTATGGTGCCATAATGGTTGGCTATAGCCAAATTTGGGATAAAGATGCCATATTGATAGGCGCCAGAGGTGGTTGGATAATCAATCATAACTTTGCCTTGGGTATGGGAGGATACGGCTTTATGACTGATCCTCAAACCGATCCCTATATTCAGGATGCCATTACAGGACAAAACACAAAATATCAAATTACCGGAGGATATGGTGGTTTGTTATTCGAACCTATTGTTGGTGCAAAAATGCCTGTCCATCTATCCTTTCCAATATTGATAGGTGCCGGAGGAATTGCTTACACCAAGCACTGGGAAAATACCGATTGGGATAATCCTGATTACGATTATCAAAACACCTACGAAGATAGTGACGCCTTTTTTGTGCTAGAACCTGGCGTGGAATTGGAGTTTAATATGTTAAAATTCTTCCGAATTGCTTTAAGTGCCAGTTACAGATATACCAGTAATATCAATTTAAGTTACAAAGACATGCGTGATCCAAAACCAGATCCGAATATCATTGGAACTCAGGATATGTTACGTGGAATGAATTATGGCATAGCACTTAAATTCGGTAAGTTTTAATAACCTTATTGTACTGATGTAAAAAACAATATAGCCCTGTATGATCAGGGCTATTCTTTTAATTTAGGTGATCTGCTACCTGTTCAATCAACCTTACTTCTCCCCTAAGATTTTCAACTAGTTTAGCATAGCCATCTGTAATAGTCTCTATCTCTAACCTTTCTTTTTGTAAGTTGTCGGAATTACTTTTAATACCATCTACAATATCTGAGATTTGCTTTACATGTCCCCTGGTTTCATCCGACATTCTAACAATTTCACCCGAAATGACTCTAAAACCAGCACCTTGCCTACCAGCAGTTTGAGCTTCAATAGATGCATTAATGCCCATAATCTTGACTTTATCAGACACCTCCTTAATTAAATTTACAATAACATCAGCTTTATGTGCACTTTGGGTTGAGTGATCTATAGTTTCTTTCAACAATAATGATATGCGGGTTAATTCTTCCTGTTGCTGCGATAACTTATTAATCTTTGAGGTTAGTAATTCTATCCTTTCTAAAAGATTATCTCCAGCCCCTTTGCGCCTTGATATATCAGAATCAACTGTTGCCATGTAAATTAAATTACCTTCTTTATCTAAAATGGGATTTAAAGATGTATGCGTCCAAATATCTTTTCCAGAGACAGTTACATTTAATGCCTCGTAATTTACGGGTTGCAAAGTTGTTCTACATCGTTCTAAACGTTTTCTTATTTCAGGATTAAAACTAGTTTGGAGTATATTACTACCCCTTTGCCGAATGAAATCATCAAACGTATATTCATACATTTTTGTAAATCCTTCATTCAGCCATTCAATATTACCTTCCGGATCCATTACCATAATAGCATTATCTGTTTGGGTTGCCACAATAGATAATAGTTCCATCTCTTTATTGATTATAGGAACATCCTCTTGAATTAAATTTACTTCTTTAGACTTTTGTAAATGGATTTCTCTTGATAATTTTCTTTTTTGCAGGTACTGATACAACAATAGTAACAGCGAAGCTACAATTACAAATACTTGAATTAACATTCTACCGATTTTTTGACACGGGAGCCAAAAATATATCTTTTATTTATTATTCATAATGTTTCAAACTATTTTTCTGTCAATTAAAAATATTTAAACACACATCGCTATCAATTTATCACTAGACAACAATTCCTATTAATTATTAATCATCATCTATTTGCAACTTATACACTTCTACTCTGTGCAATTTTTCAAACTCAAACTATTTCTTTTATTCAACTGAATGTGAATGATATAATTTTATAATTCTTCGAATGCTCATATTTTTAGTTTGAAATTATTTTGCAATTAAAAAATTTACTCTACTTTTGCATCCGTTATCGAAAGCGATGACTTAACAAAACACCCTTTAACAAAGGGTTTCAGCATAATTTTGAAACAAAAGGTGCTTAAAGCACTTCACGTATATCGACTTGGAGAGATGGCAGAGTGGTCGAATGCGGCGGTCTTGAAAACCGTTGTACCGCGAGGTACCGGGGGTTCGAATCC
>NZ_JAGUCO010000024.1 GCF_018271995.1 Carboxylicivirga linearis
AAGTGTATATTGACGAAAGAATAGCGGGCTATTTTGAGTCGATTGCACGAAGAAAATTGCTGTTTGTAAGTGGAAATTAGCAAGCTTTGAATAAAGAACTGATTAACTGCTTCAAATTTTATCGCAATAGTTCACTATTACTCTAAAATTATTCATTGTAAATCAGTTTTTTATTTCAATCTGAGTTTTAAAATTTAAATCGAACTCAGGTTATTAGCTTCTAATGTTGTAATTCAAAAAAATAAAAAGGAGTGCTTCCTGGAAACACTCCTCTTTCATTAAAACTAAGAAACCAATTATTCTTGAACAATAAGCAGTATCTGCTTGCTGTAATATCTTTTTTTACAAAAAACCGGAAATGTATACCTACTAGCTAAAAGTATACATTCCCGGTTTTATATTTTCAGTTCCTAAACTAAAATTAGTTTTGTGGCACTTTGTCAAAATCTGGAGCAATTGGCAAATCCACCTCAGGTGCCATTGGAAGTTGTACATCTGCATCATCAGATGGAGTGTAGTTATCGCTGTCGCTTGAACAAGAAGCGAATCCTAATCCGGCTACAAAAGCCATTGCTACGAAAATGTTTTTAAAATTTACTTTCATGATTACTTGTTTTAATTGTTATAAAATTGCTTTGTTTTAATTTCATTACAAAGATGAGGCTCTGAGCCCGTTATTTCTTACCCAAAATGGTCAAGCGTTTATCCAAAACAGTCAAGATGATTACATTGAATTAAAAGCAATTACACTTTAATTTCGGTCTAACCGTACTTTAGTGTCTGTCTGGTTTATCGTTTTCCCATTTCCCATCAAATAGTACTTTTTTATCTTTATCCAACAGTACACCTTTTCCGTGGCGCAAATCGTTACGCCAATCGCCAATGTATTGTTCTCCACTTTTAAATTGATAAATTCCAAAACCATTCCTTAAGTCATTACTGTATTCGCCCTCATAAACATCACCATTTTGCCACGAGTACTTTCCTTGCCCATTGCGCAAACTGTTTTTCCAGTTGCCCTCATAAAATCCTTTATTATCAAAAATGGCATATCCAAAACCATGTGCCTTGCCACTCTTTACTTCACCCAAATATTTAATACTTACTCCCTGACCACAATAAATAGTTAAGGTGTCGGTAATATGAATAGAGCTGATACTATCGTTTAATTCATTTACACGCAGCTCAATGTTACTATTACAAATCAGTACAGAATCAAACTCGGTTTGTAATACATAAAGGGTAGTTTTTACCTTTTCCAGGCTATCGTTTAGCTCATCTTTGTTTTTATACAATTGGCGGATAACCTTTCCTCTTTCGCGAATTTTGTTTGATAGCAAACTATTATTCTGATGAGTTTTATTTCGCTCTTCAAAAATAGAATTAGCATGATGGGTATAAGCTTCATTATTATTGATCTGATCAAGGATAGCAAACTGCTCCAAGGCCAATTCCAGCTCATCGTTGTTTAATAATGAATCGGCTTTTGATTTTATCTTATAATAATCAAGCTCTGCTGCTATATCATTTATAAATGTGTTCCTTTCGTTCAGTTCATTTTTGCTTTTAGCAAGCATGGCAACCAAAATAAGCATGGCTAATAGCAATACCGATATTATATATTTTTTATTCATATCTATTCGTTCATTCGGTTATCAAATTTCTTAAATAGCTTATTGACAATACTGAGGTTTGTAATTAGTATCCTAAATTAATGCCAGGTAAACGCTTCTCTAACTTGCGGAAGTCGAGACCGATTAATACATTAAAACGTAATATATGGGTTGTTTTATAAGAGGCTCCATCACTTTTCTGTCCTAAAGTCCACATATGACCGGCAAAAAAAGTAATGTTATTATTAAGCACATAACCAAACCCATTATAGGTTCTGAAATCCTCCATTGGATTGGCAACAATAGATTTTCCGGAGTGCATAAAAATTTCGGCACTGGGCGAAAAGTATAAGGTCTTTTCTTTAATAGTTGGTGAATTAATGGGGATATATGCAAAAAACTTATAACGGTATCGGTTAGTATAATCGTATTCGGCTCCTACATCATTGTTTCTTTTCCAGCGGTGCTCAAACCTGAACTGATGATAAAGATTAAACCTTCCCAGATCGGTTGTTTTAAATAACCACTGATGCCATATACGAGGTTCTAATGTAATTTTTTCATACTGATCATTTCCCGGATCGGGAGTATAATTAACGATTAAGGCAGGACCAATAACAGCTTCAAAATTTTTACTGAAAAAGAAATTGATACCGGCACGATTATAAATTTGTCTGTCCCGGCCAATAAATGAAGTTACATTATCGGCTGCATTACGCACCCTGTAGTGATGTTCGGCATAATACCCGATTTTATCGCTTAAACGGGCTTTCAGGTATAATCCGTTCCATATACCGGTTTCTTCCAGGCTGGCAGTACTGCTACCAGCATCATTAAACTGTGCCTTACTAATAGTACTTGCAAACAGCAAGATAATTGCAATTTTATATTTCATTGAAATGATGATTAGTTGAGATAAAAATTGAGCTAACAAAGGAAGACAGATCCCCAAGGAGGTACTTATCCAAAATAATCATTCATAAACCCAATCAGGTCATTAAATAATTGAATGATTACTTAACATTATTTAAAGCCATAGAAAAGTAAGTGCAAAAGAATTGATGAACATAGCGATAAAAATGTAAGATAATGCTGCTTTTTAGTATAATAGCTGCTTAATTAACAACAATGCAACGATAGTGCTAAGTACTCTGATTCTTCTTTACTTTGTGAACTCTTGTATACAAATACCAACCAGAAGATCCGATCATTTTTTATTATTTATCGCGCCCCTAACAATAAGGTCCACGGCTGCCTTTGGCATCTGGTTATTATGAAATCATTCAATTTACAACCGTCTTTTGCATTAATTACAATTGATACCAACTACAGCAATCAAGTAAACACCATGGCATCAAAACAATAACACATCAATATGCTATTCTACAATTTACTAATCTGTATCAGATCCACTGAAAATTGCAAGTAGCTTTTTTGTGCAAGCGGATTCAATATAGCAGCTACTTTTACCGGCAATTTGGTATTCTCGTTCACCTTTACTTTTCGGGTAAAAGCAAAACCTATGTCATTAAACCCGGGTTTAGCACCATAAAAATGCCCTGCTGTTGGATCGCTTAAACTGAAAGATCCACCCACATGGGCTTTTACTTTATTGTCGCCCCAGTACCAGCCATATTCCAAAGCCAGGTATTGTGTATAACGCTGATCGCCACGACGAGTGATGGCATTTCCGTTTTCGTCCTGACCAATGGTTTCAATCACATTATCGCGACCAAAAACCAAGGTGGACGATTTCAGGTTCCAATGCCCCTTTTTATCTAACTGTACATTTACAATCAAATCGAGCAAACCGCGTGTAGTTTGTTTGTTAAAGTCGAACAATCCGCTTGGCGTTGGTATATCGGTAATACCTTGTGTAAAGTTGTAATAATATTCGAGGTGAGCATTCCAACGCGGCTGGCGATACACCACAATAAAATCGGTTTCCTGATAAACACCGTTTAAACCAACACCACCGTACATGGCAAAAATCCAGTCCTTCCAGATTACACCGGCCTGTGTAGCCATAGCCGGAGAAGCAGAAGGTAACAATCCACGAAAGACATTTTGCGATTTAAGAGCCAAACTCATATCCCAATCGGCTTTCGAGGCTTCTTTGGTATATAAACTATCAGCTACTACTTTATTTTCGTTTTGGGCATTTACAACATTTATAAACGCTGCAAAGCCCAGTAATAGAGTTACTATTTTTTTCATTTTGCTTTATCTTAAATTTCGAGCATCAATTACAGTAAAACCTACCATTGATTACGTGCAGCAAAATTAGTTTTGAACCGGTTCCGGCACTTTACCATTTTCTTCAAACACATACCCGATGTAGTCAAACTTTATGACTATTAGGTATGCATAAAGGTCAATTCAGTTTTTTTTGAATATCGCAGGTTGTAGGTAACCATGCAACAACAATAATTATTCATATAGTTGAACAAAATTAAGCCAGGTATTTTCGCTTATACTTTTTGTATTACTAAGCACTTGTAATTGATCGTTTATATTATCTATTATTACTTACCATCTTGAATAACATAATAAAGGCTAAACGATATGCAATCCCACCGCGATTGTTAGTGATAAGTCAGGTATATTGATTCTATAAATAGTCAAGCAACCTCAGCAAGGTTGAATATAAATTTAGCCGGTTATTAATAAGTTTTTATGTCAATATTTTTTTGAGATTCTCAAACTCTACTACCTCCTTTTACACATTCATCTCTAACCCTTTATTGATGGCGCATTTCATAATTTATTTTAGTCACTTTCAGCATAACGTTTAATGAATAACATTAACCATAATTTTCTATTATTATCACATTAATGCTTTTAATTTGACCATAAATTAACTACTTTAAATGTGTTTTTTAATACATAAAAGTTGCAGACTAAGTATTGATTAAAAATTTTAACAGAAGAGGAAAATGTAAATCATCAAAATAAATTTCATTCAAAAAAAGCCTGTGAAAAATGATTTATCATCACAAAATAATCGTTTATAGTCACTCACTTTTTATTCCGGGTCACAAAAAAATCATTCCCGGTCAGTGAAAAATGATTTCGGGTCAGTAAAAAATGGCTTAAGGTCAATGAAAAATGAAAAGTTGATGACCTTGAACGAAAATTTTAGGGATTTTATCAAAAGAGAGTGACCAGAAATGAAATTTTTCAACCAGGCATTATAAAATTCAGCCAAAAGGCAAAAGAAATAATCCATAGCAATAAAAATTCCATAAATAAATAAAAAATAATCGCCCTTAATCAATCAAACTAATACCATGAATAAAAAAATCAATGAATTAATTAAAAAATCTGGAATTGCAATCGAAAATGGCACTAATCAACCAGAAATTGCAGACGCCTTGCTTCCCTATGGTTATACGCCTGAAAGAATGACCGAGGGTAAAGGACATTTAGATGAAGCATCGCGATTGAACAGCAAACAAATACAAGAGGATGCTCAGCAGCAGGCGGCCACCAAAGAGTTAAACCTGGCCATTGAGGAGGCCAATAAAGAGTATATACCTCTTTTAAAAATAGCGCGTATCGCCTTTAAAAATGATTCGAACCGATGGGTACAGTTTCAATTGTCGGGAGCAAGAGAAACCAATCAGGCCGATTGGCTGACGCAAACCAATGTGTTTTATAACAATTTACTGGTGGATGAAGATGCACAGGCAAAAATGGCCTTATTTGGTCAAACCAAAGAAAAGCTTGAGGCAGGGTTTGAACTGGTTAAAAAGGTTGAACAAAAACTGGCCTTACGCAAAAAAGAAATGGGGGATGCCCAGAGTGCCACCAACGCACGTAACAAGGCTGCTGACTTATTGCAGAACTGGTATGAAGATTATATTGAGATAAGCCGGCTGGCATTGGCCGAACAGCCACAATACCTTGAAATGTTAGGTATTGTTGAGCCATCGTAAGATAAAGACAAAATAAAAACACACCCCTTGTTTCGAAACGGGCGATCGATACAAGGGGTGTGTTTTATATTTATAACTATGGCTATATTATTATGCCATATAGTTTAGTTATTTAAGAAGTAAGTTTTTTACTTATCAAACAATCCGGATTTAACGATAGGGCGAAGGTACTTTTGTATACGATGTGTTGGCTCTGTTGAGAAAAAGGCAATAACCAAATCGCGATCGGGTGATACATACATACCCTGAGCATTTAAACCTGATTTAAAGAAATCGCCGTCTTCAAAAATGGCATCCCATTGACGTGCGGCTGTTCGAATGGAAGTATCGCCCAGGCGATCCATAAATCGCTGACCCGAACCAGCACTTCCATCCATATAAAATTCTTGCGTACGAGGTGAGTTTGATATACGGTCAATAATTGCAGGCGTAACTATGCGCTCTGTTGATATGGTACTCCAGCTTGGGGTATAAAGTGTACCTACACGAGCCAAATCTCTAAGGTTTGAGGATGCCGGACCATGAACAATGGCAACACCATCGGGTGAAAGGTGCATTTGTAAAGGACCCTCAACACCCATTTTTGACCATACTCGCTGGTTAAAGAAATCAGACCAGCTTTGGCCACTAACTGCTTCAACCAAAAACACCAGCGATTGAGTAACAGCCGATGAGTAAGCATAGTATTTTCCTGGCTCATCTACCTTTTTAGCATCCAGCATAACATCCAGCATATATTCTACTTTGCCATCTGTTGCTTCACCTAACTCGGCTCTGAACATACGCGAGGTAACCGAAGCAGGATCGGCAAACTGAGTTGCATTATCCAATGCATCTAAACCGGCCGACATATCAAGAGCATCCATAACTTTTACATCTTCCCAGGCCGAACCCTTAAACTCAGGCACATAATTACCCAATGGTAAATTTTCATCAATAAGCCCATCCTCAATTAGCAAATCTACTGCCAACGAAGCCAGTACTTTTGTTGTAGAGGCCCAAAAATGAGGATCTAGTTCGTGCATTCCGGGATAAGACTCATAAGCTATTTGTCCTTTATGAATTACAACAAAACCCTGAGCAAAACTTTGGGGGTGTGTCAGGTATTCATCCAACGATAAAGTACCCAAATCAGTTTCTACTTCAATGGCCCCAATCTCGGGCTGTAATGTTTGCTGATATTCCATAATGGGCTGACGACGCAACAGAATAGCTGTTTTATTGGTTTGCGATGCATGAGCATGAAACCATAAAGCAGCCGGTTCGCCTAAGGTAAGTTCTGCAACACTAAAGTTACGAATGTAATTTAAGTTTTCTTCTGCTGACCATCCATCTAACGCTTTTTGAACGGGTGCAGGCCCCTTTCTTTCTTGTGCCATACTGTTTGATGATATTACAATCATCATTGCCGCAGCAAATAATGTTTTGATGATATTTAATCGTTTCATAACTATTTGTTTTAAATGATTACATTAGCAAAGATGAGAAAGAAGTAACACTATGATATACCCATATTAAGCAGAAGCTTACCCAAAATAATTTACCCCTTAGCCAGTTCTATAAAAATAAAAATCGGCTACCCTTAACAGAAGGATAGCCGTTTGACATAGATATACTATATCATGAAGCAACTTTATTCAACCTTATAAACAACCTCACCGTTTAGCCAGGTAGATAATACTTTAATAGCTGATATCTTCTCTGGATTCACCTTTCTTGGATCTTTTTCCAGTATCACAAAGTCGGCCAGTTTACCTGCTTCAATAGAACCAATTTCGTGCTCTGACATACATTGCCATGCTGCTTCGCTGGTTAAGGCCCTAATGGCCGATTCTACAGAAACGCTTTCGTCTGGCGAAATCTTATAATCCGGCTCTTTAAATGTTCTGCGGTTTACTGCAATTTCAATCATCTCGAGCGGATCGGGATTAGTCACCATAAAATCAGAGTGAAGGGTGTAACTGATATTGTTACATTCGGCCGAATGAGCACGATCTAATAGTTGTACTTTTTCTTCGCCAAAAACCATATCGCGCAACCAAACGCCCCAATAATGCACATGCCCAATCAAGAAACTGGCTGAAATACCATATTTCTTCATCTTTTCAAATTGTTCATCATGTATGATAGATGCATGCTCAATTCGAATGCGCAATGGAGCCACATCAATACCTTGCTCCATCAGGTTTTCAACCGCAGTAATAATATTATCAATAGCTGCATCTCCATTTCCGTGAATGGCTAGCTGCCAGCCCTCGTTACCTCTTTGTGTGGCAAATTTAGTTAAAGCCTCAACCGAAGTATATTCTTTTCCATAAGTTCCCTGATGCATACCACAGCAATAAGGTTCGCGTTGCAAACCGGTATATCCCTGGTTAGATCCATCGGCTACCAACTTAAATCCAACTAAGCGTACCATTTCGTTGCCATCGTTGGGCATAATACCTGCTTCAGTCCATTCATCGTTTTTAAGGTAAGAAGGGTAAGCACGAATACGAGCCGTTAAGTCTGGATTTTGGCCGATAGCCTGAAGCAATTGCCATTCAGCTGCACCTGAAGTAACACCTAAAGCCAATTCAGTGGTGGTGGTGATACCTTTTGAATTCCAGTCGCTGGTAAGAGCCAATAAGGCTTTAGCAGGATCTAAGGTCTGTGCTTCAGGCATAGTCATCCAAACTTGTAAAAAGCTGGCCATATTTTTCATCACCCCCGTTAATTCACCATTCTTATCTTTTACAAATTCTGCACCTTCAGGATTAGTAACGTCGTTGGTAATACCTGCTACTTCAAATGCCTTAGAGTTGGCATATGCCAGGTGACCTGAAGCATTGAGTACAAATATAGGATGCTCGGTAGATACTGCATCCAGTTCTTTTATGGTTAGTTCTTCGGGACCATCCTGAATAGATGGATCCCAGTTACGGGCCGCAATCCATTGA
Source organism: Carboxylicivirga linearis (assembly GCF_018271995.1). GTDB lineage: Bacteria > Bacteroidota > Bacteroidia > Bacteroidales > Marinilabiliaceae > Carboxylicivirga > Carboxylicivirga linearis. The sequence goes on from NZ_JAGUCO010000024.1 coordinate 8,491, forward strand.
CCAGATTCTTTCTCAGCAGCTATTTCTTTTAACCGAGCCAACACCTCATCTGTTGTTTTAAAACTGGACATTCCCACATACTCCATTAGATAATCTACCGAAGCACCAGCCACCACATGAGCATGTGGATCAATAAACCCTGGCAACATCACATTTCCTTGCAGGTCTATTGTTTCTGATTGCTTTCCATATTGTTTTTTAAGCGTACTTAAATTCCCTACAGCAACTATCTCCTTACCTTGCACTACAACAGCCTCTTCTTCCGAAAATTCAGCATCAACAGTAAGAATGGTTCCTCCATGAAATAATTTATATTCCTTTGTTTTTTCAGTTGTACAAGTACCCAAAACTAATATGGGAATGAGTGCTATTATAATTGCTTTCAATACTATCTTATATCGCATCATACTATTATACTTTAAACAATTGTCTTATTATCTATTGAATAATTTTCAAACTTGAAGAGTTGTAATACAACTTGATTTTTTAGGTATTGTTCTAGTTTAGAAATACTCAGTAAGGTTAATATATAAGGCACGGGTACCATCGTGTCCCCAACCATAATCGATACCCAGATTGGTTCGTGTTGCCTTTTGTATTTGAATACGCAAACCTACACCGGCAGCGGCAGCCCAATTGTCGAATAATTTTACATTGGCATCGTGGGCCGAAGCAGAAGTGGCGTTGGCAAACACTACACCTCCGAATAAATCAGGGTTCTTAGCTAACAAAGGTAGTCTGAATCGATATTCTGCTTCGGCATAGAACATATCATTACCTCTCCAGCGGCCCTGAGCAAATCCTCTTCCCGAGCGCCCCATTTGGTCCCAGGCTGTTGCCGGTAAAGCCATATAAGGAAGGTTGCCATGGGTTGTAATATTGGCATAGGTCCAAAATGCGATAACATTGCGTGGCACATCTTTTGAAACTGAAAAATAGTCGCGATACTCCATCCATAAGGTTGAAGAGCTTTGATCGCTACCCAAGACTTCGGCATTATATCTGAATGATACATTGGCAAAACGTCCCGAATATGGATTGGCAAGGTTATCGCGTGTATCGTACAATGCATTTGCCGATACGCCTACCAGGTTATATCCCGATGGATCAAACCCATGTTTAGTACTATAGATGTAATGGTTGGTATAAATACCATTTTCTAAATCCAGCAGGTTATCATCAATATTATAATACCTATCGAAATGAATTCCACCTCCAAGATATAACGAAGGTTTTACCTTGCGCAGGCCTGTTTGGTGCATTCTTATAAAGTTAAAATCCATTCCTTCTCCTTCGTATAATTCATCATCAAAAGGAGAAACTCCGGGTAATAAGGTATTGCCATCGCTCCCAGTTCCTAAACCAAAGGTTGGTTGCGAAGAATTAAAGAAACGGTAATCGCTTTGTAACATCCACTTGTTTTGGTTGGTATACACGTTCCCTCTCAATGTTATCATCAGCTGTTTCTTGCTGGTATGCGTAGCCGTTACCATCATATTTGACATATTTGTGGTTGACGGATCGCCCAGAAATATACTACCCGAAGCAGCGGCTCCATACACAAAACCATACGCTGGATTGGACGCAATAGCCGGAATGGGTGTAAAATATAGCTTCCCCACTTTAATATCGGGTTGCACATTTTCAGCAGCCACTTTTTCTGCCTGTTCCTTTCTTTCTTTTTCAATTTCAGGTGTTACTTCCTGATTGTTTTGAATAGGAGGCGATTGTGCCTCTACTCTAACAGCAATGACCATCATTGCCATCAGAAAAATTAATTTTATTGTCTTCATGATTGTATACTTTAATTTCTATTTACAGCACAAAACTAGAGATTGAACAAATGAAAGACATGACCATTTTAACCATACACTTATCCAATTTGCGCATAGTATTAAACTGAATTAATAAGTGGAGAACATTTTACATCGTGTCAAAACAAAAAGCAATAGTTACCCAACTAAAGAAACCTTGATTTGTTTGTAGTATATTTACAAAAAGTACAGAGGTATGGAAAAACAGCAGCCCACTACCCTAAAGTTTAAAGAAGGGTATATTTTAAATTATTATCAGGCGTTTTACGATCGTTTTGGAGGCAAACTGGAGAATGATTCCTATCAATTAAATAAAAATGGGATTTATATTGATGGAACCGTTCATGAGATAATAGATGAAGTTCAGCTGTCACTTGTCGATACTCAAATAGCATTTCCTATACGAATAGATCGCACACCGGATAACAACCCGGAGATGCTGCATCTGGTACTAATCAAAGAAGGAGGCTATTCACAGGCCTATCAAAATCAACTTGTAAATCTGGAAGCAGATAGTACCAAAGGTGTATTTTTTTATAACGGGCTATTTCCGTTAGCCGCTGATTTTCCTGCTAATGCCTCATACAAATCTATTGCATTTAAATTCTCTAAAACAGGTCTAAAAAAGATATTACCGGAAGCAACAACACCTATTAACCAATTATTTGGTAATGAAGAAGGAGTTGCCTATCACATTCCTTTGCCAACCGAAGTGAATCGTTTGATGGAAGATATCTTTTCATACTCGTTAGACTCATTTGGTTCAAAAGCCATGATAAGAGTGCGTGGGCAAGAAATACTAATCACCCTATTGAAGGTAATGATACAAATGGAGCACGATGATTTAAATGGGCTTCATACCCATGATTATCAACGCATCATGATGATTAAAAACCGTTTATTGTCTTCACTTAACGATACGATTAATGTTGAGGAGATTGCCCATGAATTTGGAGTGAGCGTATCAAAGTTAAACCGCGATTTCAATAGTTTATTCAATACTTCAATCTATAAGTTTTACACCTATGCCAAAATCGATGAGGCTTATCGTCGCTTAAAAACAGGCAAATACAGTGTGAGCGAAGTGAGCTATGATATGGGCTATACCAACCCGGCCAAATTTTCAAGCATGTTTAAAAAACTAAAAGGCATCCCTCCTGTTAAGGTAATTCCGTTGTAATCCAATTGACCAAAGTGTGTCTAATTATCAGAGATTAAACCAACCCAACAACTGGACATGGCAGTTTTTAAGTTTTAAATACCAGACAAGACATAACAGCTCCCGTGTAAGTGCAATCTCATTAACCAAGATAATTTCTGATATAGCTTCTTAAAGTGTTATATTCAGCATACTAAAATGTTTATTTTCGATCGAATTGTTTAAACCACAAAAAGGGCATTTCTCACGTGAAATACCCCTTTTATATCTTTGATTTTTACAATCGTTTATCTGTAATTCTGTTTTACAATCTGACGGGCGAAGTCAGGGAAATAGATCTTGTTCATATACACACTTGAAAAGAATACCACTACCGTGTTGGTTTCGGGCGATACATATATACCTTGACCGTAACGTCCGGCTTTAAACAAATCGCCATCATCAAATACTAAATCCCACTGGTAAGTAGCGTGCGACTGTCCATCTTTGAAAAATTTAGCCTTTTCGGTTTCCACCCCACGTTTTAAAGCTTCGGCATAGGTTGTATCGTAAACTTTTTCGAAATAACTATCGCTTACAATCTGCTCATCAGCAACCTTTCTCCAGCTAGGTGTGAATAACATGGCAAAACGTCCAAAATCGCGCAAACGTGATCCAAAATAACCAGCTGCCAATGGCTCGCCCTGAGCCGACAGGGCAAAATGGCCGTCGCTTTCCATTCCGATTTTTGTCCATATTTTTTCGCTTATTACTTCTTCGTATTTTTGACCGGTAACACGCTCAATAATAAATCCAAGTACTTGCGTATTAGGCGATGCATAATCATATTTAACACCGGGCTCGATATAACTCTTAACTCCCTTTATTAAATCAAAAGCCGATATTCCACCATCCTCGTGGCGAGAAGCCAGCGAATAGGTAGTTATTTGCGACAATGCATGATCGGGATTCATAAAGTTGGCATTGGTTTCTACATAGTCCATACCCGAAACATGATGTAACAGATGCTTCACCTTCACCTTTTTCCAATCCTCGCTGTCGTACTCAGGAATATAATGGTTAACCGACTGCTCCAGATCAATTAATCCCTCTTCGCTTAATATATGAATGGCAACACCGGTTAGCTGCTTTGATGCTGAAAACCAGCTATGCTTATCCAGTTCGCGCATTCCCGGATATTCTTCCATCACAATTTTACCATTGTGAATAACCAGTACTCCTTGAATTTGAGCTTTCTCATTTGTTAATAATTCGCCCACTGACATTTTACCCAGGTCGGTATCGGTTTTTGTATCTAAAAGTGACTTATCTAATTTTTTCTTCAACATTGCAACCTGCCCTGCCCCTCGATATACAGTGGCTGTTTGATAAAACTCAGGCATGTTTAAAAAGCTATAATTCCCCTGGTCTCCATTAACCAAAAAATCAACACTTCTATAGTTTCTTCTGTATTCCTGAACCTTTTCAGGAGGCGTACTCTCCGTAAAGATAGATACTGGTGATGGTTCAACCTCCTGAGCATTTGCCTGAGATAAACCGGTTCCGCCTACTAACAAGGCAAGTATTAATGTTTTTATTATTTTCATCTTACTATAATTTATAGGTTTTAATCAATTTGATATCTACAAATATAGCGGAATAAACCCTGCAAGACGTACCAAATAGATTCACTATAACACCCAAAGGAACCAAAAAAGGCCACAACTAACTGTTGCGACCTTCATTAATCAATAATCAGAATTATCCTAAATATTTTAATTATTGGCGCTTCACCCAAACCCAATACCGAATCATCGCGACAAAGAAAGATGAATTGTATTTACGTTGATTCTTTATTTATTGAACCCTTTCAGGGTTCTTGACGGCTGAATTTACACAACCACAGGTTGCACCTGTGGCTATTATTGTTAATATCCTTCGGACATTTTCAAATCCTGAAAGGATTTAATATGAATAGCCACGGGTGGAACCCGTGGAATATGAACGTATCATAAAGGAACCCAAAGTGGGTTCAACTGTTGATTCGCATTATAATAACCTTACATTTATTTCTGCAAAATTTCTAACGCTACCAATGCCGATAATTTTGATCCAAAAGTAATGCCATCAAGGTCTACCTGATAAGTTGGTTCATGTGGCATAAATGGAAACTCTTTTCCCTCGGCTTGCGCTTCGGCAAATAATTTTGGTTGGGCAGTACCCACAAACAGGTAAGCTCCTTTCACATCTTCCAGTCCGTCAATAAGTGCAAATGCATCTTCAGACCCGGGAACGCTAATATTATCAACGCGGTGTTTTACAAAACCGGTACGCTCTGTTGCACTTCTAATGGTTGCCATTAAGGCTTCGTCGTTGTAGATAGCCGGACCAAAACCACTTTGGGTAATGGTAGGCATCATATCCTCTGATAGACCATTTGCCATGGCAATACCGTTGCAGATATCATGAATACCTTTAATCATCTTATCCATTACTTCATTGGTTGAGAAGTGTAACTTTAGTTTAAGGTGCGAAGAAGTAGGAATAACATTATGCTCTACACCGGCCTGTACACTTCCGATAGTTAATACAGCAACCTCTTCCGGATCGGTGTAACGCGACACTACCGTTTGCAACTGTACAATAGCCATACCTGCCATCACAACCGGATCTTTGGCATGGTGAGGCGATGAGCCATGACCGCCAATTCCGTGAAAGGTAACATCAATATGTGTTGTACCCGTTGTTAAACGTCCATCGGTAGCTAAAAACGAACCTGTTGGAAACGCTGCCGTGTGTTGCGCCAAAAAATAATCGGGCTTTGGTACATTGTATTGGGTATATAAACCGGCATCAACCATTGCCTGTGCTCCTTGAACATTTTCTTCGGCAGGCTGTGCAATTAATACCAGTGTTCCACTCCATTTATCTTTCATTTCAACCATGGTATGGGCCAAAGCAACCACAAAAGTTGTATTGGCATCGTGCCCACAGGCATGCATAACCGGCGACTCATTACCATCCATATCGGTTGCAATTTTTGTACTGGCATATGGCAAATCGGTTTCTTCCTTTACAGCTAGCGCATCCATATCGCCCCTATACATTAATACCGGTCCATCGCCATTACGAAGAATTGCTGCTACGCCGGTTACACCTATTCCGGTGTGCACTTCAAAACCCAGTTTTTTAAATTCAGCGGCTACAATACCCGAGGTACGCACTTCCTGAAACGGAAGCTCAGGGTTAGCATGCAAATCTTTAAAAATATCTTGTATATACTCAGCGTTATCATCTACAACTTTTTCCATTTGGTTGATTACCTCCTGCGGAAGGGTGCTTTCCTGAGCCATCAAACTGCTTCCGGAAAAAACCAATACCATGGTTACCATGGTAAGCGTCAATGCATTTTTTATAATCTTTTTCATGATATAATTCTTTAATGTATTTATACAATCTGTTTAATGCATGGTGTTTATTGTACCAGTCATAGATGTTAATTTTCTCAATTACCCCAACCCTAAAGGGAGTTGAGAAAATCAGTTGCTCCCTTTAGGGATGGGGTTAATCAACTGATTTTGATGCACCCGTTTTTAACTTGGTATTATAAAGACTAAGCATAATCTGTTTCTTTTTATATGACAAAGAAACGTCATGATCAGGGCTGAAAACGAATCCCTGTAGGTCAAGATCCCCTCCTGTTTGGTCAAAAGGTAGATTGGTCGTACTTTAGTTGAAGTTAAACCTAGGCCTTGTAAAGAATTCATTAATGGAACACCACGATCAACAAATAATTTGCCTGCAGGAAGGAAGCGGCTATAAATACCTGGATATTCTGGAAGAATCCTATCCCAAAGGCAAACGAACCGAAAACGGTTTTGACTATGAGTTGGGAAACGATCTAATTAAAATAGATATCTCGCCTATATCGAAAGATTTTGAGTTAATATTACTACAGCTACAATTGCAAAAGTCACTACTTGTTAAACGCTTACCTGACGATCAGACCGATTATTTCCATTTAACATTGATAAAAGAAGGACAGGTAACACGTCAGTACCAAAACGAGCAGAAGAACGCCGAAGCGGGTACTTCCATGGGCTTGTTTTTACACAACGGCCTGTTTCCGCTTGACTCGCATTACCCGTCCAGAGTGGGCATTCGCTCGGTAAGCTTTAAGTTTTCGCTGAGTGGTATTTCCAGTCTAATCCCGGAGGCCATTCCTCTTTTACAATCGTTATTTCCTGATGATGAGCCCAAGGGCTATCATACCCAGGTGAGTGCCGAACTGGAAAAACTAATGGACGACCTCTTTTTTTATGAAACCCTTGATTTTGGCAGACAAGCATTGGTTACCAGCGACGGACTAAAACTATATACGCTGTTAATGAGTTCGCTGAAAAACCAACTGGATAAAGAAAATTTGCACGGATTGCATATTGATGATTACAAACGACTGCTTGAGGTAAAGCAATTCATTCTCGATCACCTCAACCAGAAAGTGAGTATGGATGAGATAGCAAATAAATTTGGTGTTAGTGGCTCCAAGCTAAAACGCGATTTTAAAGCCCTGTTCGATTGCAATGTGGGTGAGTTTTATACCCATGCCAAAATGGACGAAGCTTACCGTCGTTTGAAATCGGGTAAATATACCGTAACCGAAGTAGGCTATGATATGGGCTATCAGAATGCTTCGAAATTCTCAACCATGTTTAAAAAAGTAAAGGGCATCAATCCTAAAGATGTGATACCCTTGCAGTAGCTAAAATGCTGTTATTTAGAAAATACAAATGTTGTTGTAAACCTCAATTCGCTTTTACCTAAGTAATCAGGTCGTACCACATTATTGTAATACTGAACTCCAAACTGGGTTGGAAGCTTACCTAAAAATACCAGCTTACTTACTCCACCACCAACAGGAACTGTCCATTGCTGTCCACTGTCAGCATTCCAATTGGCTGTAATAGTTGGATAGGTATTTACCACCCATCCTTTTCCTAAACTGTAGGCAATTAATGTTTGGCTGACAAAACGGTTTACATCAGCTCTTTGATCGTCTCCGGCAAAAGAGTTCGTCTGACGAAAAACCATGTCCAGCGTCCACTTGTTCTTTTGATATACAGCCACCAAACTGGCACCAGCACTCCACTTACCACTACCTAACAGATCATCACTTGCTGTTGGCATATCAATAGATGGCCCAACTCCAAAGGCTAAGTTCCCCAACTTCTTTTTAGGTGCAAAATAGAACGAGTAATTTAAATCGGTTGTACCAAAAGTACTCCCATTGCCTAAAGTAGTTGAAGGCAAATGCGTAGTACCAATTACAGCTCGGTGTACCATACTGAAGTTACCATATTCAAAGGCCATAACCGGTTGAAATGAGGTGGTATAAGTTGCTCCCTCGTATTGCGGTGTTCCTAATCCAAAGTTATGTTGGATGGGTAACGCTGTAATGTTCGACAATGGATTTTGTAACTTTTGTGCAATTGCGTCTTGGTCACTTTGTGCATAAACGCCAGAAAAACTTATTAATGCCAATAAGGTAATGGCAATATTTTTTAATGTATTCATGATTGCTTATAATACTTATTTAGACTAGTGTGTCTTTTAAAAATGATGATATAGGAGGTGTTTTAAATTGGCCTGCAGAACGTGTGCAGGCCAAATAAGGTCAGCCCTATTATAAATCAAGCTTTACTTCAATCTTGTCCTGCTCTTTTTTCTCATCTAAAGAGAGGTGGATAATTTCTTTACCAATTTTTGAAAAATTAATATTTTTCAAGTCAACCATTCTTACACGTCTGTTGTGCTGTGTATGGTAGTTTAATTGTCTGTCCTGTATATTCCAGGCCGTAGTCCATAACGTTGTTGAGCGCATCGAATCATCGAAAAAATTAGCGCTGGCACCTTCCCCTCCATCAGGGCCCAAAGGAAGGTTGAAGTTATCTAGTATTCTGAAAACCTCATAAACAGTTTCATCAGCATCATTTGTTTTGCGGGCTGATTGAGACCATGCTACGGCTCTTACAAATCGAGACACAGGTGTATTATCGCCGGGCATTCCTAAAAACCCCGAACCTGCACCCATCGGGCTAATCGTAATGTCGTTTAATTTCTTAGGACTTTGCGGGTGAGCCGTAAGGTTTACATAGTTATTTAAGTTGGTCATGTGCCAGTCGTATTTTGGAGCATTCGTAATAACCCCAAGTGGAGCATCGTGTAGCATTAACTCACCTTCTGAATACTCAATTACTAAAGATGTACCATTAGCATCTGTAACAATCCAATGCGCACCAACTTCCATTCCGATTGCTTTCTCAATTACACCAACTACCGATATTTCCTGCATACCTTTTTTCACCTCTTCTACATCTTTAAAGCTTGAAAGAATATAGGTAAGGAGTTCTTGCGATGAGATAGTTTTTGAAGCATCAGCACTATTATACTCCTGAAATTTTGCATAATTTGGATGGTAAAACATACCTGCTGCCAAACCGGCTTCATTCATCCCATCACCAAAATAGTCTTTGCCAATTATATCTAATGCTACAAATCCATACTTTACTTTGTATGCCATACCATTATCACCTTCCGGAGTTAAGCTGCTAAATTTAAATCCCTCTGGAACAACGGCCACTCTTGAGTTAAGATCAAAAGCTCCCCACTCCATGGTTCTGCCATATACTACTCCACCATCTTCAGCTATTAACCGAATTCCTGTACAAGCATCTGACTTACTTGGTACCAAAAACATTAGAGCCATTGATAAAACCGCTCCTATTCTACTTAATTTATTCATAATTTCTATTTTTTATTTGTTTATTGCTCTTTTTGCCGAATAGTTTTCAATTACTATTACAGAGGCAAATTTAGAGCAACGCAGCACCGATATTTTACCACTTATCGCCAAGTGAATGTCCAATAACGTCAGGCAAATAATGTTTGAATTAAAAAAACTCAGCACTACCAATAGGTTTCACACATTGTCATCTAGTTTATTAGCCTTATCTTTAGCAGAACGTCTGATAAATCCTTATATAAAAATGAACAACAAGACACTTAACATAAAGGAAGGGGGAAGTGACAACTATTTCAATGGCCTTGAAAAAGCTTTTAATGTTAAGAGAATTGGCAACCGCTTTGACTTTAGAGAAGGTAAACACCATGTTTCGGTAATAAATTATAAATTATTCGATGATTTTGAAATGATGGTGCACAGCCTTAATGTTAAAGATAACTGGACTTTAGAGCGGATACCTGATGAGCAGCCCGACTTTTACCATTTTGCCCTTATTAGTGAAGGGAGTCTCCGGCAGGATTTTAGTAACGAAGAACATTTAATAGAAGCCGGATCGAATAAAGGCATGTTTATTTATAATGGCCTATTCCCATTAAAAACACATTTCCCCAATAACACGGAATACAAATCGATCGTATTTAAATTTTCAAAAACCGCTTTTACTAAAAGCATTCCTGATTCCTTAGGTATTTTGGAATCGCTTTTTGAAGGAAATGAGGCAAAAGCGTATCACACCAGTATCCCTGTGGCATTACAAAAAGTAATTGAGGATTTATTTTTATACCAGCAAGATAAACTGACTGCCAACATTTTGGTCACATCGAAAGGCCTGGAGTTATTCGCCCTTTTAATTAAATCGGTAAAAAAACTATTGGACGATGATGAGTTAAACGGCTTGCATATTGATGACTATAACAGGGTTCTACAGATTAAAGACGAGATTATTAAGCATGTGGAGGGAAAAATAAACATTGAGGATATTGCCAGTCAATTCGCCATTAGTGTTTCGAAACTACAACGCGATTTTAAAGCATTGTACAACTGTACTGTATACAACTTTTTTACACAGGCTAAAATGGACGAAGCCCAACGCAGGTTACGCTCCGGTCAATACTCGGTTACAGAAGTAGGCTACGATCTGGGTTATAGCAGCATCTCAAAGTTCTCAACCATGTTTAAAAAAATGAAAGGCATTAATCCAAGTGATGTAATTCCGATTTAAAAATCAGTTTTAGAAATTAAAAAAGGCCAACAACAATCTGTTGCGGCCTTTCATTTATCATTAATCGTTAGTCAATAATCATTTATCAGTCACCCACGGTGTAATAAATCTTATTTACGATTTTCCATCCATCAGGAAATTTATACAGCTGCATAAAGTCGATATACACCGGTTTACCTTCCAGTATGTACTCCATTTTTAGTGTGGCTGCATATTTTTCAACCTGAATATCTAAATAATTTACACTAACCTGCTTATCAGCTGCACGAGGAAGAACGCCATTATCAATATTATCTTGTGCCATTTGCTTCCATCCTTCGCGGCCTACATTGTTCAAGGTTCCGTCTTTCTCCAGCACCTGCATACGAAAATCGGGATGAAAACCAGCATCAATCTTATCCATATCGCCTATATTCTGAGTTCCCTCGAGGTACGATGTTTCAATAAGCTGTTTAATGGCTGTTACTTCTTTGTCTTCAGGGGCATTACAGGATGCTAATCCAATTAGCGCTGAAAATAATACGATTGCTATATTTTTCATGTCAATAATGTTTAAATGCTGTTATTTAGAAAATACAAATGTTGTTGTAAACCTTAGTTCGCTTTTGCCAACGTAATCAGGTCGTACCACATTATTGTAATACTGAACTCCAAACTGTGTTGGAAGCTTACCTAAAAATACCAGCTTACTTACTCCTCCTCCTACTGGAACAGTCCATTGTTGTCCCTTATCAGCATTCCAGTTGGCAGTAATAGTTGGAAAAGTATTTACCACCCAACCTTTTCCTAAACTGTAGGCTACTAAGGTTTGACTGACAAAACGGTTTACATCAGCTCTTTCGTCATCTCCGGCAAAGGAATTGGTCTGACGGAATACCATATCCAGAGTCCACTTGTTTTTTTGGTACACAGCAACAATACTGGCTCCGGCATTCCACTTACCACTACCTAACAAAGGATCACTGGCTGTAGGCATATCGATAGATGGCCCAACACCAAAGGCTAAATTCCCCAACTTCTTTTTAGGAGCAAAATAGAACGAGTAGTTTAAATCGGTTGTTCCAAAAGTACTTCCATTACCTAAAGTAGTAGATGGTAGGTACGATGTACCAATAACAGCTCGGTGTACCATACTAAACTTACCATAGTCAAAGGCCATTACCGGTTGAAATGAGGTAGTGTAAGTTGTTCCCTCGTAATCTGGTGTTCCTAATCCAAAGTTATATTGAATAGGTAGCGCAGTAATGTTTGACAATGGATTTTGTAATTTCTGCGCTATCTCTTCTTGTGTTTGAGCAAAACTCAGGATATTACCAAACGCGAGTATTCCTGTAAGTATTAATGCTTTTAGATAATTCATAATATATTGCTTTATTTTAATTTCACATAAGCTTAATGGCAATTCAATCAATAGTTTCTATTCCGTGATATCCACTTTATGATGCAAAAATGATATATCTATTCATGAACAAAGGCTCCAAACAGATCAAGCTATGACCTCATTTGGTCAAATTGAATTGTAGCTATTGCACAACTAAGAATTTACTAGTCGTATTTTAAGTTAGTGGTAGTATTATTTAGGCATAAGTATGGCCGGGAGACAAAGATTATTCAATATCTCCAATACTTATTTTTTTTAAACTAAGGGGTTCTTAATGAACCCCTTTACCAATATGCTTAGCGATAATTTTGATCAATTATTTGACGTGCAAAACCGGGGAAGTATAACAGGTTTTCGTATACAGTAGAGAACCATACAATCACAGTATTCGTTTCGGGCGATACATAAATACCCTGACCATAACGACCGGCCTTATACATATCTCCATCATTAAACACTGCATCCCACTGGTAGCTTGCATGCGAAGGAACTTCGCCAAAGTATTTTGCATTGTTAGTACCCTGCTCACCTTTTAAATATGCGTCGCTGTATGTTTTGTCATTTACTTTTTCGAAGTAACTATCCGAAACAACTTTCTCTTGAGACACCTTATTCCAACTATCGGTAAATAACAATCCGAAACGTCCCATATCTCTCAATCGAGATGAAAAGATAGCTCCATTTAAGATCTCACCATATGGAGTTAGTGCATAATGGCCTTCACTCTCCATGCCACTTTTTCCCCATACGCGCTGACTTAATACATCTTCGAACTTCTGATTGGTTACTTTTTCGATTATAAGACCCAGGATCTGTGTATTCATGGTTGAATAGTCAAAAGCCTCACCCGGTTCTCTATACAATTTTACGTCCTTCATAATATCAAAAAGTGATTTTTCTGATGGCTCGTGGCGCGTAGCAATCGCATAAGCAAAACCAATAGCCAATGGATGTCCGGGAGTTTTAAAGTTTTTGTTTGTTTCAACATAATCCATACCCGATACGTGATGCAATAAGTGTTTTACTTTCACTTTTTGCCAATCAGCGCTGTTAAACTCAGGTATATAATGCGTAACTGATTCCTCCAGATCAATCTTTCCTTCTTCTTCTAAAATGTGTACCAATATTCCGGTTAGTGTTTTGGATGCAGAAAACCACACATGCTTATCTGTTTCGCGCATGCCCATGTATTTTTCAAGAGCAATTTTACCATCATGAATAACTAACAACCCCTGCATACGGGCACTGTCGTTTTGTACTAATTCAGATAAAGGCATGGTTCCGGCATTGGTTTTGGTAATCGTATTCCAAAGCTCTTCATTCAAATTTTCTTCTAAAAAAGAAACCTGTCCGTTTCTGTAGACTGTTGCTGTTGGCGAAACTTCGGGTAGGTTTAAAAAACCGTAAGCTCCCGTTTGATCGGCCTTAATAAAATTTAATGCCCTGTATTCGGTACGATACTTCTGAGCATCTGTTGAATTAATATCTTCCTTAAATTCTGAAATTGGTTGCAAACCATCGGTTCCATCCAGCTTGTTACTTGTCTTTTGTGCAAAACTCATTGTCGATATCAGGAACAATCCTGAAAGTAATAATGTAATTCTCATATCAATTATTTTTAGTAGTTACAAAATTGATCAGCTATTTAGGCTTACTAAAGCATTGCTGAACTTGTATTTAAATTAACAATTCAAATATCAGGATTATGGAGGTTACAATCATCTCCGTTTGTACCAACCCAATTCCCAAAGAACCCAAAAGCATAATTTAAGGCCAAAAATAAAACATAACGGTAGTATTGTATGAGCAAACTATTCAAATAATTGTAAACACTAAATGATTCTTTAACTTTACGTGAGTAAACAGATACACATTGGACACAACAATTTTAAAGGTTACTGAAGGCGGAATGAACAACTACTTTAAGGTAGTTGAGGAGGTTTTTGAGCAAAAGAGAATAAAAAACAGGTTTGAGATACAAAAAGGTTCTAACTATTTTCATCTCTCTTCGCAGCTTATTGCAGCTGATTTTGAACTGGGGGTACTTAGTACCAACTTCTATAATAATATTGTAGTTGATAGAATTGCAAATGAAAGACCCGACTATTATCATTTTAATATGATTAAAGAGGGTAAAATAATGCAGGACTATGATAACGAAGAGAAAACTGCAGAAGCCGGCACTAATAAAGGTGTATTTGTATACAATGGTGGTTTCCCTTTAAAATCAAACATACCAGCCAATCAGGATTACAAGGCTATTGTTTTTAAAGTATCAAAACAAGCTATAGCCGAAATAATGCCCGAAGCATTGCCCATTATTGAAACCTTATTTGAAAACGATGAGCCAACTGCCTATCACACCCAATTACCTATTGAGATGGAAAGGCTTTTGACTGAACTTTATGAATTTAACAGTGGTATTTTTGGCAAAAACACTATGGTATTATCTCGCGGGCTGGAATTATTTACCATGCTTTTAAATTCCATTAAACAATTATTAGAAAAAGATGAGTTACATGGTTTACACATTGATGACTATAATCGTTTACTTTTAATTAAAAAGGAAATGTTAGATAATATTGAGGGTAAAATCAATGTTGAAGAAATTGCCAAACAGTTTGCTATCAGCAAATCAAAATTGCAGCGCGACTTTAAAACACTATTTGACATTTCAGTCTATCAGTTTTTTGCTCAAGCCAAAATGGATGAAGCCTATCGCCGTCTAAAAACAGGTAAATTTACCGTAATGCAAGTGGGTTACGATCTTGGATATAATAGCATTCCCAAATTCTCGATCATGTTTAAAAAAAATAAAGGAATTAATCCAAGTGATGTGATACCGGGTTAAAATATAAGATTGATAGTACAAAAACAATTGACGTAGATATTGATTCCGTCGAGATGGATATTTATACACATTAACAGTTGAACCCCTTCAGGGTTCTTTTTGTCAGGTTGATCAGAAAACACAGGTTGCACCTGTGGCTATTATTGTTAATGCCCTTTGGGCATTCTTGTTTTGTACAATTGTGAGAAATGGGTTTCTGCCATAATTTGTAAGTTTTATTCCAACGATATTTATTTTATTGGCAGGTTGGTAATTAATTCCGAAGGAATTAAACAATAGTAGTTCCGGGTGTCAACTCGGAAAAATAAGTAATGAAAGCAAATAAAGACCTTTCAGGGTTCTAGGGATCCGATTGGGACTTAAAGTCTATAGGTTGCACCTGTGGCTATTGTTGTTAATGCCTTTTAGGCATTCATGTTTTGTACAATTGTGAGAAATAGGTTTCTGCCATAATTTGTAAGTTGCATTCGAACGAGATTTGTTTTATTGGCTGGTTAGTAAATAATTCCGAAGGAATTAAACAATAATAGCACCGGGTGTTAACCCGGAGAAACTGACAGCAAACCGAAACAGAACCCTTAACAAGGGTTCAACTATGACCACATCAAACAAGCAAGCTTTTACTTGAAGTTATTTACCACCAAAAGAAAAGGCCAACAACAATCTGTTGCGGCCTTCATTAATCTTTAATCAATCATCATTTTTTAATCACCCACGGTGTAATAAATCTTATTTACGATTTTCCATCCTTCGGGGAATTTATACAGTTGCATATAATCGATGTAAACCGACTTTCCTTCGAGGATGTAATCCATTTTTAGGGTGGCCGCATATTTACTTACATCGATACTTAAAAACTCAACGCTTACCTGTTTTCCTTCGGGGCGAGGCAGTACACCTTTATCGATGTTGTTTTTTACCCGTTGTTTAAATTCGTCGAGCGACACGTTTGACAGGCTTCCGTCCTTTTCCAACACCTGCATCCGAAAATCGGGATGAAAACCGGCATCGATCAAGTCCATATTACCAATATTTTGAACGCCATTGAGATAAGCTGTTTCAATTACCTTTTTTATGGCTTCAACTTCTTTCTTATCCGATTGCGCAGAGGCCCATAAGCCTGTTAGTGCAATAACTAGTGATAAAACAAGTTTCTTCATGTCATTCATTTTTAATTAGGCCAGCCTGCACTAAAGTAGTACAGGCTTAGCTTTTTTAAATGCTTATTGCAGCTTCTCTTTTAAAAACCCCAGCGTTCTTTCTATAAGTGGTGCTTTATCGCCCTCATCAGATAAAGTTACTGCTCCTCCCGGATAAAAATGCCCGAAACCCGGAACCCAGTTAAAATGGTATTCTACGTTATTCGCTTTAAAAATTTGAATCAGTGGTTGGGTAAACATAGATACTACAGGGTAGTCATTATCACTCATAAACATCATAATGGGAGGATTGCTGTCCGATGCAGCAATTTTGTTTGCCACTTTCAGTCCGGCCACAAATCCCGAGTTGATAAATACAGCCGATACATCTTCCTGCATTCCGTATGCCACATTAATAGAGGTTACTGCTCCGGCAGAGAATCCACCCAATGCAATCTTATCAGGGTTAATATTATAAGTTTTGTTTTCAGCTTTAACATGGTGGATGGCTGTGCGCAAATCTTCGGCAGCCGCTAAAACAGTAGCTTTCAAAACCGGTTCGGCATTTTCATCTGTTAAAGGCTCCAATCCCATCTGCTGGCGAATAACATTTGTTTGTGCTACCGCAGCTGGATTTGTAAATATACTTACGTCAATATCGTCTTCAGTGTATCCTGAGTATTCGTCTACAATAGGATTATCGGGAGCTACGCGATAATTAATGGTAAATACCACAAAACCTTCGGCAGCATAACGCATGGCATACTGGCTCATTGATGTTGTTTGCCCTCCAAATCCGGTATAGGGAGAACGAGGATTACCACGGTGAAAACTACCACCGTAAGTTAAAATAACAGCAGGACGTGGCTCGCTTGATTCAGCTTTTGGATAATATACATCCATGGTTAGGTCCTTCATGGCAACTTTGCCGTTTGCATTAACTTTGCCTTCTCCGTACTTTACATCAGGTGTTACTTCGTACTGAACAATGTCGGGTACTTCCGGATTAAAAAATGATTTCTGTGCCTGGGCATTAGACGCTACTAAAAGCGACACACCCAAAATTGTCATCAAAAAAAATTGCTTTATATTCATATCTAATAGCTTTTAAATTTTACTAATTTTTACTGTTACAAATATCATTTAAGATTTGTAAGAGTCCAGTCCCAATTCTATCAACCCTCAACCCTTTTGCAGCATTTAACAAGTAATCAAAACAAAATGAGTACTACTTCAAAGTCGTTTTGTTCTTTATTAACAAAGGATTTCGATTAACTTTAAAGCCAGAACTTGACACCAATGAAAACACAAGATCCTTTATACATAAAGATAAAAGAAGGTGATATTCAAACCTATTTAAGAGCTTTTGAAGAAAGTTTTAAAGCCGAAGTAAAAGATAAACGACTCATATATAAAAGAGGTAATAGCGAATGGAAAATTACTGCCTACTCTTATTTCCCTGAGTTTGAGTTTATGGTTGTACAGGGAAACTACGATTATAACATCGTTATTGACAGAACTCCGGACGAAATACCCGATTATTATCACATTAATATTGTGAAAGAAGGAAAAGTGGTGCAGGATTACAATAATGAACAACAATTGATGGAGGCTGGTTCTCCTCAAGGTATTTTTATATATAATGGATTATTTCCATTAAAATCAGAATTTCATGCCAATCATCAGCATCAATCTGTATCGTTTAAACTGTACAGAAAGGGACTTCAGGAATTAATGCCCGAAGCCGTGGATATTTTTGATAAATTATTCGAAAACGATGAAGCAAAAGGCTATCATCTGCATTTAACAACTGAGATGGATCGTCTGTTATTTGATCTCTTACATTACGATAATAGCGATTCGGGTAGAATTTTATTGGTGCATGCCAAAGCGTTTGAATTATTTACGACTCTAATGCAATCGGTTCAGAAGTTATTGAATAAAGATGAATTACACGGACTACATGTTGATGATTACAATCGCTTAATGATAATCAAAGACAAAGTAATCCAAAGCGTTGAGTCCAAAATCAATCTGGAAGATTTGGCCAATGAATTTGCTGTAAGTGTATCAAAGCTTCAGCGCGATTTTAAAGCTTTGTTCAACTGCTCGGTTTACCAGTTTTATACCCATGCCAAAATGGATGAAGCCTATCGACGCTTAAAAACCGGCCAGTATACAGTAATGGAAGTAGGTTTTGACATGGGATATAACAGCGTATCGAAATTCTCGCTGATGTTTAAAAAAGTAAAAGGTGTTAATCCCAAAGAAGTAATTCCCGGATAATAAAATTCATACATTCCTGTCATAAACTTATTGAAAGTGTTTCAATATCTCAAAAAAGGCCGCTAATAAAACTGTTGCGACCCTTTTATCATTAACAATTAACCATTATTTTAAAAATACTCGGTAAGGTTTATATAAAAGGCACCAGTACCATCATTAGCTACACCATAATCGAATCCAAGATTAGTACGCGTTGCTTTTTGGATTTGAATACGCAAACCAGCACCAGCTGCAAAAGCCCAGTTGTCAAATAAGTTTACATTGGCATCGCGAGCAGAGGCCGAAGTAGCATTGGCAAATACTACACCACCAAATAAATCAGGGTTTTTAGCCAAAAGAGGTAAACGGAACCTGTATTCAGCCTCAGCATAAAACATATCATCACCTCTCCAGCGTCCCTGAGCATAACCACGACCTGATCGTCCCATCTGATCCCAGGCAGTTGCAGGCATTAACATATAAGGTAGATGTCCGTGTGTTGTAATATTAGCATAGGTCCAAACGGCAAGTACATTTCGGGGTACATTTTTACTTACACTAAAATAATCACGATATTCCATCCAAAGAGTAGATGAGCTTTGATCACTACCTAAAAAGTCGGCATTGTACTTATAAGAAATGTTAGCAAAACGTCCTGAATATGGATTAGCCATATTATCACGGGTATCATATAAAGCACTTGCCGAAACACCCACCAAATTATAACCAGTTGGATCATAACCATGCTTCATACTATAAGTATAATGATTAGAATAAATACCATTTTCTTTATCCAATATGTTATCATTAATATCCGAAAAACGATCAAAATGAATACCTCCACCGAAATACAACGAGGGTTTTATTTGCCTCAGTGCTGTTTGGTGGGCCCGTATAAAATTAAACTCCATACCTTCTCCTTCATATAGTTCATCTTCGCCCAAAGGTGATACTCCAGGAATTAAGGTATTTCCATCGGCACCTGTTCCTAAGCCAAAAGTGGGCTGCGAAGAATCAAAAAATCTATAATCACTCTGTAACATCCATTTATTTTCGTTGGTGTATAAGTTACCACGTAGAGCAATCATTAACTGATTTTTTGTTGTGTATGTGGCTATTGCCATCAAATTAGACATATTGGTAGTTGACGGATCACCTAAAAATATACT
This sequence comes from Carboxylicivirga linearis, assembly GCF_018271995.1. Taxonomy (GTDB): domain Bacteria; phylum Bacteroidota; class Bacteroidia; order Bacteroidales; family Marinilabiliaceae; genus Carboxylicivirga; species Carboxylicivirga linearis. The sequence continues at coordinate 28,272 of NZ_JAGUCO010000024.1, forward strand.
ACCTGATGCAGCTGCTCCATAAATAAAACCATATGCCGGATTAGATGCTAATGCAGGAAGTGCCGTTAGATACAGTTTTCCAACTTTGATATCAGTTTTAGCATTGGCTTCTGCTTTTTCTGCTTCTGCTCTTTCCTTTTCGATTTCAGGGGTAACTTCCTGGTTGTTCTGAATTGGAGGCGACTGCGCTCCTACTGTCACAACCATACTCATTAAGGCTGCTGCTAAAGTTAAACGTATCGTCTTCATGATTGATTTATTTATTAATTGTTTGTTTTTCAAAAATTATTCTGATACAAATATCCATGATTCCACTATGATCTTTTACTCCAAAAATGTCATCAGGTATCCCAAAACTGTCAAACCGAAATATGTAGCACTCTAAAATCCAGCAGAAATATTAACTAATCGTAACCCTGTTAAAGGATTCACTAGGAATGAAGACCAGAAACTTTAAAAATTGTAGTAAAAACCAATTCCACCATAGGCTTTAAATAAAACCTGATGTCTCACACGGTTGGTATAAAAGGCATTTAATCCACTCCTACTACCTAATTTATATCCTGCATCTACTCGTGCATATATTACAAATGCATCCTGATTAAAAACAGCACGATTATCTAAACTGAAAGCTGCCGACCACTTATCTGAAGTAAATCCAAACTTCGGTTCGAAGCGAAGTAAAATGGGAGGCTCGGGCCACTCTCCTGTATTAGCTAGCGGAAAGTTATAACGCCATTTGTTGCTGATATAAAAACGTTGATCTTTTAACAACCATTTATATTGCACCGCCGGTTCCAATAGCCAATGACCAAAAATAGCTGCATTTGCCGGATCACCTGTTGGCATAACCAATTTTACAATAGGCGACCATCCTTGCCAGCCACTTGAACCAACTTTTGATGAAGCATAGCTGCGCGAATAGGTAATACTGAAATCGCCAGGAGTCCAATCTGTAATTCCGTCTCGTGTATAATATGCCCCAATCACTTCAAGGTTTATTGCATCGCGAGAACTTAAAGCTATTCGCCCGTTGGTTACCCAATGCAATGCTTTTTCTCCTCCATTAAACTCATAAGCCTCCATATTAGAATGGACCCGTGTAAGCTTTATCTGAGAGTTTGCAACGAAAGGAATTATTAATAGCGAAAGTAATAGGACTAACGTTTTCATTATTTAATCAGGTTTGAAAAATTTGTCACAAAATTACTTTGGCCATCATTTATGAATAGCACCTAATCATGTCATATAATATCCCAAAAAGATCAATAAATTATAAAAGAACGATTATACACCCAAAAATAGGTTTTACTTCTTTTAGCAGCACTTAGAAAAAAGAAGCATCCAAGATCAGTAGTTTGTAAGGTAGAGTCCATCTAACAAACCTCATTAGTAGAGAGTTAATGATATATAAAACTTTTTTTTGTTAAACTAAAAAGCTGTAATTGAAAAATTTCTGCCATTTAATTGTTTACTCTTCAATACTCTTAATTCTGCCGAGACTATTTTTCGACCGAAAATGAATAGGTCTCGATTTAGTACCCCCCTATTTTAATGCTTTTTGATGGTTTTTCGAGAAAACAAAAAAGCACTTAAAACATTAGTTTTAAGCGCTTTTCTACTTTTTTTGGAATCCTATCCAGTGCCCAAGGCGGGACTTGAACCCGCACGTCCGTAGGACACACGGCCCTCAACCGTGCCTGTCTACCAATTTCAGCACTTGGGCGACAATAAAAAAGGAAGTTAAACTTCCTCTTCAAGCGAGCGAAAAACGGGACTCGAACCCGCGACCCCGACCTTGGCAAGGTCGTGCTCTACCAACTGAGCTATTTTCGCAATAGCGATTGCAAAATTATAAAATTTCCTGTTTTCGACAATAGGTATTTTGTCATTTTATGAAGGTAATTCAGCCACAAACCTACTTTACATGCGCCATAAAGTTACGACGAAGGCTGCTTTTAGTCTCTAATTTTGCGTAGAACTCTTCTATCTCACTCAAACACCTTTGTTTACACTCCAATGACATTTGAGGTAGATCTAAAATCATATTAAGAACCTCATTTTTGGTTTCGGTAAAATGAGTAACCTGTTTTCTTAATTCATCAAATTTAACCTTATCTCCTTTATATATTGTAGCAGTTTCAACAGGCCCTGTAATTTCTTTTCTATAAGGAGGATTTACAAAATATGACATGTCAAAGTCATATGGTATGGCTATATAGGGGCTGTGATTGTCATCTTTTACTAATATTACATTGTGCATCATAGGAACTGACCAATCTTCATTACCGATCATATATTGAAACATCGACATCTTAACCATCTCTTGTTCCTCTATTTGATCCAATCTTACATTCATTACTTTGTATTCCTTGGCTCCTAATCTATCACACATATCATCCTTATCCTCAATAAAGAAACCATATTTTTGAAAAGACGTTCCATCGTTACTATCAACATAATTGATCTCAACCAAACGAACACGCAAACTATACTCTGAAATTGAATTATAAATACGATATGCTGTGTACTCGCGGATAACGCTATTTAGCATTTCATCATTTTCCTGACAATGAGTGACTAGTTTAACTTTCCTATTATTACGAAATATTGTTCGCCCAACATCTGATTTTGAGAATTTAAGTTTTAAAGGGGCAAATTCACATGTAGTTTCTTTTAAGCGATAATTACCTCTGACTTTTACTTTAACAGGTAATTCAACTTCTTTTTTATCATTGTAAATAACTTTTCCTTCCAAATAACCGGCAGATTTATCTCTTTCGGTGTTTAGCTTATTAAAATCAGCAATTAAAGTAAGCTTTAATACATCATCTGAGTCAAAGACTCCTTTCGGACGTATATTATTAGCATTTACACTTGAAACACAACTTAACACCAAAAGCATAAAAACAAATCCTATTTTAACTCTTTCAATTGTCATCATTGCTATGTTTATTATTGAATTACTTATTTTTTATTTATCACTATTTTTATACTACTGCTGCAAAAGCATTATCTTCCTTATTCATCAAACCGCTTACCGTACGCAATTTTGGTTTGAACCGATTGTACTTTACATCATTATTCAATGCTATTGTACCAAGGCAATACTTACTAATTGAAAGAGGTAAGAAACCATGCTTCTTAATTGTTCTGGCAAAAGAAGAGTAAACATCTTCACGGTTACGCTTAACCTCAACAATTACACAATTATCAAGATCCTTTGTAGACTGCTTATCAGAGAATTGAATATTTAAATCAATAGTAATACGTTCACACGTAGTCTTACTAACTAATGTAATACGCTCAAAATCTGTAGATAAAACAGATATCAAATCATTAGCATGATATGGTGAATTTACATCAACAAATTGTTTTTCATCACCTTTAATACTTTCTTCAAAGCCATTTACAGCAACTCTTTTCTTATGAGTTCTGCCTTTATGTTTCATTTTTATTTCTAAAAACTCATCACCACTTTCAGCATATTTTCTATAGCGAACTTTATATCTTCTATTTTTACCATTATGGTGCTCATAGTACATTCTCAGATCATTTGTATCGTAATAATTGGTATGATATGAAAGTATTCGTCTGCCTTTAATTTCAACCACTTTGTAGTCTTCAATATGTTCAGACAAACATGAAATCAACACTTTTGGAGACAATAAAAATTTTGTATCAATACGGTTCATTAGTTTCACCTGTCCCATATCTTCCATTCCTATCGAATCGTAAAAGCTTACTATTTCTCTTAATACATTCATAATTCTCCGTTTTATAAATGATCTATAACTGCTACTATCTTTATATAGTCTCGTTTCGGGTACAAAAAAGAATTAATTACAAATTATAAATCATGATCTAAATCAATTCGACTACTCCCAACATTCTATTTATAACCTCCAATCCAATTTAAAAATCCTTAAACAATTCTTAAACCTTGTTTTTCTGCACTTTAAAAAACCTTTCAATTTATAACTTGTAGCATTTTACGTATTGTTAAAAATCGTTAATCTGTTATTAAACATCTTTTCCAATGTAAAAATTGAAAGCACTTTTAACCTGCATCAACAATTACTATACATCAACCATCGATCCAAAAAGCACATATCGCTTACCCACTGTATTTTATAAATAATACATCCAACCAAACCTGTTCGTTAACGAACAAATAAGTGATCAAAAACGCACAACATTTTACAACTATTAAAAAATTAGCCCTTTTAAGTTAACTTTATTCTAATTCTACCGTATGAACTGTATAATTAATGCCCATAAACCGATTAAATAATGGCCTCATTTTTAAACTCACTTTTTGGAAGCAAATATCCTCAGACAGCTAAATACGAAGCTGAACAGGAAAAATTAAAAAGCGATTATCAACGCTTAATCGACTTTGAAAATTCTAGTAACTATAATAGATTTAAAGAATTAGACACACTCGTTCATTCTGGCGACTTTATTAAAAAAGTAGAGCAGCTAAAGAGCGAAAAGTTTAAGGATACACCTGAATACAGAAAGTTAAAGGATTTTGAATCTTTAAGAAAGTCTAGCGATTTAAAGAAGTATTTTAAATATAAAGCCTCTCATAATCCTGAAAGAATTAACTCCATTGCTCAATCAGACATCTTAAAACAGTACAGCGAAATTAAAAAATGGATTGATAGCGCTGAATTCAGAGAAGCAAAGAGCAAAAAGGACTACAAAAAATCAGAAGCTTATACAAAATTCAAGGAGTTTAAAAGTCTTCAAAAGGATTCAGACATCAAGTTCTATTATAAAGAAACCAACAAGGCCATTTATAAGAACTTTATCAATATTGATAATTCAGAAAGACTGGCAACCTTTGAAAGTTTAAAAGAAGAGGTTGAATCAGCTGATTTCATCGCTTTCAAGAAAGATCTTGAAGATCCTAAACGTTTTGCAAAATCAAAGGAACATGCGCTAATTTCGGAATATGAAGACATCAAGAAAACACCGGAATTTAAATGGTTCGAGAAAATTAAGAATAAAGATTTATTTAAAGAAATAGATAAGTGGCAAGTAACATTTGAAGATGATTTTGACAGTGCTCAAATCGATCAGAACAAATGGATTAATGGCTATTATTGGGGAAAAGCTCTTTTAAACGATGTATATGTACTAAAAGATGAAAAGCAATTTTTTAGCGATTCAAATATACAATTAAGAGATAGTGTAGCTCATTTAACCACCAAAGAAGGTAAAATAAAAGGTAAAGTATGGGATGACAAATTAGGATTTGTACCAAAAGAATTCAATTTCTCATCAGCATTAATTAGCACAGGACAAAGTTTTCGTCAGCTTTACGGTAAGTTTGAAGCTAAAGTGAAGGTTAATGACTCTTCTCCTTTAAATCATGCATTCTGGATGGTTGGTGAAAGCATTGCCCCTCAAATAGACATTTTTAGATTTGCTGAAGGAGGCGCTAAAAATTTCAAAGCTGGTAGTCACACCATCGACAACAGCAATAATGCTTTACACAATGTTACAACCGTTAATGGCGTAAAATTCGATTCAGACTATTATATCTATGGTTTGGAATGGAGCAAAGACAAACTTACGTGGACTGTAAATGGGGTTACTGTGCACGAACAAACTAAAAACATACCTCAACACCCCATGTACCTTGTTTTTAGCTCTCATCTGCTTAAGGATGTAGAGAAAATTAATTTACCATCAGCATTAAGTGTTGACTGGATAAGATGCTATCAACAAAGAGCCTAAATATTTTAGCACAATAAAAAACGGGATTGAATTTCATCAATCCCGTTTTTTTTATTCTTTCGGTAAAGTAAACCGATTCCAAAAACTGTCATCGGTTTGCTGAGTCGTATAATAAGATCTACCTTTTATTTGTGTATCCATTTCAGAACGATAGTCATAATTTACCCAAATCATATCTATCGTTGTAGATCCGGAACCTGAATATTCTATTTTACTAAGTGCATATTTATTATCTATAGCTTTTCGGTAACTTGTATTAACCTTATAACTATACTCCCCACTACTACTTACTAAACCTGACGCTCGGCCAGCATGATGATAACCTTTACTTACCACTTCTAACTCATTTCGAAGAATTGCATAATCAACCGAGGATATATAAACAACTCCTATATATGAAATCACCTGTTCATCTCCTGTGGCAGCAAAATCGGGTTTAGAAAGGCTATATTTTATTACCCACACAGAATCTTTGGGAGAACTATCGTTTTTAACTAATTCCAGGTCGAATTGATCTACCACATCAGCATCCAACACATTCCCCCTAACTCTTACAATATCAAATTCCAAAACATCATCAGCTCTGAGCATCCCTTTCTTTAAAGGTTTTTGTTCAAAATTCCTTCGAACTTCCTTTACTTTATAGTCACGCTTCTGGTAGGCATTATTATAACTTCTGTCTCCATACCCCGAAGCATCTGCATAATCCAATGCCACTTCAGTTTTCTGGCTTTTACTAACTGTTTGAGAAAAATAAACATTGGAAGCATATGCCTGCATGTAATTATCTGAAATCATATTGGCAGCTGTCTTTAAAATACCGTACAACCGCTTTGATTCTGCCATCACCTCAACCTGATCAATTCCATAGCTTTGTTGGATAAGTTTCACATTAACACCAATCTCATCTATTAAATCTCCTACCCTTAATTCTTTTGGTTGATAACCGACTGCAGAAATCCTTACCGGGTAACTTCTAAATTCTTCACTAATGGTAAGTTCGAAGCCTCCATTAAAATCGGAAGCTGTTCCCATAAACGATCCTACAATACCAATATTAGCAAACTCAACAGGTTGATTGGTTTCTGCATCCAACACCTTACCTTTTATGGTTATATTCTGAGAAAAAACTGTTCCGCTTACAAATAACATGAACAGTAAGACGACTTTTAAAATTCGAATTTGCATTGTAGAAGTTTTTTATAATTTTGATAAAATTAAAAATCATTTTTAAAGTCTGGCCATGATTAAGAACATTTTCATATTACTCGCTATTTCTCTAACATTAAATTCATGCATTGTTTCAAAAAAGAAATACGAAGCTTTAATGCTTGAGAAAAATGAATTAGCAGATGAATTAACTGAAAAAAAGAAAGAAAATAAGGCATTACAAAGTGACTTGAATCAAGCCATTGATGATTTTGAAGAGATTAAGACAGATTTTGGAAAAAGCAATTCACTTCGATCGGATGAGATTGCTGATTTGATGATAAAGGTTACACAATTGGAAGATGAATCTTCTGAGTTAAATCAAAAACTAAAAGAAACCTTAGGTAAATTCAAAGCCAAGGAAAAGGCAGGGTATCTGGCCGAAGAAGAATTAAAAGGAACATTACAAACTATTACAACCCTAAAAAGAGACACGGCCAACCTTCAGTATTCAATAAAAATGGCCAAACAACGAAGCGAGGCTTTACAGGCAGAACTGGCCGCAACTAAAACTAAACTTACCGAATCAAACTCAAAGAAATACGAACTTTCAAAGGCCGTTGAAGCACAAGCAACTGAAGTAAAGGGTATGGAACAAAAATTGGTTAAAAGCCAACAAAACTTAACCGAAATATCAGATGCTTTTATTGAGCTTAGAAAAGAACTTCTTTCTGCAAAATCCAATAACAAAGCCATTGATCCCAATCAAAACAAATACATCAACCGTATAGCCAAATTATTGGGACATTACTAAAACCAGACTATTAAAAAATACAATTGGATTCGGATTAAAATGATAATTAGTTGTTCATTCTCAAAACGCAGTAATCAAACTTAAGCCTTAGTGAATAAATAACGTTTAGAAAATTAAAAATACATATAGCTTAAAACAGCTACTGTCACTATCATGTAGAGTACTGTTAGTGGGAAACCTATCTTAAAGAAATCCTTAAAGTTATATCCACCCGGACCATAAACCATTAAGTTAGTCTGATAACCTATAGGTGTTAAAAAATTAGCTGCTGCTCCAAATGAAACAATCAAAATAAAAGGCATTGGATCTAATCCCAGGTTTTTAGCGGCTGTAATTGATATAGGGAATACGATAGCTACAGCTGCCTTATTTGTTATGTAAGCTGCCAGTACTGAGGTGATCAAAAAGATACCAATCAATAAAGATATCCTTCCTAACGGCAGAAATACCGATATTACAAAGTTTGCAATCATATCAGCCACACCCGTTTTCATCATAGCAGTTCCTAAGGCCAACGATAGTGCGATAATCACAGCAAGATTATAATCAATACTTTTCGGCAAGTCTTTAGCTGATACTACTCGTAGTATGTTAATTGCCGCCAGCACTATTAATAGTCCAATGAAAAGAGGCACCAACTTTACTGCAGCTAAAAAGATTGCTAATAATGTACCTCCAAATAAAACCCATATTTTATAACGTTCAGGCTTTCTTAATTCTTTCACCCTAGAAATAACATAGAAGTCAATCTGGTTTTGTATATGACTGGTAAAATTTTCTCCAGCCAGTAATAACAATACGTCACCTGCCTTAAGTTTAATCTCCTCAATAGCACCTGTTATTCTCTCTCCATTACGATGAATAGCCAACAAAGCAGAATCGTATCTACCCCTGAAATATATTTCCTTTATCTGTTTTGTTATCAATGAACTATTATGTGAAATCACAATTTCAACAATCTGCGATCGCTTCAATTTTGACATCATTCCAACAGAAGGTACAGTTAAATCGCTATTATCAGAAAGCAAACTTGCAATATTATTATTATCCCCGGCAAATCGCAATAAATCACCTTCCCGTAATATAAATTTATCTTTTAGAATTTGTATGATTTGCTTACCTCTGATTACTTCAACCAACAACAGTCCATACTGCCCATTCAGATCAGCATCTTTTAATGATTTACCAATCAACTTCGAATTCTTTCTCACTTCCGCTTCAACCAGGTATTTCCTCTCTGACTCCTTAAAATCTTCAATTGCAGTGCTTCTATCAGGTAATAACCTATAGCTAAATATGTACAGATACAAAAATCCTACAACCAGCATCGGAAAACCCACCCAGAAAAAGTCAAACATCTCCAAAGGTCGAAGTCCTGGCATAATATCCTGATCGGTTACCATTCCTCCCACAATAAGGTTGGTAGAAGTACCTATTAATGTTACGCAACCTCCTAAAATAGCCGCATAAGATAAGGGTATTAATAACTTAGAAGAGGACACTCCATTCCGCTTACTCCATTGATGCACATAGGGCATCATGACTGCCACCAAAGGGGTGTTATTTAAAAATGCAGAAAAACCGCCAACCCATAACATCATCCTTCCAAGAAAACTTCGATAGGTTGAGGAGACAGGAAATATGCGGGCAAAGAATATTTCGATAACAGACGTCTGACGAATAGCATCCCCCAATAACAACAGCATGATAATTACAGCAATCTGTTCATTAGCAAATCCAGCTAATATCTCCGCTGGTGTTAGAATCTTAAAAATTCCTAAAACCATCACAGCAACGAAAAATGTGAATGCTGCACCCATTATTTCCTTGTATAGCGATACAAGAATAAATGCAATAACCACAAATACTATAATCACATCAAAATATTGCATGCGTTGGAGGTCAAATAAATATGCTATTTTTGCGCTGTTGCAGACAAATCTGCCATTAACAAAAATAGAAATTATAAATTAATTACCGAATTTTTCAATGATTTGGTCTGCTGATATCATTGTCGATGAATATAAACAAAAGACATATTGAACTATTATCACCCGCTAAAAATTTGGAGTGCGGTTTGGCTGCCATTAATAATGGAGCGGATGCTGTTTACATTGGAGGTCCGGGATTTGGAGCCAGAAAACAGGCAGGTAACTCATTAGAAGACATTGAGAAATTAATCAAGCATGCCCATTTATTCAATGCCAAAATATACATAACGCTTAATACCGTTTTAAAGGACAGTGAGATTGAGGAAGCTAACCAATTAATTCATTCGCTTTATAAAATTGGAGCTGATGCTGTAATCATTCAGGATATGGGATTGTTGGAAACAGACCTTCCTCCTATTCCCATTCATGCCAGCACGCAAACTGATAATCGAACCGTTGAGAAAGTTCAATTTCTTGAGAAAGCAGGATTCGATCAGGTTGTGTTAGCTCGCGAGTTGTCTGTCAATCAGATCAAAAATATCAGCTCGCAAACACAGGTTCCACTTGAGTATTTCATTCATGGGGCATTATGTGTATGTTATAGTGGTCAATGTTATATGAGCGCATCAATTAACGGACGCAGTGCCAACCGTGGTGAGTGTGCTCAACCCTGCCGATTAAAATATTCGTTAAAAGATAAAGATGGTAACCTATTATATAAAGACAAACACCTTCTTTCGCTCAAAGACTTAAACCAAACACCTAACCTCGAAGAATTAATTGATGCCGGCATTACCTCTTTTAAGATTGAAGGCCGTTTAAAGTCGAAAGATTATGTTGCCAATGTGACGGCTCATTACAGAAAAGAGTTAGATCGAATAATGGCCAAACGAACGGATATTAATAAAGCATCATCCGGAAACATATTAACCAGCTTTACACCTGCACCTGATAAGAGTTTTAACCGTAGTTTTACCGAATACTTTCTGCACGATAGAGATGACAAGGTTTGGTCGATTGATACACCTAAAGCTTTGGGTGAATATATCGGAAAAATTAGTAAAGTTGGTAAAGATTTCTTTACGATTGATGGATCGACTAGAATTGCGAATGGCGATGGACTTTGTTTCTTCGATCAGTATAAAAATCTGGTAGGTGTTCGTGTAAATACCAGTAATGGAAATAAGATTTTTTCAAATCAGACTAAAGGGTTAAAGCAAGGCACAGATATTTATCGCAACAACGATGTGGCTTTTCAACAAGCCATTTCAAAAAAAGAAAGCGAAAGAAAAATAGCACTTGATCTTATATTGGAAGAGACTGAAGAAGTACTGAAATTAACCTTAATTGATGAAGACGGAATAAGCTCATCCAGTTTTAAGGAGTTAAGCGAGAAAGAAGTAGCTCAAAACAAAGAGCGCTTGGCGAGCCAAACAGAAAAGCAATTGAGTAAACTTGGAAACACGCCTTACGTTGCTCAATCAATTCAGATGAATCACAAATACTATTGGTTTGTTCCCGCAGCCATACTCAATGAACTGCGCAGATCAGCTATTGAGAACCACACCAATCTCCGCCTTCAATCATATCAACCTAAAAATATAGAGTTTAAAAAGACAGACCATCCGTTTATTAAAACAGAGCTTGATTTTAAAGCAAATATTACTAATCAGCTGGCCAAACAATTTTATGAACGTCATGGTGTAACGCAGTTGGATTGGGGATTTGAAAAACAAGCTATTAAAAACAATGTAGAAGTGATGACGACCAAACATTGCTTATTATACATGACTAATAAATGCCTGAAGTTTCATCCGGAGGCAAGAAAATATTTACCTCTAACACTGTTTAACAAACAAGATACATACAAACTTCAATTCGATTGTAAAGCTTGTGAGATGCATATTATTAAGAAATAACTAATAATTAATCATCAACTTAAAGCATCAAACAGGAATTCTTCAATAACACAGGCCACCAATAACACAAATATCAGAATCTAATAATATGTGTTATTGGTGAGATCACGTATTACCAATCAAGGCTCACTTGAACACCTGCTTTAATCCACCTTCCGGGCTGCGGTACATTTCCTAAATCGTAATAAGTATTATCAAATAAGTTACTGGCATCAACATATACTTTATACTTCGCTTCATTCCATTGCAAACGCATATCGGTCAACCAAAACGGTTGATAATCTGTAGCTACTTCTTCTCCTGTTTCTAAATACTTCTGATATCCACCTTCACGATCCTGCCACTGTACATTAACACCTGCTGTAAGTTTTTTCAATATTTGAAAATTAGCAGCCACATTAAATTTATGCTTTAAATAATCCAATACGTAAACCGATTCATAATCATCCGGAGCATTTTTATCCTGATCAATAAAAGCATATCCAAAATCGATAGAAGTAAGAGGTGATGAAGCAGCCAACTCTTTTACATTTACTCGTCCTTGAAAAGTTAACCCATAACTATCCATATCCGATAAGTTGCGGGTTTGATACTCTACTTCACCTTCCAAACGTCCCCAATCAATCAGATTTTCCGACTGACGATAATAAGCACTTACCTGACCACTAAACCAATCATTCAGATATTTAACTCCTCCTTCGTATGTCAATGCTTCTTCTGGTTTTAAATCAGGATTACCAATATTGGTTGGGCCATCGTAAAACAAATCAGTAAATGTAGGCAGACGCAACGATTTGTTTACACTACCAAATAGCTTCACATTATTAGAAGCCCAATAACTCACATCTACTCCCGGGAAGAAATCTACCCCAATACCTAAAGACGAATTCCAATTCATTAACACACCCGCTGAAACAGAGAACTTATTATAATTGTATACATGCTCCAAAAAGGTTGACATGTTGGTTCTCTCATAAAACTTTGTAAACTGGGCATCTTCACCGGGTACGTCAATAGGTTCTTCCATATCAACTCCAATATTATTACTCCATATATTCTCACCTCGCAACTCACCTCCAAAAGATGTTTTACCCAATTTCCATGGAATAACAGCATTTACATTGGCTCCGTATACATCTGTGAGATGATAATTGTGAGTAGTATACCAGCTGGGTGCTTCATTTCGAAATAGCTCAAAACGATCCTGATGGCGTCTCCAATACAAAGCAGGAGTAATCTTCACCTTTGTTCCGGTTGTCATTTTAACAGAGGCAAAAGTTGTTTTATTCTGTTCAAACTGCTCTGGATATTTGGGTGTATAAAAGGCATTGGCTCCGTATTCTTTATCATTATAACCGACCTGAAAGTCTATTTTCTCAGTTCCCAAATCCAATAAGCCTTGGTAGAAAATACTATGGTTTTTAAAATCGGTATTATCGATATAACCGTCGCTGTTTGCCACATTAGCTGCCGCATAGCTTTTTAGTTTTCCTGTTTTGATGGTGGTATTTGCTGCCACATTATACAAACCATTCTGCCCGGCCATAGCATTAACTGTGGCATTATTGGTAGATTTCGATCCCGTAACAAAGTTAATAGCTCCACTAAAGGCACCGGGCCCGTAGACACGCGCTCCTGGTCCTTCCAAAATTTCAACACTCTCGATACTTTGCATATCAACCGGCAGGTTCAGACTTAAATGACCAGTTTGAGGATCAGTAACATTAATACCATTGAAAAGTATCATTACCTGATCAAACGAACCTCCACGAATACTCACATCGGCCTGAACACCCAAAGGGCCTCGCTGACGTACATCCACATTCATGGCATATCGTAGTAAATCCTGAACACTGTAAACAGGTAGTTTTTCAATTTCTTTCCGACTGATCACATGGAGTATTCGCCCCACTTCGGAATAGACGGCCGTTGAGCGACGAGCACTCACCTCCACCTCTTCGAGACTAATTTTCTTATTAATGGACAATGAATCAGTCTGAGCAATAGTTTGCTTAAAACCAAACCAACTAAGATATACAGCCAGCATGGTTCCGATGCGCACCACTTTATGAAGACTATTAAATGCGGCGTAGTTAACACCTTGCCATTGCTTAAACGAGATTACTGAATTTTTTATGTACTCTATTTTTTTCATGTTTAATAATTGATATGTGTTTATATTATTAGTTTTAATTTATATCAAAACCAGCCCTTATAAAAGCTTGTTTATCCTCTTCAATATTAGAACCAATGGTGGTTAATAAGTCACCAACCAAAGCAGCATTCACTCCTGCTGCCAGCGCTTTTTGCTGAAGATGCTTTATCTGCATTCGTCCTCCTGCAAAGCGAATCTTAGCTTTTGGGTTGATAAAGCGAAACAGGGCAAAACTGGTTAGCACTTCTTCATCGCTTAAAGGAGAGGTTCCTTCTAAAGGTGTTCCTGCCACCGGATTTAGTATGTTTACCGGAATGGAATCAATGCCCAACTTATTCAGTTCAAAAGCCAATTCAATCCTGTCATTCATGGTTTCGTCCATACCAATAATTCCACCAGAACATACCTTCATACCTAGCTCCTGAGCCCATCGTATGGTTTGTATCTTCTGATTATAGGTATGTGTTGAACAAAGTGCCGGGAAATACGAACGCGATGTTTCTAGATTGCAATGATAATGCTCCACACCTGCGTCCTTCAGCTTTTTAAGAGCCTCTTTATCAAGCAGCCCCATTGAAGCACACAGCCCTATTTTAGCTTTAACTTTTATCTGCCTATAAATCGAAAGTAATTGATTAAGATTAGCTTCCGACAAAGCCTTTCCACTGGTCACCAACGAATATTTTTGCACCCCTTGATTGGCATTCAGACATGCCTGCTGCACTGCTTTTTGCTCATCAACCAACTCATACGATTCAACTTTTGTATGATAAAACGACGACTGCGAACACCATTTACAATCCTCGCTGCATAGGCCCGATTTAGCATTTATAATAGAGCACATATCAAACTGCCTTCCTGAGAAATGATCGCGTATTTCGCCGGCAGCCTTATACAGATCTTCCTTATTGCTAACAAGGCTTAAATCTTTAGCCTCTTGTAACGAAATAGACAGGCCATTAAGTACTTTTTGTTTAATTGATTCTATATCTATCATAGCTGTTTGATTATAGGCAATACAAATTCAGGCCACTTCAATACTGAAGTAGCCTTTATTAAATGATAATCAGCCGTGAGCCAATTATTTTCCGATACGTTATAAGTTGATGAATTCCCCGAAGGGGACGGAAGATCAAGTGTTAAAACAGGCAACAAAAACAGCATTAAGCTCTCCCACATAAGATTATTCTCTTCAACCGTATCGCTATCTACTGCGTCTAAATCATCGAAAGAATATTCTGATTGAATAACATAACTGTTACGAAGTGCTTTTTTCAAAGCCTGTCCTGCTACAGGCACATCCAGATGACCAATCGACACCTCGCGCCCCAGACTGTTAAACACAGCCCAGCTCTTGCGAATCCATCGGCTAAAGCGAACGCTTGCCTTTTTGATATGTTGGTTAATCTGTTTCACGATAATATAGGAGCCCAAAGATAGGATTATTTTTAAAAGATTGAAGGCAGGAGACTGCAGACTGAAGCTAAAAGCAACCTACCGTTTTAGCGAATCGCATCTTAATTAAGGATATTGTTTCTAAAGATGCGATCCGTTACTTAGTAGATCAAATCTATTTCTTTAAAAGCTTGACTGTTTGACTTAATCCTGAGGTAGTTTTTACTTTTATAAAGTAGACACCGCCTGGGTAACTGCTTAAATTAACTGAAACTTGTTGAGCATGGATACCGAATTGACTAAAAACCAGCTGCCCATTAATATCATATAATTCATAACTAGTTATTAAAGTCTCATTTATTTCAATGATTACTTTGTCTGAAGTAGGATTTGCGCACACCTTAAAAGCATTATCATTCATCATCTTTATGCCGGTACTAACAAACATAATTTCTTCAACCACATTAGATCCATTAATAGTAATAGTTCCATCTATTTCAGAACCAGATTCATCAATGGCCGTATAGTTAATGACACCATTGGGTTGATTAACCAGATAGACTTTACCAAAACAATCAGTAGTATATACTACCCCATCAACAATAACATCAACACCCTCCAAAACACCACTATTCGCATCGGTTACTACAAGCGTAACCAGGTAAACAGATTCATATTGCCTTTGAAAAATTACGTCAGTAAATCTGCCAGACCGAACGTTAATTAACTCACTCTGATATCCCTGAGCTTCAATATTTACTGTACAATCTGTATTAAGTCCCAGATTCTTCATTACTACAACACCAATTGCATCAGAAATAGCAGAAAACCCTTCCCCATCTAAAAATATACAATTCTCAGAATCAGGCGTAATAGTAATTGGAACACCTTTTAATAAATTATCATTCTCATCTAAAAGAGTGAGTATAGCTGAAGTTTGCAAGGGATTAAATTCAGCTTTATATTCTAAAGAATAATCGTTTACCTCTAAATTAGCAGAGTAAAAGTTACCTTTATTATCGGTCCATCCAATATTTTCGCACCCTTCTTTATGCGATTCAGGTAAAACAATGCTCTGTAACGTCTGATTTATTTCATTATCATAATTACTGGCAAACACTCCTGATCCTATTACTAGCATCCTGCTATCATCTTCAAAAACTACTTTTTTTATTCTATTCCGACTAAAAGCTCCTCCCTTTAAGGTAACTACTGAACTTGGAATAGATACAAAAGCAAGCTCATTATATGAAAACACTGAATAATTAATTTTTGTTAATGAAGATGATAACTTCAAGGAATCAATATAATTATAACTAAAAGCAGAATATCCAATATTATTTACTGAATTTGGAAGAGTCACTCTTTTTAATTGGTTTTCACAAAAAGCTTTATCACCAATTTTTTGAAGCGAATTAGAGAAAGTCACTGAAGTAAGTTCATTGTCATAGAATGCCTTATGACCTATTCTAACCAACGAACCAGACAAATCAATAGATGTTAATTCATTCTCGAAAAAGGCAAAATTATCTATTTCAATAACTGAAGGTGGTATTGTAATTGATTCCAGAATATTTCCGGCAAAAGCATATTCTCCAATATACTCTATTGAGGAGGGCAATTCAACTGAAACTAGATGACTCTCTCTAAAGCTATCATGAACATATTCATTAAAGTCATTATCATAGCTTATACCTCTTACTTTTTTGCCTTGCAACACCTCTGGAATAATAATATCAGTTCCTAAAAAATAAGAACACGATGTTATATAACCGTCTTCATTCATTACTACATCATCATCCGTGAGGGTATATTTTATAATTGCAAGATATGAACTAAGAAAATTACTAATCTCATAAGGTGATGGTACAAAAGTATTGTAATCAGTTATCCATTTTACAAAATTGGGTTGCTTAGATGGCAACACTATACTATCCAGGTCTAAATTATTATCAAAAGCTTTTTTACCTATAAAAGTAATTTCACTATTCTCTTCAAAGCAAACTTCAGTTAAATTATTAGTATCAAAAGCCGAAAAACCAATTTTCCGCACCTTTGACGGTATCTCCATCTTTTCAATTCTATTATCATAAAAAGCCTTTTTCCCAACAAACTCTAGCGTTGAGGGAAGATGTAAGGCTAGTAATTTTTTATGCTGAAATACTCCTGTTGAATCAAAAAGAGTCCAACCTGATGATATAAGTTTAGCATTGTTTATTCCTTTTACAACAACCCCTTGTAATATTTCGGGTATAGTAAGGTTAGTACCCTCCTCATGAACTGAGAAATCATAGAGACAATCAGTTATATAACCGTTCTCATCAATATTAACATCATTATCTTGTAAAATATAATCGATTTGAGCTGAAATGGGGAAAAGTGTTACAAAAAGAAAAAAACTTATTGTAATTAGTGGGAATTTCATAGTTGTAGGTTTAGTTTGTTAGCTGAATAAAAGTAAGCACATTTATCAAAACAACAAAACTAAAGCCATATCTATAATACTTATAATTATCATTTTCAATTATCTAAAATCAACCTTAATACAATCTTGATAAATTCAATTTTCTCATCAATAATAACTTGCAAAATTGAGCGTTTCAATAGTTTAAGAGATAATGAAAAACAACAATTTGAATCCATTAAAGAACAACTACACTAATTAACAATAATAAAACAACTACAGATTAATGAATAACACCTGATTTATTGACATACTGAAGCAACTCAATTTTGAGAAATAAAGACTATAAGATAGCGGTACCTTGACTTCAACTAAATTTTAATACCCCTTTTATTTTAATTAAATTAGCCCTCTGAATACAGATTATCATGATGAAACAACTATATAGGACAATAACCTTCTGCATACTTATTTTATTATCTTTCAAAACCATAACTAATGCTCAAGATAAATATGCAACAACAGGAAATGGTTACGGAGTAAGAGAAAT
The DNA here is from genome assembly GCF_018271995.1 of Carboxylicivirga linearis. Lineage (GTDB taxonomy): Bacteria > Bacteroidota > Bacteroidia > Bacteroidales > Marinilabiliaceae > Carboxylicivirga > Carboxylicivirga linearis. Next base: position 46,337 of record NZ_JAGUCO010000024.1, read on the forward strand.
ACTGGAGTTTGATGCTTCGGACTACAATATGCTAAAAATAACCAATCAACATGGAAACATTACGATTAAGGGTTGGGACAGAGATACCATTGAAGTTCAATCTCTTATTAATGTGGAAGCTCCTGGCAGTAACTCTGCAGAGGAAGTATTAGATTACATTTCTATTGAAAGAGCAAACAGAGCAGGTATGCTTATTTTCCGCACACAGTTCGATGATGAATTCTTTTCAAACTATCCATTTAGTGTTGAATACACTGTTCATTTGCCCAAACAGTTAATGCTTGACATTACTAACAATCTGGGAGATGTTTTAATTCAAAATATTGATGGTAAAATAAGCCTTCATCTTGATTATGGTAATTTACATCTGATCAACTCAAATAGTAAAAAAGCTCATACCTTTAATTTAAATTTTGCTGAGGCTAAATTGGATTCTTGCCAAAGCGTAAAAGGATTTCTTAATAACTGTACGCTAACAGCTGATAATGTTACCAAATTAGATTTTAAAAGTGAATATTCCTTATTAAAATTAGGTAAGACTAAAAGTATAGCACTTCATTCATCTACCGATAGAATTAATATTACTGAAAGCGACAGCATTAAAATAACAGGCAACCAACTACTTGTTAATATTAAAAAAGTAAATACCTATGGCTTCTTCGAGATTGAAAAAGGACAGTTGATGATAAAAGGAGCAAACCAATTAGCTCACCTTTCAGTGTCAAATAAAATGGCCAATACAATCATATCGCTACCATCTGAATATACCTATGTTTTGAATGGGGAAATAACCAATGGTGAGTTGAATCATCCAAATATAAACCAATTACAGGTTTTAAGAGAAGGAACTAAAGAATCATTTACCGGCCATATTGGTACAGAGGGGAATACTACCGGACAATTAATCTTATTCAACGAAAATAGCGATCTAACTATAAAAACTTACTAATATGTCAGCAGCCGATAATTTATTCAAGTTGAGGAACTTCATGGCTACCATTGGAGTAGATGCTTATGTTGTAACCAGCAGCGATCCACATTTAAGTGAGTACCTGGCCGATCACTGGAAATTTCGCGATTGGTTATCTGGCTTTACTGGTTCGGCGGGCACTTTAGTGGTTACCAGTGAATACGCCGGTTTATGGACTGACTCACGATATTTTCTGCAAGCCGAGCAACAATTAGATGACTCAGGCATTGATTTGTTTCGAATGGGAGAACCTGACACTCCCGATTTTAAAGAATGGTTAACCGTTCAGCTACATCCGGGCTGTGTAGTAGGTATTAATGGCAAAACCATTACGGTTAATGCCTATCGCGAATTGGCCAAAACACTTAAAAAGGTTGACATCCGCCTGGATGGAAAAGTATTTCTTGAAGAAGACGTTTGGGAAGGTCGTCCGCAAATACCCGACGAGGGTATATTTGAATTAAAAACCGAATATTGCGGATTAAGTCGAAGCGAGAAAATAGCACTGATAAGAAAACTGATGCTCGAAAAAGGAGCAACCCATTACATTATTGCTTCATTAGACGAGATTGCCTGGGCTTTAAATTTTCGTGGTAAAGACATACCCTATAATCCTGTTTTTCATTCCTATTTAATCATTACTGAAAATCAGGTTAACCTATTTATCGATCCGCATAAATTAACCTCTTCTATTGGCAAACAACTGGCACAAGAAGATATTAAGGTTTATTTGTACAACGATTTTTACGAATTCATTAAAGATATGCTTCAGGATAGTATTATCCTGATAGATCCTGACAGAACTAACAGCTCTATTTTTAGCAGTCTACCTTCTCAATCGGCTAAAATAGAACAAGCCAGTTTAATAACTCAATTAAAAGCTCGCAAGAATGAGGTAGAAATAGCTAATATTAAAAAAGCTATGATTAAAGACGGTGTAGCAATGGTACAATTCATACACTGGCTTGAAAAATCTGTTGGCAAGGAAGATTTGGATGAATATAGCGTTGCTGAAAAATTAGGTTCCTTCAGAGCTCAACAAGAAAATTATCAGGGAGACTCATTTACGACAATTAGTGGTTATGGCCCAAATGGAGCAATTGTTCATTATTCGGTTGAGAAAGATTCCGCTGCCAAGGTTGAAGCTAAGGGATTATATTTGGTTGACTCTGGCGGGCAATACCTTGAAGGAACTACCGACATAACCAGAACAGTTGCTTTGGGAGAATTAAGCCCTGAAGAAAAAAGAGATTTCACCTTAGTATTAAAAGGACATATTGCTTTAGATAAAGCGGTATTCCCAAAAGGCACCAGAGGTGTACACCTCGATATTCTTGCTCGCCAGGCATTGTGGACTGGAGGATTAAATTACGGACACGGTACAGGTCATGGTGTCGGCCATTTTTTGAATGTTCACGAAGGACCTCAGAGTATCCGTCCACAGGATAACGGCATTGCATTTGAAGAAGGAATGATCACTTCCAATGAACCAGGATTGTATCGCACCGGGAAATATGGTATCAGAATTGAAAACCTTATTCTTTGCTCTGCGGATAAAACAACAGAATTTGGTGATTTCCTTAAATTTGAAACATTAACACTTTGCCCCATCGATATAAATGCCATTGATGTAAAACTACTTAGCATAGATGAAAAAGTCTGGTTGAATAACTATCATCGCAAAGTTCGTGAAGCATTAATCGATCATTTAAGCGATATGGACAGAGAGTGGTTGATTAGTAAAACACAGGAAATTTAAGAATGAGTTTCTGTTTGCATGTTGTTTCATTAACAATTCCGTACCCTCCTAATTACGGAGGCGCAATAGATATATATTACAAACTGAAAGCTCTTGCTGAAAACAACATTGAGATAATCCTCCACTGTTATCAGTACGATAGAGGCCAAGAAAGTCAGCTTGAAAAAATATGCAAACAGGTATTCTATTACAAAAGATCAACGGGTATTTTCAAACATTTTAGCAGTAAACCATACATTGTTGTTTCACGAAGTAACCGTCAATTATTTAAAATTCTTAATAAGGACAACTACCCTATTTTAGCTGAAGGGCTTCATTGCTCCGATGTTTTAAATTACGTAAATCCCAAAAGAGTATTTGTAAGAACTCATAACATTGAGCATTCTTATTATAACGAGCTTAGTAATTCAACTCAAAACCTTATTAAAAAGATATTTTTCAAAACAGAAAGTATCAAGCTTAAAAAGTACGAGTCTATATTACAAAAAGCAGCAGGTATCTTTTGTATTTCTGATTTTGAGCTTCCTCATTTTAAAAAAACAAATTCAAACTCATTCTTACTCCCCCCTTTCCATCAATACTCTGCTTGTTTAAGCAAAGAAGGTACGGGTAATTACATTCTTATACACGGCAATTTAAGCGTAGAAGAAAACATCAAGTCTGTATTATTACTAATGAATGAGGTAATTCCTAATATTGACTTTAGGATTGTAATTGCAGGTATGAATCCTGATCCTATTCTTAAAAAGAAAATTTCACAGTTATCAAATACCGAACTAATACCTAACCCATCACATGAGAAGATGAAAGAACTAATAAGCCAGGCGCAAATCATTTTGCTTCATACACATCAGGCTACCGGAGTTAAACTTAAATTAGTCAATTCTTTGTTTGATGGAAGACATTGCATTTGTAATGACAAAATGATTGAAGGCACTAACTTAAAGAACATTTGTCATCAGGCTAATAATACCAAAGAGTGGATTGATAAAATAAATGAGTTAAAGACGAAACCTTTTACAATGGAAGAAAAGTACAATAGAGAAAAGCAACTTGATGCTCTGTTCAATAATAATAGAAATATTCAAACACTCATTAATCAAATATATAAGAATGTTAATATGATGTAAACATCAAACCGATTGGAGTATTAAATTATATATTTACAAAAAATCTTAATATATATGAAATCTATAGTTTCTACACTAATTATTACTTTCTTCTATACTCTTGTTAGCCAAGCCCAAACATGTAAAATTGATGTAACAATTGATGAATTTAGTAAAGATACTATCATATTGGGTTATTATTTCAATAAACAGATGTTTGTTGAGGATACAATCCCTTCCAATTCTGCAGGTAAGTTTATTATTGAAAAAGAAGAACCTCTTAAACAAGGCGTTTATATCATCTATTTAAATAGCGAACAATACTTTGATGTGTTAATTGGTGAAGACCAAACATTCTCAATCAAAACATCCACCAACGAGTTATTGAATAATCTGGAAGTAAAAGGAGCGACAGAAAGCGCTTCATTCCTTAATTATCAGCAACTTTTACGTACCAAACAAAAAGAAGCCAAAGACATACAAGAGCAACTTAAAGCTACTGTGGACGAAGATTTAAAAGCCAAATTAACCCAACAACTACAAGGATTTGGCGAAGAAGTAAAACAGAAATCCTCAAGCTTGATTGATGATAATCCCGACACCTTTCTGGCCATATTTTTAAAAGGACTGCAAGAGGTTGAAGTACCTGAGATGCAAGCTCCGGCAGGAAGTGAAAATCCCGATCAGGATGTTCAAAGAATGCGCTTTAACTATTACAAAGAGCATTACTTCGATAATATTGACCTGTCAGACGAACGATTATTACGCACACCCTATTTTACTGATAAAATAGACCGCTATTTATCACAGGTTTTGGTCATACCTGACACTATCATCATTGGTTGTCATAGGATGATTGCTGCTACAGAAGGAAGCGATGAAATGCAGAAATACCTTATTCAGCATCTTTTTAATTGGGCTAACGAAAGTAAAACAATGGGAATGGATGCAGTCATGGTAGATATGGCTGATGCCTACTATTTAAATGGAAGAGCAGACTGGGTTGATGAAGAATTCTTAACTAAGCTTCAGGAAAGAGTGGACAAAATTAAACCCACCTTATTAAATAAGGTAGCCAAGGATTTTAAAATGCAATCGTATACCGGCGAGTTTCATCGATTAAGTGAAGTCAGAGCTCCTTTTACAATTCTGGTATTTTGGGAACCTGAATGTGGCCATTGCAAAAAAGAAATTCCTAAATTAAATGAAGAGGTTTGGAAGAATTATGCAGATAAAGGCATAAAAATTGTGGCTGTATACACCCAAAATAACAAAGAAGAATGGGAAGAATTTATTACTGAACATGCTTTGGAAGAATGGATTCATTTATACGATCCTTATAATCAAAGTGGATTTAGGAATAACTATGACATTTACAGCACACCGGTGATTTATATATTAGATAAAGACAAAAAAATATTAGCTAAACGCTTAGGGGTAGAACAAATTCCAGGTTTTCTGGATCATCATTTAAAGAATTTATAAATGAAACTGAATTTTTTCATTGCTATTATAATTATCGTCTTCATTGGTTTTTCATGTAATAAAGATGACAAAGCGATTCCGGCACCTACTATTTATCTTTCTATGCCGGAACAAGGTTTTGATGTTGACATTGATAGCTCATTTATTATTGAGCCTAAAATAACCTACGATATATCCTCGAGCTATGCGTGGATATTAGAGGATGAAATTATTTCAACTGATAAAGATTTTACCTTTTTTGATTATGGATACGGATCTTTTGATTTTACCTTTACGGTAACTACACCTTCAGGTGTTGATAGCATGTTCATACCAATTTATGGGATCGATTTCTGCACATTTGAAGAAATTGAATTCCCCGAAGACAGCACCTATCACAACTCTCCAGATAATGGATTTTTTAGTTTTAAATACATTCAATTAAGCAACGATTATAATGGTAATTATATCGATTGGAGTGGCTTTGCCGTTAGCAGCGAAACCAATCAATCATCGTATGCTATCAGCAATCAATTTAGCGTTTATAACAACTCTGGCTCAGATGATTCTGATAAATTTGGTGTATTCAAACAGTCAGACAATATTAATCATCAGATATCTTTTTCCGACGGCCAAGCCCATCAATTAAAATCTATTGACGTGAATAACTCAACTTTAGCTTATTTAACAATGAATGAAGGCTTTAAAAGAAGAGATACAGTTGATTTTTTCCGCTTAACCATTAGTAGTTATGATGAAAATAACATGGTTAAAGATAGCATTGAATATTATTTGGCTGACTATAGATACCCTCGGACTTCTGACAAATTTATTATCTCAACATGGAAGACTGTTGATCTTTCTGCATTAGGGGAAGTTAATGCCATTGGGTTTAAATTAGCATCTTCATTTGACAATGATACCGTTTACACCATGCCCAACTATTTTTGCTTCGATAATTTAAAAATTAATAATTAGGGTATAATCAATATTTTTTGAGGAATGGTTGAAACCGGGTTCTTAAATACAGCAATGTACAATCCTTGCGTAATATTTGATGGTAGAACAAGATTATCACTTTTCTCACCATTGCGATTGTATATATATACTAACGATCCATTTGAGCTGTACAATTCAATACTTGATAAATGCTCAAGATTAGTAGCGTAATTAAGATATCCATTCACACAAGGGTTGGGTTTGATTACCACTTGTTTTTCTTCTAAACTATCAACTGTTGTTGCTAATTCAAAATCAGAACCAAGAAAATCAATCCAAAACACTCCATTTTCACCCGTAGGATTTAACTGATCAAAGCCCTTCCATGATCCATTATCTCTGATATATGCTCTATTGCGAACAAAAGAACCTATGTTTTTATGCACATTGTACAAAGCAAAGGTATCTGCACTTGCCGGGTTAGTTAATTCAACACCGATAAAAAACTCACCATTGATTTGTAATGCATTATTAAGTTCAACAAAATACTCTCGTCTCTTTATTTCAGCGAGAGAAAGATCCGAAGCTTCAAAAACAACATTTGCAGGAGCACCTCCTATACTATTCCATATTTTAACATTAATACTCGATGTTAGAGAGTAATCGCAAATAGCTGGAATAATATAAATACCATGTATCTTCACTGAGCTATAGTCGTAGAAATATTGTGCGAAACCATCGTATCCTTCGCTATTGGTTCCTGACCATGGTCCGGAAAAAGAATCACCATATAGCAATACTGGTGTCATTTCATCATCGGCAAAACTTTTCCTTTTTATAGCTCCTTTATAAAAATCAAAACCATCAATTGTAGAAGTCTTTGATTGTAAAGGATCAAGCCAATAAGCCAATTGCTCTGTCGAATCTGAATGCATCTCCCAAGCCTTGTTAATACGCGCATAGTAATCTTCATGGGGATAACTACATGAACCATAGCCACCTGATAAAGTACCTATTATTCTACCGTCCTGGGTAAACAACCCAGAACCGGAAGATCCTCCTTCGGTAGTTCCACTCACCCAATCCTCAATTAACCAATGTCCATCCTGTATAAATCCATAAGCATTAAAAGTAGTAGCCTCTGGCGCAGCCCCAGACCACGATACTTTCTTAACATCTCCCTCGGGATGATGCACTGAATATACTGCATCTGAAAATACGGTATTTATATCCCAACCAATCCAATAAGGTCTGTATGAAGCAGGAGGAATAGCTTCTAATTCAACTAATGAGAAGTCCATATTCTCAACTCCAGATTTAAATTGAGCACCACTCATCTGTTGCTGATCCGTTCCAGCAATGCTATCAATGCATGAAGGAGAATCAAAATTGAAATAAAAAACCATATTTCCTGCTTCACTCTGATTACTAACACAGTGTGCTGCCGTTAGAAAATACGGAGTACCGTCGTTATTGGTATTATTGACCAATGTACCTGAACATAAATAGCCATTAACAAGATACTTTACCACAGAACGTCTGACTTCATCCGGCACTCGTGAGTCGCAACCAACATCCACATTACAATCGCCAGACATACCAAAGTCCATATTCCTCTTCAGGTAATCATTAATTCCTAAAAAATCGTGATATACTTCACCAATAACTAATTGCTGTTCATCAGCTATATTCTGGGCCGTTTGTAATTCCACAACTATTTCATCACCCAAAACAGGTGAAGTAGCCAATTTACCAAATTCCTTATTATTTGCCTCTGTGAAACTCCCAAGTATTACAGACCGATCATTATTATAAATAAAAACTTTTGAATCTCCGGTAAGCTTAAACTCACTAAAGTTAATACTTAAACTCTTGGCAGTTTGAGATTTTAAAACTAATTGCCAAACTAATGTTCCATCTCCCTGATCATACCATATACCAGAATTTACAGGTGAATAATCGACATAAATTGGATAAGCATATCGCAATGGACCATTTCCGGTAGACGCCTCTTCTTTCAAGGCAATTATACTTGGCTCGCCAACTAATTGAAGGGATTCTGTGGAGAAGATATCTGATGGTCTCCCTCCATGTGAAATTTGTGCATATATTGTAACACTGCATAAAATCAGCAGTATTGTAACTATTCTTTTTAACATACTTCTACTAACAATTTACCGTCCAAAATTTTTATTCGTCAGCATCACTCTGTCTACTGGTTTTATCTTCGTCTTCCCTACTTAATCCCACCTTTTTAACAACCTTCAACAAAGGTAAAACACGTTTAATTCGTCCCATTCGCCCTAACCTGTCATGAACTAAAGCCCATGCCATTACAATACTGGTTACTATAATTGACAATGTCAATATCCCCAATTCAAAGTCATTTATTCTGAATTCAATTGGAATAGCGAAAAACAAAAGTACAGATATTAAACCTCTGGGTGCAATTAAAAATTGAGGAAAATAGTTCTTTCTAAACATTACTTTAAATAAACCCCATCTAAAACCATAAACCCCAACCATAAAATAGGCAGTTAACAGCAATATTTTAGGCACAAACACCCCTGCCAGAGTAATTGATAAGCCCAAAACAAAGAAGAAGAAAGTACGCACAACAAATGAACTTTCTTTGGTTATTAGCTTAAAGTCAACTAATACTTTTGATACATTTTCTTCGATCAGATACTTCTTGAGAGGTCCAAAAAAGAATAATTTCCTGTTCTCAAGAATAACTCCAAACACCAAAATCATAAGCAAGGAAGATAAATGAAACAGCTTTCCTATATCATAGATTAGAATTAAAACAGCAAAAAACAAAAACAGTTTTACATCAGATCTAATTCGTTGAAATGCAAATATCATTGCATACGATAAAAGCACACTTAATATTAGGGTACCTCCTATATTTGAGATGATATTTACACCAATCATGGTAGCACCATTCTCATTAATGTTTTCAAGTAACAGATAGAAGAACATGATACCCAATATATCAGAAAGAGTACTCTCGTATATTAAAAACTCTTTCTTCTCTTTAGGTAACCCACTTACACTGGGAATTACAATAGCACTACTTGTAATTGCTAAAGGAATGGCATAAATAATTGCTGACAACCAATCGATATTACCGATAAAATACTGAATACCAATAGCCAATAAAAAAGTATTAAAGAACAGAGACAGAGCCGACACTAATAAAGCACTTCCAATTTGTTTCAGGTTCTCTTTTTTTAACTCTAAATCAAGAGCTGCCTCCAAAACAATTAATACCAACCCAACTATACCTAATAACTCTAATGGAAGAAACCAATCAGCTTCATTAAAATTAAATCCCAGCAACTCCTTTGCCAGGTAACCACTTGAAATTAGAAGTATTACACTGGGAACATTTGTTTTTTTTGCAATTAAATTAAACAAATAAGAAACAATAATAATAATTGCGGCACCTATTAAAATATAATATGCACTGACTCCTTCCATACAGATAGTTTAGATTTGATGCATAAGATATAAAAAAAATGCCGCAGAATGTTCTACGGCAATTCAAATCTATTTATTTGTTACTTATTCATACACCTTGCATTCTACTTCACCTGCTAAAACACTAATGGCATTATCAGCTAAAGCTTTCATCTCATCCTCTCCGGGATAAATTTTTATTGGAGCTACCCAGCCCACCATATCTTTAATATAGTCAGTTACTGTTTTATCATGAGCTATACCTCCTGTAATGATTATACCGTCAACTTCTCCCTTTAAAACAGCTGCACATCCGCCAATGGTTTTTCCTATCTGATAAGACATTGCCTTCAAAATCAGCATATGATGCTCATCACCGGCTAAAGCCTTTTCCTCAACTTCATTAGCTTGATTAGTACCTAAATGAGCTACCATTCCTCCTTTACCATTTACCAACTTACGCATTTCTTCATAGGTATATTTACCGCTAAAGCAAGCATCAATTAAAGCTCCTGTCGGCAAAGTACCGGCTCTTTCAGGCGAAAAAGGTCCGTAACCATCTAAGGCATTATTTACATCTATAACACGACCTTTATGATGTGCACCAACAGATATACCTCCACCTAAATGTGCTACAATCACATTAATATCTTCATATCTTTTATCGATGGATTTGGCAAAATTCTTAGCAACAGCTTTCTGGTTAAGAGCATGAAAAACAGATCGACGTGGCATTTCCGGATGACCAGTTACCCGGGCAACATCCTCCAGTTCATCAACTACAACAGGATCCGCAATAAAAGCTCGCGCTTCTGGTATCACCTTGGCTATATCGTCGGCTATTAAGCCTCCCAAGTTACTAGCATGTTGCCCTAATATACCTTTTCGCAAATCAGCTTTTAAGGCTTCATTTACTTCATATACACCAGAGGATATCGGTTTTACTAAACCACCACGCCCAACAATGGCATCAAAATCATCAATATCTATTTCGGCCTGAATCAGTTCGCTTAAGATACATTCTTTCCTAAATTCGAATTGAGCGGCAATATTTTCAAATTGAGCTAATTGCTCTGCCGAATGTCTTAAAGTTTTCAGAAAAATAGATTCACTACCCTCATACACCGCTATTTTTGTTGAGGTAGATCCGGGATTTATCACTAAAACTTTACTTCGTTTCATTACACGTATTGATTTAAGGGAATATTCAAATAAATTGTAAGCCTGGAATCAGGCCATTGCTGCAAGCAAGATACTATTATATTTCGATTCTTCTGAATCGCTTCTTGAAGTGAGCACAATAGGCGCTGAAGCTCCTAATATTACTGAAGCTACTTTTGCTTTAGCAAAAAACACCAAAGTCTTGTACAGAACATTACCCACCTCAATATCAGGCATTAATAAAAGATCAGTATCACCAGCAACCCCACTTTTAATACCTTTATGCTTTGCACTTTCAAAACTAACTGCATTATCAAAAGCTAAAGGTCCATCAATAATACAATTTTTAATCTGATCGCGCTGATTCATTTTAGATAACAAAGCTGCATCAAGAGTGGCTTGCATGCTTTCATTCACCATCTCAATAGCACCGAGCACAGCTACTTTGGGTTTTGGAATTCCCATTTTATTTAAATAACCTACCGAATTATTTACAATATCGATTTTGTCTTTCAGGTTGGGAGCTATATTCATAGCAACATCTGTTACAGCTATCAATTTATGATAGGTATCAACCTCAAACAAAGCAAAGTGTGACAATAACCTACCTGTACGTAGGCCCCATTCTTTATTTAGTACTCCTTTTAACAAGGTAGGAGTTGCCACCTTACCTTTCATTAGAATATCAGCCTGACTATCGTGAACCATTCGAACTGCTATTTCAACAGCTTTCTCATTATCAGATTCGTCAATGAAAGAAGCTTGGGAGAAATCATAGCCTTTGGCAGCTATAATAGCTTCTGTTTCGGATTGCGATCCAATTAAGATAGGTTCGATAATACCGGCCTGATAAGCATTATGAACCGCGTCGAGGGAATGACCATCCTGCGACACGGCTAATGCTAATTTCTTCTTAACCTTCTTTTGAAGAATTAGTTTCTGAAGATCATTAAGGGATTTAAACATAAAATTGAAATTTGTTGATTGAGTTCTTTCTATTTAACGATTAGCTAATTCCTCAACAATGTTTTTGGTATCTAATGCGATTACTAACTCTTCATTAGTTGGGACAACCATAACCGTTGTTTTGGAATTTTCAGTGCTTACTACTTTTTCATCTCCAATAACACCAATATTTACCTCTTTGTTAACTTCAATACCTAAAAACTCAAGATCTTTACAGATTACTTCTCTTCTGAAACCTGAATTTTCGCCAATTCCGCCAGTAAAAATTAAGATATCAACACCTCCCATAGCAGCTGCATAAGCACCAATATACTTCTTCACTCTATAGTCGTAAACGTCTAATCCAAGCTGTGCTATTTCATCTCCTTCGGAAGCGGCATCCTGTATTTCTCTCATATCAGACGAAATACCTGTCAGACCTAACAAACCACTGTGCTTATTAAATAATACACTAGCAGAACGAGTACCAATTTTTTCTTTGTCCATAATGTAAGTAACTGCACCTAAATCTAGATCACCGGCACGTGTACCCATTACTAACCCCTCCAGTGGAGTAAAACCCATTGAAGTATCAACTGATTCGCCATTTTGAATGGCTGCAATTGAAGCACCATTACCCAAATGACAAGAAATAATTTTTTGCTCTTTATAATCTACTCCAAGCATGTCGCAGGCACGGCTTGATACATATCGATGACTGGTTCCATGGAAACCATAACGTCGGATACCATACTGATTATAAAGCGTTTTAGGAATAGCATACATATATGCCTTCTTAGGCATTGTTTGATGGAATGCAGTATCAAACACACCACACTGAGGTACGTTTGGCAACAATTGAGTAATAGCCTCAATACCCTTAAGGTTTGGTGGGTTATGCAATGGAGCCAAATCTATGCATTCTTCCATTTTTTTGATTACATCATCAGTAATGTAAACACTTGAGTTAAATTCCTCTCCTCCATGCACAACTCGGTGCCCTACTGCATCAATCTCATCCAGACTTGCAATACATCCGTGCTTCTCACTTAATAATACTCCTAAAATATAATCGATACCAGCCTGATGATCTAAAATCTCACCTTCGAGCAATACTTTTTTACCATCTTTTTGATGCTTCAGAAAAGATCCTTTTAAACCAATTTTCTCAACAACACCGGCAACTAATACGTCCCATTCGGTGCCGTCCATATTAAATAACTGATATTTTATTGATGAACTACCACAGTTCAATACTAATATTTTCATGCTTATTTTTTCTTTGTTTTGATGATGCTAATAACATCATTTAACTATATTTATCAACCAGGTTGCTAATTAAAACTTGCGTACAAGATCTTCGTTTGGTAAGATATTGCCATCTTTATCATAGCGATAAAAACCAACTCCTACGTTCTTACCCAGACGTTTAGCCCTAACCAATCGACGAATCAATGGCGAAGGAGTAAACTTCTGATTACCGAACTCCTCATGTAAGTTAGTCATCCAACGCATAACCTTGTCTAATCCAATAATATCAGCTGATTTAAACGGACCAAAGCGCATTCCCAGGCCTACTTCCATGGTTTTATCAATATCCTCAAGAGTTGCAACACCCTCCATTAAGGTTGCACAGGCTTCGTTAAGTAATGTTACATACAAGCGTACGCTAACAATACCTGCTGATTCCTCAACCGGAATTACATCACGATTAATCAACTTAACAAACGTACATACACGTTGATAAACCTCATCTGAAGTATATAATCCTTTAACAACTTCTATAATTCGAGCTTCAGGTGACGTTACAAAGAAATGCAGACTAACACAACGTTCTCTGATTTTTAACTCTGAAGCTAATTCAGTTATAACAATGGTTGTTGCATTGGTTGCTATGATGGCATCACTACTTACAACTTCTTCCACTCTTCTGAAAACTTCCTTACGTGTTTCAATATTACGAACACCTGTTTCATCAGCACGAATTGCTTCAATAACAAAGTCACAACCAGCTAAATCTTTGTAATCCAAAGATCCTTTAATGCGGCTCATTATTGCACGCTTATCACCCGGTGTTAATCCCCAGTTTTCAATTCGATTATCAAGTTCACCACCAATATTTTCTATTGCCTGATTTATTTTTTCATCGCTTAGCTCAATGAAAACTACTTCCATGCCATGCCAAGCAGCAATACGAGCAATACTTTGCCCTTCTTTACCACATCCTACAACCCCTACTTTTGAAAAAAGTGTTTTACCTTTCTTTTTTTGTCCTAAAGCATACGATTCAATAGGTTCTACAAGAATTTCAGCCATTTATATTTGTTTTATAATTATCCTTTATTCGTATTATTTAATATTCCGTAAGTTTCGCGTGCAATTACAAGTTCCTCATTTGTATTGACAACAGCAACCGATACGCTAGATTCATGTGAAGAAATAATTCCTGTTTGGCCACATGTTTCCATATTTCGATGGCTATCTACCTGTAAACCCAGAAAACTTAGTTTTTTACAAACCTCTTCTCTTACTCTATAAGAATTCTCTCCTATTCCACCAGTAAATACAAGCATATCAATTCCATCTAAAGCACCAATAAATGAAGCTATCTTTTTACGCAATCGATATACATACATGTCCAGAGCTAATTGAGCCCTATAAATTCCTTCACCTGCAGCTTGTTCAATATCTCTCATATCTGATGAAATGCCAGATATTCCTTGCAAGCCACTTTGTTTATTAATCAAACTAGAGATTCCCCTTATACTTAATTGCTCTTTTTCTTCGAGAAACAACAAAATTCCGGGATCCAGAGAACCACATCGTGTTCCCATCATTAATCCGGTAACAGGGGTAAACCCCATTGATGTATCTATTGATTCGCCATTTTCTATTGCCGTAATGGAAGCCCCATTACCTAGATGGCAGGTTATAATCTTGGATTTAGTGAATTCTTTGTTGCAAAGTTTTGCCCCAATTTGCGCCACATATTTATGACTAATTCCATGAAAACCATAACGGCGAATTTTATATTTTTCATAAAACTGATATGGAATTCCGTAAAGAAATGCATGTTTGGGCATTGTTTGATGAAAAGAAGTATCAAAAACGGCCACCTGCTGTACATCTGGTAATAAAACTTCAACAGATAATATCCCCTTTAAGTTGGCAGGGTTATGCAAAGGTGCAAGTTCAGCACATTCTACAACCTGTTGCTTAACGTTATCGTTAATAACAATACTTTCTTTAAACAACTCCCCCCCGTGTACCACTCTATGCCCTACTGCATCAATCTCTGATAATTCTTTTAAGACTCCTCCTTCAGCACTTGTTAAATGATCAAATATTAGTTTTAAACCAACAGTGTGGTCGGGTATACTCTTTTCAACAATCAGCTGCGAAACGCCATTAACGCAATGTTTAAGAGCCCCTCCTTCTATTCCAATACGCTCAACAATACCTTTAGCAAGCAACTGCTCCTGCTCTTCAATATTGAATAGCTGATACTTGATAGATGAACTACCACTATTTAAAACCAGAATAATCATTTTCTCCGGAATAAATAAAGAGCCGGACAACCGGCTCTTAAAAATATTATACAGTTCCAGCGGCCTGGTTAGCTGTAATTGCAACAAGATTAACAATATCGCTTACCGAACAACCTCGTGACAAATCATTAATTGGTGCTGCCATCCCCTGCAAAATAGGACCAATTGCTTCTGCATGCCCCATACGTTGCACTAATTTGTATGCAATATTACCAGTTTCAAGTGTTGGAAAAACCAATACATTTGCCTGACCTGCAATTTCGCTATCAGGTGCTTTTTTCTGACCAATAGCAGGAATAATTGCAGCATCGGATTGTAACTCGCCATCAATTTTCATATCAGGAGCCTGTGCTTTAGCCAACTCAGTAGCTTTTACCACTTTATCAACCATATCATGCTTAGCACTTCCTTTGGTTGAGAAACTTAACATGGCAATTTTAGGCTCAAAACCAGCAATTGCTCTGGTTGTCTGACCTGTTGCAACGGCAATTTGAGCTAATTCTTCTGCTGTTGGATCAGGGTGTACAGCACAGTCGGCAAAAACCATCATTCCATCTTCACCAAATTCTTTATCTTTTAAAATCATGATAAAGGCACCAGAAACAACACTTATACCAGGTGCAGTTTTTACATACTGAAAAGCTGGACGAAGCACATCACCTGTTGCATTATCAGCTCCGGCTACTTCTCCATCAGCATCACCAGCCTTAATCATCATTACAGCTAAAAACAACGGATTCTTAATCAACTTCACCGCCTCTTCTTTTGTAAGACCCTTCTTTTTTCTGATCTCAACCATCATATCTGTATAGGCATCAATCTTATCATGATTCTCAGGATCAACAATAGTAGCTTTACCAATATTCTGCAATCCTAATTTGGTAGCTTCAGCTTTTACTTTATCAGTATTGCCAATCAAAATAATTTCTGAAAACCCTTCACCTAAAATTGTATCTGCTGCTTTTAATGTTCGTTCTTCCAATCCCTCAGGAAGAACAATCCTTTTTTTGTTTTGGCTTGCCTTAAGCTTAAGCTGTTCTATGAATTCCATTTTATATCTTAATAAGGTTATTTTATAACAATTCCCACAAAGCTAATGCGAAAATTGCATATTTCATATGTATTTTATCATCTATTTAAAATGTTTAAAAACAGAAAAACTCCTGAAAAAATAGCAAGTTCAGAGGCTCTGTCAAATTGAAAGCAACCTTCATAAAATCACCATCAAACATCTTTAAATTTACAAATTTCAGCTATCAAAACAGAATACAACTTACAATTTGACATTGGTCAATTTGTTTTCTAATTTGAATTAAAAAATAAGATGAAGAACAACGCAACACTTTTCAATCGTCTTTTTGATGAGTACCAGAATCTAAATCCTTCGGTTAAGAAAATTCATCAACTTTTTAACTCAAACAACGAAACAATCGTTAATGATCACATCGCCTTCAGAACATTCAATTATTCGCATGTTAACGTAAATGTCTTGGCTAAGCCATTTCTTGAAAGAGGTTACAAAGAAAAGGGTAATTATCGTTTTGAACAAAAAAAACTGACAGCAAAACACTTTGAAATGGAAAATAATTCTTCCGCCCCCAAAATTTTCATAAGTCAATTAATGATTGAAGAACTTTCTGATAAAACAAAAGAATTATTGGATACTCATATTAAGGAACCGAATATTAGTATACCTACCAGTGATGATCTGTTATTTGCGGGTAACATTTGGGGAACTCCCAGTTACAGTGTATACCAGGAATTATTAAAAGAATCGGAATATGCAGCCTGGTTGTATGTGTTTGGTTACCGAGCCAATCATTTTACTGTTTTGATCAACAAACTAAAACACATTCAAAGTTTAGAAGAATTAAACTCCTTTATTGAAGAAAATGGTTACCAGCTAAATAGTTCCGGAGGAAAAATAAAAGGTACTCCCGATCAATTCCTTGAACAATCAAGTACGTTAGCCGATATTGTTGAAATGAAATTTAAAGAAGGGAGTTACAAAGTGCCGGCATGTTATTACGAGTTTGCACGGCGCTATCCTCTGCCTTCCGGAGAATTATTCGGCGGTTTTATTGCAAAATCAGCCGATAAAATTTTTGAGAGCACCAATTACAGGAAATAAAATAATAAAACCCATCGTAACGGATGGGTTTGCTTATTAATCAATTAAATAGATGGCATGATTTAATCTAAAAGAAAAATACACATTTTAGATTACGAACTTTAGTACACCGGGGGTGTACCTCTTTTAGTTGTCATAACGACCACCCCATTCTTACCTTTATCTCCGTATAAAGCTGTAGCTTTACTTCCTTTGAGTACCCTTATTGATTTCACATTATAATCTTCCAACTCCAGGTACCCTTCAACCATCTTATTATCTACAACAAATAAAGGAGGATTTTCAAGTATATTAAACTCTTTCAATTTGTTGGCCAGAAACCTTTCATCTTTATTTAGAGTAAAGTTAACCGGAACCATCATTTGGGTATTCACTTCATGGCCATCTTTTTTGCCAGGCTTCCATGGTCCTGTTTGTTTTACAAAGTCAACAACAGCTTCATCCAATACAGGATCAACGCTTTTATCAACTTTTACATCTTTAACAACACCCGTAGATGAAATAATGAACGAAACCCATACATCACCTTCTACTCCACGCAATTTGGCATTTGTAGGATACTTGATATGCTTTGCAATGTATTTGTTAAAATTCCTACTCGAATTACTTAGCTTGGGAAGTTTATCAACAACAGTTTCAACATTATCGTTAGCAGGTTCTGACTGACCATACATTTTCACTCCAAAAATGAAAGTTAGAGCCAAAATTAAAGAGAAAGATAATTTGGTTTTCATAGGATTAAGTATTAATTATTCATGTTACACACAACAATAATCATACCACGAAACCGTAAAAAAGATAGAACAAACTGTCTTTTACTTTTTCCTCATTTCTTCTATTCTTTTAAGAACATCCTGAATACTGCTATCATCCATTGGCACTCCCTTATTCCCTTCTTTTGGGGCCATTGTTTTTTTAACTCTTTCAGCTTCCTCTTTAAGAGCATTCATTTTTTGTATTGCCTGAATCTCATCTTCATAATTAATCCCCAAGCGATCCATCAATTCTTTAAAGAATTCAATTTTATCGTTTGATAAAATAACTTTATACGACTTCATAAAATCCTATTTTACATTTGACTTATCAACTCCTTAAATAAAGTTAACAAAACTATCTTTGATAGTCAATTTCTTCCATAACATTTTTTTAGTCCTTCAAGTTTATTTAACTAGGTGAAAATCATCGGAGTCTTTCCAAACAGGAAACTTTTTTCTGAATGCATCCTGATGTACCTTATTTAACTCAACAATTTTAACCGTCTCCTCTTCATTATTTAATTCACAAATGGCTTTGCCCTTTGCATCCAAAGCAACTGAATCACCACTATAATAAGCACTAATATCTTGCCCCACACGATTTACACCCACCACGTAACTCTGGTTCTCAATAGCACGAGCACGCAGTAACGTGGACCATACCTCAATTCGGACCTTAGGCCAATTAGCAACATAAACTAACAGATCGTATTCATCTTGATTTCTGCTCCACACCGGAAACCTCAAGTCGTAACAAACCAAAGGGCAAATCTTCCATCCTTTATAATCAAATATCAAACGATTCTCACCTCTTTTGTAATGCTTGGTTTCATTACCCATACTAAACAAATGTCTCTTATCATAGTATTGATAATTTCCATCAGCGAAAAAAACAAACAAACGATTAAAATAATCAACACCATCAGTATATACCACACTTCCCATTAAGCATGCATCTAATTCTTCCGCTTTCTTCTTCATCCATTGAATCACCTTCCCCGACATACTTTGTGCCACTTTGTGAGGATGCATAGTAAAGCCCGAATGAAACATTTCGGGTAACACAACTAAATCTGCCTTCGATTTTATGTGAGTCAATAGCTTATCCAAATGAGATATATTTTTTTCTTCATCCTCCCAAAAGATATCCTGTTGAACTAAAGCTACCTTTAAATTATTCATATCAACCACTTTTTAAATCCATGCGCAATTAACACTAATTGAAATGCTTTTCAAAATTCATAAAGTTGTATTTTAAACACTTTTTCTGTTTTTTGTTATTTTTCGTTTTTTATTTAGAAAAAGAGTATAATTTTGCGCCTCTTAATATGGACTCACATGAAAATTACGAAACAAATTTACGGAGGAAATCACAAGCGATTAGTTCTGGACTATTTACTAATAGCCATTGGTTCTTTTATTTTGGCATCAGGATTTGTATTCTTTATTAATCCATATAAGATTGTGCCCGGTGGAGTATACGGTCTTGGAATAGTAGTTCATCACCTAATTGACGAAGTACCTGTTGGTACATTTGGATTAATCCTGAACATTCCATTAACCCTGTTAGGCATAAAAGTTTTAGGATCTAAATTTGGAATTAAAACAGTATTGGGAATGGTTTTAACCACTCTTTTCATGGATTCTTTAACTTATTTTGTTGGTGAACAAGACCCTTTAGGTTTGCAAAATGACTTATTGCTCTCTTCTGTTTTTGGAGGCATAGTAATTGGATTTGGTTTGGGATTAATTTTCAAAGCAAAAGCAACATCAGGTGGGTCTGACATTGTTGCCATGATTGGGAGTAAGTATTCTAAAATCTCTGTCGGTCAGTTTTTAATAATAGTTGACTCCATAATTGTATTAACTGGCCTGGTGGTATTTAAAGATTGGAAAATTCCGTTGTATTCATGGATAGTGATATTTATAACTGGTAAAGTTATCGACATAACACTGGATGGTATATCATATGAAAAAGCTTTGATTATAATCTCGGATAAACATGAAGTTATAAAAGACAGAATATTAAATAGTCTGGAAAGAGGCGGTACATATTTTACTGGCGAAGGAATGTACAGCGGCGAAGAAAAGAAGGTGATTTTCACAGTCGTATCGCGACGTGAAGTAACCACCCTACAAGCAATGATTAGTCAGATTGACCCCAATGCCTTTCTAACAGTTATGGACACCTCAGAAATTTTAGGAGAAGGTTTTAAATCGCTCAATGAGGATGAAGGATAAATTGAATAAATAACATTTAATGAAGGTCTGCACAACAAATGCAGACTTTTTTGTTTTCGATATAAATCAAAATCACTATTTTGACAACATGAAAGAAAACAATCTACCGTTCAAATCTAAATTAATTCTATTATCATTTTTACTCTTGTGCGTTTTATCAACACTAGCGCAAACCGATACAACCTACACAAAAGAAGGTTTTACTTTTGGATTGTTACCCGCCATTTCATACGATGCAGATTTAGGATTTCAATATGGTGGCTTAACCAACCTCTACTGGTACGGAGACGGCAGTCGATATCCTGAATATGAGCATTCACTTTATTTAGAGGTCTCAAAGTATACAGCCGGATCAACATTACTAAGAGGCTATTTCGATTCACCAATTGCAATCAATAACGTAAGAACCACCGTTGATGTAACTTATTTCCGCGATCAGACCATGGACTTTTACGGATTCAACGGTTATCAAGCGGTTTATAATGCCAACTGGGAAGATGATTCTTCGGAAGATTACCTTTCGAGAGTTTTTTATCGACATCACAGGGATATGTTCAGAGTCCTCACCAACTTTAAAGGACATTTAGGCACTGACAATTCTCCATGGGAATGGATGGGAGGTTTAACATTCTTCAATTTCAATATTAAATCGGTAGATATTAATAGAATAAATAAAAAACTGGATGAGAATGATCAACTGCCTGATATACCTACCCTCTATGATAAATATGTTGACTGGGGCATAATAAAGGAAAAGGAAGCAAAAGGTGGCAATCATTTATATGTAAAAGGAGGTTTATCGTACGACACTCGTGATATACTAGCAAACCCCTCAAAAGGCATGTGGACAGAGCTTTTTTTAATTTATATGCCTTCTTTATTCTCAAGTTTTGATGATTCTTACATTAGAATGAACCTGTTTCACCGACAGTATTTTTCATTAACACCTAAGCGCAACCTGATATTTGCCTACCGGGTTGGACTACAACATAAAATAGCCGGAGACATACCGTTCTATCTATTACCACATATGGCCTCGAGCGTGCTTACATCAGCAACTTCACAAGGCTTGGGCGGATCCAAAACTTTACGAGGAATAAACAGGAACAGAGTGGTTGGCGATGGTAATTTATTAGCAAACGTTGAGTTGCGATGGAAAATGTGGCGAACCAAACTATTTAAACAGGATTTCTATCTGGGATCGAACTACTTTGTGGATATGGGAATGATAACTCAAAAATACCAATTTGATTTAACTCCTGCACAAGATGAGTTGAGAGACCATTATCCCCTATTCTTTAATAATGAGGATGATAAACTACATTTAAGCTATGGCTTTGGATTGAAAGGCGCCTTAAATGAGAATTTTGTACTTTCAGCTGAATATGGGTTTGCTGCCGACAAACAAGACGGCACATCTGGACTATATATTACTTTGAACTATTTATTTTAGATCCAGCTTAATACCATCGCCATAGCATATCCTAAATAATTACCCAAGGCATAACCGATTAAACCAACTGTTAAGCCCGGAACAATTATTTCGCGATTACGTAAAGATCCTGCAACAACCGGAACAAACGGTGGACTACAAATTAAAGCCGCTGAGGTCACAAGAACCGTATCTACATCCACTTTTTTAAAGCGTGCTAAAAGTACGTGCAGAATAAGACTAACAAAAATAACGAAGGTAATGTAACCAAATAATGCAGGGTTAATATTTGTAATATTATCAACACTTGCCTTGGATGCAACCACAATGCTAAAAATTAAAATCAAGTACATTCCTAAATCAAAAGTACCTTCCGTTTGATGTATTTTCTTGAAAGATGAACCGCCGATTCCGAAAGCAGTAATCAAAAATATAAATACCACCATTTTAGCCGACTCAGGCACCAACATCATTATCCCACCTGCTAATGCGATCAAACCTAAAGTTATCAGAAGAACAATTAACAACTTTTTTCTTTTAACTTTATCTCTTACCACCAGCCATAATGCGTCATCCTCTTTATTAAATTCAGCCAACGAATTCATCGGAACAAACTTTGGCAAAACCAAACCAAATAACTTTTGTCCAAAGCCCATTATAACGAATAAATATACCGCACCAATGACCATATCATATGAGTGAATTGCTAAATACACCTCTTCATCCACATCCAGTATTAATTTTAAAGAAGCCAAGTTAGGTGTTCCTCCACTGAAGATTCCCACTAACATACCAGCCACTTTATTAAAAGATGGAATTGTATTACCCTTAAACACAAAGTAACCGGATATAACAGCTATTAAAACAGCCAATAGTGCAAACAACAAAGAATAAAGCGGTTTCACTGCTAAATTCTTCCATGCTTTAACATTAGAGGTAAAAAGCATTAAAGGAATGGCAATTGGAACAGTAATATTCATTAGGGTATCCTGCAATTGATAAAACTCCTCTGAAGAAGCTCCCAAGAGTCCTAAAATCACCCCTATAACATAACTCATCACAATGGTTCCCACACGATTTAGAAACTCATATCTCTGACAAAGATAAATAGCTAAAACCGGCAAAAACACATATAAAATTAATAAAATAGTAACCCCCATAACCTTAAAGTACTGGTGCAAAAATACGGATTCTTACTGATTTTGCATCATATCCTTTAACAACAGTGAAATTCTATGACGTACTTCTGAAAAAGGCTCACTAAAACCATTTACCATAATACATACAGCATATTCATTGCCTGACTGAGTTGTTAAATAACCACAATACCCCAACACATTATTCATTGATCCACTTTTTCCAATAAAAGAGCCTAGTACCTTATCTTCTTTAAACAAACTCTTTAAGGTACCATCTTCACCTGCCACAGATAAGGATGACATAAATTCATCGGAATAATCCTGATCATAAATATAACTTAAGGCCTTGACCATATCATCTGAAGAGAAACGGTTAAATGGAGACAAGCCACTTCCATCATAAAATACTCCAGAGAACTTATCAATCCTCTCTTTCCAATAATTTTGCAACAAAAATGAAGAATTATCCCAATTTGCCTGTTTATCTTGCTCAAGTGCCATTTGAAAAAACACATGATCAGCAAACAAGTTAAAACTCTTTTTATTGATGACCTTAATAATCTGATTTAAAGCAGGTGATTGATGGATTAACAATTCCTTTTTATTAGAATACTGTTCAACTTTACCTTTTACAACACCACCCCTCACCATTATTCCATTAGCAGATAAATATAACCTTAAACGTGTGGCAAAAGTATTGGATGGATCTGGCAAAGCTCCTTTAATGACAAATGAAGTTCTACCTGCCGGAATAGATCCGCTAACATACCACTGATCCATATCCGGATGACCATATATATATGCGCTATCTTTATTTACTGACGAACTCTTAACTAAACAATTGAATTGCTTATCAATTTCAGGATCACTTTTAACCACCCTACATATTTTACCCACTTGCTTTGGCGATGACAAAGTAAGTCTGAAGGTATTTTCTTTATAAGTTAACGCATGGGGTGTAGCTCCATAATAATTCGCCATATCCTCCCAATTTCTCTTGGAGGGATAACTCACTCCCAGGAATAAGTTATCATCAATAACTACATCGTGTATTTCAAAAACTTTATTCTTTCGCAGAGCATTTAAAATATGTTTAAAAAGAAAATCTTCACTGGTTGTCTCCCATCTATCAGAACCCAATGTTGGATCGCCTCCTCCTTTAACAATCAAAGAGGGCTTTTTTGAATTACTTAGGTAAAAATTAGTAAAGAAACGGTAATTACCGCCCAACAAATCATAAGCTGCACCTGTTGTAAAAATCTTAGTAAGAGATGCTGAAATTAACCTTTTTTGTTCATTAAAAGCTATAAGTGATTGATTTGTTTTTAAATCTATTACACTTGCACTAATAAATCCATTAACACTTATATTACTTAATTGATTTGTATAATCCTCCCTTTTTTCTGAATTAGAGCATGCAATTAAAGCGACCAACATAATGCTAAGCCAAACCTTACACCTACTCCCCACCACCAACTTGTTCATTTAATTTTTTGATTTCTTTTTTACGATGAGTAAGATACACATAATAATTTTGAGCATCCGTTTTTTCATCGGAATAGAGGGCTTGAAGCATTTGATTATACAATGAGTAACTCTTATATGACCACATCAGCGCGTTCTCAACATCACCTTCACGCTCAAGAGTTACAGCTATATTATGAGCAGCTCTGGCTTTTTCTAAATCTTTACCGTTTTCATAAATGTAATTCCATAATTTACGGGCTTCATCAGGATTATCTTTCCCTAGCCAATCATTAGCAGCCACAAAATAACTGTTCCCCTTTATATACAACTGCCTTTCAATACGCTCCCACTCAGGAACCAGTAAACTAGAAAATTCTTCCCCCATATAAAAAGCAAATTCAGTGTTTGCCTCCTGCAGATCAGGAAAACGAAAAATTGAAGACTCAATACTTCCACCTTCACCATGCCAATAGATTGTATCTTTATGCATATCTGACAGTATCGGTTCCGACTCCATAACATCATATAGGCGCCAGTAGTTGAAACCATGAACTGCCATTGTGGAATAGTAAATATCAGGGAACTTTTCAACATCTAGCTGAGTTCCGTATACATATGCCTCTAATGACAAAACAGCATCGGCATTATATTTATCACATATTGATTCAACCTGATATCCAGACAATTCTTTTAGAGGATTGGAAGAATAGTTTTTCTTATAATGAGTTGTATCTATATAAACTGTATCAAAGAAATGCTTGTACTGCAACGAATGATTAAGACTTACCAATACAGAATCAGCATATCCTTCAAACACAGATGTATCCAAAACCTGTTTTAATCCGTCAACAATCGCAATGTGAATATCTTTTCTTTTATAGGGGTAGCTATTATTAATCAGTACTACTGATTTTATTTCAGGAGGAACAGTGTGCTTTGCAGGTCTTAGTATCTCGTAACTAATAATAGGACTTTTTGAGCTGCAAGCCATCAATACTACTATCAGAAACAAAAAAGTTATATATCTCAACATAAAACTAACATCTTAACAAGAGTAATAATCACCACACTTTCAATCTAACCACATGATCTCTTGAGAATTGAACAAGGTTTAGCTATAAATCAACAACAAAAATCAAACCAAACGACATCTTAAAAATAAAAAAGGGTGGTTAAAAAACCACCCTTTATTTATTATTTTGTAATTTCTTACATATTCATACCACCACAAACATGGATAGTTTGTCCACTTACATAAGATGATAAGTCAGAACCCAAGAAGATACAAATATTAGCTACATCTTCAGGTGTTCCACCTCGTTTCAAAGGAATTTGAGACTCCCATTGTTTTTTAACATCTTCTGATAATTTGCCAGTCATTTCTGTAATGATAAAACCAGGAGCAATAGCATTACTTCTGATACCACGTGAACCAAGCTCTTTAGCAACAGATTTTGTAAAACCGATCATACCAGCTTTTGATGCTGAATAGTTAGCTTGTCCTGCATTACCGCTAACACCAACAACCGAACTCATGTTGATGATAGATCCAGAGCGCTGACGTAACATAGTTGGTTGAACAGCTTTCGTAAAGTTAAATACCGACTTAAGGTTAACATTAATCACTGCATCCCACTGATCTTCAGTCATACGCATTAACAAAGTATCTTTTGTAATACCTGCATTGTTTATCAATACATCCACAGCACCAAAATCTTTAACAATTTCAGCAACCACTTTTTGGGTATCTTCAAAGTTACTTGCATCAGAAGCATATCCTTTAGCCTTAACACCAAGCGCTGCAAGCTCTTTTTCAGTTTCCTGAGCTGCTTCATTAATTGCAAGATCAGTAAAAGCAACATTACAACCTTCCTGAGCAAAACGTAAGGCAATTGCTTTACCAATTCCGCGTGCAGCACCTGTTACTATAGCTGTTTTTCCTTCTAATAACTTCATAATTTTGTCTTATTTAAAAGTTACAAATATGCTGAACGTCTTATAACGTTCAGTTATTTCGTACATTAAAAACTCTTTTTGAACATTCCACTTCTATAGTCGAATATACCTGAGTATCAAATGCAGCCACAAAAATATAACAATTCTGAGCTTTTTACCATATTTTTTTAAAAATGCATTCATTCAACATAAAATCATATTCATTCTTTTTCAATCAAACTCCTAATTTGCAACATACCATCAAATGATATCAGTTTAGCTTTTTTAATTATTTATTCAACAAAAAATGAACATTTGACTATTACATTAATATATTCATCAAATGAATGACTATATATATCTAAAGAAGTTTATTTTTGTTATTGTAAGGAACCCTCCATATATAATCTATGAAATTAAGCCTCAAGAGAAAGCTTTCCAGCTTCAGTATACTTGTTGTTGGTAGTCTGTTTATATTATTTCTACTGACTTCAATGTATTTCTATAAAAAGACTACCAACAGACTCAATCAACAAGCCTTAAAAGAAGCAACCCATCTGGCAGCTGAAACCATCAATAAAGAACTGAGTCTGCACCTGGGAACAGTAAGAGCCCTGGCAAGTAGCTTTGGGCACACCTTAGATTTAGGTTGGGAAACAGCTCAAACAGTATTTAACCAAAGCACGGAAGAAATAGCCGAATCAAACATTGATTATTATGGCGTATGGCATTGTTGGCAATATTCAAAAATAAAACCCGACTGGGGAAATCGTCCGGGAAGATTAATATCAGCTTACACCAGAGAAAAAGGGAAGCTGGGGTTAGTGGAGTTAGAACGTGATATTAACGGGTTAAGCCCCTCTCCTTACCATGATATTATAGCCAATAAAAAAGAAGTGATACTGGAACCCTATTGGTATAAGTTTGGTGAAGCAGTTAAAGATAGTGTATTGGAAACCACTATAGCTGTTCCTATTATTAAAGAAAATGAAGCTTGGGGTGTAGCTGCCATTGACATATCGTTAAAGTCGTTTGCTGATTATATAGCAAAACTAAAACCTTTTAAAGAATCCGTTGCTTACTTATTGTCAGCCAACGGAACAATTGTTGGAACCGATGATTATAGAAAATTAGGCAGTAATATAACTGAAATATTTCCTGAATTAAATAACCTCAACAGTACAATAGATAAAAATAAGACCAGAATCATTAAAGTTGATGGTGAAAAAACGATTATTTCAGCCACTGCAATAAAAATTGGCCAGATTGAAGAGCCCTGGCAACTGGTAGTCACTACTCCAATGTATGTCATTACCAAAGAAGCTAATACTATTCTTCAAATATTTTTGATCATAGGAATAGTTGGAATGGCCATTCTTATTGTAGTTGTTAACCTGTTCAGTAAGAAAATTATTCAACCGGTAATTAATTCAGCCGCGATAACATCAAATATTTCGGCTGGTGATTTAACTACTAAAATGACATATCGCAAAGAAAAAGATGAATTGGATATTCTTCACAATTCATTATTTGATATGACAGAAAAACTTTCTTCCGTAGTTACCTTAATCAGAGAAACAGCCGGAAAGATAAATGAATCGTCAGGAATGCTTGAAAGCGATTCACTTCACCTAACACATGCTGCCAGCTCAATGTCCAGCTCTTCGGAACAAGTTTCTTCGGCTATAGATGAAATAACTGCCAATATTGATATGAATTCTGAAAATGCAAAACAATCCGCATCGTTAAGTGCAAATACCTTACAGGGTGTTATTCATACCAATAAATCAACCCAACGACTGCGCGAAGCGATGGCAGCAGTAGCCGAACGAGTTTCAATTATACAGGATATTGCCGCACAAACCAACATACTTTCCCTAAATGCAGCTGTTGAAGCGGCACGTGCCGGAGATGCCGGTAAAGGCTTTTCTGTGGTAGCTTCAGAAGTTCGTAAACTAGCTGAAAGAAGTCAGACTGCAGCGAAAGTAATTGAAAAACTCACCAAACGAGCTTTTATAATATCAGAAAAAACAGGCTATGACATGGAAAATCTGGTTCCTGAAATGGAAAAGACAAACAACCTTGTTAACAATATTTCTGAAGCCAGTATGGAACAAAACCTGGTAATTCAACAAATATCTGATGCATTGCAGGAATTAAGTTCAGGAACACAAAAAAATGCACAAATGGCCACGCGTCTTTCTCAAAGTGCCGATACTTTAAATGCACTGGCCGACGAATTACAACGTCATGTATCTTATTTTAATATCAGTAAAAACTAAAAAAGCCGGAATATTACACCGACTCTTTTAACCAAAACTGGATACGAATTATTTTAGTTTCCTAGTGCTTTAACCATAGTTGAGCCTATATCAGCAGGCGATTCTACAACATACAAACCACATTCGCGCATAATTTTCATTTTAGCTGCTGCCGTATCATCTTTCCCTCCAATAATGGCACCGGCATGCCCCATGCGTCTTCCTTTAGGGGCTGTTTGACCAGCAATAAAGCCAACCACTGGTTTGGTACCATTTTCTTTAATCCAGTTGGCAGCATCAGTTTCCATACTTCCACCAATCTCTCCAATCATAATAATACCCTCGGTTTCCGGATCGTTCATTAATAACTCAACAGCTTCTTTAGTAGTAGTTCCAATAATAGGATCTCCACCTATACCAATACATGTACTCTGCCCCAAACCTTGTTTTGTCAATTGATCAACTGCTTCGTAGGTCAATGTACCCGAGCGACTAACTACCCCAATTGTTCCTTTTTGATGAATAAAACCGGGCATAATTCCCACTTTTGCTTCACCTGGTGTAATAACTCCCGGGCAGTTAGGTCCTATCAAACGAACATTTCTTCCATTTAAATACTGTTTTACTTTCACCATATCTGACGTGGGGATACCTTCAGTTATTGCAATAATTACCGAAATGCCTGCTTCTGCAGCTTCCATAATTGCATCAGCAGCAAATGGTGGAGGCACAAAAATGGCTGAAACGTCTGCTTTTGTTTTGTCAACGGCCTCTGCAACCGAATTAAATACTGGCAATTGCAAATGTCTTGTCCCGCCTTTTCCGGGCGTAACCCCTCCAACTACATTGGTTCCGTATTCAATCATTTGGGTGGCATGAAAAGTGCCTTCACTTCCAGTAAAACCTTGTATGATAACTTTAGAGTCTTTTTTAACTAATACACTCATAGGGTAAAAAGATTTATTAGCGTTTATAACTTAAGAGTATTGTGTATAAATTCTTACTGTAAATAACCGTTTTGTAAGTTGTTTGTTTCAATTTAATGTAAAAAAGGCATTTAAAGCATTATATAATCCTCTAAAATTAAAATCCTATTAGGAATATTACAATTTGACACATTTGAGTCGCAAGTTTTAATATCTTTACTTTCGTAATCAAAACACGTCTAATCTCGCAAAACACTGTGTGATAAAATTATGATATTCAAAAAACTGAGTATTTACTTTTTAACTTATTTATTTAGCTTTTCTGCTTTTGCAGATACTCTTCCGGATGAAATAAAAAAAAATCTTCTTATTACTCATCCAACAAAAGGAACTATTGAGGTTATTTACGCTTTACAAAATAGTGGTTTACTTGATTTAAGCGCCATTTCATTAACAGGCATCTATCATAAAGATGAAATTTACGATTATTCTCAATCAACTAAAATGCTGGATACCATCAGTTGTTTTGATATGAGTTTATTGGAAGTGACAGATACTTTATTTATTGATAGCCTGTTTTGTAACAACCAGTGTTCTGATAACTTCAGTGAACTTTTCAACAACAGTGATGGAGTCATCTTTTTTGGTGGACCAGATATTCCTCCTGCTATCTATAATGAAGAACCTCACCCAAGAACCAAAGTAACTGATTCGTATCGCCACTATTTTGAAGCATCTTTTCTGTTTCACCTGTTGGGAGGTTATCAGGATGTTGAATTCAAACCTTTACTGGATGAAAAAAAGGACTATTTTATTCTTGGCATCTGCCTTGGAATGCAGACAATGAATGTTGCTACCGGTGGTTCATTAATTCAGGATATTCCTCTTGAGATTTACAAAAGCGAAGAAACAAAAGGTCTTTCTCACCTCAATAATGAGGAGATACATCGCAACTACTATCCATACTCAACAGGTAATAAAAACGTTGTTGGTTCTCATTTTCACAAAATCAGATTTAAGGATTACTTTTTTATTGACCTATTAAATATCGATCCTAACCAAACACCTATGGTCAACAGTTATCATCATCAGGCAGTTAAAAAGTTAGGAAAAGGTTTTAAAGTTGGTGCCACATCAATGGATGAAAAAATTATAGAAGCCATGTTTCATGGACACTATCCTAATGTTATGGGTATTCAATTCCATCCAGAAAGATCACAGTTTTATTTGCTCTCTAAGAAATTTCAGTTTGAACCCAACGGCACAAAGAAAACATTAGATAAGTGGATTGATGAAGAGAGCTTAAATTTTCATTATCAATTCTGGAAATCAATTAATGCCATTTTAAACGAAAGTTTTTTATAAACCTAATATATATGTCAGACTACCAACTGATAGATAAGCTGAATTTAAAACTTAGACATCCACTTAAGCAACATCAAAAATTAACGTGGTTTTTAAGAGGTTATCAATTAGATGAAGTTGGCAATGTGACCCATTTAAATGTTTTTAAATCTGGTTTTGATAATGCTATCCCCGAAGAAGTATTTCAGTTTAAGCACCTTCAACAACTAGATTTACGAAACAACAATCTTATAGAATTACCTCAGGAGATCAATCAGTTAAAAGGATTAAACACCCTGGATATTAGACATAACCAATTGAAAGATCTTTCAATAAATCTTTCTAAACTATTGAATCTCGAAAAACTTTATTTGGCGAATAACCTCTTTGAATGCATTCCTACTGTTCTTGCCCATCTTGAAGCACTATGGTTGATTGATTTTAGCGAAAATCAAATCCACTCAGGATTGGAGCACTTATTAAAAGCAGAAATGCTAACCAACATTTACCTTAAGGACAATAAAATTGAGTCTTTCCCATTCGAAAAAATCGAAGGTTATATTGACGAGCTTGTTTTAAGTGAAAATCTAATATCTGTCTCTTCAGAATTTAAACATCCACTTATAAACAAGCTATTTTTGTAATCCTCGCTTAAACAATCACTCTAAACAGAAGTACTTTCAAAGCTATGTAACTAAATTCTTACTACTTTTGCAAAAAAGTTAGTTATGCAATTCAACGATACTATTTGCGCCATTTCTACAGCCCAGGGTATGGGAGCCATTGCGGTTATTCGCCTTTCTGGTCCGGAAAGTTTTTCTATTTGTCAGAATATTTTTAAGCCTGCCAAGAAAGGGAAAGTACTTGCTAATGAAAAGGCAAATACCATTCATTTCGGAACTATACAAGACAAAGAAACCAGTATCGATGAAGTATTAATTAGTCTTTTTAAGAATCCACATTCTTTTACAGGTGAAGATATTGCAGAAATTGCTTGTCATGGTTCACCCTACATTCAGCAACAAATTTTACAATTGTTGATTAGAAAAGGAGCCCGACTGGCCACTCCCGGAGAATTCACTCAACGCGCCTTCTTAAATGGCAAAATGGATTTAAGTCAGGCTGAAGCAGTAGCTGATTTAATTGCATCACGCAGTGAAGCTGCCCGAAGAGTTGCCTTACAACAAATGCGTGGTGGATTCTCAAACGAATTGGTTAACCTAAGAGGACAATTGTTAAACTTTATTTCATTGGTTGAGCTGGAACTAGATTTCAGCGAAGAAGATGTTGAATTTGCCAATCGTGATGAATTAACTAAGCTGGTTGACAATATCTCCGGTTTACTAACTAAGCTGATTAAATCATTCTCTTTAGGTAATGTTATTAAAAATGGTATTCCGGTGGCAATTGTTGGTCATACCAATGCCGGAAAATCAACATTATTAAATACGCTTTTACAAGAAGAGAAAGCTATTGTATCAGACATACACGGCACTACCCGTGATGTAATTGAAGACACCATTAATATTGAAGGAATTACTTTTCGCTTTATTGATACAGCAGGAATACGTGAAACGATAGATAAAATTGAAAGTCTGGGTATTGAAAGAACCTATAGTAAAATAAGTAAAGCTCAAATTGTTCTGTTGATGTTGGATGTAAATGATCCTGATGATAAGATCCATGAAGCCATTACCAACGTTAAAAACAGAATGAATGAGGGTCAACAGCTAATTGTTGTGGTAAATAAAACAGATCTATTAGAAGATAAAGTAGTTGAAAATCGATTCCATGAATCATCTTTTAGAGAGTTAGCCGAGACTGATGCAATTGTTCCTATTTCAGCAAAACATCATACTAACATTGACGGATTAACCACAGAACTACTAAAAACAGTCAACCTAACAGCCTTAGATAATGATGAAGTAATTGTAACCAATGCACGCCACTATGAAGCTCTTCAAAAATCACTAGAAGCGATTACAAGAGTATCTGAGGGCTTAACTTCTGGTATCAGCGGTGATTTCCTCGCCCAAGATATCAGAGAAGTTCTTCATTTCTTAGGTGAAATAACAGGTCAAATAAATACAGACGAAGTATTAGGTAATATCTTTAAGAATTTCTGTATCGGCAAATAGGTAGGGAAAACAAATGACAAACCATGACGAATTAATTTAAAAATCCTAGTCTACATAGGCATTACAGCCACTTTTCACATTTCCACTTTAGCACACATTAACATTTTTTGGACAAAAGTTTGGTCACTATTTGTACCTCAATTACATTTGATTTAAACGAGGTACTAATAAGGACAAATTATGAAACATTCTGAAACAACTAGAAACATTCTGAAACAATTAGAAACAAAATTAGGAGGTTGAATTATGAGCTCGAATATTCAAATCCAGCGCATTTGTTTGCACTGCGGTAATGAGTTCATTGCCAGAACAACAGTTACCAAGTTTTGTGGTCAAAAGTGTGCTTCTAAAAACTACAAAAAGAGACAACGAGAACAAAAATTAGAATCCAGTAATAAGGAAACATTAGAGGTCAAAACAATATATAATCGTGAATTTAAAATGTGCACTTTTTTCAATTTGAAATGTACATAAAAAAATAAAGGCCTGCTTTTTAACAGGCCTTTATTTTTCAAGCAAACCAAGTCTGTATTTTTTCAATATTATCAACGCCTTTTGCCGTTATAGATGTTGTTGATTTTGGATAATTATCTCCTTTTGTTCTATTATTCTGCCATTGCAATGGTTGCAAGTTATCTATATGATTTGATCCTTTAAGAGCTTCCGGCTTCATATGATCAATTTCCCAACCATATTGACTATCTGTATTCCCAAATTGACTATAGTGAATCCATGCACCGGCCATATCTTTTCGCCATTCGCTAGGTTTATTTGGAGGTACTATTGTTCCCTTTTCCCAAACTGCATCAATTTGTTCTTGTGTCCAACTCATAGTATTAGATTTAATGATTAAACCCTGAATATACTCATTTTTAGGTCACATTAACCTCATATTCTGGCTTTTCTAAACTACCACTCACACTACTCACATATCGCAGCTTATAAAGCATGATATCAGTATATCCTGCATTGTGGTTTACTTTTACTGGCATATCGTATTGAATGGATCCGGCAAATGGGTTGTATGCTTCCAGATTCTTTTCAAGCCAATCACATAATTCTATGATCGATGATTTATCAGACGTAAAATAGATGTATGAGTTATCCTTAAGTACATTCAATACATCTAAATAATCAGACAATCGCCAGTAGTTTTGATAGGTACCTACCTCAGTACTTAAGTAAGGTGGATCCACAAAGAATACCACACC
>NZ_JAGUCO010000025.1 GCF_018271995.1 Carboxylicivirga linearis
TCCTGCGGGTGCCCCATCTGCGGAACCAAATGGACTAAGGCCTGTTAATTCCATTCCATTCATTAATAAAATCCATTGTAAACTTATTGATGGTTGAAAACCAAAAGTTAACCTATTGCTGGTGCGGCGGGTGTCCACGAATGGCGCGGGCTTTTGGAAATAGGGCCCTTGTTCGGGCCGGACTGTGGGTAGACTATTTCGGAAAGGCAGCATTCGTGGTGAATTTTCTTTGCTACCTTTCTTTGTTTGGCAGACAAAGAAAATTGATTAAAAAGAAAAAAACCTTGTCCTTACACTCATTTTCGGCCTCATTAGGGATGATTATTAAATAGCAGTAGATCTTTAGTAAGACCGGGAAGCTCGGAGCTTGCCTCCGAGATCACCCGGCCGCGCTTAAGAGCTACAATAGTAAATGATCAGCGCTAATGCAGCCGCGGCCTTTTTTGTTTACTTTTTTTGACTGTTGAAAAAAAGTAAAAGCCCTGCCGGCTTGAGGCATAAAAAAATCAAAAGAAGAGCTAAACATTATGATGGCCCTTAATGCGACACTTGAAAGAAAAAAGCAAAGCTATATGCTAGCATTGTGTGCATCGAACAATAAAGCGTTAAAAGAGTAGCTCCTTACAGGAGAAGGTCGGGATAAGGTGTTTAATACGAAACGTTGTACCTGAAAAAGGAATCAATGGTGTACATTAATTAATTCATTTACTAGGTTATGCCATTGTTTACATGCAACTCCGATGGAGTTGTAATGAAGAGGCCTATCTTTTAATATTCTATAGATATACAACTTCTCTGAAGTTGATAAACTATCCCCAGAGGGGATATATATTTATAGATCTGTTAATTAACATTGTAGATTGACAGGTGATTGCACTATCCCTGGGAACCGGAATCTTGATCTTCCTCCAACGGTAGTTTAACAAAGAACTCAGAACCTAACCCCTGCTGCGATTCTACCCATATCTCACCTCCCATCATCTCAACAAAAGATTTAGATATCGACAGTCCAAGTCCCATTCCTTCTGTTCCGTTCTTTGAGCTACTTTCCACTTGTATAAAGCGATTAAAAATCACCTTTTGCATATCTTCGGTAATGCCTATACCCGTATCCTTAACTTTAAAAAAGATATATCCATCAGAAAGATAACTAATCAATGTAATGGATCCCTTACTGGTAAACTTAAACGAGTTACTTAACAAATTGGTGAGTACCTGTTCTAACTTCATCTTATCAATATATGCCAACACCTCTCCTTCAAAGTTTTTCTCGCAGGTAAATGCAATTCCTTTTTGTTGTGCCAATGGCTTAAAAAAATAGTATACACCATCAAGTAACTCATTAATACTAACGTTAGCCCTGTTAATAATAATCTGATTTGCTTCAATCTTGGAAATGTAAACCAAATCATCAATCAGATGAAGCAGTCGATTGCCACTCTGATGTATAACATCCATAAACTGATTAACCTCATCGGGTGATAGATTACTGTTTCTAACCAACTCGGTAAAACCAATAATTCCATTCATTGGGGTTCTTATCTCGTGACTTAGGTTAGCCAGAAAGGCTGTTTTCAAACGGTCGCTTTCTTCTGCCTTTGCCTTTGACAATTCAAGCTCTTTATTCTTATTCTTTATTTCTATTTCGGCCCTCTTACTCTTTCGATATAAATACCCCAGTGTAAGCACAACCAGCACCAGCGACACTATTATAACAAGTAATGTGGTGATAATTTTTTTGTGAGCCTGCCAAAATGAGTCAGGCTGATTTAACACAACACTTCCTTTGGGTATTTTATCTATTGATATCTGATGTTTAACTAATTGTGTGTAATCAAACTTATAAAACATCGGACTGCCCGAAACCGCTATATCTGATGCTTTTTCACCACCCAGTATTCGATTGGCAATATCTGCTGCTGTTGATCCCTGATAGAAAGGAGTTGTTATTTTACCACCTACAACACCCTGACCAACCACATCCCAAATACAATAGATAGGCAAAGAAGTAACAGAAGACACAAAACTGATACTTTCATCACTCGAAATAAATCTGCCATCAGGCAGTCGCAGGTAAATGGCCCATATCACAACCGTGTTTTCCTGTTTTTGAGTGAAGTATTCTTCTATTTCATCCGGTTCCTTATTAATTAAATAATCAATCGAAATTTTATCCTTATAATTGGGTTCGGCTCTTTTCATCCTCGCAATTAAGGCTTTTCCCGATTCGGTTACATCAGATATAACTACCACCTTTTTTGTAGTAGGATGCAGTTTCATGATCATATCCAGGTTAGCCGGCACATCATATGTCTCATACACACCGGTAAAATGTTGTTTCCCTTCTATGCGGGAAGGATGAAAATCAACTACCCCACAAAACGAAACCGGCACCTCCGGGAAGATATCATCGCGATACATTAGCATGAAGTTTAAAGCATTATCATCACATGCCAATATCACATCAATCTTCACCTTTTTATATTTATACAGGTATATATCTTTTAAATGGGTATAGTAGGTAGAATCTGAACATCGTTTGGTGTCCATATACTCAACATACAATTCGTACGATTCCTTATCGCCCATTTCGGAGAACACTCCTCGCATTATTTCATCAGCCCAATGATAGTTTTGATGATAAGCATTTAGTATAAGAACATTCTTCTTTTGATGTTTTTGGTTTAAGCCGGAGAGATCGAAGCTTTTAGAAGCACTATTTGCCTGCCCTGTTTGTATAAATGCAAACAAACACAACAGTATTGTGAAACAAAAACTTCTCATTATTAGCTATTAAGAGTGTTATCTATCTGGGTTATCTTAATTAAAACAAATTTCGCGCACTTATAACCAACTAGCTACACTCCCTATACACAATTTTTTCAATGTATAATATGATGGTTGAAAAATGCTTAAAATGCCTTAATCATCGAAGTAATAAAAGTAACAAATAAACTACTAATGACCTATATATTTTGAGGGCAGGCTGTTTTCATTCCATTAACGACTATAAATGCAACTAAAGGCAAAAAAAGGTTGGCAGAATAGTAATTACATGGTCATCCGATAAAAACTAAACACTAATGCAAATCAACAATTCAAATTGTTTTACTGCAAAGTTCAACCCACATTCGGGGTTGTATCATTAGTCAAATAGTCACCCCGTGCTCCGCACGAGGCTATTATTGTTAATGTCCTTCAGACATTTTCAAATCCAGAATGGATTTAATATAAATAGCCATGGGTGGAACCCGTGGAATATGAACGTATTATAAAGGAACCCCAAAGTGGGTTCAACTGTTGATTCGCACAACAAACCACTAACTACTGACTACTGACTACTGACTATAAACTAAATATATAACCTAACGAAAACCGGATATATGAAGTGTTGGGGTACGACTCACTGTCGCCAACTGTACGTGGAATATTATAGATATATGAAAGTTGCATATCAAAATTACCCCAGTTTAAACTTATTGGTAAGCGAAGCTGAGTATTCAATAAGGTAAAAACATCGCGATAAAAAGTACCTACCTCTTCATTAGTTGAGGGATCGAAATAAGCCTCGTTCAACAAAAATTCAGCAGCCTCAGAACCAAAGAAAAGCGACACTTCGGGCTCTAATCGCAAATAATTATACTTGCCAAATTTTGTTAGATACACATATCCATAGGTATTCCACGAGAATTGTTGACCCACTTCCTGACCAACCAATAACGATCCATCAAACCGAGTGCCCAACGATTGGTTTTTAATGGTGATACCGGCATTGAAACTGCTATTGTAGATGGGATCAAATTCAGGATCATTAACATGAAATAAGAAATAATCGGCCGAAAAACGATACCTGAGAAAAGGATGTTTCTTTAATCCTTTGCCAAAGCCGACGGTAAGGATGGTACTGCGGTAATTCGGATCCAGCTGACTATACCAGCTTCCCGATAAACCGGCAAAGAAACCGGACGAACTCATATAATAAAGTTGCCCGGACAGATTGGATTGATAATCTCCGTTCTCTCGCCCGGCATAATAAGTGCGGTTGCTCCATGAGCTGGATAAATACAAAAAATGAAAATTCTGCTTTACATCAAACAGATCCATTAAGTCATCATCTTCAAACAAAATATCGCTTAAAAGAGAATCAACCCTTTCCACTCTTTCTTTATCCATAATATCGAGGCGTTGCGCATAGCTTTGAAAAGATAAAAATGCTAGTAATAGAAGAATGACAGCTTTTCTCATGATAAGCAATTCAGTAATATATGTTGCAGATGTTGTTATTAATACATTTGTTTTTAAACGATAAAAGAAGAAGCTGCCTTACCGGTAGCCTCT
The DNA here is from genome assembly GCF_018271995.1 of Carboxylicivirga linearis. Classification (GTDB taxonomy): domain Bacteria; phylum Bacteroidota; class Bacteroidia; order Bacteroidales; family Marinilabiliaceae; genus Carboxylicivirga; species Carboxylicivirga linearis. Next base: position 4,339 of record NZ_JAGUCO010000025.1, read on the forward strand.
TCTTTATATTACAGATTATTTTCCACCGGTCCCATTCCCAGATCCTCCGTTTCCTGAACCACCGGGTGTTTCTTGTCTTATTTCTTGTCTGCTTCTTTGACGAGTGCGTTCTTGAATAGCATTAGCTGTTTCGCTGTTTTCACCTTGTTGAATGCGCTGACGGGCTTGCTTTTTCTGTTCTGTTGTCAAGCTATTACGAAACTGTTGACGATTTTCTGCCTGCACCTGAGTCTGTGCCTGCATCATCTCTTTTTGTTCTTCCGACAAACTGGCTTTGATAGCTTCGCGCTTTTGTTCGCGAGTCATTTCACCATTTTCAAGAATGGCTAATTGTTCATCGCTAAGCGTTTTCATAAAAGTATTTCTGAACTGACGGGCACTGGCCTGATTCTGTTTTAACATAGCTTGTTGACCTGAAGAAAGATTGGCATAGTTAGGATTACCAATGCGGTCTCTGTCCTGATCCGGGTCTTGATCACCTATAGGACCATCATCACAAGATCCATCTCTTAGTCTGTCTTGATCCGGGGTGCCATCCTGATCACCTGTACCTGATTTCAATGCTGCGGTTGTTTGATCGTCTTGACCAGAACCATCTTTCTTTTGATCTTTGTTTCGGTCTCTGTCCTGATCCGGGTCTTGGTCTCCTATCGGACCATCATCACAAGATCCATCTTTAAGTCGGTCCCGATCCTGATCTGCAGTACCTGCTTTTAATGTTGCAGTGGCTTGATCGTCCTGTCCAGAACCATCTTTTTTCTGATCTTTGTTTCGATCTCTGTCCTGATCCGGGTCTTGGTCTCCTATCGGACCATCATCACAAGATCCATCTTTAAGCCGGTCCCGATCCTGATCTCCAGCCTCAGCTGTTAATGTTGCTGTAGGATCAACTGTACAAGAACCATCTTTCTTTTGATCTTGTATCGGATCTTTAATCTGATCCTTTTTCTGATCTTTAGTTTGGGTTTTAGTTTGGGCGTTTACATTCGGTATAACTACTAAAACGGCCAAAATAAATACCGCGATCATCCGTTCAAGTGTTTTCATAACTTTATATTTTTAATGAGTGTTGAATTGAATTACATATACTAACCGAATGAAAACTTCAGCACCCTACCACTAAATTTCGTTTTTATCCATCACTTCTCTTTAGTATGCACATTATCAACCACAAAAAGTTAACTTTTTAACAAAAAAAATCCCCGACAGCACACATTGTCGGGGACAAAACCTACCTCAGTAGGTTACACTACATCAACTATCAAAAAAAAAGACAATACGTCTTTACTTGGAGCCTCCACCAAGAGCTTTGTACAGACTCACGCAATAGTTTAACTGCTCCAATTTATCGCTTATCCGATTTAACTGTGCTGTTAATAAACTACGCTGAGCCGTCAACACTTCTAAATAATTTGCTTCTCCGGCCATTAACAGATCATTGGTAAAATCAACAGCTGTTGTTAAAGAAGCTATTTGCTTGCCGCGCAATTCGTTTTTAGCAAGCGATGCTTTAAAACCAAACAACACATCAGACACTTCCTGTCCTGCTGTTAGTAAAGTATTTTCGAAAGTAAGGGCAGCCTCGCGCTGTTGCGATTTGGCTATTTCCAGATTACTTCGCAATTGTCGATTATTAAATATGGGTTGCGTGATACCGCCAATAATGTTGGCCGCAATATTCTCAGGACTAAAAAGGTCAGAAAAGGTACTGTTGCTATACCCCAACGAACCACTGCTGATAGTAAAAGACGGATATAAGCTTGCCTGTGCTGCATTAGTTAGTTCATACGCCATTCGAAAGGAAAGTTCTGCCTGTTTTACATCTGGTCGTCGAGCCAACAACTGCGACGGAACTCCATATTGCATTTCATCAGGAACCTGTTGCATTCCTATGGTATTGCGTTGTACCTCTCTGGGTTTACGCCCCAGTAATACACACATAGCATTCTCCACCTCACGAATCTGACTTTTCAGCTCAGGAACCGAAAGTTGCGTGCTATACAACAAGGCATTGCTTTGTTCTACAGCAGCACCATTTTGCATACCTGCTTCCTTTAAAGCCTGCATAGCAACAGCATTTTCGCTTAACAATTTGATGGTTTCTTCCGTAATCCTCAACTGCTCATCCAATGCAGTAAGGGTATAATAATAATTGGCAATACCTGCCACCAGGTTAGTTTGCACCATCACAGCATATTCCTGACTGTTTAAATAGGCTGCCAATTGAGCTTTTTTCCGACTATTCAATTTCCCCCATACATCAATTTCCCATGAGGTAGATAAGCCTAGCGTAATATTATTAGCTTCATAACCCAGCACATCTTTCCCTCTGTCGCCAGCACTGAAACGGGTATATTCCATTTGTCCACCTGCGTTTAATGTCGGATACAGGGCTGCCTTGGCCATCTTTAAACCCGATTGCGACTGATTGATTCGCTCCATGGCCACCTTCATATCAAGGTTATTAGCCAGACCTTCCTCAATCAGACTTTTGAGCTGATCATCGCTAAAATATTCGCTCCACGAAAGATTAGCAATGGAGGTGGTATCGGTTATATCTTCTTCGGTGCGGTACAAACCGGAGGTATCGGTATTCAATCCCCCCAGGTTTTTACCGCTCTTACAACCGGTGTGTGCCAGACTAACCCAAACTAAAAAGCCCGGCAACACCATGTATTTATATATTTTATTTTGCATTCTGTTATTCTTTATCATGATTATCGTCACTTAGGTCAGTTGCAAATGCTTTTTTACTTACCTTTTCCTGAAGGCTCTGGAACAGGATAAACAAGGTTGGAATAACAATAATTCCAATGAGTGTTCCGATTAACATACCTCCGATTGCACTAATACCAATTGATTTATTACCAATAGCACCGGCCCCTTTAGCCACAGCTAACGGAAGCAAACCAAAGATAAATGCAAAGGAAGTCATCAGAATAGGTCGTAAACGAGCTACGGCACCACTCACGGCTGCTTTAACAATATCCATTCCTTGTTTTCGTCGTTGCAAAGCATATTCCACAATCAGAATAGCATTCTTTGCCAGCAGGCCTATCAGCATAATTAGCGATATTTGAACGTAGATGTTATTTACAATACCACTTCCGTTCATCATCGAAAGGAAGATGAAGATAAACACACCTGCCAAACCAAAAGGAAGTGAGAAGATAACTGCCAAAGGCAATAAATAACTTTCGTACAATGCCGATAATAACAGATACACAAACACCAAACACAGCAAGAAGATAATAGCTGTTTGACTACTACTGTTCACTTCTTCACGCGTCATACCCGAGAAATCGTAACCATATCCGGTTGGCAAATCTGTTTCGCGTATAGCATTCAACACATCACCCGAACTATATCCATCCATAAAATTAGGTATGATGGTTATATCCATACTGGTAAACAGGTTAAAACGGGTTAAGGCTTGCGGACCCGTTACATCGTTTATCTTGATAAACTCTGTTATAGGTGCCATATCACCACTTCCGGTCTTCACCATCAGATGATTCAGATCTTCCAATTTGGTCCTATACTCTGGATGTGCCTGAACCATTACCCGGAATTGCTTTCCATACAGGTTGAAATTAGATATATACATACTACCAACATAAGCCTGCATGGTAGTCATAACATCACTTAGCGTAATTCCGGCATCTTTTATTTTTGCCACATTGGCCTCAATCTCTTTTTGTGGGAATCGTGGGTCGAACGTGGTCATGGCCATCATCACTTCCGGACGGGCACGTAGCTTTGCTAAAAATTCGTTGGTTACATTAAAGAAGGTATTTACATCACCTCCGGTACGGTCCTGCATCTTCAGCTCTACCCCACTACTTAAACCAAATCCCTGCAAGGTTGGTGTGCCAAAAAACAAGAAGGTAGCATTGTTTATGCTATCAGTGCGCTGCTTTAAGATAGCAGCCACATCACTGGTTGTAATTTCACGCTCGTTCCATGGATCCATTTTAATGATAAGTGAACCATATGAACTACCCGCTCCGCTTAAAAAGCTTATACCACTTAAGCTGGTTACTGTATGAACATGTGGGATTTCTTCAGCAATACGAGCTACTTCATTTACTACACTATCGGTACGCTCCAATGAAGCACCCGGGGCCAGGGTAACCATTCCCATTACACCTCCACTATCCTCCTGCGGCACAAAACCGGTTGGTATCATTCCAATAAGCATATAAAAGATACCTCCAAAAACAGCCACTAAAGCTACTGTCACCCATCGGTTTCTTTTGCGCCCCATAAAATTAAGGGTCTTACCATATTTATCGGTCATAGCATTAAAGCCCATATTGAAATAGTAGTAAAAACGCTGGATCAGATTTCTATCTTTCAATTCAGGCATATGATGTGCTTTCAGAAAAATGGCACACAATGCCGGACTTAATGTTAAGGCATTTACAGCGGAAATAACAATGGAAATTGCCAATGTCAAACCAAACTGTTTAAAGAAAACACCACTGGTACCGCCAATAAAACTTACCGGAATAAACACTGCCGACATTACCAAAGTAATAGAAACAATGGCAGGAGCAATCTCACTCAATGCCTTAATAGTAGCTTTGCGGGCATCTTTCTCACCAGCGTCCATGTGGGCATGCACCGCCTCTACTACCACAATGGCATCGTCTACCACAATACCAATTGCCAATACCAGGGCAAAAAGAGTTAAAAGGTTAATTGAAAATCCGAAGATTAACAAGAAGAAGAAGGTTCCGATAATGGCAACCGGTACTGCAATAGCCGGTATAAGGGTTGCTCTGAAATTCTGTAGAAATAAAAACACTACAAAAAACACAAGTACAAAGGCTTCGAGCAAGGTATGCAATACTTTTTCGATGGATGCATTTAAAAACTGACTAACATCCATTTGAAAAGTGTATTCGATGCCGGGAGGAAGATCCTGCTCAGCATCTTTCATTACAGCTTTAACTTCATCGATTACATCCTGTGCATTAGAACCGGCAGTTTGACTAATACCAATCAACACAGCCGGCATTCCATCATTTAAGGTATTTACACTATATGATAATGATCCCAACTCAACATCCGATACATCTTTCAGCTTTAATACTTTCGCATCTGTTGATCGGATAATGATATTTTCAAATTCTTCTGCAGTTTTTAAGCGGCCGGTATATCGTAATGCATATTGAAAAGACTGATTACTATTAGCACCCAGTTCTCCCGGTGCAGCTTCAATATTCTGATCACGCAAAGCAGCTATTACCTCCGTTGGAGTAATTTGATATGCTGCCATCTTACCCGGATTCAACCAGACACGCATAGAATAGTCTCTGGCACCAAATACACTGGCTTCACCTACACCGGCAACCCTTTTAATCTGAGGAATGATATTAATATTGGCATAGTTTTGAATAAACTCACCATCGTAATCGTCGCTATGTGAAGATACTGCCAGGAATAAGATACGGCTACTTTGTCTTTTTTGTACTGTAACCCCCACTTGCGTTACTTCAGAAGGCAATAAACTGGTTGCCTGCGACACCCTGTTTTGTACGTTCACCGTTGCAATATCAGGATCTACACCTTGTTTAAAATAAACATCAATACGAGCAGAACCTCCGTTAGAAGCTGTAGACGTCATGTAAGTCATTCCTTCCACACCATTTATTGATTCTTCCAAAGGAATGATTACACTATTTAATACAGCATCGGCATTGGCTCCACTATAGGAGGTAGCAACCGATACCGTTGGTGGTGCAATATCGGGATATTGCTCTACCGGGAGGGTATAAATACCAATTACTCCCAGCACCACAAAAAGTATGGATATGACCGTTGACAGAACCGGTCGTTCTATAAATGTCTTTAACATTATGTGCGATTTAGGTTATTGAATCTGTATTTCCATTCCATCTTTTAACGTACTTACACCGTCTGTTATAATCTGGTCGCCACCTTTAAGGCCGTCCAAAACAGCATAATATTGTCCGTTGGGAGTTGATTTTACAGATATTACTTTTTGCTTTGCTTTTCCATCTTCGTACTTAAACACCAACACTTTATTCTGCTGACTGAAGGTTGATTTCTGAGGAATTAAGAAAACATCTTTCATGGTTCGGGGGATGATAACCTGACCACTGGTACCACTGCGCAGCAAGCCATTCGGATTATCAAATACAGCTCTGAAGTTAACCGATCCGGTGTTTACATCTACCACGCCCGAAATGGTTTCAATTCGTCCTTCATGCTCATATTCACTACCATCGGCCAGCATTAACTTTACTGATGGCATGTTTTTGATTTTCTCAGCCTGTGTATCCCCTTCCCAGCTTCTCATGTACTGAAGCAACTCTTTTTCGTTCATCGAAAAGTAAGCTACCACATGTTGTGTATTAGCAACCGAAGTAAGCACGCTTGAACTGTTCACCAAACTACCTAAGCGGAAAGGTAAAGTGCCCACAATACCATCTACCGGACTTTTTACTTTTGTCCAGCTTAAGGTTGCCTTTGCACTCTCATAAGCAGCTTCGGCAGAACTGAAAGCATTCTCGTAAGTTTGTAATAAAACATTACTGATGATTCCTTTATCAGCTAAAGGGCGCATCCGTTCCACATCCAATCTTGCGGTATTATAATTAGCTTCAGCTGTTTCAAGGTTTTGTTCTGATACAGGAGAGTTTATTTCAAACAGTACCTGCCCCTTTTTTACAATCGAACCTTCGTCAACATACACAGCTTCAATAAATCCATCAATACGGGGTTTAATCTCAATATCAATCTCACCCTGTAACACAGTGGGAAAAACAGTGTGTAACTCCACATCTTTGGCTGCCATTTTTTGCACCGGATATGTTTTCACACTAGATTGATTCATACTTTGAGTCGGTTTCTGCGAACATGAAACCATTATGAAAAACCCAAATACTCCAAGAGCTATCGTTTTCATTTTCATGTCAATTATCTATTTATTTTTATTAAAAACACATAGTTGCACTTGTCGATAGTTTACTTTATCAACTTTTAGAGTAAAAAAAACTTTTATAACTCTTGAGCTCTGCTCTTAACGTGCGAAATAACCTTATAGAAACTATTAACCTCTTCTTCTGTGAGTCCTTCCAACAATTTTTCCGAAATTAATTGCTCTTCCTTATAAAATAGGTTAGTAAGATCTCTTCCTTTAGTTGTTAAATTAATAATATTTCTTCTTCGGTCGTTTAAATCTGTTGTTCTCGCAATTAATGCGTCTTTCTCTAACACATCAACTATTCTAAGTACTAGCGACTTATCTTTATTCATAAATTCAGCAATATCCTGCTGAACCATATCCTGCTTCTTTTTAAATGCTAATACCATTAAAACAACCCATTGATCAAAAGTATAATGAAATCCTAATTCATTCATCCTGGCAATCATTAACCGTGGAAATATTCCACGCATACTGCCAATTATCATTCCTAATGGGTGTATTTCCATTCTGATTTTATTAATAATACAAAGAAGTATATATTAGTTGACATTTACAACTATTTACATTTTCATTTAATTTAAATTAACAAATATCTTTAAAGACTTACGAAACATCATTCTTTACAACCTACTATTATCCTGCTCATTAATCAACACTTACACCTACCTGAGATAAACTATACCAATTAAGGGTCAATCTAAATTTCAACTATAATTTAGAATTACACATTAAATTTTCAGCTATTTCGTTAAGGAAACCAATATATATTGAACTAATGCTCTTAAAGCCTTAGCTTTGCCGCTAAATATTAAACTTTTAGCAGTGAAATTATTAACAACAGCTTTGTTTCTATGTATTGTTATGTCTTCTGTTTTTGCCCAGAAGGATACTTTAAAAACTGAAGACAAAAAGGAAGAAATTCAATTTGACGAGCATGGCCAACGCATTTTTGATGATGTTAAAGAAAGAAAAGGAATAAAATACCGGTTTATACCACTACCTTCTTATGAACCTTCAACTAAATGGGGGATTAATATTATAAATGTTTTAACCTATTATCCTTCTAAAGGAGATTTGGTGTCTCCACCATCATCATCAGCCATTTTTGGTAATATTACAACCAATGGTTCAATGCTGGGAGGAATAAATCAGCGTTTGTTTTTAAACGAAGATACCTGGCGTTTAACGGGAATGGCATTGTTTGGTAAGATCAATCAAAACATGACTTTATCGGAAAACCCGATTGCTGAAGATCCTGTATATGAAAACGCTCGTATCTCATCTAACATGACCTACATTAGTGTGATGGCAGAACGTAAAGTGTACGACCGATTGTACGCGGGAGTAGGTTACATATACTCTGGTCGTCGTATGGAAGGGCGCGACGACAGGTCAACTGAATTACTACAGGCAAACAGTTTTAGTGAAGCTACTGAAGGTTTTAGCGGATTAAAATACGTTGCCACATGGGATAACCGCGACAATATTAACTATCCATACAAAGGTGTTAGAGCTCTGGTATCAATGGAACAGATGTTGGGCGATAATGCTCCTAACATATACTACGCCGATTATCGCCAGTTTTTTACCTTGGGAAACAATGTAAGCAATATACTGGCTATTCATGGAACCGGGCGTTTTATTTCATCTGATGCCCCTCGCAGCTTCTGGTCTAATTACGGAAGAAGTGGAGCCAATGTGCAACGCGGATATGAAGTTGGTAAATATATGGATCGTAACCTGATAAGTATGGAAGCCGAATATCGTAAAGAAACCCCATGGTTAAATCATAAACTGGGATTTATTGGTGCAGTTGGTATGGGTAAGGTTTTTGGTGACGGTAATGATGCAAATAACTTATCAAACAAGTTTAAAGATGCGCCATGGCTTCCTACGGTAGCAATTGGTGCACGATATAGAGTAATGGCCTACGAACGCTTAAACGTGAAAGTTGATTATGCCGTGGGTAAAGATGGTGGTGTTGTTTATTTTGGTATAACCGAAGCTTTTTAAAGTCAGATACATTAAGATAAACAAAGAGGTTGTCCCAAGACTAAGACAACCTCTTTTTTTTGCATACTAAAGTTTATTAACTGTAGTTGCTACATCTGTTATAATAGTTATAGTTGTTGTATCTGTATCATAAACTCCATACCATCCTTGTAATTCATGTGGAGGATCACCAATAAACGGATCACCCAATTGCCAGTATTCTCCTGGTCGTGGTGGACGTCCTGATCCTGTATAACTCCAAAAGTTAACACCACATACCACATCTTCACTTTCTATTGAAGTCTCCACCTTCCCTAATAAATACTTATAAAACTGATCTCTGCTTGTAGTACTTGCTTTAACATCAAATGAAGCCCCATCGCGAGCTATCCCGAATTCTTCCAATACAAGAGGTTTATTTAACTCCTTAGCTGCTGCCACATGCGCATCCCAATAAGCTTCTGTTTTCTTAATAGCCTCCTGGTATACGCTGTCTGGTTGTCCGGGTGTGTACCAACCCCAATTCTGAGCCCAAATATGCATGGTAATATAATCAACATCTTCTACCCTATTATCTTCCAACACATTAATACCATCCCATGGGCCGGTTGCATTTCCTTCACTACCTATCGAAACCAAATGGTTTGAATCAAGCTGCTTAATCAACCTGGCTGTTTTACTGATCCACTGCTGATAAACCTCTACCTGATCGTACCCTCTTGGCTCGTTTGACAACTGCCAGGCCATAATGGTTGGATCATCAGTATAATTTATGCCATTAACCGTATTAGTCCTCGAAACAATAAATTCAATATATTGATTCATCATTTCCTGCGCCTTAGCATTGGTGTAAAACTGTTTTGAATAATCTACAAACTCCGTCCAGCTATGCTCCTCATCCTGCGGGTATGGTATATCACCGGCACCAGCCCAGTTCAGATATTGTGGGAAACCGCCACTCCAGGTCCAGAAGTTACCTAACACCATTACCGCTTTCATATCACGTTTCGACATTTCATTGAGAAAGAAATCCAGCCCCTCTAAAACTTCTTCGTTATACACTCCCGGAGCTTGTTGCACTGCCGGATGAATGCAATAGCGACCTGCTGAATCGGCCTCACTTGCTGCCAACACGCGCAGATTTTTAATACCCATGGCCTGCAGCTGATCCAGTTCTTTTATCAACCGTTCCCGGTCGCCACTCCGGGGAGCTCCCAGATTCATTCCCTGCCAGTAATTAGCTCCAACATATTGATAAGGTTGATCATTAATTACAAACGCAGTATTCTTTACTTTTACGAAGTAATTGTCATCATTAGAAACTTGCTTACAGCCTGCTAATACATACATTGCAACAACTACAAGCCAAATATATTTTTTCATACTATCATAGATTTTGAACCATTACAAAAATGCCAAATCTGAACTATATTAATTAATACAATCCAATCGATTAGATATATTATTCAGTACAAATATTGCTACCAACTGAAATATTCTAAGTATTCTTTTGTATCACTTCAATAATATTTTGTTATTCATATAACAATATGCCTTTAAAATATAAAGAGTGTCCTGCAATATTAATTAAACACACCATCAGACTGCATAACATCAAATATTATAGAATACTCTCCTGTTATAAACAATAACTATTGAATATTCTTTTCTTTAATAAACCGCTTCTTTATTATGAATTTAAGAATTAAAGTGTTAAATTAATTTGTGATTTTTTGATGCTCCTTCAGATCCTTTGATCTGCGTTTAAGAATAAAATCCAAACACCCATTACCATTTAATTATGCACTCAAACTCTGCCCCGCAATTCACCTTTTCTGCTACTGAATTAATACAGCACAGCCAAAAGTTATTACATCTCCTTCAGCGTGACAAAAAACACTTTAGAGAATACGGTATAAAAGAAGTGACCTTTAAAAGAATCTCAGACTTATGTAACGATCTAAACACAATTCCACGTTTTGAATTGGATGAAAATTTACAAAAAGCAAAAGAAGAGCTCAGTTCCATTCGTAACCATTTATATACCATTCTTAAAGGATTGGAAAATTCAGTCAGACTTATATTTGGTGCCAAATCAATGGAATTCCGTTCATTCAAATTCAGATGCCTTCACAACCCCACGGAATGCAATTTGGCAGAATATGCTCAATATGTTGTAAAAATAGCTAAACCACGATTACCCGAATTAGAACGACGCCATATTACTGAAAAGAAGCTTGATAAAATTATGGATATTTCTGTTGAGTTGACTGATTCAATAAATACATACTCTCAACTTATTAGTGAGCAAGAAGAAACCAAAACTGAATATATTGAATCGGCCAACGAATTAATTTCAATATTAAACCAACTATGCAATATTGGCAAAAGAATATGGCACGATAGAGATGAATCCCTATATCAGGAATATGATGAATACTCCTCCATTAAACCGACAACTACCTATGAATAAAAACCATTTAATAGAGAAAAAGATACCTACAAGCTCTGGTTCATAAGATCCGGAGCTTTTTACTACTATTAGTTATTATTTGGTATGATCTTACTTGACCTGTCTTATCATTATTTCGTAACTTATATGTACATAAGACAGGCTCATGAACGTTTTATTTATACATCTCCAAGGCAATAAAGCAGCCATATTTTCCCTCACCTTTCTTACTGCATTCATTGTGCTGGCTATCGTATATATAGTAAGTGGCAGAAAAAGCAAACTTAATATACATTCAACAAACTTAATAGCATTAACCTTTATAACCTCCTTTATCATTGGCATGAAACTGGGTAGCGGTGAAAGCTTTACTGAATCTGTAAACATCTTTTTGTCACCACCTGAATCAGTCCTCAATGGAAAAAACGGAGCATTTGGCTTTCTCCTTACCATTCCAATAATATTACTTGCACTATATGTACTTAAACTACCTAAAAATTACCTCGAACCATTTGCATATGCTTTACCATCAGCTGTAATTGTTCAACGATTCGGATGTTTGTTCGAAGGGTGTTGCCATGGAACTATTACTAATTTCCCTATTGCAATTCAATACGGTAGTAATAGTGCAGCCTTTCATTATCATCAAACAGAAAACCTAATCAACCAATATGCAGAATGCAGTCTCGCTATTCATCCGGTTCCCATATATTATATAATAGCTGGGATATTAACAATGGTAATAATTATCTCAATACGAAAAAGACTAAATAGAAACGGAAGTCTTTTGCTCACCTCCGCACTCAGCCTGATATTCTTTCGTTTTATTATTGAATTTTTTAGAGAACCATACACCAATGGATATACAGGTGAAATAGTATATGGTTTAAAAATAATACAATGGACCGCAATAGGCCTAACTATGATATTAGGTTCTGTTCTGTTTATAAGAGAATACAAAACTCCTCAAAAACACGAATTACCAATTAATATTTTCTATGCTTACCGAAGTTTCAGCTGGTTTGCTTTCTTACTTGTCGCAATTTTCTATTTTAATTCAATATTCACTCCTCTTGAAAAATTGGTACTGCAAATATTCTTTACTTATGTAGGCATCTTATTATTTTTCAAGCTATCTACTATCATTGTACAACACAAGCTAAAGGTAGTTTACCTTTCCACCGTTTTCATTTTATTATTTACAATGGGACAAAGCTCTGAAGAAAATTCAAAGAAGCCTAAAAGAATGATCACTGACAAATTTACTTCAACGGATTTATATCATGCCGGAGGAAACCTCGATTACACTTATTACATAGGTGGCTCTGAAGGTTGCATGGGCGATCCGGGGACAAAAATGAAAAGCCAATCAAAATTCTACGGAGGTGGTGTTAGATTTAATTTCAATACCCTTTATGAGGGTGACAGACGTAATGTTTTTCTTCTTCAGGCAAATATATTACCAGCGAAAGAGAACCTTAATAATTCTTACAATAGCAAATTATTCTACAGCACATCTTTTGGTGGCAGATATCACTGGCCAAATTTTGGAATTGGTTATGGTGCAACAATAGGCACAACAACCGGAGATGATGGATTGTCTACCGGAATAATGCCATATCTGGGATTACGCATTGGACCACAAAAAATATTTTATTTTGATACCGGAATTTCCGACTTCACAATAAATCCGTTCCCTTTACCAACCTATCATGCAGGAATTGGTTCTCATTTTGGCAGAAATGATGATGCGGGAATTAGAGTTGGCTACTACCCTGAGGGTTATTATAGTTTAATTAGCATTCCAATAAAAGACAAAATTGCATTCAATTTCCAATACCATAAGTTTTCGTTCGATAATATTAGCAATGCTGATTTATATAAAGTAGGTATCTCAATAAAGCTACCTAACAAATCGATAAATGCCCGCTAATTAATTCTGAAAAGCTCAAATAATTCCTTAGGTACCCTTGCTATTCGTTTGGTTTGCATATCCATCATACACCATTTGGTTAATGACTTCATTAAAAGTTTGCCACTAGTTTTATCCTTTACTTCAACTATACGATAAGAAAAGGCCTTTTCAAATTTTTCCACATAAGTTTCGATCAACACTGTCTCATTCAGTAAAGCGGAGGCCTTGTATTCAATATTATGCGATGAAACAACCCAAAAATAACTAGTATCAAAACCAGTACCTTTCGTTACTTTATACCAGTGGGCTTTAGATATTTCCTGAATCCATTCAACATATTTGATATTGCTAACATGATTAAGTTCATCTATATCAGATTCCTGAACCACATATTCTTCAATATAGTGTTCACTCATTTTATTATGTTTTTAGACAAACAAAAATAGGATTTAATTATGGTAATGAGTGCCAGTCTAATAAAATTGCAAAAAACTAAACTATAAATTATACTATTCCCTAAGACATTAATGAGAAAATTAGGGCTTGTGCAATAACCATTTGAGAGCCGAGTCTTTGGTAGAAAAAACTTTAATAACAAACCCGGTTTTATCAAATACTTCCTTTTCAAAAATCATGGATGCTGCAACGGAATACGGATCATCAACAATTAATGCCTGTTTCTTTTCTCTTATTATATTTTCAATTGCAGACATATATTCCATAATAAACGATATCTCGTCAACCATTATATGAAATTTCCCATTTCTGTAGTCAGAAAGAAGATTGTAGCCTTGTTCAGTAAATTCAGGCAACTTCAGAAAATCATTCCAGGCCGATTCAATATCAGATGCTATAATAATTCCTGAATGTTTATAGCGTATAATTCTATTATCAGCATCAATTTGAATTGAGTAATTCATAGGTTTGGTTTTAATCTGAATAGTCATATCTCACAACACTTACCATCAACATTAAAATAATTATTTTAAAAGATAAAGTCAACCAAATAACACTAATTACCTAATTATCAATACGCATTCCTACAATCAAACCTATTCACTTCACTTATTTCTTGATACATCCGTCCTCCACAAACCCATTTATACAAACAAATTACAACACCTGTGACATTTTGATGACAATTAATGACAACAGGTGACATTAAGATGACTTAATGGTGTTATCACCGCCCTACTTTAGCTGATGTAAATAATACATTATTAATCTAAAACAAACAGTCATGAAAAAATTAGTTTTAACATTAGTTGCAGCTTTAATGCTTGGATCATTATTCACAGAAGCATCAGCACGAAACACTCCGGAAAAAGAAATGAAAAAGTGTTGTCAGAAAATAAAAAAAGAAGTTCGTCGATCATTAAGAGGTCCGTCATTTGAATATCTGAAACCGGATTGTGAAGAAGAAGTAGTAGCTTACCTGGCAATAGATGAAGACAACCATGTACAAGTTGTAAAAATTAAAGGTAATGATGAAAGATTATTGAAATATGTAAAAGAGACTATTAAGAAACAGAATATTGAAGCCAACCCTAAGTTATCCGGCAAAATGTTTGTCATGAATCTAAAATTTATTCATCAACCTGCTTGAGGCTCTCAAAAACAAAGTTAAGGAATCGCCATTTCTTATTTTGGGTAATAAACTCTAATTTAATGCGCATAAAATAAAAAAGATGCTAAAGTTTATTTTTCAACGCCATATTTTACTTTTCAGTTTTATCCTTGGCTTATACATTGCACAAAATAGCTCGGCCCAAATACTGACAAAAAAATATAATCTCGAAGGTTACTGGAACTTCTCTGTGGGCGATAAGCCTCAATGGAAAAATCCTTCTTTCGACGACAGCATGTGGGATAAGATCAGAACAGGTCAGGATTGGGAATCGCAAGGATACAACGACTATAACGGCTTTGCATGGTATCGGAAAACCATTTTTATTAAATCAAAACCTAACAATAATCTTATTCTAAAAATTGGAGCCATCGATGATGCCGATCAGGTATTTCTGAATGGCTCTTTAATTGGCTCAACAGGTGGTTTTCCTCCCCACCCCGAAACAGCATACGACCAGCAAAGAGAGTACATTATTCCACCCAACTTGTGGAAAGACGGTGACAATGTTATTGCCATCAGAGTGTATGATTTCTACGCCAATGGAGGCATCAGAAGTCACCCACTGGCCATCTACGAAGATATTACAAGCGATTACCTCACTCTTGATTTATCAGGAACCTGGCATTTCAAAACAGGTAGCAATAACCGTTATAAGGAATCAGAATACAATCACTCCGACTGGGATAAAATTCAGGTTCCCGGAAGATGGGAAGACCAGGGATGGCCTTATCTCGATGGAATAGCATGGTACAGAACCAACTTTTATCTTCCTTCGGGCACCAGCAATGAAAACATGTATTTAATACTGGGACGCATTGACGATGAAGATGAAGTGTATTTGAATGGCAAAAAGATTGGTGAGACAAAAAATAGTCGTTCCAGCTGGAATAACTCGGCTTATCAACAAATACGCATATATCGAATCCCAAGTGATCTGCTGTCAAAAAACAATCTTAATAGTATTGCTGTAAAGGTTTATGATGATCAGTTGGATGGTGGTATCTACGAAGGACCTATTGGTCTGGCAACCCGAGAACAAGCCGATGATATGCGAAATATGCTGAAAGAATACAAAAGTACCTGGGAAACATTCTTAGAATGGATATATGACTAAATCAATTACCATAAAATGAAACAACTAATAATATATATAAGCCTCATATTAATTGGATCTGCCAATATAATGACAGCTCAAAAAAGAGATTTAACAATTTACGAACCCTTAAGAGGCGCATGGAAATTCAGTATAGGTGACAAACCGGAGTGGATGAGTTATGATTATGATGACTCTCACTGGGAAAGTATTTATGTACCTAGCCCCTGGGAACAACAAGGTTTTAACGGTTACGATGGATATGCCTGGTACCGAACCTCTTTTACCCTACCGGCCGATGCCACTGATAAAGAACTTTGGCTTGATTTAGGGTATATAGATGATGTAGATGAGTGTTTTTTAAATGGTAAATTAATCGGGAAAAGTGGTTCTTTTCCTCCTCAATTTAAAACTGCCTATAATGCCCACCGTTTATATCTTTTAAAAAGAGAGGATCTTATTTTTGGATCAGAAAACATACTTGCCATTAGAATTTACGATACACAAAGCGAAGGTGGGATCGTTTCCGGAAAAATTGGAATCTGGGAAAATAAATATCCATTAATACCAGATGTAAACCTTTCAGGCAACTGGAAATTTAAAGTAGGTGACCAGCGGAATTACAGCGACATAAATCTGGATGAATCTAATTGGGATATCATTTATGTTCCCTCTCCCTGGGAAGATCAAGGCTATGATCAATACGATGGCATAGCCTGGTACCGAAAAACAATAACCGTACCTGATTATTTAACCAGTGACTCTCCTGTTCTATTACTTGGTAAAATAGATGATGTGGATGAAGTTTATGTGAATGGTGTTTTAATCGGCAATACCGGAAAAGTTGAGCCTTATAACTTTGGAACCTTTGATGATGCTTACAATAAACTCAGAGGGTATTATATTCCATTGGAAATTCTGGAGAAAAGCAAGCAAATAACTATTGCTGTACGGGTTTATGATGATCGTTTAACAGGTGGAATTTACGAAGGACCGATTGGATTAATATCGCAGGATAAATACATAAAATATTGGCTTAAACAAAGAAAGGAACACTTCTAATGTCCCTTTCCTAATAACTTGGTTTTAATGAGAAAGTCCTCGAAAGAGGACTTTTTTCGTATATCTTATTTATTTACTTGTTCGACTTTCAGGCTATAGTCCGGATCAAATTTTAACAGATATAATCCACTATTGTAATACCCACCCCAATTAGAAGTTCGTTCAAAATTTAAAGGTGACTGAACTGCATATGGATGATGTTTAGATATACAATACTCGAAGTTTTTACCATACTCTTTTAAGGCACTTAAAAAGTAATAGGTAATGTCAAATCCCCAAAGGCTATATCGACTAATATTTGATGTAACATTAGCATTCTGGAAATAAGGTGAAATAGCCATAGGCTCGGTGCGGAACCATTTTCTATATTCACTAATCAATTCACTACTTTCCTTATTCTCATAATCAACAGAGTAATAACTGAACATATGCCCTTTTAACGAATGAATATCCTCAGGATTGATAGTTTGGTATTTTAACCATTCAGGCAATCCCCATAATGTAACATCCGCTTTTGTTTTGCTTTGCGCCCCCTTTATGGTTGTAATAATTCTGTTTACCTGAGCTTCTTCAATGGATGGAACAATCACCGTATTGGCCTTATCTTTAGCAAACATTTTTTCAAGGCTGGCTAAATCATCCTGTTTAAATTTGTATTCAACAAAATCCGGAACTACTCCTTCTTTAAAACTCTCCCAATAAACTTTATTCCTGATTAATTCACTGAATTTGTTTTCAAACTCTGACTTTGCATCTTCCGTTCTGATAATCACAATACGCTTTCCAACGGACGATTCAAGCATTTTATCAGCCATTTTATCAAAGAGTAAAGTATCGATTGGCATAGCCTGGAACATATGAATATTGTCGGTCAGCTCATGATTTATGGTTGAGAATGGATACACCATCGGAATAGAGTGCTCTTTTGAAAAATCCGATACAAATGAAAGATGTTGCGGATAGGCCGGTCCAATAATCAAATTCATATACGGCATTTCCGCATTGCTTAAAATCGATTTAACTTTATTAGAATCTGGCGCCGTATCATAAACAAACATCTCCACATTTACACCCTGCTCTTTCAATTTCTCCAGTCCCAGCAGTGCCCCCTGGTAAAACTCAACAAAAACTTTCGAATACCTTGAAACAACCTTCTCTTCTCTCTCGCGCTCAGTTATTTCACCCTCATCATCCTCTTCCTCAATAATATTAGCCTTTAAGGTAGCTTCCACATTAAAAGGAAGCATAATAGCTACTTTTAATGTTTGTTTTTCAAGATAATAATCATACGAATTACAATCCAATTCGGTCAAATCCATCACCTCTTCTCTTTCCTTTGCTGCATCTTCAGCCAACTCTTCTTCTTTCTCGTGAATGGCTTTAAACCAATAACGATTAGGCACTTTAATTTTATCACCTTTTCGTAAACGCGTAAGATCCTTATCGGAATTTACCGATTTAATAATTTCCACATCAACATTGTATTTCCTAGATATGGCAAATAAGGTCTCCTTTCGTTTTACCTTGTGATAAATAAACAGGTTATCACCCTTTTCAACCTCTTCCTTAGAAGCCTTTATTGAAGCCTTAGGTACTCTTACCAAATAACCTAATTTCAAATCACTGGCATCAGCCGAAGGGTTGGCTTCAACAACATCATTGGGTTTTGCATTGTAATGTTGAGCAATGCTATATAAAGTTTCTCCTTCTTCAATGCTGTGATATATATACATATCATCTTCCAGCTCTTGCTTTTCATTTTTTACAACTGCAACTTCTTTCGCTTCTTGTGGGATACGAATAGAACTTCCTATCTCCAGAATTCCTGATTTTAAAGCCGGATTACTTTCAATTATCTTAGGAATAGAAACATTATACGTTTTCGAAAGAGCATACATGGTTTCCTTTGGCTGAACGATATGAATAATGTAATTCTCATTTTCGTTCTCCTCTGTAACTTGCTCTTTTGGTAATTCTTTCGGAATCTTTATGATGGTTCCTTTTATTAAAGTCTGATCACTGCCCGGATTATTATCATATATCACCTTAAGAGGAACATCGTATTTTTTGGAGATAAAATATACAGTTTGTCCTTGTTCCACCGTATGATAGATGTACGAAGTAGATTGAATTTCTTGCTTCGTACTATTTCGGCCTGAAATAACAGGAATCTTCAGTAATTGTCCTTCTTTTAGTCCAAAAGCAGCATCCGGATTAGCCTCTAATAATTCTTTCTGTGATACACCATAGTTAACACTGATTCTGTAAAGCCCCTCCGACTTTTTAACTTTATAGAGGTAATATACTTCACCATCAATAACAATTTTTTCCATACCGTCGTATTGCTGCGCCTGAGCAGTAAATACAACAAATAACATTGCAATTGATAATTTTAAAACAATATAATTGATTCGTTTCATGTTCATTTTTTCAAAAGCATTTTTATGAACTCAATAGTATAAACGTTGATCGTTTAAATCTATTTCACAAAAATCACTCCAGTTAATCAAGCTTTCAAAAGTAAGAAAAGCACCTCACCCGGCAAAGTCCTTGTATATTACTTTGCCTTAAAAATAACAGCTCCTGATTCCAACATCAAATAACCATCGTGTTTTTCGCTTGCTCCTTCCTCTACAACCCCTTTTATTAGAGGCGACTTACCCTTCAACACTATTGCTTCTACTTGCTTATCGGTTAGTTTCTTACCTCCTATCTCAAAAGGTATTCTAACGCGGCACCCATTTCTGAAATTATCGCACCCATAGGCCGATTTTCCTTTAATAATAGTTCCTTTTCCACAAGAAGGACAAATCCATTCAGATGCTTCCTCCTTTTCTATTTCAACGGTAGCATCGGATTTTAATACAAGCTTACCGTCTATTTTATTGCCATCAATGGTAAAACCTTTAATCAGGTTGGTTTTTCCTTTCAGAATGAGTTGCTCAATTTGTTTGTCGGTTAGCTTCTTTCCAAAATTCTCAAATGTGATAACGGTTTTACATCCTTCTTTAAACCTTGAGCATCCCCAGGCAGCATGTCCTTTTAACATTTTACCTTCTTTACAAACCGGACAAACAAGCTCCTTTTCTTTTTTGGTTGAGGCTGGTTTAGACTTCTTTTTATCTTCTGCAACTTTTTCTTCATCAACCACAGCCAACTTTCGGGCACTTCTGTCGTGCTTAACATGAAATACTATGTCGGACACCATTTGTTTGAGTTCATTCATAAACTCACCGGCATCATACTCTCCTTTTTCTATTTCACGTAGTTTCTTCTCCCAAATACCAGTAAGCTCTGCCGACTTTAATAGGTCGTTTCTAATAGTATCAATCAACTGAGTTCCGGTTATTGTTGGATGAAGATTTTTTCTGACTTTAGAAATATATTTTCTTCGAAACAAAGTTTCAATAATAGCTGCCCGCGTTGATGGACGTCCAATGCCATTCTCTTTCATGGCATCACGCAGCTCCTCATCATCCACCTGCTTACCAGCTGTTTCCATGGCGCGCAATAAAGTTGCCTCGGTATAAGGTTTAGGCGGCTGTGTTTCTTTCTCCAAAAGCTCTGGCTCATGTGGTCCAGATTCACCAACTGTGAACTCAGGCATTATTTCAGCATCCTTTTTCTCGCTTTCTTTATTATCCATAAAAACAACGCGCCAACCAGGCTCTAATAATTGTTTACCGGTAGCTTTAAATTCCACACCGCCTGCGTTACCCATCACAACTGTATTAGAAATGGTAGCATCCGGATAAAAAGCAGCAATAAACCGTCGGGTCACTAATTCATACACCAGTTTCTCATCTCTGCTTAAAGCATTGGCATATACACCCGTTGGTATAATGGCGTGGTGATCTGTTACTTTCTTATCATCAAAGACTTTCTTTGACTTCTTCAGCTTACTCTTTAAAAGCGATTCGGTTAAACGATGATGATCTTTAAGTCCCTTTAAAATATTGGGTACTTTTGGATATATGTCATTACTCAAAAAGGTAGTATCCACCCTTGGATAAGTAGTTACCTTTTTTTCGTATAACGACTGTATTATTTTTAATGTCTCATCAGCGGAAAAACCAAACTTTTTATTGCACTCAACCTGCAATGAAGTAAGGTCGAACAAACGCGGTGGTGCCTCCTTTCCTTTCTTTCGGGAGAAATCTTTTATTACAAACTCCGAATCTTTTATTTTTTCCATAAAAGATTCCCCTTCCTCCTTTTTCATAAAGCGCCCTTTGGTAGCCGAAAACAATACTTCTTTGTATTTGGTCTTTAGTTCCCAATAAGGCTCAGGCTTAAAATCATCTATCGATTTCTGGCGTTCTACAATCAAGGCCAAAGTAGGTGTTTGCACTCTACCTATGGAAAGTACCTGCCCTTGCTGGCCGTATTTTAATGTATACAAACGGGTTGCATTCATGCCCAGAAGCCAATCGCCTATAGCCCTTGAACTACCTGCTGCATATAAGTTTTTAAACTCTTCGTTCGTTCTTAACTTCTCAAATCCCTCACGAATGGCTTCTTCTGTTAAGGATGATATCCATAAACGTTTGATCGGACATTTAGCTCCGGCCTTCAGTAAAACCCATTGCTGAATTAATTCTCCTTCCTGACCGGCATCACCACAGTTTACAATCTCAGTGGCAGTTCCCACCAGCTTTCTTATGGTATTAAACTGTTTTTCAATCCCTTTGTCATCAATTAATTTTATTCCAAAACGCGAAGGAATCATTGGCAAAGAACCTATTGTCCATCTTTTCCAAGCGGGTAAGTAATCGTGCGGTTCTTTAAGGGTACACAGATGACCAAATGTCCAGGTAACCTGATAGTTGTTACCTTCATAGTAACCATCACGCTTTGATTTGGCCCCAACAATCTGGGCTATTTCAAAAGCTACGCTCGGTTTCTCTGCTACACAAACTATCATTTAAATGAATACTAAAACGTTAACCTATATATACTTCCTGTAAAACTTATCTGTGGCTAGCGAAGATAACACTTCCTGATTGAAAATACGGAAAGTTCTTCCAAGGAGTTTTTAACAACCAGCTTCATACCTTCATATATAAATTGTTAGTTTTAGATTTGAACAGTATTGTAAAAATGTTGTTAAATATTTATTAGAATATGGGTAAAAACTATTGTTATATAAAAATAGTTTCTACATTTGTTTTAATTACATTTTTATAGTTATGAGATTGAACTAAGAACCTCGATCTCAACAAATTTTTTTATAATGAATAAAGGTATTGTTAAGTTCTTTAATGAGTCAAAAGGTTACGGGTTTATTAAAGATACAGAATCAAGCAAAGAGTACTTTGTACACGTAACTGGTCTAATCGACGAAATTAAAGAAAACGATGAAGTTGAATACGAACTTCAGGAAGGCCGCAAAGGATTGAACGCAGTAAATGTTAAATTAGCATAGATTTATCATTTTAAGAATGCATTAAAAGCTGTTTCATGAGAAGCAGCTTTTTTTATGCTCAACAGTGTATGATCAATCTCATTGAATATCTGAACTCTTTTTATTTAAATCGCTTTTTATAGAACGATACAATTTAAGATATGTCACAGGAATTACAACTAGCTAACGAATTAATAGACTTTATACACCAAAGTCCAACCGCCTTTCATGTGGTAGAACAGGCAAAAACCATATTAAACAAAGCCGGTTTTATTGAGCTCAATATGGGTGAGAGCTGGAAACTTAAGAAAGGGGCCAAATACTATACCACCAAAAACGACTCTGCTTTATTTGCATTTCAACTGGGTTCAACGCCCATTGAAGAGAATGGAATAAAATTAGTTAGTGCACACAGTGATTCGCCGGGATTTAAAATTAAACCAGATCCTGAAATGCTGGCTGATGGAAGACTCCTGAAACTTAATACAGAAGTATATGGGGGCCCTATACTTAGCACCTGGTTGGACAGACCATTATCCATTGCAGGTAGAGTACTGATAAAAAGCAAAAACATACTAAAGCCAATATCTAAACTCATCGTTTTCAAAAAACCTTTATTGGTTATTCCTAATATGGCCATACATTTAAACCGGTCAGTTAACGATGGTGTAGAACTAAATAAACAGGTTGATATGTTGCCATTAATGGCCAGCGTATCTAATACCTTTGAAAAAGATAATTACCTGTTAAAACTAATTACGGAAGAATTAAAAGTAAAACAGGAAGACATACTCGACTTTGATTTATTTCTTTACGAATATGATAAAGGTTGTGTTATCGGGGCCAACCAGGAGTTTATATCATCCGGAAAATTAGATGATTTAGCTATGGTACATGCGGGATTAAAAGCTATTGCTGGCAGAACCAGTAAAACATCAACCCACTTCTTATGTATTTTTGATAACGAAGAGGTTGGAAGTCTTACCAAGCAAGGAGCAGGATCTCCCGTTTTACGCAACATTATTGAGCGAATAATGGAGAAGTTGGGAAAATCACAAGAAGACTATCAGCGTACTATCTTTAATTCCTATATGATTTCAGCTGATATGGCACACGCTATTCATCCTAACCATCCTGAAAAGCACGACCCCGTCCTTCACCCAACCATTAATGGCGGACCTGTTATTAAAATACATGCAAACCAAAAATATACTTCCGATGGAGAAAGTACAGCCATATTTGAAAGTCTGTGCGAGAAGGCTGATATTCCTTACCAAAAGTTTGTAAACCGTTCAGACATGGTCGGTGGATCTACTCTTGGTAATATTTCAACTGGAAAGCTGGACATCAGAACAGTAGACATTGGCAATCCTATGCTGGCAATGCATTCTGTTCGCGAAATTGCAGGAGTAAAAGATCACAGCTATATTACCAAAGTATTTGAAACATTCTTTAAGTTATAATTTAACCTTACAAATTATTCAAAAGTAAAATCTAAATATTACTCCTTAAAAACATTAAAACTAAGTATCATTAAACTTTAATACCATTCCTATGAATTTAAAAAACCTGCTTTTAGCTCTTACAACTATTCTCATATTATCGGGCTGTTCATCAACTAAAGTAATATCAAACGCCGATCATACTGTTGACTTTTCCAGCTATCAATCTTTTTTGATTATGGAACGACTTGAATCCGAGAAAATAAAACCAGAGGCTAAAAAATACATTGGCAAGGTGATAGCAGAAGAATTGAAAGAAAGAGGGTTGAAACAAAACCTATCACCGGATATAATTGTAAAAGTGATGATTATTTCAAAAGAAAAGCAAACTGCTTTGATTACGCGTAATAACGATTTTTACTGGGGTAGCGAATACTACCCTTACGGTTGGGGAATTGGAACCAATGTTAACAAAGTAAGTTATGATACCTATACCGATGGAACCATGATTATTGATGTTATTGATAGAGAGAAGAAACAATTAATATGGCAAGGTATTTCAAGTGATGCATTTAAAGGATCTACTCAAAAAAAGCAATCAAAAATCAAGAAAATGATTAGTAACATTTTTAAAGAATACCCTTTAGAAAAGAAATAAGAAATTGAATAACCCCAATTTAAAAGCCGGCTTACTGCCGGTTTTTTTTTGCACTCTAAACACTACTTATAAGCACTTTACAGAACCAACTAAAAAAATATTACATTTTTTCTCTTTTTTGGTGTTACGTTTTTGAGTTTTTGCAATTAACCTACGAAAGCAGCTTAACATTAGGTGTGCACCCTAATATTTTTTTTATGGCAACTGAGTATATAGTATTAGAATGTGATCAAAAGATTCTGAAACTTGCAGTTGATGATATTTACTACATACATCATCAACAAGGGCTAACTACGTTTGTACTTAGCCAAAGTGATAAAATATGCCATAAAAGTTTATCAGAATTAGAGAATCTGCTTCCTTCCACATTTATTCGAATCAATCGAAATTGCATTGTTAATCACCTGGCTATTACTGAAATCAACAAAAAAGAAAGAAAGATTTTATTAGTCAATAATGAGAGGCTTACTGTATCTCATCGAAACATTAAGTCCATAACAGAAGCTATCAGAACGATGGCAATAAACGCTTAATTGCTTAAAGCATACACTTAGGCTGAATTTAATTACACTCACCTTTTTTTACACTTTCTCACTAAATTTTATAAATTATAATATATATTTTAGCAAACAATAATAGGTTTAAATTTTAATAGACTAAGAAATTAAGTCATTATCCCCACAACCGTCTGTATCCCTTACACAAACTTCACTCCTCAACAGGCGGTTGTTTTTTCATAAAAAATGTTAGATACATCATATTACGGTAGAAGAATACATGGAAAGTTGTTACTTTTAGCCTAATCAACAATAACTGTTTAATACCTCTAGTATGTCGAATAAGCAAGGTTTTGGAACTGCTCCCGTATTCTTCACAGCCATTTCCACCATATTGGGTGCTATATTATTTCTTCGTTTTGGTTATGCAGTTGGCACAACCGGATTGTTTGGAGGAATATTAATCATCATATTAGGTCATTTAATAACCATACCAACCGCTTTAGCTATTAGTGAAATAGCAACCAACCAAAGGGTTGAGGGAGGCGGAGAATATTTTATTATTTCGCGTTCATTTGGATTAAATATTGGGGCAACAATAGGCATGGCTTTATTTATGTCGCAAGCCATCAGTGTGGCCTTTTATGTAATTGCATTCACCGAAACATTTGAACCTTTATTTGAATGGTGGAGTCAGAATTTTGGTTGGGAATTACCTCGTCAGGCAATTAGCCTACCGGTTATGGCCATGCTGTCGTGGTTGATTTTAAAAAAAGGAGCTAACATGGGTGTAAAAGCACTTTATATTGTAGTGGTTTTACTGGCTATTTCATTAGCAGCGTTCTTTATTGGCAGCCCAAGCGAAACGGAAGCAGCTATCATTGGCAATCAAAACATTGGCTTTTTCAACCGTAAAGATTTCTTTAGTGTTTTTGCCATTTGTTTTCCGGCCTTCACAGGAATGACGGCAGGTGTTGGACTCAGTGGCGATTTAAAAAATCCGGGTAAGAGCATACCAAAAGGAACCATGTTTGCCACTCTGGCCGGCATGCTTTTTTATGGTGCCGTGGTATACAAGCTGGCCATCTCTTCTCCTCAGGAAGATTTGTTAACTCAACAATTGGTAATGAAAAACATTGCCATTGGTGGATTTATCCTTATTCCTATAGGATTGGCTGCGTCAACCATATCATCCGCTTTAGGGTCTATTCTGGTAGCACCACGAACCTTACAGGCCCTTGCGGGCGACCGCTCCTTTCCTACCACTAAAGTAAACGCCTTTTTGGCTAAGGGAAAAGGCAGCTCGCGCGAACCCGTTAATGCGTCTTTTATAGCCATAATCATCGCCTTCATATTTGTGGGTCTTGGAAATGTAGATTTTGTGGCCGAAATCATCTCCATGTTTTTTATGATTACCTATGGATCATTGTGTTTGATTTCTTTTCTGAATCATTTTGGATCAGCCCCTTCCTATCGTCCACGCTTCAGATCAAAATGGTACATTAGTTTGGCCGGGTTTGTTTTATCCGTATGGATGATGTTTCAAATCAATGCATTGTACACTATTATTGCTTACATCTTCATCACACTTTTATACCTTTATATCAATAGCTACCATAAAGACAGAAAAGGATTTGAGGCCATTTTCAAAGAAGCCATCTTTCAGGTAAACAGAAAGCTTCAGGTATACATGCAACGCAATAAAGGTAAAAACGAAAAGGATGAATGGCGCCCTGCTGCTTTATGTATTTCATCACACTCGTTTGAACGAGATAAGATTTTCAGGTTGATGAACTGGATATCTTATAAACACGGTTTTGGCACTTATTTTCATTTTATTGAAGGTTACTTTTCCAGAAAAAGCTATACCGAAGCAAAAGAAGAACTCAACCGCCTGATTAACATTCAAAGTGATGATGAGGATCATTCGGTATATATTGACACTATGATCTCGCCATCCTATACTACAGCCATTGCTCAGGCTATTCAGTCACCAAGTATATCAGGAATGGAAAATAACATGGTGATTTTTGAATACGATAAACAATATGCTGATGAACTGAATCGCATTATTGAAAACATTAATCTAACACGAGCAGGAGCTTATGATGTTTGCGTGTTTGCTCAATCGAACAAAACCATCAAATATAAAAATGGCATTCATGTGTGGATTCGTCCAACGGATCATACCAATGCCAACCTAATGATTTTATTGGGTTATATCATTCTTTCACATCCCGAATGGAAAAAAGGCCATATAAAAATTTACAGTATGTGCCCAAAAGAAAAAATGGAAGAAACCCGACTAGATCTTCAAGAACTGGTGCAAGATGGAAGGTTACCTATTACGCTTTCTAATATTGAAATACTACCCGTAGAAGAAAACGTTTCGGTAAAATCATTAATCAATAAACACTCGGCTGATGCTGGATTAACCATTGTTGGATTCAGGGAGGAACAATTAAAACACTCTCAGAACGAAGTTTTTAATGGATATGATGAATTGGGTGATATTTTGTTTGTTAATTCGCAGGAAGAAAAAGTTATTTCATAACAGCTAATAAAATTAAGAATGGAAGAAAGTCAAATGTCGGAGCACGAAAAAATATTTTTTAACGATGGCCTTAATCTTGTTAATGCCTCATTAGCTGACCATGCAGATAAGAAATCAATTTTACATACCACGCGCCAGGCACAAGATGCTATTGACGGATTAGTTGATGCTTTAAGCAATGAAGCCAAACGACAAAACATGCCGATGGATTGCAAAAAAGGCTGCAGCTGGTGTTGCCATCAACCTGTTTTTACCACTTCGCATGAAGTATTGTTTATATGGGAATTCATGAAGTTAAACATGAAGCAGGAAGATCAAAAAGTGATACTGCAAAATGCTTTTAACAATTACCAAAAACGCGGCAGAATGGATAATAAAGAATTACTATCTTCCAAAATGCCATGTCCTTTGCTGGTGAATGGTTCATGCAGCATCTACCCTGCTCGTCCTATTGCTTGTAGAATTTATCTATCAATGTCGGAACCTAGTTGTAAAACTTATTTTGATGAGCCAAATAAAGAAAACAGCTATCCACAACTCTTCGAATTCCCGCTACAAGCCGGACGAATGGTGAACGAAGGTATCAATAAAGGACTACAGGAGAAAGACATTAAAAACCGCGAGATGATAATAGAGGAAGGTCTTTTATTGGCTCATAACAATGGCGAACCTACAAGTGAAAACATAAATGAACTTCCTTTATTTGCAGATCCCGGCTAATTAACAAACCTAACAAAATGAAAAACAAACCTAACTTTACTTACCTACTTCGAAAATACTCTTTTGGCATTGTTTTATTAATTCTTGCTCTATTGGTATACCTCATCTATTATGTATTAATATTTAACGATCATTGCCAGGGGAAAGTATATGGAGACCATGTTTCAGTGGGAGGCAACTACAAAACACACTCTTTAAAATATTGCTATCAACATAAAGGCATTACCTATTTCGATCAGAAAGATGAAATTATAGTTGATGAATTAAAGGTGGGTGATTCAATTATAGTGGATGCTTTAAGCTTCTACCCTGCCAAACATCGTATTAAGGAAATCAACAGAGATTTATCAAAATCAAGCGAATACAATCCCGAAGATGGTTTTAACACCGAATACCATATGCACATCAATCAATTTGAGGATTATTATGGGGCCAACAATCAGGAGTATAAAAGTAAGGATGGAAAAGTATTCTACTATTCAGCTGTTAATACCCATCCTTCATCTAAACTAGTTGGAGATATACTTGACAAGATTAAGTTTAATCAAGGTAGCCTCATCGAAAAATCAATTATCAGACAGAATAAAGATTCGTTGATAGTGAAACAAATTTACTTTTACCTCAACAAATTTTCGTTGGATGCTGAACCTTTAAAAGTACTAAAGAAAGAGTTTACAGCGGCATTCCCTAACCAGGTTATTGTTTGTTCTGTGCTTGATAAATCCAATCCTAAACATGAACGTTTTTTGAAATAAAGCTCATTTCTCTTCTTCTGGAAACAAAAAAACGCTGCCTTAAACTAGCAGCGTTTGAATATTTAGTAATTAATCATCTATTCAACTAAATCATACCCCAAATCATCACCTTTTTTAACTGCAGGAATTCCATTATGCATCCAAACAGGCACAGGTTCATCTTTCAGGTAATGATCGAAAAACTGCATCATTCGCCGACTTAAGTCTTTTTCATTGGCTCGACGAGTCAGGTTATGTTCTTCGTTGTTATACACCAACATCCAGGCGGGTTTATCCAACCGTCGTAAAGCCATAAAATACTCAATCCCCTGATACCAGGGCACAGCACCATCATTATCGTTGTGCATTATCAACAAAGGAGTTTCCACCTGAGGGGCAAAAAACACCGGTGAATTTTCAATATACTTATTGGTCTTTTCCCAAAGAGTACCACCTATTCTACTTTGTGTATGCTCGTACTGAAACATTCTGCTCATTCCCGATCCCCAACGAATACCGCCATAAGCACTGGTCATATTACTTACCGGAGCCCCGGCCATGGCTGCTTTAAACAGATTGGTTCTGGTAACCAGATGTGCCACCTGATATCCACCCCAACTTTGTCCCTGAATGCCCATATGCTCACGATCGATAAAATCAAAACGATCAGCCATGGCCAAACAACCACTTACCACTGCCTCATAAGCACATAACCCGGGGTCGCCATCGCGATAATAGATATCAGGAATAAACAACACATATCCGTTGGATGCATAAAACGACCAGTTAACGGTTGATCGGCTGGGTGCAGGACGATAGTAACTATGCAAACGATCAGATAATCGCTCATAGAAATAAGAGATCATCGGATACTTTTTATCCTTATCCATGTTCTCCGGAGTAACCAACAGCCCTTGATGTGTCAAACCATCTGAGGCAACCCATTCAACCAATTGTATATCACCCCAGCGGTAATCTTTTTGTTGTGGATTGGTGTTTGAAATTGTCTTCTCCCCCTTAAATGAATCATCACTTAGCAACAGTTCGGGGTACTGCTTAAAGGTTGACTTACGCCACACATAAACATCGGCATTTTTAGCTTTAACAGGGTTGTAGATGTTGTAATCGCCTTCAATTGCCTTTTGCAAAATTCCTTTCTTCAGTTTATAATAACCGCTTTGTTTGTTTACATCATTAAAGGCTTTTAACAACCACTCGGTATTTAAATCGATGTAATCTTCTTCACTGTCGAGTTTAATATATCGGAATCTGGTATTATTCTTCCTGCCTTCACCATTGGTCAAACAAACCGGAGACTTTTTACCTGACAAATCCAATTGCCAAATGTCGTAACGATCGTAGACTACAATACTTTTACCATCAGAAGTAAACTCAACAATACCATAGGCACCTGCATCACTTGGCGTATCGTGCAATTCGTTAACCCACATCACACCGGCACCTTTACTAATATTGGTTTTATTTCCCGTAGCCACATTTATTGAAAAATAAGCACTGTCGGCAGCCTGATAAAAAACAACCCATTTACCAGATTCTGACAAAGCAGTTCTTCCACTAACATCTTTCTGAAGCAATTCTTTTTTACCAGTAATTAAATCTACTTTATAGTAATCGTTCGACCATTTAGCACTCCACGATTGAGCTCTTTTATAAGGGGTATCAACAGCGCTAAAACCAATATTCAGATTACCTTTATCTGGTACCCGTACTGATCTATATTTGGATGATTCCAATGGCACAATCTTACCCGATTTTATGTGATAGACACATTTGTAAGCAGGATCTTTATCTCGTTTTACATTCTTCTTTTGCATTGGCTGAATTTCCTTATCCTGCCAGTTCCAAATGTCGACATGCACTTTTTCATCAGCTGTTAAGGTATCCTTTGGCTCTTCCTGAGGACGCTTGCCGGCACCAAAATACAGCTTACTTCCATCGCGCGAAAAATTCAGACTTCCTTTTGATAACACCGACCACTCTGCAGGTAATGAGGCATGAAGTGTATCCATTACCATAATCGGTTCTTTCATCTTATTTTTGAAATGATACAATCTATCAACCTTCACTTTAGTAGTATCATCAGTAAATAAAAAGGCGCATTGCGAAGCTTTATAGTCTGAGGATATCTTATTGATTTTACCAATCTGTTTGAAGATGGTATCTACTGTAAATGATACCGGATTAAAGCGCAGCACCTTCGACACCTCGGTTGTATCACCCACACTTTGCACAATGTAGGCACCCGATCCATCATCAGCTAAATCATAGTGCGATACCTTTTCGATATACAGACTATCGCCTGTTGACGGACGGAAAAACACCAATGGCTTACCCTTTGATTTAAACGACTTCTTCTTATCCTTCTTATCTTTTTTCTCTTCTTTTTCTTCCTTTTGCTGCCCTTCTTCTGTTGTTGATATTTCCTCAGTCACCTCTGCAGTCTCAGTTTGCACTTGTGCTGTATCTTTAGCTTCTTCTTGTTTTTCAATTTCCTTTTCGAGCATATAGGCTAACCAGTCACCACCATCGCGCGGTACACTCCACGATTTTAAATTAGCTACTTTGGTTATTTTATTCGAAGAAAAAGACTGTATAAACAACGAATCCTTAGGGAATTTATCCTTCTTGGCTTTATCGAGTTTTAAGGCCCGTACAGTATCGGCCTGCGGCACTACTTTAAATGCTAAAAAGCTGTTTGAAAATGAGAATCTGGGTGTTTTACCACGTGAAATAGAATCCAAAGCCCCGGTTGTTCGGTTGTAGATATATAAATATGAATCACCTTCCTGAGGTGAGATCACATATGATATATAATCACCATCGTTTGAAATTACATAGCCTCTGTCAATTGATTTCCAAGAATCATAAACGGTATAATCAAGCGTCTTCTTTCCTTCGGCCCATACCGAAAAAGTTATCAGGAATGAAAGCACAGTCACTCCTATAGATTTGTTAATTTTTTTGCTCATTAGGTTTAAATTTTAAGTGTTGAAGGTAATAATTGATAATTAGATATTAAAACACACCTTTATTTTACACCCATTAACTAAGATTCATAAAAAACAGATTGCCTACACTTGCTGTTGCACGAATCTTATTCATGTCATACTACTTTAGAATAATTGCTTTTAATCAAAAAAAGAATTCGCACTCATAAAGCAGCAAAATAAAAACATATCTTAAAGCACCTAAATAATTACCTATCATAAATAATTATTATCATCTATGGGTAAATACTTTTATTGTAACATTAATAAAAGTACCTAATATGTATTTACCTCTTTTTAAAATTTTATCTTTCTAGTATTAATTATATACCTACATAAATTATATTTTACTCGATCTATATTATTATTTACCTTTATATTAAATTTATATAAATTGTATAATGATTAAATAATTGAGATGATAATAGTAAAAGACTATAAGTAAATTATACATGTGGATTGTGAACCTGTAAAAATGAAGATATTTATTGAATATGCTTACTATAATCATTCAAAGCAAAGGGAAATTTGAATAAAGCATGGACTAAATTACAGAACTATGATACCAAAGATATTATCACAAACCCGAGCCCTGGAAGCCTATTCGCTTTCAATTAAAATATGCGAACAGTTATCTGATTATAACATTAATGATACATACTTAAATCAATTATCATCTTCTATTTTAGAAACCAGTAACCAACTGCTACAGGCGTCTAATAAAACAAAATACAAGTCGGAACTAACTAACAAGGATCAGGAAAGAGATTACCGTTTTAGAGCCATTTATTATCTGGTTCAGGGTTACACTTATCATCCCGATCAATCCATCAAAACCCACGCTGAAACGCTCATGCAATTGTTTATACATTTTGGGTTGGAAACATTGAATAAAAACTTTAGTGCCGAATCAACTTATATACAAGCCATTCTTTTACGTTTAAAAAAAGATCCCTACTCCAAAGCTAGTGAGGAGTTGTCGGGAGTATTAGAAAACATCGAAAGACTAAAAATAGCTCAGGATGATTTTAAACAAACCGAACAAGTATTAATGAAACAAAGAGTTAAAGAAGAGAAGGAACCCAAAACTACACAGTTAAAATTGAAACTATTAAAACAGGTCAACAGCCAGCTTATTGTTTATCTCGAAGCAATGATATTAGCTAATAAAGAAACCTATGGCAGCTATGCTGATTTTATTAAAGTAGTTATTTTAAAAAACAATACCACTGTAAAAAAACGGCTTAAAAAATACCAGAGTCAGAATATTGAATAGTATTAAAAAAGATATACTCGAAACAGCGGAGCCATAATACAAAAGGCCTGTCTACCCACTCACTCGCTGCCGCACGATTACATCGTGTGGCATATCTTATATAATCTTTGGTATGGCATACTACTTGATCACAACAACTTTTAGAAGTCCTTCTTCCCCAGCATAATCTTTGGCACTGCTATATAAATAATCTTCTGCCCGAAACACTAATCCACCCGAAACAGGATTTTGATTTATATAATTGAGTTTCTCATCAATCACCTTATTACTCCATAGTTCAACTGGTTTATTATCATGGCGCCAAAATTGATATTCATTCACGTTTGAAGATTTCATACCTTCTTTTTTAAATTGTTCCAACAACCACTTCTTCCTATTTTCACCTGGATTATCTTCAATGGCTTTTACAATAGCTTTACTTGTAAATCTTTTTAAATCGCCCAACAACTGCTCTGGCTTTCTTCCACCTACACTTCTAAAAATCAGATGCACATGGTTTGTCATGATGCTCCATGCAAAAATCTCCATGCCTTTTTCTTTAATGCAATAACGTAAACTATCAACTACAATATCTTTATAATCGTTGCATGTAAATACATCCAGCCACTCTATTACAGCAAAGCTAACAAAGTAAGTTCCTTCCGGATTATGGAATTTATAATTACGACTCATTACCCTACCTTAATTACTAATCATAGGTACATGTACTTTAAAGTTAACCTTTATTTACTAAAATACCGCAATAAGCTGTAGATGTGGTTATTTAAATACCACGCGAAAGATTCGCGCGGTAGCGAGGAGAATCTTATAGGATATGGTAAGGATTTGTCTATTAGTTTTAGATACCGCTGCCGCCGATTGCATCGTGTGGCATATTAGATCTAAAAAAAGGCTTGTCTACCCTTTGGTAAACAAACCTTGATAATTAAATCTAAAATCTATCTCACAGTAAAGCCACTGTCATTACAATAAAGAATACTTAATCCATTCAAGCATTCTAATCTATTTTCAATGCTTAAGCCGCAAGGCTTTTCATTTCTTTTCTTGATAAAAGAAACGAAACAAAGAAAATCAAGGCTACACTAGTGATTATTGCTTCTTATTATTTAACTCAAGTGCGGCCGGGCGATCTTCGAACAAGTTCTCAGCTTCCCGGTCTTTCTAGAGTTAAATTTCAAATCATTATAATCACTACTGATGCCCATACCATAAGAATTTAATTAAAAAAGGGAGGACTTTTTCAAATGCGCAATCCCATTGCATTGCTTCAGTTTTCAGTTAATCTAATTTGAATTTTATAGCCCTCCCTAATAATTATAATTCAAAGGATGTTTTTAAACCTTTATCAGAGCTGGTTCCCACCATCACATCAAACTCACCGGGTTCAAATAAGAACTCTCCTGCTCCATTATAAAAACCAAGTTCTTTATCCGTCAATATGAAATTAACATCAGCCTTTTCTCCAGCTTTTATTAATACTTTATCAAATCCTTTTAGTTCTTTAACCGGGCGAACAATACTGGCCACTTTATCGTGTATATATAATTGCACCACTTCTTCGCCATCAACATCACTATCGTTAATAACTGTTACACTTACTTCAACCTTCTCAGGTCCGGCAACATTCACTTTTAAATTGGAATAAGAAAAAGATGAATAGCTTAAGCCATAACCAAATGAATATAATGGTTTATGCGATTCCTCCATGTAATGAGGCCAGAATAATGCTCCTCCTTCACGTTCAGGACGACCGGTATTGAATTGATTGTAATATACCGGTATATGGGCTACATTCTTTGGAAATGTCATTGGTAATTTACCTGATGGATTATAGTCTCCGAAAAGAACCTCTGCAATGGCATTTCCGCTCTGAGTACCCAATTGCCATGCCTCTATAATGGCAGGCACATGCTCATCAGCCCAGTTGATTGTTAACGGACGACCATTCATCAAAACCAATACAATATTTTGATTCACCTTGTACACCTCTTCCAGCATTTCTTGCTGCAATCCGGGTAGTCCCAAATCAGATCTTGATCGTCCTTCACCACTATGCAAACCATGTTCGCCTAGAACCATTACTACAACATCCGATTTTTTAGCTAATCGAACAGCTTCTTTTATGCCGGTTTTATCCGTTGTGTTAACCTCTAATTCAACAGCAAATGCCGTTGGACCGGTTACCAATTTTACTCCTTGAGCAAACGTTACATCAGCATTGTATTTTTGTAATCCCTCTAAAACAGATACGGCAGTGTTATCCTCTCCTGCCATTCGCCAGTTACCAAGTGGACTATCTTTGTCATCAGCCAAATCACCAATAACAGCAATTTTCTTTTGACTTTTTGATAGTGGCAAAGTCTGATTTTCGTTTTTAAGCAGGACAATTGATTTCTTAGCCATTTCCAAGGCTGCAGCCATATGATCAGGATGATAAATCATCTCCTTCTCACGCTCTTCGTTGCAATATTTATAAGGATCATCAAATAATCCTAATTCAAATTTTACACGTAAAATACGTCGAACCGCGTCATCAACCACCGATTCCTGTACTTTACCTGATTTAACCAACGAAGCTAAATGCTTCACAAAAGAATACGATTCCATATCCATATCAGATCCAGCTTTGGCAGCTAATTCTGCTACATGTTCCAAATCTTTAGCATACCCGTGAGCCATCATTTCAGCACCGCTACTCCAGTCAGAAATAACAAAACCATCAAATCCCCATTTGCCTTTCAGTATGTCGCGAAGAAGAAAATTATTGGCTGTAGATGGCACTCCGTTTACAATATTAAAAGCATTCATAAATGTTCTCACATTCGCTTCTTCCACCGCCGCTTTGAAAGGAGGTAAAATAACATTGTATAAGGTAGATGAACTAACATCAACAGTGTTGTAATCCCTACCACCTTCAACAAAACCATAGGCAGCAAAATGCTTGGCACAGGCAGCTATTGTATTTTCAGCACTTAAATCATCTCCCTGAAAACCATTAACACGCGCAACGGCAATTCTACTTCCTAAATAAGTATCTTCTCCTGCACCTTCCATAACTCGTCCCCAACGAGGATCGCGCGAGATATCAACCATCGGCGCAAAGGTCCAGTTTAAACCTTCGGCAGCTGCCTCAACAGCCGCTATTCGGGCTGATTTTTCAATGGCTTCCAAATCCCAGCTGGCAGATTCAGCCAATGGAATAGGTGAAAGTGTTTTATGACCGTGTATTACATCAAAGCCAAATATCATTGGAATGCCCAATCGGGAACTATCAACCGCCAGTTGTTGCATTTTACGCACCTCGGCTACTCCACGCACATTTAACATCGATCCAACTAAACCACTTTTAATATGGTTATACTTATTTTTTGCATCTCCTTCTGATGGAGCCGGGCCTGTAACATCAAAAAAGCCGGTATACTGGTTCATCTGCCCCACCTTCTCTTCCAAGGTCATTTGTGCTAATAATTCTTCAACTCTACTATCCATATCATTTTTTGGCTTGTTTGAAGATTGACAGGCTGCCAATAACATCAAAGTAAAAACTCCGAATAATACACTTTTAGTCATACTCTAAAATATTTCTATTTGTTATTTCTTCTGGTAAACACGTACATAATCAACAATCATTCTACATGGAAAAATGGAATTATCCACTCCATGTTTTCCACCCCAATTACCTCCTACAGCTACATTTAACAATAAGTGAAAGCGTTTATCAAAAGGCCATTCAGCCGATGTTTTCCCCTCATTTTTAAAAGTGAACACTTTGTCATGGTCTAAAAAGAAATCTATTTTCTTGGGGGTCCATTCAATGCTGTATAAATGAAAGTTATGCTCGGTATCTGGTGCATATACAGGCTTTGATTTTTGGGTTCCTATGCCATGATTATAAGCCTCGGTATGCACAGTAAAATAAACCGAATCAGGCTCATAGCCCACATGCTCCATTATATCAATCTCACCACTTTCGGGCCACCCTCCGTATTCCCAATCGGTGGGTAGCATCCAAATGGCCGGCCATATTCCTTTGCCTCCCGGCACTTTTGCTTTTACCTCAATTCTGCCATATAACCAGTCTCCTTTTCCTTTACTAATTATGCGAGCTGAAGTATATGGTTGTCTTAAACTATCTTCCTTTAAGGCAGTTAAATATAATTTACCATTGATTACCTCTACATTTTTAGAAAGGTGGCTGGTATATGTCTGCAACTCATTATTACCCCAGCCCCAGGCATTACCTTCGGTATCGTAGCTCCACTTTGTTGAATCTGGCAGCCCGGTGTAATCAAATTCATCACTCCACACCAGCTCATATTTTTTACTATTATTACATCCCTGCAGTACACTTACTAAAACCAAAAGTGCTAATACTGAAACCTGAAATATTGTTTTCCCTTTCATAATTCAATGGTTTGATATAATTACCTAATGCATTACTCTTCTGAATATTGATAAACCCTTACATAATCTATTTCCATTGTGGCAGGAAAGATATTGTCATCCACTCCTTGCACTCCGCCATAATTTCCGCCCACAGCTACGTTTAGCAGAATATAAAACGGATCATCAAAAGGCCAGTTTTGCTTGTTATATTCGTTAGGCCGGTTATAAGTTAGAAATACATTATCTACATCATCTCTATAAAACTTCAACCAACGCTCAGTCCATAATAAGCCATATACATGAAATTCTTCTTCTGCAGTTTCCAAAGCAACATGGCCTGAACCAATTGGGTTACCCGCTGCATGATTATTGCTTTCGGTATGAATAGAACATGATACATGGTTAGGGTCGAAACTTACGTACTCCATAATATCTAACTCACCACATAAAGGCCACGATGTACCATTCTGAATACTTCTTCCGAGCATCCATATGGCAGGCCATATTCCTGGTCCTTTATCTTCCGGCATTTTTGCTCGAATTTCAAATTTTCCATAGGTAAAATCTTCGATGCTATTCATTCTTGATGAAGTGTAATCACCCACTTGCTGACCTTCACCTATTAATTTTGCAGTTATGGATAGTAAGCCATTCTCTACTGTTGAATTATCACCCGATGTATAGTTTTGCCATTCGTTATTACCCCATCCATGCATTCCTGTTTCGTGCACCCATTTACTATCATCAACCAATGTGCCATCAAACTCATCGGACCAAACCAATTTAAATTGGTTAAAGTACTCAGGATCATCCTGCGCAATAGTAAAACTTTGTTCCACGGCAGCGGTATACTCTCCCTGTCCTATTTCCATTGATATACCGTACTTTCCTGCCAAAGGCATATACACTTCTACTTCATCACCGTTATCAGCAATCTCCTCTCCTTCTACTTTCCAACTTACATGATCATAAGAGCCTTCCGTTGTGTTTGTGAGTACGGCTACATTTTCCGCCCCCGGTTTTAATTGTACATTAAATGAGGCAGTAAAAACATCTTCATTAATAGTAATTGTTTTACTTATTGTTTTATTCTCCGCTAAGTCACTCTGACTACCCCAAATAGTCATCTCAACTTTATAGTCACCTTTTTCAGGGTAGAACACCTCCATATTTTGACCTTCTGATACAGGCATTCGATCCGTACGTTCCCCGTTTCCAAAGATCCATCTCACATAGTAATATTCACCCTCGGATGTATTTTCAAATACAAGCGTGTTCCCTAAGGTTGTATGTTCAGAATACTCAAAATCGGGTTGATAGGAAGGTGTATTTTCTTCTTTTTCACATCCAGACAGAATAGATGCAGCCAACAAGAATATACTTGTTTTAAAAAATAGTTTTTTATATGCTGAGTTTGTTTTAATCATTGGGTTTAATTTACATCGGTAACAATTTGAAGGATTTTACATTACATCCTCCATTTTTAAAATAAATACGAAGCTGTACCTCACCTTCAGGCAGGTTAATATTATTAAATTCATTGATTGTCCATTCCGAAGAATCACCGGTTGCTGCCACATAAAAATTATCAGACTCAGTTTGACCGTTAACCAATATATTGACAGATCCTTCAGCTCCAGATGTTTTTAGTTGCATTTTATATACTCCAGCTTTAGAAATCTTTAAAGTATATTGAAGCCATTCATCATCTTCCGTCCATCCTACATAGTATTCATCTTCTATTTGTCCTATATCAACACCATCATTTCTATATTGATTACCATTATTCCAGGTCGTCCATTTTGTTTCTCCCACATGGATATTTTCCGATATTTCATCATGGTAGGCAAAACCATCCTTTCCCAAATCATAATCAACAGATTGAATCCATTGTCCATCTTTTTGTTCTTTAAAAGGTTTTGTGACCTCACTATTTCCATTATGCATCATAGCAAATATCACATCTTTACCTACGCTGCAATTTTCGGTTTTGTGAGCCTCAGCATAAGCCATAACAGCTTCATACGTTTTATCAGGATCTAATGGAGTTTGACCATCTTCCCATGATTGAATTAAATCGATATAACTATGGGGTGTTGTAACTCTCATTACGTTATTAAGCCGACTCTTTTTTACCGGCCACCACGACCAACCAATATTATTATCTTCAAATAATTGTATGGCATCAGCAAACCATTGGTTAGAGTTTTCACCCGATTCACTCATCCAGATGGGTAGGTTATATTTTTTTCTCATCTCCAGCCATGAGGCTATTGAGTTATAATGATTACTATTCCAGTATTTATGAAAGGTCAATGCAATATTCTCATTCTCTTTTAATAAAGAATGGTTATCAACACCAGCATAATTATTTCCCCAGCAATTGCCTGACAGGAATATAATGTGATTGGTATCTACTTTTCTTATGGCTGAAATTAATTGTTGATGTACATCCCAAAGCAGAGTATTCTCTTCACAACCACATCCATTTTCGTTTCCGGTACCATCAACATTCCAATTGGGTTCATTAATTATATCATATCCCCCAACCCATTTTTCATTCTTGTATCGATTGGCAATTTTAGTCCACAATGCAACCAATTTTTTCTGATTATCTGCACTTTCCCACAATGAAGGGTATTTGGTATCATAGTCGCTAATATTAGCATCTTTTCCTTGACCTCCGGGAGTGCCATGCATATCAAAAATGACATACATCTCATTTTTACTGCACCAGGCAACCAAACTATCTAACATCTCAAATCCTTGCGATAGCCAGGTATTTTCCAATTCTCCTGATAAATTTCTTTTTTCCTGTTCGATGGGTAATGTAAACCATTTGTAGTGAAGAGCCGGGCGAACAGCATTAAAGCCCCAACTTTTCATTGAATCCAGATCTGATTCCTTAAACTGGTTGAGTAACCAGTAATTATAAAATTCTGTAGTTTTGTCTTCACCGATGATTTCATTCAGCTTTGCCCTAAACTGAGTATGAGTATTTACACTGGCATTTGTCGATTGCATCATATAACCTTCCTGAATCATCCAGTTACCTGTACCAATACTTCTCAAAAGTACGGGGCCATTATCGTTCACAATCTCTCTGTCATTGGTTCTCAAAAAACCCTGAGCGCTCGTTAGAAGAGAAGAAAGAAGTAAAGAAATAAGGAAGAAAATTTTTCTGGTTATAATCATTTTAGCAACAATCATTTGGACAATAGAAACCCAATGTTATTTCAAGAGCTTTTAATTAAGCCAATGAAATAATGAGGTAAAACTATTTTAGTCCGATAAAAAAGGTTGATGAAAGGTTATGTACTTCCGGGCATATCCCGGAAATACAATAACCTAAGTTTAAGTGTCAATTTAATGACGTGTATATGAAAATCGTTTATTCTTGTGGCACAAACACCCAAGTCCAACCTGTTGCCCATTCAGCATCCGGAACATGCAGAACCAGCCTGTCTGATGAGAATTCTACAATATTGTATACTCCGGCATTACCACCACCTGATCCTGCAATCGTTCCTAGTAGATTAGCATCACCTTGTATGTACAATTTAGAATAATCAGCATTAAACTTAAATGAACTTCCAGTCACTGGATCTCCATCTGCGTTTGAATAATATGTATAGTTAGCTGCACCGTCCAGATCAAAAACCATCTTTCCGGCAGCATCAGCAGGAGGACAACAATCACCTGCCGCATTCCACCAAATACCCCATGGATTGGCCGGGTCTGACATAAACCACCATAATCCACCATCAGGATTTGGTCCTCCATCAAAGACCCAGGTTTTTCCTGCTAAGTCATCACCTACTAAATAATAATAAGCATCTGGTAGTGGCTGATCTAACTGATCTATCTGAATAGTTATACTTTTTGAAATATACTCTTTTTCAGAAGGCTTGCCATCTGTCATATAAGGAGTAGTTACATGAAAAGTGAAAGTTTGTTCTCCCGGGATTGGGTAATTTACCTCAACCCGATCACTAAACTTTTTATCAATATTATAATCCCAATACCCAGCTATACCAGGTGTATTCATTCTAATAGACAAACCATTTCCAGTACCATCAGCCGTTTGAACAACCTCCAATTCTATCTCATCAGGGTTGAAGCTATTAGATAACACTTCCCTGTCTTCAATAGGCTCACATGCAATAAATAGTAAAACTATTGCACTCAAGAGCAAACTATATATTTTATTTATTTTCATTTTGCTTAAATTTTTACATTAAAAAATGCTTACCAACCCGGGTTCTGCTTATACACATCATCTGATAATCTAATTTCAGATTCAGGAATTGGAACAAGACCTTTTGTTTCTGAACGGTAATTCACGCTATAAGTAGCTGGAACACCCGAATTAACAACATCTACTTCATTTGAATAAAAGTTCTTGCTATCATCTTCTACATCACCCCATCGAACCAAATCAAACCAGCGTAAACCTTCAAATGCAAATTCAAATTTACGTTCTTCCTTAAGCGCATCTAATGAATAAGCAATATCATCTAAACCAGCTCTGCGTCTAACCTCATTCATTCCATCTGCAGTTTCTGTCAACTCTGAATGCATTAAAAGAACATCAGCATAACGTAAGTAGTAAAAATCCTGTGCAGCCCACAACTGCATTGGATCACCATTATCCATATCATACAGGTAATAAAACATACCTTTTACATCATCTGGTCCTCCATGCTGAATTGTAGTATATTTTTTATTGAACATACCTGTTTCATGGTCTCCTTTATTAGCCTGATAATCACCTGTTCCTTGTTCGGCATCCCCCATATCAAGAATGGAACCTTTTTTACGAAGATCATCATCGCTCCATTGAGCCTTTAGCAACGGATGTACCGTTCCCCATCCCCAACCTTGTCCGAAAGGAACCATAGAATTATCACGAATTCCAAAAAACAAACAAACTCGGTTATTATAGCTCTGACCTTTAGTCCAGCCCCAATTTCCAAATGCATAGCGCAATGCGAACATTACTTCTGTATTTCCAGTTCCAATAGAAGATCGAGGTCCATCCTGACCAGCCCATGCCAAAGGAGTAGCAGGATCAGTATTATCTGGATTTGCAGCCCAAGGCAAGACGGGATTAGTTCCATCTGGATTAAACTGACTGGCACTTTGATTCACATATGAATAAGGCCATAAATTTCTAAAATCACTTAACAATTCATATCCACTTTCGCCAATTATATCATTAAGATATGCCACAACATTAGCTTTTGAAATTGTTCCTCCTTCTGGCAAAGCAATTTCTGTAGTAGCTGCCTTTTCAATATTAGTCATATAACCAGTATAGAATAGGAAAGCTCTGGCCATATATGCTTCTGCCACCCATTTATTGGCATGTCCATAAGTTGATATATCTAAATCTGTTGCTTTTATTGCAGGCAAGGTTTCAATCGCCATTTTAAAATCTGATGCAATCTGTCCAAACGTCTCACCCATAGTAGAACGAGGCACATCCCTTGGTGCATCAGTTGTAGGAATAATAGGCATACCACCAAAAAACTTAGCAGCTCTAAATAAGTGGAATCCTCTCATGAAATAAGCTTCACCAATAGCCTGATTTTTAAAATCATCAGCTTCTTCCTGAGTTTTAAAAAACGCAGAGTAATCAGCATCAACAGTTGCCTCAAGAATTGCATTACACCTATTAATACCATTATATGTTTCTTTCCACAAATCTCTATAGGTATCTTCAGCAGGATCTTCAAAATTATCAACCCATTTGGCAGATTTATCATCAGGACCACCTCCACCAAGCATTAAATCAGATAATAAATTGGCAGCGAGGTGTTCATTACTATGAGCTCCATTTACATAAAGTGCATTGTAGACACCGCCCATAGCTTCCTCTATCTGTGCCGGTGTTTTATAATATGAATCCAAACTGGCTTCAAACAGGTTTTCTTGTTCGATGAAGCTATCATCACAACTATTAAGCCCCATCACCAACAATAGACCAACGCTATATAATATTTTTTTCATTGTTATTTAGTTTAAATTAGAAAGTAACATTTACACCTAACATAACTGTACGAGGTAATGGATATAAACCTAAGTCTATTCCTGATGCCCAACTTGCATCATGTCCAAATCGAACTTCCGGATCCATACCACTATATTTTGTGAATGTATATAGGTTGTTAAACGCAACA
This sequence comes from Carboxylicivirga linearis, assembly GCF_018271995.1. GTDB lineage: Bacteria > Bacteroidota > Bacteroidia > Bacteroidales > Marinilabiliaceae > Carboxylicivirga > Carboxylicivirga linearis. The sequence goes on from NZ_JAGUCO010000025.1 coordinate 48,302, forward strand.
TAAAGTTTTGCACCTTGAACCCAGTCAACATCAGAAAGAAGTTTTCCAAACTTGTAACCAACAGTTAAATTGTTTATTCTTAAATAATCTGCATCATGAACATAGATATCTGATACATAATTGGTATTTCTATTAGAACCCGATGTTAACCTTGGAATTCGATTTGAAGTACCCTCACCATGCCACCTTCCAAAAATTTCGGTTGTATAGTTTTGATCAAAACGGTCAGCAAAAGATCTGTATGATTGCATTACCTGCATTCCAAATTTACCTGCTAAAGTTGTACTTGCGTAGAACCCTTTAAATTCAGCATTTAATTGAATACCCAATTCAAAATCAGGATTTGGATCTCCTATTTTTACTTTATCATCCTCATTAATAACACCGTCTCCGTTCTGATCTACAAATTTAACATCTCCAGGACGTAAATCTTCAAAATAAGGTTGTCCTGCATTAGCTGCTCCTTCAGGCGCAACATAGGCATCTACATCATCCTGATTTTGCAACAATCCGTCGGTCTCATATCCATAGAAATAACCAATAGGTTCACCTACCATTACTCTTGACACATAAGATGTTCCTTGTGAGATCACACTACTTGGACCTTGAAATGTTTTTTCTGCATTATCAAGTTGTGTTACTTTATTCTTATTAAAAGCTCCGGTAACAGTAGCTCCATATTTAAATTCGCCTAAATTGTCATTCCAGCTTAACATTAATTCAAATCCTGAGTTTTCAACCGACCCGGCATTTCCCCAAGGTGCTTCTGCTCCTGCTGTTCCCAAAGAAGGAATTTCAACCAGCCAGTCTTTTGTTGTCTTCTTATAATAATCTACTGTTAATCCCAATCGTGAGTTTATAAATCTTGCATCTAATCCAAAGTTTAACTGCTCTGATGTCTCCCATGTAACGTTAGGATTTGGAACTCTAGTAGGAATAGTAGTTAATCCAGAAACGGGTTTGGTATCACCAAAGAAATATCCAGGATTAATATAACTCATATTTGCACTGTACTTAAAAGCTCCAATTCTCTCATTACCGTTTTGTCCCCAACTGGCTCTAAGTTTAGCAAAAGAGATGAAATCCAAAGTGCTCATAAAATCCTCTTCCGACATTATCCAACCAGCCGATACTGATGGGAAGGTTCCATATTTATTACCTTCAGAGAAATTGGATGATCCATCTCGACGTACGGTAACATCTAATAAATACTTTTCTTTAAAACCATATGAAACTCTACCAAAATAGGAAAGAATTCCACCACCTTGAGCTCCATAATTGGCACCCCAAGTATCAATACCTTGCGATGTCTCACCTTTTTGTGCATTATCTAAATAGGCATATTCAGGAGATCCAAAAATAGTATTTGCAATACGACCACCTACATTCATATTATCAACTTCTTTAATCATCTCAATACCTCCCAATGCAGAGATATCATGTTGATCGATGCGAAACTGATAATTAACAGTATTGGTATAGGTATGTCGAACACCTTGATATGCATCCTGTTGCACAGCATCATTTGCATTTTGATATAAAGTACCTAAAGCATATGTTGGAGCCCATGACCTACTATTGCCATACCATGCATTTATACCAAATGATGATCTGAAAACTAAACCATTTAATGGTTGAATCTCAGCGTAAACATTACCTACGATTGTATTATTTTTTCCCCAACCATAATTGCTTCTATAAAACATAGTAGCTAAAGGATTGGTTTGATCATTTGCCAAACCATCTAAGGTTGGTGTAAAACCATTTGCGTCCGGTGATTCATCCCAATAAGCCGGCATCAATGGATTCTGAACGAGAGCATTATGAAGATCATTCCAATAAATATTACCTGTTGCAACACTCCTGTTTTCAGTATTATTATAAGTGAAGTTTTCACCAATCTTAACGATATCAAATCGATCATTCTTAAATAATACCATTTCTGAATTAAATCGGGTGGTTATACGCTTCATTCCTGCATCAGTAATATCACCTCCTATTATTCCAGATTGATCAAAATAAGATACACCAATTGCATAAACCATATCTTTTTGTGATCCAGTAATGTTAATCGAATGGCTTTGAATGGGTGCATTTTTTTGAGTCATCTCATCTATCCAGTTGGTTCCTTCCCAACCTTCTTGAAGCATACTCCAAACATCTTCACCTAATTGAGTTCCCAATTCATTTGGATAATTGTTATTTAGCCAACTATTATTTAAAAGAATTGATTCCCAATCATATGGTTCCAAACCATCATTCGTGCGCCCTTCATCCATTATAAACATGTATTCTTGCGCATTAAGAGGAGTTAGGTTCTTATAAATATTCTGAACTCCGTAATAACCATCATATGTTACTCTGGTTTTAGCACCTTCTTTGGCCTTTTTAGTCGTAACCAGAATAACACCATTAGCAGCACGAGAACCATAGATTGCAGATGAAGCTGCATCTTTAAGAACATCTATTGATTCAATATCCGATGGATTTAAATAATCAATACCACCGTCAACTTGTATACCATCCACAACATATAATGGATTTGCATTATTAATGGTACCTAATCCACGGATTGTAACTTTTGTTCCTGCTCCGGGAGCACCATTATTCCGGGTAATACTAACTCCAGGTGTAATACCTTGCAATGCTTCCATCGCGGTTCCGGTATTCTTTTCAACAATTTCATCACCTTTAACATTAATATTTGCTCCGGTTACCAACGCCTTTTTCTTAACTCCATAACCAACAACTACAACCTCATCCAGGTCGGTTATGTCTGATTCCATGGCTACATTAATAATTTCGCGATCTATCGTAATTTCTTGGTCGGTCATACCAACAAAAGAGAATAATAATAAATCGCCCTGATTGACCATTAAAGAGTAGGTACCTTCAACAGTTGTAATGGTTCCCGTTGTAGTACCTTTAACAATGACACTTACACCAGGTATTGGCATACCATCCGATGCATCTGTTACCGTACCGGTAACTGTCATTTCTTGTGCCTGACTAGTTATAGTCAGAAAGAGAAGGAAAATCCCTAACAGATGTTTCATAATTACTTGGGTTTAATGATAAAAACTGAGTCAAAAATAGAACTAAATGTTAACGTTCTATAATTTAATGACACACATTAATCTCACTCACACCCAACATTCACCTCACTAAAAACTCACATTTAAAATTATATAATGCTTTATTTCAGCTTTTTATAATTTTTTAAATCAAATTTTTTACTCATACATACAACTCATTTCTACAAAAATAAAGCAAACTAAATTATTTACATTTATTAACTAATAACACAACTTACGATTTGAAACCTCATTTTAAATTTGAAATATACCTTCCCAGATTCTCACCTTGTCCAATATTTAGTTTTTGACGTAGTTTATACCTGTTATTTTCAACTGCCCTTGATGTTATATTCATTAATGAAGCTATTTCTTTAGAAGACATCCCCATTCGTATATAGGCAGCTAACTTTTGCTCTCTCGGAGTCAGGTCGGGATGAACTTCTTTCAGACGATCAAGGAAAGACTCATGAACCTGCTCTAAATGCATTTCAAATACTTCCCAATAACTCTCACTATCCAAATCTTTATCTATTTTTCTTATTAGGCCCTGTATTTTACTTTCCAATTCCGATTTATCACTAATTGATTTCAGTTTTTTTAATTGCAATTTCAGTGAACTTAAAAACTCATTCTTGCGAATAATATTCATCGTTGAATTAGCTAACTCCTTCTCTTTATGAACCATTTCATTACGTAACTTCTCATTTCGCATCTTAATCATTTCTTTTTCTGCTCTCAGGGCCTCTTTTTGCAATGCCTCTTCCTTCTCTTTAAAGAGTTCTCTTTGCTTCAACTTTTCCTTAGTTCTACTAATTTCTAATCTCTTATTAAATATCAAGAAAACTGTTAATGTTATTCCTAAAATGAGTACAAGGTATACTACTCTGGCGGTCAATGTTCTGTACCATGGAGGCAATACTACAAATGAAAAAGTAATAGGACTTGTTTGAACACCATACCTGTTTTTAGCTTTAACAACAAAATCATAAGAACCTTCTTTTAGTTTGGTAAACTCCCTCATGGTTCTATTGGACCATTGAGTAAATGAAACATCCACTCCTTTTAAATAGGATGAATATACAACTTCATTATCCTCATAGTAACTTGCTGCATATTGAACTGTAAATGAATTGTTTTTAAATTCATAAACCGGAACGACTGACTGCTGAGCTTTATGATCATCTGTTTGATTTAATAAAAATGGTATCGTATCAGTAACTCCTTTAAAAGAACGTATGTTAATTTTAAATGGCCTACGATAGTTTTTCACCTCATCTACCAGGTAATGCGCAAAACCATCTTCAACACCGAAAAATGTTTCATTATTATTAGGGACTAATATAGATTCAAAACTGTTAACCAGTTTATTGTGCAAAACTTTAAAGGGAAAATCAATCTTTTTATAAGTGGCATCCTCCATATGCCTTAGCACCCCAACCATTCCATAATGGAAATACCATAAATTTTGAAAATCATCTAAATAAACAATTTTAGGAAACTCCCCCTTTTCAAAAAAATGATCCCATTTTACATATCGTTCAAAAGTTTTCGTCTTTAAATTATAATTATACATCCCTTGATTTCCAACGAATAAACAATCATCAGCAACTTTTGTAACAATCGCATCTTCTGAATTATTATCAACATCATCAAAAGAAAACTTTTTAGATAGGAGAACTTTTTTGAAATCAACATCAAAATTTAACTTGAAAATCCCTTCTGAGCCGTGCGTGATCCAAAGATTTCCTTCTTTATCCCACTCCATAAAACGCGACGATATTTCAAAACCTTCTATTTTCCATTTATACTTCCATCGTGAATCACTCTTCTCTAGAAGCAACAAGCCGCTATATGTTCCCACAAGCATAAGGTTACTTCTATTGGGTACAGGTTTAAATAACCAGGCCCCCTTAATAACAGGAGGCGTTATCAGACGAGCGTTGTTACCTTCAACTTCAAAAACACCCAAATTATGTCCGCATAAAATTTGATTCCCTTCTTTATACAAACTCCACACCTGTCCCTCTGAGTTGGCAATCTTTTTAAAATCCTTTCTTGTTTTTAAAGGATTATGCAAAGTTTTCTCATCAATTGTAAACAGTGCCTGATTGGTACCCATATAATACTCCCCTTCATAATTTTTTATGACATAACCAGTACCGATATCATAATACCCTTGCAAAAATGTAATACTTGAATTAAAATTTAAGCGGACAATTCCATTATCTAAACCACCCCATATATTCCCTTCCTTATCCACAAAAACACTTAGTACTGTATTATTATTCAGCCCCTTATCTTTGTCGACATGCATTACGATGTCTCCTTTTTTATTTAGGATTACAATACCACTTTGTATGGTACCAAAAACCAGAAAATCATCTTTATAGCTGGTTCCACTAAAAATATTTGCATTGGTAAGCATTTCATTTGCAGGGATATTCCATGGTTTTATGGTATTCATATCCCAGATATAAAGACCATCTGTCATTGTGCCAATAACAATCTTATCATCAGAAAGTGACATAACTGAGTTAATCATCTTATCTTTAAACACGTCTCCTCCTGACACACGGTAAGCCTTGTCTCCTCTTACTTCCTTCAATCCATCACTTTCATCGTGAACCAATAATAAACCATTAACAATATAGGAAGAGGAGTAACGTGTCTTAGCCGAAATAGTATTAACCAGTTGATCATCTTCAAAAAAGCATAAATTATTCTCAGATTGAAAGACAACTTTATTATTCCATTGATGAATATTCCAGAAATCTCCGCTCTTCTGAAGTTCATCGTTTAAAGGATAGGAATGAAACACTAAATGACGTAGAGAATCATCATATTGATAGTAACCTATTTTATTGAACAAGCCGACGTAAATTCTGTCATCAATACATTCGACACTTCTGATAACAAATGGTGATTCTTCGCGATGAAGCTGCCAGCTTACACCATCAAACTCTACCACCCCATCGTTATTGGCAAAATAAAGAAAGTCATTATCATTCTGACTAATTCCCCAGTTCTGGGTTCCGGCGCCATATTGCCTTCTGTTAAAATATTCAATTTCAGGAAGTCCTACTTTTTGAGCAAAAGACAATTGCGAAAACAGAGAAAGTATATAAAGGAAAAAGCTAAACCTATAAATGTTGGATCTTTTCATAGAATCAGATGATTTAGGAGTTAGCAAAATAAACAAAAGCTGCCTTTTAACAAAAGCAGCTTTTAGATATCAGTTAATTTTATTTATTACTCCTATGAACTTAGAATTTTTCCGGATAAAACATTAAATATAGCTTTAAAAAAGTATTTAATATCGGTCCAATGTGGATATTTCTCTTTCTCTGATAAATAAATCCTCTCAGCCTCAATATTCCCCTTACTATCTGGCATTAAAAGTGCAACGTATGGAGGTATACAGCCCGGTTTATAATGAATTCTTCTTTCTCTTATATCTATAGGTAACTCCTTAAAACGAGCTTCACTCAATGGTCTTACTCCCACTAAGGCCAACTCTCCTCTTAACAGATTATAGACCTGAGGTAATTCATCAATCCAATATTTACGAATAAATCTACCCAATGGAGTCAATCTGAAGTCATTGTTTGGTTTCCCTTTGGTATTATAACCATTCATTCCAACCACATACTCCTGTAAATACTCCGAAAAGGGATACATTGTACGAATTTTAAAAACTTTAAGCTTATTGCCGTTTTTACCAATACGCATCATTGGTATGATATAACGCTGATGATAACCCGGCTCTAATTTGGGTAAAGCAGTCTTCATTACACAGATATGAAGTGCCCCATTGATATTCTTAAAATCAATAATTGAAAATCCTGAATTAACCAATCGCCCTAACACTTCCGCCTTTGATTTTCGTTTCTTAAATGTAAGACTTTGCTTTTTGATACCAGATACATTCACATTACAAAAGAAAATCCCACCATCAAGAAGCAGGTGATTAATCTGGTAAAGAAATCTCTGTCCATCTTCAAATGTTAGAGGATTTAAATCAACCAGCACATTTAAACCGGATTGCGTTAAACTTGATTTTGATTGATTTAATTTACGGACGACAATTTTGTCCTGTGATAAAGATGCATTTTCGGTTATGAAACGATAGACTTCTTTGCCTTGATTTTGTATAGTTGTATACCGAGCATCAAAAGTACTTTGTTTTTCAACAAGCCTTGCAGAAGAAAATCGTGATATGGTAGCCCCTCGTGAAGTCATCACCCAAACCTTTTTGTAAGTATACTCAAAAAAGAGTAACAGGTATAATTTATTTGACGACTAAAAGCTATTATTCCATGAGAGTTAGTTCTTTTTCACTTTTTTACCCGCTGCATTCACATCAACATTATCTTTAAATTCGATGACTCCAGGCACTTTGTAGGAAGCCAGTTTTGAAGCACAATACTCTTTAATTGATATATCCGTCACCTCCTTATAATCTTTATTCATCACCACTATTGCTTTTATGGATTCACCCAAATATTCATCAGAAACTGCTTCAATGGTACAATCAATAACCCCATTAATACCAACAATTACTTCTTCAATCTCCTTGGGACTCACTCTCCGTCCTCCAACTTTTATAATCTCCTTTTTACGGGCAGCGTGATAGATAAAACCATCATCATCAATTGTTGCTAAATCTCCTGTATGCAGCCAGCCATTATCAAGGGCATTCTTCGTCTCTTCCTCATCCTTAAAATACCCTAACATCACATTATCTCCATGAGCCACAATTTCTCCAACCGCACCGGATTGAACACTCTCACCCTTATCATCCACAACTTTTAGTTCAACATCAGGAATACCTTTTCCTAAAGAGCCCAACTTAGTTTCTAATAAATCAGGCGAAAGATATGAAAGTCGTGCTGTTGCTTCTGTTTGCCCATACATCACATAAAACTGAGTTTCAGGCTTTGATTCTCTAAATTCTTTAATAAAGGTAGTATGTAGTTTTCCTCCGGCCTGAGTCACATATCTCAGATTCGGAAATTCAGTATTTTTAAACGTTTCAGATTTTCTCAACAGTATTTGAAAATGACTTGGCACCCCTGCAAAACCCGTACATTTATACTTCTGCAAATCACTAATTACCGAACCTAAAAAGATAAAGGTATTATTAAGAACTATTTTTCCACCAACTTTTAGATGCGTGTGCAGCAAGGATAATCCATAACAATAAAAAAATGGTAAAACCACTTCCATTATATCACTTTCGTTCAACTTCAGGTAGGTGATTATAGATTGAGTATTGGCAATCAGGTTCTTATGTGACAACATAACTCCTTTAGGCAAAGAAGTTGATCCGGAAGTAAATATAATTTGAGCTAACTGATTCTCATTAATCGCATTATCTATCCATTCTGTTTCATTGCTAGTAGTTTTTATGTTATTTATGAAATCTTCATTCCAAACATCATTTATATCAATTTGAAATCTTTTACAGACCTGTTTTACCATAAACACATGATCTGTTTCGCACAATTCTTTGATATAATCAAATTGATCCTTTTCAATTCCGGGATTTAAAGGCACAACTACGTTTCCGGACTTCATTATAGCCAGATAGGCTGTGATAAAGAATGAATTATTGGGGGATAACAACAAAATTTTATTATCCACCCCAATATTATTTTTCAACCAATCCGCTAATTTCGCAACCAATTGAGCCAATTCTTTAAAACTAACCTCTTCTGATCGCCCCAGTATAAATAGTTCTTCATTTATTATTTGTTCCGAAAGAAAATAATCAACACAGTTCATTAAAACAAGTTTAAAGTTTAAAGGCAAAATCTTCATAGATCATGTAGGCTAATCCGTTGTTATTAATTGATTAGCATAGATAATCATGAATAGGAGGACGACGCAAATAATCAGTTGTCTTCTTTTTGCGCTCAAAATTCTTAAAAATCTTTACAACAGCTTCTTCAGTCAAGTTCATTACAGGAGCCACTTCCGCTGCACTATATCCGTTTTCCCATCCATACCAAAGCAAATCCATATCTTCAAATGGCATTTGATAAAAGAATTCCTCCTGAGTCTGCTCAGCAGAGTAGGTATCAGTTGTCGGTGTGCGATCTATAATTTCCTGAGGAACTCCCAGATAACGTGCAATTTCATACACCTGGGTTTTGAACAGATTTCCTATAGGCATCACATCTGCACCTCCATCACCAAATTTTACAAAAAAGCCCTGCTCCACTTCATGTTTATTTGGCGTACCAATAACAGCATAATGCAATGCCTCAGCATGATAATATAACATCGACATCCTACTGCGCTGCTTGAAGTTTGACGCAGCCACTATCTGCAGGTATTCATTCATTGGGAGTCGCTCACTTCGCTTTGTTCCATCTGCAAAAATAACCGTAACATGAAAGACAGGAGGAAGATTCTTACGAATTAACTCTTCCGGAATAACAATCTTCATCTTATCTGCTAACGGATTAAATTCCGGTATCACTCTTTTTACAGCTTCATCACGCCTCTGATAACATTGGAAACCATCCAGAGCTCCACTGATATTTTCCTCTATCACCTTCACTCCAAATTTAGCAGTCAGTTTTTGAGCAAATTCTTTACTATCCGGACTGGAATCTTTCTCGGGTAACATCACTCCCAATAAGTTTTCTGCACCAAAAGCTTTGGTTGCCAAAGCCAATGTTACGGAAGAATCTATTCCTCCACTAACACCAATTACTCCACCTCGTCTTCTTAATTCCTGATGAACATCCTGCTTTAATTTTGTGCAAATATCATTAATGGTTTTATCAATATCTTTAAGCTTAATAATATCTCTTGAGAAATTTTCTTTCATGTTTTATTGAGTTTAAAGTTTTCTATTACGTACTACTCCCCTTATCAACTTCGTCTCATCAAGGGGTTGATAATTCATTATGTATTGGTTATATAATATTTGTGTCGATAGTATCCCGATCAAAGCCATATTATCTACTTCTGTAATCAATCCACTCTTATTTAGTTTATTCAATAAAGAAGTAACCGTTTGTGCATTAAACAATCCAGTTTCCAAAAATGAAGCAGGATTCAGATATTTATCTAGTAGTTCTTTTCCATATGTCATTATTGCACTTGCTACGGGAGCCCGATATGCCTGCTTCGGTCTGTTTACAACTGATTCCGGCAACCTACCTTGCATCATCTTTTTGATGAGATATTTCTCATTCAATCCTTTCAACTTAAAATCATCAGGCAAGGATGCACAAAACTCAATCAACCGATGATCCAAAAACGGATATCTTCCTTCTACAGAATTAGCCATTGCCACTCTATCCCCCTGAGATGATAGTAGGTACCCTGACATAAAAACAGTTGATTCAATATATTGAGCTTTTTCCAGAGGGCTATAGCCTGCAACCAGATCAAGTATCTTTTCAGTATATTCATTGACAGGATCATATCCATTTAAAAGACTTTTAACACCATCAGAAAAATGAGCACTTAAATTCTGTCCGTTTCTCCATCTCAACAAATGAGAATATATGGGTGAATCCGTTTCCTGAAGTTTATATCCAAAAAACATCTTCAGCATTGCCGGGGAAGCATTGCTGAGTTGTGGGATATAAGGATATAGTTTTTTCAACAATAAGGATCTGAATTTTGAATCCGGAAATTTGGCCCAAAACTGTCGAATAACAGCTTCCTTAAATATATTATACCCTCCCAGGTTTTCATCTGCTCCTTCTCCTGTAATAACTACTTTAATATCATTATCGCGAACCAATCCGGATAATTTCATCATAGGAATAGGAGATGTCCTGAATAATGGAGCCTCTGTATGCCAGATAGCTTTTTCTAATAAACCAGGTATATCTGAGTCATTGGTTGAAATAAAATGATGTTTCGTTTTAAAATACTCTGATACTTCTTTTTGATAGGAAGATTCATCAAAGGTACCATCCTGAAATCCTATGGAGAATGTATTTAAGTTATCCGGCTGAACCTGTCTGATAAAGGATGTGGTAACACTGGAATCCAGCCCTCCACTTAAATAAGCTGCCACAGGCACATCTGCTCTTAATCGCAGATCAACAGATTCTTTAAAAAGAGTCTCAAACTCTTCTATTGCCTCATTGATGCTTCCATTGTACTTTGGCTGATTAAAATCTAATTGCCAGTATTTTTTTATTTCAACTTTTCCTTGCGAATAGAGAAGAGTGTGTCCGGGAGAAAGTTCATTTATACCCTCAAACACAGTATCGGGTGTAATGGTTGTCCAGTATGTAAAAGCTTGTTTTAGTGCTTTATAATTAATTGATCGATTTATACCCGGATATTCAAATATAGATTTTATCTCAGAACCAAATACCAATCTATCTTCGGATAGATGGTAAAATAACGGCCGTATACCCACTCTGTCACGGGCCATAAACAACTCTTGCTTCTTCTCATCCCAAATTGCAAAAGCAAACTGGCCGTTCAAATGTTGCACACAGGATTCACCGTATTCTTCATACATATGAACCACTACTTCAGTATCACAATTGGTTTTAAATCTGTGCCCTTTGTTCTTTAGTTGCTCACGGAGTTCGGGATAATTAAAAACCTCACCATTATAGGCAATCCATAAACTACCATCTTCGTTGGATAAGGGTTGCTGACCACTTTTTAAATCAACAATGCTCAACCTTACATTTCCAATACAACAATGGTCAGAGATATATAATCCCATTTCATCCGGACCACGATGTATGATTCTATTAAGCATTCGATTTAACAGAAACTCTTGTTGATCTTTACTTTGATTTGAGTTGTTCGTAAATCCGGCAATTCCACACATAGGCGGGTAAGGTTTAAAGAAAACAATGAGCTAGTGAAATACACTAACTCATTCTAAATATCTTTGTTTTAACTTAACTGGCCAGAGCCATTTTGCGGCCTACAAAGTCAGCTATCCGCTCCACGCTACCAAAATTTTCTTCCTGAAGTTCAGTATCATCTGTAACTACATTAAATTCTGATTCCAGAAAATTTATTAATCCCAATAATCCCATTGAGTCAAAGATTCCTTCATCAAAGATCATGGTATCATCACTAAATGAATTAATATCGGTAAAAGTAGTCTCAGCTATAAAACTTTTAATTTTATCCTTCATATCCCTTTTGGTTAATAACATTTTTATTTATTAATTGTATGTTAAAATACTAATAAAGAAAATGAAACGATACAATTGTTTGTTTGATTACATAATTTATTCCATAATCAAACCTAATTCTAGGATAAAAATTTCCAAGACATTACTTCTCAACATTAGCTATTGAATCATTATCAATGTATATACCTTTTAAATTTGTTAAAGTTCCCTTTGTCTCAATTATATCAACTATTCTATTACAAAACAAAGGAGCCACTTTTGCACTAAATTCTTTATTAGGATGACTATTACCTGGCGATACTGCATAATCATCTTTCAAATACAATCCTCCCTCTGTTTCCAGTTCATAAAAATCCCATATATATATATTATCCTCTTGCTCATCCCACTCTAGCTTTACCCAGGTAAAGAACTCTCGAGTTCTTTGTGCGCGCTCTTCACTATTATTCTTCTGCGTATGCACAGCACCAGTCCAAATAATAAACTTTGTATTAGGATATTTATAAAATTCATTCTTCAGTGCCTCATATTGCAACTTATAGTTTGCTATCGTCTTTAAATCTGAATCAATATTTGGATTTCCATCATCCAAAACCGAACTAACAGGGAAGCAATGTTTAATTATTATCACATCCCATAAGGGGGCTAGTGTTTTTAACGTAGGTTCGTATTTATAAGATTCCTTGTCTCCATTTTTAACCCAGATGTTATAATAGTCAAAGGGGTAATTATTCCAACCATATCCTGGGATATATCTCAACACTCTTGATTTTGGAAAAGCTTCTTCCACAATATTATAATTCACCTCTTTTTCCTGATTATATGTATTAAACCAAATCAACACGTCCGGCTCCCCATTCTTCATTTCACCATTGTAAATATTATTACCGGTACTGTGATGAAGGAACAAAATATTTACAGCATTCTTTCCTACATCAAGCTTATCTTTATAACCATTATGCTCACATGAAACAAACACAAAGGAGATCAATAGTAAGATGTATATCTGATTTTTTTTCATATCTAATTAATTAACCGTTTTATTACTTTATTAATTTAAACCGTAATATAATATTAACTTAACAAATGTAAAAGATGAATATCGATCATATTGGTGTAGTAACCAAATCTATTGATAAAAGTATTAATCAGTGGAAAGTTATTTTCGTCTTTAAGCAATTTAAACATCTTGTTATAAATACTAAACAAAAAAAGTAGTCTTTCTCTTGAAAGAATGATCGGTCCATATCAAACTAATTGAACCAACCAATGAAACATCTCCTATTTATAAATTTGCATTAAGAGGAGGAGGACTACATCATCTATGCTTTAAAACAGATGATATACATACGTCCATTCAAAATATGAATTCTCAAAAGTGCATGACAATAAGTCTACCTCAACCCGGAGAAGCTTTTGAAAATGAAAATATCGCTTTCCTTTTAGCTCCCGGAAATCTAAATATTGAATTAATTGACACAGACAAAAGAGCTGGAATTATTAATACGGCAGATAACTTATAAAAGCTCTCCTCAAGAGGGTGTACAAATAGTAGTTTGCAAACACGGAATCTTTCAATTTGTAACTTTACTTACATTTTACCCCACCAAACCCTGCCTGCAGCAGGCAAGCTACCCTAAAAGGGAGGCTTAAGTCCTCTTCTGGGGAATCGAAGATCGGTAAAGCCAATTAGGGGTAACATAGAGTGATATATTATTACAAATTGAAACAAGCGTCGTTTTGATGTTTAGTTTTTGGACATCCTCAACCAACACATCAATAACGTTAATCCAACCTAAAAGACTTAACCAGATTTAAAACTACTCCTCGGTTCCTAACGAGGATCTTATTATAAGGAATTTGCAATTCATATACTATTCTAATCCTAAAGGCATTTCAAAATTTCTTTGAATCATCTCAATCCAGCTAAGTCAAGTTTCTAAATGTGCTAATTTACAAAGACCTCTTCTCAGTCCTCTCCTAAAGGAGAAGAGGCCTTTACTTGTAAAAGCTCTATCCCTCGTTTCCTAACGAGGGATAGTTGTCTTTGGATTTACAATTCATAAAGAAACACACATGAATGCCAATAATTCATTCAACCTAAGTTAAGAAACGAAAGGTAGGTTCAATAAATATCAAACAATACAAAAGACCTCATCCCAACCTTCTCCTTAAAATGAGAAGGAGACAATTACATAAAATTTCACTCCCCTCTCTTCCTAACAATTAAGGAATGAAGTTTATAGCTGTTAAATATGAAAGTACAGATGTCTAATGGAAGTTAGTGAAGAAATAAACACCTCTCCTCAATCCTGTATACTGCATGCAAAGAATCTCATGTTTATAATCTATTTTAGCAATTACTTTTCAAGCAAAATATCACAAAATCAGACAGCATATAAATGCGATTGTTTCTAATACTCTCCTCGGTCCTCTCCAAATTGGAGAGGAGGCCAACACATCACTCACATTTATCCAATCTAAAAGACTTAACTAGATCAAAAACTACTCCTCGGTTCTTAACGAGGAGCTTATTGCAATGAATTTGCAATTCATATACTATTCTAATCGTAAATACATTTCAATATATCTGTGATTTTTTCTAATACACTTCCTTAGTTAGCTAATTTGTATTTATTTTAAATAAATATTTACTAACAACTTTTCAACAGGTGGATCGTATAATTTCTCTCTTTATTCATTTCATCATTAATCTCACAATCATAAATCACACTACACAAAACAACTCCATACCACTATCTTACTGACACTTAACAAACCCACAATCCATATTCCACAATTAAATTATCATCTTTGACAAACAAATCAAATTGTTATTTAAATATTATTTTAGAATGTTGTAATTGCTTAAAATTTTTGATTAGAGATAACTATTTTATTTTTACCGCGTACTAGAGCAGAAAAACACCCGATTTAGTATTTAGTATGAGAATTGTTTTAGTTATAGTGACGGCTTTTATAGCAAGGATGGTTTGTGTTGATGCGCAAAACTTAAAACAGACACGGTTATATGAGGATAACAACTTTCAGGTATCTGAGAATATAACCTATCAGCTTGATTCTGTATATTCATATACAACATCTGATAATTATTGGAGTTTATACTCCAAAATTAACTATAGCTACAAGGACAGCTTCCTATTAAATGCTTTCACCAAGATTTATAATGAATTAAACTGGCTAAACAAAAAACAGGAAATTTATTCTTATTCTGAAGATAATTCAAACTGGTCCAAAGAAGAGTTGAACTGGAATGAGGATGCAAATGAATGGAAACAAATCAGAAAAAGGGAATTCTCAGTCAATGAAGAAAGCGGTAAAATAGATATTCTATATTCAGAAAAAGATACCGATGAAAAATGGAATAGCATCTGGCAACAATCTCAATTCTATAACCAGAGTGGTAAATTACTCTCCTATCAAACCATAAAATGGAATAGTGAAAATAGTAAATGGGAATCATACTGGGATTACAATTGCTATTACGATGATAATAACAAGCTCCTTCAGACAACTCATAAATCATACAATGAAGAAACCCAAACATGGGGAGATGAATGGGAATGCATTAATGATTACGAAAGTGAGAAATTAATATCGGAACAAATCATTGATTGGAGTAACGAAAATGATGAATGGAACAGTCTACAGATGATTGACCTTTCATACCCCGATGAAAACACTGTAATTAAAATAAAAAAGAATTGGAGTAATGAAGTTGAAGATTGGCTCTATAGCTCCAGGACAACAGAATTATACGATAATGAAGAAAAATTATCAGAATCTCAAACTGACTATTGGGATAACAATACTCAGACATGGGTTAGCCAACGCTATGATATATACTCCTACAATGATGCAGGCATAAAAATTGGTCAGGAGACAGCTTATTGGAACTCTTCCATCTCCTCATGGAATAATTACTTAAAAAAAGAATATTACTATTCTCAATTATTATACCCTGAGGATGATCCAATTGATGGCAGTGAATTATTAATCTATCCAAATCCTGCAGAATCTGAAATCTACCTCAAATTTACTGGAACAGCCAAAAGTCTGAATGTTTATACCATTCAAGGTAAAAAGGTACTGCAACTTAATAATCCACTAATGGGACAATCTGTTAATGTGGACAGATTAAAGAATGGAGTCTATATCGCTGTTATTAGTTATGAAAGTGGAGAAGCTAAATGTAAGTTTGTGAAGAAATAATAACTTCACCTCGGTCCTCTCCAAATTGGAGAGGAAGCCAATACTTTTAAAAATACCTCTATCCCTCGTTTCCAAACGAGGGATTATTGTTTGTGAATTTGCAATTCATAAAGAAAGATAACGACCATAATTTCTCAACATTTTATCCACGAAATACACTAATTTTACGAATTAAAATTCAATATTACACCAGTAATATAAAGTTGAATATCATCAGGTAACGAAGCTTATTTTATCTCCAGCGGAGATCAATATCTATAGATTTAATAACAACATCCCAAAAACAACCTCAGAGAGGTTGAATAAATATATAATCGATCACAATGCGAAGTATAATTAGGGATGTTCGTAAGTTGATTTAGGTGTTTGAAAATTAAATAATTATCACTATCTTAAAAGTATAATAAAACCCCGAAAACAGGCACTTTAGCCATAAATCGGGGTTTACTTTTTTTCTAATAGTGATAAAATTACAAAGTATTCCAGAATTTCAAGCCCATCTTCCACTTTTTTCTATTGAAGATAATTTTCAAGTTGTATACAATCAATTCCTTGCTAGTTCATTAGGTAAAATTTACCAAGCTATACCATGGGAAGAGCTAGTCGATTGTTTCGGTATAACTGAAAGTAAGATGGGACCAGATTGTATATTTAGCCCACAAGGCAAACTAGCGCTGATGTTCCTGAAGAACTATGTCTGCTGCTCAGACGAACGCTTGGTTGAGCAGTTTAACTCCAATACCCATTACCAATTATTTTGTCGATTATTATTGGGGATTGGAGAACAAATCAGCAATTTTAAAATCATTAGCCACATACGATGTGAGTTGGCAGCTAAACTGAATATCGACAGGGTTCAGAAGTGTTTAGCTCAACACTGGTTGCCCTATATGGAAGAGTTGGAACAGGTGGTTACCGATACAACTTGTTATGAAAGCAGCCTACGCTTTCCTACAGATCAAAAACTATTATGGGAAGCTACTGATTGGTGTTATAACCAATTGAAGTTGCTTTGTAAGTACAATAAGCAACCAATGCCCCGTTCGAAATATACTAAATGGCAGCAACGCTATTGGAACTATAGTCGTAAGCGACGTAAACCTAAAAAAGAAAGAGTTGCCATCACCAGAGGTCTGCTGAAGTTACTCAAAAAGCTTTTGGAAGAACTGGCAACTGATACACAGCAACTTAATGCCTCAATGCCAGAGAAATACTACAGGCAATATGCAATTATTGATAAAGTTTTAGCGCAGCAAAACTATAAATTCACTACAGGTCAATCACCGGAAGACCGAATTGTCAGCCCTTCAAAAAGCTATATCCGACCAATTGTCAGAGGAAAAGAAACGAAAGCTGTAGAGTTCGGGGCTAAAGTCAATAAAAATACAAATTAATGGCATCAGTTTTATTGAGTACATCAGTTTTGATGCCTTTAATGAGGGTACTCATTTTAAGTCATCGGTTCACATGGCTCAATCGTTGACGCATACAAAAGCAAAGTTAGTTGGTGCTGATGCTATTTATGATACTAATGCCAACCGAAGGTTTGCCTCCTCAAATAATATCCGTACTGATTTTGTGCGAAAAGGACGGGCTGGCAAGCATGAGCAACAACGTAAACAATTAGCTGCACAAATTAAAAAAGAACGGGCTACCAGACAGGAAGGTAGTTTTGGAAAGGATAAAAAACATTATTATTTGAGTAAAATTAAAGCTCGAACAAAGGATACTGAGATACTTTGGATATTTATGGGCATCCATGTTGGCAATGCTCTTGAAATAGGGAGGCGAATGCAAAAACAAGCAATCAAAGCAGCATAAACCCTTTTATCGAAAAAGACTTTAATTAATGGGATTGTTATGTCCAATTATCACAAGAATCCTTTGATTTATGAATCAATATATTGTTATGAAAAACAAAGAGGCTAATCAGTAAAGATTAACCTCATATATACTTCTTTTTAAGTATTACTTCTGAAATCGCCTAATTAAAGTGTTTCTGAAACTTAACTTAACAACCCGTTAATGTGATAATCTGTTAAGATTAGCCATTTAAAGAATGAAGTTTACAGCTGTAAAATATGAAAGTGCAGACGCCGCATGTAAGTTTGTGAAGAAATAATAACCTCACCTCAGTCCTCTCCAAATTGGAGAGGAAGCCTTTACTTGTAACCACTATCCCTCGTTTCCCAACGAGGGATTAATGTTTGTGAATATGTAATTCATAAAAGATACACATATGAAGACTAATTATTAATTACAAGTTAAGAAACTCTGAACTATTAACCTTTCGTTAGGAAACGAAAGGTTAATTAGGATACTGTGTGCTCAATATGGTGATCCAGTTCTGCAAATTGACTATTTTGAGAAATATATTCTGGAACCAGATCTTTCATTCTGCTAACCAAAAGAGTATCATTTTCGATTTGCAAAGCAAAAAGAAGATCCTTTATTTTTTGTTCAATCAACCTGAATTCATGCTGTCGGACCTTCCCAATCATTATCTTCTCATGATGAGTAGGTAGTGTATTTTCTTTGGAAGCCAATAATTCCTCATATAATTTTTCCCCAGGACGTAACCCCGTATACACGATTTTAATATCTTCATCCACTTTTAATCCAGACAATCGTATCATTTCTTTTGCCAGATTAACAATCTTAACCGGCTCTCCCATATCAAATACAAATATTTCACCGCCAACTCCCATAAATCCTGCTTCCAAAACCAACTGGCAAGCTTCAGGTATAGTCATAAAGTAACGGGTAATATCTTTATGTGTTACCGTGATGGGACCACCTTGTTCTATTTGTTTCTTAAAAAGAGGAACCACAGAACCATTGGATCCCAATACATTTCCAAAACGCGTTGTTACAAAAGCCGTATTTAAATTATTCAACTGAGATAAGGACTGAATATAAATTTCACAAATCCTTTTAGACGTTCCCATCACATTTGTAGGATTCACCGCTTTATCTGTAGATATCATTACAAATTTCTCAGCATTGTATTGAATGGCTAAATCTGCCAGATTTTTTGTTCCACCAATATTAACCCGGATTGCCTCATATGGATAAGTCTCCATTAATGGCACATGCTTATAGGCAGCTGCATTGAAAACAATCTGTGGCTTATACCGATCAAATACATCTGCTATACGTTTTTTATTGGTTATATCGGCTAAAACCACCTCGAAAGGAGCATCACTATGACTTAATAGCAACTCTTGTTGCAAATCATATAAAGCCGACTCAGCAATATCCAACATGATAATTTTCTGAACACTAAAACGCAATAATTGACGAACAATCTCAGAACCTATGGATCCGGCCGCACCAGTAACCAGAATTACTTTACCATCTAAGCCCTCCATTATTCTTCCCAAATTCAACTGTATCTCATCCCTTCCAAGAATATCTTCAATTCGTATATCCCTAATCTGCTTATCATTGGAAATTCCATTTACCCAACTATCAACAGAAGGCATTATTTTCAACTTCCATCCTCTCTCAATACATGCTTCCGTAATTTTATGTTTCCTCTGAACACTAATATTTTTAATGGCAAGAATAACCACTTTTACCTGTCGTGAGTCTCCGGTTTCAACAGCCTTGTCCCAGGATAAAACAGGATATGAATGCAATTTAACACCTAATCGGGATGCAGTATCATCGATTAATCCAACCACATTAAATTCATTGTCTTTATCATTTTTAATGGCTTCCAATGTGATCTGCCCCATGTCACCAGCTCCATAAATATACACATTGGTGTAAGTTCTTTTCTTAGTTAAATAAGCATAAGCCTCTTTTACCATTATTCTAAAACCAACCATTAGCACTACAGTCGTCACAAAATGAAAAACCAATACCAAACTGGAAATATCAACCCAGTTAATACCTGTTAGTCTCACAACAAAACTAAACGTAATTAAAAACAAAAAAGCAATAAAGGTAGTTATAAGTACCTGTTTAAATTCATTATAATTACTATGTCGAATTACCCCTTTAAAAGATCCAAACAAAAGAAATACCATTAAATAAATTCCACCAACCCAAATAATATTTTGTATCAGGTTGGATGCCGGATAGTTGACTAATGAAACATTTAGTCTTACTGCATATGCTAAGACGAAAGCATTTATAACCAAAGCTAAATCAATAGCTAATATTAACCATGGCGAAACAATGCGACCTTTTAAAAACCGTAAGAGTACCAACTTCATAATTACTTTTTATCAACTATTCATCCCTTATTCTCAAGTCAAACAAATGATATATCAGATAAAATGATATCATCTTCTGACCTATCTATTTGACATACGCTACATCTGTTCATCCGTCAAAAGCAATGTTAAAATACTACTTATCCAATATAAAATCAGCTTTTTTTGCCCTATAAACTATTTAAAATGATAAACGTCAATTTTAAATAGTTGAATGATAATTCGCTATAATATTATTATAGCAAAAAGAACGATCAACACACATTACTCTGAATATCAATATCAAACAATGTAAATTTAATAATTGAAATGATAAAAATTTGTCAAACTAAATAATCAAAACAGTTACATAACATTAGAAATCCTGTTATAAACTATTCAGACTTTCTTATTGCTCATAATACTTTCCACTATAACTATATGAATTATAGGCACGCTTTGTAATAGGTAGATCATTTAACAACAGACATAATTTATTTAAACTTTTAACTTTCTCCTCCTTTAGTAAATTCTCCAACATAGGTTTGGGCGTTACATTGTGCCTGGTTACCAGAATAGTTACATCAGCAAATTGATTTAACAATGTTGCATCGGTCACTAAACCTATAGGTGGAGAGTCAATTACTATTGTATCATATAAATGACGTAATTCACTAATTAAGTTTCTTGTTTGTTCTCCAGCAATCAATTCAGCAGGATTTGGAGGTATTTCACCTGAAGGTATAACGTCAAGATTAGAAAATTCTGTTGTCTCTATTAAATGCTTATCGCTTCCAATTATCTGGCTTGACAAATGCCTGCTTAACCCTGTTCCATTCACCTTAATATTTAATACTGAATCAATAGTAGGTCGACGCATATCAAAATCAATTAATAGTGTCTTCTTTCCCAATTGAGCATACGAAGCTGCTAAATTAACCGCAGATAAACTTTTCCCCTCACCTGGCAAACCTGAAGTAATCAAAATAGTTTTACATTTATCACTCGAAGAATAAAATTCAAGAGAAGTACGTATTGTTCTTATTGATTCCGATAAAGCTGATCTTGGATTTAGAATACTCTGCATTGTTTCTTTACTTCTTTGAATACTGGGAACAATTCCGATAATTGGCAGGTTAGTTCTACTTTCCAAATCTTCCTTATCCAAAATCTTATTATTGGAATAAATTATAAGAAATACAACTACAATTGGAAAGATAATCCCTAAAAAAACTATAATAATAACAAACCGTTTACGATCAGGTTTTACCCTCCCTAATTCTGTTGCATATTCAACAATTTCATTATCCGGTGTATTAGCTGCCTTAGCTAATTGGGCATCTGATCGACGTTCCATTAGATAAGAATACATCCTATCCGTGCTCTGAAACTTTCTCTCAATATCCAATAATACCTGTTCTGTTTTAGGCAATCTTCGTATATCCTTACTTAGGTTCATCAAGCGGTTATCTAACTCTTTAATAGAATAATCGGTAGATTGCACATTACTTTGCGCCTGTTGTTCAATGCTTCTCTTTAAGGTTTCCATGCGGCGGCTAATCCTTGCAATATTTGGATTCTCTATCTTTGAATTAAACTGAAGACCTTCTTTTTCTGCATTTAAAGAGCTTAACTCTGTAATCATTTGACTTATCATCACATTATTCACTCCATAGGCGGATGGTGGTAGCAAATTCAATATATCCTGGTCGCTTTGCATATAATCAACCAAATAATTATAATAATCCAATTGCGATTGCAAACTACTCTTTTCTTCCTGCAAATTCTGAGTCTTATCTATTATTATTTGCCCTTGCATAGATATATCCATCATTTCATTTCTGGATCTGAAATTTTCTAGAACAGATCGCGCAACACTCAATGAATCTCCAACACCAACTAATTGACTTTCTATAAATTTAATTGTATTGTTGGCTATCTGATTCTTTTTTTCCAAGGTATAATTAACTGAATTTTGAGCTAGCTCATTAATAAAATCAAGCCCTTTTTCAACATTATTAACCTCTATACTCACCTCATATATCGATGATCCTCGCTGCAATCCATCGATAATCACTCGTGATTTAAACCTTTTTATTAATAATTCCAAGGGGTTAATTGATAGGGCAAAGCTCCTGGCAACATAATTACTTCCGTCAATCTTCTTATCGTTGGGAATAACTGAAAACGTATTACCCTCTAATTGAACCTTTTCAAAAAAACGATGCTCGGATCTAAAATCCTTATCCTCTTCTTTAGTTAAGACATAAGTTTTCTCATCAATAAAATTCAATTTATATTTTTGATATACAAGCTGCTTGACAGGGGTTTCCAAAACGACCAAGAAAGGTGTCTCTTGATAAATTTCGGTCTCTAAAAACGTTTCGTCCTCATAGTAACTAACAAAAAAATCCAGATTCAGTAATGTCTTCTCAATCTGACGTGAGGAAGTAAGAATAATCAACTGATTATCTACACTATTGTATACTCCTATATTAATACCTGGTAATGCTCCTTCTCCTGAACCTATAGTTGGCATTTCCCCTTGATTTCCTGATATTAACAATCTGGCACTAACTTTATACTGAGGTGCGGTTGATTTATAGTTATAGTAGGTAAATACAGAAGTTATGAGTAAACAAATTGGTATAACATACCAAAATCTCAAAGCTCTGTAAAACAGTTTCTGAAAATTAAAATTACTTTCTTCTTGATAAAAATCATCATTAGTCATTGTCTTCATTATTCCTGGTTAAATGAGGTTGTATAAAAGGTATATAACAATAATGCTGTATTCAAGAATGTTAAAGCCAGACCAATGGGTACAGTACTTAAACTAACAGATTTTAACCTTCGGGGTTCAACATATATTATATCCCCTGGTTTCACATAAAAATAAGGGGAATATAATAATTGGTCATCCAGGGTATTTAGTACATACATCTGTTGTATATCCCCATCCTTTCGAAGTAAACGAACTCTTTTTCGGTTGGCAAAATCATTCATATCTCCAGCCAGGCTAATGGCTTCTAAAATATTTATTTCTTCATCATATAATAAAAACCTTCCTGGAGTGCGAACTTCACCTATTACCGTAATGTTATCATTTAACAACTTTACCATGATACTACTCTCCTCTAGATACTTTGAAACTACTAATTGCATCTTTTGCCTGACTTGCTCAATAGTTAAGTTAGCAACATATACTTTACCTACAAACGGAAAGTAAATCGAACCATCCTGTTCTACTCTATAACCTGACAAACTTGCTGCCATTGGCCCTTCAATTCGTCCTCCACTGCCTGTATCATTATTTAAAAAAGAAGAGGTACGTTCATCCAAACTATTAACTTTGATATAAAGGTTATCATTTGGCTTGACTAGGTAGGCGCTTTTGTTAGTTTCATAAACAGCTTCTACCTCCTTTAACTCCTTTGCAATGTCTCCCTGAAGATAAATTGACTTTTTTAAAGACACACAGGATGTAGACAAAACAATAATTAGAAGAAACAATAGTTTTATATACCTCATAGTTTTATATTTACTGAAAATACTTCCAAAAATTTATTGAAACAAATATAAGATGATTCTAATTTTATTCATCTTCAGTAACAATGCATTGGTCAAATAATAAAAATCCCTGATTAAATATTAATCAGGGATCAAAACATTATAATTTAAATAGTTCCTATCTTTTTAAGTACATATTAATTTCTTATTAATTCACTTACTTATAATATCTTCCTAAGAATTCAACTGCATTAATACTGAGCCTGTTTAATAACTGATTTACTAATTTTCTTATCACCCGATTTTAATACTATTGTATATTCACCTGCTGGAAAATCTCCACCACGAAGATCAATTGGTAATTTATTTTCGCCTCTTCCAACGGGATAATTAGTCGATATTGGAATGATATCTTCTCCACTAATCTCATACTCTATCATACCCTCTTTATCAATAGTAAAAGTAATAGTTACCCAATCAATAGTTGGATCAGGATCAGCAGAAATTATTTTGAATTCAATTGGTTTATCTGAACTTAATTTTGTAAAACTTTTAATAATTTCTGACTTATCATTAAATAATTTAAAGCTATATTCTCCTGGACTTAACTCCTGTAAATCTAATTCAATTTTATTTGATCCTTGCACAGCTGAATCTTCGGCCTCAATTTCGACATCATTATTTGAATCATAAATATTTAATCCAACTAACGTAGTTGTCTGACTTAAATACTCTATGTTTAGCATATCTTTCACTTCACTATTATAACTTATGATCTCTAAATCACCTGATGGAGGATTATTAACATATCGCGTAACAACACAAAAATCACTGCTATTTTCCTCGCTTAATGTTATAGTATAATTACCGGCTTCATAACTACCCAAACTAACATCTACCTGATTACCTTCTCCTTCAATGGCCGAATCAGTATAGGTTGCCAATACATCTCCATTCGCATTTGCTACTGTTATACTAACCTCTGTTACAATTGGACTATAATAGGTAATTGCTACTATATCTTCTGTTGGATTAGGTGAATAATCCAATATACTTATTGGAAGTCTTTCGTTCTTACTAACAACGCAAAAATCACTGCTATTTTCCTCGCTTAATGTTATAGTATAATCACCATCATCATAACTACCTAAACTAACATCTACCCGATTACCATCTCCTTCAACGGCCGAATCAGTATAGGTTGCCAATATATCTCCATTTGCATTTGCTACTGTTATACTAACCTCTGTTACAATTGGA
>NZ_JAGUCO010000026.1 GCF_018271995.1 Carboxylicivirga linearis
TTCCGAACAGAGAAGTTAAGCCCGGCAGCGCCGATGGTACTGCGTAGAAGTGGGAGAGTAGGTCGCCGCCCTTTTTTTAAGAAACCCGTTGTTCAGTTATGAGCAACGGGTTTTTTTGTGGTTTAATTGTTCTTATTTGTAAGAGATCTAAATAAAGTTTATTTTCGAACAAAATTTATCACTATGCATATAACCGGAGAAATGAAGATGGTTGATGTTGTTCAAAAAGACATTCAACTGTTAGCTGTAATTCAACGATTAAATATTCCTTTGGGATTTCGTGAGAAATCTGTAAAAGAAGTATGTCAAGAACAAGAGGTAGATTTGCAGTTCTTTTTAAGCCTGGCTAATGCTTTTCATGATAAGGAGTATTTTAAAGTAGAATACTTTAAAGATTTTCCCGTTACCTGGTTGATTAATTACCTTAAAAGTGCTCATAAATGCTATATTGAATACCGTATTCCTGAAATAGAACGACAAATCATTAATCTGGAAAAGCAAGTTGATGCTAAAGAAAAAAATATGGGTTTATTGCTCAAATTCTTTAGAGATTATATCAGGGAATTTACCTCGCATATTGAGCAGGAAGAAGCCAATGTTTTTCCGTATATTATTGAATTAGCAGATAGAATAAAAGATCTTGAAAACGGAAAGATTGATAGCTTGGGTGAAGATGAATTTTCGATAACTGGTTACCTGGACGATCACAATAATATTGAAGAAACATTATTTGATTTAAAAAACATTCTTCTTAAGTTTTTACCCCCACCAGTTGAAAATTGTGAATACAACAATCTTATTTACGATATATTCAGGCTTGAGAGTGATTTACTTGATCATGCAGATATGGAAGAAGGAGTTTTGTTTCCGCGAGTTCATGAGATGGAATACAGGTTAAATGAAGCTATAAAAAAACAGGGTTAAAGCTATGGTAAATGTTTTAATAATTGATCCGTCTTACATTGTAGCATCAGGCTTAGCATCACTGTTAAATCAATTAAAAGAAGTACATCAAGTTAAAATAACTGATAATGGTATAGATTGTTTGCATATTATTCAACAACTTGAAGCAGATATTATTTTTATTAATACCGCAGTACTAACATCAGAACAGTATAACGAATTCAAGCAGCTTATTAGTAAAGATATTTTGGTTAGTTATTTATTGTACTCGGCATTACCGGATGATGTTTCGGGTAATCAGTTTTCTATTGTGCAATCAAAAGCATCAATGGTTGATAAACTGCAGGAAATGGTTCTGGAAGTAACCAAAAATAAATCAGAAGAGGATCAAACTGAGGAATTAAGCCCTAGAGAGAAATCTATTTTAAAATGTGTTGCATTAGGATTAACTAATAAGGAAATAGGGGAAAGGGAATATATTAGTACTCATACAGTCATTTCACATCGTAAAAATATTACTCGGAAATTAGGAATAAAAACGGTTTCAGGTTTGACAGTTTACGCTATTATTAATAACATTATACAAATGAATGATATAAAGTAGTTGAGTTATTACTTAAGCCTATGAAGTTTGGACAAGCCAGTTGTTTTTATCCTCGTTTGTTTGCCTACAGCGTTGATCTTGTTATTGCTGTTGGTTTAAGTTTGTTTCCTCGAATTGGGTGGATCTTCGGACTAATTTATTTTTTATTTAAGGATGCAATGCCTTTTATAAAAGGGCAAAGTTATGGCAGACGAATATTTAAAATCAGATTAGTTCGGTTACCTCATAACGAATCAATGGAGCAGCATCCTGAGAAATCATTAATACGCAATATTATCTTACTGATACCCTTATTAAACCTATACGAAATTTACCTTTTTTTCTTCAAGGATTATCGCCTTGGAGAGAAATGGTCTGAAACAACTGTTATTTCGTCATCTGATCAAGAACCATGATATAGGGGAAAATCGATATAAAACGTTGTTCCTATATTGGGTGTTGTTTCAAACCATATATCACCACCACTGTTTTTAATAATGTTTTTAACAATTGATAAACCTAATCCCATTCCCGATGATTTAGTGGTAAAATTAGGCATAAAGATCTTCTTCTTGGTTTCTTTATCCATTCCTCTTCCATTATCAGAAAAGCTAAGATGAACATTGGGGCTTTGTTTAGAAATGGTAATATTAATATTTCCTTTCTTATCTTTTGGAATGGCCTGAACAGCATTTTTTAACAGGTTATTAAACACACTCTTTAATTGATCGCTATCTGCAAAAATGGTTAATTCTTTCTCATCAACATGAAGCTGAAAATGAATGTCTTTTTCAGTTTTCTCGAATAACGAAAGTGCGTTTTCAAGTTTCTCAACAATATTCACTTTTTGGCGGTTGGCTTGTGGCATTTTAGCAAAATTCGAAAACTCATTGGCAATGACATGTAACTGGTCTATTTGCTCTATTAAGGTTTTAGATACCCGATGAAGGTATGATTCAAAATCTTGCTGTTCGTCCCATGCACGAAGTAAATATTGAACACTTAATTTCATAGGGGTTAAGGGATTCTTAATTTCATGCGCAATTTGCTTAGCCATTTCTCGCCATGCCGATTCACGCTCCGACTTGGCAAGTTTTTCGGCACTGGCCGATAACTCATCCACCATTCGGTTATATTCCTTAACCAGGCTTCCTATCTCATCTTTTCCTTTATATCCAATTTTTTTATTCTGTTGTCCTAGTTTTATTTGTGCTAATCTATCCTGAATAAGAATTAATGGATGGGTAATTCTTCTTGAAATAACTACAGCAAGTCCAATGGCAAATAGTACAAACAATAAGTAGGCATTTACTACTGCCACAACCAATGATGATATTTCTGTTTTTAACTCATTATTTCCAACAAAATAGGGTAAGTTAAGGTAAGCCAGTATTTTATTTTCATAATTGTAAATTGGGATGTATGCTGATGTATATGACAATGAACCAATGGTTTCTTCATGAATGTATTCGGAATAGTTTTCAACCGAGAGCTTTTTATAAGCTTGTGTATTCATCATGGTACCTGTTAATCCTTTTTGGTATAACTCTGGTCGTGAGGTGGCGAGTAACTGGCCATCGATTTGATAAAGGTTTATGTCGCTATAAAAAACATTTGAAAATTTTTGAAGTAGATATTGAAGGTAATCTACTATTTCATCATTTAATTCAGGTTCACTAACTATTTTTTGCTCCATTTCCTGCAATACAGATCGTATTCGTTGCGATAACATCTGATTATTTTTTTGCTTAAACTGGTATACAGAATAATAGACAGAGCTGACTCCCATAATAACCAAAATCATTACCACAAGACTAACGAATGTAATTTGAATACGTTCTTGAATGGAGAAAGAGAAGCGGTACTTGTTATTTTTCAGTTTTGAGAACAGAAGTATGGCTGATGCCAATAAAAAGAATAGAATGAAAAAAGTGGAAAATGCCATAATAATATGGAATTTTCGTACCTGTATTCGACTTAAAACGATCGTGGTATTTTTATTTGGGCTGTATACTAAATGTGACATTTTATCCTCATTGGCAAATATTTTTTCACCTACATTGGCAGAGTAACGATTGTTTTTAGAAGGATAATTAAAACTTCCACTTTGTTTTACCAGTTTATTGTCAATGTAATTGGCATAAGAGTAATTTTTTAGGTTACTTAGATTTATTTGCTCCTGTTCTGTTGTTAATAGTTCAGGATAACCTAATCCTGAAAAGGCAGGTTTTGAATTTATCTCAAAAAACAAAGTTGTTTCATACGAAGGGTCATCCTTAAAAAAACAAACTTTGCCAAAATAAGATATTTGACCGTTGTCGTTATCTAAAAAATAGAATAGCTTACTACTTGGTATCTGTTGTCCAAATTCAAGAACTACATCGTCGAAATAAGAATAACAGTTGGTTGTTTCGTTATTGTGTTCCATTATCAGGTCTACTCCTGGCCAACATGTAGTAACTTGAATTTCATATCTTTGCCAATAGCCATAGAAATAGTTTTTTCTAAGATGATCGTAAATTAAATCTTCATTAATATTATTCTTATATAATAATTCCTTTAATTGATCATCTTTAAAGAGTCTCGATTCAATCTCGGATAAATACATTTCCGCAACCGGATCAGCTTCCCGAAGTAATTGAAAGGAAAGATTCTCAATTAATAATTCTCTGTTTTTGGCTTCTTTCTTAATATTGAATTGATAAAGTTGAAAAATATTAAAAGCTGAAACCAGAAAAATTAAGAAAATAAAAGTACCATAGCTTAGCTTGTTTTTTGTCTTACGTTTAGCTGTAAATAATATTCCTCCTATAAGTAAGAAAAATGCCAGACTACTTGGGTGTATATCATAGTGAATTATATCGCTTAATAACCAAAATACAAGGTAACTAAAACAACTAATCAGGAAGAAACCGACGTAAGATAAATTTGTTTTGTAATTAGATATTAATTTTTCAAATACAAAAGCAAAAGCCAGAAATAATTGTGCAAGAATCAATAACTTAAAAACAAAAACTTCATTTAAATCCTCAATATTGAAAAAGATGGATGCTTGAGATGAGTTACGAACAAGCATGTAAATTAAATCATTAATAAAGAGGAAATAGCTTAAAGTAAAGAAGACGCTTAAAAAGGTATTGAAATAATAAGCTTTGCGATTGCTATGTAATTTATCAAGGGCTCTTGGCTTTTTAAAATATTTATAAAACCAGAAACTCCAATATAATATTAATATTCCAAACACTTCGAGACTGGCAAGAGAAGGAAGCCATTCTGATACGGCAAAGGTAGCAGGTGAGAAGAAGGTGGTATAATAAAATGCTTCAGGTATTGAATAATTTATAAATAATAGATAAATCAGGAAAAGGTATATAATGGCAGGAATAAATAAATAATTACTGTTTTTTGAATTACCAAATCTTTTGAAAAAGCGATCAGCACCGACTAGTAGAAGTATTATTGAAATTATATTTATCAAGAATAGGAAGATGCTGATTTTGGGTATGTGATTGTCTTTTGCATCAAAAAACAAGGAGAAAAGAAAATTTCCTTCTTTATCTGTTATGTTAAAATGATGATTTTCTGATTGATTTAAAGAGATGTTTGGCCGAGAATTGAGAGTGCTATAATTAGAGAAGTTATTTGATAAAAACCTATTCTGATAACTGTATTCTTTTTTTATCCGATTAAAAGCTATCCATACATTATCACCCACTTTAAGACTGGAAGTAATGTACCATCCATTTGTAAATTTTCGAATGCTGATACTACTCGATTCAGTATAATATTCATCTAATGGAATAATAGAAGAAGACCAGGCTACAGGAATAGAATCACGAAATAGGTAATAAATATTATCCGTTTTGGATAGCGAATCCATAAGATCCCAAAGATGACTTACGTTTGTAATATCTTCTTTTGATAAAGTGTTCAGGTTTTTTTCAAGCGATTCTTGCGTTTGCAAAATAAGCTTCTGAACAGATTGAATATCTTCGGTATGAGAATATTCCTCATCAAAATAAATTTCAACCACTTTACCCATTGTAAACAGCAAAATAGCTAATATAAAATAGGTGATGATCTGGGGTTTGTGTTTCGCCATATAGCTTTAATCAATCTGGATTTAAGTCAATATTTTTATATCTGTATGTTTAAAGATATGCAAAAACTGTGCTATTTATAAAACAATTACTTTATTGATGATGATAGGGCTCATTTTTTTGTATGGTCATTGCCCGGTAAATTTGTTCAACAAAAAATAACCTAACCATTTGATGAGAAAAGGTCATACGAGAAAGGCTTATTTTTTGGTTCGCTTTTTTATAAACTTCATCAGAAAAACCATAAGGACCACCAATAACAAAAACAATACGTTTAAATCCGGCTATCATCTTCTTTTCAATAAAACCAGCAAAGCCTACAGAGTTAAATTCTTTCCCATTTTCATCCAGTAAAACCAAATGATCGCCAGGCTGTAACTGAGATAGGATTTGATCTCCTTCTAATTTTTTTTGTTGGTCTTCGCTTAAGTTTTTTGTTTTTTTGATGTCGGGTATAGTAGTCATTTTAAAGGAAATATAATGTTTTAAGCGTTTTAAATACTTATCAATTCCTTCTAATAAATACTTCTCATCGGTCTTACCTATCATAACTAAATCTATTTTCATACGTATGTAGTGTTAACAGTCAATTAAAAATAAAACGATTAAAAATTGATGGTTAGTAATGCTATTTGAATACTTTTGTTGCTAAAGTTAGTGAGTGTTCGTAAAAAACAATTGGATGATTTTGAATTAGCAAGAAAAAAGTTAGAAAAGGGCGTGATTTTTGATTGTTAGAACACAAACCAAATATCATAATTATGAAGTTTCTTACTTATCTGGTTCTTATTATTACGGCAATGGCAATGAGTATTCCAACCAATGCTCAAAACGACAATGCTATTTCAACAAGTGTTATTAATGCCATTAAAAAGGGAGATTCTGAAGCCTTATCTCAAAACTTTTATGGAAATATTGAAATTGTATTACCATCTAAAACAGGTGTGTATAGCAAAAAACAGGCTGAAATGGTATTGAAGGATTTTTTTAATCAGTATCCGGTAGATAGTTTTAAAATTATTCATAAAGGTAAAAAAGAAAATGCTTCGTTCGCCATCGGTAATTATGATTCATCCAAGAGTCATTTTCGATTCACTTTTCTTACTAAAATGCAGAACTCTAAATTATTGATTCACCAACTTAGAATTGAGAAACAAGATGAATAATGAATTAATTGACACCTTTATAAACCTTGCTATTAAGGAAGATATTGGTGATGGTGATCATTCCTCTCGTTCTTGTATTCCGCAAGACGCAACAGGGAAGATGAAGTTATTGGTTAAGGAAGAAGGTATTTTAGCCGGATGCGAAATCGGTATTAAAATATTTAATAAGGTAGATCCAGCCATTAAAGTTGAGAAATTTATTAACGACGGATCTGAAATAAAAGTCGGTGATGTTGTTTTGCATGCAGAAGGTAGGGTATGGTCGTTACTACAGGCAGAGCGATTAGTCCTGAATGTAATGCAGCGAATGAGTGGAATTGCAACCCGTACCAATGAATACGTTATACGTTTAGAAGGTACGTCAACACGGGTTTTGGATACGCGAAAAACAACACCTGGCATGCGTATTCTTGAAAAAGAAGCCGTTAAAATTGGAGGGGGAGTAAACCATCGAATGGGACTCTATGATATGGTGATGTTAAAAGATAATCACATTGATTTTGCCGGAGGAATTGAAAAAGCCGTAGCTGCCGTTAAAAACTATTTGAAAGAGAATAATAAGGATATTAAAATAGAGGTAGAAGTGCGCAATTTTGATGAATTAAATGAGGTACTAAGAGTTGGAGGTATTCATCGAATTATGCTTGATAACTTTTCAACAGATGACACAAGAAAGGCTGTTGAACTGATTGATGGACGTTTTGAAACAGAATCTTCTGGTGGCATTACTATTGATACTTTGCGCGATTATGCCGAATGTGGGGTTGATTATATCTCGGTGGGTGCATTAACGCATCATATCAAAAGCCTTGATTTAAGCCTGAAGGCTTTTTAAGATAAAATTTTAATAAAATATAGAATGGGGCTTATCAGGCCCCATTTTTATTCTGCAATATTCTATTAAATAAATTTATCTGAAGTAGATATCTGTAAGGCACGATTGTTTCTTTTGCTTTTCTATTAATTGACGAACTAGAAGGTTTTTACTGACTTTTCTACCCAAACTGACAAAATCAATTTCTGCAACTAATTGTTCCTTCTCTTTTTGATTGAAGTTTAATGCTGGAGTTGAAACATTACCTTTCGCATCAGTTACTTGTATTTCATTTATTATATATCCAGCAGAATAGATAAATTTAACGGGAATTCCTTCAGCTTTTCTATTACTCCATAGAACCTCTATTGTAGCTTTATCAGAAGGGATGGTAGTCCCGGTTTTACCTATAATTTCTTTTTTAGAGCAACTTACATTAAGCTGCTTGATAATGTTTAAAATGCTACTTCTTGAAGTTTCAAATAAATCAATTTTTTCGTCATTCACAGTTTTTGAGGTTTCTTCATTCAGATAGCCACTCAATGCATCAATTGCAGAAGCATATAGTTGAAGAGATTGAATCAGATTCATCTGAGCCTTTTGTTCCTGTGCCTGATTTATTTTTAACCAGGCAAATTCAATGGCTTTGTTTTTACGTTCCGCTTTTAATGTATAAAAATCCTGTTTCGATAATTGATAAAAGGTATAGTACGTTGAAAGATCTTCCCAACTATCAACAAATTCATATCCTTCTAAAAACTCATTAGAAGTTGCATTAATTCTACTTTGAATGTATTCATATACCCCTTTATTGTCTTCAGTCTTTATTAAGTTGGTCTCACTCTTAATTCTTGTACTTATTTGTTGAGCCAAATCAGCCAGAGCTTTTTCCTTAGATCTGTTTTGATAATATTGTTCTCCACCAACTTTAGATGAAATTCCAATACCATAAAAGTAGTTATTGGAGACGGGTCTGGATTTAAGCCAGGTGGGTTTTGACATTTCAAGCAATTCAGCTTGTTTCTTCTTTGATTGACATGATGTAATTAGTGTCAAAATTAAGATGATGTATGCAACTCTAATCATTGTGTTTAAGAGGGTGTTAGTTTTCAGGTTTGTAATTTATGAGATCATCGGTTATTTGAGTAGCGCAATTAGCATAGGCTTCCTTCTCCAGGTCGTAAGTTGATTTTAAGGTTTGCTTATTTTTAAACAAACTATGTAATTTAGCTATGGACGATTCGTCGTCATATATTTTGTCATCGTCGGAATCTGTTGATGCAGATTTCCAGTATCCTGGCACTAATTTTTTGAAATCACCATCAAATTTGGCATAATGAATTTCATCTGACAGATTAGCAGAAAAGGTGTTTGATACTCCTAACTCATCCTTATCAATGCGAGTTAAGGAATAATTCACCTCCATCAGTAATGAGCTTGTCTGCTTGTATTCGTAATATCTTACTTTTTCGTATACAACCTTTTTCTCCTTCTGGTTAGTTGAAGCATTGGTTACTTCAATAGTCTTTTTTAAATAACCTTTTTTCTCAACTTTTGATAGTCGGCTTTGTCTTTTACTTAGTCGGGTCATATCAGTTTGAAGAATACTTTTTGCTTCAAATCGATGCCCCCATTTTTTTGCAAGTTGGATGGCCATATTAGCATCCTTTATTTGATCCCAGTCTTTTATAGTCTGAATTGATTTTGAATCAATCACCTGATAGAATGGGGATGATATGCTTTGGATACCATTAAAAACAGATTGTATACATTTTGTAGCATTTGTCTGATAACTTCGGGAGCGCATCTGCATGGGTAGGATAGCAATGGTTAACCGGGCATTGTCTAAAGCCGCTTGCTGTAATTCAATGCTATTTTTATATCCTTTGGTACCCTTGTTAATAATATCAAAGTCGAAGTACGAACTTCTGAAAAGTTGGGTATTATATAGTTTGTTGGCTCTTCGATAGATGGGTTCGTATTTTGAAACAATCCATTGACTTTTGGCATCTTTATAATTGGCATCGATTGAAAGAATCTCGTTAAATTGACTTTCGGATTGAGCGAATTCTTCTAGACTCAAGGCTTGACGGGCTGATTGGTAAAGCTCGCCAAGGTATTTATCTTTAACCTCTTCGAAATAGGTAAGTTGCTCTTCCTGACCAATAAGTTTTATGCCAAGCACTGATACTTTATTAAAATACTTGTCTGCATCTAAATAGGCATAAACAGCATCTTTAGTATTGCCGTTAGTATACTGCGTTTTAAATAATTTTATTTTGTCTTCATAAACTAACTGTCCAGTTCTCTGCAGTCCCAATTTAGCATCAATATTGTTTTGGTTGGCTGCTAAGGATTGGTAATATAATTGTGCAGCATCCATGTATAAACCGGCATCATCAAATTTTGTGGCTTTATTTACAAGGCGTTTACTTTTACATGATGAAAAAGCAATAACGCTCATTAATAAAATGATAAAGTGTATTTTCCCCATTATTTTTTTCTTAGATAGTCTGTTCAACGATAATTAAGAAAAAGTGTTCCATTTTTCGTCCTATTAAATTAGATTTGTGTACTATCAAACTTCATTTTATGTTGAAAAATTGGATAATACCATGGATAAAGAAGTTTCAATTACGAATAAGTAATTATGGATTATTTGCCGTAATACTATTTACGCTTTTTATTCTTCCATTTATTACTAATCTTTTTACGAGTGAAATATTTGATATTTGTCTGGTTGTTATCATCACAATTTCAGTATATGCCACCAGTGAAAACAAAAGTATAATTGTTATTTTTCAGGTAATTATCATTCTGGCCGTAATAGGGGGATCAAGGTTGTTGAACCTTACGGTATTATACAATATATCCAGATTGTTACTTGTTTTTTTCTTTTTGAATAGAGTATTTCGATTTATTGGTCAGGTATCGAAAAAAAAAGATATTAGTTTACTAACCATTATTGAGGCTATTAATGGTTATTTATTACTTGGAATAGCCTTTGGATCACTGATAGAATTTACCTTGTTAATACAGACCGGAGCGTTTAATTTCACTAGTGCTGAATTACATTTTTATGATCCGTTTTACTATTCCTTTGTAACCATGTCGACCCTTGGATATGGTGATTTACTTCCTCAAATTCCACAAGCAAAAGCAATAGCCATATTTGTAACTCTTTGTGGTCAGATTTATCTGGTTACCATTATGGCATTTCTAATTGGAAGATTACTTTCATTAGGCGATAAATCTGATTCTTAAATCATCATGGATATATTTTCGCCGTCAGTAGTTTGGTATTCTTTCATTAAGTTTGCTGTTAGGCAAGAATGAATCGGCAATATGGCTATAAGATCTCCAATTTGAACTTCTTTCAAGATATGATCCTCCACTTTTATAATACCATGCTCCTGTGATACTTTTACAACGGTTCCTATTTTCTTATTAACATCCCACTTGTTTCCGTTTAGTTTTACTGCTATTCCGTAATAAGTATTTCCATCTTTATCTTTTAATGAGTCTTTAGAAAGATGAACAGCACCTCCATGTACAATTATTTCATTTCTTTTAGGATGCTTTGCTACCACCGGAACGGCCAGTGCCACTGCAATGTCTTCTAGTTTACAAGAACCAATAGAGTGTTGTGTTAAATCATAGAAAACAAAGTTTCCCGGACGTAATTCATGATAGTCAGAAAAATCATTCAGGATAGAACAGGAAGGGGTATCTCCAAATGAAATCTCCGCCAGCGGAAATTCAGATGCCATAAACGTCTTTAATGCCAATAACTGTTCTTTAGCAAGCTTATTAATCTTTTCAATTTCGGCAATTGAAGAAGTGTTGTAGGTATGTCCTGCATGACATAAATAACCTATAAATATTAGATTTTTACTATTTTTTAGTCGTTTAAGCAAGTTGAGAATAGTCTCAAAATCATCCGCATTTATTCCTGTTCTGCCATATCCGGTATCAACTTTAATGTACACACCAACAGGAGATGTTAGTTTTGATTCAAGAAAAAGAATGCTTTCAATAGATTCAACAACAATATTAACATTGATTGAATTTGCAAGTGTGTTAATTTCTTTCCACTCCAATATGTTAGCCGGAAATGCAATGGTTATATCTTTCCATCCATGGTTTGCAAAATACTCGGCCATTTTAACAGATGATACTGTAATGCATTCAACACCATATTCCTTAAACCATTCAGCAACTTTGGCAGATTGATGTGTTTTAAAATGAGGGCGTAAGAGTACATTATTCTCTTTTGCTTTTATAACCATTCGGTTAATATTGGTTATGCATTTTTTTTTATCTATTAATAATTTCGGACGAGTAAGCATTGTATTAAATTTTGTGTAAAGATAGCGAATGCAATAAAGAACAATTATTTTTAGGCATGAAGATGTTTTATTTTACTCTAAGGAAAGTAATGCTTAATGCTATTTACACTTATTATAAGTTAAGTAATAAAAAAGCAAAAAAAGTATTGGTAAAAAATGAACTGAGTTATTTTAATCATTTGAATACGAGCCTTCCGGTTAGGATTTTTACTCCTTTAAATTCATCTAAGAATGCAATGGGAAATTTAAGTGTGATGGTTGGAAGATATCAGGAAAAAGATTTTCAGTATTGCTTACTTTATGATTTGTATGTAAAAAGTATATATCGTAAGCGTCATATTGCAAAGAAGGTTGTTCTATCGGCTATAAAATTCGTTCAAAGAGAAAAATTTGCAAATGTTATTGCCATAATAAAGTTAGCCAATACCCCTTCAATAAATCTTTTTCTTAAAATGGGCTTTCAATTGGTAAATAATGAAGAACTCTACGACTACGAAAAGAAGGAAATAGAATTTTATAAAGAGCCTGTTGTTGTAGCCCGATATGAGATAAATAAACAATAAAAAAGCCGGAATTTATTAAAACCGGCTCTTCTTTTATATGTTGTAAATTGTTATCTAACAATAGTTTGTTCTCTATCCGGACCAACAGATACAATCTTAATTGGTACTTCCAGTCTTTCTTCTAAGTAGGCAATGTAATCCGAAAGTTCTTTAGGGAAGTCTGCTTCTGATTTAATACCAGTTAAATCAGTTTTCCAGCCTGGCAACTCATCGTACACCATTTCAACTTTTTCAGGCAATTCAAATGGGAATTCTTCAGTTACTTCTCCGTTGATTTTATATCCGGTACCCACTTTGATAGTATCAAAACAGCTTAGAACATCACCTTTCATCATTATTAGCTGAGTAACGCCGTTGATCATAACTGCGTATTTTAAGGCAACCAAATCAATCCATCCGCATCTACGAGGACGACCTGTAGTAGAACCAAATTCATTACCTGCTTTACGCATTTCATCGCCATCTGCATCAAATAATTCGGTTGGAAATGGACCACTGCCAACGCGAGTACAATAGGCTTTGAAAATTCCAAACACTTCACCTATTTTATTAGGAGCAACACCCATACCGGTACAAGCTCCAGCACAAATCGTATTAGATGAAGTTACAAATGGATACGATCCAAAATCAATATCTAAAAGCGTTCCTTGAGCTCCTTCTGCAAGAATGCTTTTACCTTCTTTTATATATTTGTTAATCTCGTGTTCGCTATCGATAAGCTTACAGCTTCTAAGTAATTCTATACCTTCAGCTAATCCTTTTTCAAATTCTTCAACATTATATTCAAAGTCGTACATGCTAAGCATTTTAATATGCTTATCCTTTAATGCAGCATACTTCTCTTCAAAATTAAGAAGAACATCTCCCACTCTTAACCCATTTCTACCCGTTTTATCCATGTAAGTTGGACCAATACCTTTTAGAGTAGAGCCAATTTTGGTTTTTCCTTTTGATGCTTCAGAAGCAGCATCTAAGATGCGGTGAGTAGGAAGAATTAAATGAGCTTTCTTTGAAATATACAAGTTGTCAGTGATATCGTAGCCTTTTTCTTTCAATGAATCAATCTCGCTTTTGAAAGTAATAGGATCTAAAACTACACCATTTCCGATGATATTAACTTTACTGGAATGAAATATTCCTGATGGGATATTGTGTAAAACATGTTTGAAGTTATCAAATTCAAGTGTGTGACCTGCATTTGGCCCTCCCTGAAAACGAGTGATGACATCGTATTTAGGAGTTAGTACATCTACTACTTTTCCTTTTCCTTCGTCTCCCCATTGAAGTCCCAGTAATACATCAACCTTCATTTCTTGTGCTTTTTAGTCATTGGCCATCAGGCCATTAGTTTAGTAACTACGATAAGTTATTTTTAAGGTAGTTTCTTTTTTGTATACGTATAAACAATAAAAAATCGGACTCCCGGTTCACCCGAAATTCCGATTGGTAAAATTAAGGATAATCCCTTAAAAGCTATC
Source organism: Carboxylicivirga linearis (assembly GCF_018271995.1). Classification (GTDB taxonomy): domain Bacteria; phylum Bacteroidota; class Bacteroidia; order Bacteroidales; family Marinilabiliaceae; genus Carboxylicivirga; species Carboxylicivirga linearis. The sequence continues at coordinate 13,957 of NZ_JAGUCO010000026.1, forward strand.
CTTTTTTATGTCTTATTTTTTATAAAAGTTCGTTTAAGCTTTATCTTTTGATTCAGCGCAACTTTTGCAAGTACCATATACATATAAAGAGTGATGTGATACGGTAAACTCATTAAAACCCGCAGCATTATTTAATACATTCTGAATGGTTGGATCACAAAACTCAATTACCTTACCGCATTTGGTGCAGATTAAATGATCGTGTTGCTTTGATTCAAAAGCTTTTTCGAATTGAGCAATATTTTTTCCAAATTGATGTTTGATGACTAATTTACAGTCAAGCAATAAATCAATGGTATTATATAACGTAGCCCTACTTACCCTGTAATTTTTATTTTTCATAAAAATGTACAACGACTCGATATCGAAGTGCCCCTCTCGACTATAGATTTCATCAAGTATTGCGTATCTTTCAGGTGTTTTTCTATGTCCGTTTCGCTGAAGGTATTCAGTAAAAATTTGCTTTACTACATCCTTGCTTTCTACATTATTCATATGCAGTCTCAATTAAAATAGTGCCTAAAAATAGACAAAAACTAATTAAATTGAAACTCTTGTTTAGATTAAATAAATTTTAGGTTTTAATTCTTTCCTGTCGCGAAACGTTATGAATTCCCTTAATCTTCATGAGGTTAAGTATGAGATTGTTTAAATCTTCGGTGTTATGAATGTATAAATAAATGCTTCCTTCAAAAATTCCATCGTGACTTTCGATGTTGATGGAACGCATATTAACGTTTTGATCTTCGGAAATTACACGAGTAATTTTATTTACAATTCCAATTTTATCAATTCCAGATAGGTTAATTAAAGCCAGATAGGATAGTATTTTGTGAGATTCCCATTGGGCAGAAACAATTCTGTCGCCTTGGCTAGACATCAGTTTTATTGCGACAGGGCACTTACGGCTATGCAAAATAATTTTTTCATCTTCGTCTACATAGGCAAGAATATCATCTCCTGGGATAGGATTACAACACTCTGAAATCTTAAATTGATCCTTTTCATCCGCATCGGAGAGGACTAGCTGCTTTTTCTTTGGTACTACTTCTGGTTCTTGCTGCTCTTCCTCTTTATTTCCTCCTTTACCAAAAGATAGTTTCCAGTATTTAATCCATTTATTGCTCGATTTAGTACTAAGTACCTTGTGCAGATTATCAAGCTTAAGCGTACCTCTACCTATTTGAAAATATAATTCATCACGCTTCGAAACATTATGGTGATTCATAATCTTACGAAGGATACGAGCATTGATAGTAAGTTTTTTCTTATTAAGGGCTTTTTCTAAAACTTCTTCACCCTTGACTATTAGCTCTTTTCTTTCTTCTTTAAAAGCATCTTTAATTCGGGCTTTGGCTCTTGCAGTAGTAACAAAATTAAGCCAATCGTACTTAGGTTGTTGTTTTTCTGAAGTAATAATTTCAACCTGATCGCCACTTTTTAGTTGATGACTTAGAGGAACCAGTTTAAAGTTTACTTTAGCTCCAATACACTTATATCCAATGTCGGTGTGAATGTCAAATGCAAAATCGAGGGCTGTGGCTCCCGTCGGTAAAACTTTAACCTCTCCTTTGGGCGTGAAAATCATCATCTCCGACGAGAAAAGATTGAGTTTAAAATCATCTAAAAACTCAAGGGAATCAGTATCCTGGTTATCTAAAAGCTCTTTTACCATATTTAGCCAGCGATCCAATTCTGATTCTTTTTCTTCTTGTGCCTTATATTTCCAATGTGCTGCAAATCCACGTTCGGCAATTTCATCCATACGTGTAGTGCGGATTTGTATCTCAACCCACTTTCCATTGGGTCCCATTACAGTGCTGTGTAATGCCTCGTAACCGTTAGCCTTTGGAGTTGAAACCCAATCGCGCAAACGGTCCGGTTTGGGTTTGTAAATGTCGGTAATCATTGAATAGATCGCCCAACATTGGGTTTTCTCCGGCAATAAACTTTTGGGTTTGAAAATTACCCTAATTGCCAGTATATCATATATCTCTTCGAAAGGAACATCTTTTTTCTGCATCTTATTCCAGATGGAATAGATGGATTTATGCCGGCCAAATACTTCAAATTCATAGCCTTCTGCACTTAGACGTTGTTCTATCGGAGATTTGAATTCCTTGATAAATTCAACATGCTTGGCTTCACTTTCCTTAACTTTTAGACTAATCTCCTCATAAATTTTAGGAAGTTCATACTTCAGACTCAAGTCTTCCAGTTCCGATTTAATGGCATATAAACCTAAACGATGAGCAAGAGGAGCATAGAAATAAATTGTTTCACCGGCAATTTTTAATCGCTTGCGTTCGGGCATTGACTTTAGTGTGCGCATGTTATGCAAGCGGTCGGCCAGTTTAATAAGGATGACGCGCACATCTTCTACCATGGTAAGCAGAAGCTTTTTAAAATTTTCAGCCTGTAAAGAAGCACTTTGATCGAAAACGCCTTCCAATTTAGTTAGACCAGAAACAATGGAAGCAATTTTTTCTCCAAACATGTTTTGAAGATCCTCAACAGTATAATCGGTATCTTCAACCACATCGTGTAATAGGGAAGCGATAATACCTTTTGAACCCAGGCCAATTTCTTCTGATGCAATACGAGCAACTTCGAGGGGATGAAGAATATAAGGTTCTCCTGACTTGCGGCGCATTCCTTTATGTGCGTGATGTGCCAGTTCAAAAGCTTTGGTTATTAGCTTTTTGCTCTCTTCAGTCTGGCATCGCGGACAACCTGCTAATAATGCTTCAAACTGATCTCGGATCATTTTTTCTTCTTCCCGTTCTGTCATTCAGTAGTCTTGTTTAAAGCGAACTAAAATACTTATTTCCAATCATTCAAACAATGCCTAAAAAACATTGAATTAAGAAGTCTTGAGAATTTAAGACAATATTAGAATGTGTATTGTTCTGATTAGCTAAAAAGCAATAGGTTATAAAATTGTGTTTGAAGCTTTATTTTCCTGCCACAACGGTAATAAAATCTGCTTCCTGCAAGTATTTTTGTGCTAAATCCTTAATACCTTCAGCTGTTATTCGCATTAGTACATTAAAAAAGTCATTAAAATACTCAGGTTCGATCTCCAAATCAATTAAGCCACGATAATTATCAGAAGTGGCAAATGGACCATCGAAGTTGCGTATCATATCTCCACTTAGAAAGTTGCGCACCAATGTTAATTCTTCCTCTGAAATAGTTTCTTCCCGAAGTCTTTTTATCTCGTTAAAAATTTCTTTAACTGCCAGCTCTCGGTTTTCTGCCCTAACATCTGTTGAAATAACCAAAAAGCCGGTATGCTTATAGGTCATTATAAAAGAAGAAATGCCGTAGGTTAGCCCTTTTTCTTCACGAATGTTAGTCATTAAACGCGAGCCAAAATAACCTCCCAGTATAGTGTTCAAAATTTGTATGCCATGAAAATCGGGATGTAATTTATTAAAAAGAGGTCGTCCTATTTTAATGGCAGATTGCAATGCATCGGCTTTGGGAATAAAAACTTCCTTTTCTGTTCCCTGAAAAATTTCTGGTTTCCAGTCGGGTAATGGAGAATTAGTATTCCATTTATGCCCAAAATACTTATTTAATAAGGATTTGATATTTTTACCCGGTTGGCCTGAAATAATGATATGTGTTCCTTCAGGTATGTAGGCCTTTTTATGAAAATCTACAATTTCATCACGTGTCAGTTCATCAAAAGCTTCCTGGGCAACAAAGTTACCATAAGGATGTTCCTTTCCGTATAGGTTTTGAGTAAAAGCACGTGCAGCAAGAGTTTTAACTTTATCACTTTCAATTAAATATTCTTGCTTTCTTCGTTCCAGTATAGTGTCAATTTCTTTTTGTTCAAAAGTAGGATGCTTAACAATGTCTTCCAATACTTCCAACGTTTCCGGAAGAAAATGACTTAAGCTGATAAGCGTAAGAACAGAGTTGTGAAAAACTGTTTGTTGCCCAATGTAAGCTCCGTAAAAGTCTATCTTTTCCGCAATCTCTGCCGACGTATATTTTTCACTACCTTCAATCATGGCCTTGCTGGTAACCGATGCCAGTAAGGATTTAGCTGCCTGAATAGATCCGGCAGGAAATAAAAAGTCGATTTTGGCAACTTCCTGCGAACCTGCTTCTAACAGGTGAACTTTTATCCCATTATCTAACTCAAATATTTGAACCGGTAGAAGATTAAAATCAGAAACGGTTTTAAACTCTGGTGCAGTATGTCGGTGTAGTTGCATTTAAATTTACCCTTTTGAGTGATAATACAAAGTTGAACGGTTAGTTGCTTTAAACGTTTTTTGAGCAATATCAAGAAGCCCTTCAGCAGAAACAGCTCGATACTTATCTACTTCGAGGTTGATATTTTCCGCTTTATCCAGAAGTTCAAACTGTGCCAGATTCATAGCTTTATTCAAAAAGTTGATTTCGGAAAATACCAAAGTTGATTCAATTTTATTCTTTACTTTTTGAAGTTCATAATCCGATACTTTCTCTGTACTTATTTTATCCAATTCATTATGGATGGCTTGTTCGGCTTGTTCCATACTAGTAGACGGAAGTAATCGTCCGGTTACAGTATATAAACCCGGATGATGATCACCAGATATATAAGCATTGATATCACTGAATAACTGTTGTTCTTTTATCAGACTTTGGATAAGACGTGATGAAGGACCATTGGATAAAACATCAGAAAGCAGGTCGGTTGTGTAGAAATTCTCATCTGTTCTGCTGCCAATATGGTAAACCATATGAATCATGTTAGCTGGAACATTTCTTTCTACACTCGTTTTTCGTTCTTCTGTTTGCTCAGGTTCAGCCGGAATCGTTTTTTTATCAATGGTTCTATTGGGAATGTCACCAAACCACTTGTCTGCCAATTTAAATACATGATCGGGGTCAACATTGCCACTAACTACCATAATGGCGTTATTGGGTGCATAATGACTGAAAAAGAATTCTTTTACATCATCCAATGTTGCATTTTCGATGTGAGAAATGTCTTTACCAATGGTTGGCCATTGATATGGATGAACCTTGTAAGCCATTGGACCTACCAATAGGGGAATATCGCCATAAGGCTGATTGAGGTAGCGTTGCTTGTATTCTTCTATAACAACCTTGCGCTGCACTTCCAGGCTTTTTTCTGAAAAGTCCAGCTCCAGCATTCTATCTGACTCCAACCAAAAACCTGTCTCAAGGTTATCAGCAGGAAGTGTAAGATAATAGTTGGTAACATCATTGTTGGTCCAGGCATTATTATCTCCACCAACACGTTGTAAAGGTGCATCGTAAGACGGTATGTTTTTACTGCCTCCAAACATTAAATGTTCAAACAAATGAGCAAAGCCTGTTTTATCGGGATACTCATTTTTTGCACCAACGTTAAATAATATGTTTATGGCTGCCAGAGGAGTGCTGCGGTCAACATGTACAACAACTCGCAAGCCATTGTCAAGTGTACGCTTCTCAATGTTTATCATTAAAATTCGAATCTTATGTTTTTTGCTGCTTCTTGCCGAGTGTGACGATACTCATTTAATAACTCATCAAAAATGCTTGCAACAGGTTTTATTTCGTCAATTAATGAGGCTACCTGACCAATTTCTAATTCGCCTTCAATCATATCACCTTCAAAGATTCCTTTTTTTGCACGACCTTTACCTAGAAGTTTCTGAAGGTCAAGAGTTGACATTCCTTCTTGCTCGGCTTTGAATACCTGATCGAAAAAAGCATTTTTAATTAAGCGGACCGGAGCCAGTTTTTTTAGCGAAAGCATGGTACCACCTTCACCAGTTTCAACAATGCATTTTTTAAATTCGGTATGTGCTGATGATTCTTCTGATGCAGCAAATAACGACCCTATTTGAACACCATCTGCACCCAAAGTCATAGCAGCAAACATTGCTTTGCCTGAGCCAATACCTCCGGCTGCTATTAATGGCAAAGAGGTTGCTTTTCGAATGTGTGGAATTAATGTTAGGGTTGTTGTTTCTTCGCGTCCATTATGTCCGCCGGCTTCAAATCCTTCGGCAACAATTGCATCAACACCTGCATCTTCGCATTTTTTTGCAAAACGCGCATTGGCTATAACATGTACTACTGTCATGCCATTTTCCTTCAACAGGCTTGTCCACTTAGCCGGATTACCTGCCGAGGTAAATACAATCTCTACTTTTTCTTCAATTAGAATCTGAATTAATTTATCAATATCAGGATATAGTAATGGAACATTTACGCCCCAAGGCTTATTGGTGGCTTGCTTCATCTTTTGAATATGCTCACGCAATACTTCAGGGTACATTGATCCGGCACCTAAAAGTCCTAGTCCACCTTGGTTACTAACAGCTGAAGCTAACTTCCAGCCACTGCACCATACCATCCCACCTTGAATTATGGGGTATTGTATATTGAATAATTCAGTAATTCGATTCATAGTTGATTGAGTGTGATTTGTCTTATTGAGGTCTTCTGCTTCGGTTTATTTTCTTTTTAAACTCTTTCATTTCACCTTCAAACATATCGTAACCTACAAATTTACATTCCAACGGACCGTTGAATAAGGTGTACTTATGTTGAGGTCTTAACCCAACATGTTTCAGGGCCTCATTGTTCGATGTAATCATCCAACATTGCCAGTTATGGAAATTCTTTTTCAGATGACTGCCAATTGACTTGTAAAAACCATTGATATCCTCTTTTTGAAGTCGCTCGCCATAAGGAGGGTTAGTAATCATCATACCTCGAGATGCATGAGGCATGTGTTCTTTCATATCTGAACGAACAATGCTTATCATACGATTCAAACGGAAATCAAGTGATGTTTTTTTAGCAATATCAACTGCCTGCGGGTTATTGTCACCACCAACTATTTTGACACGGGGATAGCTGATTTTTTCTTCAGCTTCGCTATAAATCTTATTCCAAAGTATTTTATCGAAATCAGCCCATGACATAAAGCCTAACTTTTTGCGTTTAAAGGCAGGAGGCATATCACAAGCCATCATGGCAGCTTCCATTAATATAGTACCGGTTCCACACATAGGGTCGATCAATGGAATTTCTTTGTGCCATTTAACCAACTTGAGCATTCCAGCTGCTAATACTTCGTTTAATGGTGCTTTATGACCCGGATCGCGGTAGCCTCTTCGGTGAAGCGATTCACCAGAGCTATCAAGCGAAATGGTGAACTTGTCTTTGGCTACATGCACATTTATTTGTAGATCTGGATCTTCTACTTTTACTGAAGGGCGAATGCCTGTACTTTCACGAAACTGATCAACAATGGCATCTTTTGTCTTTAATGCCAGAAATTTGGTGTGTTTGAAAATGTCTCCAGAAGCAACGGCATCAATAGCAAAGTTGCTTTTGGTAGTCATGTATTTTGACCAATCAAGCTTTTTTATTTCACTATATAACTCATCCTCATTTTTTGCGGTGAAATTTGCGATAGGCACCAATACACGCAGTGCTGTGCGTAAATGCAGGTTGGCCTTGTACAATAGTTCCTTATCGCCCGAGCACGAAACGGCTCTTTTTAACTCAACAACGTCCGATGCGCCTAACCCTTTTAGCTCTTCGGCCAATACGCCTTCCAGTCCGTGGAAGGTTTTAATCAATAATTGCATACCCTAATATCAGTAATAAAGTAGGAGTGAATTCGTTCCCCCAGATTGTTTCCTCGTTAATTAACAAGCTGCAAAGTTACGAATCTTACACTATGTATCAAACACAGAATAGTTAATAAGATACAAAAATGAAGCAACTAGCTTATAGTTGTTAGTAGTAAGCAATAAAATATAGTACAACCATCTTGAGTATTAACCTCCCACAATGGCTTCAATGCCATTATTTTTGAATATTTGTATACAACGCTCAATCAATTCAGCTGAAGGTTCATGCATGCCTTCTCCATCGTAGGTCGAGCCCAGCTTCAAATGTTTATTCTTACCAATATCATGATAGGGAAGAAGATTGACCAGTTTTGAGGGCCATTTAAGTTTGCTTAAAAATTCAGCACTGGCTTTTATGTTTTCTTCATCGGCATTAATTCCTTCAATTAAAGGGATGCGAATCCAGAAATCCGAACCTAAATCTGAAAGAAGTTGGATGTTTTTAAGTATTAATTGATTTGAAACACCTGTGTATTTTTTGTGCTTCTCATCATCCATGTGCTTGAGATCAACCAAAAAAAGTTCTGTCTTTTCGGCAACTTGTTTTACAATTTCAGATCGACTAAACAATGAGGTATCTACTACGCGATGAATATGGCGCTGGCCACACTTCTCCAATAATTCAAGAAGCGTTTTGTAATGCATCAGAGGTTCGCCTCCTGAGAAAGTAACTCCACCACCTGATTGATCAAAAAAGAGTGATTCACTTTCAATGGTTTTTAATAGCTGGTTGATATCCATCTGTTCGCCACTTATTTCAATGGCCTTAGTTGGGCATACTTCGGCGCACTTACCACAGACAGCACATTTGTCCCAATCAGTGATAACCCCATCCGGTGTTAATTGTAAAGCATCATTCGGGCAAACCTCAATACATTTTTGTGCTCCTATGCATTTTTGCTTTGAGTACATCTTTTGTGTTTGTGGCGAAATACTTTCGGGGTTGTGACACCATACACAACTTAACGGACAACCTTTAAAAAAGATGGTTAGTCGAATACCCGGACCATCGTTGATGGCATAGCGTTTAATATCAAAAATAAGGCTGTTACTCATTGGTTGTTTATGATCAGATATGAAAGTGTGGTCAATATAGATGGTAGCCAAATCCGCAGTGATGAATTAATTCTTGCGGATTTGGCTGTGTATTCTGTTTTTTGAATGTCAGATTAATAGCCTGTTTTTGTGAATCATGCTCATTAATCTAATTGTCTAATATCTATTCGTCTAAAAATCTATTAAATTAGAACGATTCGTTTTCGGTACGATCAATTACTTCTTGCTGCAGGTCGGCATTCATATCGTTGAAATAATCGCTGTAACCGGCCATGCGAACCAATAAATCTTTATAATCATCCGGATTCTGCTGAGCCGCATACAGGGTTGCAGTATCCACAATGTTAAACTGAACATGGTGACCACCCAAAGCAAAATAACTTCTGATTAATTGACTCAATTTAGCAATATCCTGATCGCGTTTTAACAAACTAGGTAAAAAGCGAAGGTTCAACAAGGTTCCTCCTGACATGGTTTGATCCAGCTTGGTAAGGGATTTAACAACCGCTGAAGGTCCGTGCGTATCAGCTCCGTGAGATGGAGAAGTACCATCGGAAATGGATTTGCCTGCTAATCGACCATTAGGTGTTGCGCCCATCACCTTACCAAAATACACGTGGCAAGTGGTACTAAGCATATTTAAATAAAACTGCTCACCTTTTGTATTTGGTTTACCATCAATGGCTGTTAATAAATCGGCATAAACACCTAAAGCAATAGTGTCAGCATACGGATCATCATTACCAAAAAACGGAGTATTGTTCAAAATGGTTTGACGTAGAATTTCTTCGCCCTCAAAATCTTTTGCTACAGCCGTCAGAATCTTATCCATATTGAAAGTATTCTTTTCAAAAACATGGTGTTTCAAAACTGATAAACTATCGGTAACAGTACCAAGACCTGTACACTGAATGTAGTTAGTGTTGTAACGAGGTCCACCGTTGTAATAATCTTTTCCTTTGGAGATACAATCATCAATTACAACCGAAAGAAAAGGTGCTGGTGCATATTTGGCAAACATTTGGTCGATGTAGTTACTAACGCGTACCTTCTGATCAACTACAAAATTCAATTGCTTCACAAAGGCTTCGTATAGCTCCTCGTATGATGTAAAATCGCGTGGATCGCCTGTTTCAATACCTGCTTTTTTGCCTGTAACCGGATCGATACCATTATTTAAAGTTACTTCCAGGATTTTAGGAACGTTGAGGTATCCGGTTAGCAGGTATGCCTCTTTACCAAAAGCACCTACTTCTATACAACCGCTACATCCACCTTCGCGTGCATCTTTTAATGATTTGCCCTGACGTAATAATTCCTGTATATAAATATCCGGGTTAAAAACTGAAGGGTATCCATGTCCCTGACGAATAACTTTACATCCTTCTTTTAAGAAACGATCAGGTGTTTTAGAGCTCACGTGAATGGAACTGCCTGGTTGAAGAATATGCAAATCTTCAATAATTTCAAGCATGATGTAAGAAACTTCATTCACTCCATCCAAACCGTTAGCAGTAACACCACCAATATTTATGTTGGTAAAGTCGTTGTATGTGCCACTTTCACGAGCCGTAATTCCTACTTTCGGAGGAGCCGGATGGTTGTTAACTTTGATCCAGAAACACGAAAGTAATTCCTTGGCCTCGTCGCGAGTTAAGGTACCTTCAGCAGATTCTTTTTCGAAAAATGGAGCCAGATGCTGATCAAAGTGACCCGGATTCATAGCATCCCAGCCATTTAATTCAGTAACCGTGCCCAAATGAACAAACCAATACATCTGAATAGCTTCCCAAAATGTGCGGGGAGCGTTAGCCGGTACCCAACGACAAACTTCAGCAATTTTTAATAGTTCTGCTTTACGCTTTTCGTTATTTTCTTTGGCCGCGAGTTCTTCGGCTAAGTCGGCATGCCGTGCTGCAAATAAAATGGTAGCATCACATGAAATATCCATGGCTTTTAATTGTTCCAATTTATCGGTAGCTTCAATGTCGTTCATAAAATCCAAACGGTCAATTTCTTCAGCAATGCGAGCTTTGAAATCGTTAAGACCCATTTGGTATATTTTACCGTCAAGCGTGGTGTGTCCAGGTGCGCGTTGTTCCATAAATTCAGTGAATAAACCAGCTTCGTATGCTGCTTTCCACTCTTCCGGTACATGGTTGAAAATGCGCTCACGTTGAGTGCGACCTTGCCAGTAAGGGATTACTTCACGTTCATATGTGTCAATGTCTTCCTGGCTAATAGTGTATCGTTGTAAATCACGCGTGTTTAAAACATGTAAATCTTCAACGCTATGACAGGTTAGTTCCGGAAAAGTTGGGACGGCTTTGGGTTTTTCACCTCTTTCTCCTACAATCAATTCATCATCACCCAGATAAATAGTTTTTTTCTTACATATTTCAAGGTAATTGAGGGCGCGTAATACCGGAATGGAATATTTTCCGTAGTTCTCTTTGTAAAATTCAGTTTCTATGAGTGCCCGTTCAATAGATAGAGATGGTTCAGTATCAACGGTTAATTGTCTAAGTCGTTGGATACGTTCATTCATTCCGGGTTTAGAACGGTTTGATTTTTCGCTGTAATAGTTGCCCTCAGAATTAGCATCTCTTTGAGGTGCAATTGAAGATTGTTTAGTGTTCATTTTGAAATAATAATCGTGTGAAAAGTTGTTGAATAAAAACGCAATATAAGTTCAGGCAGTATGGTTTACTACCTCTCTTCGTGAGATGTTACCCGACATATACAATCAGGCATTCGAATAATTTCTTGTACGTTTTTACAAACACGATATTAGAATTAGTGGGGTAAAAATACTAAAAATGGATTTTTGTTGTTCTCATTATGGGTAAAAAAATCACAAATAAGAATGGGTATAAATTGTTGATATGTTACCAATAGTAGTAGTAAATGTTAATTATAGAGTGGTTTTAAGGGGGGCTTTTGCTTTTTGTACTTTTATTATTTAACTTATGTCACGATTATTTTAATAGATTAAGCTTTAATTTAATTAAAGAACACCCTATACTACTTGATAGTATAACCAACCTATTCCGAATTCAACTTCTTAACCAGGCAACGGCCTAACCAAATGGAATAGGAGCCCGCCTCAGCGAAACGGTGTAATGTTGAGGCGGGTTTTTTATGCTCTGATCAAAAGGTTTGCAGCAAAAGAGGTGATTTTATTTTTGTTGTCACTCAAACAACAAAAATATAAGTGCCATTAGATTAGTTCTTTTTAAAGAAGCAATTAGGATGGAGTAGTCTATTACAACCCGTAAAGTGAAAGATAAATAATATATTTGGTTTGCAACATAACTTAATATCTGAACTATGTATAAAATACTTTCGCTGGATGGAGGGGGCAGTTGGGCCATACTACAATTGCTAACCTTACGCGATAGATACGGTGATGCTACAGGGCACGAAATATTGCGAGATTTTGATATGGTAGTGGCCAACTCGGGAGGTAGTATTGTACTTGCAGCTTTGGCTGAAAACTGGACGCTGGAGGAGGCTTTAGGACTATTTAAGGATAAATATACCCGTGAAAGTATTTTCAGTGCCAATAAATTTAAAAATCGTTTTTTTCCGGTTGATTACCTTCGGTTATTAGGTATTCCGTTTGGACCTAAATACAGTTCAAAGCAGAAATTAATTGCCTTCAGAAGTTTGTTTAAAGAAGTGGATAAGCGGCAAATGGAAGATTTACCTGCTTTTATCGGTAAAGAAAGTTTGAAGCTGGTGGTAGCTACCTATGATGCTCTTAATAATCGCGCTAAGTTTTTTAAGTCATACCCTTCGCAGGCAGATGATTTTGATTCGGTTCGTCTGACGCAGGCCATTCATGGATCATCGAATGCTCCGGTTCAGTATTTCGATTTTCCGGCCCGTTTTAAGGCTCAAAAAAGTGAGGTGTTTTACGATTTGTGGGACGGTGCTTTAGGTGGATTCAATAATCCAATATTGGCAGGTGTTATTGAGGCGTTTAAAGCTGGAGTTGAGTTGGATAAAATACAGATTGTTTCGTTGGGTACAGGTAATAAGCTTATGTCGGAGAAGGCAAAAGAACAATTCTGGAACGATAAACAGGCAGCCATTATGAACCGACGAAAAAAGTGGGCTGTGTGGAAGTGGGGACCGCAGGTGAAGTTTTTTGGTGATACGGTTTTGAATCAGGCCAAAACTATCTTGTATCAACCGCCAGATTGGGCTAATTATGTGACCATGATGTTTTTGAAGGCAACCAATGGGGATGATTTTGAGAAGCGAATAGTACGTTTGTCTCCCCTTATTCATTTCAACTCAGATTTGTCTGATAAGATGAAGGAGTTGGTGAATGTTTTATATGAACTGGATATGGATTTGACCAAAGACCAACAAATTAATGAGTTGATAAACTGTTTTGAAGAATGGAAAGCTGGTGAACTGCTAAATCAGCCACTTGCATTTAAAGTAAAGCGTAATAATGATGTGATTTATCTGAATGGTGATAAAAACTATCGTGAGGCTATGCAGAGATGGAAAGAAATGTAAATATGTAAGGTTAATATTAGTAACAAAAAAATCAAGTAAATAAATATCAATGAAAATACTAGCATACACAATTATATTAATGATGGTTTTAATTGCAGGTTGTAAAAAAGAAGAGACAGACATTGATAAGTTAGATATGCAGTTAGTTACTGGTATGATTTGTAAAGGTTCTGATGGTGTATCGCTTTATACCATGGGAAATCCAAATGACTGGAGCAGAGGTTCCGATCTTTGTGTTTATCCAAATCCGGTACATGATATTTTTAGTATTTACAGTGAGGGCGGTATAAAAAAAGCATGGGTGATACAGGGGAATGCAGTGAATACCCATCAGGATATTGATTTCATAGAGCTGTTTTCTTTAAATAAAATAGATACAACAGGAATAGAAACTTTAGCTCTCCAAAAAATCATACCTGAGAATAACAATTTAATAGTAAGTATGCAAGATGAAGCTGTGGGGTATTACAAAGTGATAGTTGAAACAAAGAATAACCAGTTGTTATGGCAAACTATTTATAAGATATACGGAGACCAAGATTTTGATATAGCTGATTATAATATTTGGAAATAATGGGCATAAATAAAATAGTTTGAAGCATTCAAAGAAACTTCAATATAGAGGAATGATTCCTCCATGCGGAATCTACTGTGGTGGGTGCCCCAATTACGTGCGGGTTAAAAATAGATGTTTAGGTGCTGCAGATGGATGTGTGAAGAAACGAAGATGTAAAGCAATTTATGGTTGTTGTGTTGAGAAAAAAGGATTACAATTCTGCGGCCAATGCTCTAACTATCCGTGCAGCCGATTTAGAAAGTTTGCTGATAGGTGGATGAAATATGGTCAGGATTTGTACCAAAACCAACAAATTCTAAAGGAGAAAGGTGAGAAAGGCTTGATGAAATAAAGACAATGTTAAAATAAAATCGTTTTTAGTAAATCAGAATAATTGATTGTTAGAGATAGTGTTAAGGAAAGGGCCAATGGCCTTTGCTTTTATATGATAATGGAGCCATAAATTGTTGATGAAAACTTTTATATGTAAGTAAGCTAAGAACAAGATGGTGGACATTTAAAAAATAATGTTGTAATATGCTCATTCGAATTTTATGATATTAATCTGGATACTAAATGAAAAATGAAATCTCTATTCGTTTCAATCATAATTCTAACCATTATCCTGCTAGGATGTAAATCGGGCAGTAGTTATATAGCAAAAAAATTTAAAGAAACCTATACTGTAGATGTTGGTCAGGAGTTTATTATTGGCTTAAGGTCTCATTTAAATAATGGTTATTTGTGGAAATGGGACAATGAGCAAAAGGTAGACGTGATTGATTCAATCTCGTGGCATTATATTACTCTTAATACCAATCTAACCGATGTTGGTGGAACCGAAAAATGGCGGTTTAAAGGTGTTAAAAGTGGTGAGGATTCTATAAGACTCCATTACATTGCGTGTGAAACCAATGTAATTATCGATTCAATTAATATTGTTATTCAAGTAAAGTAATTTGATAAACCAAAATCCTAACAATGAAAAACTTGTTTCTTACCGTATTTGTATTATTGTTTGTTTTGAGTAGCTGTAAAACAACCGAAAAGAATGTTTTAAGTAGTACTCAGCAAGATTATAATATTGACCTTGGCGATGAATTTACCATCAGTTTAAAATCAAACTCTACAACCGGGTACTCATGGCAATGGGTTAATAAACAGTCGGTAGAAGCTGTAGATTCTGTGGACTGGCGTTACACAACTCTTAATACGAACTTAATAGGTGCAGGTGGAACTGAAAAATGGTCTTTTAAAGGGATTAAGAGTGGAGTAGATACCTTAAAAATGATATACAGTCGGCCGTGGGAGGCTGAATCTGCCGTTGATTCGGTTTATGTAATTGTTAAAGTGCAGTAAGGTATCCTGTATTTATTTGATTTTGTTGGCTACTGGTAAAGATATATTTACATTTATACTGCTAAACCAAACAGAATGAAATATCTAATATTGTTGATTGTTTTGGGCTTGTCAGGATGTAAGCAACAATCAAATGTAGAATATCAACCTCCTCATAATAAAAATGATGGACTACCTGTTTCTACACTCCAAAAACATGCTTTTGATAAAGTTGCCTTTGAAAAAGTAAGTAAAGAGGTGGCTGATGGTAAGTATGGCAAACTGCAGAGTATCTTACTTATTCATAAAGGTGAGTTAATAATTGAGCAATATTATAACGGGTGGGATGCCAGTAACTTGCATTACATGGCTTCTACTACCAAAAGTATGAGTCCTATTTTAATCGGTATTGCCATCGATCAGGGGAAAATAAAGGGTACTGATCAGAGAATGCTTGATTATTTTCCGCAATATGCATCCCTCAAGAGCGACACACTTAAAAATCAAATAACCATACAAAATCTTTTGGCCAGTACCTCGGGTTTTGCCTGGGATGAAGTTTCATTACCCATAACCGACCCTGAAAATATGGGTGTGAAAATGGATAAGAAGGATAACTGGTTAGATGAATCTTTGAATTTACCTATGAGTAAAGTTCCGGGTACACAATATGCTTACAGTGGACCCAATAATATTATTGTCGGCGAAATAATAAAAGCAGCAACCGGAAAAAATATTGCAGATTTTGCCAATGATAACTTATTTCAGCCTCTTGGAATTAAAGAGTATTATTGGTTTGAGAAAAATGGAATCGTTGATGTGGGAGGTGGGCTTGAATTAAAATCGAGAGATATTGCTAAGTATGCTTTGATGCATTTAAATAAAGGCAAGTGGGAGAATAAGCAAATAGTGTCGCCTGATTGGATCGATAGAATATTTACACCATACATTGAAATTAAACATCCGCTTTATGGAGGATATCAGTGGCAAATGGTGCAAACCGAATATGGATTAAACTCATGGTTTATTCCTGGAAACGGTGGGCAGATTATCAATATTGTTCCTAAACTGGATTTGGTGATTGTTATTAATGCAGACAATAAGCACATTCCTAAAAACAAGCGGACTCCATTGGAATATCTCATTAAAGATCTTACCAGCCTTCATCCTCAATTACAAAATAGATTGTAACTATCATTTTTTAGGAACTCAGAGCGGATTAGCTTTTTGGGGGCAGGTTTTACACTCGATTCCCCAAGAAATCTAGAGGTTCTTTTTTAATTTATTGTTGGAAATAAAATGAAGTTGTGATTCATTTTCATATTGGCTATATGGGTGCTGGATAAACAATTAAGATGTTAGGGTGTTTACATGCTAATTACGAACTAAAAATATCCGAACCATGACATCCCGAAAACTATCTGTTATAACAGGAATAAGCTATCTGGTAATATTCTTTGCCGCCATATTTGCCAATTTTTTCGTGCTCGAATCAATACTCAAAGATCCACTGGTTACCGTTAGGGATCATTCTATGGCTGTACGTTTCGGTATTTTGTCTTTTTTGATTACCGTAGTTTTTGATGTTGTGGTAGCATGGTCGCTGTATGAACTATATAAAAAACATATTTTATCGGGTTTAAGTACTCTTTTTAGGATGATGCATGCGGCTATTATGGGGGTGGCTATTTTTGCTCTTCCTATGGCACTTAGTGCAAATACCAGTGACGAGATCTTAAAACAGGTAGAGATTTTTAATACCATCTGGCTCATTGGTTTATTCTTTTTTGGTATTCATTTAATACTTCTGGGTAGAATAATAAAGAATCCTGCCATTATTGCCATCTTTTTAGTTATTGCCGGATTGATGTATATGGTTGATACAGCTGCTCATTTTTTACTGTCTAATTATTCCGACTATAGTGATATTTTTCTGGCATTGGTAGCTTTACCTAGTATTGTAGGAGAGATGTCTTTGGCTGTTTGGTTTCTTGTTAAAGGAGGTCGTGAGTAATTATAAGGTTTAAATTGAAGTATTCTCACCTTGTAATAGCTTACTGTTTCTAATTAATAATTTGTACGCAATAGCCCCCTGAAATATGAGATTGCTGTTATCTTTGCAGCTTCTAAAAACACAATTTTATGAGCGAGAAAACACCGGCCTCAGAATTAGAGATGAGGATGGAATCGTTTTGCCGGTTGATGAATGAACACAATCCAGACTGGCAAATGGCAATGATATTCAGTAAATTAAATTTGTTGTATTTCACCGGATCAATGCAGGAAGGTATGTTGGTGGTTGAGCGAAATAATGGAGCCATTTATTGGGTTCGTCGTAGCTACGATCGTGCTGTGGAAGAGTCTGCATTTGAAGATATCAGACAAATGGGAAGTTACCGTGATGCTGCAGAAGCTTATCAACAAAAGCCATCAATTGTATATCTCGAAACTGAGTTTGTGCCTTTGGCTATGTTTAAGCGTGTACAAAAACACTTTCTGTTCGATTCATTTATAGGTTTAGATTTTCAGGTATCAATGACTCGCGCTATTAAAAGTGCCTGGGAATTGAATTTCATGGAACAGGCAGGAGAAATTCATCAGCGTGTGTTAGAGGAAAAAGTTCCGGCTTTATTACGTGAAGGAATGACCGAAGTTGATTTGGCTGCCGAACTGTACGAAGTAATGGTGAAAGAAGGTCATCAGGGAACAGCTAGGTTTGCTATGCATGATACTGAAATAGTGGTTGCACAGTTGGGATTTGGCACCAGTTCGTTAATGCCAACCAACTTTGATGGGCCCGGCGGTAATCGTGGACTGAATGCGGCCCAGCCAAGTTTGGGAAGTCGTCAGCGTAAGCTTCAGAAGGGTGATTTGGTTTTTGTAGATATGGGCATTGGTGTAAACGGATATCATTCCGATAAAACAATGACATACATGTTTGGTCAGTCGCAGCCAGAGGAGGTTATTAACATTCATAAGCAATGTGTGGATATTCAAAATAGGGTCGCTAGCATGTTAAAGCCAGGCAATTCAGGAGAGATGATTTACGAAAAAATCATGGATAGTTTGTCGCCTGATTTTCAAACTAACTTTATGGGATTTGGTAATCGTCAAGTGAAGTTTTTGGGGCATGGTATTGGTTTAACTGTTGATGAATTACCTGTGTTAGCTAAAGGTTTCGATATGCCTTTTGAAGAGAATATGGTTTTTGCCGTGGAGCCTAAAAAAGGTATTGAAGGAGTAGGGATGGTAGGTATCGAAAATACATTTGTGGTAACTCCTGAGGGAGGGCGGTGCATCACCGGAACCAATCAGGGATTAATATTGGTTGAGTAGAAATTTACTTCTAAATATAAAAAGATAAGAAAGCAGGAAATGTATTAGTTTCCTGCTTTTTTGTATTAGTAAGTTTATGTTGGAATGATTAACTCGCATTATATTTTTAAGAATTAATCCAATGAAAAATTATTTTACTCTTCTGTCAATAAGTTTTATGTGTTTGTTGCAGTCAAGCCTAAATGCGACCAATTACTATGTGGATTCTAATGGAGGTTCTGATTCTAATGCCGGCACAACGGCACATCAAGCGTGGGCAACTATAAAAAGGGTGCGCCAGTTACAGATGCATGCAGGAGATTCGCTGTTTTTTAAAAACGGGAGTGTTTTCAACCAACCGTTGGAATTACGTTTGGAGGGAGAAGAAGGTAAAATAATTTATGTAGGTAGTTACGGTGAAGCAAATGCAAACAGGCCTATTTTTAATGGGCAAGGACAAAAGCAATTTGGATTGTTGTTAGAAAATCCTGCCTTTTGTGAAGTTCACGATCTGGAAATTACCAATTCAGGAAAGGAAAGAGAAACGTACCGTTTTGGTGTTTATATAAAAGCGAAAAACAGTGGTGTAAGGCATTCTGTGAAGATAGAAAACCTGAAAGTGCACGATGTTAATGGTAGTTTGGTGAAACAGAAAGGTGCCGGAGGGGGAATTTACTGGGAGAATTCCGGCGATAGCATACAGACCTGTTTTGATGGCCTGATTATCAAAGGTTGTCATGTGCAAAATTGTGGTAGAAACGGGATTTATTCTGGTGGGTATGCCGGACGAGATAATTGGTTTCCTAGCCTTAATGTTCATATTATAGGTAATTTGATTGAAGGTGTTCCGGGTGATGGTATTGTACCCATTGGATGTGATGGAGCAATAATTGAATACAATGTAATACGAGATTGTCCTGATATTTTATCGCATGCCGAGGCAGCAGCTGGTATCTGGCCTTGGAGCTGTGATAATACTATTATTCAATACAATGAAGTGAGTGGTCACAATGCCAAGTGGGATGGTCAGGGTTTTGATGCCGACTATAACTGTCATGGCACCGTAATTCAATATAATTATAGTCACGATAATGCAGGTGGTTTTCTATTGATTTGTAACGATGGATATTCTTTGGGTAAAAACTGGAATAAAGGAACTACCGGAACCATTATACGATACAATATAAGTGTGAATGACGGTTTGCGAAAATATCCTACAACTCAGGCAGGATGGTTTACGCCCACTATCCATATAACCGGGCCGGTTGAAAATACACGAATTAATAATAACCTGATTGTTCTTCAAGAAAGAGAAAGTGATACGCTTGATTATCGAGTTATTAAAATGGGAAATTGGGGGAACAAATGGCCTCAGCAAACACAAATTAGTAATAATATTTTCCTAACTCAAAAAGGAGTGGAAGGCATTTTTGAATGGGGGCAGGATCAGAATACACTCTTTTCTGATAATGTTTTTATTGGCGCTTTTAATCAGGTGTCGCAAGAGAAAAAGTTTTCAATAACAAGAAAGGAAGTTAAAAAGGTTTTGAATAATGAAACAGTCAAAGAACGTATTGCCGCATTAATTAATTTATTTGAAAAGGCAGAATAATAAAATTATCAAATCTATATATTAAAGCGTATTTTTATTGAGTGCTAACTCATTAAAAACTAATTGATGTATAAACTCTATCTGTTTGTTGGCTTTGTATTTTGTTGTGTTACGTCCATGCAAAGTCAGAATACTTTCTTCGATTAATTGGCAGATTCTGCTTTGTTCTTAACCAAACAGCATGTGATTTACGATCCGTCTTATTTTGGCATTGACTATCCCAATGGTGATATTCCGGCAGGCAAGGGTGTTTGTACCGATGTAATTATTCGCGCTTATCGAATGTTTGATGTTGACCTTCAAAAGGAAGTGCATGAAGATATGAATGCGCACTTTGATTTGTATCCGAAAAAATGGGGATTAAAAACTACTGATAAAAATATAGATCACCGACGAGTACCCAACTTAATGACTTTCTTTAGCAGATTTGGTATAGAGTTGTCAAAGTCAGGAAACCCTAAAGATTATCAGCCGGGCGATATTGTTTGTTGGAATTTGGGCGGAGGAGTTACACATATTGGACTTGTTTCTTCTGTCCTGTCAAGTAGTCAGAATAAATATCTTATAGTGCATAATATTGGGGCCGGTCAGGTTTTGGAAGATTGCTTGTTCAGTTATGAAATAATTGGTCATTATCGCTATCAAAAATAAAACTTACGAAAATGAATTTTAATGATGTAATTAAAAAAGTCGGGCAAGGTGTTACAGAATGGGAAACTCTACTCAGTGGCTTAGATCAGGAGCTTATTAAAATTAGAAGAAATAAGCAGAATCGAACCATTAAGCAGATAGTGGGACATATGATCGATTCAGCATCAAACAATACTCATCGCATTATTCATTTGCAGTATCAATCCAGTCCGTTTTCATTTCCTTGTTATGCCAGTAATGGAAACAATGATCGTTGGATATCCATTCAAAATTATCAGGATGAAGATTGGGAAACACTGGTGCAGCTCTGGAAATATGCTCATCTGCATTATACTCATGTAGTAGCGCAGATTGATCAATCAAAGTTAGCTAATCAATGGGATTCGGGGAGTGGTTTGGTTTCATTAAAAGATATGGTGAATGATTTTCCTCGGCATTTTCAACTCCATCTCAGCGAAATTCAGGAACTAATCGATCAGAATTAATGATGATGGTGATCATGATGCTCACCCTTTTCCATATCCAGTAGTGATGCTCCTGAATCTTTTAATAAACCAACCGACCATTTAATAATAACCAAAGAACTGATGATGGCTGCAATGGTATCAATAAACGGAATATCCCATAGCATGGCAGCTGTTAATCCTAAAATTGCTGACAAGCTGGTTAAAGCATCGGCAATCACATGCAAATAGGCTGCCCGTATGTTATGATCTGAATGTTCGTGATCGTGATGTAATAAAAAGGCACTAGCCACATTTACCACCAGTCCAATAATAGCAACCAGAATGGCCTCTTTGTAAACTATTTCCTGAGGATTATAGATTCTTTCTAATGCTTCAATCATTATAACAATGGCAAATAGCAATAGTATTAAACCACTGCTGTATCCTGAAAGAGATAATATTTTATCTGAATTACCGGTGAATTTTTTACTCTTCGATGCTTTTCGTACAAAAATGTATGCCATCCAACTTAAACCAATAGCCAAAACATGCGATCCCATATGTATACCATCGGCCAAAAGAGCCATTGACTTGGTGGATAAACCATAGAATATTTCAACTGCCATTGTTATAGCGGTTAATAGTACTACCCAAAATGTTTTCCTTTCGTGCTTGTGTTGATGCATAGTAACAGTGTTTGCCTTGTTAGCTAACAAAGCTAGAGACTTCTTAGTTTTACTCAAATCCCAATTATTAGGGATTTTAACGGACTCAAACAAACAATCATGTATGATATTACAGTGGTTTCCTACAATAATGTAAGAAGTAAATGAGTGGTTGAAAAGTTAAGTGGTAGATTATCAGATTACTGGTAGGTGTGGCACTGTATTTATTGTTGCCAATGTATGAAGTCACCATTTTATATTACCAATCATATTGAGATCTATAAGTTTGATCGGCTTTTCGTAAATCAGAAGAGAATCGATTTGCTTAGCCTGGTTAAAGAGATGGGATCTATTAATGCAGCCTCAAAGGAAATGAAGATGTCGTATCAGCAAGCATGGCATTACATAAAAGAGATGAACGAATTGTCGCCATTACCATTGGTTGTTCGGCAGCGTGGAGGAAGCAACGGAGGTGGTGCGGAAGTTACCAAATTTGGATTAAAAGTAATTGCGCGTTTCGAAATGATTTCTGAGGAAATGAGTAAATGTGAGTTAAAGATGAAAGAACAATTGGCGGATGCTTTTTTTTAAGCAGCGTTATTCACTCAAATGAATAAAGATTTTTTTTAAGTGTCGTTATTCAGGCTATTGAATAATGATTTTTTTCAAAGGCGTTATTCTACAATTTGAATAACGAGTGGAAGAACTAAGACAAGGAAACTTTAAAGCCTAATATATGAACAAATTAATGTTTTCAGTAAAGACCTTATTTATGCTATTTTGTTTTTTTTCGGTATCAGCCATAATGGCTAAATCTGAAAAAGATGAGAACTCTGTTTGGTCAAAACCGGATATGGCAAAAGCTTTTAAACCTATTGTTTGTATTGAAACATGGGCCACTTACAGCAGCAAGGAAAAAGATGATGAGCACGATTATGTGGACCGCAACGATACTCAAATACGACGATTTAGAACGGGTGCTAAGGGGCAACCTTACTGGTTTTTAGGATACAGTTTTCAAATACAGCTCGATCGTTTAGGTCAGGATGGGTATTCATCAACCAAAGGTTCGTATGGCGGTATTGATGTTTGGAATGCATATGTTACTGCAAAACTATTGCGTAAAAGCGATCTGTTGAATTTGCAGGCAGGTTATTTTTGGGCAGCTACCAGTCGTCAGTTTAATACTTCGCCTTGGGCTGTGAGCGGATTTGATAAATCAAGGTCTTGTTGGTATTTACGATCTTTTACAACAGGAAAAGGAAATGGTATTGAAAGTGGAATAGGATTAGGAGGTGTAAAAAACTGGAAAGGATTTGGAATTAACTATAGAGTTGGGGTATATGAACCCGAAGCTTTTGCTTGTCCTGATAATTCAAGCAGGTTGGTAACCGGTCGTTTGATGTTTACCATTGGCGATCCTGAACAATCGAAATATAAATACATGTTGTCAGGAAATCAATGGAGGGAAAGAAAGGGTATTACTATAGCTGTTGGTGGATCTAATTTAAACGATGGATGCATAAATGAATCGGTTTATTTTAAAAATGCCCAAACTTACGGGGCAGATATTGCCATTGATTATAATGGAATTCGAATTGATGGTGAATATTATAAGATGAAAAGAACTTCGGAAGAATTGCTTGATTTTACAGGAACCGAGATGCACGTGTGTGTGGCTTATAATGTTATTGTTTCTAATAAATTTATTGAGCCATCTGTTACTTACGATTATTTTAAAGGAGAAGGTTCAAGCGAATTGTTTAAACATATTGGAGATGATGCTACCTGGGATTTAGGGGTTAACTGGTACCTGAATAAAGATCGATTAAAACTGGCAGCGCATTATTTAATTCAAAGCGGATCAGCTGCCAGCAGAGTGGGTAATTATGCCGGTTTAGCTCTACAATTCAGATTGTAAATAGGTAAAGGATTTTAGGTATTAGAAATTAGTAAATGTAGAAAAATGAAACCAATGAAAAAGAATATTATATCACGCATTGCGTCAGTCCTGATATTATTAATATTTATTTCTGCCTGCAGTGGAAGTAAATCAAAAGAAACAAAAGATGAGGTAATGGTGTTTGCTGCTGCCAGTTTAACGGATGTATTATCAGAGTTGGTTGAGGTATATGAAAACAATCATTTAACTAAAATAAAACTCAACCTTGCTTCAAGTGGCACATTGGCACGGCAGATAGTGCAAGGTGGGGAGGCTGATATATATCTTTCAGCCAGTAAGAAATGGGCCGATTATGCAGATAGTCTTGGTTATATAAAAAATAATTTACGATCAGATATTGCAATGAATGAGTTGGTGTTGATTGTGCCAAATAATTCTACGATAGATAGTATAACAATTAATAAAGAAACTGATTTTGTCTCATTGTTAGGTCAAGGTCGTTTATCCATTGGTGATCCTTCGCACGTTCCGGCAGGTAGATATGCCAAACAGTCTCTCGACAATCTTAATGCTTTTAATGGTCTGAAGGAAAAATTGCTTCCTTCAAAAGATGTGCGCTCTGCTCTGATGATGGTGGAATTGGGCGAGGCACCTTTGGGTATTGTTTATCGAACCGATGCATTGAAATCGGGCAAGGTGAAGATTGCAGGACCTTTTCCTGAAGAATCGCATAAGCCGATTGTTTATGTTGCAGGAGTTTGTAATGCAAAACAAAATGTAGTTCAATTTTATGAGTTTTTAAATTCATCCAAAGCATTGCCTAATTGGCAGAAATACGGTTTTAAGAAATAATAATTGTTGATTTTTATTTACAGGATGAAAATGAATAAGGTAGAATTGACTGAATATTTCTTAAACTTTATATTATAGACCTTATCTCTCAGTACCATTTCTCATTTTTTCTTACTTTTGCAGTCTTATTGACAATGCACATTTAAGTAGATAAAGTTAGAATATGGAAATTGCAAGCAAGTACAGTCCTAATGCTACAGAAGACAAGTGGTATAAGTATTGGATGGACAAGGGATTTTTCAAGTCGGTGCCCGATGAAAGGGAGCCATATACCATTGTAATCCCACCACCAAACGTCACCGGCGTCCTTCACATGGGACATATGCTTAACAATACCATTCAAGATATTTTGATTCGTCGTGCCCGTATGATGGGTAAAAATGCCTGTTGGGTACCTGGTACCGATCACGCTTCTATTGCTACCGAGGCTAAAGTGGTAAATCGCCTTAAAACGCAAGGGATCGATAAGTCTGATTTAAGCCGCGATGAGTTTTTAAGTCATGCCTGGAATTGGACCGAAGAACATGGTGGTATTATTTTAGAACAGTTAAAGAAACTGGGCGCTTCATGCGACTGGGATCGTACCTGTTTTACTTTAGATGAACCTCGCAGCAAAGCGGTGATCGATACTTTTGTAGCTCTTTACGAAAAGGATTTGATTTATCGTGGTATTCGCATGGTAAACTGGGATCCGGAGGCATTAACTGCTGTTTCTGACGAAGAGGTTGTTTACAAAGAGGTTCATTCTAAATTATACTACCTGCAATATCAAATCGAAGGTGAAGAAGAGTTTGTAACTATTGCTACAACTCGTCCTGAAACCATTTTGGGTGATACCGCTGTTTGTATCAATCCAAACGATGAGCGTTTTGCTCACTTAAGAGGCAAGCGCGTATTGGTTCCTTTGGTAAACCGTTCTATTCCTATCATCGAAGATGAGTATGTGGACATGGAATTCGGTACAGGTTGTTTGAAAATTACACCTGCTCACGATATCAATGACTACGAAATTGGTATGCGACATAACCTGGAGAGCATCGA
Source organism: Carboxylicivirga linearis (assembly GCF_018271995.1). Taxonomy (GTDB): domain Bacteria; phylum Bacteroidota; class Bacteroidia; order Bacteroidales; family Marinilabiliaceae; genus Carboxylicivirga; species Carboxylicivirga linearis. The sequence goes on from NZ_JAGUCO010000026.1 coordinate 39,592, forward strand.
TATCTTAAACGACAATGGTACGCTTAGCGAAAAAGCCGGATTGTTTGTGGGTAAAGATCGTTTTGTGGTTCGTGAGGAGATTATTCCTGAATTGGAAAAAGCAGGTAACCTTCTGAAAGTAGAAAATTACGATAATAAAGTAGGATGTTCGGAGCGTACAGGCGCTGTTATCGAGCCTAAATTAAGTACCCAATGGTTCTTAAAGATGAGCGATATGGCCAAGGTTGCCCTGGATGCTGTGATGAATGATGAGGTGAAGTTTCATCCTGCCAAATTCAAAAATGTGTACCGTCACTGGATGGAAAATGTAAAAGACTGGTGTATTTCACGTCAGCTTTACTGGGGGCACCGTATCCCTGTTTTCTATTTAGAGTCGGGTGATTTTGTGGTTGCATCAACCATCGAAGAGGCGGTTGAAAAGGCGAAAGCTAAAACCGGAAGCGATGCATTGACCACTGCTGATTTATCGCAGGAAGAAGATGTGTTGGATACCTGGGCGTCATCGTGGTTATGGCCGATGTCGGTATTCGATGGTTTCAATCCTGAGAATAACGAAGTAGATTATTACTACCCAACCAACGATTTGGTAACGGGACATGATATTATCTTTTTCTGGGTGGCTCGTATGATTATGGCGGGTTACGAGTTTAAAGGTACATTCCCATTCCGCAATGTGTATTTCACAGGTATGGTGCGCGATAAGCAAGGTCGTAAGATGAGTAAGCAACTGGGTAACTCGCCCGATCCATTGGATCTGATGGCTACTTATGGTGCCGATGGTGTGCGTGTGGGTATGTTGTTGTGCTCGCCTGCCGGTGGTGATCTGTTGTTTGACGAGAGTTTGCCTGAGCAGGGACGTAATTTTGCTAACAAAATCTGGAATGCATTCCGTTTGGTTAAAGGTTGGGATATCGATAACTCAATTGAGCAGCCAGAGTATGCTAAACAAGCTATTAGCTGGTTTGATGCTAAATTGGATCAGACCATCGAGATTGTTAACGATCATTTCTCAAAATACCGTATTTCTGATGCCTTGATGACGGTTTACACTGTTTTCTGGCAAGAGTTTTCATCGTGGTATCTGGAGGCTATCAAGCCTGCTTACCAGCAACCATTAGACGGAGCTACTTATAAAGCAACGGTTGAATTCTTCGATAAGATGTTGCGCCTTTTGCATCCTTTTATGCCTTTCTTAACAGAAGAAATCTGGCAGACTTTGGAAGGGCGCAAAGAAGGTGAAAGTATTATGGTGTCGGATATGCCTGTGGCTAAACCATTAAATGCAGACTTGCTGGATAAGTTTGAAATAATGAAAGAGGCTGTGGGTGGAATTCGTACCATCCGTAAGGAGAAGAATATCGCCATGAAAGATGCTTTGAAGCTGGATGTGTTGGGTGGTGAGAATTATGCTGCCGACTTTGATGCTGTGTTGGTGAAGATGGCTAACATCAGCGAGAAGACCATGGTATCGGAAAAAACAGAAGGCGCTGTTTCGTTTATGGCACGTACCAACGAGTATTTTGTTCCGATGGATGGCATGATTGACGTAGAGGCAGAGTTGGAAAAACTTCGTAAAGACTTGGCTCACCAGGAAGGATTCCTGAAAGGAGTAATGAAAAAGCTGGGTAATGAGCGCTTTGTGGGTAGTGCCCCTGAAGCGGTGGTTGCTAAAGAACGTCAGAAACAAGCCGATGCCGAGGCAAAGATTAAAACCCTTACCGAAAGCATTGCTCGGTTAGAAAAATAAGAATAAGTACATTAGTATATTGGAAAGGGCTGTGATTGATCGCAGCCCTTTTTGTATAATAACTCCATGCAATGTTCTGTTTACGTAATATAGATATCTAAATTATAATATTACTAGTCTAATAATAAATAGATGATATCGAAAAAAGAAACGAATATTTCTAGATATAAATATTAGATATCTAAAAGATAAAAGATGAAAATATATAATTAAATAGAAGGAAATAATAGTAAAAAGACAGCTACAAAAGAAAAATAGAAAACAGAAAATAAAAAATAGATTAAGATATATAATCATAGAAATATGATTATATAAGAATGAAGTTAATTTCTATTAGATAGGATGGCAGAAGAATAAACAAGAATGTATCTTTTGAAAAAAATAATGAATTGCCATTGATTAATTGTTCCATCGACAGGCTTCCGAACCTCGATTAGCATGATGGAAATAGCCATAAGCTATCAGCCAGTAGCTTTTTAGGCACTTTGTGCTTAATTGAAAATCGTTTCTTCGACAGGCTCAGGAATCTTGTTTCACTGATCAACTTCCGTCCTCAGTCTTCTGGCTTCAAGCTTTCTACAATGCAAACTCCAAGCCCAGTTTAAAAGCCCAGTTATCAATTCCTTTATCCAGTTGGTAGGCTCCATAACGGTAATGCACTGATAAACCATATCGGAAAATAAAGTTCGATAAAAGGTTTCGGAAGTATACACCCGATTCGTAATACCCCTTTTCAAACGAGCTGACTCCTTCGGGTGCTTCGCCCCAGGCAGCATTGGTCGATAGTACAATCTCGGGTTTAATGCGTCGGTTAGTGTTTAATGACAGCGGTATGCCATGCGAAAAATAAACAGCTGAGAACTGCTCGGCAGCAAATTCGTTCAGGCGCATAGTGGCAAATGAATTGGGAATAAAAATGGTAAAACTCTTATATGATCCCAGTGAGCTGTATAAGAAAGTGGATGGATAATCGCCGTATAATTTAGCCCCCTGCAACCTGATGTTGGTGTACATGGCGTTAGGGTAATTAAATGTTTTTTCTAATTGCGTCTCCAGCTTTTGGTAGTCCGAAGTGCCATTTTGTTCCCATTGGCCGTAGGTGGCATTGATCCATACTTTCGGATAAGGTGTGCCTTCCGATAGTAATCCGAGAGCTGTGTTGGTAAATGTTTCGCGGTGTGCCCATTTCAATCTGACCGATGCTTCCTGAAAGTCGAAGGCAGGAGCTATTTCATCGGTAACCATAAAACGATATCTTTTTTGCGGAGTTACTGTTGCATTTCGATAATACAATCCGGTTTTAAAATATTTCAGAAAACGAAACTCGGTACCCAATTTAATTTCTTGTGTGCGATCCATGGTTTCAACCAAAAAGCCACGAAACATCTCGGTAGAGTTTTTTTGAATTCCATCCATAAAACTTAACTCCCCCGTGGCAAATACATCATCCTTGTAATCGATAATAAAACGATTTTCCTCTCTCTTAAAAGGAGTAAGAAATAGTGAGCCTCCGTATTTCCATTCTTTATCGCCAAATCCATAGGTAACGTATCCACCGGTCGAAAACTTAGTCGACATTTTAGGACTGGTATACAAGCCAAGTCCCACTTTAAAGCCTTCAAAATCGTTATAGTCGAAAAAACGGCGTATATCCATTTGAAACTTTCCGGCCGGTAAATAGCCTTTAATCATCGAGAGCTGAAGATTGATAATCGCGTCCAGATGTGCTTTTTTACCCAAACTATCGAGCAGGTGATAAGTCAGTGAATCACGTGCCGTCAAAGGTTCGTATCTGTAAAGTCCCACATCAGGAGATGTTTGTGCTAACGTGGCATCTTCAAAAACAACATTGTCAAAATCTTTTGCCGTAAAATCAGGTTTAGTGTTGATAGCTGTTACGTAGCTTTTGCCTTTACCAATAAGGGGATAGGGGAGTTGTTGCGACGAACCCATGCTTTTAAATTCGAGGCTGCTCTCGAGCTGATGAGGGAACCACAGCCCTTCGTTATTGGGTTGGTAATTTTGTTTGATGTATAAACTCAATCCTTTGTTTGAACCGGCTGTTTTGGCAACCACACTCTTAATAGCCCAGTCGGATTGCAGAATATGAAAAGTCCCTGTCAGGCCTCTGAAATTATGCGTGGGCTTAGGATTATAGGATATGTAATAAATCGAGTCTCCTTTGTTGTCGACAATGGTATCAAGCAACTGAAAATAGTAATTGTTTAATCCGGCGTTTGATGCCGGGTTGAGATAATCGCTGTCGAGTATTTTCAGGTATTGATCGTAAAACGAGAATGGTTGTAGCATGGCAGGTAATGAAGCCAGGGTAGAGTTTTTCATTCCGCTGACTCTGCCGGATAAGATACGCTCCTTATCCATTCCTTTTTTGAAGTGCCTTTTCTCCGAGACCGACTCAAATAACATAAGGTAGCTGTCTTTACTCAGTCCCAAATCATTCATTAGTTGAGGCAGTTCTTCTTCCTTTATTTCTTCAGGCATGTCGTATTCAACAATCATTTTATGGTAGAGAATACAACTGTAAGGTTGATATAATGATGGATTGTGCTGGTCGGCATTGTCAATAACGTTACGCATGATGGTAACGGCCGGATTTTCGCCAGGTACCACATTAATTTCATCCAGCTCGTATTGTATCGGATGAAGACGGATGTTTAAAAATGGATTGATGTCTTCATTCTTAAGTAGTATTGGGTAATATCCCAGGCATGAAAAACGAATGTCATCTAATGAATGTAGGTCTTCAATAATGAATTTGCCATCAATATCGGTTACCGTTCCTTTTTGATCGCCAAAACTAACATTGACAAATGGGATAGACTGGCCTGTAATGGCGTCCTCAACAACTCCACTAATCTTTTGGGCAGAAGAGTCGTTTGCTTTTAATAAAAAGAATATGCAAATAAATATGTATATCGTAGTTCTGGTAGGCATAGGTGTTAAAAAGAATTTTATGCAATGGAAAAGTACAAAAAAAGAGCCAAAAAAAGGCTCTTTAATATTATCTTAACATACCCGCTTTTAATCGGGTAACTTCTTTAGCACTTAGGTATCGCCATTTTCCACGAGGTATGTTTTGTTTAGTTAATCCTGCAAAATACACTCTGTCGAGTTTCATTACTTTGTATCCCAGGTGTTCAAACATACGACGTACAATTCTGTTTCTGCCCGAATGAATTTCCACACCTACTTGTGTTTTGTCATCTTTGTCAACAAAACTAATTGCATCGGCATGTATAGGCCCATCTTCCAAAGTAATTCCTTTGGCTAACTGATCGAGGTGACTTGAAAAAACAGGTTTATCAGTATACACGTGATAAATCTTTTTAGCATTGTGCTTAGGGTGAGTCAAGACCTTTGTTAAATCACCGTCGTTGGTTAATAGTAATAAACCGGTTGTTTGCTTGTCAAGTCTACCTACCGGATAAATTCTATTAGGACTGGCATCTCTTACCAAATCCATAACTGTATGTTTGGCATGTTTGTCTTCAACCGTAGTAACGTAATCTTTGGGCTTATTTAGAAGAACATATACTTTTTCTTCGGCATTTAACCTTTTGCCCTGATAGCGAACATCGTCCTGCATCGAAACGCTAACACCCATTTCTGTTACTACCTTGCCATTTACGGTTATCTCCCCATTGGCAATTAGTTTGTCAGCTTCGCGTCGGCTGCATACTCCTGCATTGGCCACAAAACGATTTAATCGGATTTTGTCCTTTTGATCGGAGTTTTCTATGTTATTGTATTTGGGCGGTCTGGTAGAAGATGCAGGTTGTTTCTTTTCGGAGTGTCTTTTGATAACTCTTCTTTTTCCTTCACTCTCTTGCTGATCATCAAAACGGCGACCCGGCTTTCGCTTAAAATTACGTTCGTTACGCATTTGCTCGTATATCTAATTTCAAAAATGCAAAGTTGAGAAAAAAACAGTTGACATACTGTAGCTTTCGATGAAAAATTACTACAATTATTTGCTTTTTGGTATTTATTAGGTTTTTTATTCGTTAATTAATTGGCAAATCCTATCAAACAGATTGAAAAGGCTATCATATATCATTTGCTATATAAAAAAAATGATCCATTTTTGTCCTTCAGCAAAACAAAAACAAAATTTATGACACTGATAAAATCTATCTCAGGCATTAGAGGAACAATTGGCGGACAAGTAGGTGAAGGATTATCTCCACTGGATGTAGTTAAATTTAGTGCTGCTTATGGTCAATGGGCAAAAATGCGTCATCCGAATAAAAAACTAACCATTGTTGTGGGGCGTGATGCCCGAATTTCAGGCGAGATGGTTAAAAATTTGGTAGTAGGAAGCTTACAAGGTTTAGGTATTGATGTAGTAAATATTGGGTTGGCTACCACACCAACTACCGAGATTGCTGTAACCGAAGAAAAAGCTGATGGTGGAATTATTCTTACTGCCAGCCATAATCCTAAGCAATGGAACGCTTTAAAACTTTTAAATGAAAAAGGTGAGTTTTTAAGTGCTCAGGATGGAGCTGACGTGTTAAAAATAGCCGAAGACGAGAGTTTTGTTTTTGCCGAGGTTGATGATCTGGGGCGTGTTGAAGAAAAGGATATATATAATAAATTTCATATTCAACATGTTTTAGATCTTGAGATGGTTGATGTTGAAGCCATTAAAAAAGCCAATTTCACAGTAGCTATTGATTGTGTAAATAGTGTAGGTGGAGTTGTTTTACCAGAACTATTAAAGGCCTTAGGAGTATCTAATGTTATTGAATTGTATACTGAGCCTAATGGACAATTTCCACATAATCCGGAACCCCTTCCGGAGCATTTGACCGAGATATCTAACACTATAAAGGATAAAAAAGCTGATGTGGGTTTTGTGGTTGATCCGGATGTAGATCGTTTAGCAATTATCAATGAGGATGGCTCGATGTTTGGAGAAGAGTATACCTTGGTTGCGGTAGCTGATTATTTATTAGCTCATAAAACCGGAAATACGGTATCTAATCTTTCGTCAACTCGCGCTTTGGCTGATGTAACCCGTGCATATGGAGGCGAATATACTGCTGCAGCTGTAGGAGAAGTGAATGTAGTAACCACCATGAAAGAAACCAATGCCTTGATTGGAGGCGAAGGTAACGGAGGAGTCATCTATCCCGAGAGTCATTATGGACGCGATGCTTTAGTAGGTATTGGTTTGTTCTTAACTCATTTGGCTAAATGCGGAATCAGTTGTTCTTCACTACGAGCTAAGTATCCTGAATATTCAATATCTAAAAATAAAATAGAATTAACACCAGAAATAGATGTTGATAAGGTATTGGAACAAGTGAAAGCTAAATATTCCGAAGAACAAATTAATGATATTGATGGATTAAAAATTGATTTTGCTGAAAAGTGGGTTCAGTTGAGAAAATCAAATACTGAACCAATCATTCGGATTTATGCAGAGGCAAAATCGGCTGATGAAGCTAATGAATTGGCTCAAAGTATAATTTCCGATATTAAGTCGTTTATATAGACAATCATTAACAATAATTAACATGAAGGCTCGTTAAATCAATGAGCCTTTTTTATTTGTTTAGCCTTATTTTAATTATTATAGCAGCCTAAACCCTTAAATAATGAATTTTAATAAAAAGACCTACTTTATCCTTAGCACCCTTGTGTTAATTTTATTGGCAATTTGGATTTTTACCCCTGCCAAATCAGATGGAACCAATTACCTAACTACGAAAGTTATAAAAGGTAACTTTATTTCAGAAGTATACTCTACCGGACAGCTTCAAACCGAGAATTCTGAATTAATTGTACTTCCCAACGAAATAAATAGTCGTAATATTGATCTTTATGAGATTAAAGTGACTGAGATTGTTGAGGAAGGAACTGTTGTTGATTCAGGTGGTTATGTTGCAACGCTCGATCATGCTGCCGTTGAAGAGTTGAGATCAAAAGCTGAAGAAGATTATGAAACAGCTTTTAATGCCTACGAAGATGCTAAAATAGATACCAATCTTAATCTAAGCACACTTCGCGATGAGTTGTTAAATGCACAGGTTGATCTGGAGGAGAAAAAAATTATTCTCGATCAATCAATTTATGAATCACCGGCTGTAAAAAGGCAAGCTCAGCTTGATGTAGAAAGAGCTACCAGAGATCTGGAGCAAAAGCAAACGAATTATACTCTAAAGAAAAAGCAGGATGAGTATAAGGTTTATCGCGAATCGGAAAGAGTGCGTAAGCAACAAAAACGGTTAGATGATATTGGAAAGCTATTTAATGCCTTAGAAGTCACAGCTCCTAAACCTGGCTTGGTCATTTACAGTTTTGATCGTTTCGGCAAGAAAATAAAAGCCGGTTCTACCATTAGCCGCTGGAGACCACAAATAGCAGAATTACCCGATTTGAGCAGTATGATTTCAAAAACCTTTATTAATGAAATTGATATTTCAAAAATAAAAGTCGGACAGGAAGTGAAAGTGGGTATTGATGCTTTCCCCGAAAAGAGTTTTGATGGAGAGGTAATTGCTGTTGCTAATATAGGTCAGGTAATACCCAAAGGCGATGCTAAAGTTTTTGAAGTTACCATTAAGGTAGATGGAACTGATAAAGATTTGCGTCCGGCAATGACAACCAGTAATGTTATTAATACAGCCAATTTACAAGATGTAATGTATGCTCCAATGGAGGCTGTTTTTTCAAACGACTCATTAAGTTATGTTTTTGTTGAAGGACGAAATATTACAAAACAAATTGTTTCACTAGGTGCTGCTAACGAGAATTTTGTAGTACTTAAAAAAGGTGTCTCTGAAGGTGATGTGTTGATGATGAATCAGCCGGATGAGTCTGATGATATGCCTTATGAAGGAATAGAGATTTATAACGAATTGAAATTAAATCAACAAGACAGTTTGTCTGTTAACTAATCTCTATCTGTATCTACCATGAAAAATATAGATTCCCCATTTAAATTATATTTACGGTATTCACACAATGTTATTATAGCTGTTGAAGCTATTTTATCCAATAAAGTTAAGTCCTTTTTAACTGCTTTGGGTATCATGTTTGGTGTGGCCGCCGTAATTAGTATGCTGGCGATTGGAAAAGGAGCGCAGCAAGAAGTTTTGGAACAAATTAAACTCGTTGGTGTCAATAATATTATCATTACACCAGTGAGTCAGTCTATTGAAGCCAATGGATCCGATTCGGATAATAACTCCAAAAAGAAGAAGTTTTCGAGAGGATTACATCAGATGGATGCACAGGCCATACTGGAAACGATTCCTACGGTTAATAAAATAAGTCCGGTTGTTTCGTTAAACTACCACGCTATTAAAGAAGGTAAAAGTTATCCGGTTAGTCTGGAAGGTGTTTCATCCAGTTACTTTGAAATGCTGAACATTAATCTTGATAAAGGAAAAATATTCAGTGAACAACAAACCAGTAAAGGAGTTCCGGTTTGTATTATCGGTGATAATATTCGTGCAAAGTTTTTTAATCAGGATAATCCGGTTGGCCAGTATATTAAATGTGGTCAGGTTTGGTTACGTGTGATCGGAACCATTGAAAAACGTGATTTTACCACTTCGGCATCGGATGAAATGGGAATTAGTAGTTCTGATAATACCATTATCATTCCAATAAAAACCATGCTGATGCGGTTTAAAGATAAAGGCGCCATAAATCCCGAGGTAATGGATAACATGGCCGGCGGAGGCGTTGTTTTTATGATGGGTGGAGGAGAAGATGAAGAGACATCATCTACCGAAACGAAAAGTGCAAATCAACTTGATAAAATAATTGTTCAAGTGGATGAGACGGAACATCTGTCATCTACTGCTGATGTTATTAAGCGATTGATTTTACGTCGTCATTCCAACCTTTATGATTTTGAGGTTACAGTGCCCGAGTTGTTATTGAAACAACAACAAAAAACTAATGAGATATTTAATATTGTATTAGGCGCCATTGCAGGTATCTCACTGATTGTTGGAGGTATTGGTATTATGAATATTATGCTTGCCTCCGTTTGGGAACGAATTCGTGAGATTGGAACACGGCAGGCCATTGGTGCTTCACGAAAAGATATTATTGTGCAGTTTTTGGCTGAATCAACCTTAATTAGTATTTCTGGTGGTTTAATTGGAATAATGCTGGGAGTGTTACTGGCTCACCTTATTCATCTCACAGCCGATATAAAAACCATCGTTTCTTTTTTCTCTGTAATTGTGGCTTTTAGTGTATCGGCCACTGTTGGAATTATTTTTGGATATATCCCGGCGAAGCGTGCTGCTGCCCAGGATCCTGTTGAATCTTTAAGACATTAATATATGTACCGCTTAATAACCCTGATTTTAACCACACTATTATTTTTAAATATTCAGGCTCAAGATACTGTTCAGAATGAAGAGCTTGAAATGCAATTGACCTTGGATGAAGCTATTCGATTAGCTAAACTTCAATCGATATCCAGCTTCCGATCGAAAAACATGTACCTTGCCAGTTATTGGGATTTCAGAAGTTTTAAGGCTTCGCAACTTCCTGGACTACGACTGAATACTACACCCGTTAATTATGATCGATCTGTTAGGCAGGTGATTGACCCTGAAACAGGAGAAAATAAATATGTTTCTAATGAGTATGTCTCTTCTCAGGTGGGGTTGTCTTTAAATCAGAATGTTACATTAACCGGTGGTGAGCTAAGTCTTACTTCCGATGTTCAGCGTTTACAGAATGTAGGATCAGATGATATTAGTTTTACATCTGTTCCGGTGAGTATTCGTTTGAGCCAACCTCTTACCGGTTATAATGAATTTAAATGGCAATCGAAATTAAAGCCGCTAGAGTTTGAACAGGCAAAGAAAACCTTCTTGTCGGATATGGAGGCTTTATCGGAGCAATCGGTTCGCATATTTTTTAATACAGTTGGTGCAGAGATTGATTTGAAAATAGCTGAAACCAACCTTGCTAATGCCGATACCTTATTTAATATTGGTAAAGGACGTTTTAATATTGGAACAGTAACGCAGGATGAATTATTAGATCTTGAATTAAGCTATCTAAATGCAAAAATAGCTAAGACCAAAGCCGAAGTTAGTCTGAAACAGGCTCGTAATCTGTTAAATTCTTTTTTAGGCTTTAATAAAGATGTTGTAATACAGCCATTAATACCCAACGAAATCCCTGATTTGAAAGTTAACGCCGACAAAGCTTTGGAGTTGGCAAAAGAAAACAACCCGGAAGTATTGCAATTAGAAGCACGGTTAATAAGGGCTAATCAGAATGTAGCACAAACAAAAGCTACAAGTGGCTTAAGTGCTAATTTACGTGCAAATCTTGGGATCAATAAACAGTCAGATAATTTCAATGATGTATACGCCAGTCCATTTGGTGATGACAGAGGGTTAGGAGTATCATTAAATGCTCCTATTATAGACTGGGGAACCAGAAAAGGACAGATTCAAATGGCCAAATCAAACCGGCAGGTTGCAGAGGCCGAAGTACGTCAGGCTCTGATTGATTTTGAGCAGGATGTTGTTATGCAAATTCTTGAATTTAACCTTCAGGAAGAACAAGTTGATATCTCTGCTAAAGCTGATACAGTTGCGCAATTGGGGTATAATGTTACTAAACAGCGTTTTATGATTGATAAAGTAGATGTCATCAGGTTGAATGCGGCACGTAATTCATTAGATCAATCAAAAAGAGCCTATATAAATTCTCTATCTGATTTTTGGAGAGGTTATTATCGAATAAGACAAATTACCTTGTACGATTTCGAGGAAAATGAATCACTTATAAAAGAATTAGACTACCTACTTGAAAAGTAAAAGCCATGAATAAAAAAAAGATAGGAATTGGTCTGGGAGTCTTATTAGTGATTATAATACTGATTTGGCAACCATGGAAAAAATCTGATGATACACAACAGATAGCAAAAGTTCAGAAAGGTAGCTTTGAAACTTCCGTTACTGCGATGGGTGAATTAAAAGCTCAAAAAGCTCTTGATATTACAGTTCCCGAGGTTAGTTTTAATCGCGAGCTGAGGATTTGGGATCTGAAAATAATGAGTATTGTTGAAGAAGGTAAAATCGTAGAAAAAGGTGATCAGGTTGCCACATTGGATCCTACCGAGGTGGAAGAGCGGTTAACCGAAGTAAACGATCGCTTGAATGAAATATATACCCGGCTTGAAGATGCTAAAATTGATTCAAGCTTAACTTTAATGGGAGCTCGAGAGAATATTCGTAAAAAAGAAGACTACCTGTTGGATGCCGAAATAAAGGTGCAGCAATCTACTTATGAATCTAAAGCAGTACAGCGTCAGAGTCAGATTGATTACGACAAGGCAGTAAGAGCATTGGCAAAGGCCAAACGCGACCTGATTACGCAAACACAAAATCATAAAAGAAGAATAGCACGCAATCAGGAACGAGTGGATCGTTATGAGCGTCGCAAAAAATTGTATGAACAGTTAAAATCGGAACTGGTTATTCACTCACCGGCCAATGGTATGATTATTTATGGCTATGGTTACGATGGTCAAAAGGTAAAAGTGGGCTCTCGCGTTGGCAGGTGGATGCCCTTAATTGCTACCTTGCCTGATTTAAAGACTATTATTTCTGAACTATATGTGAAAGAGATTGATATTGCTAAAATAGAGTTAGGGCAGGCTGTTAAACTTAAAATTGACGCTTTCCCTAAAGAAACATTCGAGGGCGAAATTATTAGTATTGCCAATGTGGGGCAGGAGATGCCGGGTGAATTTCAGAATGGCTTTAAGGTAATTGTGGAGTTAAAAGAATACAAAGAAGTGTTATTGCCCGGGATGACATCGACCAATACCATTATAACAAAAAGCCTGGAAGATATTTTGTTTGTAGCAAAAGAAGCTGTGTATGGAAACGACAGTCTTAGATATGTAGTTCAAAAAGATGGATTATCAACTCAGTTTAAGGAAGTAGAAATAGGATCTGAAAATGAAATGTTTTATACTATCACCAATGGTTTAAAAGAAGGAGATAAAGTTCTTATAAATTATACGGTTGGTGATGAGGATATCGAAATATCAAAACTGTCAGAAAATTAAAACTGCTAACCTTATGACATTATAGTAAAGTACAATAATTGTGTTTTGCCATAATGTCATATCAAACTGTCATATTAAATTCAAATATTAGTTTCTTCGTGTCAATTTTTCCTGAAAATTCTGCAAAAGTTGAATGGCACACGATTTGAAGTTTAGGGTCGTGAGTTCAATTTAAAAGAATTTAAAAAATAAAATAATTATATAGTAATGGGAAAAATTATCGGTATCGACTTGGGAACAACCAACTCTTGTGTATCTGTAATGGAAGGTAACGAGCCAGTTGTAATCCCTAACAGCGAAGGAAAAAGAACAACGCCATCAATTGTGGCTTTTATCGAAGGAGGAGAACGTAAAGTAGGTGATCCTGCAAAGCGTCAGGCAATCACAAACCCGCATAAAACCATTTATTCAATCAAGCGTTTTATGGGGTCAATGTACGATGAGATTCCAAACGAAGTAAAGCGTGTGCCTTATGAAGTAGTTAAAGGTGAAAATAATACTCCTCGCGTTAAAATCGATGATCGTATGTACTCTGCTCAGGAGATTTCAGCAATGGTACTTCAAAAGATGAAGAAAACAGCTGAAGATTATCTTGGTCAAGAAGTAACAGAAGCGGTAGTTACCGTGCCTGCCTATTTTAACGATGCTCAACGTCAGGCTACTAAAGAAGCTGGTGAAATTGCTGGTTTAAAAGTTAGCCGTATCATCAACGAGCCAACTGCTGCTTCATTAGCTTATGGTTTAGATAAGATGGACAGAGATATGAAAGTTGCCGTATTCGACTTAGGTGGTGGTACTTTCGATATTTCAGTTCTTGAGCTAGGAGATGGCGTTTTTGAAGTAAAATCAACAAACGGTGATACTCACTTAGGGGGTGATGACTTTGATGATGTTATCATTAACTGGTTAGCTGATGAGTTTATGAAGGACGAAAACGTAGATTTGCGTAAAGATCCTATGGCTCTTCAGCGTTTGAAAGATGCAGCAGAAAAAGCAAAAATTGAGTTGTCATCTTCTACAAGCACCGAAATCAACTTACCATATATTATGCCTGTTGATGGTATTCCAAAACACTTGGTTCGTTCATTGTCACGTGCCCAATTCGAGCAATTGGCTGATAGATTGATTCAACGTACATTGGAGCCATGTAAAGAGGCTTTGAAAGATGCCGGAATGTCAGCTTCAGAAATTGATGAGGTAATCTTAGTAGGTGGTTCAACTCGTATCCCTGCTATACAGAAAGTAGTGGAAGATTTCTTCGGTAAATCTCCTTCTAAAGGTGTTAACCCTGATGAGGTAGTTGCTGTAGGTGCTGCTATCCAAGGTGGTGTTTTAACAGGTGAAGTTAAAGATGTATTGTTATTGGATGTTACACCACTATCGTTAGGTATTGAAACAATGGGTGGTGTAATGACTAAGTTGATTGAAGCAAACACAACTATTCCAACTAAAAAGTCTGAAACATTTACTACTGCTGTTGATAACCAGCCTTCGGTTGAGATTCACGTATTGCAAGGTGAGCGTTCTATGGCTAACGATAACAAAACAATTGGTCGTTTCCACTTAGACGGTATTCCACCAGCACCGCGTGCAACGCCGCAAATTGAAGTAACTTTTGATATTGATGCCAACGGTATTCTTCATGTAACAGCAAAAGATAAAGCTACTGGCAAAGAGCAAAGTATTCGTATTGAAGCTTCTTCAGGTTTGTCTGATGACGAAATCAAACGTATGAAAGATGAGGCTGAAGCTAATGCTGACGCTGATAAGCAAGCCAAAGAAAAAATTGATAAGTTGAATGGTGCAGATAGTTTGATTTTCCAAACTGAAAAGCAATTGAGTGAGTTTGGTGACAAATTGCCAGCTGACAAAAAACAACCTATCGAAGCTGCTTTGGGTAAACTAAAAGAAGCTCATAAAGCACAAGATATTGCTGCTATAGATGCTGCTACTACGGAATTGAATACTGTATTCCAGGCTGCTTCGCAAGAAATGTACAATGCTAGTCAGGCACAAGGTGGTGCTGATGCAGGAGCACAAGGTGGACCACAGCCAGGACCTGACGCAGGAGCAGAACAAGGTGGCAAAGATGATGAAGTAACGGATGTAGATTTCGAAGAAGTAAAATAATATTTCCGTAAATATTGACTCTTTTAAAAAGTCCTCAATTCTTGAGGACTTTTTTTTATATTTTTGAAACTGTTTTTTCAAGTTCAAGTATCATCAAAATGAACTTAAGAATTTAAATGACTTCATAAAAAAGTTGATTGGAATGAAATTATTACAACGTCTGGTTTATTTAATTATACTGTCAATATGCACCTTGTCGCTTCAGGCACAAACGGATGTTTTTGGAAATAAAATACCGGCTAAAAAAAAGAATTATGCTCCGGTTCCTGATCATTACAATAAGACTGATGAAAATGGCTTGAAACAAGGTCCCTGGGAGAAACGTTACACTGATGGAAGTCCATTATACAAGGCTACTTTTAAAGATAATAAACCAGTAGGAGAGTATGTTAGATTTTATCCAAACGGAAAAATGAGCCTTCGAATAGTTTATGATGAGAAAGGTGTCAATGGAGAGGCGGAATTATTTAACGATAAAGGAGAGTTGTCATCAACCGGTACCTTTGTTGGTAAAAACAAAGAAGGCAAATGGACCTATTATACTTCAAAAAATGTAATAGCCTCTACTCAGGAGTATAAAAACAATAAGGCTCATGGCGAAACTATTGTATATTACCCGAATGGAGAGGTTGCAGAATCATATGTTTCGGTTAATGGATTAAAAGATGGTCCTTGGTTAAAGTTTTTTAGAAGTGGAGCTTCGTTGTTAAAGGCAACATATGTTCAAGATAAATTAGAAGGCAAATATCTTTATTATTATGAAGGTGGACAGCTTGAGATTGATGCCACTTATAAAAATGATAAAGAGGATGGGAACTGGACTTTTTATCATCAGAATGGAGAAGTAAATTATATATTAAAGTATAAGGATGGTAAGCTTTTAAATCCTGAAGTGCTAAATGAAAGAAGGGCTGCAGAACAGGAACAATTTGAAAAGAATAAAGGAAAGTTGAAGGATCCTGAAAAGATGCAAAATGATCCTGGTGCATATTTTAGATAATAGGGAATGAATAGAGTTGTTGCGGTTTTAGTTTTGATATTCACCTCTTTTGTGTGTTTGATGGCGCAAAGTAATGGTTACTTTGTGCAGTTTACCGATAAAGAAGGCTCTTTGTATAGTATTGACAGACCAGAAGAATTTCTTAGTGAAAGGGCTATTGACAGACGAGTTAGTCAGGATATTGATATTGTAGAGAACGACTTGCCGGTGTCTTTTGCTTATGTAAATGCTTTAAAGGAGCTTGGAATAGATGTTAGATATACTACTAAATGGCTAAATGGAGCTATAGTATTTTCTTCCGACAGTGAATTGATGGATACCATAATGAATCTTGATTTTATTTCATATGTTGAAATGACTACCAATAGTAATCATGTCAGTGCATTGGTTAAATTTAAAGAAGGTCATGGGATCCTTAAAGACAAAAATGAAGAAGAATATGGTTATGCCTGGGATCAGATTCAAACAGTAAACGGATATCATCTTCATGAAAGAGGTTACAAAGGAAAAGGTATGCAAATTGCGGTATTGGATGCAGGTTTTTATTCTGCCGATAATGCACCTTCGTTACAACATTTGTGGGATAATGGTCAGATATTAGGATATAAAGATTTTGTTGACCCAAACTCCGATATTTTCACAACTCATTCACATGGAATGAAAGTATTATCTATCATGGGTGGTGAAATAGCAGGCTCTTATCTGGGAACAGCCCCAGGAGCTTCTTACTGGCTGTTGCGTACTGAAGATGCAGCAACCGAAACTCCTGTTGAGCCCGATTATTGGGTTTGTGCTGCAGAATATGCTGATAGTGTGGGAGCAGATGTAATTAATAGCTCACTGGGGTATTATGAGTTTGACAGTCCCTTTAATTCTTATACTTACGAAATGCTGGATGGCACATCCAGAGCATCTAAAGCAGCCGAAATAGCAGCATCAAAAGGAATGGTGGTGGTTATAAGTGCCGGTAACGAAGGCGCAGATGAGTGGCATTATATTGGAGTTCCGGCCGATGCAAAAAATATACTGTCGGTTGGAGCCATGCAGGTTGATAGCACAAGAGCCTACTTTTCTTCATATGGACCAAGTTATGATCAAAGGATTAAACCGGAGGTTTCAGCTCTGGGATACTTCACTGCTGTTCAAAGCCTAAACGGAGGGATTGAATTTGGAGCTGGCACTTCTTATTCAGCACCGGTAATTGCAGGATTGGTTGCCTGTTTGTGGCAGGCTCTTCCCCATTACACTTCTCATCAATTGATTGATTTAATTATTAGCCATGCCAGTAATTTTAATAAGGCAGATAACTCATTGGGATATGGGGTTCCTAATTTTAATGCATCTTTAAAAACCAATATAGATAAAGTGATAGATGCAGGAATGGAATGGAATATAAGTCCAAACCCATTTAGTAACTATCTACTTTTACAACCCTTGGAATTTGATTACAGCCTAGGTAATATAACAATATCGTTATTCGACGTTGCAGGAAATGCAGTGTTCAAAGGCAAGAGTGAAATGGGAGAAAAGATTAAGCTGGAAGGATTCTATAATATGGCCAATGGATTATACATTTTAGTGATAGAATCAGCCGCAGGAAAGCAACATTATAAAGTGATGAAAAACTAAATTATGCCCGATCATATTTCACTTTCTCAACTTAACAAACAGATCAAAGAAGCCATTGGTTTGTCTTTTTCCGATACAATTTGGGTTATTGCCGAGATAAGTGAGATAAGAACAGTAAGAAGTGGTCATTGTTATCTGGAACTTATCGAAAAAGATGAAACCAACGACAGTGTAAAGGCTAAAGCCAGAGCAACCATATGGGCCTATACTTTTAGAATGCTGAAACCCTATTTTGAAACCACCACAAAACAGGAACTCGCAAGTGGATTAAAAGTATTAGTAAGGGCAAGTGTTGAGTTTCAGGAAGTGTATGGTTTTAGTTTGAATATAAAGGATATTGATCCTTCTTATACTTTGGGTGATATAGCCCGCAAGCGATTGGAGGTAATTCGTCAGCTTGAAGAGGAAGGGGTGATGGATATGAACAAAGAGGTGGAGTTAGAGGCTGTACCTCAAAAGCTGGCCATTATATCATCTTCTACAGCAGCTGGGTACGAGGATTTTGTTAACCAATTAGAAAATAATCCATACGGATTTAAAATTTACCAAAAGCTTTTTCAAGCTACCATGCAAGGAAATGAAGCTGAGCAGTCAATCATTTCAGCATTAGAAAGAGTATATGAATATGAAGATTTTTTTGATGCAGTGGTGATTATAAGAGGTGGTGGATCTACAGCTGATCTAATGTGTTTTGATGGTTACTGGCTGGCAGTTAATATTGCACAGTTTCCTTTGCCGGTGCTTACAGGTATTGGACATGAAAGAGATGAATCAGTTGCTGATATGGTTGCACATACGCGTTTGAAAACGCCTACTGCTGTAGCTGAGTTTATTGTTGATAGAGTTGGTAATTTTAGTGCGTACTTAGATGACCTAAAAGAGCATTTTGTGGGTGAAGTAGACTCTCAACTGAAAAGCCAGAGACATCGTTTGGATATTGCTGTAAGTGCATTTCAACCATTGGTGAGCAAAGTCATTACCAAAAAAAGAAGACAACCACAAGAAGCGGCTCAGCGTTTGCATTTTGCAGTTAAATCTTATTTCGATAACCAGCAGTTATTTTTTTCTCATGTAAAAGAATCGGTGCATTATCTGGTAAAGAAACAAGTAAGAGGAAATATGCAACAATGTCAGTTTTATCATACCCAATTAAAGATTGAATTGGCAGGATATTTCAAAAATAAAGCCCAGAAATTAACATTGGCTGAGAATACGGCAAAATTATCCGATCCGGTTAATGTACTTGAAAGAGGTTATTCAATTACTTATAAAGATGATGTACCCATTAAATCCACTGATCAGCTTAAAAGTGGAGATAATTTACAAACGGTGCTACAAAAAGGCACAATAATCAGTAAAATAGAAAAAATAATTAAGTAAAACATTTGTTTGTTAAAGGCTTTTTATAAATTTAAATCGTTTTTAACGGGGAGTATTTTATCGGACAAATGTTTACAAATCAATTACGTTACGTCGTAGCCAGTCTTCTTTTATTCATCAACTTAGGTTTTTATGCCCAAAACTCAGGCATGTTACAGGAGCCTGATTCTGTTGATGGAGTTAATTCATCTATTGATTTTAAGTCTCAATTTGAAAAGTTGGAAAATGCTCAGGACGTAATTGAATCCTGTCAAAATTCCGATAAAAAAGAATTGACAAATCAGGAAAGATTTACCTTGTATCTCGAGACAGGTGTTAGATTGTATGATCTTGAGGATAGTGAAAATGCGCGTGAATACTTAAATAAAGCAAAGGCTATATCCTCCAAAGATAAGTCTTATAAACAGTTAGGTCGTTTGTATAATTACATCGGTTGGTTGGCATCAGATCGTAATGCTTATGGTGAAGCTATAGGTTACTTTAAGGCTGCTTCGCAATATTATTCTAAAGCCAAGCAATATGTTTATCAAGGAAATACATACAATAGTATTGGTGCCATGTACTGGTATCAACGCAACTACGCATTAGCTCTGAGTTATTTTAATCAGGCTTATGAATTAGGCGAAAGAAGTAATGATAATGAGCTAAAGTTAAAAGGGTTAACTAATAAAGGGGTAGTTCTTAATCAGTTGGCTCAGTATAGTGAAGCCCTGAATTGTTTGGAAGAAGCCCTGGAGTTAAATAAAATTGAAGGAAGCAATGCCAGCAGAGCTAGTTTGTTAAATAACATGGGTAACATCCACTATGCTTTAAAACAGGATAATTCGGCCATAAGGAATTATAAGGAGGCGATGAAGTTATATATTGAACTGGATGATAAATCCGGAATCAGTAGTTGTCATAACAATTTGGGAGAAGTGTACTTGCGTTTAGGTAATGTGAGAGCTGCACTAGAGAGTTATCAAACGTCTCTTCAGTTTATTGATGTTGAACACGACAGCGCATCTATTGCTGTAGCTTATGTGAATATTGGCCGGGCTCATCAAACGGATGAAGCTTATTTAAAAGCGGTTTCTTACTTTGAGAAAGCCTTAAAAATAATGGTGAGCAACGAAGATCTTTCGCTTGAAGCAGAAACTTATCTTCATCTGGCTCAAACAGTAAGTGAGTCAAAAAATTATAGCGAAGCACAAAACTATTTGCTCAAAGCCATAGCTATTTCAAAAAGAATTGATGAGAAACCAATTTTAGCAGATTGTTACAAAACACTAGCTGAGGTTTCTGAAAAGCAAAGCAAATTTAAAGAGGCATTGAAGTATCAGAAAGTATATGTTTCAATGAAGGACTCTATTACAGATGAGCAGGCAATGATTAATTCGGCACGAATGGAGGCTGTATATAATTTGCTTCAGAAGGATGAAACCATATCGAAGTTAGAGCAAGATAATATATCGAAAGAAGAAGATCTGGCTCGAATGAAAGAAACCAGAACTTTATATTTGATTATTAGCATTGCTTTATTTGGATCTATCATCTTCTTAATCCTGTTATTTCGTTTAAAAAGAAAAACTTCATTACAATTAAAAGAAAAGAATAGAGAATTAGCGCAGCTTAATGCTACTAAGGATAAGTTTTTTTCGATTATTGCACATGACTTAAAGAGTCCGTTTAGTTCATTAATGGGATTTGCCGAGATGTTATGTTTGCATGCAGAAACCAAAAATACTAAAGAAGTTATTGATTATGCTCAGGTTATTCATAATTCTACAAAGCGATTGTTGGGATTAGTAGAGAATCTTTTGCAATGGTCTAGAACCCAATTGGGAACTACCGAATACAAACCTATGCAAATAGATGTGTCGATACACACGCATAACATTGTTTCGTTACTTCGTTTAAATGCCGAGGAGAAAGATATTGTGATTAGTCCTAAGGTTGAAAAGGACTTGGTGGCTTGGGCCGATTTAAATTTGTTCAGTACAGTGTTACGTAATTTAATCAGTAATGCCATAAAATTTTCAAGAGTTGGTAGTGTTATTTATGTAATGGCGCAGAAAAAGAATGATTTGATAGAAGTGTCTGTATCCGATTCAGGAGTTGGTATCAGGCAGGAAAATATTGAGAAGCTATTTTCTGTTGATACCGCGTTTTCAACTAAAGGAACTTTTAATGAAAAGGGAACCGGAATAGGCCTGGTATTATGTAAGGAATTTGTGGAAATTAATAAAGGAAGTATTTGGGTTGAGAGCGAATTAGAAAAAGGTAGTACCTTTACCTTTACATTACCTATAAACAAAGCAGAGTAATATTTGAAAATGACAAAGAAGAAATTAAGTTATACCGACGCGATAGGAGAGATTGAAGAGATATTACAGCAAATTGAAAACGAAGAGCTGGATGTTGATGAGTTATCTACAAAAGTAAAAAGGGTTAGTACTCTTATTAAAACCTGTAAAGATAAGTTGCACAAAACCGAAGAGGAGGTTGAGCAAATTCTAAAAGAAATGGAAGACTAAAAAGAGGCCGAAGCCTCTATTTTTTTACATTAAAAATTCAAAGTCTTCATCCACTTCTACCTCGTATGGATAGCTGCCATATTTAAAAACTCGTAAAGAGTGGATTCCCTTATAAGATATTTTTCCATTTAAGATAATAAACATACAACCTTCTCGCAGACCGGCAACGGTAGTTTCCTTATTGACTTCTAAAAATTCAAGTATTCTATCCTCACGGGTTTCTCCACCATGGCCTTCCGGATTGGCATCTAGATAATGTGGATTAATTTGAAACGGAATGAGATTTAAAGCTCCAAAACCCATTGGATCAATAATAGGCATGTCGTTGGTTGTTTTGATGGTTGGACAGGCCAAATTAGAACCAGCACTCCATCCGATGTATTTGGTTCCGCTTAATACTTTTTTACGAATTGCCTCAGTCAAATTATTATCATGAATCATCCTAAGAAGCTGCCAGGTGTTTCCTCCTCCAACAACTATGGCTTCAGCTTCTTCAACTGCTTTCACCGGATCATCAAAATGGTGAATGGAAATGATTTCATGTCCCACTTCATTAAATCTGCTTTTGACTTTGGCTTCATAATTATCAAAACTTACTGTAACGCCGGCATATGGAATGAAAAGGCATTTTGTTTGTGTTGTTCCCAGAAAATTGGCAATATCTTTTTTAGGGTAATCGAGGTAGGCTTCTCCTACCATGGTTGAATTACTAATTAATAATAGATTCATGGTTTATATCTTTATGTGATTAGCCTAATATACTAATTTTAGGTTGAGATACTAAGCAAGAATTATTACTTTAACACATAGAGAATGGTATGAAAGTGGAGTATGACTAATTTGTTAACAATGAGTGTTAAATATTGTCAATTATACGAGTAAAGGCCATGAGAGTGCCGCATTTTTGTTATGTTTGACTATTACTTACCCACTTTAAGAACCTTGGTTCTTCCGATGAAAATTATCATGCCAATATTAGGCTTGATACACTTTGTGATAATTGAATAATAACCTACATAAATGAACATGAAAATCCAAAATTCGATTTATTTAGTTGTCTTCTTATTGACGTCATGTATAAATCAACCAGCTACTAAAGTTTATGAAAATACAATGTGGTATGCTCAACCTGCCGAACAGTGGGAAGAAAGTCTACCTATAGGAAATGGTAGAATCGGGGCTATGGTATATGGCCGAACCGATATTGAGCACATTCAATTAAACGATGATTCGATGTGGCCGGGAAAGATGGAATGGAATAATCCTGTTGGTCGACCAGAAGATTTGAAAAAAATCAGACAATACCTTATAGAAGGCAAAAATGATAAGGCAGATGCCCTATTGATTGAGAAATTCTCGAATAAAAGTGTGGGGCGATCACATCAAACTTTAGGTGATTTATTTATAGAATTGAATCATGACAATGTTACTGATTATCGCAGAGAATTGGATTTAGAAACAGCAATAGCAACTACCACTTATAAAACCAATGGAAAAGAAGTAACAGAGAAGGTTTTTGCAACCAATCCTCATCAGGCCATTATTATTGAATTGAGTTCTAAAGCTGAAGAGGGATTAAATGGGAAATTATTGTTTTCTCGTCCCGAAGATGAAGGTCATCCAACCGTAACCGTTAGTGTGGATGATTCTGGTAATTTGCTCATGGATGGGGAGGTGACTCAGTATGGTGGAGCTTTTGATTCAAAGCCTGATCCAATTACCTATGGGGTGAAGTTTCAAACTCGTTTGAAAGTGGTTAATCAGGACGGTGAAGTTATTTCAGGTGATGATTATTTGGAACTAAAGGGAGTTAAGAAAGCCGTTATTTATTTGGTTTCAAATAGCTCGTTTTATCATGATGATTATATTACCCAAAATAAAAAGCAACTGCAAAATGTTGTTAATAATAAACTTGCCAAAGTTGAGGAAGAACATATAAAAGATCATCAGCAGTTTTATTCAAGGGTTCATATTAATCTTGAGCACGATAGAATGGATTCTATTCCTACTGATGCACGATTAAAACGAATTCAGGAAGGTGCAATTGATTTGGGGATGGAAGAGTTGCTGTTTAATTATGGTCGATATTTATTAATTGGTTGCTCACGCGAAGGAACGTTAGCTGCCAATCTGCAAGGATTATGGAATCCACATATTTTTGCCCCCTGGAATGGAGATTATCATTTGAATATCAATCTTCAGATGAATTACTGGTTAGCTAATAATACCAACCTGGATGAGCTGAATATGCCTTTGTTCGATTATGTGGATCGTTTAATTGAAAATGGTAAAGAAACAGCTAAAGTGAATTTTGGTTGTCGTGGCTCATTTATTCCTCATGCTACAGATATTTGGGCAGTAACCTGGCTGAGAGCTCCAACTGCATATTGGGGAGGTTCGTTTGGTGCCGGAGGTTGGTTAATGCAGCATTACTGGCAACATTACGAATATACTCAGGATAAAGAATTTCTTAAAAACAGAGCCTATCCTGCCATAAAAGAAGTGGCTCAGTTTTATTCTGATTGGTTGATAGAAGATCCTCGAGATGGATCGTTGGTTGCAGCACCTTCAACATCACCTGAGAATCAGTTTTATAATACCGATGGAAAAGCAGTAGCGTCTTGTATGGGAAGTGCCATGGATCAACAGGTAATTGCCGAAGTATTTGGTGAATATGTTGCTGCATGCGAGGTGTTAGAAGAAGATAATGAATTGCTTCAAACTATAAAAGATCAGTTGACACGTTTGCGTCCCGGATTTGTTGTGGGCTCTGATGGTAGAATACAGGAATGGGACAGAGAGTATAAAGAAGTGGAACCAGGGCATCGTCATATGTCACATTTATATGGCTTTCATCCAGGGATTACCATCAATGAAAACAATCATCCTGAGTTGATGGAAGGCATTAAAAAAACGCTTCAATATCGTTTGGATAATGGTGGTGCCGGAACAGGTTGGAGTCGAGCCTGGTTAATTAATTTATATGCTCGTTTGTTGGATGGAGATGAGGCACATAAGCACATACAATTCTTGTTTCAACGATCGATGTATCTAAACCTTTTTGACTCACATCCACCATTTCAGATTGATGGAAATTTTGGATATTCGGCAGGTTTGGCAGAATTATTGGTACAGAGTCATAAAGGATATATTGAGTTTTTACCTGCATTACCATCTGCTTATGAAAACGGGGCGTTTGATGGTTTAAAAGTGAGAGGAGATGCTGTAGTGTCGGCTCAATGGGAGAATAACCAACTCAGAAAAGCTAAATTAGTAGCCTTAAAACAAGGCGATTTTAAAATATTAAACCCCAAATCAGTTAGAGAAATATCAGCCAAAGTTGATGGAAAGAAAGTAGAAGAGAGAGAAGAGAATGGTGTGTTGCAAGTAAGCCTGACGAAAGGGCAGGTACTTGAAATAAGCTGTTCGAATTAGATAATAAACCTAGAAGAATTACTTAAATGCGCAGAACGATTTTTGGTGTTGTTGCTTTACTTAGCTGGCAGCTTGGTATGGCTCAGTCAAAGGTTCCTGATCCGTTGTCTAACCCGTGGTATTACACGGAAGATATAAACGTATTGGAATGGAATAAAGAGCCGGCTCATGCAACTTTTAACTCCTTTGCTGATGTCGATAAGGCGTTAGCAAAAACTGATGAAGGAAAGATATTTTACAAATCTTTAGATGGAGTATGGAAGTTTAATTGGGTATCAGATCCTGAGAAACGTGCCGTTGATTTTACAAAAGAAGGCTTTTCAGCTGAACGATGGGATAGTATCCCTGTTCCAGCTAACTGGGAATTGCATGGATTTGGCGATCCTATTTATGTGAATCATCAGTATGAATTTGCTGATTACAAAGCTCCGATTTCGAAAGAGATAACTTTTGTAGATGGTAAAATTCCGGCTCATCCGGGACAGGTTCCTCATGATATAAATCCGGTAGGAACTTACTTCAGACATTTTCAGTTTGACGGAAGTGCTGATGAGAATGAGATTTTTCTACACATCGGAGCCATGAAAGCGGGTGGCTTTGTTTGGATAAATGGTGAGTATGTTGGATACTCTCAGGATAGTAAATTGCCTGCCGAGTTCAATATTACACCTTATCTGAAAAGAGGAGATAATACCATTGCAATCCAAATTTTCCGTTGGACAGATGGATCTTATTTAGAATGTCAGGATTTTTGGAGAGTAAGCGGTATTGAGCGTAGCGTATACTTGTATGGCCAGCCTAAACTTCGGGTGCGCGATTTTCAGGTGGTTTCAATTTTAACTAACGATTACAAAGACGGTAATCTGGAAGTGCAGGTAGATCTAAAAAATCATCTGGATAAAAAGCAAAAATCAACTTTTACGGCTCAGTTATTAGATGAGAACAGTAAGGTTGTTTGGTCTGACTCGAAATCAGTAGCTATTGAAGCTGATTCTGAATCATCAATTAATTTTGCGACTACTATTCCTGATGTTAAATCATGGAATGCAGAGCATCCGCATCTATATACTTTGACTTTCTATTTGGATGGAAAGAAAATAAAAGGAGAAGCCATTGCAACTGCGATTGGTTTCCGTTCAGTTGAAATCAAGCGAGGATTGTTGTTGGTGAATGGAGTGCCTGTTACTCTGAAAGGAGTAAATACTCAGGAAACCAATCCGGAAACGGGGCATGTAATCAGTCGTGAGCAGATATTGAAAGATATTATACTTTGGAAAGAAAACAATATCAATGCTGTTCGTACGAGTCATTATCCACAGCCAGAAATGTTTTATGAGCTTTGTGATAAATACGGTATTTACATAGTGAACGAAGCCAATATTGAATCGCATGGTATGTACTACGGTAAATATTCGTTGGCAAAACGTCCTGAGTGGGAAATGCCACACGTGTCACGTATGCGTAATTTGGTGCTTCGCGATAAAAACCATCCGGCTGTAATTATTTGGTCGATGGGTAACGAAGGCGGTAACGGTGTTAACTTCTACGCAGGTTACAAAGCCATGAAAGAAGCGGATGCAACTAAACGTCCAGTGCAGTACGAAAGACCTTATAACGAATACGACGGAACCTACTGGAATCAGGATTGGGATACGGATATCATCTGTCCTCAATACCCAAGTCCTAAGGCATTTCAATGGGTAGCTGATAACCCAACGGATCGTCCGTTTATTCCAAGCGAATATGCACATGCCATGGGTAACAGTACCGGTAACTTTAAAGATTACTGGGACATCATCGACAAGCATGTAAACTTACAAGGTGGATTCCTTTGGGATTGGGTGGATCAATCCATCTGGAAGACTGATGAAGAAGGAAATAAATACTATGCCTTTGGTGGTGATTTTGGTGAGAACTTACCAAGTGATAATGCCTTTTTGAATAATGGTTTGGTATTCCCAGACAGAACACCTCATCCTGGTTTGGAAGAAGTGCGTAAGGTACATGAGTTTATTAAATTCAGCGATGTAGATATTAATTGGGCGAATGAATTTCGTTCGGTAATCACCAATCGATATGATTTTACAAACACCACTGCTTTTGATTTTATTGCAACGATAAAAGCGGATGGAAAAGTGATTAAAACTTACGAATTACCTGAGTTGGATATTGAGCCCAATACAGGTAAGATCGTTCATCTTCCTATGAAAGAGGTAAAGTTTGAACCCAATACCGAGTATTTCATGATAATTGAAGCGCGTACAAAAGATCAATGGGGATTGCTTCCTAAAGGATATCGTGTGGCTCATGAGCAGTTTGAGATTTCGAAGAAATTTAAGGCTGAAGAGGTGGCTGTTGAAGCAGGTGATGCATTGACTTTGAAACAGACTAAAAGCGATATCAATATATTTAATAAGGATGTGTCAGTTGTCTTTGATAAAGCTGAAGGACACATCACATCATACTTGTATAAAGGTAATGAGTATATCCTGAATGGTGACGGACCTCGTCCAAACTTCTGGCGTGCAGTAACCGATAATGACTTTGGAAACCGAATGCACGTCAACAATATAGAGTGGAAAAAAGCAAGTTTATTTGCTGAGGTTAAATCTATCAAGGCTAAAAAGGCTGTAGAAAATAAGGTGATTGTTAATGTGGTTTATGCCTTGCCCGGTGTCGAAACCAAATTTGAAAGTGTGTATATCATTTATGGTAACGGAGTTGTTCAGGTTGATAATATATTGAACGAAACTGAATATAAGCCTGATATCCCTCGAATTGGATTGAAGTTTATGATGCCTGCTGAATACGAGCAGTTTACTTATTTCGGACGCGGACCATGGGAGAATTATACTGACAGAAAAGCTGCTTCTTTTGTTGATTTATACGAGTCAACTGTGGCAGAGCAATATGTTCCTTATATCCGTCCGCAGGAGAATGGTAATAAAACGGATATTCGTTGGGCAACCTGGACGAACGATTCGGGTAATGGTTTGATGGTGGTATCGGCTAGCTTCGATAAAAAAGTTTCGGTAACCACTCATAACGTACCTAACGAGGACTTTGATAGCTCGGAAGGTTTGGATTATGGTGCAAACACTGAAATTGAGCATACGTATCAGATTGACGGGATTCCTGAAGTGAATATCAGCAAGCATACCATTGATATTGTGCAGCAGGATTTGATTCAGGTAAATATCGATTTGGATCAGCGCGGTGTTGGAGGAGATGACAGTTGGTATTCCAGCCCTCAGGAAAAATACATGATGCGCGGAAACAAAAAGTATCAATATTCATTCTACCTGGTTCCTTTCACAGATGGAAATGTTGATAGCTGGATTGATACATCAAAGAAATATATTAAATAATAACCTGAGTTCGACGTAAAATTTTGAACTCAGAACGCTTATAAATAGTGAGTTTCAAGTGTATATTGACGAAAGAATAGCGGGCTATTTTGAGTCGATTGCACGAAGAAAATTGCTGTTTGTAAGAGGAAATTAGCAAGCTTTGAATAAATAACTGATTAACTGCTTCAAATTTCATCGCAATAGTTCACTATTACTCTAAAATTATTCATTGTAAATCAG
>NZ_JAGUCO010000027.1 GCF_018271995.1 Carboxylicivirga linearis
GCCGTTCTCCGTTGTACCAATGAGTTTAACCATAAACAAAAATTTTGTGGTAAATAATTTTCATCGGCTGCAAAACTAATTTATTAGCAGAAAAACCGGATTGAATGCAATTGAAATAAAAATGAAAGGCAAAAACGGCTTGTTTGAAAAAAAATCAAAAAAATTTAATTTCTTTTTTCTCCGTTATTTTGCGTCAAAAAGTATAGTAAAATGTATGATAGGCAATTTTTAAACCTCGCCTAAAAAGCTCTGTATATTACTGTTTATTAGCCTGATATAAATTATTTATTTTTCGTTCGGATATACTTTTTATACATTGTGTTTTATTTGCATGTTGAAAGCTGAGTGAATCGTTATTATGTGATCTTAAAAATGTCTTATAAATCAGATTGAAAAAAGGGAATTGAGATGGTTGTTTTGGTACCTTCTATTTCTTTCCTGTTATTTAATTCTAACCTTCCTTTATGTAATAAGGTAATTAAATTGGTCAGATATAATTCTATTGAATTAGTTCTTTTAAATTGATAATTCTGATTTTCAATAGAATTGAAGAAATGTTGTATTTTAATATCATCATATGGACTTCCCGTATCTATTATTGAAATGAGTATGTTCTCTTCTTGCGTGGTTACCTCAATTTTTATTTCACCCTTACCTGTAAAAGCTAATGAACATTCAAGCAGAGAAACAATGGCTGTGTGCAGTAGTTTGTAATCTGCATTAATCTCAATGTCTGCAGAATTACTTTCAATTGATAATTGAATACCTTTGTCAGAAGCCTTCCCTTCATATTGTTGTAAAATGGATTTGATGATAGGTTTTATACTTAATGGTTTAAGTACTAATTGACTAACTCCTTTTAGATGAAGTTGTGAGATTTGAAGTGCTGAGAAGGAATATTTTTCCATTTTCTTTATGGATGAATCAAGCAGATTAATGATTTCCAATATATTATCATTGTGCTCATAAGCTTTTAATAGGCTAATAGCTCCAATAATTCCGTTTAATGGTGTTCTAATTTCATGACTTACAGAATTCAAAAAGTAGTTCTTAGCTTCATCGAGCTGACTAAGTTGTACATTTAATTCTTTCAGTTGTTTATTAGCAGTCCGTAACTCAATTGTTTTTTTGTCAACTTCAGTATTCAGCCAACTGTTTACATCAATTAATTTCTCTTTTGATTTTTTTAATTCAATATGTGTTTTTAGTCGTATCAAAAGTTCGCTTTGATTAAACGGTTTGGTAATATAGTCAATGCCGCCTGCAATAAAACCTTCTTCAATACTCTCAACGTCATGTCTTGCCGTCAGAAAGATGATTGGAATGTGATCTGTTTTTTTGTTTGATTTAATAACCTTACAAGTTTCAAAACCATTCATCTCAGGCATCATAATGTCAAGCAAAATAGCATCAAATGCTCTTTTTTCTGTCCATGTGATTGCATCCTTACCTGAAGAGGCTATCTCCACTTCGTAATTATTATCAAAAAGGAGAGCGGCCAGTACTTGTAAGTTTTTAGGGTTGTCGTCAACGATTAATACAGAACTTTTCATGTATTTAATTTGGTTATTTAGTTTGTTCATCATTCAATGTACTTATTGAATCAATGAAAGGTTCAAAACTGGATATTACTTTTGGGAGTTGTTCAAAATCGAAAGCGTTGATTGCATTGTTAAGTTTAGCTGAATAATTTTTTAAAGGTTCCCATTTAATAAAAGTAAGCAGGTTGTTTAACTGCTTGGAAAAATTCTGTAATTCATTAATAGAAATTAATTCATTTAAGCCTTTCCAAATTGGAATTAGTGTATGTATCATCATTTTATTAATTGACTCCTTATCTTCATTTGTTAGATTTGTAGAGATTAAATAATCTTTAAATACGGCTAATTCCATATTGGGTTGAGAAGAAATATTATTAATGATAATATTACTATTGTGTAGCTCACCCGTAAAGCTGATGTTAGGTATTCTGATAATAAAATTGCTCCCTATAGATGGCTTGCTGTCAACTGTAATATTGCCACCCATTTCATTAACAAGTCGCTGAACAATAGATAGACCCAAGCCTGTTCCTTTATATTCTTTATTATTGTTTGACTCTTCTTGTATAAAAGGTTCAAATATTCTTGTTTGTCTGTCTTTATCAATCCCTATTCCTGTGTCTTTAACCTGTATAACCAAACTTCCATTTTGGCAGTTTTTATTGTTATAAAATGCATATTGAACATAAACACTTCCTTCTTCTGTAAATTTTAATGCATTATTAATTAGGTTGATAAGAATTTGTTTAATTCTAAGCGCATCAATAAGAATGGTATTAGGAATGTCTGTTTGCTTATCAATAATCAGTTGAAGGCCTTTTTCCTTCGCAAAAAGTTGAAATGTTTGTTTAATTTCCTGAATCAAAGTAGAAATATCCGTATTTTCAATTTTGAATGATAATTTACCGGAATTGATCTTTTCTAAATCAAGCAAATCATTAATTAGTTCAAGCAATAACTTACCACTTGATTGGATGGAATGTATATAATTGCTGAAAGGTGCTTCAGTAATATGCTTACTTAATAAGTTAGTGAATCCTATAATGGCATTCATAGGAGTCCTAATCTCATGAGACATGTTAGCCAAAAACTTTGACTTAAGTTCATTGGCAATATTACTTTTATTTCTTTCAATTACGAGTTGATTGAGGAGTTCTTTAGAATCTGTAATATTTATTAAGATGCCAATTTGGTTATCGTATTCTTTGGGACTAAACTGGCCAAGGAATTTTACCCATATATATATGTTTTTAATTGTTAGTAGTCTGAATTCTACACTTATATCGCTGAGATTATCTTGTTGTAATTTACTAACCTGCTCAGTAATTAATTCAATGTCTTCGGGGTGAATTCTTGATAAAATCCAGTTCTTATCTACCTTCTTTCCATTAAAATCATAACCTGTCATATTGGTAAAGACAGAGTTACAATTAAACATTTCAGATACAAAGTTATATTCGAAGTAAGATATATTTCCGGCATTCATGGAGAATTCCAGTTTATCCATTAGTTCTTTTAACTGTTTCTCCTTTCTAACTCTTTCGCTTATGTCGATCCGAATCTCGGCAATTTGTTTTTGACCATTCTCTGCAATAAAAGGATACGTTGTAACTTGAAAGGATGAATTAGGCAGGTTACGGGTAAAGGTTTTTACATTTAAGTTATCGTTCAATAAAGGACAATCATTGCATTGTTCTTTAAGATTACAAAAGTACTGATGGCATTTTTGATTGAGTTTAGTTATGTCTTCATTACTGTGG
Source organism: Carboxylicivirga linearis (assembly GCF_018271995.1). GTDB lineage: Bacteria > Bacteroidota > Bacteroidia > Bacteroidales > Marinilabiliaceae > Carboxylicivirga > Carboxylicivirga linearis. Next base: position 3,302 of record NZ_JAGUCO010000027.1, read on the forward strand.
TAAATAATGTTTTTATTCTCATCAACAATGTTTAATGTGGTATTAGTTGATTTAAGAATTTGTTGCAATTGTTTGTAAACAGTCGAAAGCTCCTTTTCGGTTTTTTTAAGATCGGAAATGTCAATCATAAAACCAATCAATTCGATAGGAGTATTATTTTCATCTACTACAACTTTTACAACATCTCTCATCCAAATAATAGATCCATCTTTTTTGATTACCCGATATTCAAAAATATGGTCATTTCCTGCCAAAGATTCATTATTGCAATAGTTTAGTGCATAGTCTGAGTCATCAGGATGGATGGCTTTGGCCCACTCTTGCATATTGGGCCATTCTTCCGGTTTGTAACTGGTAATGTTTTCGACTTGGTTACCAATAAATGTAAATTCAGTAGTTTTAAAATCTAATCGCCAAGGTACACCATGCAGTGAATTTATAAGCAGATTAATGGAGTCGACGTTAAAATTTGACTTTTTTGCTTGCTTTTGAGTATATAGTTTAACTTGATCATTAATGGTCTGTTGGATTGTTTCAAGTAACCCTTTTTCCCTTGAATCTATGGTAATTTCATTTTCGTAGAATAGGGTGATACAACCTAGTTTGATTGAATTTAAAGTAATAGGACATGCTAATAAATTTGTAAAAGCAAATGCGTATTGACTGTTACTAAACTCTTTTTTATTTAGTTGAGTACATTTATTTTTCGTTTTTAGGATTTCATAGAGTTCATCATCGCTTTTAGGAATTGGGATATTACTATTTGATTGGATAAAGATATGATCGCATTCAAACTGGATTTTTAACTCTACCAACGAACTCTTAGTTGTCTGCTCCAGCATTTCTAATAGCTTTCTCCAGTTATTTATCAACCCCTCTAGCATAATATCAATTTCTGTGTTTACTTACAGTTGAACGTATTTGTTTTTAATGGCATACATAACCAAACTTGCACTATTTTTGCAATTGGTTTTTGATAGCAAATTACTTCTGTGTCCTTTCACTGTTAAAGCGCTGATAAAAAGTTTTTCAGCAATTTCTTCATTAGTTAATCCATTGCAAATCTCTCTCAAGACTTCAATTTCCCTTTTGGATAAAGTTATTTTTGATGAAGTTGAATTGTTAATAGGATTTCCAATATTATAAATAATCTTTCTTAATAATTCATTTGAAAAGTAGCTTTCTCCATTAATAACATTATGGATAGCTCGTTCAATCTCTTTTATACCGCTCTTTTTTAATAAAAAACCTTTTACGCCTGCTTCAATCATTTTGTAATAGTATTCTTCTTCACCATTCATTGATAATGCAAGAACTTTTAATTCCGGGTTTTTATGAATTGCCAATTTGGTTGCCTCGTATCCATCCATTACAGGCATGGATATATCCATAATAACCAAATCTGGTTCTTTCCCTTCATAATTTTCAAGGAAATGTTTGCCATCACTTGATTCTCCAACAATAGTTCCAATTCCTTCAAATTCAATTAGGTTCCTTAAGCCTTCCCTAAATATTAGATGATCATCGACAAGATATAGTTTTGCAGTACTCATTACGTTATATGTTGATTATTCGTTTAATAAATTTATTTTCACATGGGTTCCTTTACCCGGTTCGGAAGTCATTTCAAACAGTCCCCCTAAGGATAACACTCTGGCTTTTATATTACTTATTCCAAAACCATTTCCTTTTTTATTGATCTCAGTAAGTTTAAATCCAATCCCATTGTCGTAGTATATTAGTTTTACTCCATGATTAGATTCAATTTTCATTGATATTAATTTAGCATTCGCATACTTGAGAGAATTATTGATTAGTTCACAGAAAATCCTATAAATAGTTATTTCTAGTTGAGTGTTTAGTCTGGATTTAAAGCTATTACTGTATTTAAACTCAATTTCAGATACATTTTTCAATCTTTGAATAAACTTTTGAATAGCAGTATCTAAACCAAAACTATTTAAGGTGTTAGGGCTAATATTATTAGATATTTCCTGTATGCTATCAAATGTTTCTTCAATTGTTTCTTTCATCTTATTAATGATGATAGATTTATTAATATTAGCGTTGGGTTTATCAAACCACTCCAGGTATAACTTTGTAGTAGATAGTAAAGGGCCGATTCCATCGTGTAACTCTTGAGCAAACCTTCTTCGCTCTTTCTCTTCTGTTAAGATAATGGTCTGCATTTCTTTCTTACGAGCCTCTTTTCTTGCCGAAATATCTCTTAAAGAAATCATGGCAGCATTTTTACTCTTATTATTAATAGGGTATGATCTTAACTCAAAGCTACGATCCATTTCTAGCTTTTTATTGAATATGCCTATTTCCATAGTGAAGCCTATTCCATTATCAACCATCAATAAGTTCTTAGAAAAATTAAATCTGTCCTTTTGTTTAAAAAGCTTGAGAATATTATTGTCCTTAGGATTTTGAATAAAACTATCTTTCAACTTTTTAGCTGCAGGATTTAGCTCAAGTATTTCCCCCATAAAGTCTGTTATAAAACTGGGGTCAGAGCTGGAATTAAAAATACTTCTGAATTTAACCTCTTCAGATTTCAAGTTTATAAATAACTTCTTCAGTTCTGTGTTTTTCAATTTAAGACTTTCAATCAAAGTTTGGTTTTCCATTTGCAAGTCAAATTGAGCAATGGCCTTCTGGATAACAATTAGTAGGTTTTCAGGATCGATTGGTTTATATATATATGAAAATATGCCTCCTCTATTAATTGCTTTACTAATGTATGTATGATCAATATGATCGGTTAAAATGATTTTCTGAATATTCGGATTTTTGCCTTTTAAATCTTCGAAAAACTCAATTAAGTCACCTCCAATATTTATGTAGTCTGAAACAATGAGTTTTATCTTATATTGATATAGATACTTCTGAGCTTCTTTTATATTTTGAGCATAAAATACAGAATAGTCTTTACCTTTAAATATTAGTTCAAAGAGTTGCAGGTTATTGCTGTAATTTTCTATAATTATTATTTTATTTTCTTTGATCGACATCCCCAAATGTATGATGATAGATTGATTAGCTTAGTAAAGATTCCAAAATAACCAAAATTCCTTTATTCCTATACCGTTAGTAGGTTTAAGTTAATTACAAAGAACTACACTATTAAACAAATGTAATATTGTAAGTGTCATGTTATAAGAATAATAAGAGTGTAATGGTGATTGGTGTTACTTACATAAAATAGACCTTTTTGTGTGGTAAATAGTACAAAAGGACTATAGTGATTACTTCTTTTAGTTAGTTTAATTATGGTATTAAAAGATCTATTCTAAGAGTGCCTAGTATTCTACTTTTATCCTCGAAAAACTAAAGTGCAAGATTATGAATAATACAATTTCAAATTCATATTTATTATTTCGTTTGCAAGAAGAACTTTTTGCAGTTAGTGTTCATAAAGTTCTTGAAATTATTGAGACCGGAGATGAACATCATATTACTCACCTTCCTAAAGCAGCAAGTTCTATTGCTGGAGTAGTCAATTTCAGGGGAGATGTAATACCTGTAGTAAACTCTCGACTAAAGTTTGATATGGATAATTACAGTGAAGGTGAAAAGTTTGTGGTAATTATCCTTAATCTTCAAATTAACGAACAAGAGCATGTTGTTGGTCTTAAAGCTGATAAGGTGGTGGATGTAATTGAGATTAAAAATGAAGATGTAAAACCCATACCGGAAGTTGGTCAGGGATACAATTCAGATTACATAGAAGGAGTGGTAAATAGAGCTAACAAGTTTATTATGCTTCTTAACCTGGAAAATGCCATCAGTTCAAATGAAATTGTCAAGTTAAAAGAGGACACTGTAGAAGATTAATCTATTCAAAGCAAATATCAACAATACTATAATTTATAAATTATGAAATGGAACAATATTAAACTTGGAGGTAAATTTGCGATTGCTTTCGGTATTATCATTGTTATAATGATTGGAACAGCCTATTGGTCAATAAGCGGTATTGGTGGAATTGTTACCGATGCAGAAGAAGTGATTGATGGAAATAAACTGAGAACTAATTTTGAAGATAAATATGTTGATCATTTATTATGGGCCAGTAAGGTTAATGAATTGTTGACCGATGAAAATGTTACCAGTCTGGAAGTAGAAACAGACTACCACAAGTGTGCATTCGGAGAATGGTATTACGGAAGCGGCAAACAAGAAGCAATTAATTTAGCACCTGAACTGGAACCATTATTAAATAAATTTGAACAGCCTCATAAAGATTTGCACGAATCAGCCATCAAGATCTCAGATGTGTTTGAACAACTGGACTGGCAAGTGGCTGTTTTGTTGCGACAAGCTGAGATTGATCACCTAAATTGGTTAGCCAAAGTTAAAGACGATATCTTTCTAAATAACACAAAAGAAATTGATGTTATTCAGGATCCCACAAAGTGTAATTTTGGTAAATGGTTACTTTCTGATGAATTAAAAGAGTTGAAAGCTCATCATACTGAAACTAATTCAATTATATCAGAATTGGAAAAAGCTCATGCCGAGGTTCACCTTAGTATTGATGAAGCAGAGAAGTTACTTGCCAGTGGCAAAAAAGAGCAAGCTAAAGCCTATTTTAATAATACCATTGAAAGGAATACAAAAAATACTCTGTCTAAACTGAATGAACTAAGTAATTGGTTTGAAAATGATTTGCAGGGAATGCAAGAAGCCAATCATATTTATCAGTCTGAAACAATGATTCATTTAAAGGAGATGGGGGACCTTTTTGAGGAAGTAGTTCATTCATCAACTAATTATTTGATGACGGATGAAGAGATGCTTAGAGAAGCAACAAGCACGAGGGTTGGTGTTATTATTTTCATTGTTATTGCTGTTGTTCTTGCTATTTTATTGGCTTTATTAATTAGCCGAAATATTCTGATTCCAATCAATAAATCACTCTTATTTGCTAATGATGTTGCTGATGGTGACTTAACTGTTACTATTGATGTTAATCAAGAAGATGAAATAGGAGAGTTAGCAGAGCGATTAAAGAGAATGATCGGTCGATTGAAAGATATTGTAACAGATATAAAAAATGGTTCAGACAATATTGCTGGAGCCAGTCAACAACTGAGTTCCGGGGCTCAACAAATCTCATCAGGAGTGAGTGAACAAGCCGCAGCGGCAGAAGAAGTATCTTCATCCATGGAAGAAATGGCTTCCAATATTCAGCAAAATACAGAAAACGCATTTAAAACGATGGACCTTTCGGGAAAAGTGTCAAACTCAGCCGAAAAAGTATCTGTCGCTTCAGAAGATAGTATGTTTGCTGTTCGAGATATCTTTTCAAAGATTAATGTAGTTGTTGAAATTGCTGAGAAAACAGATCTTTTAGCTATTAATGCTGCTGTCGAAGCAGCCAGAGCCGGAGATCAGGGGCGCGGATTTGCTGTGGTGGCTGCTGAAGTGAGAAAACTAGCGGAAAGAAGTCAATTAGCAGCAAGTGAGATTGTTGAACTAGCAGAAAAAGGATTAAGGATGACAGAGGAGTCCAATGGATTATTAAAGTCTATAGTGCCTGATATACAAGAGACTTCAAGGTTGGTTGAAGAAATAGCTACTGCAAGTAAAGAGCAGCAATCGGGTGTCGATCAGGTTAATATGGCTGTTCAGCAATTAAGTATGGTTACACAGCAAAATGCTTCATCTTCTGAAGAAATGGCAGGTAGTGCAGAAGAAATGGCTGCTCAGGCTGCTGATTTGGAGCGAATCACTCAATTTTTCACCATAAGTAACGATGATTTTGGTCGTTTTAAAAAAGCTTCCGATTCAATAAGTAAAAAAGCAAAAGCAGTTAGTAAATCAGGAAATGGTTTTGATAAAAAGCAAAAAGGTCAACCAATAATTGATTTAGGTGGATTAGATACTGACTATACCGGATATGAGCCCATGTAGTTAATGTTTGTAATCTATAAGAAAATTGAAAATAAAGACTTCAATTTCGGAGTCTTTATTTTTAAACTTGAATATGGAAAGATATGATGAGCGATACTTTCCCGTATTACAATAAACCACTTTCACGAACCTATTCATTGAAGTTCAGATAGACGAATTATTACATAACATGTAATGGTATTCTGTTTTTTCTTCAATTTATATATACAGTTATTTTCTATGGACGTTAATGATTTATCTAAATTTAAACACCTTTTTATTGAGGAAGCAACTAACCTTTTAAACTCAATGGAAAGGATTATTCTTAACCTAGAAAAGAACCCATCCGATGTAGAATTAATTCAAGAGGTTTTTAGGGTAATGCATACCATTAAAGGAGTTAGTGGTATGTATGGATATACCGCAATATCTGATTTGACACATCATATTGAAAATATCTTTGATTTAATAAGAAGCGGTTCGCTTAAAGTGGATAAAGAAATATTGGATACTACATTAATGGTAGTTGATCATTTATTTGCCTTACTCAAAGATGAAAAAGTGGAGGATCCTTCTCTTGCGCTAAAACAGAAAGAATTGATTCATTGGTGTGTTCAGTTTATAAAGGATGCCAAGGGGAAGATATTTATTAAAGAATTTGTTGAATCGGACTCTGAGTTAGTAACGTATAATGTTATTTTACACACCCACCAGAGTGTTGTTGATCGAAGAATCAATCTTTTTTATGCCATAAAAGATTTAGCAGCTATTGGTGAAATTAAGAATATTAGTCCACTTCCTGTACAGGATGATAATGAAGAAAGGTGGAGTATTTTTATTGTAGGCGATTTTTCATTCGATGATATTGAAGAGGCTCTAATGTTTGTTTATGAATACTGTATTATTAGAAAAGTAGCTGATTATAATATATTTGATGAAGAACAGAGTGATATCGTTCATGAAGAACTGGAAAAGGAAGAATTAGATTACATTGCCACAAGCAATAGACCAAAATCAACAGTTATAAATAAATCAGTTGGCTCAAATACAAATAAAGTAATTGAATCTATAAAACAAAACATTACTAGAATTTCTGTTGATTCAAGTAAGTTAGATTATTTGATGTATTTAGTGAGTGAACTGATTACCACCTCTTCGCAATTAAATATTTCAAGTCGATCAAATAGTGTAGCAACCATGTTGCCTCACATTCAAAAATTAGACAGATTATCCAAGTTGTTTAGGAATAATGCATTGGAAATTAGATTGATTCCTATAGGTGATGTGGTTCCAAAATTTAATAGGTTAGTCAGAGATGTATCCAACTCATTAGGTAAAGAAATAGAATTTGTGACAGAAGGAATGGAGACAGAGTTAGATAAAAGTTCTATCGATATGGTTACAGAACCGTTGGTTCACATGATAAGAAATTCCTTAGATCATGGAATTGAATTACCAGAAGAACGCTTGGCGAAGGGTAAAAGTGAGAAAGGAACTATTAAACTAAAGGCGAGTAGTTCGGGTAATGATATATTTATTGAAGTTTCGGATGACGGTAAAGGACTAGATAAAGATCGTATAATTGAGAAGGCTTTAGAGCAAGGTGTTTTAGATAGGAGTGAAGATCTATCAGATGAGCAAGTATTTAATATTATTTGTAAATCAGGATTTTCAACTAACGAAGTAGTCTCATCCTTATCTGGGAGAGGAGTAGGAATGGATGTGGTGAAGCAAAAAATATCTGAGATGAGGGGAGAACTGGATATTTGCAGTAGACCGGGAGAAGGAACTAAATTTACTATTAAACTGCAGCAATCAATTGCCATTTTGGATACTTTATTAGTTCGCTCTGGTAAAATGAAATTCTTATTGCCACTTTCTGATATAGAGGTCTGTTCTCAAATGCTATACTCTAATATTGATAAAAGGATTAAGTACTCAACTGTTGATTTTGAAAATGAACTAACTCCTTTCGTTTCTTTAAGAAACCTGTTTGATATAAGTGAAGAGAAACCTAAAATGGCAAAAATGGTTGTCATTCGAAAGAATAATAAGCGATTGGCATTCTTCACTGATGAAATAGTGGGCCAGCACCAGGCCGTTATTAAACCCATGGGAGAACTGGTTAAAAAGCATGAAGAAATTTCTGCAGCCAGTGTATTGGGTAATGGAGAAATTGCTTTTCTACTTGATACTAACATGATTAATCAAAATGTATATAAAAAAAGTGCGCTCTAAAAAAAATTGTAAGCAATACATAAAAGATTAGAAGCATAGCAAATAAGAGGAATTAAAGAAAGATTAGAAAACGACGAGCCTGTTTGTTAGCTCTCACTTTTAAATGATAAAGCTCTTTTAGTAATGAATAGACTTTACCTTATAATATTATTTGTTGTACTTAATAATTGGTGTTATTCCCAATTCTCAGAAGGGTTTCATTTAGAAACTTCTGTAACTGGAGATTTTATAAAAAACCTGGAAGGTGGTATAAATACTGAAAATGCTTATATAGGAATGGAAGACCTTGCCATTACCCTTAATTTCGAAGAAATGGGTATCCTAAAGGGAGGATCTTTATTTTTGCATGGACTGAATACTCATGGTATAACTCCATCTACCGATATTGTTGGTGATTTGCAGGTTACATCCAATATTGAATCAGGTAATTATACCGGTATGTACCAATATTATTATCAACAACAAATAGGTAACTCGAAATTTCTTATTGGCCAGCACGACTTAAATTCAGAATTTGTTGGAACTGAATATGGAGGAACATTTATTAATAGTTCGTTTGGAATATCCCCGTCAATATCCTTGAATATACCGGTTTCTATTTATCCAATGGCATCATTAGCGTTTATATACACGTATGAGAAACCTTATAGGTTTATTTATAAAATAGGAGTTTATGATGGAGATCCTGGTAATCCGGAAAACAATCGATATAACCTCCAGCCCAATATTAGTTTGACAGAAGGGCTGTTGTTTATAAGTGAAATTGAGTTTTTTAGATTAATTAATTGTTTGCCTGAAAATATCAAATTCGGCGCCTATTATCATACCAATGATTTTACTAATTACAATGATACCACTATAACCCAGAAGGGAAACTATGGTGGATATTTTGTTTCTGATAAAGTAATTTGGAGTGGTTTTAATCATCCTCATTCTTATTTAACTGCTTTTCTGCAAGGAGGACTTGCGCCTTCTAAAATCAATCAGGTAAACTACTACATTGGTGGAGGTTTGCACTTAAATGGTATGCTACCCAATCGTTTTCAGGATGCTTTGGGAATTGCGTGTGCTTATGCAAATATGAGTCGTGCATTCCGTAATTTAGACAAAACCATTGATAAAGGCGAATTATCAATAGAGTTTACTTATAAAATCCACGTTTTTGAACATTACTCTGTTCAGCCCAACCTACAATATGTTATAAATCCCGGAGCAAATAGCAAGTTGAATAATGCTTTGGTAGCAAGCATGAGATTCAATATTTTTTTAGAAAATTAAAGGTATAGGGAAGGCTGCAATTTAATATCTATTGAAAAATAAATATTGTAGTTTGTTGTTGCACAAAGCAATAAGAATAATAAGGAAAATTCATTGCTTTAAATCCCTTGTTTTATTGAGTAAATTGCATTGTTTTGCATCGTAAATTATATATATACGAATCATGTTAGGAAAATACATCCGATTAATAGTTGCTATTCTTATAATAATATCTTCAGTTATTCTTTTTATATATGGCTTTGTTGGCTGGGGCGTGCTTGCCGTAATCATCTCCTTGCTTTTTGTTTTGTTTCAGTTTAAGAATGAAATGAATTTGCTTGCTTTTTCTTTTATCAGGAAAAATAAGTTTGCAATGGCTGAAAAGATTCTATTGAAAGTAAAACATCCTGAAAATATGATGAAGAGTCAAGAGGCATACTATTATTATCTTCTGGGGTTAACTCAAGCTCAAACTCATCAATTAAATCTGGCTGAAAAAAGCTTGAAGAAAGCATTGTCAACAGGTCTTCGTTTGAATAGCGATCAGGCTATGGCAAAGCTTAGTCTTGCAGGTTTTTATTTATCGAAGAGGAATAAAAAACTGGCCAAAGTTCATTTAATGGATGCCAAGAAATTAGACAAGCAAAAAATGTTGACACCTCAGATTAGAGAGGTTGAAAACATGATGAAACGAATCTAAATGATCGTAATCGAATTGGAATAATTACAGAGGCTAACATCAATGCAATTGAAGTTAAGTCTTACAATATGCGGAAAAAATAAACGGGGATGGTAATTCATCCCCGTTATTTGTATTTACCAATGACACTCTTAGAAAAGAATTTCTAACTAATCTGTAACCGTAATGATAACTCTTTGATATCTTGTTAAGGATGGTTTTCCAGAGTCAGAAACTTCACAAATCATATGAATGGTTTCTCCTGATTTTGCATCTGATGGAATGGTGATCTTTGCCTTTGCAGAATGAAAGTCTTCCATTTTTTCACCAGAATAGTTACTTGCTTCTACATGTTGCCACCAACTGTAATTCAGCTTATCTCCATCCGGATCAATTGAATTGGAGGCATCCAATTTTATTTTAGATCCGGCTTTAGCTTCAATGTTGAGAGGCGTCTTTTTTAATCGTACCTCTGGGTGGTGGTTAGCTGATGCATAATTTTTTACACACCAATCAGCTCTAGCTGCAAAATCATTCTGAACAGCAGGCAGCCATCGCCAAATAGGCTTAAAATAGTCAGTTCTGATTGCAATTTCATCTTCTTTGCTCCAGTTTTCCATCATCTTCGACCAGCTATTATGAATACTTATTTGTCCGTCAGGATGTGTATAATCTGATGTCGGAGCCGGATCCATCCATACATTATTTCGTACGTTAATATATCGGCCACCCCAACCTCCATATCCTGGATTTTCTATATTACGAAGCCCTGTTGGAATGCTGTGTAAAAACGAAGGAGTATCACCTTCAGCATTGAATGCACCTGAATTATTTTCATAAATGGCACATAAAGAGCCATGATTATTTAAAACGTTATCCTGCATCCATTCAGCCTCAAAATAGCTATTTATCTCTTTAGGCAATACTTTGGGCCAGATGTAGGCCATACAATCAAATTGATCGGCAATGATGGTTGGAATATTATATTTTTCCCAGTTAGGGCGTATGTAATCCTGATATGTCCCATCCTGTTCCCATATTAAGAAGAGTCGCATTTTGGCGGCTGCTTCTTCCATTCTTTCTGGATAATCCTCTTCTATAATTTTAAGAGCACGAGAGATGGTATTACAACCTCCCCAGGCCTGCAGCCATACAGGTCGGTCATCACTCTTATCCAATAAAACATTTGCAATTAGTTCAGCACCTTCGGTTCTGATATCATCTTCTCCAACTCCTTCGATATTACCAACCTTCCATTTGCTAAGTAGATATTCAGGTGTAGGATAGTTAGGTGAGTGTTGTTGCAAGTTGTTATAAACCTTAGCATACAGTTCAATGTATTCTTTTACCCAGTCAACCGGGTGAAAAGCATTCCATCCTTTTCCGCCCACCCAATGAAACTGTGAGCTGCTGTTGATGATTCCTTCTACATCAAATTCGTTACATGTTAGTAGAAAGCGTACCATAGAAGCCCTGTCATCAGCCTCTCCATCGGTAGTAACAATTACTCGAGGTCTGGTATTTTGCCCTATGATTGCAGAATAATCCGATGAAAGTATAATTAAAAGGGCAATGGCTAATAATTTATTCATTGATTTTATTTTTTAAAACCAGAAAGAAGATATTAAGTAAGAAAACCAAAGAGACACTGTCCCTTTGGTAATTTTATCGGATAAAGATGTATTATTTTATGGTTTTTATATCGATTGAAGAATCCTTCATGCCCGGTGAAGTAACTGTTAAAGTAATATCACCGGCTTCTTTTGTACTTCTAATAATAACCAATGCTTTTCCTTTCCATGTTTTTCTGCTGCTAGCCACATAAAGATCTGTATCTTTTAAATTAGCATTATCTACTCCGGCAATTACCCCAGGGCCAGTTATGCTAAAACTTAGTTGATTCTCCGCATTAGGATTGAGAATGCCATTCGTATCCTTCATTCCGATTGAAATATACGATAAGTCCTGTCCGTCAGCTTTTAACTCTGTTCGGTCGGCAATTAAATCAATGGCTACGGCCTTGTCAGATGTTTGTAAAATAGTTGATTCAACTTCTTTACCATTTTCGAATCCAACTGCTTTTAATGTTCCTTTTTGATACGGAACACTAAAAGTGGCTTTAAATTGCTCAGCAACTGATGTTGGCTTTTCACCTATTAGTTCATCATTTAAATACAAGGCTACCTTTGGGTATTTCGAATACACTTCAACTTCAACGTTTTTTCCTTCATAGCCAGGCCAGTTCCAGCTTTCCCAGGTTGGCCAGACACCCCATGCAGTGACTATTATTTTTCCATTTTCAGGATTTGGTTCTTTAACAGCCATGTATAACTTTTCATTATCGTTATAAAGCATACTTCTGTAATGAGATATCGGTTTTCTCCACCCCATCAGGTCGATATCACCACAGTATGCACCATGCCAAGGGAATCGATCACTTCTGTAATGTTCGTCGGCATGTTCCCCAGGGTAATAATAGCCACCAATTCCCGACTCTCCCAGGTAATCCATGGCTGTCCACACAAAATCACCCAAAATGAAGTTATTCTTCTGAATTAAATTCCAATAGTAAAAAGCATCTCTTGGATAAGATTCGGTACTGAAAACAACTCTTGAGGGAACTCTTTCGTGATCTGATTCAGCCAGATGCAGCATGTAGTTGTAACCACAAACATCATGTTCGGCCATCAAAGGATCAAAAATTTCCCATCCTTCACCCCAGGATGTCATAGCTGATGTAACCGGACGAGTAGGATCTAACTCACGAACATGAGTGGCCAGCATGCGAGCTGTTTCTACTGCTTCAGGGCTCTTTCTTTCAATTATTTCATTCCCAATACTCCACATAATTATCGAAGGATGATTTCTGTCTCTATGAACCATCGCTTCAATATCTTTCTTCCACCAGTTATCGAAATGAAGCGAATAATCCATAGGTGCTTGCGGAGCTTTAGCAGTTCTCCAGCCATCGAATGCCTCATCAATAACTAACAAGCCAAGTCGGTCGCAAGCATCTAAAAAAGCTTCTGATGGTGGGTTGTGTGCGGTTCTTACTGCATTAAAGCCAGCTTCTTTAAGCAGTTCAACTTTTCTTTCTTCTGCTCGGTCAAAAGCAGCCGCTCCCAAACAGCCATTGTCGTGATGAACACATCCACCGTTTAATATGGTAGATTTACCATTCAATAAAAATCCTTCTTCAGCACTAAAATCTATTGTTCTAACACCAAATGATTCAGTTAACTTATCAACTTCTTTTCCTTCAGATACAATAGATATTTCTGCCGTATAAAGGTTGGGTGTTTCAGTGGTCCATAGCTTAGGATTAGTGATAGTAAGTTCATTTATAACCTTGAGCACACTATTAGCTTCTAATTTTACTTTTTTCTCTTGAATGCTAACTTCTGTATTTGACTGATCTTTAATTTGAATTCTCAATAAAGCCTCTTTAGCTAAATCTGTTTCATTATAGATATTGGATTCAATCTTAACTAAGGCTTTAGTATTATTTGCAACAGGAGTAGTTATTGCCAGTCCCCATTCATCAAGAAGAATAGGTTCAGTCACCTGCAGCCAAACATGTCGGTAAATACCAGATCCACTATACCATCTGCAGTTTCTTTGAATTGAATTATCGACTTTTAAGGCAATTACATTTTCCTTTCCAAATTGCAGAAATTGTGATATGTCGTGTTTGAAAGATGTATATCCGTATGGGTGCACTCCCAGAGAGTTTCCATTAACAAATACTTCGGCATTCATATAAACGCCTTCAAAATAAATGGACACTTTTTTTCCATTGTAGTCTGCAGGGACGCTAAATGATTTTCTGTACCACCCAATTCCTGCAGGAAAATAGCCTCCATCATTACTGGTAGGGTTTGATTGCTTTACTTGTCCTTCGATGCTCCAATCGTGCGGTAAATCAAGTGTACGCCACGATGAATCATCAAACTCTGAGATACTGGCTTTTTCAATGTCTCCCAAGTGAAACTTCCAGTCATTACTAAAAAACTGTTTGCGATTTTCGCTTTCATTTTGTGGATTGCAGGCAATAAATGCACTTGCCATTGAAATTAATAAACCGATTAAAATAAATCCTTTTTTTTTCATAAATCACTTTGTCTTTGCTATAAATTTAGTAAACAACTTTACCAGGGCTTTTTGTATTGTTCTATATTATCTGTTCTTCAAAAATGTAAACTTATCGAATAAAAATAAATAGTCTATAAACTCAACGAAACAATCTAAAGTTATTACTTATCAAGTTGAATGTTTTTATAACAAGAAGTCACTAGCATCGATATTCAAATTCAAAAATACTGAAATCCGATGTTTTCAATAGACGGAATTTTACCTTATGAGGTCTATATTTAGTCATTTTGTAGTTTGTATGTTTAGTTGGATTAAGTCCTTTCTGAAGTTTTAATGGCTAATTGTTAAAAGGTCTATCTTTGTTATTCAACCGAAATAGTATTAGCAACTATACTTTAGTAAATAGGAATTTTGAATGACATATCTAAAGATAAATATATGTTGGCTATAATAGTATGGCTTATTTCAGGGAAGCCTTTAAAAGTAAATTTGGTGTTCTGCCCTCAGAGTATATTTCAAAATTAGAGTAACTAATCTGTTAATGAATTTTTGATACAATTCTTTCTTCAAAAATTTCTAATGACTTTGATAATCTCAAAGACTTTTTTTATTACTGAGTTTAATTGTTTGGCGTTTTATGAGTGCATAATTGTATAGTAATTAGCGTTAAATAGTGATTGAAGCTGGTCTGTAAGGACCGGCTTTTTCATTGATTTATAATGCACACAAATGAATACAAACTGTTTTTATCTATTACTTGTACTAAATGATACTCTTAAAACAGTTTTTTTTGCTATTTTTAAATAACAATATAAATAATAGCCTTGGGGGTGCATGTTAGTTGAAACTGAAGATTTAAATGAATTCTTATTCATAGAGTTTAAAGAAGGCAATGAATCGGCCTTTGAACATGTTTTTAAAGCCAATTATGATGCTATAGTTGGTTTTTGTTATCAATTTATTTTCGATCATGATAAAGCTGCCAGCCTGGCGCAGGAAGCATTCATTAATCTTTGGATGAACCGTGAGAAGATTGAATCATCCAATGGTATAAAGTCTTTTTTATACACCTTCGCAAAATCCGCATGTCTTAATTTTATTCGTCATCAAAAAGTAGTAAAAAGGTACGAAGATCAGCATCTGCATCAGATGGAGAGTAATATTAATGCCGAAGTATTGAACTCCTTCGATTTTGATTCCATCGAATTTACCGAAATGGAAGAATTGATTTATCGAGCAATAGATGAATTACCTGAAAAATGCAAGCAGGTTTTTATGATGAGTCGATTTGATGCAAAGAAGAATAAGGAGATTGCTGAGGAACTTCAAATATCAGTAAAATCAGTAGAAGCGAATATCACAAGAGCCTTAAAACAATTAAGTATAAAATTGGCGGAATTCTTACCAGCTGTGTTAGTTCAATTAGTGATTCGTTACCTTTCGTAACATTTTTTAAAATTTTCTTCATTTTGATATAGGGTGTATCCATGTTTGCGTGTACTAATGGTATAAAGCAAAAAAATGGATCATACTCAAGTCATAAAATATTTATCAGGTAAAGCTACAGAAGAAGAAGTGAAGGAGATTTTTAAACAAATCGAAAACTCTTCCGAATTCAAATCTGAGTTTATAAAACTAAAGAAAGCCTATGCTCTTACATCCAAATCATCAGAGGATAGTCATAGCATATGGAATCAGGTAATATCACGCAGTATTCATCGTAGAAAAATTCAATCAATTAATGTTATTGCCCGTTATGCAGCTATCGTTATATTGTTTTTTGCATTGGGCATGTTCATTCAAAAACAATTGAAATGGGGAGGTATTGATGAGGCGGTTTATGTATCTAATGCCGTGATTGATGTCCCTTACGGGCAAATGTCCAATATCACTTTACCTGATGGAACGGTTGTTCAATTAAATTCGGGAAGCCACTTCTCATACACAGGTAACTTTACCCAGGGCGAGCGAACTGTTGAATTAACAGGCGAGGCTTTTTTCGATGTAGCTAAAGATGCAGAACATCCTTTTATAGTAAAGACCAAAGCGCTCGATTTTGTAGTGCATGGTACTTCTTTTAATATTCAGGCTTATGATGATGATGAAAAAATCAACACAACATTGGTAGAAGGAAGTTTGGGGGTTGTAGCTAAAAAGGGAGATGAGATCGTTCGTCTGAAACCAGGACAAAAAATTAGCTATAACGATGTTTCAAAGAAATATAGTGTGAAAGAGGTAGATGTTGATTTATACACATCGTGGCAAGATGGCATCATCATCTTTAGAAATGAAAAGCTGGAAGATATAGCAAAGAAATTGGAGCGATGGTACAATGTTGAGATTATTATTAAAGATCAAAAGCTGGCTAAAGAGTTGTACTTCGGATCGATCATGAAAAATAAACCTATTGATCAGATTTTGGAAGTGCTTAAAAGAACTTCCTCACTTCATTATCAAATCGAATACCGATCAGACAGACCTACTCTTATTTATTGGGAGTGAGTGCGTAGTTAACTAATTATTAATCTAAAATAGAAGTATTTCAAACAAAAGAAGCTAACAAAAAAAACAGGCCGTGAATAGTGTTAGTATCCTCGACCTGAACTGTAAAACGGATGTTACCAGCATCCGGTTCTACATCAAGAAATAACGCCTGCGCTAACAGGCAAGTATTAACTCGAACATTCAAAATTATGAAAAAAAAACCGGATTTGAGTCTGAATCATTCAGATCTCAAGCAAATTATGCGAATTATGAAGCTAACAGTCTTGTTCATATTCATCTTAAGTATGAATTTATACTCAAAATCTTTCGCACAAACAGGAAAGATATCCTTAAACATTAATTCTACGTTTGAGGAGGTTATTGAGCAAATTGAAGCAAAAACAGGTTACCATTTTGTATTAAAAGCCGATGCGGAAATATTAGACAGAATGGTAGCTGTTGACTATGAAGATCAGGATCTTGATCAGGTACTTGCCGATATATTTAAAGATACAGGATATACATACGAAGTAATTGATCAGTACATTGCCGTTACTAAAGTGAAGGATGTTCAGCAGCAGGCGCAGCCTGAAAAGGTTACCGTTACCGGAAAGGTTACTGATGCATCAGGAGCTCCATTACCAGGTGTAACAGTGGTTATACAAGGAACTACGGAGGGAACCATCACCGATTTTGATGGGAACTATTCTTTGGGTAATGTGGGTATAGCCGATGTGTTGGAGTTCTCGTTTATTGGTATGCAAAAACAAGTAATTGCTTTAAATGGAGCAACAGACATAAATGTTACTTTATTGGAAGAATCGGTTGGATTGGATGAGGTGGTAGCCATTGGTTATCAGGTTCAGCGTAAGGCCGATTTAACCGGAGCCATTGAGGTAGTTGAATTAGAATCGATAGAAAATGTTAGTTTAAGTTCAGGTAACCCCATGCAGGCTTTACAAGGTCGTGTTCCTGGATTATATATCGAAAAAAGTGGTTCTCCTAATGCCGCCAATAATCGTATCTTAATTAGGGGTGTAAATACTTTGGGTGACAACAATCCTCTATACATTATTGATGGAGTACCAACCAAACGTCCGGAAGTATTTCAAGGCTTAAGTGCCGGATCTATTGTATCGGTTCAGGTACTGAAAGATGCTTCAGCATCCTCTATTTACGGAGCACGGGCTTCAAACGGAGTAGTGATAGTTACAACTAAAAACGGATCAGACAAGAAAGGAGAGGTTAGTGTACAGTTTAACTCTAATCTATCAGTTCAAAGCGAGAAATCACAGCGTTTAAATATGCTTAATGCAGTAGACCGAGGACGTGCTTTGTGGCAGGCTTCAGTTAATGATGGTATTGATCCAGCCAGTGGATACGGGGAAATATACAACTTTGACTGGAATGGTGATTATAGTAATCCTGTATTAAATAGTGTTACTCCGCAGCCATATGTAGGAGGTGATACTAATGTTCCGGTGGGTGATACTGACTGGCAGGATGCAATCTATCAAACCGGTTTTGTGATTAATAATGATCTTACTATCTCAGGTGGTACAGAAAAATCATCGGTATTAATGAATGTGGGGTATATCAAAAACACCGGAATGTTAAAGTATACCGATTACGACCGTATCACAGCCAGAATTAACGGACAAACCAGTTTGTTGGATGATAAGGTTAAGTTTGGATTAAATGCTCAATTTGTATCTTCCAATGAAACATTGGCAGCAAATGATTTGGGTAATGCACCAACTCCCGGATTAGGTGTTACCATGGCACCAACCATACCTGTTTACACAGCAGATGGTGAATATGCCGGGCCACTGGGATCAGGATATTCAGATAGAAATAATCCGTTAATGATGCAATACATTAACCGCTGGGATAATACCAATCGTAAGTATTTGTTTGGAAGTGTATATGCTGAAATACAACCTGTAAAGAATTTGGTTTTTAGAACAACCTTAGGGCTTGATTATTCAATGGTGAAGGATAAGGATATTGAACCGGCTTTTACCAACGGTTTTATTGCCAGATCGGTTAATAACCTGAGTATTTACAATAGTGATTTTACCAGTGTAACATGGACAAATACCGCACATTATAGTCTGGATTGGGGAAAAAGTAAATTCGGATTTTTATTGGGTATTGAAGCAGTAAGCGACGATTTCCAGGATTTTATGGGTTATAAAGAAGGTTTTTCAACGCAAACAGAGGAGTTCTTTGTATTGAGCGCCGGTACCAACAACGGAAATAGCTTTGGTACAGCAACCGGAAGTCGTTTGTTCTCTCAATTTGGTAAGATAGATTTCAATTATGATGAGCGCTTTTTGGCTTCAGTTACTTTACGTCGCGATGGTTCGTCTCGTTTTGGAGCAGATAATAGATATGGATTTTTTCCTGCTGCCACTTTCGGATGGCGTTTGAGTGAAGAATCTTTTATTAAAGACATGGATATCTTTTCTAATTTAAAATTCAGAGCGGGTGTAGGACGCGTTGGTAACCAGGATGTAGGTGATTTTGCCAGTCTTGGATTATACGAACCTCGTTATGGAGCCGTGGCCAGCCAGGTGGATGGTGTCTCACATAATAATTTCTTCGATAATTATTGGAATGTAGGTTCAGCCTATGACTTAAACGGACAAAATACGGGTAATCTATCTTCTGGTTTTGTGTCAGTTCAAGCCGCCAATTCTGCATTAAGATGGGAAACTACAGATGAATTGAACCTTGGATTGGACTTTGGCTTTGCAAATGGTAAGTTGATTGGATCCTTTGATTGGTATACCCGAAAAACGACTGATATATTAATTCAACCACCAGTAGCTTCAGCATTAGGCGAAGGACAACTACAGTTCTTAAACGGAGCCACCAAAAAGAATACTGGTTGGGAATTTGCTTTGAGCTATCGTAAGCAGGTAAACGACGATTTTATGTATGAAGTAGCAGGAAGTGCCAGTCATTTTGCCGATAAGATTACCGATCTGCCCGAAGCGGTAAGAACAGCTTATCCGGGTAACTCAGAGCAAACAGTGGTTGGTCATTCAGAGCTTTCGATATTTGGTTATGTTGCCGATGGTATTTTTAAGAATGATGCTGAAGTGCAGGCGCATGCCGATCAGGTGGGTGCAGCACCAGGCCGTATCAGATGGGCCGATTTAAACAATGATGGTGTTATCAATTCTTCTGATCAGAAGTTTTTGGGAACCCTGCTTCCTAAATTGGAATACAGCCTTCGCATTGATTTGAACTACAAGAATTATGATGTTTCGATATTCGGATCTGGAGTAGCCGGAAAAACAGGATATGATCCTTACACCTTTTATAACGACTTTATTCGTGGTCGCGACAATGTTGGTCCTGGTGTGTTTAATGCATGGACGCCTCAAAATCCAAATTCTGATGTGCCTGCATTGACTTTATCAGATAGTAATAACGAAACACGTACTTCCAGTTATCTGAATGTGAATGCCTCGTACTTTAAGTTACGTAATGTTCAGGTTGGATACACATTACCAGCTGGAATCATGGAACGTTTGCACATGGAAAAACTTCGTTTCTATGCAATGGCCGAAAATTTATTCTGGATTAAGAGTAAGGAATTTCAGGGGCCGGATCCCGAACGTACAAATCTGGATTTAGTGCCAATTCCCCGAACTTTCTCAGTAGGCGTAAATGTTTCATTCTAATCAATCAAAACTAATTAAGTCATGAAAATGAAAAATATCAATATATACATCGTAGCACTGATTAGCATCTTAGCTCTTTCTTGTAGCGATTATCTCGAAACAGAACCTCAGGGTTTTATCACAGCCGGCAGTCCTACCATCGATGCCGCTGAAGGATTGGTTACCGCCGCTTATGCCGGTATTGGAAATGATGATATGATTGGTCCTATTGCAAGTATGTGGGTGTATGGAAGTGTTAGGTCTGATGATGCCTACAAAGGAGGAGGTGGTGTAGCCGATATGGAACCGTTCAACTTTTATGAGCAGTATAATCTGACTCAGCCATTTCAAAATTGGTTAGCCGGTTTGCCTTTTACTTGGGAGAATTACTATCGGGCTATTTCTCGTGCTAATTCAGCTTTAAAAACTCTTAATGAGTTGACTGATGAAGAATATGCCTTACGTAAGACACGAATGGCAGAGGCTCGATTCTTAAGAGGTCATTCCCATTTTATGTTGAAAGTGCTTTTTAAATACATTCCATATATCACAGAAGATCTTAGTAAAGAAGAAATATTAGCCACCAAAAACCGTGCTTATACAAACGATGAATTATGGAGTAAAATCGCCGAAGATTTTGAATTTGCCATGAATAATCTACCTGGAAAGCAACCTGAAGTTGGTAGGGCTAATAAATATGCTGCTGAAGCTTATTTGGCAAAACTAAGATTGTATCAGGCATATGAACAAGATGATAATAACCAGGTTATTAATATCAATAAAGAACGGTTGCAGGAGGTGGTTGATCTTTGTGAAGATGTAATCACTAAAGGAGGTTACAGTTTGCAACCTGATTTTGGTGAGAATTTTCTGGATGGTTATGATAATGGACCTGAATCTGTTTTTGCCATTCAGTTTTCAATTAGTGATGGAACTACTGTTGGTCGATTGAACTTTGAAAATGGATTAAACTATCCGCATGGAGCTCCTCAGTATGGTTGTTGTGGATTTCATCAACCTAGTCAGAATTTGGTAAATGCATTTGCAACCAGTACAACCGGACTGCCTAAATTTGACACTTTCAACGATGTGGAGTTGAGTGCTGCTGATATTACACCTGATGGCGTAACAGTTGATCCTCGTATAGATCATTCAGTAGGTTTAGACGGACATCCGTACAAATACAGAAACGAAGAGAATTATATCTTTAGTAACAGCTGGGTACGCGATCCTGGAGTTTATGGCTATTTTCAGAGTATGAAAGAGCAACAGGCTGCCGATTGTTCTTGTTATAAGAAAGAAGGTCCGTTTATGGGCGTATCTAAAAATATAGATGTAATCCGCTATGCCGATGTGCTTTTAATGCAAGCCGAAGCTTACATTGAGTTGGGGCAACCTGAGATGGCCCGTCCTCTTATTAATCAGGTACGAAAAAGAGCTGCTGAAAGTACCGGAAGAACTCGTTTTGCAGATGGTTCTGCTCCATCCAATTATTTAATCTCGGAATATGACGGAACTAATCTGGCATGGAATCAGGAAAATGCACGTATTGCTCTTCGTTGGGAACGTCGTTTGGAGTTTGCATTGGAAAGTCCTCGTTTCTTCGACTTAGTTCGTTGGGGTATAGCCGCTACTACTTTGAATGATTATTTAGAAAAGGAAAAAACAAGACACGATTTTTTGAATAATGCAAAGTTCACTGCTGGTAGAGATGAGTATTTTCCAATTCCGCAACGCGAAATCGACTTTACGGTGGATTCTTATACTCAAAATGTAGGATACTAATAAATAATATAATCATGGTGGAAGTATATTGCTTCTGCCATGATTAACCCAAAATATCTCAAACAAATTCAAGTTGAAATGAAAAATTCCATAGCAAATATAATACTGGTTTTGATTGTTTTTTTTGGGGGCTCTGGTTGTGGTAATAAAAATATCAGAACATCTATACACTTTAGTTTACAGGATTCGGCACTAACAAAACCGGTTGAAATAATTTGTGTTGATGATGTCTATCATCTGTATTATACCTATTCAATTGATGGAAAGAGCAAAAAATGGGGGCAGGTGGAAAGCAAAGATTTACAGCATTGGAATAATGTACCAATGAGGATAGAATCAGCAACTGAGAATAATATTAAGAGTATTTTGGTTGATTGGAGTTACCTGACAAAATACAGCAATGAAAAGCCTGGTTTAATCGCATTTTGTAGTAATGATGATAAATCGGGAGAATTAAGCCTCTTATTCAGTCATGATAATGGTTTAACATGGAACGAAGATTCAGATGTCTCCATATTACTCGATGGTTTATCAGATCCAATAATGGATTTGAAAGTGTTTTGGAACGATAATACTCAGAAATGGAATATGTTGGTGTTATCGGGATACCAGGTTCAATTCTATTCTTCAGATGATTTGAAAGAATGGGAATATGTAAGTCGATTTGGCGATGATGTGTATTTGAAATCAGGCGAATGGACAAGTGTTGATTTCTTTCCGATGGAAGTAGAAAAAACAGGAGTAATAAAGTGGATACTAACCATTAGTGCTGATAAAGGTTCGCCCAATGAAGGGAGTGGTGTACAGTATTTTGTTGGTGACTATGACGGTTTCTCTTATGTGTCATCTCATAATAAACCCAAGTGGATTGATCATGGAAGTGATATCTATCAAACCGTTGTTCTTTCAGATTATTATACTGTAAATAAACAGCCTGTTTTGATCGGAAGTATTTACAATTCAATCTATCAAAAATTTAATCTGCCTGATGATGCTCAAACAGAGTTTTCATTGGTTCGTAAACTAAGTTTAATTGAGAAGTTTAATGATTTATACCTTATTCAACAGCCAACTAATCTGGCTGAATCCAATTCAGCGAGTAATACTTTTATATCAGGTATAGAGTTGGCTGATCAGAAGCAAATTGAAGAAAAAGCTCAATTACCTATAAAGATTGATTTGAAATTTAATGTTGATAATCGTTTGTATCTGGGGATGGCAGAGGTTTTTGGTGTTAAAATATCGAATGATAATGGGCAGGAGCTAATTGTAGGCTATCAGGCAGAACGAAGGTATTTCTTTATTTCTGATCCATCCATTCAAAAGAATTACCCCGATACATGGGATGGTTTTAACTATGCTCCATATGTTACCAATGAGCCACAAGTTGATATGACCTTGATTATCGATCAAAAATCAGTTGAATTATTTGCCATGGAAGGATTGGTGGGGGTATCAAGAAAGTTTGTTTTTGAAGGAGATGTGGTTGATTTTCAGTTTTTTGGTAAGAATGGTTCCATCAGTTTACAGGAAGGAAAGATTACAGAGTTGAAGTGAAATTATAACAGCTAAACTAATAAAGATGAATTATAAATCCTATATAATATTTTTAATTCCCATGTTAATATGGGCTTGTTCTTCTGGTTCAGATAAACAGACGGAAAGCAAAGAGATAAGATATACAGAGCAATATCGACCGCAATACCATTTTTCGCCAGATTCAGCCTGGATGAACGATCCCAATGGAATGGTATACTACGATGGTGAATATCATCTGTTTTATCAATATTATCCTGATAGTACGGTTTGGGGGCCCATGCACTGGGGGCATGCAGTTAGCACCGATTTGGTCCACTGGCAGCATTTACCCATTGCCTTATATCCTGATAGCTTAGGTTATATTTTCTCAGGAAGTGCAGTGGTTGACTGGAAAAATACCAGTGGATTAGGTACCCAGGAGAATCCTCCATTGATTGCCATATATACCTACCACAATGCGCTAATTGCTGAAGCTGGTGGAGTGGATGTGGAGTCGCAGGCCATTGCTTATAGTATTGATAAAGGACGAAGCTGGATCAAATATGAAGGTAATCCTGTGATACCTAATGACGGGAATAGAGATTTTCGTGATCCCAATGTTTTTTGGAATGAAGACATTCAAAAATGGAATTTGGTGCTTTCGGCACACGATCATGTACAAATATATTCCTCTGATAATTTAAAAGAATGGAAATATGAAAGTGATTTTGGTGTTGATGCGGGCGGTCATGGAGGCGTTTGGGAATGTCCTGATTTATTTCCTTTGAAGGTAGATGATACAGATGAGGCTAAATGGGTATTAATTGTAAATATTAATCCGGGTGGACCCAATGGAGGCTCCGCAACCCAGTATTTTACGGGTGAATTTGATGGGCGTAAGTTTAATGCCGATACAAAAGAAACCAAGTGGTTAGATTGGGGACATGATAATTATGCTGGGGTAACCTGGGCTGATGTTCCTAAAGAAGATGGTCGCAGAATTTTTATGGGGTGGATGAGTAATTGGGATTATGCACAAGTGGTTCCGACTAAAAAATGGAGAAGTGCAATGACCTTGCCTCGTGTTCTTTCATTAGTGAAAAAGAAAGATGAATTTATGGTGCGATCTACACCAGTTGAAGAAATCAATAAAATCATCAATACTGAAACTGTTATTTCAAATCAAGTTAAAAGCATAAGCGATGAGGCTGTGCTAAATACAAACGGAATAAATCTGAATCAAAGTCATTTGGTGTTTGATTTTGAATTAGGTGATTCTATTCCTCACGAATTTGGAATTATTTTAGAAAACAACCTAAATGAGCAAATAAAATTTAGCTATGTTGATTCGACAAAACAGTTTCAATTTGATCGTACACAATCGGGTAATTTAAGTTTTTCCGAAAAGTTTGCACATATCTCAACAGCACCTTATCAAACAGGATCAACCTTGAATTTGGAGATCTTCATCGATGCAGCTTCGATGGAAATATTTGTTGATAATGGAGATTTGGTCATGACCGAAATATTCTTTTGTACTCAGCCATTCAGTAAATTAAAAATATTTTCTAATGGACAAGCTATTTCGATGACTCATTCTCAATTGGCTGAAATTAAATCAATTTGGTGATCTAAATCCAATATGAAAATCATGAAAACAACATTAAAAACGATACTATTCGCTATAGGAATTTTACTACTGCCATGTTCAGTGATAGTTGCACAAAATTCCAACGTCATAGAAATTCAAACTCAGTCAACCTCTCTGGTTTATGCGGTGGATAAAGATGGACGGCTGGTATTTCAACATTATGGAGCAAAGGTTGATGCAAACGATGACTTTATGCAGCAAAGGGCTTATCCTAAAATGGATACTGATAGAGATTTCTCTTACGAAGCCTATCCTGCCTTTGGACATGGAAATATTAATGAACCGGCTTTAACAGTCATTCATTCCGATGGTAGTTTAAATACCGAGTTGATTTATAATGGTGTAAATGTCGACAAATCGAACCCAAATGTCGAAGAAACAGTTATCCAATTAAAAGATCCGGTATATGACTTTACCGTTGAACTTCATACCAAAGCTTTTTACAAAGAAGATGTAATCAGTCAGTGGACGGTGATAAAAAATGATGAGGAAGGAGCTGTGAAGCTCACTAATTATGCTTCATCTTATTTGCCATTGAAAGCTCAAAGCTATTACTTAACACATTTTTATGGTGCCTGGGCTGGCGAAATGACTATGGTGGAAGAGAAGATTGAAAATGGCATTAAAGTTATCGATTGCAAGAAAGGAGTGAGAACAACACAAACTGAAAATGCTTCGTTTATTTTAAGTTTGAACCATCCATCTTTAGAAAATTCGGGAGAATGCTATGGGGGTGCATTAGCATGGTCGGGTAACTACCGTTTGGCTTTTCAGCTGGATGAGTGGAAAATGCTTAATATTGTAAGTGGTATCAATCCATTCCATTCGGACTGGACCTTAAAAACAGGGGAGCAATTTACTACGCCTGAAATGATTTACACCTATAGTAACGAAGGGCGTGGTCAGGTTTCACGTAATCTGCACGACTGGGGCCGCACATATGCTATGGTTGGCGGAAATAAAATACATGATATTGTGCTAAACAGTTGGGAAGGTGCGTATTTTACTTTTGATGAAAAAACACTAACCGGCATGATGGATGATGCTGCCGAAATGGGAATTGAGACTTTTGTGCTGGATGATGGCTGGTTTGGAAATAAATATCCTCGAAACAGCGACACTGCCGGTTTGGGCGATTGGCAAACCAATAAAAAGAAATTACCCCACGGGATTGATTACTTGATTAAATATGCGCACAAAAAAGGACTCAAATTTGGATTGTGGATTGAGCCTGAAATGGTGAATCCTAAAAGCGAATTGGCCGAAAATCATCCGGAGTGGATTGTGCAAAGTAATGGACGAGAGAAAATTACCTGGCGAAATCAGTTGCTATTGGATTTGTCAAATCCCAAAGTGCAGGA
Source organism: Carboxylicivirga linearis (assembly GCF_018271995.1). Classification (GTDB taxonomy): domain Bacteria; phylum Bacteroidota; class Bacteroidia; order Bacteroidales; family Marinilabiliaceae; genus Carboxylicivirga; species Carboxylicivirga linearis. Next base: position 29,942 of record NZ_JAGUCO010000027.1, read on the forward strand.
TTTTGTTTACAATGTGTTTGATAGTTTATTAACTACTCACCCCGGTATTGAATATATAAAGTGGGATGCCAACCGACATGTGGAACAGGCCGGATCAACTTATTTACCTTCCTCGGAGCAGACTCATCTATGGAATGGCTATACGCAGGGTTTGTATGCTGTTTATGAACGCATTCGTGCCAAATATCCTGACTTTGTAATTCAGGATTGCGCTTCAGGTGGTGGACGACTGGATTATGGTGCATTAAAATATCATAACGAGTACTGGACATCAGATAATACCGATCCTTTATCGCGCATTTTTATTCAATACGGAACCACTTTAATTTATCCACCAGTGGGGGCAGCATCGCATGTGTCAACTAGTCCTAATCATCAAACCATGCGCGTTACTCCACTAAAATTTCGCTTTGATGTGGCCATGACCGGTCGCTTGGGAATGGAATTGCAGCCTAAAGATATTCAGGGAGAGGATCGAATATTTGCCGAAGATGCCATCAAAAACTATAAACAATTTATACGTCCGATAATAACCAACGGTGATTTGTACCGATTACAATCGCCTTATGATGAAGGAGGTTATGCATCTCAAATGTTTGTTTCAAAGGATAAAGAATCGGCTGTACTTTATGCTTTTAGTACCGATCAGCATACGCGTGGAGTTTATTCAACCATTAAACTAAACGGACTGGATACGAATAAAGAGTATCAGATTGTTGAAATCAATAAACAAGGCGATAGTCAATTTTTGGGTGATGGTCAAACGTTTTCTGCATCTTACCTGATGAATGTGGGTATAGAATTAACTCTTTCAGAACAGTTTGATAGTGCTGTATTTAAACTAAAAGCTGTTGGTGATAATAAATAGTAAATTTATGGAGACGAATAATAAAATACACGCAACTTATTTATATTGGATCACATTTGTAGCTATTAATGGGGGCTTGTTATTTGGATTAAATATGGCTGGTATATCAGGTGCTGTTGATATGCTAAAAAGTGAATTTTCTTTAACCGATGGCGGTTTGGGAACCGTTGCTGCCTTATTAACATTTGGTTGTTTAATCGGGGCCCTTTTTACTGGCAATTTCACCGAAAAATATGGACGAAAGAAAGTGATGCAGGCAACCGCATTACTGTATATAATTTCTGCCATGGGGTGTGCTTTAGCCGAATCATCTGTGATATTGATTGTGTTCAGAGTACTATCAGGTTTGGCTGTAGGAGCTACATCGGTAGTGGGGCCTATGTATATTTCTGAAATATCACCTGCACATAGTCGAGGAAGGTTAGTTTCAATGAATCAGTTTGCCATTACCATTGGAATTGTTTTAGCTTATATCTTCGATTATTTTCTTATTGATTTAGGAGATGACAGTTGGCGTTATATGCTAGCTGTACCAGCGATATTCAGTATTTTTTATTTCATTTTTATACTAATTTCTTTTCCGGAAAGCCCGCGATGGTTAATTGCAAAAGGGAGAAAAACTGAGGCCGAAGCTGTAATGTTAAAGATTGGAGGAGAGGAGTTGGTAAATAATGAAATGGAGCAAATAGAGAGAGTTATAAAGGAGGAAAAATTAAAAGAAAAGGTTAGGGTTTCAGAACTGTTTAAGGGGAAAACAGGTAAAATTGTTGCCATTGGAACAGCCATTGCTGCGCTACAACAAATAACAGGAATTAATGCAGTTATCATGTTTGCACCCGATATTTTCAAAGCGGCTGGATCGGCACAAGGAGATTCGATGATGCAGGCTATGATTGTTGGTTTGGTTAATTTTCTGATGACAATTGTTGCTCTTTGGCTGGTTGATAAAAGGGGTAGAAAGAGTTTATTGCTTTGGGGAGCAGTAGGTATGGTTGTTTCACTGGCATATCTAACCTTTGAATTTAGTAAACAGACTCAGTACGGAGCCGGAGTACTCATTGCCTTATTGGTTTATATCTCCTTTTTTGCAGCTTCGTTTGCTCCTGTTATGTGGGTAATTATATCAGAAATATACCCCAATAGAATTAAAGGTGTGGCCATGTCATTTTCAACAGCCGTAAGCTGGTTATGTACATTCCTGACAGTTTATTTCGCACCTGTTATACAAGGGCAATTGGGGCTAAGTTACCTGTTTGGTATCTTTGGTATATTCAGCGTTATAGCTTTTGTGTTTGTAAAATTCCGGATCCCTGAAACCAAAGGGAAATCGTTGGAACAAATTGAAAAAGAACTTGGATTGATTTAAAATTATGGCAAAGAAACCATTAGTAATAGGCATAGGTGAGTTATTATGGGATGTATTTCCCGATCATAAACAAATGGGAGGAGCTCCATGTAATTTTGCCTATCATGCTTCTAAGTTAGGATTGGATAGCATGGCAATCAGTGCAATAGGCAATGATGAATTAGGTGTTGAAATTATTAATAAAATGGATGCTGTTGATTTAAAATACGATATGCAACGTGTTGATAAAGATACGGGAACAGTAAAAGTTACTTTGGATGAGAAGGGAGTGCCACAATACGAAATTTGTCAACCTGTTGCCTGGGATTTTATACATATGAAACCCGAATATAATAAGTTGGCTAACTCAACAGATGCTGTTTGTTTTGGCTCTTTAGCTCAACGAGGAGACGTTTCTCGAACTACCATTAGAAGTTTTGTAAATCAGGTTTCTAATGACGCTTTAAAGGTCTTTGATATTAATCTGCGGCAGCATTTTTATTCAAAAGAGTTGTTAGAAGATTCGCTGATGATGTGTAATGTTCTTAAAATTAATGATGAGGAAATTAAGGTTGTTTCTGAGATGATGGGTTTACAAGGTGATGATGTAGAGAACTGTCAAACTCTTCTGAAAAATTATCATTTAAAAATGGTAGCGCTCACCTGTGGAACAGAAGGCAGTTACCTAATAACCCCGGCTGAAGTCAGTTTTATAGAAACACCTATGGTTGAGGTGGCAGATACGGTAGGAGCCGGTGATTCGTTTACGGCAGCCATGATTACAGGTTTTCTGTCAAAAAAATCATTAAAAGAAACGCATGAAATGGCCGTTAAGTTATCGGCTTTTGTTTGCACACAACATGGTGCCATGCCCGAGTATTCAAATATTTAAAGTTGTGTACTTATAAATAATTAGCAGACCAATAAAGAGACTGACTTACACAAGTTGGTCTTTTTGAGTTTATTCATATTACGACTATATGCCAAATTCAGGCATTTCCAGAATTTCTGAATGACTTTACAATGATGTTATTTTGGTCTGTTATTTCTCCTGAATGACGAAAATAGATATTTAAAAATTGGGAAATCTATTATTCCATTCCAAGTTTTTTGAAACCAACCTTGACTAAGACAATTTTCCTTCGATATCACATGCAGGTTTTGACAGTCTCAAAAACTGGATTATTAATAGGTCTATTTTTTTAACCTTAAAAGATTGGTGTTAAAGCTGGTTATTCAACATATCTGCAAGTGATAACAATTTAGTTATTTAAATATAGGAGACTTACTTAAAGTATAATACAAGCGAAATCTTGAGAGAAAGAACATAGTTAAATCTCCCTTAAATACTGTTTCCTTCTAGGATGCCTATGTTTAAAGGTTTTTAAATAAACTATAGTATTCTTGTTTTGTATTTCAAAACGATTTTTATCTTTGTTTGTGAAATGGGGATTTACAAATATTAACAAAAATATATATTTATAAATATTTAGTAGATGGTTTTCATTTTTAAATAACTTTATTGAATCATATACTTATGAATAAATCAAAGCATTTATCGGATATTTTTCTGGTTGATCAGCTTCATGTTGGAGATATGAATTCTTTTGATTTAATTTTTGAAAAATATGGAAATCGATTATACGCTTTTGCTATAAGTTATTTAAAGTCAAATGAAGAGGCAGAAGAATTAGTTCAAGATGTATTTCTGAAACTTTGGGAGAATAGAGCGAAACTAAATAGAGAGTCCTCATTAAAATCTTACCTGTTTACCATTGCCTACCATAAAATGTGCAATCTATTTCGTCAAAAGGAGCAGCACAACAAATACATACTTTCAGAAAAGGTTCAAGATGAAAAATCAGTTAACCTTGAAGAACAAATAGAATTTAAAGAAGCTCTCAATCAAATTGATCAAATTATAGAGGAACTTCCTCTGCGACAAAAAGAGATTTTTATTAAGAGCAGAAAAGAAGGAAAGAGTTCAAAGCAGATAGCGGAAGAATTACAAATATCTCCGGCAACTGTCGATAACCAGATTTCTGCAGCCTTAAAATATTTACGCAAACATATTCCAGAAGCCAATATTGGACTGATCTTGTATTTTTTCTTATTTCTATAGAAAAAAATATCATTTCTTAAAGATCAGTATATCAGTAGATATAACGAGTTAGTTTAAGTTTTTTCAAAAAAAATGTGTTAATGAATGTTAGATATTGTTCTTTCATGTGTATTACTTTATGAAAGGCTAAGTGAATCCAATATTAACAACAGCCAAAAGTTTATAAATGAAAAGTAAGTTCGATAAAGACATATTAGAAAAATATAAACACCACCAACTAGAAGAGACCGATGTATAGGGGATAAATAAGAAAGTACATAAAAAGAAAAATTGATAAAAACACTGAAAAGCGCATTAATAAAGGCTTTGAAGTAATTCGTAAAACAAATTTAAGCAAAAATAAAAAGTACAGAAAGTGAATAAAATATGAATTGGTAGTGAATTACAGAGAAGCTAAATATTAACATTATTTCTTTTTATTGAAACACAGTAATCAAATAGTATAAAACCGTTAATATACAAGGAAAGAAAGCGTATTAAGACCTATAAATTATAGGTCTTTTTTTATGCTGTTTACTTCGATGTATTAAAAATAGAAAAAATGTACTTTTTATTTTGGTTCTACAGTTGCATCTACAGTTGCATCTACAAAATAGTAGTTGATCAGGTTCATAAAAAACATGATAGTGTATTGTAATATGATATAAAATGCAGAATATTCTGCATTAAGAGCATAATAATGTATTTATAAAAACATGCATGAAAAAGGCATAACTATATGAATAGAAACAAATTAAAAATATATGAGACCTATTTGTGTTTAAAAAAGTCCCACACATGATGGTTGTCTATGTACTTTAGTTCATACTATTGATACGAATACTGGCTTTTACAAATGCGAGTGCGCGAATTTTAGATAGTGGAACATCTCTCTCTGCATGATGTTGGTTGTAACTAACCAGGCGTATGTGATCAATCTTTTCACTTTTCTGGATATACTTTACTGCAATGTATTCCTCTCCATCCATGTCAACTGATATCAGGTACATCTCACCAAAGAATATATTATCAGCAATATTGTTTATCTTTTTATATAGCACAATATCACCTGACTTTAATAATGGATACATGCTATCTCCTGTAACATGAACTGCACCATCACACTTAGGAATACCAGGTATACTAATCTGATCAATAGGATCGTAAGAACCGTTTTTAAATAGTGGCACTAAACCTGCAGATGCTTCCAGGTCGTATAAAGGTATTGTTTGGTAATCTTCCTTGTGATCACTAGCCAGGCTAAAATCATTTTGTGGTTTAGTATAGTCTTTTCTTCCGATAGATCCCTTTCCTGTAATCAACCAATCAGGATTTATCTTTTCAGAATATTCTGAATTGAATAACTTATTAAAGAAGTCGTAACTAGGTGAGCTTTTACCATTTATGATATCATAAATACTCTGAGCCCTACTGTATCCCAGTGTTTTAGCTAAATCACTGCGCGTAACTCCTAGATATTCAATTAACTTCTCCACCCTTGCAGATATTTCTGTATTTTTTTTATTCATTTTCTTGATTATGCAGAATATTCTGTTTTAATTTGTAAAAGCAATTTAGAAATAAGATTTAAAAATAACAACTTTTAAAACGATGGCAGTACGACCTCAAATTAATCTAGCAGCTAAACACAAGGAAATACTCAAAGAAGAGTACTCTGTAAGTGATCAGACAATCAGGATGGTATTGATGTATGTTAATAATAGTCCGAAAGCTAAAGAGATCAGGAAAAGAGCTAAAGAATTATTAGAGCAGGAAGCTAATAATGTAGTATTAGACGAATCAGGAAAATAAAGGTTCTCTTTTTTTCAATTCTTCAATTAGGGATCAGTTTAAATCAATCATATCTATGCCTCAACTGTGGTTAAATAATAAAGTAGCCGTAGAAAAAAACGAACTTGTGTCTTCTTTCTATAAAGAGAGAAACTTAGCTCAGGAGCTTTGGAGATACAAGAACAAACCTTACGGCATCAAGCGCCTTCAGAAAGGTGGCAATGGTAGAAAGTTGCTGATTGATTTTGATACCTTACCACGCGAAATACAGGAGGCCCTTGGTGATCCACGCAAAGTAGGCCATATACTAGAACGCTATTATCGCATCGATTCTGATACTGTTGAGTATTATGGCGACTACAAAAGACCTCATTCAGGTTATCTTACCACTAAAGAACAGGAGCAATACATTGTAAATGCATCGGTGATGCATGCTGTTGTTCGCCTGGAACAGGATCGCATAATCGAGCGACGAAACAAACGCGGCAGTTTGCGTGGTTTAGGTTCAACACTTTGTACCGATGTAATCACCTTTAACGAAACGTTGAAAGTTCGTCACAAGGTTACTCATAACATACCTTCAAATGACAGGCGTTTTAAAGAGTATTTAAAAGCCTTTAAAATGGAAGGTTTGTACTCCATTATTAAAGATCCAATGGGTACCGGTCGCCAGAATGCTCGTAAGGTTGATAACAGTGTTTTAGAAATCATCAAAGGTCTGTTTATCGATGGTTATAAACCAACAGCCACCGAAATAGCACGTAATTACGAAGCTTTTTTAAGTGGATATGCAGAGGTTTACAACGAAAAAACAGGCGAATTATACAATCCTAAAGACTTTCCGAAGCTTAGCGAATCAACTGTAAAGAACTACCTGGCTCAATGGGAACACAAAATTGGTACCCATAAGAAGCGAAGCGGCAACCGTCAGACGTATATTGCCAATTATATACCGCATGGTCAGATGGATTTACCTAAAAAAGCAGGATCCATGATATCAATCGATGACCGTCAGCCTCCTTTCTGGTACGAAAAAGGAAAACGTATGTGGTTCTATATTGGTATGGACGTTGCCAGTGGTTGTATTACCACCTTTGTTTACGGCAAAAGTAAAGAAGGTATTATCGTTGATTTTTACCGTCAAATGGTACGCTTCCACGCTGAGTATAACCTTGGTTTACCCATCGAATTAGAGTGTGAGAGTTCGTTAAACAGCAGCTTTAAAAACACCATCCTGCGCGAAGGTAATATGTTTAAACATGTACGCATCGAGGCAAACAACGCACAGGGTAAAATTATAGAGCGTCGCTTTGGTGCCATTCGTTACGAAGTTGAAAAGAAAGCACCAGGGTGGATTGCACGTCCGTTTGCTAAAAAAGAATCGAACCAAGCCGGACCAGGTGACAACATGATTATTCCTTACGACGAATTGGTAGCAGCTCGTTTATCAGAAATTGAAGACTGGAATAACTCACCTCACCACGAGAATAACGAACTAAGCAAGTGGGAATACTTCTTACAAAACCAACATGAAGAAACCAATCACATTAACTATAAAGCTATCCTTCCCCACATTGGTTACAGTACACAAACGTCGTGTCATAGAGGTTACATCACCTTGCAAGGGCGAAAACGTGCGATTGCCGAAAACGGTAAGATCCTTACTGGTTCCTCCCTTATTGAAAAGATGAAGGTGATTGAAGGTAAAGATGTGGAAGTACGTTGGCTCGACAGCATGAATGGCGAAGTATTAAAAGCCTATGCATACATCGACGATCGCTTTATGTGTGAAGTAATTGAAATGCCACGCTTTAACCGTGCCAAAGCGGAACAAACCAAAGCCGATAAGGCAGCAATGGAACTACAATCTCACTATGCAATGACGGTTATTGGCTATGCTCAAACCACTGCCAAACAAATTGAGAAGGTTGGGTTCAATGATCTTTCTCCTAAACCGGAGCGCAAATTTCAAATACCTAACCTTAAGCGATACGAAGCTAACGAAGAGTTTGCAGAGGTTGAGATATTAGATGAAGTACACCCCGACGATAACGAAATATTGTATAACCAAAATTCAGACGCCCCCTCTAGCTGGCGCGATAATTTTCTAAAATAAGAATCATGAATTTATCTCAGGAGTTTAAACAGAACGTACGTGCAGCTATACTGCATCACCGACAAAACTTTGGCGGTACGGATACCGACTATGCACGAACCCTTGGTATCAAACCATCTATTTACAGCCGATTGAAAAAAGGTGAAACAGAAGGGTTATTATCGAATACCATTTGGATCACGATTGGACGTGAGTTAGATGTTCGCATGCATCAAAGTACCTGGAAGGTGGCACGAACTAAAGTCTATAACGAAATTGAAGAGAGTCTTCACTTTTGTAAAGAGTATAGTAAATCTATGATATTGGCTGATGACTGCGGTATTGGTAAAACCTTTTGCACACGCCATATTATCCGCTCTATGAAAAACACCTTTTATGTCGATTGCTCTCAGGGTAAAACCAAACAGCAGTTTATACGCCTGTTGGCTAAAACGGTAGGTGTAGATAATAAAGGCCGTTATGTGGATGTGAAAGCCAACCTGAAGTACTACATCAACCTGTTAGATAAACCACTTATTGTGTTGGATGAAGCAGGCGATTTGGATTACAACGCCTTTTTAGAATTAAAGGAGTTGTGGAATGGTACCGATGGTGGATGTGCCTGGTACATGATCGGTGCAGATGGCCTACGCGCCAAAATGCAGCGAGGTATCAGAAATAACAAAGTAGGCTATGCCGAAATATTCAGTCGTTTTTCTGATGAGTTTATTACCCTGGTACCAACCGGATCGATGGATAAAAAGCAGTTCTATGCCGATTTAATTGGTGCAGTAGCCACCGCTAACCTAACCGAAAAAAGCAAGGTGAATGTATTGGTCAACCAGTGCATTAAGAAAGAAGCCACCTTACGTCATTTAGAAACCCTTATTAAAATTGGAGCTTAACAATGGCCAGACCCAAAGCAGTATACGCTAAAAATTTATATGAGCTAAAAGACAAGATTAAAAGATTTGCTTTTTCAGGCGTGTTCGAGATTGTAATGGGACAGCCAACCACCACAGGAATGTGGATCATCTATGGTAATGAAAAGAATGGTAAAACATGGTTTGCACTTAAAATTGCCGATTACCTAAGTCAGTTAGCAAACGTGCTATATGTAAGTGCAGAGGAAGGAATTGACGGTGAATTTATTGAAGCTTGCGAACGCGCAAAGATACCTTTCAACAATCGATCGTTGAAGTTTTACGAGTACACCGAAATAGAAGTACTCGACGAAATGTTGAGCAAAAAGAGAGCTCCTAAAATAGTGTTTATAGATAACGTCACCATCTATGCTGATGAGTTGAAAAATGGTGTCTTACGACAGTTTACTCAAAAACATGCTGATAAACTGTTTGTGTTCCTGGCTCACGAAGAGCGAAAAGAACCACATGGAGCCACCGCTAAACTCATTAAAAAGCTATCGAAAGTGATTGTACGAGTACAAGGTTTAGCCTGTTTTGTTAGTGGCCGTTGTCCGGGTGGAGTACTTACCATCGATGAAGAAAAAGCCCAGTTATTTCATGGAGTAGAAACAACAAGTAATTAAATATGAATTTTCAGAAAGTAAAAACCCGTAAAGAATCATTGTTATTCCCAATCATTTGGATGGATGCAAAGTCGAACCCTCAACACTTCTTTGATGAAAATAAGAAGATAGTAAGCTTCGATAAGTTAGAGAAAGTTAAAGCATTCCTTAGAAAGGAGCGCCCTCTGTTATGCCGCATCGGATTAAAGAAATTTCCGAAAGTAGGTTATGTAAAAAGTGTTAGTAAAACCGATTATAACATACTAGAATGACAGTAGCAAAAAACGTACACGCCCAGTTTTACAACTTATTAAATAAGATGGGCATTCCACAAAGCGACCGTCGTGATTTTCTAATGGATTATACCAATGGTTTAACCGATAGTCTTAGCGAGTTATACAGCAAAGATCCTTTGATGTATTTCAAGATGATTAACGACATGGCAGAAACGGTTAAGAAAAGAACCACTGATGTTGATAAATGGCGAAAGCGTGTGATGGCCAGTGTGGGAGGTTACTTAAAACTAATGGGCCGCGAAAGCAATGCCAATCTGATTAAAAAAATTGCATGCCGTGCAACCGGTTACGATAATTTTAATGCGATACCTCCATCAAGGTTAATGAATGTTTATAACACCTTTTTGAATAAGCAACAAGACTTTAAACAGTTAACCAAGGAAATGCAATACGAACTTGCATCTAAAACTCTGTTAAACTAAATACCATGGTTAAAATAATGGATCGCCAGTGGTTAACCGAAAAGTTAACAGGCATAAAGCTAAAAATTGAAGAGTTGCATAAGGAGCAAAACACTGCAGATTTGCAACGATCAATTGATATAACCAGGCAACTATCTAACTACGAATATACAAAACGTAGCCTTGAACAACGCCTGGCGAACTATCAGCCATCAGCTGCACCTCAATTTACAATAATCAATTAATAAATATGCCTTGGGCGGCTTTGTAAAACCCATGAAATTATGAGTAAAGTAGGAAAAAGAGTGCTGTACAAATTCGGCCAAAACGATGTTGAATTCATTGATGCTTTACGGGTAACTGATGGCGGTGTTAACCCTGCCAAAGTAGGCGATCAGTATCCAGGTGTTATTGTGGCTGATTGGAGCCAAGGCGAATATGAAGGATGTGTCAATATTTCTGTAACACTGGATGGATGTGTTTTGCCAATGTGGAAAACATCTGTGATGGAAGGAACAGGTGTTAATGAGTACACCTTAATTGACTAGGTCAATAATCCCGGTGTGGATTGAAACCCTATCCGGGAACAAAGTTCAATTATCATTTTAATCATTAATAATTCACCATTAACAATTAAATCAATGGAAACAATACAATTAGAAAAACTTACTCCGGAACAAAAAAAACAACTCATGGCCGATTTAATGGCTGAAGAGGAAGCAAAGCAAAAAACTATCAAGGCTGAGCGTGATATTTATAAAGAAACGGTTGGTAAAACAGTGGCCGAAACCATTAAAGAAATGGAGATAGTAAGCTCATTGTTATCGAAAGCAAAGGCCAATGTATTCAATAACTTTTCTGCTCTGTTGGATATGAAAAAAGAGTTGTATGGTTACAAAGAAGGTCAGCAGAGCCACACATTCACCAACGCATTAGGCCAAAGTATTGAGGTCGGTTACCGTCAGATTGATGGTTGGGACGATACTGTAGAGGCAGGCATTGCGAAAGTTAACAGCTATATCGATAGCCTTGCCACCAATGCCGAAACGGCCAAACTGGTTAAGGTTATTCAAAGCTTACTGAAGAAAGATCAGAAAGGCAACCTGAAAAGCAACCGTGTTTTAGAACTTCAGAACCTTGCTGATGAGTTAGACAGTCCGCTGTTTACTGATGGTGTTAACATTATTCGTGAAGCTTACAAGCCTGTTCGTTCTGCCTATTTTATTGAAGCCAGTTATAAAGACGAAACTGGTAAAAAGGTAACCGTTCCTCTCAGTATTACTACTGTTGAATTTCCTGAAGGTGCTAATGTAAAAATAGATGCACTATGATTACATGGGCTGATGTTGTAACGTTATCATCACTCGCTATTGTATTATGCATTGGCATTTGGGGTGGAATACGCGACTATAAAAAAAGAAAAGCTCAGGAGGCTAAACGATTTGGCGATCACAGCCGTCCTGAGCCATTCGATAAACGATTAGAAAATAAGTAATAACCGTTGGTGTCCCGATAATAATCGGGATGCCTTAACAAAACAAAAGTATGGAGAATTTATTTGAATGCCGTGTGCGTTACGAGAAGATTGATGAGCAAAGCGGTAAAGAAAAGAAAGTAACAGAATGTTATTTGGTAGATGCTGTTAACCATGGCGAAGCTGAAGAGCGAATGTACAAAGAAATGGAAGCCATGATTCGTGGTGAGTTTGTGGTTACTACAGTTCGTAAAGCCAACTACACTGAAATATTTGACAATATGGATGGTGACCGTTGGTTTAAATCAAAGATATCATTTGAATCGGTTAGTGAAAAGACAGGATTAGCAAAGAAAGTAAGTAACAACATATTGGTCATGGCTAACAATGTGAAAGATGCTTACGACAATATACAGGAAGGCATGGGCGGTATGACTGTTGATTTCGAGATTAATGCCATTGCTGAAAGTCCAATACTCGATTTCTTTCCTTATCCGTTAGCTGAAGCTGCAGAGAAACTGGATGGTAAATCAAACGCTTATAAAGACTAACCATGTCATTGCTAATGGTAAGCTGCGATAATTGTGGTAAAGAACGCTTTATATATCAATTAAATATAAATGAAGAAAATAAAAAGGTTCTTTGCCACAGTTGTTACAACAGCGAAAAAACAGAAGAAAGGAAGTTAGTTGATCACATACATAACCTGGTAACAGATGAAGAAACGATATTGTAAACCAGTTACATGCCCCGACTGCGATGGATACGGACAATTAAACGTAAACTTTTATAAAAGTCCTAAAGATCCAACCATTGAAGATTGTTCTACCTGTCATGGTACAGGCCGCTTATTACGGGTTGTTGAAATAACCCACTTACCACTTATCAAAAATCAAAACTTACTTAAAACTGTAACCCATGAAAGTTAGAAAAACAGATATCACAACACTCATCTATTTTAGTTTGGTAGCATGTGCCATACTTGCCGTTGTTGCCTTTGTGTTTACTGCAATAATAACTATTTGATATGCATGACGAAGATTATTTTAATACACGCGAGTGTTGGGATGCTGATCCAATGGTGAGTGGATCCGGTAGTGAAGCACCTGGTTGTTTCATCGCCTTACCATTTATTATAATATCCATTGCGCTGATAGTAATTTATTTAATCGATAATTAAAATGATACATATTTTTAATGAAATAGTAGAGGAAAGAAAAAGACAGGATGAAAAGTGGGGAGAACAAAACCATAAGCCTGTAGAATGGTGTGCCATATTAGGCGAGGAAGTTGGTGAAGTAAACAAAGCGGCCTTAGAAGCTCATTTTAAAATGTACTATAAGGATAACGAAAAGCTTGCAAACTATAGAGAAGAGTTAATACAAGTGGCTGCAGTGGCAGTTGCCATGATTGAAAGTTTGGAACGTAATAAACCATTGTATCAGAAATGACAGACTATTTATTTTATGATGAAGCTACCAAAACTGAAATTATTGCTACCTATACAAAGGGTGGAAAATTAAAGAAGGTAACAACTAAAAAAGGTGTATTGCAGCTAGATGGATTAGAATATTTCATTCCGTGTAGCGAAGATAAAATTGATACCCAATTTTTAAAGATTATAGTAGTTTCTCCCGACGAATTCTTCAAACATGCACAAAAGGTATGGTTTGAGTTTTATACTTACGACACCGGCTTAGATTATTTGTTTGGTGCCAAAGATGGAAATGCATTAAAGGCAATTGGCAAACAGCTAACCAAGCTAACCGGAAGTACAGAAACCGCCTTAGATGCTTTTAAATACATAACAAAGCACTGGAACCAGTTGGATCCATTCTACCGTAACAATAAGGATCTGACTTTTATAAACTCTCAGTTAAACAAAATTCTAAACCTACTGAAGAATGGAAAACAAACCGGCACAGCAGCCCAAAGCCATACTGCCGATGATCTCCGCAGGGGCTTCCAGTCGTGACCTGATAAAAGCCTTTGCTAACCTTACCCCTGAGCGAGTGCTTGGGGGTAATTATAAAAGCATGGCTTTAATACGTAAAGAGGAAGGTGAAGAAAAAGCTGAACAGGCATTAGCCATATTATTAGCCGATACAGCACTGGCCTTTGGAGAAAGTTTAACTAAAGAAATGGCTCTCTATTTTGCTACCGAAATACTCAACGCCTACTACTGGCTAAGCCTCGAAGATTGCTTTATAGTACTCAACCGTATAAAGAGAGGTAAGTTATACGGCAAGCTTAACCTTAATACCTTTTTAAATGCTTTTGAAACCTATAATAAAGAGCGTTTAAATATGGCTGATGATCTAAGCTTTAGTAAGCACTTAGAGATAAAAGAAGAGCGCCCATTGTATGAAAGAGCGAATATAATTGCACAGACTTATAAAGTGAAAAAATAAGTGTTGATGCTTATAAATTTTAAATAATATCAAATGTGGATAATTCCAGACAAACTATTATATCAATTGCTACCGGAACAGGAGGCTTGGAACGAGGACTTGAATTGGCAGGATGCAACATTAGAGTTGCCGCTTATGTGGAGGTCGAAGCATTCATTATTGCCAACCTGGTATCAGCGATGGAAACGAATAAAATGGATGCAGCTCCTGTTTGGGTGGATGTTAAAACCTTCCCTTCAGAAAACTTTCGTGGAAAGATACACGGCATCACTGCCGGATATCCATGTCAACCTTTCTCACATGCAGGTAAACGAAAAGGAACAACAGACAAAAGACACATTTTTCCGCATATACTCAGAGTTATCAAAACAGTTGAACCTATTTGGTGTTTCTTCGAAAATGTATCAGGACATTTATCAATGGGATATGCAGAGGTTTACAGAAGCCTTCGACATTTGGGTTACAATGTTGAATCAGGAATATTCTCAGCGGAAGAGGTTGGTGCACCACACTCAAGAAAGAGATTGTATATACTCGCAATTAAAATGGAGTACGCCAATGCTTCCACGATCAAGAGAGTCATATTCACAAATGAAACGAAACAGTCCAACTTTAGAAACACAAGTAAAATGGCCAACGCCTGTAGCAAGCGAAAGCGAGAAAGCATGCAAGGGTCAAAGTCAGGAGTGTTTAACACAACTTGCTATAAATGGCCAGTTGGAAGAGGGAAGTCACAATATGCGTGGGAAGCATCCAGGACGATTGAATCCGGCTTGGGTTGCACAGCTAATGGGTATGACTTTAGAATCGATCTTTTACGTGCCCTTGGCAACGGAGTTGTACCTCAAACAGCAGCCAAAGCTTTCAAAAGCTTGTTAGGTAAATTTTGATTATTCTATAAGTAGAATTATTTTTGTAAAGCAGTCAAAAAAAAAGCCCTGCGCAAAAATGCTACAAGGCCTCCCGGTACAGAGGTAAAAATAGTAAAATTTGTGTAGAGTGGCTTATAACAGGAGAAATATTTTACAACGGATGGTAGATATTCAGAACATTACATTGGAACATACCAATAAAGGTGTTACCCAGGAGCATGTTTTTAAAACCATCATTCACCCTCAATACCGTATTTGTCGCAAAACTTTTTATAGTTACCTGGGCTCACCTGCTAAAATGGAACTAAAGCGGCTTAATAACGTAGAACAACAACAAATGCAATTGTTTTAATATGATTATAATGGATGATAAATATGTAGCTTTAAGTTCTTACGTAACCACTCCTATTGATTTAATCGATATTGACAAGTGTACTCCAATAAAAGATCTATTAGCAAATAGGCAAAAAACCTATTTAGAAGATTTAATCTTTAAATTACTTTCAGAATTACTGAATAGAGAACCTTCAATTGATGACTTTAAATGCGTCAATATAATATACCACAATAATGCTTTTCCTTGTGATAGTACGGTATCATATAAAGGAATAGAATTAGGGATAATAAGTTATCACCAAAAATTTGAAGGATGTTCGGTTAAATTAATATACAGATTTACACCTAACAAATACCTAAAGTACTAAATCATGAAAAAGTATTTACTATTAATTGCCATTTGTATTGCTTCTGTATCTTCTTTCGCTCAGATCGGATCAGGCTTGCAATATAAAGCAGGGCTTAAAAAGATGGAATTTAAAAAAGTTTCCTATGTAGTATATGGAGATACTATTAATTCAGTTAGGCTTTCCGATAAATCAGCGCATAATTTAAAAGCAACAAAGGTTGATCAGTTAAATAAGTTAGGGACTAAGATTAGTACCGTTGAAAAAGAACTCAATAAAGTAAGAACAAAATTAATAGAGTTTGATTATCCACTTCGTACAATGGCTGATGATTACATAACAACATTAGCTAGTTTGGAAAACTTAGATGAAATTGATAGTTATAAAAATGAAATAGCTGCCTACAAAAGTTTATATAATTCAAAGGTAAAAGAAATGAAGTCAAACGGACAGTTAGACTCATTAATGTATGCAAAAGAAAGACATGGAAGATAAATCCCTGTGAATAATCAAAGGGATCTTGTTTTAAACGTATCAATAATAGGAGGCTCAGGAGTCTCCTTTTTTTGTTTTAACCTTGCCTGTTCTAAATGGTAATCGGTTAACTCCACATCTTCATATGTAGGTCGGTTAATGCTATCCTGGTCTTCATCAATATAACACTTGTAACTTACTATATGGTACTTGAAAAAGGGTGTAATACGTGGCCGTTCACCCATGTATTTTAATGGTGTGGTATTGTCTGCACTCAATTTGTTGACCAGGTACTTTACCGTTTTAAGCATTTGCAAATACTCCATACCTTCGGTTAATCGGTCGCTATAGTGTTCGGTTCCGGCTCCTGGTTCCTGTAGTACATGAAAATCCAACTGCATATAATTGGTACCTGTATTCTCATCTTCATTAATTGTCCAGTCAACAAAAACAGATGGACAGAATACCTCGAAGCTCTCCGCATCATCAGGCTGCCCCATGTAAATATCAACCTGCCTAACCGGTGGTAGGTTACGATCGATAAACACCTGTTCGTTATCTTTAAACTTCTGTGCTATTTGTAAATAAATACTTTCCATATTCTTGATATTTTTGTCTTGATACTTGATACTAACCTTTAATTGCCTTTATTAAAGTGGCAGTCATTACTCGTGTTAAGCGTCTATCCAAAGTTGCAGACGTACCAATAAAGCGCCTTCGTGGTATATTTTGGTTAATGGTTCGACTATGGGCTCTTACATTTACTTCACCTCTCATGGTTCGTCGGGTGTGAGATCGTACACTTTGGATAACACGCCCACGGAAACCATTATTGTGAGCTTCAGCATATGGAACATCAGTACCAATAACAGCCTTTTCTGCAGTAACGCTTACCTTACGGATAGATCGTCGTAACCGTCCGCTTTTTACCAAAACAGCCCTGCCTGCAGTTCGCTTACTTTCACCACGTACCGGCTTACGTTTCTTCCATGGTTCGGTATTGATATCCACCCAGTTTTGTGCCCTGAAACGTTCCTTGCTAAAGTTAACAGCTTCGGTTGCTGCCACCTGTGGCAACTTGGTAACTGCAGTAGAGACACGGTCTAAAAGCTGTATGTACTCAAGCGTCTCATTCATTAGTAACTTGTTTCAACATTTCGTATCACACGTAAAAACATATTAGTCATCCATTGCTCTAACTCATTTGGATTCATTTTCTGCAGGTTGGTGTTTTCGGTATTAATACCACCCTTTACAAAAGAATCGATGTTAACGGTTATGTTTTTAACCTGTTTGGCACTTCCTGTTATTTTATTAATAGAGTCTGAACCTGCTCCATTTAATGATGTGGATCCTGATTTGGAACCACTCGAACCATCTGCAGCAAAAGGACTGCTTTCCTGTTGTTCAGCCTCTGCCTCCTTTTTGCTTTTCCATCTTAGATTACTAACCAGTTTTATGCCTTCCATTACAGCTTTAGCATTGTCAACAGTGGCATTCTTATAGGCATCAATATCTTTTTGCCTTTCAGCTTTTAATTGCTCTATCTCTTCAGATGCAGCTGTTTTTATTGGAGAAGTTAAAGCTGTTTTAGCTCCTGAAAAATCACCGCTTAAAGCTAGTTTTATGGCATCACCTATATTGCTGAATAAACCTTTAATCCATTGGCCAAAAGACTTGAATTGCAACCAAAGATATTTAAGTCCATATGTAGCAGAACTCCATAGGTTTTCAAAGTCGGCACCTATTTGCTTGATAATTGCACCAACTATTAATTTTATGCCTTTCCAAACATCTCCCCAACCTTCAGTGCGTTTAATCAATATGGTAATACCTGCAACCAGGGCACCAATTGCCAGAACAATCATACCTATTGGATTGGCAGCTGTTATAGCATTAAATACAATCATCGCTACCTTTGCCACTCCTAAAGCAATGCCTACGTTTTTAATAACAGACCATATAGTATCAAAGTGTTTCCATACAAAGCTTAAGGTGTTATTAACCTTTTCCAATACATTAACCCATATAGGAAGAAACTTTTCACCAATCTCTGCAGAGATTACTCCTAATCGATTACGCGCCATATTTGATATAACGGTCATGTCACCTTTAGCATTAGCCAGGGCTTTAGCAAAATCAAACTGAGTTTCATCAAACTTCTTAAAGGTGGTAAAGAAGTCATCAGCACCGGTCTTAAGTTTTACAAATAGATTTCGTAATCCTTCAGGGCCTCCAATCTTGGCAATCACTTCATCAATCTGTTGACTTGTCATGCCTTTAAACTTGCCGCTCACATCACCCAGTATGGCACTTAAGTCGCGCATTTCGCCTTTGGCATTGTACATGCTTACGCCAATCTCTTTTAAACCTTTTACCGTACCGGCCTGTGTAAATCCTTCAAAGGCCGATTTGGTCATAGTGGCAGCCGTATTGCTATCCTTGGCAATGGAAGTGAACACAGCGAAGAGTTTATTAGCAGTATCCACACTTTGCCCGGCTCCTGAAGCTGCACCTGCAAACTCTGTTTGTACCCTTGCCAGTTCGTCGAAGGTGGTAATACCCATTTGAACGGTTTTGGCATTACTGGCCAGTAGCATGTCAATATCTTTGGCTTCGAGTTTAAAGGCTTTCATGGCCTTTACTGTTTGGTTAACAGAGTCCGGTAATTTGGCACCTGTCATCAATGAGAAGTTACCTACCTTTTTTGTGATATCAGCCACTTCCTGTCCGTACAAACCAGTGGCCGATTGAATATCATAAAAAGCTTTGGTGGTATCAACTAACGACTGACCGGTTTCAAAAGCAACAGATTTAATACTATCCTTATAGCTGTTTAATTGTGCCTGGCTTTTATCGAGATTAAGCTGTTTAATGGCTAAGAACTCATGATTAAACTCAGCCGCTTTTTTGGTTGTAGTACCAATAATAGCACCTAACGAAATAGCACCTGCAATAATTAAGGCATACGGATTCTTAAGCAACGATAATGCATTGCCAAACATTGGAATCTGATCACGCATTGCGCTAAACATCTTTACATGATGGTTCTTTAGTTCCGATAGTTTATTCTTCATATCACCAACCGAACTATTCACCTTCTTTTTAGCCTCACTCAGGCCTGTTTTCATGCGGTTTTTTAGTTCCAGTAGTAGTTGAACCTTGGCCTGTCCATCCATATTGTAATTAGTTTAAAAGTATTGTATATTTGTAATGTCTACCGGGACGTGCGCCCGGTGGAGCCCAAAACAGTAATTACTTCGTGTAGTTGCTGTTTTGCTTTTTAATCAGGTTACCACCGTTATCAATCCACACCTCTTTTATTGTTTTACTCTGATTGAACAGTCCGTCGACGGCTCTGTCTATATCATTGGTTGATATTTCTTCAGGTAGTTTAAGAAGTATGTTTTCGGCTTGTTTTGATGCCTGGTATATTTTGCGTTGCATGGTTTTGCGAGTTACATTACCATTAATGGTCTTAAACTCAAATAGCTTTTTGTTCACTAATGCATCGGGGTTCTTACCTTTTCTGAATGTGGATGATTTGTAAACGAATTCCCGGATATCATCATCAGCCTTTTCCAAAACAGGTAACAGCTTTACGTTATAACCCGAATCAATTAATCCGGATGCTATATCAATGTTTTCTGCAGCTTCCTGCACTCCATGATAAATATGTATATCAACACGCTTGCCACCTTCCACATCTTTTATAACCGTATTGTAAGCAACGTTATCAGGTAAGGATCCTACCGCACGTTTCATCACATCAGCCGGAACACCTTTGTAATAAGCATGACCTTTAGGAAATACCATACCTGTTACAGCTAGGTTGGTATCAAACATCGAGTCGATAGGTACACGCGGTAGTACTTGCGTTTCAACAGCGCTTTGTGTGGATAGTTGTTCAACATCGCAACGGCACTTCCATCCATTAGGTGGATAATATTTCCGCCAAAAAGCATCCGTAATCTTGCGGATGATACCATTTAATAACTGGTGCTCGTGTCTTACATTCTGATCGCCAACCGTACGATAGATTAAAAATGGTTGATCTTCAGCATTGGTTTGGAACTCAGCCCAGCGGCTTGCCATTGTACTGGATCCGATTGAATGATCGTACTCGGTACGCAACCAGGTTCGGTTGTATTTATCATTAATCTTTTTGGCCGCCTCTTCAAATTCGTTAAAGTTCCGGAGTTTGTTATTCTCATCAACCAATGCCAATGTCATATCGCGCATTTGCTGATAATTCTTAGCTGAAGCAAACTGCCAAACATCACGAGTCAATCGCATTAACATACGTCCATCAGGCGTTGAAAAATCAGCACCTGTATAACTTTGTGCGGTGCCGTTTAATACACCTTCGTGCAATACACCACCCACAATACCTAATAGCTTTGGATAGATATCACCTGCTTTTATATTACCCTTATAAATATCATTTAAAAGAGGTTTTAAAAGCCTGTTAATTTGGTTTTCAAAAGCTACCGGTATGGCCGTTTCTGCAGTAGGATGTTTACCTCCACAGTGTGGGCATGGCTCATATAGTTCTTTGGGTTCAGCCGTGGCCTCTGGACTAAACCCTAGCGAAAATTTGTACTTAAGGCTGCCGATGCATTTAAACCAGTATTATTGATGGTTTGCTTTTTGCCAATGATAGGCACATTAAATCGACGGCTTATCCATTCCTCTTCTACATCGTAATGAGTCAATACACCGTTAACAATCTCCCAAAGTTCCTTTAAGGTTAATTCTTCCGATCGATCAAAAACAAATTCATCACCATCCTGAAAAGGAAAGCCCCACGTACGTAACAACGGAATGAGTTGACCTGTTACGGTAAACTCAATCATACGTTTGTCGCTTTCGGATATCTTATCGTCCAGAGTACGTTCATGCACTTCACTCTGACTTAAACTGGATCCGTCGTCACTCAGCATGGTTCCACCTACCACACGTTTACTAATTTCGTTGTTGGTAATGGTTATTTGTTCCAGGAATACTTTGTGAGGATCGCCTTTGGTAGCTGCATCATGAATAGTGATTTTTGCACCTTCGGGCAAAACAGCCTGTGCGGCTCTGCCTAACTGGCGCATCATACTTTCAATACGCTTTAACTCGCGTTCATCAGTTATGGATGTTTCAGCACTTACCAAAGGAATACCAAAACGCTCCGAAAAGTCAGCCCATGTTTGTTGAGCATTACGTTTCCATATCAATTGAGGTATGATATCGTTTAATATACCATGACGATCTTTATGATATCGGTGTATGATTGTACGTGCGAAAATAGGTTCCGTAAAATCGATGCCTTTGTCACCTCCTGCCTCAAACAGCACCATGTTAGTGGATGGAATAACATTACGACGTGGTATCAAATCCCATTTCATAGTAGCAGGATCCGTCAACTCTAAAACTGAATAACCACGGTAAACACTATCCAACAAATGTTCCATTAAATCGTAGAACCACTCCGTTTCTAATAGCTTGGTACGCTCTTCTATTTCTTCACCGTTTTTATCCCGGATATAAAAGCGACTGCATAAGGTTGCAGCGTTACGAATATCAATCTGTGACATCAGGTGGCCGTCAGTCATAAGGTTACGGATCAAGTCCTGCAGAGGTGCAGACTTTGGATTATCAACATCCTCGAAAGCAGACAGTGCCTGGCGCCACTTTTTAATATCGGAACGCGCCCGATCCTGAAA
This sequence comes from Carboxylicivirga linearis, assembly GCF_018271995.1. GTDB lineage: Bacteria > Bacteroidota > Bacteroidia > Bacteroidales > Marinilabiliaceae > Carboxylicivirga > Carboxylicivirga linearis. The sequence goes on from NZ_JAGUCO010000027.1 coordinate 51,992, forward strand.
CTCATTAACCAACTGAGTAATGATACCTTTACTCTTTTTATCGAGTGCTACAGGTGTATTAATCTGTCTAAAGGCTCCCCACAAATATTCTTTAGTTGTTGATATGCTGTTTTTCAAATTCATAATCGAGTATTAATAAGTTTGATCTTCAGGTTCGCGTTGGCTCCACACTTTCATTAAACCAATCTCTTCACCATCCTCATCGGTTTTAATAGGCAAGTCAGCTGCAGCGCCTGCCTGTACATCCTGCAACCATTTTAAAGCATCGTTATAGCGGAGCTCGCGTGTTTTAGGTATGTTGTTGGGGCCTTCCTTGGTCCATATGTGGTATAATGTGATATCAATAGCCAACATAACTATAAACGGATCGCGCAAATCCTCTTCGCCATCACCTGGAGCATCCACAAAAATGGCATCTACATCAAAACGACCTGCCAAATGGTTTCGCATTTGACTTACTGCCATTGCTTCAGCTTTCTTGTATTTGGTTCGTTCGGTGCTTGGATCAATTATTTTTGATATCTCAGATCTAATCTGAACATCGTAGTCGGTTTCTATTAGGAATGCCATAATTAAAAACGGTTTTTGCTGTATGATCGCATATCACTGATAGGTGTGATCAATGGTTTAAAATTGTCTTTCTTCACATATTCCGATAGCTGATTGATTGCCTGCTCATCGGCATCGGGTGCATCGTCGTGAGTTTTATAACCAGGTTCAATACCTTTTAACTGAGCAATACCTTGCTGCATATCGTTGTTGGCTATCTCACGTTCGTTATAATAGATGCGTCCATTCTGATAATATGGATGCATGGTTAGGATCCTGTCGTACTTATTGGCACGTGGCCTGTCAACCACAACAATGTTTAAGTGTTTGCCTTTTTCTTGTGCCACCTTGTGCAAGGCATCTTTCATTGGATCGTTCCAAAACTGGCTTTCAACCTTCCAATGAACGATGGCACTATCGGGTATTTCTTCCTGATAATCGTACATAAAGCGGATAGCATCTGCCATTTTGCACTGTTTAACAAAGGCTTTTAATTGCCAAAAATTACGGCCGTGCAAGCCCCAAACCTTAACAGCATTAAAGTCGCTTTTACCTGAGAAAGCCACATCCCAAAAGCCAACAATTATCTTAAAGTGATCGATACGCGGAGGCTTAGCCCACTGTATCATTTCATCGGTAAAGATCTTACCTTCTATGTGAGCCTCATGGTTATATTCAGCTTTGGCGGCAATAACGCCCAAATCATCTTCAACCTCACGGTAATAATTATCATCGTATTTACCTTTCCAAGCAGGCTTATAGGTTACCGGATCGTAAGCCTTCACCAAATCAACCACCCAATTGGGATGCTTTTTCTCCAACTCGTTTTGTATGGATCGCGGCCAAGGATCGTTATTAGGTTGCAGGTATCGACGTGTTTCACCGTCCATGGTTGGTATAAGGTCACGTTCTATCCAGGACACCACTTCATCCTGTCGTTTGGGATTTTTACTGGTATCCTTATCCTCTAAATCATCGCATACAATAATAGTAGGACGTTGAGAACCGACACGCAAACCACGCGGACTTTGACCCATACCCAAAGACTTAGCAATAAATTGACCGTCCCTAGTTCTAAAGTCACCATCTGTCCACGATCCGTCTAGTTTTTGACTACCAAAGTCATGAATCAATAAGGCGTTTGCTTCAAATTCGGCTTGTACATCACCTAAAAGGATATCGGCTTTATCCTTGTTGTTACCAACAATGACTAAATAGTTTTTTTCGCCATTGATCCAAAGCCATAATGGAACCAATGTGTCACATACTACTGATTTAGCTAAACCACGTCCCCAACGAACCAATACGCGACACTTTTTATCACGCTTTACTCTATTGGCTAATCGAGTATGAAAGTCAGGGGTAGGCGCATCGGCATAATGCGGAAAGTAAGTTTGAACAAAATAGGCAAAGTCTTTTTTAGCACGTTCAATACGATCGGTTTGCTCATCCTTTGTTTCGTTGGTGTTAATTGAAGTACCCGAACGAATAAGGTTAAGCTTCTCCTGGTATCGTTGTAATGCCTGTTTATCCTGAATCTTCATTTCAATGCTATTTAAACTTTAATGAAACTTCGTTTAAATGCACCTCCTGAAAATCGAGTAACTGCAGAAACAACTTTTCGTCGAAGGAGCGCAGGGCATCAAAAATCATTTCCATAACAGCCAGATAAGTTGATAAGGAAACACGGCTTTCTTTGTTGATGGTCTCCAATGTTTTGTTCCACTTGCTTACACCATCATCCACTTTGGCAATAGAAGCTCGCAACTGAGAACAGCGATCATGATCCAACGCTTTTTCAGCATCAATCAATTCGCGTCCAAGTTTAAGGCGTTGTTCGCTCAGGTCGTTAATGAGTTGCTTAATGTTTTCGGTTCTTATCTTAGGAGCCGATAACCGGGCATTGCGCTGATCAGCCCAACCATACTTATTAACCCACCTACTTAATGTTTGCTCACTCACATTTAGCAAACGCCCAATTTCTTTGGCCGTTTTGCCCTGCTCTACAAACATCACCTTAGCTATTTTCAGTTCTTTTTCCTTTGCCATTTATGCCTATGATTTATGGCAAAAGTGGGCACACACACATATATAAACGAATAATGGTGATTGCCTTACACGTATCTCTGCAAGGCTTACACTATTAGTTGTTTGCCCTTGTTTACACCACTATTCTTGCATTACGAAAGCGCACGACGCACACAACACAAAAGAAATTGTAATGCATGTTTAAACTCGAAAAACTAAAAGATAAAGCAGTACTAACCATTTATGGTTATGTGGGTGGTTATTACCTCGACTTCCGTGCTGTATCTAATGCCATTGATGAAATAACTCAAGTCGGTTATAACCAACTTGATTTTCATGTTCATACCTATGGTGGTTCGGTTATAGATGGTAACATGATTTACAACTTCTTTGCCGGTTTCAAAGGTGAAGTTGATATCTACATCGACGGTGTGGCTGCCAGTATGGGTTCGGTAATAATGATGGCAGGTACCCGTATTCATATCGCTGAAAATGGCTTTGTAATGATTCATGCACCTAGTGGTGGTGGAAGTGGTAACGCTAAAGACTTTGAGCAATATGCCAAGCTACTCCGATCAATGGAGAAAAACTTCTTAAAAAAACTGGCGGCTCGAACAGGCAAAACCATTGATGAAGTACGCGAATGGATGGACGGTACCGACTATTGGTTCGATGCTGAAGAATGCCTGGAACTGGGTTTGGTTGACTCTGTGTTTGATGCGAAGGTAAAGGATATTGAAAGTCTTAATAAAGGGCAGGCCGCCGATCTAGGCGCCAAAGCTGTTTACGACAGGTTTGCCGCCCTGACAACTAAAAAACCGATTATAAACAAATCAAAATCTGAAATGGACAAAGCAGAAATGATTAAAAGGTACGGCCTGACTTCAGTTACGGCTGAAAGTACCGATGAGGAAATTTTGGCTGCCATCGATGCAAAGATGAAAGCTAAAGACGATGCTGTAGCTGCGGAGCGCACTAAAAGCATTGAGGCTGCTGTTGATTCTGCCATAGCTGCAGGTAAACTAACCAAAGAGCAAAAGGCCGATTATGTGGCTCGTGGTGAAAAACTAGGTTTAGATGACTTAAATGCGATCCTGGGCGATATGCATAAGCCACAATCAGTAACCGACCTAATTAAGGACAAAGGTGCCGGTGGTTCGGGTGGTGCAAAACCTGAAGCAAAAGGCCGCGAAGGATGGACTTGGGATGACTACCAAAAGAAAGCATCTGCTGAGTTGGAAGCCATGGCTGATTCATCTCACGAGAACCACGAAACATTCAAGGCTTTGTATAAAGGTAAGTATGGTTCTGAACCTAAGTAGTAATCAAAAACAATCTATAAGTGATGAAGAAAACAATAACGTTTAGAAGCTTTATGATGGCCGCCTTTGTGGCAATCATTATGGCCGTTGCTTTAGGAGTGGTTATCGCTCCTGAGTTATCCGCTGTTTTACATGCCTCTCCGGGCATGGTTGTGTTAGGTACTTTTGCCTTTTTACTACTGGTATCGTTTATTCCATTACCCAACGGTGTGGCGTTAGCAGCTGTATATCAAGAGGTGTGGACAGGTGCCGTAAAAGAAGAATTAACCAATGCTGAAAATGCTACTTTCTTAGATGGAATAGAAGATTATTCGAGATACGTAGCAGGTGTAGGTGATGAAATGCAGGTAATACACTTAGTATATATGGGTGTTCAGCCTGATGTATTAATAAACAATACCACTTACCCAATTGATTCACAAGCATTGGATCAGGAAGATATTCCAATTAGCCTTGATAAATACCAAACTAAGGTTACACCAATTACCGACGATGAATTGTATGCATTGAGCTATGAAAAGATTTCTGTTGTAAAGCGTAAGCATGCAAGGGCAATTGCTATTGCTAAGTTTAAAAAGTCGATTCATGCCTTAGCACCTTCAGGTAATACTACCGATATGCCTGTAATTGTTACCACTGGTGATGATGACGGAACAGGTAGAAAGAAATTAACCTGGGGTGACTTAGTGACCTTAAAGCGCAAGTTGGATAAGTTAGAAATACCGAAAGAAGGCAGGCGCCTGGTATTGTGTCAGGATCACTTAAATGATTTGTTAGAAACAAGTCAGACCTTTAAGGATCAATATTACGATGCAACGTCAGGAAAGGTATTTAATCGCTTAGGATTTGAGTTTTACGATTACGTTGCTAATCCATATTACAACTCAACTACATTGGCAAAATTAAGCTTTGGAGCTACACCCGTAGCAGGTGATTACGAAGCCAGTGTATTCTTTAGTGTGGCTCGTGCCGCTAAGGCAACCGGTTGGACTAAGATGTATTATTCAGAGTCTTCGACTGATCCTGACAACCAACAGAACCGTGTTAACTTCCGTCATTACTTTATTGTATTGCCAACACAGGAAGATAGTCGCGGAGCTATTGTGAGTGCACCTGCAGCTTAAAACTGATACTCTCCTGATATGACCAATGATCCCCCAATGGACATGAGTAAGCTCACACAGCGTGAGCTTCTCATTCTCCTTAACGAAAGAGTTGGAGCTTTAAGTAAAAAAATGGATGAAGTTGGTACCGATCATCAAAAATTACGTGAACGGGTTGGGACCATCGAAACCAGACATAAAACAGTTTCGGCTTTGTGGGGAGCTGTTGGTGTAGTGATAACCATATTTTTAAACGCATTCAAAATCTTTAAATAAGATGGCAAAAGAAACTAAAACCAATGCACGAAAAGCGCTTACCGAAAAGGAGCAGCTTGAGCTAATGGATAAGTTTAAAGTGGACACTTTATTCAAGAATCCAAAAAACGAGTATTTCACATCTAAGAACCTGGCTAACCTAAGCATCACTGCTGAGGAAAAGAAAGCCGGTAAAAAGTTGGCAAAAATTACTCGTGAGGCTTTAGAAGGTAAAACCCCTGAAGAGACTAAATAATGAGAGGTGTAGTAATTACAAAAGGTGACATTGGCGTTAATGCCGATTCAAATGCTGATAAAATCAGCGGACTGTTGGTTAATGGTCCGGCTGTAGCAGCTGCTGAAGGCATATTAGGCGTTGTTAATGGCACCTTATACACTCTTGAAAAGGTAAAGGATGCCGAATACCTTGGCATTAATGCCGCTTACGATGAGGATAACGATGTACGTGTGTACCGACACATCACAGAGTTTTTCCGTATGGCAGGCGAAGGCATTAAACTTTATCTGATAGTAGGTACTGAGACTTTAACCATGAAGCAACTCATTACCACTTACGGACACTCGATGGTAGCAGAGTCGAAAGGTGAAATGCGTCGTTTGGCAGTTGCCTGGAACCAACCTGCAGCTTATGCGCCCACTTATGTTGATGGATTAGAGGAAGGCATAAGAGAGTCGTTAGCTGAAGCTCAGTTATTGCACGACTGGACATGGGATACTGACCGACCTTTAAATGTATTTCTCGAAGGCCGTGGTATCAACGGAACGGTAGCAGCTATTTTGGATCTTCGCGAGATTGATGACAGTGGCACCATTGCCGAATATGGTAATGTATCGCTTTGCATTGGTCAGGACTGGGATTACGCGGAATCGCTAACAGGTGAATCGCAAAAGTTTGCTGATGTTGGAACCATGCTAGGTACCAGTGCAGGCATAGCCGTTAATCAGAATATTGGTGAGGTGGAAACACTGGATATCAGCGATGCTAAAAAACTGATTTGGTTAACAGCCGGTTTGAGTAATCACCAAAAGATTACTGCAGTTGAGGACGATTTGAGCGACTACGATGATAAAGGCTACATCTTTGGTATTAGCTACACCGGGTCAACAGGTTTCCGTTGGAACTACGATCATACCTGTACTCCTGAAATTGTGGATGTGGATGGTTTTATGAATGAAAACACCATTGCACTAGGTTTAACACTGGGTAAGGCTGCGCGTGAATTGCGCAAACAGCTACTGCCAAAAGTTAAAACCGTTGTACCTGTTGACTCTGAAACCGGGTTATTATCCACCGGCATGGTGAAGTACTTCGAAGGTTTGGGCAATGTTGCTTTTGATGGCATGGCCGGACGCGGTGAGATTTCAGGTGGTGAAACAATTGTGGATCCTAACTCTGATTTGTTAACCGGAGATAAGGAATTGAAGGTTTCTTTCATTGTGGTACCAACAGGAACCATTGGTGAAATAGCCGGTACCATTAACCTTAAAAATTCATTGTAATGACTACAGTAAGGAAAAACGGTAAGGCCTACGATGGTGGTGATGTTCAAATAGCCATGTTTGGTAGTTTGAGTTACGAAGTAACTGAACTTACTTATAACACTGAGCAGGAACATCAACTTAACCATTCTTTGGGAAGCAATAGAGGTACATCTTATTCAATGGGTATGATCACCAATACCGCTACTATGACAATGCGTTTGGCCTCAGTTAGTGTCATTGAAAAAGCGGCAGGTAGCGACTTGTTAAAAATCAAGCCATTTGAAATCAACGTCACTTTTGTGAACGAAGACAACGATATCATTAACGATACTTTGTTGGTGAAGTTCCAAAATCAGGGACGTGATGTGCCTAACGAAATGGATCTTAAAAAGCAGTTTACGCTTTTTGTACTTGATGTTAAATATAACAATGTATAAGGAATGACAGCCCTTCGGGGCTGCTTTCTTCTAATAAATAACACTTGGTAGAAATGGAAAAGAAAGAACAAACAGTAGCACAGCTAATTGTTAATCAACCTGAAGGACAAAAGTTGCCTGATGGTGTAACTGCAGACATGATCACCGCATGGAAAAACAGATACGGTGAAGGTAAAATTAAACTGGGTGAAATTCCAATGGATGAAGAGCGCACTCAGTTTTTAGCCGTTATTGGTCGGGTGCCTTGCCGTAAGTCGATGGGTGAGTTTGAAAAGTGGATGGATAAAGACCCTAATAAGTCGAAAGAGATCCTGATTAACTCATGTTTATTGACAGAGAAAGAAAAGGTGAAAGCAGATGATTTACTGTTTTATGGCGCCTTCGACTTTTTATCGCAGTTAATACCTATTGGTAAGGCTACCATAAAAAACTTATAACCGGTTATCCGTTCATCGATTTAGTTGATGATGCGGACAGCCGGTTACACGAAACGGCAAACTTTATAAGGCAAGGTAACGCTTTAATATCTCATTTTTTACATATCCCTTTTCCTGAAGACCTGGACGATGACTTATGGTTTGAAAAGTACCGACAGGTTGAATGGTTAGCAGAAAAAGGAATGATTGGCATAAAAGCACAGGATAATGATATCACTTAGTGGCATAGTTGAACGATACAATGAGGCTTTTGGATATACGGCTATGAAAATAGCACCACGTATTATCCAGGCAACGGGTTTGGGCTTATCCAATTTCATGCTAAGTAATATCCCTGTGCTTTCTGAGCCTGATACTTCCTATGCCGATATGATATTCACCAATTCGTTGGATCAAAGTAAGAGGTATTCGTTTGGGGTGCCAACCATAGAAGGTGGACACAGAGCGATTCCATTTCTAAAACCTACAGAAGCATCACCCAATAGCTTTATTGCACCACCACCAATGGTATCGTTCCGCAGAGGCAAACACGTTGTACGGACTTCTATCGACAGAAGTAATTACGAAGTGGTTGAGAACTTTGGAATGAAGCCCTATGAGATTAGTCTGCAGGGAATATTGGTGGATGTTGAAGAGCATCACTACCCACAGGAGTTAGTACAAACTATGCACGAATTGTTTGAGGCCTCCGGTACATATGCGGTTAGTAGTGAGATCTTCGATAACCTGGGCATTACTGAGATATTCTTTGATGATGACTTTGAGGTAACGTTTGTAGAAGGATATGTAGATACAGTGAAGTATAGAGCGCATGCCATTGCTGTTAGTAGCGCTGAATTTTTATTACAGGAACAATAATGTATTACGAACCAAATGCACGAATAACAGTAGGTAACGTTGTTTTTAATAACGTTAACCAGGTTGAAATTACCGAGAGTGTTAAAGAGCTTGGTGATAAAGCCACTGTTGTACTGCCTCGTAACTATCGGAAGTTAGCAGGTAAAGGTGTTTTGGAATACATAAAAGCGAGTGATCCTGTTACAATTGAACTTGGGTTTGACGGTGATTATTTTCATGAATTTTCTGGATTTTTAGGTGAAATTGAATCGTCTGCACCGCTGATATTGCATGTAGACGATTCTTTCTATCCTTTGAAGCGAAACAATTTTACCAAAGCATGGGAAAGCATCACACTTCGCCATTTACTTGAATATATTGCTCCGGATTATACCATTGTTTGCCCTGATGTTAACTTGGGAACTTTTCAGATAAGTGGAGCCAGTAGCTATAGAGTATTGCGAGAGCTTCAACAGCAATACGGTTTTTACAGCTATATAAAAGGTACTACTCTGCATTGCCAGTTTGCATATGATGTGCGAGGAACAGGTAACACTTTTACCTATACGCTGAATGATAGCAATCAGCTTCGCATGAATGTGAAAAAAAACAACCTGAAGTATCACCGTGCTGAAGATGTTAAGGTCCGCATTAAAGCAATAAGTAACCAACGCAATGGAAAAAAGCTGAAGTATGAGGTAGGTGACGAAAGTAATGAGGCCAGTTTGAGAACGCTCAACTTCGGGCCCTTAAGTATAGATGAGTTAAAAGAGATAGCCAATAAGTGGTACAACAAACTAAGCTTCGATGGCTATAGTGGCTCTATCATTGGTTTTGCCTATCCACGAACTCATGCAGGCGACACTTTAAAGATTGTGGATGATCAGGAACCTGAGCGTGAAGGAAAGTACCTGGTTGAAAAAACCATTATCCGCTATGGACTGAGTTCTGGCTATGAACGTGAAAACACTTTAAGCTTTAAGGTATGAGTTTAGAAAGTGTTATCCAGGATACCATTGAAAAGGCTGCAAAAGCAATTATACCTGTTTTGGTTACTGAAGGAACGGTAACCAAAGTGGATAAAACAACCAATACCTGCAGAGTTGAACGTGATGAGTTACCGGAACTGTTTAATGTTCGCTTAAATGCCATTACTACACCCGGATCTGACGTGGTAACCATCTACCCAAATGTTGGTAGTAAGGTTTTGGTTCTGTTTGTTGAAAACAATCAAACGGATGGTTACATCCTTTCAGTCACAGATATTGAAGAGGTTATAATTAATGGCGGCCAAAACGGTGGTATTGCCATATCGCAAAAACTGATTGATGAATTAAAGGGAATTAAAGACGATTTAAACAGTCTTAAAAACCTAATTAATTCATGGGCGCCTGCCAATGGTGATGGTGGTGCAGCTTTAAAACTTATTCTTACTGATTGGATTGCTCAAAGCTTACCGGATCCTGATCCTGAAGCCATAATCAATACTAAAGTTAAACACTGATGAGAGAGGATTTTTTACTGAACGATGATAAAGAGTTTGCCACCGAAGATGGTGACTTTATTACTGGTGAGTCGGATGATCAGCATGTAGAACTTTTACTGGTATTGCACAAAGGCGAATTAAAAGAGAACCCTACCATAGGTGTAGGCTTAAGCAACTTTATTGGCAAGCAAACAACCAGTAAAGCCAATATGAAAAGAGAAATAAAAGTAGGCCTGCAGGCCGATAACTATAAAGTAAAAACCATAGACATTGAGGACAATGGACACTTTGACCTTGATTATGAATTGGAGGAATAGACATGGCAAGATTTGAGAAAGCATTTGAAAAAACTTTGAAACATGAAGGTGGTTACTCAAATCACCCAAAGGATAAAGGTGGCGAAACCTATAAGGGTATTGCCCGAAATTTTTGGCCTGATTGGGGTGGTTGGAGAATTATTGACCAACTAAAAAGTAAATACCCAAATGGAAACCTTTTTGCTAACCTTGATGGATCCATTGATCTGAATGAATTTGTTGAGTCGTTTTATCGATATCATTTTTGGGACAAATTAAACTGTGTGCATATGCCACAAGAAATAGCGGATGAGTTATTCGATACATCGGTTAATATGGGCATTGGTTATGGAGCAAAGTGTTTGCAAAATGCATTGAACAAACTGAACCGAAACCAAAAAGATTATCCGGATTTGATTGTTGACGGTGGTATCGGAAATAAGTCGATTGATGCACTTGAGGCTTATTTTGATACAAGTCGTTTTGGATCAAGAAATAAAGAAAAATTAACCATGTGGCTGCTCAAGTGGATGAATTATTATCAGCTGAAGAAATATGATGAAATAACTAACCGTAACCTGGAACAGGAAATATTTGTTCCCGGATGGACTGAAAGGACTTGATATGGGACTATTTAATAAGTTGAATTTGGATAAGGTGTTTGATTCCGTTAGTAGCGGAGTTGATAAACTTGCATTTACTCAGGAAGAGAGAGCTGATTTTAATATGAAAATTAGTGATAAGGTAAGTGAGTTTGTTGGATCCAGTCTGAGTGAAAATACTGAACGAAGTAAAGCAAGAAGGACAATAGCTTATATAGTGGTTGCTAATTTCTTTGCTCTGATTTGGGCTGTTATTATCCTTTATTTCTTCAATGAAAATGCTGCAACTTTTGTAAAGGGAATGGCAGTTGAATGGCAGGTTCCAACGGCTTTTATTATGGTATTAGCCTTTTTCTTCAGCGCTTACCTGTTAAGAGGCACCCCACTTAAAAAGAAAGATTAATGTACACCAAAACCTCCATACTACCTGGTGAAACCTTGTTTGATGTGGCCGTACGTGTTTACGGTCACACGCAAGGTGCTAAACAGTTGGCTGCTGATAATGATATCAGTATGACGGATGTATTGACACCAGGTATGGAGTTAAAAATTGACGATTCCATATCATTCAAATCATTAAAGGCTATAACTATTGCAATGCAAACAACCGAACTACCTAATCAGGCAGTTGCTGAACCCTATCAGAATATGTTTGATTTGGCTCTTCAGCTTTATGGAAGTTTGCAAGGTGTATTTCAATTGGCAAAGGATAATGATAAGGATATGACATCGGAAATTAACCCGGGGGAAATACTCAAAGGTCGTAAGGATCCAATTGATAAGTTGGTGTATGAATTTTATAAAGGCCGGGGCATTAAACCTGCCACAGGATTAACATCTGAAGAAAGTGCAGATATTAAACCTGAAGGTATAGAGTTCTGGGCAATTGAATTTGATTTTATAGTAAGCTAAAGCATGGCACGAGATATAGCAGACATACAACAGGAAATGGTGGACACTGTACAGGCAGATGAAACACTAAATATGAAACTGACAAGTACGAGTAAAACGGCTTTGTGGCGTTTAACTACTTATGTGGTTGCGACTGCTATTTGGATGCTTGAAACCTTATACGATGAGTTAGTGGCATTAGTCAATAGCATTTTGGCTACTCAAAAAACACACAACCTTTATTGGTATGCCGAAAAGGCGAAAGAGTTTCAGTATGGTTATGCCCTGGTACCAGATACCGATTACTACGAAACCATTGATGAAGATGCACAGATAGTAAGTCATGCTGCAGTGGATGAAATTGCAGGTAAATTATTTATGAAGGTGGCTAAGGATGTTAATGGCGAATTGGCACCGTTGAGCACTGCTGATCCTGATGAGTTAACACCTTTTGAGCAATACATACTTAAAGTAAAGGATGCAGGTGTAGTGGTTAATATTGTTAGCGATGTTGGCGATGATCTTCGTTTGGTTTTGGACATTTACTACGATCCATTGGTATTAAATGAGAATGGAGAATTGTTGACAGATCCTGGACAAATACCTGCAGAGGATACTATCAAAACATTTATTAGCGGTCTGCCTTTTAATGGTGAATTTATACCGGCAAACTTGGTAGATGCACTACAGGCCACTACCGGAATAGATATACCTGAGATAAGAACCGTTGATACAAAATATGCGGCTAACGACTGGCAGCCTGTTTACGGTAAAGTGGTTCCGAATGCAGGATATCTTACTATAAGTGATGAAAACCTAACCATTAATTATATAGCTAATGTTCGGAATTGATTTTAACAATGTGGTAATATGGTTGATTCCTAAAGTGCTTAGGAAGGCTTTTAATATTGCCTGGTTAAAAGCTTTAGTTACTCCAATCATCAGCCTGTATAATCAGTTTACCAGTTACAAAGCAGATATTTTATACAAGCTTGATCATAATGGGCAGGTGTGTTATCTGGAAGGTGCACTGAATGATGCTTTTGATACCGACGAACGAAGGATCTATATAAGTGATGCAGGTGGCGACACCATTACATTAATTCATAGAGACAGCGATAATGATCCATTAGTATTAGATGCCGATGATTACAGTGCCTTTATCATGCATAATGACAGTGCCTATTTTGGTGGATCATACGATTTTATTGTGAATATACCTTATCAATTCAGCGATGCAAGTTTGTACCGGTTACGTGCATTGGTTGATTATTATAAACTAGCCGGTAAACGATATGATGTTGTAGTAAACTAAGATATTATGGACGTATTAACACTCGA
>NZ_JAGUCO010000028.1 GCF_018271995.1 Carboxylicivirga linearis
TACTTTTATTACTATTTATTACCATGTTCTACATTCCTTTTGAAATTGCATTCTATTTCTCTATAATTGAATCAGAAAAATGCAAAAATGACTCACTAAAATGATATTTAGAAGAACGATATTGAAACAAGATTTGGCCATTAAATTATATCCACAAAGCTCAAATATTAATGCAGCGATGCAGTTGCTCCGGAAAGAAATAAAACTATCACCGGAATTAAATAATAGACTTGAATTGTTGACAAGAAATAAACGAGCGCATTATTATACACACAAAGAGTTGGAGGTTATCCTGGAGCATTTTTGTATCAGTCAGGAAGAATTTGAGTTGTTATAAGAACTTCTTTGGGGAAACAACGGTAAAAATGTACTGAAAAACTTGCGAAAACAAGCTTAAAAGTACTATCGATACCAATAAACAGATAGCTTTTGAGTGCTTTTTCATGCTTCAGAGTACTTTCAGTGTATATAGAGACTATGCTCAGAGTATATTTCACTTGCTTTTATATGCTTTGCCCATTTTGTAGAGTATATTAAGCGTGCTTTTTGAGAACTTATTTAATCACTTGAGCACTTTCAAAAGGCTTTGTAAATTTTAATCATACTTTGCTCAAATCACCGCCAATATGAAAACAATAATTATAGTACTCTAAGAAAAAACAATTATTAAAGAAGAGTATATTTTCAGTGCTTTCATGAGATTTTATAGAGCGAGTGGAGCAAAAAACTTAAAAAAGTTCTATTTGTCTTGAATTGGCTTAGTTATGACGCGATTTGGTATAGCTATAAATAACTCATTTTGTGATTTATAATATAATTTTACAGCCATCAAAATGATGTAGAATTATATTAAACGCAATACGATGATATTACCCCGAACAATATTAAAACAAGATTTAGCTAAAAAACTATACCCACAAAGCTCAAATACAACTTCTGCCATGCAATTATTAAGGAAAGAAATAAAACAATCGCAGGAATTAAACTCCAAACTTGATTTATTAGCCAGAAATAGGAGAGCACATTATTATACACACAAGCAATTGGAGGTTATCCTGGAACATTTTTGTATTAGTCAGAAAGAGTTTGAGGGGCTTTAAGACCGGATTGTAGATCTGCTTTGGTAATTTTAATTTACTTCTATAATTAGTTCCTTTTCATAACCATTATATTTCTCATCAATATATCCATGTGGATTACAGATAACTTCCGTTTCATTAATCTTGTATCTCACAGGTGTATGCACATGACCGTGAAGCCAATATTGAGGCTTTTGCTCAATAATAAAATCCTCTAAATTGGAAGCATATGCAGAAGACACCGGATCTTCCTTATATTGATTTGGCACTGACTTTATACTGGGAGCATGGTGCGTTACTACAATATTTGTAACGGTATTAGATTCTATTAAGCTATTTTTAAGCCATGATATGGATTGATTATGAAGATTAAAAGTATCAATGGTTCTTAGGCGTGAATATGAAGGATCTCTTCTTATTTTCTTATAATCATTCATCTTCTCCTGACAAATGATTCCATATTTAATTGGATTACCAAATATTGAAAAATCAGTCCAAAGGGTAGCTCCATGGAATGTTATACCATCAATCTCTATCGATTCGTTTTCTAGCACATGAATATTTGTTCCTTTTGCAGCTTCTTTAATCTTTAGCAATGTTTTAGGGTAAGATCCCTTATAGTATTCATGATTACCCAATACATATATAACTGGCTTATTGGATATTTCTTTCACCATCCAACTTATTCCTTTTACACCAAGATTGATATCACCTGCAAACACAACAATGTCAGCATTGTCAAAACGAAATTGATTAAACCCAAACTCTTGATGTATATCGCTAATGATCTGTATTTTCATCTGTTAAAGATATCTTCATTTGTCAGATGGAACTCTCTATGAATTTTAATTATTCTAATGTATGCAATTTAGAATATTAAAATTCATGTTCGTTTCATTCTATAATTGCATCTAAAATACCCGTTCGGGTATAATTCTTAGCCATATTGGTCTATTTATACCTGATAGGGTATAAACAATTCATCTCATATACATGACATATTTAAGGAGATTGCGTAATTACCAGAACAAACCAATTCTGTAGCATTTTTAGTATATGCCAATGTATCAAATTTAGTATATAGCGATGCATCATTTTTAGTATATAGTGGCATATAGCTGTATTTCAAGGATAACAGAAGAATAACTCCGTATGAATATTAATAAAGCTTTAGTTACTTTCCCTCGAATATTCCTTTGTAAAACGATTCTAATACTGAATAAGCATATTCAATTTCAACATCTAGTTTTCTGGACCATTCTCGAGCAATAGCTGACATAGAAGCATCAGATAAATTTTCTTTTAATACCGAATGAATTCTTTGCGATAAAGTCTCCGATTTATTTAGGAACACCCCGGCTTTTCTTCCCAATACTTCTGCAGCAATCTTCATCTGATCGAAGTCATCATCTGGAAAAATGTCATTGTGATTCTCAACAATATCGTCAAATTCTAAATCAAAATAATGTTTAATTATTTTAAGAATATCGGCCAAATCATTATCACGCTCTTCTGGTCTATCGCTCCAGGCGACTAATTTTAGTATAATCATTCCAGGTAAAGGTGGAATATTAACCATTTTCTCTTCAATTGGAATAGAAACAGCCTCCTCCAACACTTCAGTAAATCCCAAAACATGTAAATCACTATAGCGCTTATTAAAATTAATAGTGTCCTGTTCTTCTATTTCCCCAAAAGGTAAAATATCAATAGCTACATTAAATTTATCAGAGTAAAATGTCCATGGTGCTTTTACTTTATTATACCCATTTTCAATTAATGCATCACTAATTCGCTCATACTCTGCCATGCTTGAAATCATTATGGCAAAATCAATATCTTTGGTACCTATGCTTGGTTTAATTCCTTTTTTAAGAAGTTCTAAGGCTATAGCACTTACTCCAATTAAATAATAAGGAATATTGTGTGCTTTCATTATTTTATCAATGCACTCAAAGGTTTCCTTAAAATAAGGAATGGCCAGTTCCTTATAACTTTGGTTGGATGTATTCATTGAAAATTTTTGTTGCTGTTTCATTATTTCGTTTTCCACCTTCCAATAACAATTCTGCATAAACCAAAATAGGAGGTGCTGTAGGCTTCTGTTTATCCTGTTCCCAGAACATTTCGTAAGCCTCTATCTGGCCGTTAGCTTTGGGTATCAAGCGATAGTTTTTCATTAAGTTCAAACGATTCTCCTTTGTATAAATAATCAGCTTTTCTGGACGAAGATAGTTTGTTAGTATATCTGCAGCAGGCTCTCCCCCCCAAACAGTTAATTCTTTTACTAAAACAATATCCTCCCAATTACCCTGAAAATCATATCGCTCTTTCTTTAGCTTGGGTTTCAAAACTGTATCATATTCTATTACCCAACGATCTAATAACTCTTTCCGGTTTTCCCAAACGTATGTCTTATTATTTAGCTGAAGAAGATAACCCGTTTCTTTAAGTCCTTCGATAACCTGAGGAATGCTACCTAATCCTACCTTAGTTAATTTTGCTAATTCGCGTTGTGGTAAATTGATATCTTCTTTATTATTAAGTAAGTGTAATAATACTTTTAATCCTGTTTTTGTAAATGCCCGATTACCTTTTTCTTTGGTCTGAATGCTTGTTTTTTGAGTATCTATAAAAAGGAAGATATTTTCCTGTTTTATAAAAGTATTACCATTTGTCTCCAGATAAGCTATGCCTTTTGCCCTTAATTCTTCCTTAACTTTTGGAAAAATCTGATTTGCAACAACCATAAAATTGCCATATTCTTTGCTGTTATATTCCAACTGCTGCACCTGATGTGGTCTGATCTCTTGCTTAAGTTCGACAACATAATGAACTCCATTACCCAAAGCTGGTATTTCCAGTACTCCATCTAATGGTGTATTATCTTTTAAGAGAACATCCATCCCGGTTATTTTCTTAAAATTATCCAATGCAATATGTAACATCTCCTGTTTCATGTTCACAAATATACAACGTTCACGTTACGTGAACAAATGCTATTTGTGAACATTTTCCAAAATCACAAATTATCATTATTAGAAAAGAAGATATAGTTAAAGGTATACGATCTAAAACATGCTAAGCTGCACAGATTTTACCTCCATATAATTCGGCCATTGAGACTACAATGATGACTGCAAACTTGTCAAATTCATCCAGAACAGAATCAACCACCTGTATTAATTCTGTAGGGAAGACATTACCTCTGGTAATTGTATTCGCTTCTATTTTGATTTGTGCGCCCTGACCCTGACAATTCAATTTAACGTCAGTTCCACCATTTAATGGAACGGTGTTGATTGTAATGCCCGGTACATTTCTTTCTAGATTCGCCTTGATTCTTCCCAAGCTTTTCTGAATATTTTTGAGGGCTTCGGTTCTGGAATCAAGTGGCTAATAAGTCAGGGCAATAACAACTGACAAACAAGGCATTTCCCTTATAAAAAGGTTAATAGCCGTACCTCCTTTTAGTGCAAATATTTCTTCTTTTGCTACATATGGTAGAACCTGTAGTAATAAATCCACTTGTGCTCTATATGCTGGTGAAATCATAACTCTGCTAATTCTTTGGGTATTGTTATCTTATACTTTGAGCTGTATGCTCCACTTTCTGTTATCATCCGGTCTCCGCTACCTAAATCTATCTTATCTGTTTTTAGGAATTGAAACCACTGATGATTTGCCTTTTCTGCCATATAAAGAAATAGACGTCTTACTTTCACTGATTTGCAAGCTGATAGAAGCTCGCTCACCAATCTAGGCTTTAAGTTGACCAATCCTTCTAAAACCTGATAGCATTCAACAAGGTCTGAATGTTGCGGAGCTAAAAACAGGCATTCCAATATGGCACGTTCGGGTGTTGATACATTAATTTTTGTATCTTTTATCTCCATTTCCTTGATGCCTGTTTTTTCAGGAAGAAATGAAGTGGGTTTCTGTAATAACTCTACATTCCAATTGTAATTTATAAACCAATTTGGCATTCTGGTTTGCAAGGGTGAGAATAGGTATATCGTTTACTTGCTTAACCTGAAATAATGGCTGAATCCATGTAAGCTTAATGAAGTTAAAGCACCTACATGCACCTTAATGTTTAATTGATTTTGCATTGCATTCACACCTGCTTGCCATTCCAAGCTTTCGCCGGGCTTTTTATATGCACCTCTTCCTAAAGGTTCTATCCATCCGCTGTCCTTATAGTACCTGCGTAGATGTCTGGATACAACATTGTTGTCCAATACTGCTGCTGTTATCACATTATTGGGCTGCAATAGATTAAAAAGCTTCTTTAATTTTATGTCATTATGCGTAGTCATACTACTCATTTTTAAACATAAATAAAGAATTGATTTAATAAAAGAACTAAACAACTTTAAATATATTACTTAATGAATAGTTATACTACGCAAAAATCCATCTTTATAAAGTTATTTATATTCTTTTCGTTGTCAAAAGCAATTAACCAATCAATAAAACCAAATGCTTATTATCCGGAACGCATAATTAAATACCACAACAAACCAATTTTGTAGCATTTATAGTATATACCTATGTATCAAATTTAGTATAAAGCTACATGCTGTTATATTTCAAAACGATACAAAACACATCTTATAGTAGCAAGATTGCCATTTTTATTATTCAACACTTATAACTATTAACTATATATAATCACTAATAACTTCTTTTTGATAGCTTGATAAAATATTAGCAAATACCTTATGATTAAATCGATACAGGCAGTACCTTATTTTAGTATATGGGTTTAATATTTGGTTCTGAGCTTTTTCTATTTTGTTTGAAAAAAGAATATTTTTCGTGATTGCCAGCTCTAAATCATGTTCGGTAAAATCCGAGTTCTGAATTAGAATCTCTTGCACAAAATTATCCACCTTATATTCATTAAATTTATAGTCGGTAAAGTGCTTTTTTGCTATGTATAAGAACCTAAAAACATCAAGAGGTAAACTGGTATCTAACGCCCCCTTTTTTCTTAAACGGTCGCTAATTATTTTTTCCTCTTGTAATATTTCTTTTTTAATACTGAGAAATTCTTCATCAGCTATTTCAAAAAGTGCAGATAATCGATTAATTCTTCGCTTTAGATTATGCGGTATACTTTTTTTGTATTTAATCTTATGATCTAATATACTCCAGGCATCCTGAATTACGGTACGTATCTGCAATTCAAATTCTAACGAACTAAAGTCTGTAATATTCGTTTCTGCTCCTCTCTTCTTTTTTAACCTTAACTGTAGGTGGAGACCCTTATATCCGAATTGATTTTCTGTTTTTTCAAGTAAACTTGTTTTATCAGTCGTCTCCATTACTCTAAAATGTTTTTTTAAACTCCGTTTTATGGAAACAAGATCATCAGAATAATAACAAACAGCTCTTACTCCTATTAAATCGGTTATATAATCCTGAATCTGAAATGAAGAATCGGAATCAAGGTATGGTAAATATTTTCGGTTGAACTTTTTAATACACTCTTCAGCAGTTTTGAGCCTGAATAATACCTGATCGACCTTATCAATATTCTCAATAATATTTGAGAAATGTTCCATAGCCTTTTGATGGTATGTAAGTTGTTGATGGTACCATTTTTTAAATTCTTTTATTCTTTCTTCAATTTGATTCATGTCTTCTTAATATGATACTCTCAACTATTGGATAATCAGTAATGATAGTAAGTAATATTTGTAACTAAGCAATTCATTGTCTCACATTTTGCTTAAATTACTATAATTTATTGATATTGCGCTAATCTTTGAAAAAGAATAAAGTTCTAAAAAGACAATCTCAAATAATGAACGATAAAGGTACCTTTTGGACTCCCTTAGATAATGCGGCTAAAATTTTTCCGGCCATTAGAAGCAAGGAAAACACTACTGTAATACGACTTTCTGCCAATTTAAAAGAGAGAGTCACGATTAGTAGTCTTTTCAAAGCTGTTAAACTTGCTGAAAAAAGATTCCCATATTTTAAGGTGAGTTTACATGGAGGTTTTTTCTGGTATTACCTTGAACAGGTAAATAATCCAATAAGAATTATGCATGATAATGGAGTTACCTGCAAAGCTTTTAAGCGCAACCAAGAGAGCAATTTGTTTGTGAGAATACTTGTTCATAAAAATAAGATAAGTGCCGAATTTTCGCATATACTTACTGATGGCTATGGTTTATTAACTTTTTTAAAAACCATACTTATTTATTATTTTCAGGATAAAGGTTTACTTGATACGAACCAAATAGATAGCTTTTATACAATGAAAGCAGATAAAGAGGAATATGAAGATGCTTACAATAGGTATTTTAAAGAGAATATTCCCCATGTGGTCAAACAACCAAAGGCATTTCATCTGCCATTTCATTTAAAGAAAAAGCCACGATTTCATCTTTTATTTGCAATTCTATCTATTCAGCAAATAAAACAAAAGGCAAAGGAAAAAGGTGTAAGCATTACAGATTATCTGGTTGCTGTATACTTGTTAACTCTGCAGGATATCTATCATGAATACAAGAAGAATGGAATCTTCTCATCCAATAAAATCGCAAGGGTTCAGGTACCTGTAAATATTCGAAATATATACCCTACTAAGACTATGCGTAATTTTTCTCTTTTTGTTATGCCCGAAATAGACCTCCGATTAGGGAAATATACATTTGATGAGATACTAAAAGTTGTGTACCATAAAATGCAGTTAGAAACGGATGAAAAACTAATTAGTAAGATCATTTCGCGTAACGTTAGTAGTGAACGAAATTTAATTGTAAGAGGAATTCCCATTTGGCTCAAGAGTATCATTCTGTATTATAAATACCATTCGCAAGGAACCAATATGTATAGTGGTGTACTAACCAACTTAGGCAAAATAGAATTACCGGATCCTATTCGCCATAAAGTCGATTATTTTACAATTTCACCTCCACCGCCTAACAAGCGCTTGAAGATTAACTGTGGTGTCATTGGTTATGAAGATAAGCTTACCTTAAGTTTTGGCAACATTACGAACTCCAATGAATTTGAGCGAAGATATCTTCACTTTCTATCTCAACAAGGTATAAATATTAGAATTACGAAACACTAAAATTAGTTTATGGATTATTGTAAGAATTGTGAAGTAGAATTGGATGAAGATATGATATGCTGCCCTTTATGTGGACTTAGTGCTGGAGCAGAACCTATTTCTGTTGATATTCCCAAAGAGAAACATCACGATTTCAGGGATAAAACATTAAATGAAATTGAAAAACTCAGCTTTACTCAAAAACGAAAGCTTATCTGGAAGATATCCGGAATTATTCTGATGTCTGGTATTATAATCACACTTATAATAAACTTCATAATAAGTCACAATATTAATTGGGCTAAGTATAATTTAATTGCCTCATTAGTAGCTTTTTCTAACATTAGTTTCGTTGTGTTTTTTCGAAAAAAACCTTTCGTCTTGCTCATTAGTAGTTTGATCTCCTTAACGATTTTGTTTTTGATGATAGATTATTTTAATGGAGAAAGTTACTGGGGGATACAACTCGGAATTCCTATTGTGACGTCCTTTTATATTTTATCACTTATTGTTTTAGTATTGATTCGTGTATCGAATCAGATTGGATTCAATATACTAGCTGTCATTTTTTTGGCCATAGCCATATTATTACTTAGCATTGAAATTTTTATATCTCTGTATTCTCATCAAATCATTAGACTTAACTGGAGTATTATTGCCGGGGTATCATTATTGCCCATTGCCGGTTTATTGTTTTTTGTGCATTATAAACTTAAAAAGGGAATAGAGTTAAAACGTTTTTTTCATATTTAAATACCAATAAATATCTCTGACCAAAGATTACGATCCATTACATAATAAAGTAAAAAAGTCGCCATCCAACCGTGAGTGATCCCAATTGCCCAAAGGTTACGCCATTTAAGAAAAACTGAAGCCAAAATCAACTCTAGGAAAAAGGTGTATAGCATCAAAAAAGTATTTGGATAATGAATGATACCAAACAAGATTGAGACTATAAAAACCAAAAGAATAGCGCTGACTTTACCTTTGAAAAATGCAATTAAATTCATCAATATAATGTCAAGCATGATAAATTGTTGTATGACTCCCCAAAATGGATATAAAAGTAAAACCAATAGAATATGCCAGGATACATTGAGCGTATTATTGGTGTATGCATAAAACACACAAGCCGAACCATTAAGTAGAATGATAGGTAATAATATTAGTAAAGACTGTTTAAAATCTTGCAGTTTAAATATTTCGAACTCTTTATTCGTTCTTTTACGAAACAATATATATCCAATCCAAAAAAAAGAAATTCCGACTATATATATAGTTCTAACATTCAGCCAATCTATCAGCAGATATTTTAAAATAGCAGTTAATAACAATACGATTAGTACAAAATTCTTTTGTGTCCAATTTTTCAAATTAACTTACTTTTCTAATCATTATAACTTATCGTTTTTCCCATAAAAATCTGCCTTATTAGGTCCTTTTTCCATTGTTAGAAAATCCCAAACCTCATTTAATATTTGTCTTTCTTCTATTTTAGAGAGCTTACTTCCTTCAATGTATTGTACTTCAGCTACATTCTGAAAAAATTTATCAAAATCGGTATAATAGCCTTCAACACGCAAAAAACGAACAAAAACTCTTGGAAAGCTTAACTTAATTACGAACTCGTATTCAGGGAAAAATAATTTATTCGATCCTAAATAGTAATTCTTGTATTTATCTGGTATCATAAGTATAATTTTTAGTTAAAACAGAACGAAAAGCATTTGGTTGGTTTATAGAGAAATATCCAATACTATCAGTATGTTTTTGAATTGGGTATCGTAAATTTAAATTCACTACCCTTGCCAATAATACTTTCAACCCAGATTTGTCCACCTTCAATCTCAACCAATTCTTTACAAAGCAGTAATCCAAATCCTGTACCGTATTCCTGATCGGTGCCTTGTATTGAATCTATTCCTTCTGATTTAAAAATATTCTGAAGCGTTTCTACAGATAATCCAACTCCATTATCTTTTACTGTTATCTCAATAAACTCATTTTTTAATTGGGCAGAAACTTCAATACTGCCTTTTTTATTAGAAAACTTAATGGCATTATTGAGCAGATTCCTAAAAATAGTACCAACCATATTGACATCAACATAGGCATAAATATTCTCCGGTATACAATTGTTAACATTAATGTTTTTTTGCTGAGCTGTTAAATTTGTAGTTAATATTGCTTCGGATAATAAATTTGAAACATTAACTTCTTCCGGATTAAAGGATAACTTTTTATTATGTACACTCAGCCATTCTGAGAGATTTACAAGCAAATCAAACGAAATATTTGTTGTACTATACAGAATATTTAGAAAATTCTCAATTTCTTTTGGTTCATAACCATGAAAATTATTCAGCAATAATTCCAATATTCCAAGAATACTGTTAAAGGGATTTCGTAATTCATGTGCGATAATCCTGTAAAATTTATCTTTTGTACTTATCAGATCTATTAATTCTCTTGTTCGCTGCTCTACTATTTTTTCAATATCTTCTTGTTGTTTTTTAATAATATGTTTTAGTTCAGCATTGTTCTGTTCTAAAATTTGAATATACTTTTCATTGGATACAGTTTTCATTCTATCTTTTTAATATTCCATTTCTTGAATAGATAAAGAGTATAAGTTACGGTAATTCTATTTTGATTACAACTAAAACGGATAACTTTGAAAGATTTAACGTAAAGACCATCAGTTTTCAATATCACTCTTACTTAGTAGTTTCACTCAATGAAATCTTAAGTTTAGAAATGTCGTATTCTTATATATTTAGGATGTTTTAATTAATCATACAAAATATTTTGACAAGAATATTTTTTTAGGTTCGGTTCCTTTTTGCTATTTTTGGAGGGAAATGAGTTCATTAAAACGCATTTGAAACGGGCATTTTTTACCCAATTTTGGTGGACTTACAGTGGACTTTAAAAGTTGAATTCGTAAAACATTGATAATTGGGCACTTAAAACATATTTTCAGTTCCCTCTCTCTCCGCTGAAAGCGAAAGCAATTTAAAGCAAAACCCTGTAAGTCAACACTTACAGGGTTTTTTAATGCGCAAATGTGTGCACAAAAAAGCAGAAAAAAGCATATTTCGCGGTGGACTTCAGGTGGACTTATATTTCACGATTTTAGTCCACCTCGAAAAAATCTAAAATGCGCTATAATGCTTGCTATGTCATAGTTTTTTGATTCTTTCTTGATAAACTCATAGGTATAATTTTACATCAAAATTTGGATCAGGAACAAATGCTGGGTCTATGCATAGTTTTTTTTTTAAAACGACACAAGAAAAAAACCTACCATCAACCAAACCTCTAAATTATTTTCTAACTTACTAAAAACAAAAAGCCCCAATCTTCAATAGAAAATCGGGGCTTTACTGTGGTTTAATTTATATTAATACTCACAATCGGTCGCAATATATACCCGGTTATAATTTAATTTCCAGCTATCGTATACCTTGAAGATGTATGGTAGCTTTCGGTTCATATTTTCCCAATCTCTTAAATCCTGATTAGTCCACGCAACTTCTGATAATAATGCAAAACGAGGGAAAATTCTCATTTCAGCGGTTTCATTACTAGTTACATATTCAGTCCAAAGGTTTCCTTGAACACCAATCACTTTATCGTGATATTTAGGATCTAAATCGGCAGGAATAGGATCGTAATTATACGTTTTGTGCAAAGGCGTAGCATATGGAAATGCCAACGGCTCAAAATGCTCTTTATCATATGATACATAGAAATCGAAATACATACGGTGATTCAATGTTGAAACCACTTCATTTCCTCTTTCTGCAGCAACTTTGGTCATGTTTTCTTTGGTCCAGAAGCGCCAGTGATAAACAGTAGCAGTCTTGCTCATATCGCCATCTAAAATCTCATCCCAACCGGCAATTTGCTTTCCTTTGGCATTTACCGTTTTTTCAATCTCTTTCAAAAACCATGATTGAAGCTCTTCTTCGTTTTTCAACCCAAGATCTTTAATCATCTTTTGGCATGATGCACTTTTCTCCCATTGCTCTTTAGGACACTCATCACCTCCAATATGAATTAGATGGTAAGGGAACAAATCACAAACTTCGCTGATTACGTCTTTAGCAAACTGTAATGTTTTAGGATTACTTACATCCAACACATCGTGAGACACTCCCCAATACTGTCGTACCTCGTATGACCTCTTAGGACCTAATTCGGGATAAGCATGCAAAGCTGCCATCATATGACCCGGCATATCAATTTCAGGAATTACATCAATACCCAACTTAGCAGCATATTCAATTACTTCTTTGATTTGCTCCTGCGTATAATAATATCCTTTTCCGTACTCAACACCATCGGTAGGACAATCCATAATATCTGGCTTCCAACCCACTTGTGTTCCTTTTCTTATAGAACCTTTTTCGGTCAACAATGGATATTTCTTAATTTCAATTCTCCATCCCTGATCATCAGATAAATGCCAGTGGAATTTATTTAATTTATGAAAAGCCATGCGATCCAAGGTCTTTTTCACAAACTCCATTCCCTGGAAGTGACGAGCCTCATCCAACATAAATCCACGATGCTTAAAACGTGGCTTATCGTCAATTTTAACCAAAGGCATGTAATTGGTTACTCCATCATTATCCTGCAATTGAGATAATGTTGCTTCTGCATACATCTTAGCCACATCGGTAGCATAAGTAATGGTAACTCCTTTTTTAGTTACTTCCAGCTTATATTCTTCTTCTCCCAGATTTTTATCTTGCTCGTAGCTTACTTTTGGAGTTTCATCGTAAGTATAGCGACCAGCAACAACTTCCATGTTGTTTGGCTCCGGAATAACATGTGTTTGATATACAATGTCGTTGTTTTGACAGCAACTAGCCAAAGCAACCGTTATTAGGGCAAATAGAAAAAACTTCTTCATATTACTTAATTAAAAAAGTTGCCCCCAATCAAGAGAACAACTTTCATTTAGTTATTATAAATTCCTGTTATCAGCATCGATGGCAGCTTGTGACTTACCAAACGATTTACCAGCCATCTTTTCAACTTTCGAAATCTCAAAAGCAACTGCATATTGAGCAGTTCCTTTTTTCTTAGGCATATCTACCAAAGTAGAATTACCTTGTTGTGAGAAAGTCACCTGCTTTCCGGTTGCCACATCTGTTATTACAGCATCTTTAGCCACTAAACATCCCGACAACATTGCTTTTTCTGGTTGTTCGCCTTCTTCCAACATCACAATAGCATATACTTTCTTGCCATCTTTCGATTGGGTATATCGCACATTGGCTTCGGCATATGGTTCAACAGCTCTAGTGCTGTAGATGGCTTTACCATTAAGCTTCAACCAGGCTCCCATATCTTCAACTACTTCAACTTCTGCTTTGTTAAACCAACCTTCAGGTGAAGCACCCAGGTTCAACAACAGGTTTCCTCCTTTTGAAACAATATCAATCAACTTATGAGTTAAATCACGAGCTTCTTTCACGTTGGTTTCAACACTTTCTTCGAAACGATACGAGAAACAGCAATTAACAGTCATACAAGTCTCCCAAGGTATAGCTTCTGCCTCAGCAGGAATGTGTTGTTCTGGCGTGCGATAGTTTTCCCAGCGTCCGCCAACCCAACGATCAACCACCATAATACCCGGTTGCTTTTCACGACACATGGCTCCTACTCTGTCCATTCCCATATCTTGTCCTCTGTTGGCTTTATCAGCCCACGCACCGTCTAACCAAAGAATATCAACATCACCATAATTCGTCATCAACTCTTCCACTTGGTTATAGAAGAAATCTGTGTATTTCTTCCACCAGTCGGGATGACGCTCAATCTTATAGTTTACATTGCGACCAGGACTTTCAAATGATGGTGACCAATAATAAGGACTATGCCAGTCAGGTTTTGAAATATAAGCACCAATCATCATGTCTTTCTTGCGCATGGCATCAAACAACGATCCTGTGATATCAGCATATTTAGCATGTGCATATGGATACTCTGGATTGGTGATTTTATAATCCGTTTGTTTGGTGTCCCACATCGTGAAACCATCGTGATGCTTAGTTGTGAAAACAAAATACTTTGCTCCCATATCCGATGCCAGGTTTGCCCATTTGGCAGGATCAAACTTGGTTGGATTAAATTGCTTTGGTAAATCGAAATAATGCTCTCTAAATTCCTTCAAATTCTCGTGTGGAGTTAACCACTCAACGTCTTCTGACACTACCGGCCACGATTCGCATAAGCCTTCAACAGAGTAAGCTCCCCAGTGTACAAAAAACCCTAATTTAAGGTCTTGCCACTCGTCAAGCTTCTCCAATACCTGTGCATCTTCTTCTACTACATACTCTTTACCTGCCCACTGAGCAAAAGAGGGTGATACAGCTAAAGTCAATGCTATTGATAAAAATATTTTTCTCATACCTTTTCTTTTAGTGAACCACAGATTATATAGATTACAATTTATCTATTAAAAAATCTGTTTCAATCCATTTAATCTGTGGTTTAAATATAAAAGTTCT
This sequence comes from Carboxylicivirga linearis, assembly GCF_018271995.1. GTDB lineage: Bacteria > Bacteroidota > Bacteroidia > Bacteroidales > Marinilabiliaceae > Carboxylicivirga > Carboxylicivirga linearis. The sequence continues at coordinate 14,676 of NZ_JAGUCO010000028.1, forward strand.
TAGTTTTCCAATTGATAACTGTTCTGCAAAGTAAATTCTTCTCGCAATGAGAGATCATTTGAATTTGATCCTGTCATTACTCGGAATTCTCCTGCTTCAACGGCCCATTTCTTATCAGCATTCCACAATCGCAAATCTTGTTTACCTAAGGTAAAGGTGAAAGTCTTGGTTTCCCCAGCTTTAACCATTTGCTTATCAAAAGCCTTCAATGATTTGATTGGATTTGTTACCGATGATTTTAAATCGCGAACGTAAATCTGAACCACTTCTTTACCATCTACTTTTGAAGTATTGGTAACATCAACACTTACATTCACTTTAAAGTCACCTGTAGACTCATCAACAGCTACTTTCAGGTTATTATATTCAAATGATGAATAAGATAATCCGTATCCGAAAGGATATAAAGGTTGATCATCTTCATCAACATAACGATAGATGGTTGTTGGCTTTTGATTATAGTAAATTGGCAACTGACCTACCGACTTGGCAACCGATACAGGCATACGTCCTGATGGATTTGTCTTACCAAATAATACATTGGCAATGGCATTTCCACCTTGCTCACCGGCAAACCACGCCTCAACCAATGCATTTGCATTTTCCGAAACCCAGTTGGTAGACAATGGACGTCCATTTTGCAATACAACAATATATGGTTTACCTAATTTATGAACTTCCTTAATCAACTCTTCCTGATCGGATGATAATCCTAATGTAGCTACATCGCGGTTCTCATTAACAGTCTTAGTGTTTTCTCCCACAGTGATGATAGCTAAATCAGACTGACGAGCCAATCTAACAGCACGAGCAATTCCTTCATCTTTCTTCGACCAACGCAACGATGCGGTTGCATGCCATTGATTATCGAAAAATTCGTAACGAACGTTGTATTTTACACCTTTCTTGAAGTCATATTTTGCTTTGGTAATAGGCGTTGTTCCTTTCCAGGCATCAACCACCAACTCATCGTTAATGTACAAACGCGAACCATCGTCAGAGCTGGTTCCAACCCATCCGTTTACATCTACATCGGTTTTGATATATCCTTCCCAACGTGCAGAAAAGAAATCATCTTCGATACCAGGATATGGATTCCAAGGCCATTCGAAATCTACTTCCTCATCAACACGAGTAAGAGCCGGTTCACCTTTTAATTCCATATTGTTAAAGAAAGAGGCCTTCAGACCTTTTTTGCCGTTTCCGTGGAACAGATATTTACTATCAATCACCGTTCCGCGACCAACAATAGTAGCTCCTTGCTCATATACAAATTGTGTTTTTGGAGAAGCTGCATTCAGTCCATCCATCAACGATACACCTTCAGCTCCGGATGCTGTGTAACCACCTAATTCAGCATAATTAGCCAAAGGACCTAACACCGCAATTTGCTTGTATTTATTTGGAGTCAATGGAAGTGTACCATCATTTTCTAACAACACAATACCTTCTTCGGCAATATTTAGTGCAGTTTGAATATGATCATCGCAGTGGTAATATTCATCAATTCTTTCTTGTGTGATAAAAGGCTCTTCAAACAATCCTAAACTGAACTTAGTATAAAGAATTCCTTTTACAGCACGATCAATGTATTTCTCTTCCAGCTTACCTGTTTGAACCAAATCAATTAATGTAGCCTGATAGGTACTATCAGTAAAATCGTAGAACTGCATATCCATACCTGCTTGTGTAGCTTTACGAATCGCATCCTGCGGAGTCTCTGCAAAATGATGCACATTCCACAAGAAACGCATAGCGCCAAGGTCAGATACTGTATATCCTTTAAAACCCCACTCGTTACGTAACACATCAGTTAACAACCACTCGTTTCCGGTACATGGTATCCCATCTAACTCAGAGTAGGCCGACATTACATTTAAAGCACCGGCTTCTTTGATGGCACGCTCAAAGGTTGGTAAAAAATCCATACGGGCAGTGCGCTCGCCTAACAAAACTGGCGAAGCATTCGATCCAGAAATAGGAGCCGAGTGAACCGCATAATGCTTAGGACCAGCAATCATAGAAAAAGGCGATTTTGGCTCCAATCCGCCCATACCTTGTATCATCTGTACTCCCATTTCGGAAGTCAGGTATGTATCTTCTGAAAATAATTCAGCAACCCTTCCCCAACGAGGTTCGCGGGCAATACCCAAGGTAGGACCTAAAGCAACATGAGCACCGTTTATACGGGCTTCTGTTCCGATTACCTTACCTACTTTATTCATCAATTCTTTATTCCACGAAGCACCCATGGCAATTGGCATAGGAAAAACGGTTGCTCCTTCTGTCAAATAACCATGAAGCATTTCCTCCATCAGCATCACCGGAATACCCAAACGTGAGTTTTCCATTGTGATACGTTGAACCGTATTATATTCGTCAGCTGTTTTAGGATAGAAATCGTGGATAGATCCTAAACCTAAATCGCCAACTTGTTCAGCCACTTTATCTTCGTTAATTTCTCCTTCTACTTTCAGGTAATCTCCTCGGGTCATGTTCATCTGACGCACCTTTTCCTGAAGAGTCATCTCCTTTAACAGAAGTTCAACTCTTGTTTCTTCGGGCAACGATGCATCTTTCCACCCCTCTTTACTTCCGCAAGCCGAAACCACCAGGGCAACTAAAAATACTTGTGCTATTCTTTTCATATGACGTGTTAATTGTTTTAAAACAAATCTATTTCAGCAATAGCTGCTTGTTTACTATCACCTGCAATTTCTACCGACTTAATTCTCACATACCTTGCTTCAACAGCCTTTTCAAAGTAATGAGTTCGGGTAGTTGGCATATTGATAAGGTTACCAAATTCGAAATCATCAGCTTTTGTCCACGATCGTCCATTGGTACTTACTTCAATCACTCCGCGCTGAATCATTCCAGCATTATCAACTTTTTGAGGAGTATAAGCAAATCCTTTTACCGTTTTATTTTCTAATAAATCAATAGTGATAGAATGAGTACGTCCAGCTTTTGACAACCAGTAAGTATTGGCATCAGCATCGATAGCCAAATCTGCTTCATTACCTTTCAACTGCGAGCTTGATGCTTTTACTTTCCAATCTCTTTTAATCAAACCAACATTCTGAACTAATACAGGTCCTTGCTTATCGTTGTTGAAAGCACGGGCTTTTACCTCAGCTGATTCAATTAATACAGGCTCTGTATATAAAATTGATTCCTCAGTTGGCTCAGTACCATCCAAAGTATATCTAATATGCAAATTCTTATTCAGATTAGCGACCGGGTCCTTTCCATGTAATTTCCAACGAAACACATGTTTACTTGGCTCAATGGTTACCTTTCCTTCAACATCTCTCGAAAGCTGTAATTGAGGCGGTTGGACATCGCAATAATAAGCAGAGATAGTTGCTATAGCAGGATAATATCTTGAATCCAACACAGTGAAGCGGAATTTATCAGAAGTTACTTCAGGGAAACGTAAAATTCGCTTATAGCCGATATTAGTTCCATTGGCAATTTCCTTCCACTCGCCTTTAATAAAAGCTTCCACTTTATGATCTGCAACACGCTCACCATGCGATTGAATGGCTTCCTGAATCACAAAACGATTGATAGTAACCGGCTCCTTAGTGGTAATCTCGATACTTTTATTGGCATCATCCAATAATTCGTAGGTTGATGTATTTCCATCCAAAATATTTTTGGCTGCAGAAGCCGATGCAAACAAATTAGTTCCATAGGTTTCTTTAATTCTTTCTCCAACTTCTTTCAGAACTTTCACATCTTCATCAGAAAATAATCCATCACGATTAGGGGGAATATTTAACAAGAAGATTGAATTTCCACCCACAGCTCGCTCATACATATCAAAAACATCATCTGTACTACGAACCATTTGGGTTACATCATCACGATAAAACCATCCTTCACGAATAGATGTATTGGTTTCGGCAGGTTGATAATGCAAATATTTGCCTTCAACTAATTTTTCCTCGCTTCCCAAATCATGATCCATCAAATCGGGGAACATATTCATGGTTTGAGGATTATCCTGGTAAGGAATTACATTCCATTCTGTATCGCGGGTATCTCCTTCTTCGTTACCACACCAACGAATATCTTCTTTACCGAAGATAACCGCATCCGGAGCCAAAGCTTTGATCATTTTTCTCCAGGCACGATAATTATATTTTTGTCCGCCTTTACGCTTTGGATGAGCACCATCAAACCAAACTTCGTGAATAGGACCATACTCAGTCAACAATTCAAACAGTTGATTCATGAAATACTCGTTGTAATCATCCACATTAGCTGTAAAAGTGGTTTTGTTTTCAAAAGGTCGACCTTCAACGGGGCGTGGAATTACTCTGTCAGTATATGAACTTAAATTTCCATAAAGTCCATCAGGACTTTCTATCTGGTATAAATCAGCTGGTGACAAATAAACAGCTAATTTCAAACCGTATTTCTGGCATGATGCAGAAAGGTCTTTCAAAACATCACCTTTTCCGTTTTTAAATGATGATGACATAATACCATGTTTGGTATAACGGCTCTGCCATAAAACAAATCCATCGTGATGCTTGGCTGTAAAAATAACTTTGGTCATTCCGGCAGCCTTTAGACTTTCGCACCACTGATCGGTATCAATATTTTTAAGGTCAAAAACCTTTGGATCTTCAAACCCATTACCCCATTCTTTCCTGGTAAAAGTATTAGGCCCGAAGTGAATAAAAGCAATATATTCATCTTCTAAAGCTTGCATTTGCTCGGGAGTCGGAACAACGTGAGCAGCTTTTAAAATGATACTATCGGGAGTATCTGTTTCAGAAACAGGAATAGTGTTGGCAGTTTTCATCATTAAACCCGACGGTTGCGAACACCCGGCAACCAAGGTTATGGCAAGCAGACAAATGGCAATAAGTTTTTCCATACTTTAGTTCTTAATTAAGTATAGTTATCAATCAGATTAAAATTTCGGTTTTTAGCTTAACAAAAACTTACATTTCGAAACTAAATAAAACCTTATGCAAACTTTTTAAAAGTTATTTTGCTGTAAATATAAGGTTTTAAAATAAAAATAGTTTCTACACCTGCATGTTTATATGCAGGTGTAAAAATCTATTTCTGGCTTATTCTCTCAGTATAAGTTATTTAATCTTTTTTAGAAATCCACATATAAGTGGTAATAAAGTGACTACCACTTCCTACCTGGCCATATTCTGAAATCTGATTCTGCATTGCAGCCTCTACATGGTCTGGATTATTGGTACGTTCTGCATTAGGGTAATTAATACGACGAGGTCTCCAACCTTCAGTGTCTCCACCATTATGAAATGGTACTGATGCATATTCACTGGTCGCAACAGGAACACCAAACTCTAGATTCTCAAGCACTAAATCCTCTGCCTTATAAACAGGAAGTTCCATTGTACTGGTTCCCGGACGTGGCAAGCCAACCGGTACTACTTCAAGATTCGTTCTATTCCAAAGAGCATAGGCTTCGTATGCCCCTTGAGCAGTTAAGCAAGACTTCCAACGCTCTCTCCAGACTAATTCCAAATCAACATCTTCCGACATCACCAAATCAAGGTAATCCTGAGTTAACCCTTCATAGGTAAGTGTTTCTCCTTCAAAAGCAGATTGCTTGCCAAGGTAAGTACTTGCTGAGGTTCCAAAATTATATAGTTCAGGGTACTTATTTAATGAAATTTCAATTGCCTTCTGAAGGTTTGAATTAGCATCACCCGGAACTGACCATCCACGTAAAGCTGCTTCAGCCAAAATATAATAGCTTTCATCTCCACCAAATACAACAATTGGAGCTTCACGATTTCCAATGGTTTCGGGATTAATTGCAGCAGCTGTCAAATATTCATTATAAACATTTGTTGTATCAGCATCAATAAACCACTGACCAACTACTTTTTCCTGAATTGGCTCTCCATCTTCATTAAATATATTAACCAACATCAAGCCACGAGCAGCAAAATTATCTTCCCCTCCACCACTCTTAAATGTTGAGAAGGTAACAGGTTTCCATGGCTCACCTGTTCTGGCAGCCTGTTCAAAAGCATTGAAATACTTCTGACCGGTCCATGCTTTTAAGTCACTTCCATCAACATAGCCTTGTGCTGCGGTATAAAAAATTCGTGGATCACGGTTTTCCTGAGCCATTCTCAACCACTCTTCTCCTACAAAAATACGACCACCAGTGCCGCTTAAAACACTACCTGCACCATTTACAATCATACCCCAATCACCACCAACTAAACCTGTTGGCATGATAGCAGCATCATCAATTGAAACAGATGTAATAAAACCTGCCTGATGAGCAGCAGCTTCTTCTACAGTTTGTTGCGCCCAGTTCGCATCTCCTTCAACCGCTCTCATTCCCATACGTAAAATCAATGAGTTAGCTAGTTTTGCCCAAGCCTCTTTTCTTTCATTGCCATTTCCAATACCACCAAATATAATATCGTTAGTGGTTGAAAATGGAGCACTTTCAGTGTCAAGCAGAACATCACGATACTTTTTTAATGAGTCAACAGAAGATTTATAAATATCTTCCTGACTATCGTATTGAGGATATAAAATACCTTCGCGATAACCTAATCCTCCCTCGTGATATGGAATATCACCATATAAATCGGTTACTCGCTGAAATGCGAATTGCATTACAATGGTACCGATTGCATATTTTGCAGTATTATCCTGACTCTTATCTTCCTTTAAAATATACAACATTTCAACACCATTTCTGATAGCATCGTTATACATTTCTAACATTTTTGCTTCGTTATAAGAGTCAACATTTCCATTATATCCTTGTCCGGTAAAATAAGATGAAGACATAATGCCTGATAACGGGCCTGACATTAACAAGTTACCACGATGCTCTTCATGTGGCGAACCATTGTAACGCATCCATACACGTGTTAGTAAATACCCGGGATCAACCTCAGGCACTTTATTCGGATCATCATTGATATTGCCGAAATCGTCCATACATGCCGTATTCAATAATGATAATACGGCTATGAATATCCAAAATATATTTCGTTTCATTGCTTTTAGAATTTAATATTTAAGTTAAAACCGTAGTTACGCGGTAAGGCAAGATTACCATACTCTACTCCTCCACCGCCATTGGCAATTGAATAAGAAGCCTGAGGATCTATATTATCAGTAGCTCTCCACAAATAACCAAGGTTACGAGCAAAAACTCCAACTGAAGCGCTTCTCATAAAGTTTACTTTTTCAAACATAGATGTAGGGAAATGATACGTTAAATTGATTTCCTGAACAGCTAAATAAGAAGCATCATAAATAAATTGCTCATCAACACGTGCAATAGCTGCATATAAATCCTGCGGTGCAGCAGTGGTTCCAACACCACCTAATTCGGTTGGGAACCACAATTGTCCTTCGGTATATTGATTACGTTGCAGTGTAGATTGATGGCGACCAGTATTATAAGCAGAAGATTCAGTGTTTGAATAGATATCTCCACCAAATTTACCGTCTAATACCAAAGTTGCCGACCAATTTTTATATTGAAACTGATTAACCCATCCAACCATTGTATGATGATATGCATTACCCAAGGTATGTAACTCATCAGTAACCATTGGACGACCGGTATTATCTAATGCAATATTACCTTCCTCATCTCTTCTGTATTTTGTACCTAAAATCTGACCATATGCTTCACCTTCTCTTGCAACAATGCTCACATTTGAACTTTCAAACAAAGTCAACTGATTTACACGTTCTGTTAAATCCAATACTTTGTTCTTATTATAAGCATAATTTACTGTTGTATTCCAGCTAAAATTATTGGTTCTGATTGGCTCAGCATAAATACTTGCTTCCACCCCGGCATTTTGAATTGAACCTGCATTTACAATTGCATTGCGATAACCAGTTGTTGGTGACACAGCTACTCTTACAATCTGATCAGTTGCTTTTGAATTATAGTAAGCCACATCTAGGCCCAAACGGTTATTGAAGAACTTTAAATCTAAACCAACCTCAACCGACTCGTTCATAGATGGTTTTAAGTGAGGATTTGGAATGGTATTTCCATCAATCTGACCATTACCGGCTTCACCTCCATTACCAGGCAGATTGTCCGATCCAATATTATAAAACGTTCTGGTCATGTAAGGATCTGTATCTGAACCTACCTGAGCCCAAGAAGCACGAACCTTACCAAAACTAAACCATGCAGGAGCATCAAACAGCTCAGTAAAAATCAGAGATGAACTAACAGATGGATAGAAGTACGAGTTATTGTTTACTGGCAATGTTGAAGACCAGTCGTTACGAGCTGAGAAATCAACATACAAAAATGAGTCATACCTGAATTGTGCTGTTGCAAACAATGAGTTAATCTGTCTTTTTCTATAGTCAGCAGAGATACTTCGTTGCGTTCCAAAACCCGGACGCTGCATAGAATCACTCAAAAATTCAGACTCAAAAGTATTAACCTGATCAAATTCTTGAATCATCATGGCGGCACCGGCATTTGCAGTCACTCCCCATTTTCCAAAGTCTTTATTATAGGTAACTAATCCATCAACATTTGTTTCATTATCTCTTGCATTTGCCTGAACCAAGCGACCTCTTTCGTACCATGGAGTATACATTGGCCATAACGACTGCGATTTATAAATAACATAGTCGTTACCATAACGCACCATTGCACTTAAATCCTCATTAAAATTGTATTTAACCTGACCCATTGTAATAAAACGATCCTTCTGGTACTCCTGTCTGATCTCATTTAAATTCCAATAAATATTTTGGTTTAGCTCTCCAAAACCAATTGGCATACCTGTAACAGGATCTTTATAATTCTTTAAATCGGAAAGAGGTACGTTATTAGGAGTACCCATTAAATTGGCGGCAAAGGGGCTTTCTCCAATTGACTGGTTTGTTGATCCTTCTTTTACATAGGACAATTTACCAGTTAGCTCTAATTTATCGTTCCATGTCTTGGTTGAACCATTCATGGTAAATGTATTTCTTTCATACTCGGTATTAGGAACCATACCCGTATTACTTAAATTACTATAAGACATACGTAGGGTTGCATTATCGGTATTGTGATTAATGGCAACACTGTTATTTAATGTAACTCCAAGGTTATTGAAGTCATTTTCATTATCGTAAAACTGATAAGGCGAAGTTACTCCTCTATAATCAGTGTAGTTATTAACATCATTATAACGAGCCCCCCACATTGACGTGTTATTTCGGGATTCATCACGATTTGTTGGAGCATTTCCATAGGTACCCTGACCATATTCTCTTTGCCAGTCGGCATAAATTCGAGCCTGATCAATGGTAGTATTCGAACTAAAATCAACAGTAGTACCATTTGCTCCGGCTCCTGATTTAGTTGTAATCATTACTACCCCGTTAATAGCGCGAGATCCGTAAAGAGCCGTTGCAGCAGCACCTTTTAATACTGATATATTCTCAATATCATCTGCTGCTATTCCAGACATACCGTTACCTGCATCAATACCTCCCTGCCCCTTATCATCGCCCGATGAAAAATTAGTGTTTGAAATAGGCACACCATCTACTACATATAAAGGTTCATTGGATCCATCTGCAATAGCTGTTCCACGAATAATTACTGATGCTGATCCTCCTGGACCTTGTGCCGTTGAATTTACCTGCACACCAGAAAGACGTCCTGATAGAGATGACATAGGGTTGGCCGATTTCGCACTTTCAAAAGCTTCATCACCTACCTCGGCAACAGAATAACCAAGAGCCTTCTTTTCTCTTTTAATACCTAATGCTGTTACTACAACATCGTCTAATATTTCTGAGTCATCATTTAAAGTAACATTAATCACTTCCTTATCACCCACTATAATTTCTTTGGTCTGAAAACCGATAAATGAGAATTCCAAAACAGCATCTTCTTCTGATACACTTATTGTATATTCTCCATCAAAATTTGTTACAGTACCCATCGCAGTACCTTGAATTCTAATGTTAACACCCGGCAATGGCAACCCATCTGCAACCGATGTTACATTACCTGTTACTGTTTTTTGAGCATAAACATTACTCGCAAACAGAAGCAGAAAAACTAACCATAAATTTTTCATACAATGAATATTAATTTAATTGAATTTAAGAGTGCATTTCATAAACTATGCACTTTCTTGCATATAAGCATAAACATTTGCACATTTTACACTTTTCGGGGCTAATATATGCGATATTTAATGCGCCTTTATGCATTTTAATATTTGTTTTAATTTCTTACAATTTTTATACCAAAACATATAAGACACCAATAAAACTTAATTCTTTTTTCACAACCCACAACTCCAAATACCTTAAATACTGCATACCAAACAAACAACTTCACCTTTCCATTAAACACTAATCAAGCAAACATCATTAAATAGGCAATAACTAACATTCCAAAGCATTCAACCCATTAATTTATGTATAAAAACAAAAAATAAAGCATAATTCATGCACAAACATGCAAATAAGATATTAAATTTGCATTATTCACAGTAAGTCAACTCATATAGTTTATTTATAAACTATAGTGCTAAAAAAGCTTAATAAGCTCTTAAATGCTTTATTTAAAAAGAAAAATAACGCACACGAGTAATACATTATCAACAAATAGATTTCACTGTGCAGAAACAGAAAAAGAATAACCCTTAGGTAATAAGTATATAAAGAATTAAGAAAATGAATTTACAAAACATGAAATTTCAATTACTAGTACCAATACTTTTCTACTTTGTATATTCTTGCACTCCTGCGCAAAAATCAATCGGAAACAAAGAGATTACAATCTTCAACAATGAACCAATTAACTTTAATCCGGAACAAAACCGCACAAATCTCAATGATTCAATCATCAAAATAGAGAATGGAAGAATCATTCTTAAGAAAGTGACTTTACCCAAATATTCTAAACACGTAAACATTAGTATCGAAGCTGAAGTTGTTTCTGCAGGTGATCCCTGGGATAAAACAGGTTCACTATTTATTATACCTTCCTCAAGCCAAATTAATTTCCTGACTGATCATGATTCCTTTGTAAATATATATGAGGACACAAAGGACGAGGATTTATTTACCGGCATTACACCTATCGGCAAATACTCACCTTCCATTGAACTTTTACGCTTTATGACGCCCTTCGGAGTAGGCTACTACTCTCACGACCCTCAAATATTGAAACGTAAGCCCGTTTACATCCCTCATTGGGAAAACAAAGTAACTTGGCAACAAGACATCACTCAACTATGCAACGAACTTGAAAATGAAGTTTGGATAGGAGCCTTTATTGATGTATGGACCAAAGAGGGATATCAATTATCGGCAAAACTCACATTTAAAGAAACCAAAGCCGAAGTATATCCACAAGAAGAAACCAAAGTAATTCCTTTAGTGAATACTGTTAGATATGCCGAATCACAAAGACTCTTTGATGGTTTTAATCGTAACGACATATCTTATGAGTTTGAATTAGATCAGGAATATTCATCGGCACACCTATATTATATTACAACTGGACATGGAGGACACAGTACCGGTGATGAATTTGTAAAAAAGGAAAATATTGTTTCCGTTAACGGCCATGTACTATATAAAGATATACCCTGGAGAGATGATTGTGCCTCTTTCCGTCGTTTTAATCCTCACTCTGGTGTATGGACAAAAAAGAGAGTGGCACGTGTAGGAAATCTGAAAACTGGTGATACCAAAGAAATGGAAATCGAAGAATTTGAAGCATCATCTGATTTATCTCGTTCGAACTGGTGTCCGGGTTCACAAGTTGAACCATTTATTTTTCCTGTTGATAACCTACACACAGGTACAAACACAATTACAATTAGCATTCCTGAGGCTCAAGCCGAAACAGAAAATGAATTGAATCACTGGAATGTATCAGCATATATTGTTCTAACTAAATAATTGCCCTTAAATCAAAAGAACCATGTTAAAAGAAGAGAGACAAAATATAATACTCGAAAAAATAAAACAATCATCAAAGGTATTATCATCTGAACTCAGTGTTGATTTGGATGTTTCGGAAGACACCATTCGTCGTGATCTAAAAGAATTATCACAGAAGGGTTTAATACGCAAAGTACATGGCGGAGCTATATTAAACGATAGTCATTCATATATTCCAATGAATTACGATGACAGAAAATCGTTTGCCGCCGAAGAGAAGCTACTAATCGCTCAAAAAGCCATTTCATTATTAAAAGATGACATGCTTATTTTTATTGATGGCGGAACCACCAACCTCGAAATTGCCAAGCAGTTACCTTCTGACCTTCGTTTATCGGTAATGACAAACTGCTTGCCGGTAGCATCGGAGTTACTATCAAAAGCAAATGTGCACACCTACTTTTTAGGAGGTGAATTTTTATCGGATGTACCCATAACGGTAGGCACTGACACCTTAAATCTTTTAAACGAGGTAAATGCCGACATTTTTTTTATCGGAACCCGAAGCTTAAGCATAGATAGAGGCCTTACCGACATTGACAGATCAGAGGTTTTGGTAAAAAGAAAAATGGCCGAACGAAGCGCTAAAACAGTTTCGGTTGCATTAAGTGAGAAACTAGACTCTGTTCAGAATTTCAATATTATTCCAATAGAAAAACTGGATATTTTAATAACAGAATTAAATCCTGACAATCCAATTCTCAGACCCTATACAAATCTGAGTGGATTACAAGTTATTTAATCTGATCTAATACTAACTGATTAATCCAAATACATTGGCAAACACTTGACAATTTGCAATATGAAGAAGATTTTGAAATAGAAAGAAGTAAAACAATACAATGTATAAATTAGAAGTAAGTACGTATAGCATTGAAGGCGTTAAAGAAGCTCTAAAATTGGGCGCGGACAGATTGGAGCTATGCAGTAATGTTAAAGAAGGAGGCACTACTCCTAGTTTTGGCTTCGTTAAAGCTGCACTAAAAACTGGACATCCAAATGTGTTTATTATTGTTCGTCCTCGCGGTGGTGATTTCTTATATACCGATGATGAATTTGATATCATTAAAAAGGATATTATCGAAGCTAAAAAGATGGGAGTTCATGGAGTGGTAAGTGGTATTTTAAATGCAGACGGAACCATTGACAAACCACGAACCCGTCAGTTAATTGAGTTGGCCGCTCCAATGAAGTTTACTTTTCACCGAGCGTTTGATATGACTTGCGACTACAAAAAGGCATTGGCTGATTTAATTGACCTTGGGGTTGACACCGTGTTAACTTCGGGCACAAAAAACACGGCCATTGAAGGTAAAGAAATCATAAAAGAACTGGTTGAACTGGCTCAGGGAAAAATCAACGTATTGGTAGGAAGTGGTGTTAACCCATCAAACATGGAAGAACTACAACAAAGCACCAATGCGCAGGAGTATCATATGTCGGCCATTAAAATGGTTAAGTCAAAAATGGAATTTTTCAATCCAAACTTAAACATGGGTAACGTTGATTCAGACGAATATATGAAACAAACTGTAGATGCAGATAAAATTGCAAAAGCAGTTGAAGTCATTAAAAAGCTAAATAAATTAGGTTGTTAGGTTTTAGATGATAGAAGTTAGTCTTCTCTTTTCATCATTTAGTCTAGCAACAAATATTGAATTCATAACAGGTAACTATAGATAAAAATTCAGTCTTATGCTACACAAATTATTACAACTATCGTTTATACTTGGCTTTATAGCTCTGTATTCCTGTTCATCTGGCGATCAATCGATAAAAAGTTACGAATTACAAGCCGACTGGACTTTTCGTCAAGCAGATAAAGAAGAGTGGCATCCGGCAACTGTGCCAGGCAATGTCCATATCGATTTAGAAAAAGCTGGCATTATCAACGATCCATATTACGGCACCAACGAAGACAGTGTACAATGGATTGAACATAAAGACTGGATTTACAGTGGCGAATTTAGCATTGATAAAGAAACGCTTGATTTCGACAACATAGAATTGGAATTTCTGGGATTGGATACCTATGCCGATGTAACATTGAATGGACAGAGATTATTTAGTTCGGACAATATGTTCGTGGCCTTTTCGAGCAAGGTAAAGAAATACCTGAAACCAGGTAAAAACCATTTGGAAGTTCTGTTTCACTCGCCCATTAAAACGGCGATGCCTCTGTACGAAAAATCGAAATATACATACCCTGCCGACAATGATCGTTCGGAAGAACATTTGAGTGTGTATACTCGTAAAGCTCCTTATCATTATGGTTGGGATTGGGGTCCTCGTTTTGTGACTTCCGGCATTTGGCGACCCATTAAAATAAATGCATGGAACGATGCCCGCATAACCGATGTTCATTTTGTGCAAAAATCACTAACAGAAGAGAAAGCTGAACTATCTTTCGAATACGAAATTGAAGCAACAGTAGCCGAAACAGCAACTATTTCATTATCATTTGGCGATGCTATCAAAACAAACAAAGAAGTTGATTTAAAGAAAGGTATCAACAAAGCTTCCATCAATATAACTGTAGACAAACCAGAGTACTGGTGGCCCAATGGAATGGGTGAACAGAAGTTATATGCTGCTACTTCGGAATTAAAAACCAATGGTCAGCTACTGGATTCTAAAACACAAAAAATTGGTTTACGTACCATTGAGGTAATCAATGAACCAGACTCCTTAGGTGTGAGTTTTTACTTTAAAGTAAATGGCATTCCAACCTTTATGCGTGGTGTCAATTACATTCCTAACGATTGCTTTTTGGGTAGAATGACTGACTCCATCTATCAGAATAATTTTGATGATTTGCTTGCATCGAACATGAATATGCTTCGCTTTTGGGGCGGTGGCGTATACGAAGATGATCGTTTCTTTGAGTTAGCTGATGAAAAAGGGATTCTTTTGTGGCAAGATTTTATGTTTGCCTGCACCATGTATCCATCTGATGATGCCTTTTTAGACAATGTTGCCAAAGAAGCCGATTACAATATCAAACGCCTTCGAAACCATCCTAGTTTAGCCATTTGGTGCGGTAATAACGAAGTAAAAGTAGGATGGCACAACTGGGGCTGGCAGGATAAATACGGTTATACCGAAGATGATCAGAAAGAACTTTTGGAAGGATATGATAAACTATTCAACAAGCTTTTACCAAATAAACTCAAAGAGTTGGATTCTAAACGTTTCTATTACGATTCATCACCCATTAGTAATTGGGGCGATGTAAAAGACATGAAAATTGCCGACAACCATTACTGGGGTGTTTGGTGGGGTAAACATGAGTTTGAGAAGTTGAATGAATATGTTCCCCGTTTTATGAGCGAATTCGGATTTCAGTCCTTCCCTCCTATGGAAACTATCAAAGAATTTTCGGAAGAAAAAGACTGGGATATCGAATCGGATGTGATGAAAACGCATCAGAAGAGCTCTATTGGAAATGTAACCATCAAGGAATACATGCAGCGCGATTACAAAATGCCGAACAACTTTGAGGATTTTGTATACCTGAATCAGATAATGCAAGCCGAAGGTATGCGCGTTGGTTTTGAGGCTCAACGTCGCAATAAACCATTCTGTATGGGAAGTCTTTATTGGCAGCTAAACGATGTTTGGCCGGTAGTTTCATGGTCGGGCATTGATTATTACGGTCGTTGGAAAGCCATGCAATATTTCATCAAAAAAGCCTATGAACCTGTAATCACATCTGCTGTTGTAGAAGATGGAAATCTGAATATTCATCTGATTTCGGATAAGATTACCGATACTAAGGTGAGCAGTTTATTACAAATTATAAAGCTAGATGGAACTGTTATTTGGGAGCAAAACAAAAAATTTACATTGGAAGCAAATGCCAATGATGTTATTCTTGATACACCTTTGAGCAAGTTAATCGGCAATCATTCCAAAAACAAAGTTGTTTTGGTTATGAATACGCAATACGATTCGAACCAAACCGAAACAATTTTCTTATTCTCTAAAGTGAAGAATTTGGCTTTGCAAAATGCCGATATCGACATTCAGGTTAAAGAGAGCGGAAATTCAGCTGAAGTAACCTTGAAGAGTCCTGTTTTTGTTAAAAACATCGAGATTATTGCAGATGGTTTCAATGGAAAGTGGTCGGATAACTACTTCGATATGATTCCAAACAAAGAATACAAAATCAGCTTTAACAGCAACGCTCCAATACGTGATTTAAAATCCAAATTACAAGTTAAATCTGTTATTAACACCTACTAAACATGAATAAATCAATTTTATTTGTTTTGCTTGCTGTACTATCATTTTCATGCAGCAGTTATGATGAAGAATTAAAAAAGGCACTTGATTTAAGTGGCGAAAACAAAGCTGTATTGGAAAAAGTCATCAATCATTATGATGGCGAACAACAGGAAGCAGCAAAATTTCTGATCAGATATATGCCGGAACGCGACTTAAAAATATTGGATTTTGAGTTCCTGACTGAAAATATCGATTATGCATACATTGCCCGCGAAGAATTTCCTTGGGCCAAAGACTTAGATAAAGACATTTTCTTTAACGAAGTGCTTCCATATGCATCTTTAAACGAAAGAAGAGATCGCTGGCGTCCTGATTTCTACACGCGTTTTAAAAAGTTTGTTGTTGATACCAAAAACATGGAAGAAGCCATCTGGGCTGTAAACAAGCATATTCTTAAAGAAGTAAATGTGGAATACAACACCAAACGCGACAAACCTGATCAAAGTCCGTATGAATCGATGGATATTAATATGGCATCGTGCTCAGGCTTATCTATTTTATTGGTTGATGCCTTTCGTGCAGTAGGGATTCCCGCACGCGTAGCAGGTACTCCAAACTGGTACAACAACTCGGGTAATCACAACTGGGTTGAAGTTTATGTAAACGAAGGATGGCATTTTACCGAATATTATCCATCAGGCACTTTGGACGAAGCCTGGTTTTTGGAACGTGCCGGCAAAGCAAACGACGATGATGCTTATCAGTGGATTTATGCTTCTTCGTACAAACCTACCGGATTATCGTTTCCATTGGTTTGGGACGAAAACATCAAATACGTTTATGCTACCAACGAAACTGAGCGTTACAAGAAAAATTATGATGAACAAAACCTAGGAGTTGTTGATGGAATTCCTGTTAGAGTAGTAATGTTATTGGGCGATCAATGTAGCGTCAGCGGAAACAACCGTGTAAGAGCCGAAGTTCAATTAACGCTTGATGGCGACACCATCGACAGTGGTTTTACCAGTGGATCGGAAGATGATATGAATCGTTACCTGACTTTTTCTCTGGCTAAAGACAAA
Source organism: Carboxylicivirga linearis (assembly GCF_018271995.1). Classification (GTDB taxonomy): domain Bacteria; phylum Bacteroidota; class Bacteroidia; order Bacteroidales; family Marinilabiliaceae; genus Carboxylicivirga; species Carboxylicivirga linearis. Next base: position 31,961 of record NZ_JAGUCO010000028.1, read on the forward strand.
AAGTATGAGTTAAAATATATCGACTCAAAAGGAAAATCAGTTACCGAACCCATCAGCCCTAAAGCTGAGGAAGAAGAGCAAATAATACTAAGCTTTTAAGCACAATTATGACAAAACACCTTTTACCAATAGCCATACTATTTTTATCATGGATATCAGCTGACGCATGCACCAATTTCCTGATTACCAAAGGTGCATCAGCCGATCATCATAACTATATCTTTTACTCGAACGATGGAGCCTATGCACCGAGTTTTCCGGTGCATCCGGCTGGTTCGTATAAGAATTGCGATTCCATTCGAATCTTTTCCTATCCCAACCAAAAGGAAGGCTATATTCCGCGTGCAAAACACGAATATCATACCATTGGTTACCATATTAATGAGTTCAATGTGAGCATTGGTGAAACCACCTTTGGTGGTCGCGAAGAATTACATAACACAGACGAGTTTCTTGAATACTGGCACCTGATGGAGTTAGGCTTACAGCGTTCGAAAACGGCTCGCGAAATGATTGATGTAATTGCTGAGTTGGTTCAGGAATATGGTTACGGTTCTCCGGGCGAAAGCTTTTCTATTGCCGATCCCGATGAGATTTGGTTGATGGAAATGGTAGGTAAAGGAATAGACACTAAAGGTGCTGTTTGGGCTGCCGTTCGTATTCCGGATGGATATATTTCAGCTCATGCCAACCACGCGCGCATTGGTGAGATAGAAATGGATAATCCAGATAACTATAGGTACTCTCCCGACGTTATCGATTTTGCCATCGAAAAAGGATATTATCATCCTGAGAGTGGAAAAGCGTTCAGCTTTTGCGATACATATGATCCGGTTACTCCAGCAAAATTGCGTTACACCGAAATGCGTGTTTGGGACTTCTTCCGAAGAACAGCTCCTTCGCAAAACATATCAACCGATTATGCCAGAGGTGTTGAAGGTGCCGAAAGAATGCCATTATGGATTAAGCCTGATGAGAAGTTATCATTTGAAACAATCATTGCTTTAACACGCAGCCATTACGATGGAACACTCTGGGACATGGAGAAAGGCCTAAAAGCCGGACCTCATGGAAATCCCAATCGCTCTCGTCCGTTAACTTTTGAAGTGGATGGCATGGAAGCATCGTGGGAACGTCCTATTTCAACACCGTTAACAGCATATGCTTTTGTTGCTGAGTTAAAAACCAACAAAAAGAAAGAAGCTAATTCGGTGCTGTGGTTAGGTTTGGATAATACTTACACCAATATCTACATGCCTTTTAATGCATGCGTTAGTCAGATTCCGCAATCGTATAACAACACCAAATACGATGCTTTTTCGTGGAATTCGATGTGGTGGGTCTTCAATTTTGTTGGCAACTACATCAACCTTCGCTACTCCGATATGATTCAGGATGTAAAAACAAAACAGGCAAGCATTCAAAAAGATATTATTGCTGATTTCAGAGCTTTAGAAGAATCAACCCAATCAATCAACAAGAAGAAGCGAAGTGATGAGTATACTCAATTTAGTGAAGATCAATCAGAACAGCTTCTTCAAAACTGGACACAACTTTCCAACTTCCTTATTACAAAGTATAATGATGGAATGGTGAGAGATGAAAAAATGAGAACCAAAACAGTGGGTTATTCCGATGATTTTTATCGAAAAGCCATTGAAGATGACAAGGAGCGAATTTTACCAGTTTGGCAAGAAAGCAAAGAGAATAAAGAACCTCGAAACTATTAAAATGAAGCACCTACTTATCGTTTTATTTAGCATTGGTATTCAGTTACAGGCTCAAGAGTTCCGATTTATTGAACCGGAGCGATATTTGTGTCAGAAAATTGACCATGACTTTACCATTGATGGCAACATCAAAAAAGAAGAATGGCAAGAGGCTGCCTGGACGAATCTATTTGTCGATATTGAAGGTAGATACATCAAAAAGCCTTATTACGACACACGTGCTAAAATGCTGTGGAGCGATCAGTATCTGTATTTCGCTTTCGAACTGAAAGACCATCATATTTGGGCAAATATCACAGAAAAAGATGCAGTTATTTTTCATGATAACGACATTGAATTATTTATCGACGCCAATGGTGATACACACAATTATATTGAATTAGAGCTAAACGCTCTTAATACCGTTTGGGATTTATTCCTTTCAAAACCCTATCGCGAAGGTGGTCCGGTTTTAAATGAATTCGACATGACTGGGTTAATAACGGCCGTTCAAATCAATGGTACTATAAACGATCCAAACGACAAAGATGAGTCATGGACAGTTGAAGTAGCTATTCCCTGGAAAAACCTTGTGACAACTTCTCAATATCGTCGCATACCAAAGCACGGCAAAAGCATGCGCATCAACTTCTCGCGTGTTCAGTGGGACACTGAAGTGATTGATGGCAAATACGAAAAGCTTCGAAACAAAGAAACAGGTAAACTGCTTCCTGAAAACAACTGGATTTGGTCGCCTATGGGTGAAATTGATATGCACCGTCCCGAACTATGGGGTATTGTTACTTTTGTAGATCATCAGGATAATCAATCCTTTTATAATCCCGACGAAGAAACGTTACGCCAATTATTGGCCCATATCTACAAACAACAACGACTTGAAAAGAATAAAAACGGAAAATATTTCCAATCGCTGAAGCCATTAAATATCAAACCTGATCTACTTAAAAAATATCATATACAAATAAATGTTTTGGAATTCACTTATGAAATAATTGGATCCACTCCTGACAAAAAAATTAGCTATTACTGTAATAACGAAGGTAGGTTAATTCAAATTCAATAAACGGAACTTATGAAGTTACACACCCTTTTTATAGCTCTAATTTCGGTATTATTCTTCTCATGTTCTCCTCAAAAGAAAACTCAGGAAGAAGATACTAAAAACTGGATTTGGGTTCATGCCAATAAAGACAGAACGGTTGAAGAATGGACCAGACTGTTGAAGCAGTATAATTCAATTGGAGTAAAAGCCATATTATTGGGTGCCAACACTGAAGTACTGGAAAGAGTAATTCCTTTGGCTCATCAACAAAATATAGAAGTACATGCGTGGATGTGGACTTTAAATAAGAATGGCGATAGCATTGCCGCCCAACACCCCGACTGGTTTTCGGTGAACCGTTTAGGAGAATCGTGCTATGACAAAAAGCCTTATGTTGGATATTACAGTTGGGTTTGTCCTTCCATTCCACAGGTTCAGGAGCACATTTTAAACAAAGTACAATCCCTACTTGACATTGAAGGGGTAGATGGCATTCATCTGGATTATGTGCGTTATTGCGATGCCATTCTGCCCAAAGGCTTGTGGGCAAAATATGATATTATTCAGGATAAAGTTTATCCGCAATGGGATTACGGCTACAATCCTTCTAACATTAAATTATTCAAAGCATTATATGGCTATAGCCCACTAGATTTGGATGATCCCAATACCGACGAAAACTGGGTTGAATTCCGATTAAGCACCGTAACGGATTTGGTGAATAAAATTGCAGATCTGGTGCACAGTCAAAACAAACAATTATCGGCAGCAGTCTTTCCATCTCCCCGTTTATCAAGAAAAATGGTTTATCAACCATGGGATCAATGGAACCTGGATGCAGCCTTACCAATGATCTACCATAATTTTTACGAAGAAGACATAGCCTGGATTGGAGAGACTACAGCAGATGGTGTTGCAATTGTAGACGGTAAATTTCCAATTTACACGGGATTGTTTGTACACGATTTGAAAGAAGAGGATTTAAAAACAGCCACCGAATTGGCCGTTAAATCCGGAGCTAATGGTTGGTGTTTGTTCGATGCCAACAGCTTTGAGAAATTTCATCAATCAAAAATAGATTAATGATAAAAATATATACAGCAATAATAATCAGCCTTTTATTGTGGTCATGCTCAAACAAACAGCCTGCCGGCAACAACGATGCGAGCATACTGAACTACGTAAATCCGTTTATGGGAACGGACGGCCCCGGTAACACCTATCCGGGTGCTCAATACCCATTCGGAGCAGTTCAGCTAAGTCCCGATCATGGTTTAAGCGGCTGGGATCGTATTTCGGGATACTCCTACCCCGACACGGTTATCAGCGGTTTTAGCCATATGCATTTAAGCGGAACCGGCGCTGGCGATTTATACGATTTGCTCTTCATGCCCATCAACAAAAGAAGTTCGAGAACACTCAATGAGAATGGCAACAGACATTTTTCAGTTTTCTCTCATATCAATGAAGGTGCCTCGCCAGGATACTATTGGGTGTTGCTTCAGGACTTCGGCATAAAAGCAGAAATGACCGCAAGTGCCCGCGGGGGAGTACAGAGATATCATTTTCCTGCGGACACAGGCAAGGCTGTTATTCTTGATTTGGGATATGCTTTGAATTGGGATGGCCCAACCGACACGTACATTAAAGTGGTTGATAATCAAACTTTGGTTGGATACCGAAAATCATCAGGTTGGGCAGCCGATCAACGCGTGTATTTCAAAGCTGAATTTTCACTACCCTTCTCTGGTTATCAGCTTTTTGAAGAAGATAAAAAGGTAAAATTAGAAGCAAAAGCGAAACACACCAAAATAAGAGTCAATTTCGATTCTAATAAAGAAGAGGTAATTGAGATTAAAGTGGCATTGGCATCATCCAATATTGAAGGCGCTGAAGCCAACTTTGCTGCTGAATTAGCTAATAAAGACTTTGCTGCTATAAAAGCTGAGTCAGAACAAGCTTGGACAAAAGAATTATCCAAGATTAACGTTGAATCAAGGGATGATGAGTTAAAAAGGACTTTCTACACTACGCTTTATCAAACCATGCTGAATCCGCGTATTTACTCTGATGTAAACGGATATTACAAAGCCCCGAACGGAAAAGTAGAGAAAGCTGAAGGCTATACGCGCTATGAGTTATTCTCGCTTTGGGATACTTTCAGAGCAGCTCATCCTCTGTACACCATTATGCACCCAAGTCGGGTTCAGGACATAGTGAAATCTTTTATGGCACATTATCGCGAAACAGGATTGCTTCCTGTTTGGTCGCTCGAAGGCAACGAAACCAATATGATGATTGGTTATCATGCAGTTCCGGTAATTGTTGATGCCTATTTGAAAGGATTATTGCTTGATTGTGATGCCAATGAATTATACGAGGCTTGCAAAGCATCAGCCATGCAGGATGGAAAACGCATTGACGAATACAAAGCAAGAGGTTTTGTCTCGGCTGATAAAAAACACGAAAACTGGTCTGTTTCATTAACCTTAGAATATGCATACAACGACTGGTGTATCGCTCAACTGGCAAAAGATTTAGATAAAGTAGAGGATTATCAATATTTTAAGAAACGATCTGAGAATTGGGCCAATCATTACGATGGCGAAAGCTCATTCCTCAGAACCATAGAAGCCGATGGTTCTTTTATCAAACACTTTATTCCAAAAGAATATACCGATGATTACTGCGAATCAAATGCATGGCAGTATTTCTGGTTTGTACCGCATAATATTCAAGGCCTGATAAACCAACTAGGCTCATCGCAACGCTTTGAAGAAAAGCTGGATTCTATGTTTAACTATTATCCGGAAGAAGATGATCAACTGCCTATCTTCAGCACGGGTATGATTGGCCAATATGCACACGGAAATGAACCCAGTCATCATGTTGGCTATTTGTACAATTACATTGGCAAACCCTGGAAAACGCAGGCGATCGTTCGACAAATTGCCGAGAGTCAATATTCACCCACTCCGAATGGACATTGTGGCAACGAAGATTGCGGACAAATGTCGGCTTGGTTTGTTTATTCAGCACTAGGATTTTACCCGGTTAATCCGGCCGATGGAATCTATGTTATTGGCACTCCAATGCTGGATAAAGCCAGTATCAAGCTCGAAAATGGCAAACAATTTGCAGTAATAGCTGAAAATCTTTCAAAAGAAAATAAATACATACAGGAAGCTTTTTTAAATGGCAAACCTTTAAAAGAATCCTATATCCAACATCAGGAAATAATGAAAGGTGGCGAACTGATTTTTAAAATGGGATCGGAACCCAACATTTATTTATGGACTGATAAAAACGCTTACCCTCCATCTGACGAACAAAAAAACTAATAAAATGAGTGGAAGAAGAAACTTTATCAAAATGGCTTTAATGGGAGGCGCCGCCGTTGCCTCTCAGGGACTGAAAGCGCGTACGCTTAAAGCAACAGGATTTAAAGGAAACTCTGGTAGTAAACCTTTGGTTATTTCCACCTGGAATCATGGCATACCTGCCAATGCAGAAGCCTGGAAAATCTTAAGTACAGGCGGCAAGTCGATTGATGCAGTTGAAAAAGGAGTGATGATCCCCGAAGGCGATCCAGAAGTTCGAAGCGTTGGATACGGAGGCTATCCCGACAGAGATGGTCATGTTACATTAGATGCTTCCATTATGGACTACAATATGGATACCGGTGCCGTTTGTTTCCTCGAAGGAATAAAACATCCAATCAATGTGGCACGATTGGTGATGGATAAAACTCCACATGTGATGTTGTCTGGCGAGGGAGCACTGCAGTTTGCTTTGGAACAAGGTTTCAAAACCGAGAATCTTCTTACTGAAAAATCGAAGAAAGATTGGGAAGAGTGGAAAAAGAAATCGGACTACAAACCTGTTATCAACATCGAAAATCACGATACCATTGGAATGTTAGCCATTGATGAAAAAGGACGCGTGGCAGGTGCATGTACTACTTCAGGTGCATCATGGAAAATGCATGGTCGTGTGGGTGATTCGCCAATTGTAGGTGCCGGTTTATTTGTGGATGGTGAAGTTGGTGGAGCCACAGCAACAGGATTGGGAGAAGCTGTAATTCGTACTGCCGGTAGTGCTATTGTAGTTGAATTAATGCGCAACGGGATGTCGCCATTTGATGCCTGCAAAGAAGCCACTCACCGCATTTACAAGCAGCACAAAGGTCGTCCTGAATTCGATTACCTGCAAGTTGGATTTATTGCTATTAACAAGCATGGCGAATACGGTAGTTACAGTCTTCGTAAAGGTTTTAACTACGCCGTTTTCGACGAAAAAGGTGGTAACCGCATGGAAGATGCTGTATATTATTACGAAGAATAAAATATACTTAAACAAAGCTTAACCAATTTTGTACTGTTTTGGCCTCATAATGAAAGACGAATGTTATGAAGTTGAAATATAGTAAGACCAGGAAGCTGAGAACTTGTTCGAAGATCACCTGGCCGCACTTAATTTCAACAAAAAACATGAGTCATTCAGTATGTAACCTTGATTTTCTTTGTTTCGTTTCTTGTATCAAGACAAGAAATGAAAAGCCCCCGCGGCTTGAGCGGTGATTATCAAGACTAAGTTGCAGTTATGCATTGGCCACACAATTTTGTTTATCTAAAAGAATATTGGATTGCATATGAATATACTCAAAAAAAAATTGAAGCCATTGATCAAGATAATTCCAATAGCCCTTCTTATATTATTGGTATCAACTACTAATGCACAAGAAAAAAAGGACTACACTCATTACGTTGATCCCTTTATCGGAACGGGCGGACACGGACATACCTTCCCCGGAGCTACTTTACCTTTTGGAATGGTTCAACTAAGCCCTGATACAGGTATTGAAGGCTGGGACTGGTGTTCTGGTTATCATGAATCGGACAGTTCGGTAATTGGTTTTTCGCATACCCATTTAAGCGGAACAGGAGGAGCAGATTATGGCGATGTATTATTGATGCCAACTGTTGGAAACGTTAATTTTCAACCGGGTACCAAAGCCGATCCTGATGCTGGTTATCGAAGTCGTTTTAGTCATGATAATGAGATAGCTTCACCCGGATATTATTCGGTATTGTTAGATGATTATAATATCAAGGCCGAATTAACTGCCACGCTTCGCACTGGAATGCATAAATACACTTTTCCTGAATCAGATGAGGCACATATCATTCTTGATCTGGAGCATGGTATTGCCAATAACGTTACCAATGCTGATATCCAAGTTCTTTCCGATACAAAGGTTGAAGGAACTCGTTTCTCACAAGGCTGGGCAAGCGATCAACGATTGTTTTTTGCCATGGAATTTTCAAAACCCTTTGATAAGGTTCTGTTAGCTCAAGAAGATAAATTGGTAAAATCAAACACCAAAGCCGAAGGCAAAAGCATTAAAGCAGCGTTCAATTACCACACTAATGAAGGTGAAACCATCATTATAAAAGTGGCTATTTCATCCGTATCGTGCGAAAATGCTTGGGCCAATATGGAAGCTGAAAACAAAGGTTTTGATTTTGATGCAACCTTAGCTCAGGCAAAAGAAACGTGGAATAAAGAGCTTTCGAAAATTAAAGTGGAAGGTGGTTCTGACGATGAAAAAGTAATTTTCTATACTGCTTTGTATCATACCAAAATACATCCAAATACTTTCCAGGATGTGAATGGCGAATACCGTGGTATGGATATGAAGATTCACAAAGCGGAAGGTCGCAGTCATTACACTTTGTACTCGTTATGGGACACCTTCCGTGGATTACATCCTCTGTATTCAATTGTTGATACAAAATACAACAACGATTTTATTAAATCGATGATTGCCAAATACAATGAATCGGGCCGTTTACCGGTATGGGAATTATGGAGCAACGAAACCAATACGATGATTGGCTATCATTCTGTGCCCGTTATTGCCGATGCTATTTTAAAAGGATATTACACCGGCGATGTGCAAGAAGCCTATCAGGCCATGCTTTCTTCAGCTATGGCTGACGGACAAGGCCTGAATGACTACAAACATATGCACTATATTCCTCGCGAAAAAGAAGCAAATTCAGTTTCAAAAACCGTGGAATATGCATTTGATGATTATTGCATTGCTCTGGTTGCACTCAAATTAGGCAAGATCGATGATTACAAAGAATTCACGCTTCGATCACTTAATTACAGAAATGTATTTGATCCGGAAACTAAATTTATGCGTGGCCGCGATGAAAACGGAGTTTGGAATCCTGACTTTGATCCAATGGCTATTACTTTGTTTGGTTCGGGCGATTTCACCGAAGGAAACTCATGGCACTACTCCTTCTTTGCGCCTCATGATATTAATGGTTTGATAAAGCTTTATGGTGGTAAAGATGCATTTATTGCCAAGCTGGATGAGATGTTCGAGCAGGATGCTGTTAATGATAATGAGCATGCGCATGATGTAACGGGTTTGATTGGTCAGTATGCGCAAGGCAACGAACCATCGCACCATGTGATTTACACTTACAACTTTGCTCAACGTCCGGATAAAACGCAAGCCATGATTCGTCGAGTAATGAAAGAGATGTACACTACCGACAAAGATGGCTACAGCGGAAATGAAGACACGGGGCAGATGTCGGCTTGGTACGTATTGTCTTCTATGGGTTTCTATTCAATGAATCCGGTAAGCGGTGAATACATTATCGGCAGTCCTGTTTTTGATAAGGTCACCATCAATCTTGAGAATGGTAAGCAGTTTATTATTGAAGCGAATAATAACTCTGATGATAATGTTTATATAAGCTCTGCTACATTGAATGGGAAAGCATACGATTATACGTACATCAAGCATACTGATATAATGCAAGGTGGAAAGCTAACCTTCGAAATGAGCTCAACACCTCAAAGTTGGGGAACATCAATTGAAGCTGCTCCGATTGAATTAGCGGCTAATGAAGACATTGAGATTGAGCCACGTGCCAACAAGGCATTTATGCCTTATTCGGCTTCATCAGCGCAAATTTTCAAAGATCAACTGCCTGTTGAATTGCTTTGTCAGACAGAAGGAGTTACTATCTATTACACTTTAGATGGGACGAGCCCAACAACAGAATCAAAGGTTTATAGCAAACCAATTATTCTGAAAAGGTCAACTACATTAAAAGCGATCAGTATCAAGGAAGGCTATATTACCAGTGATGTTAAAAGCATTCAGTTCCGCAAGGCATACTTCAATGATGGAAAATCAGAATATCCGGTTCTCTCGACTGAGGCAACCATATCGCAAGCCTATAATCCAGGTAAACAAACTCTAATTGATGGTAAGTTAGGTTCTAACAATTATCGCGATGGGTTGTGGACAGGAACCAACGATAAGAAATTTGATGCAGTTATCGACTTAGGCACGAAGAAGAAAATCAGCCAGGTAACCATTAATTTCACTCAGAACACGGGTTCTTGGATCTTCCCTCCTAAATCAATTACTATTTTAGGATCGAATGATGGTGAGAACTTTACAGAAATTGCAAACGAGCAATACGAATTACCATCACACCATGTTGATATACTTGTGTTGACAAAAACCATAGCATCAAAAACAAAAGCACGATACCTAAAAGTAATCATCGAAAGTGCGGGTAAATTACCTAGCTGGCATTCGGGTTCAGGTTTGCCATCGTACTTGTTTATTGATGAAATTACAGTAGAGTAAAAAATAAATAGTTTATTAGTTTTAAGACAGTAGGCAGTAGTTTATCAGCAGTATCGAGATGATTATTTTGCTGAAAAAGCAAAAATACTGATAAACAACAGGAACTAAATATCTCCAGAGGAGATACATATTTATAGCTTATGAGAATAAGATATTGTACACAACCTCAGAGAGGTTGAATAAAATCTAATACGAATTCACCCCTTCAACCTCCCATTCGGGGGTTAGGGATTAATTAGAAAAAAATTCAAATATGAAACGAATATTAACCATCATAACAGCAGTTGGCCTCTTGAGTTCTGTAAGTGCTCAAAACCCGGCCGACTATGTGAATCCTTTTATCGGTAGCGATAATTACGGGACCACAAACCCGGGGGCCATTGTGCCTCGCGGAATGATTTCGGCTGTTCCATTTAATGTATCTGGTCGTCCCAACAAACACGAGAAGGACAGTGATTGGTGGAGTACCCCCTACTCTAACGTAAATGAAACATTTACGGGTTTTAGTCATGTTAATCTTTCTGGTGTGGGATGCCCTGATTTGGGAACCATCATTCTTATGCCCACAACCGGAGAGCTTAAAACAAGCCCTGGTGAATATGCCACCAGCTATAGCGATGAAGAAGCCGAACCGGGTTATTATTCCAATAAACTGACTCGTTACGACATCAAAACAGAAGTAACAGCTAGTGTACGCAGCGCTGTCAACCGATATACTTTCCCTGCTGGTCAGGCCAATGTCCTATTAAATTTAGGATTAGGATTGACCAACGAGCAAGACGGTTATTTGCGCATTACATCCAATAACGAGGTTGAAGGATTCAGAACCGTTGGATCGTTTTGTTACAACAGTCCGGAAGAGATTTATCCGGTTTATTTTGTAATTAAGTTAGATAAAAAAGCGGATACCTTTGGTACCTGGAAAAAACCTCCTCACTATAATGGTGTGGAAGGAAACTGGATGGGTTACAATGGTAAAACTCGTTTGATGAAGGAATATACCAAGCCTTTAGTTGGCGACAGTATCGGTGCTTATTTTACTTATCATTTCGATAAGGAAACAGAAGTTGAAGTGCAAGTGGGCGTTAGTTATGTAAGCATCGAAAATGCCCGTGAGAACCTTCATAAAGAGATTGCCAACAAGCATTTTAACGAGATTCGTACCGAAGCCTACAATAAATGGAATGAAACACTTTCGCGCATCAAAGTAAAAGGTGGAACTGAAGATCAGAAAACCATTTTCTACACTGCATTATATCACACACATATTCATCCCAACACTTTGAATGACATAAACGGTGAATACCCAACTGTTGGCTCAGGTAAAATTGGTCACACGGATGGAACTCGTTACACTGTTTTCTCTTTATGGGACACTTATCGCAACATGCATCAATTAATGAGTTTAGTATACCCTGATGAACAATTGGGAATGGTTCGTTCGATGATTGATATGTATAAAGAAAATGGCTGGTTGCCTAAATGGGAACTAAATTCCACCGAAACTTTTACAATGGTGGGTGATCCTGCGGCCGTTGTGATTAGCGATACTTACATGCGAGGCATCCGCGATTTTGATACTGAGATGGCCATGGAAGCTATGCTAAAAAGTGCCACTCAAACAGAGAATAATCCGTTGCGTCCGGAGTTGAACGAATATCTAAAGCATCAATACATACCTGTTCAGGAAGAATTTGACGGATCGGTTTCAACAACCTTGGAATATGGTGCTGCTGACTTTGCTATTGCACAGATGGCAAAAGAACTCGGGCAGACATCAACCTATAAAACCTTTATGAAACGTGCCGGATATTACAAAAACATGTACGACAAAGGCGAAGGTGTGATGCGTCCACGCATGAGTGATGGTAGCTGGTTTGCCCCTTTCTCGCCCATGGACGGAGCTAATTTTAAGCCCGTAACCGGTTTTATCGAAGGAACCTCATGGCATTATTCATTTATGGTTCCTTATGATGCAAAAGGTTTGATCAAACTGAACGGTGGCAATAAAAAGTTTGTTGACAAATTGCAAAGTGTATTCGACAATGGACTTTACGAACCCGATAACGAGCCGGATATGGGTTATGCTTTCCTTTTTAATTATGTGAAAGGTGAAGAGTGGCGTACGCAAAAAGAAGTTCGGAAAATTGTGGATCACGATTACTCAAACACTCCGGGAGGAATACCAGGAAACGACGATACCGGAACCATGTCGGCCTGGCTGGCTTTTGCCATGATGGGAATTTACCCTGATGCTCCGGCTGTTCCTCAATACACTATCTGCAGTCCTTATTTCGATGAGATTACCATTGAACTAGATTCGGGCTTTTACAGCGGCAAAAACTTTATCATCGAAACAGTGAAGACAAACAGAAAAGCTTCAACTATTGAAAAGATGGAATTAAATGGCCAACCACTTAAAAGTTATTTTATCAGTCACAATGACATTGTGAAAGGTGGTAAATTAAAGATTTGGCTTAAATAACATCTAGCTTAACAGTTTACAGGCAAAAATCAGCAGTTAAACTTATAGCAATTACAGAATAATAAAGCCGCTTCCTTATCTGGGAGCGGCTTTTACTTTCATATCTATTTTAATCTATCATTCTCCTCAAGAACATTTTGCCTATGTGTTGTACCCCATTTTTGTAGCTGAAGAATAATTGACACTAATTCCTTACCTGCATCGGTTAAAGAATATTCTACTGATTTTAAGTTATCATTTAGTTCTGTTCGAAGCACAACACCATTAATTTCCAGATCCTTTAATTCCTTTGAAAGAATTCGTGGAGATATTCCATGACATTTTTTCATTTCATTAAAACGCTTAGGTTCTGAGCTTAAACAAAGGATTAACCTCATCTTCCACTTTCCATTCAACACGCCCATTAAATCATTGAGTGGCAGGAAAAATCCATTACAATCACCAGATCCGGAACATTTAGTATACGTCATTAGTTTCAAATAAGTAACCGGTTACAAAAAGAATACTTTAGCAAAAGTAAAAGAATAAACTGTTTAATTTGTAGAAATTCAAGCAAAGGAGAAATGAATATTGCGATTGTGTCACTAGTATCATTAATTATGAATCTGTTTCTTGGCAGGTGGAGAGCTAAATTTAAAAAAATGACACTACCCTGGTGGCTTCTTATTCATGCCTCTATACCAGTTCTTATTCCCTTACGCATTTGGTTAGATACTCCTAAAATATGGATTCCATTGTTTATTGTTGTTGCCATAATTGGTCAATTTATTGGTTCGAGATACCTTGCGAATAACACAGTTTCTGTGATAGAAGCAGACAAAACAAAATCTGTCTAATAACCGAAAAAATTTAACTAATTATTTTCGGGTTATATCTCAATTTCACTAATGCGTTTATCAACCCACGAAAAATAAAACCATGAAAAGGTAATACGGAATACCAATATAATCTTCCGGTTAATCCTTTCGGGCGAAAAGTGGCTGTTTGTATAAGGGTATCTTCTTCTATCCGAAATTCGAGCCATGCTTCTCCGGGTAATTTCATTTCGGCTAGTAACAATAATCGTTTCTCCTCTTTATCAGCATATAGTACTCTCCAAAAATCCAATGTATCTCCAGCATTAATACTATTCACATTAGTGCGTCCCCTCCGTAAACCAACGCCTCCAGCCATTTTATCCATTATGCCTCTTAACTTCCATAACCAGTTTCCATAATACCAACCGGTTTCACCTCCCAGTCGCCAAATATTTTCAATACAAGCACTCTCATCAGACACCTGCTTTTTTCTAATATCTTTAAAACATCCATATTGAGGCACACGTATATAATCCGAAATCATAAAGTTCATTCGTCCACTAATGGTTGAATCCTTCCAGCTGGAAACAATTTCATTTTGTTCAATCTTTTTAAAAGCCCGTTGAATACATTCTTTGTAAGAAAGTGGTTCTAGTTCTAATAATCGATTAATTGCATCATCTTTTGCTACCACCTCAACCTTCATGCTGTCAACCAACGAAACAGCCAGCTTGTATGAAGTAGAAGTCACAAAATACAACCAATAAGAAGATAATTTGGGTGTCATTACCGGAACAGTCCAAATATATCTCTTCAGCCCCCGAACTTCGGCAAATTTCAACAACATCTCTTTATAGGTCAGAATTTCGTTTCCTCCTATATCAAAACTGCTATTAAATAATTCTTTTTTATCAATAACCCCGGTAAGAATAGTAATTACATCAGTAATACCTATGGGTTGACATTTGGTTTTAAGCCAACGGGGCGTAATCATTACAGGTAATTTCTCAACCAAATCTCGAATAATTTCAAAAGAAGCACTACCTGAACCAATAATAATTCCAGCACGAACCGTTGTTAAAGCATATTTACCTTTACCTAACTCTATTTCGACCGATTTTCGTGATGAGAGATGTTTTGATAACGTTTGCGAATTAACAATTCCACTCAGATAAATAACCTGCATTACTTGTGTCTTACGTAAATATTCGCGAAAGTTAATAGCAGACTGCTTCTCCAACTCACTATAATTTTTGGATGAAGACATTGAATGAACCAGATAATACGCAATGTCAATATCTTTAGGAATAGTAACCAGAGTCTCTTTCCGAGTCAAGTCAAGCTCAATTACTTCAATCTTTTCAAATAATGATTTTTCGGGATGAAACTTCTTACGATCTCTGACGCAGCATACCACATTATATCCCTTATCAACCAAAATTGGTAATAAGCGCTTGCCAATATATCCAGTAGCACCAGTTAGCAGAACTTTCATATTACATGATTTATTTATTAAACAATCATTCATTGAATAAGTTACTAAAAAACAATTGTCAATAAAATATAAATCAATACAATAAGTAAACTATCTAAAAGGCAGATCTGACACAAAAAAGCCCGGAATTACTTCAGGGCTTTCAAACTATACTCCTTTGGGGAAAGGGTATTTATTAAGCTGCACTTAATGCAACTTTCAATGCTTTTGCTGCAGCAGCAGGATCTTCAGCTCCATAAATTGCGCCTCCGGCAACAGCGACAACGGCTCCTGAATTTTTAACTGCTTCGATGCTACTTAAGTTAACTCCTCCGGCGATAGATACCGGAACACCGGCTCTTGCGGCTTCATCAATCAATACCTGAATAGAATAACCGTCTTTAGCTTGCTCATCCAAACCTGCATGCAACTCCACAAACTCTACTCCAAGTTCAATAACTTCCTGTGCTCTTTTAACACGGTCTGGAATTCCAATGGTATCTACTACCACACCTTTATTATATTCTTTAGCTTTAGCAACTGCTCCGGCAATGGTTGCATCATCAACCGATCCTAAAATAGTGATGTAATCGGCACCTGCCTGAAAAGCCATTTCAGCTTCTAATGCACCCGCATCAGCTGTTTTAAAATCAGCAAATACTTTTTTATCAGGGAAAGCCTTTTTCATTGCTGTAATAGCACGCAAGCCTTCACTCTTAATAAGTGGAGTACCCAACTCAATAATATCGATATAAGGTGCCACTTTTGTTGCTAATGCAATTGCATCTTCGGTTTTTAGCAGATCAATTGCTACTTGTAATTTTGCCATAATATTTAAATGTTTATTTGTTTTTTAATCAATAATTATCTATTCCATATTGGTATGACGCTTCCATAAGTCATCGCGGCTTACACCCGACTCCTGCCATAAATGCTGAATGATAGCATCGAAAAGCAACAAAAAGGATTGTTCGAATAAACTTCCGGCATATTGATGTGAAACAGTTTTATTCAGTTGTTGCTTTCCGGCAGCAGGGATAATGATTCGATGAGCAGATAATACTGCAAGTGGCGACGCCGGATTAGTTGTAAAGCTTATAATTTCCGCTCCACATTTACGAGCTGTTTCAGCTGCCTTTACGATATTTGATGTAGTTCCCGAACCCGATCCGGCAATCAATAAATCGCCCTCTGTAATTGCAGGACTAGTTGTTTCACCCACTACATGAACATTGAATCCTAAATGCATCAATCGCATTGCAGCTGCATTAATCATAAACCCGGTACGTCCGGCTCCCAATAAAAATATGGATTTTGCTTTTTTAATGGAATTTTCGATTTCCGATATCTCATTCAACTCAATATGACTAAACAGTTGTTGATGTTCTGAAATAATCATTCCCAACGCTTGTTGAACCCCCTCTTTTTGTGTTAATGTATCTGTATATTCCATAGCCTTCATATTATTACATTGCAAAACTAGAACAGAAAAAAAGATGCTGAAGTATACTATTTGATAGTTGTATGGTATAATTTGCCCATATCCATACTACCTATTGGATATTCTGATATTTTTGTGGTACAATATGGAAATAAGCTATATTTCAAGTCACGATAAAGGGGAAAGATCATGTTAGAAAATCAAGTTATTTACATCCGCAATTTAGATAATTGTCCACCTTCTTATTTAGACGATCCGGCAAGAAGAGAATTTTTTGAAATTGTTTGGCTATACGATGAGGATGCTTTACATATACCTCAACATTCATTTCAAACATTGCGTGGAGATTGGATTTATCTGATTCCTCCTTACCGCGTACATCAGTTAAATAAAGCAGGTAAAAAGGGTATTCTAATATCTTTTAAACGTGAGTTAGTCGAAGGCGATTTAAAGGAATTTATTCTTGATATATTTCGCATGTTTAATATTCAGGGCGAATTTTCATGCCTTCAGGTAAACGAGCAAAGTGCCAAAGGACTGGCTTCGGTTTTTGATCTTCTTATGGAAGAATACCAAAAAGAAGAAAGCCAATTGGTGATGATAAAAGCCTTGCTAAAAGTATTTCTTCTTAAATTAATCGAGCTTAAGGAGCAACATTTTACCAAGCAGGATATTAACGAAAAGCGTATTTACGAATTTATGCTTTTACTTGAAATGAATTATTTGGAGGAACGCACAGCCGAGTTTTATGCCGATAAATTAGGCATCAGTGCCAAACGATTAAATCAGATATTAAAAGAAAAACTGAATAAAACAGCCATGCAGTTGATTCACGATCGTGTGGTACTGGAAGCCAAACGGCAAATTATTCATAGTGAAAACACCATTAAAGAAATTGGTTTTAACCTGGGATTTAAAGACAGTTCTTACTTCAGTCGTTTTTTTAAACAGTTAACCAAACAAACTCCGCAAGAATTTCAGCAAAGTGTAAAAGAGCATGTGCAGAAGCAAGACAATACTTTAATAAATTAATAAAGAATTGAGTTTGTATATTGATTATTCAAACTCAGTTTTCAGCTTTTGCACTTTACTTTTTAGCTGGTTGAAGAATCGGAATCGTTCACGTTCTGATGTTCCACTCAGCTGCATCGATTTTATTTTAGTGTTATCAATCCACCTTTCGGTTTCTTCATTAAAAGCCTGATCAGTTGTAAAAATGGCATTGATGGTAAAAAGTTTAATGGATGTAGTTGTCCCCTTAGGGCTTTTCATTTGAATAAAGTCATTTTGCATATCCACCGGACTCAGATAGAAATTAAAAGGCGTAGCTATTCCTTTATATACTTTGGATGCAACCTGAGTTTTTTGCTCAATATCTTTTACCATACTTTGCAATTGCTCAACCAAAAGCAATGCGTTTTCATTGGATTCGAAACTACCAATATCGTTATAATAACTTATCAAATTAAGGATAGGTTCAATGGTGTGATCACTCCATATTTCAGTAGATGGAATTTGTAAGAAGGAATCAACAATTGAATGATAAGTTGTTTCAAGCTTATCCTTATCCAATTGCTTAACAAAAGCCTCATAAGTAATTACTTCGTTGGTTAAACTCCGAAAAAGAGCATACACTTTAAAGAAGGTAAGCTCAGTGTAAGGCAAAAAATGAAAAACAGGAACATCCTGTGCAGTTATCTTACATTCGGCTTTACCACTTTTTGCTAATGCAATATAAAGCTGAGCTAAACGATTCATATACTTCTCATATGCATCAGAAGAACCAAAACTCAATGGAGTATAATTAAACGGAATTGAATCAACCCGATGATTCATTAAATGATCGAGCGAAATACCAAAATGCGAACACAATAATTTCAGCTCACTTAACGATAATTCCTTATCACCTCTAATACGTCGGTAAGTTGAGTCGGAACTAATCTGTAACAAATCACCAATTACATCAGCTAATCGTAAATTAGGCTCTAAATTATTCTTAATCTCATCAAAAAGCTTCTGTTGAATCTCCATTTTAATGAATGATAAATCAATAATTGAAGTATTATTATTTGCAATTATCCGTAAATATAGAATTTATCCAACGGATTATTGCAAATTGCAAGAAGAATCAACAGTACTTCTACTTATATACCAGCTATTTTTTATTGAATATCCATAATTAGCTTCAACCTCTTTGAAATAGCCGTTTTAGATCCTTCCTACAGCTCTCTACATTTGTTATCAAACAATAAATAAAATCGCCATGATAAAATATTATTTACTTCTTCCTATTATTGTTTGGGGAGGATACAAAATCGTCAAATTTGAAAAATCATTAGAGAATGATAAAGGAAATACTAGATACGAACAAGCTGCAAATTGCGAACACCATTACTCGCATCAAAAGCTAGTAAAGCCAGTTAGTATTTTTAACTATTCCAACCACCCGTCACTATGATGGCAAATTAACCTCGAGTGTTAACGAAGTATTGTAACTTTCCCAATAACCATCATCATTTTTTGTATGGATGGTCACAAATAATAACACCAAGCCGGCTTTCTTTGCCGTAAAACTAAATACTCCATTATCATTAGTATAAATATTACTATCGCGAGAATTTTCTACGTCGTATAAATCACCAATTCGTTTTTTATCGTAATGCTCATTGTTATAAACTACCACAATACGGGTATCAGCAACAGGTCTTCCATCCTGATAAACTTTGAACGAATTTTCTTGATCCACAATTATCTTATTGGGAGATGATAATGGTATTATTTCCACCCCTTTGCTAACTAATGTAGGTTCATAATTAGGTTTGCCTTTCATCAAATATGTATCAGCACTGCTATAATACTGAAGTGTGGTCATGGTTCCCGTATGATTCTTAATATCATCGGAAAAATACAATTTCCCTTCTGCCGTTTCTATAGCCTTATATTTAGGTCCTTTGCGTAAAGCAGCATGAATACGATATGTACCTTCCAACGAAATTTCAGGTTCTAAATAACAGGCAGCACTTGTTTTGGCAGTTGGTTTAAGCTCAATTTGCTCTTGTTTAGGACCAAACATGATGTAAGATGGAGCTACCATGGCAAAATCAGCTTGAAAAGGAAATTCGGTAAACGAAGATTCAATCTGTAAGCGATTATGAAGAATGATAAATTGGTTTGGTTTTAAAAAAGGAACATGTGCCTTAGCTGTAAAGCTATTCAAAGACAAAACAATGGCTGCAACTGTCAATAAAATTCTCATCAGATACTTATTAATTGGTTTAAAAAATGCAGCTTAAGAGATGAGAATAGAATAACAATTGCCAACTATTATCTTATGCCTTTCTCCCGAAAGCTACGATACTTGTATTCGGCAGGTCTTCTGACTTGTTCCTGTTTTATCGCCTTCCCAACGCTAATGGTTAGTGGCAGAGATGATAAAACACTTAGTAGAACTTACAGCTACGGGGATAGTTCCTGAATTACACAGGATTCCCTTTTAATCGATAAGAACCGAATATCAAGACCAAAAGTAAAGAAAGATTTTTGACCCAAATAGAATATTATCCGATATTTTACACTCTGTGGATTAATTAAAAAGTAACAGATTATTTATTAAGCTGATATACAGTTCCGGCTTTTATATACTTCTTTATAATTTCATAATTGGCTCCTACATCTGTAATGCGTTTAAACTTCACACACTTAAAATTCAAAACGTTATCTTTATTCAGCTAAATAAACAACACCATCAATTTTTAATTCCTGACCTTGTATAACACTTACAAACTTGTAAAAATCGACACCAGTCTCATATATATTGGTGATAAAAACCTGACCTTTTGCTGCGCGCATACTTTTGCTATTTGTTTCAATCATCGAGAGTGAGTACCGACAATCATCCAGCCATTTAAGTTTATATTTCGTTGTTGTCCCTTTGTAGTATTCATATTGAAAGTCTGGATCTCTTTCGATAATCATAAAAGTACCATCAGGCATCTGGTATTTAAATTTTCCAACCTTAAAAGTTCCGCAATCCGTATTAATAAATTCGTAATTTTTTGTCTTCTCCTTTTCAATATCATCAAAAAACTCATTGGCTAATTCACCCTCCTTTAATTCCTGAGATAAAATTTGGCCTATCTGAACGGTTTCTTTGTTTTTTGAATCTATGCTCAATGCCATTAAAAAATACTTCCTTGCTAATTCAGTATTTCGTAATTGTATATAATCCCAGGCTAATTTGTTTAATATATCAATATGATCGTCATTTGATTTTAAGTCTTTCTTTTTCTTAACTATTTCTTTAAGAACATTTATTTTATCAGCGAATTGCTCACCATTATCGCTAGCTGCAACTATGTAATTATAATATTTTAGTGCCTCTTCCGGCATGTCAAGTTGTGTATACGACTCTGACAACTGTTGTGCTCCGGCAACTGTTGGATGTAGCTTAAATTCTTTGGAATAATAAAATGCTGCCTTTACCATATTTTGGGCATTCATACTTAATAAGGCTGCCTTCTTTAAAAAACTTGCTTCTAATGGATTTATCAAAGCAAAAGCTTCACTTATTTTTAATGCCTCCTTTTTATTTCCCCTTTTTAGCTCCGAAGTATAAAGTTTTCCCTGAACTTTATCCCACGAAGTTTCACCAAGAGTGTATTTTAATACATCTTTTTGCAATTCACTTTTAGCATCAATTAAGTTTTGCTTTGGTTTGGGATTGTTAGTAAAAGGCCATTCATTCAACATATAATCAATTTGATAAGCTCCTTTCAGTGAATCTACTTCATTAACCGGCATTTCATCCAATAACTGCTCAAAGCTCATCGCTGCACTCCAATCTTTATCAACAAGTTGATTCTCTTTTATTTTATTAAAAAAGGCATCTGATAGCAATGCATAACCATATAAATTAGGATGTACATGCTCCAATAAGGTTTCATTTCCTATAATACCATGCGGAGAGGCCTGTTCAAAACGTGATTTCGCATCAACAAACTCCACATGATTATATGAGTTAGCTATCTTCTTAATTTCCTCATTTATTCCTTCTGGAGCTCTGAACCTCAACAAATCGTATTCTTTAGCTTTTACAAACAGCTTTTTCGCCTCTTTAAAGTCATTATTGTTATAGAATTCCCAAGCCCTTTCAAAACTTTTTAAGGCTGAATATTCTGAATCAGCATCACTGATAAATGGTTTTAAATCCTTTTCGTTACTCACCAAATTACTAATAAAGACAGGAATAGCCTCTTCATTCAAAACCTCCAAAGTAAGATTTATATTATACTTGAATTGATCAATGGCCTGCCAATATTTTTCTGACTCATAGGCAATCTTTTTATCAGCAGGCATATGTTGCATCAAGCTTTTCTCAGAAATTTTATCATCCTTATCCCCAAACCCATCAACAATATTATATACTAATTGAAATAATTTTAACTCTCTTAATCTGATAATGCTTTTTACAATCTTTGGGTTATTGCCGACTTTCAATGTGGAACCAACGCCCAGCGCTCCGTAATACTCGTTATGACCAACATAAATTAAAACCGCATCAGGATCGTAATCAACAAGCTCTTCAGCAAAATCGGCTATAGTATATGAATTAACGGCGGTTAACGATAGGTTTATAATTTCAAAATTAACATCAGGAAATGTAAACATTAGCCGATACTTAAGCCAACGATGAAAAGATCCATTAAATCCATAAGGAAAACCTACTGTTGTTGATTCTCCTAACACAAAAATCCGATAGGTATCTTTTGACTTTTCTTTTAAAAATGGCTCATAATATCCTATAGTAGCCTGCTCTTCACTCATGAAAAATTTCTCCGAAGCGAAATCATTCATCACATAGTAATCAGGATATGTTTCGCTTTCTACAAAAAGATCATAGTTATGACCGTACCCGACCAACCTTAGTATTAATTCAAACAACAAAATTAAAAGCAGTGAAAACGAAATGGATAAAATTCTGAATAACCAGACCTTATTACTTTTGGATTTGTTTTTCATATTAATTGAATTTAGGGTAACCTAAATTAACTAATTTGAGAAACTTTAAAAATTGTTTCTTCAAAATTACGCAACCCAAAATCCTAAATATTCGACAGTTGCACCTCTTATTTTGGAAACTACAGAAAATTCCATGAGGGCTTATAGCTCAATATAATTGCCCGCTAATTCTCTATTTCAATCGCAGAAATCACTCTTTATTACAAACCCAAATCTTACGCGTGAACTTAACCTTTCCACTTTTACCAACATTACAACAATCTATTAATTCTAACCCCGCATTACTAATGATTTCTGTAATATCAGTTATTGATACAATTACCAATCGATGGGCAACCTGCATGGCCGATTCTATAATATATTTGAAAGTACTGTCATCTGCCGAACTAAATACATTGTATGGCAAATCAATAATGGCGGCATCATAATTATGAGCAATATCCTTTATGTCGGATCGATAAACATTTGCAGAGTAACCGAAGTAAGCAATATTTTCGCGTGACTGCCGGCACACCTTCCAGTTAATATCACACCCCTCGATATTATAACCTGCATAACATGCTTCTAACATAATGGTACCAACACCACAACATGCATCCAGTAGCTTTTTTGATCGATCGGCGTTAGATGCAATATTAACGAGTGCTTTCGCAATATTTATATTGATAGAATTACTGTACGAAAAAGGCTTTTTCTTGTGTTCGTTCCATGAAAAGTTATTTTTAATCAAGACTCCAAAGTGCCAAACTCCTTGATAATTGCATAAACCGTAGGTTACAGTTGGATTATAATAATCAGGATCTCCGTCAATACTGTACCCAATATCTTTTAATTTCTCGAGCCTTTTTTTATAAACAGTTGGGTCACCTTCAAGTACAACATATTCAACTTTAAAGCCATCAACACAAATCGCTTCTTTTTTAATTTCCTGAATTAAAGTCTCATAATTATCGGAAGACAATTTAACATCAAGCCTTTTTCTGATGAAAGCACTACTAGATGGTTCTATTTTTTGGGAAGATAAAAGCATTTTATTGCTTTCTTCCTTTCCGAAGATAGATCTAGATTCTAACTTACATAACTCACTTTCGTAATTGTCATATATAAAAGTGTAAATATAATTGGGTCTCTGCATTTATTCCTTTATTGTTTAATCTATGGAATATGATTGCTTTGTTTTTGACTTATCAGCTAATCAATTTTATACACAAAACTTTTTTCACTAAAGGTTAAAAGTAAGAGTTTACAATAAAACCATAAGCTATACTTTTACTTTTTAGTTTAAAGGGAGTTGAATTTCAACCACAGCTCCATTGTCATTTCTTATATTTAAATGCCCTTGATGATTTTCAGCAATTAACTTTGAAAGGTATAATTCAAGACCTGGATTTCCATCAATATGAGTTGAGATAAAGGCTTTTATTCCTTTTTGAAGTAATAAATCAGGAAATCCATTCCCTTCATCTTTTATTGATAATGAGTATAAATGATCAGAAGTACTTCCTGACAAGATTATTTTACTATTGGGGGAAGAATGTTGAATCGCATTCGCAAGGATAATACTTATACAAAGTGTGAAATATTTCATGTCCACATTTAACTCTTTGTTTTCAACTTTATAATCCAACTCAATATTTTTAGCATTTAGTTTCTCTGCTTGAGAATCCACAACCTGGTTAATCAAGTTGTTAATATCTGCTTTTACCAAATTCAAGGCTTTCTGACCTCTGGAGCTTAAATTTGATATATCCAGAGCTTGAAACGAAAATGCTTCCAAACGCTTGCACGATTCATCTAGCTGATTAATCATTTCAAGAATGACCTCATCTTTAATAGTCGCCTTAATTACATTTACAAAGCCGATAATTCCATTCAGCGGAGTTCGTATTTCATGATTGATAATGCTAAGAAACTCGTTCTTTGACTGGTCCAATTCAGACAGATCCTTATTTGCTCTGGATAACTTATCATTTACAACAACTAATTCCTCAGTTCGCTTTTCTACTTTTCTTTCTAATGATTGATTTAAATCTTGTAATTCATCTTTACTTTGTTTGAGAGCAATATGAGTTGTGATTCTGGCAAGAAGTTCCGGGGTATTAAATGGTTTTGATAAATAATCAACGCCACCAACCTCAAATCCTTTTGAAATGCTTTCATTTTCATTCATTGCTGTCAAAAAGATCAAAGGAATATCTTTAGCCTTAGATTGTTTGATCTTTTGACAAGTCTCAAACCCATCCATTCCGGGCATCATTATATCCATTAATATCAGATCAAAACTTTCGGATTCAAGCATATCCAAAGCATCCTCTCCATTCAATACATACTCAACCTCAAAATTATTTTCAGTTAGAACATTCCCCAATAATTGAATGTTTTTAGGATTATCATCAACAATTAATATCCTCCCCATTTTAAATACTTTTACAAATTCCCCATACTTTTCTGCTACCCCAGAATACTTTCCAGTTTATTCAAAATTTCATGTACCTTTTTCAAATTAAAAGATGAAATAGCGGCCTTAAATTCAATTCCCAAAAGTTCTAAATTATGACTATTAATTTCATTCCCGGCTTTTATAATAATATCGGCAATAATTTTTTGCCCTTTCACTGTCTTGCGTAATTTAGCCTGCTTCCAAACATCATCTAATTGTTTTTTTAAATAATCAACACTCTCAGATGTTAAAACAGCTGAACCTTCTAAATGTACCTCATCATCTACATCTTCATATTTAAAGTATTGCACCAAAATATTAATCAATTCTTCGGTGAGTATTGGCTTTGTAAGAGTTGCATTAAAATCATCGGACAACACTATTTTTTCGGGTGATTCCAGTACTGATGCCGTGCAGGCAACAATAGGTATATGGCTGGTTTCGGCATTTGCTTTCAATCTTTCAGTCACCTCATTTCCATCTTCACCCGGCATTCGAATATCCATAAAAATTAATGCCGGATTCAACTCTACTGCCTGGGCAAAACCACTTGCTCCGTTTTCAGCTTCATAAACATCAAATCCAAGCAGTTGTAAATGACTAGCCAATAAGTCGCGATTACTTTTTACATCATCAACAATTAGTATTTTGGCTCGCTCAAATTTTATGTCACCGTTTACTATTTTTTCATCTTCAGCTGTTATTAGCTCTTCGGTTATTTCAACATCAGGTATTTCAATTATAAACTTACTTCCCTTTCCTGCTTCACTTTCTACCTTTAAATCTCCATTAAATAAATGAATAATTCTTTTTGAGATACCTAGTCCTAATCCTGTTCCTCCATAGTGCCTCGATATTGACTCATCTTGCTGCTTAAAATCTTCAAAGATTATATCCAGTTTATCTTTTGCAATACCAACTCCTGTATCCTCAATTGTTATTACAAGTGTAAGATTTTTAGAAGTAATTCTTTTGGCATCTGCATTTAGCTTAACAAATCCTTTATGTGTGAATTTAAGGGCATTACTTACAACATTGATAAGCACTTGATTTAGTCGAAGTTCATCCAACATTAATCCTTGAGGTATATTTTCCGATATACTTACATTTAGGTTTAATCCTTTTTCTTTGGCTTTGTGTTGAAATAACATCTCAATATCAATAAAGAGATTGGCTAGTTTTACAGCTTCGTAATTAAGTTGAAATTTGCCGGCCTCAATTTTAGAAAGATCCAAAATATCATTAATCAATTTCAACAAAGTTTTACTACTTGAATGAATAGAATTAACGTAATTCTCCAACGTTGAATCTTCAACCTTCTTTGCTAATATTTCAGAGAATCCGATAATTGCATTCATTGGAGTGCGAATTTCGTGACTCATATTTGCTAAAAAAGAGCTTTTTGCTTTATTGGCTGTCTGAGCCCGCTCTTTTTCAATCAAAATCTGATTCTCATACTCCTTTCTATTATTAATATTAATCAGTATTTGACAAAAAAGTTGAAGTAGTTCTATTTCCTGAACGGAATAATTTCTGGTTTTATTTAAGGCATCAAAACTTACAAACCCTATTAATCTATTCCCACTAATCATTGGAATGCTGAGTATACCTTTAAATCCCGCATTTACCAGGTGTGACCGTAATTGCTCATTTTTTATCTTTCGAACGTCGGGATAATAATTGATTTCATTTCTCTTTTGTTTTTCAAGCCACTCAGGCATTATTTGCAGTACCGGAAAATCTTGCACCGGCCCTTTTATCTGAGGTACTCCTTCATTACACCACTGATACCTTATGCTACAGTACGTAATATCTTTATTATACTCATATACCGTAATTCTGCTTGAATCAATAAAGGTACCTATCCTATCCAGCGCATTATTTATTGCTTCACCTAATTTACTAATATCAATATTGATATAGTTCGAAGATATATCAATCAATATTTGTCGCATTTCAGTTTGCTGTTTCAATTCATTCTGAAACTGCTTTAATTCAGTTATATCAAGCATTGCTGCAACAGCACAATCTCTGGATTCGTAACGTATAGGTTGCAATGATATAAGGCTTTCACGTTTTTCGTTACTAACCTGGTCGTATAACTGTAATTCGGCATTGATAACCGCTCCTTGCTCCATTAGTTTTGTCATCAGCATTTCCTGATCTTCGGCTGAAATGATCATACTACTATCTTCAGCAGAGAACAATTTATTATCAATCTCTCCTGATAAATTCATTAGTTCTTTTGCAGCTGGGTTAAACCTTAATAACTCACTTGTATGCAAATCAACCACAACAACCGGATTAGGATTATTATCAATAATGGAGTCGGCTGCATTTTTAGCTTCCGCTAATTCTTCCTGCATCCTTTTCACATCGCTAATATCAGTATAGGTTCCCACAACTCGGCTAGGTTGTCCATCCGCAGACCATTTAACAACCTTTCCTCTATCTAGTACCCATTTATAAGAACCATCTTTACATACTACTCTATGCTCGTTTTGATATAAATCTGTTTTGTTTTTTATATGATACTGCATTCCATTTAGGACAATATCCTGATCTTCGGGATGAATAATTCTTAAATCCTTTAACCAATCAGAAGGAACTTCACCTTCTTCGTATCCTAAAATATTACATAACTGTTTTGACAAATGCACATTACCCGATTCAAAATCCCAATCCCAAATACCAATATTACTTCCTTCAATAGAAAACTGCCAGCGCAACTCATTCTCTCTGAGCTTTTCTTCCAATGCTTTTCGTTCTGTAATGTCATCTATCATACAAAGAACGCACGTTTGCTCATTGTAAGTGGTTAAGGCCAAATTAACATTACATTCAAACAAGCTATCATTATTGGCTTTTAACTGATAGTGCTTCTCACAATGCCCCTTTTTCCTTGCCTCCTCTATATGATCAGTTATTTTAATGTTGGTTTTTTCACCATCGGATTGCATCTCCGGGAAAAATAACATAAACGAACGATCAATTAGCTGGTTTTTGGCTTCTGCATGAAAGAGGCTAACTCCTTTTTTATTACAATCCAGAATTAAAGAACCATTTTCATTTAGAATGAAAATAGCATTCATATTTTGCTCAAAGAGGTTTCGAAAATTCTGCTCCTTTTGTTTGATTTTTGTTTCCTGCTCTTTACGTTCATGTATATCCACCAGAATACAATGTATTCTTATCGCATTTCCTTCCTCATCATTTTGCACCCGCCCATCGAGCATTACAATAAGTTCTGATCCATCTTTTTTTCGTAAAACCAGTTCGGTTGAAACATAACCGGTATCCATTAAGCTATTAACACAACTATCAAAGGTTTCATTGGTAGGTTGTACCCATAAGTCACCAAATGAACGACCAATCAATTCTTCTCGACTATAACCGAGTAAATTAAGATACCAATTATTTACATCGATATATTTCCCATTGTTATCAAGTGAATGGTAGGCAACAGGTGCATTTTCGAAAAGATTTCGAAATCGTAATTCACTTGCTTGTAATATTTCTTCTTGTTTCACCCTTTGGGTAATATCTTCAACCAAAACAGCATAATGATTTAATTTAGGTGAAAAGATATTTAGATTGTAATGGTGATTATTATTCTCAAACTGCAGTTTTTTTGGAACTCCGCCTTTTGCAACTTCGGCAACCATATTAATATCGAGTAAACTCTGCATCGAAGTATCTTTTAATAGCTTCCCCTTAACATCCTCTGTTAGTGTTGGAACCATTTGCTTAAGGGCACTATTAAATCTCAGAATTTTTATATCAATTGGCTTTCCTTCATCATCAAATATTACTTCATTCTCAGCAAATCCAGTTACCATATTTTCAAACAGTATTTCAAACTGCTCCCGCGATTCAATAATTTCTGATTCCTGTTGTTTTCTTTCTGTAATATCTTCGAATAATGAAAAAAAGCGTCCTTTATTATCGGGAAACACTCTCAGAGACAGAAATTTTTCAATGGAAGCTGAATATACTTCAGCCTCGTATGGCACACGGGTTTTAACAACTTGATCAAAAATATTTAAATCAATTTCAGATATATCATGTAATTCGCTGAATAGTTTACCAAGGTCATTATCCGAAAAATTAGTATGGATCTTTTTATAGGCATTGTTACAACTATTAATTCTAAAGTCGATAGCTTTACCCTGACCATCTCGAATTAGCTCACTTACAGTTAAACCTGATGTCATATTATCAAATAATGACTGTAAGTTTTCGCGTGATTCAATCAATTCTTTTTCTTTGCTAACTTGTTCGGTTATGTCCTGAGAAAAGCCATACATTCTTAACAGCTTGCCTGTCTTGTCATACCATTTCTCCCCTACAACTTTGAACCAAACGAGCTTACCATCATTAATTCTTTTAAAAGGATAAATTCGTTCATAGTTTGCTTCTCGATGTTCAATAGCGTATGTTAAAGCTTTATGTTCTTGCTCGGCTGTTTTAGCATCAATAGCTGCAATACCATTTAACCAAACATTGACATCAATCCCGGTTCCTTCATAAGAAGAATCCATACCATACATAACAAGCGTTTTGGCTGCGGCAAACAACTTAAGTGGTTCAGCTCCAAAATCAGCATACCAATAACCAGTATTTGATAATTTTAAGGCGGTTGATGAGAGCATATTTGCTTTTTCAAGCTCTTCCTTGTCTTTTCGTTTTTGAGTTATTTCTTCCTTTATGGCAATAAATTGGGTAATTTCATCAGCTGCATTTTTTACAGGTGAAATAATTGCTGACTCCCAAAACAATTCTCCATTCTTCTTTTTATTGCAAATATCACCTTTCCAGGTAAAACCCTGATTGATAGTATTCCATAACTGATAATAAAATTCTTGTGGATGAACTCCTGATTTTAAAAAGGAAAGTTTTTGACCTATCACTTCCTTTACCTCGTAACCCGTTGTCTTAGCAAATGATTCATTTACATACTCTATAATTCCCTCTTTATCTGTTATAATAATACAAGCCAAACTACTTTCTACGGCTTTTGAAAACAGAGTTAATTTCTGGGTACGTTCTTCAACCTGTTTCTCAAGGTCTTCTTTATATACATTTAGTTCTTTATTTATTTTTAGAATTTCATTTTCTGCCAACTTCGATTCGGTAACATCCTGAAGTACCCCTTTTATTTTAATTATCTTCCCATTCTCATATTCACTAACACCCTTATTATGTAACCACTTAGTTTTACCACTTAAGGTTTGAATACGATACTGAAAATCAAAAGATTTACCCATCAGAGCTTGCTGCCAAGTATTTTGGGCAAGCATCATGTCATCAGGATGCATTAGCTTAAAAATATCTTCAAGGAATAACTTATCATTGGCTGGCACTTCAATTATTGCTTTTAGATTTTCTGTTATTATAAACTCCATATCTGGAAACAATAATTCCCAGGCACCAACTTTAGCTATTTTACCCGACTCAGAAAAAAAATGTTCTTTCCTTTTTAATTCATTCTCCGTTCTTCGTAAAACCGTAACATCCCTTGAAACAATAAGTAAACATTTATTATGCAGTGAAAATTTACTCTGTAGAAATACATAGTCTCCGTTCTTAATTTTAAGTCTTAAATCAATCTCTTTTTGGGGAGAAGATATATCTGATGCATTGCTATTCTCCTTATTTATTTCACTAAAATATTGTAGTAGCTCTGTAAAGTTTTTCTGATCTGCAGGATGAATAAGATCAATATATGATTTACCAATTAACTCATTAGGTTTGTAGCTTAGAATATTTACACATGATGGACTAACATATTTAAATTCCACCTTTTCATTCAAGGTCAAAAGAGTGAAGAGTTCAAACGAGTTTATCATTGCATCCTCAAATAACTCCCTCTTTTTCTTTAACTCCCTGTTTTCAGCTTTCAGAGTTTCAATCTCGATTAATAACTCCTGCTCACTCAATCCCCGATCTTTCATAATAATGCTTAATAGACTGCATTGTATCCCCCAAATACAATAGCTACTCAAAGATACAATTCATTTGCTGATTTATCTATACAAACAATTTTTATCTAAACAAGTTTAAATCAACTACTATACAACAACTTAATTCTATTAAAAACACAAATACCAATAATGCTTTCAAACGAAATTACGTTAGTTTTTTCGTCACTTCTTTTAAATGACTTTCAACAGCAGCATTTAATATCCGAACAGTTTCTCGAGCCTGTTCTCCCGGAACAGGATTAGATTCACGCATAACTATACATTTAAACAAATCGCGATAAAAATCAGGATAGCATCCTGCTTCGGTTTCAATTTTACCTTTATATTCTACGCCATTAATATCCGTCACTAGTGTTCCCCAATTACCTTCTGCTTCTTTTCCCCAATCGGCACCTGTTGGCAATTGCCCTTTATCCAATAATTCCTCCTGTGGATCTCCACCAAATTTCAAATACGAGCCTTCTACACCATTTAAAGTATACATGGGTCCCGGTGATTTTACCAGATACGACGATCGCAGAATAACCTGCAGATTTGGATAATCCAATCGTATATTCATATAATCATTCACCACCGACCGATCTCTTACTTTTGCCAGTTTGGCTGTAACAGCTTCAGGCATTCCCACCAATTGTACCACCTGATCAACCAAATGAGCTCCCAGATTAAACAGTACACCAACTCTGTCGTCTCCCTCCTCTTTCCAGCTTCCTTCGCGAATCTCTTTTCTATATCGATCGTAATGAATCTCCAACTCAACTAAACGCCCCAATAAGCCCTGATCGATTATCTTCTTAACTGTTTTATAGTTTCCATCATACCTTCTGTTTTGATAGACTGAAAGCACCTTATTTTGCTTTTTAGCCAGCTCTATTAACTCATCAGCCTCTTCAACTGATAAAGTGAATGGCTTTTCGGTCACCACATGTTTCCCTGCCAGCAAAGCTTCTTTTGTCATTCCGTAATGAAGATGATCTGGAGTATTTACTATCACCAGCTCTATTTCAGGATTAGCTAATAATTCAGAAAATGATCGATAAATAGTAGCCTGTGGGAATAAATATTCTGACTCTTTTTTAGTTCGCTCAAAAACACCAACTACTTCAAATTGATCTTCCAGAACTTTTAACGAAGGCCCATGAAATATGCGCCCAGACATACCATAAGAAGCTATTCCGGTTTTGATGATTTTCATTGCTGTGGATTTTTGTTTTCTACAATATCGGATTAAAAACAAACTAAAACAAGCTGTTCGGAAGGCTGATATTGAACAGGCAGAAAAAATAGATTAATTGCAAATATTTCATTTCAAAAGAAAAAATGCTGCCCTCAAATGAGAACAGCATCTTTTCTAATTTCATAATTTGTTAGCCTGTTAAAGTTTTTTCAGCACCAGAGCAAACTACTGCCTTCTGTCTAAAAACTAACAAACTATTAACCTGAGTTCGATTTAAATTTTAAAACTCAGATTGAAATAAAGAACTGATTTACAATGAATAATTTTAGAGTAATAGTGAACTATTGCGAT
>NZ_JAGUCO010000029.1 GCF_018271995.1 Carboxylicivirga linearis
TATTTCCATTCTATCTTTATATTTTTAATTAAAGTAGCAGCTGCATGAATAGATCCGGTATGTTGGATGCTAACTCCTCCAAATTGATTACTATCAACAATAGTTTCTAAATGAACGCTATGAACAAGCTTATTATCTTTAAGGTTAGGTCGGTTATTACCATTATCTGCACGAGCTATCAATCGGTTGTTTATAACTTCAACAGTTATATCGCACTGATTTCGATAGTAGATATAAAAATACCCCTGTCAAATATCGACAAGGGTATTATAATTTTTAAAAATATGGAATATCTAATCAATGAAGAATTTGAATACAAAAAGTATCGCAAGCAAAATGGACACGATTGAAATATCCTTGAATTTCCCGGTTAATACTTTTAGGATCACGTATGCAAGCATTCCAAATACAATACCTTCAGCTATTGAATAAGTAAATGGCATCATAACAATTGCCAAAAATGCTGGAATAGCTTCAGTATAATCTGTTAGATCTATTTTGGTTATTGGAGTAAACATCATCACACCAACAAGTATTAAAATGGCTGCTGTAGCTGCAGACGGTATCATTAAAAATAAAGGAGAAAAAAACAGTGCCAATAAAAATAATACACCAGTTGTTGCTGCCGTTAATCCTGTTCTACCTCCTTCGCTGACACCGGCTGCACTCTCAACATAGGTGGTAACGGTTGAAGTACCAAGAATCGCACCTAAAGTTGTACCGATTGAGTCGGCAAATAAAGCCTGTTTAACACGCGGAATTTTACCGTCTTTATCAAGCATATTAGCCTTTGAAGTAACTCCAATAAGGGTACCTACAGTATCGAATAAATCAACAAACAGAAAAGTTAGCAGCACTAATGCCATATCTGTAGTGAAGATTTGTCCCCACTCAAATTTACCAAATATTGGTGATAATGAAGGTGGCGCTATTTCAAAAGAGCTTGGTAAATGGGTTACATCTAAAGGAATGCCTACTACTGTGCCAACAAAAATACCAATTAGCAATGCACCTTTAACTTTGCGTGCCAATAAGGTTCCGGTTACAATTAAGGTAATTATTGCGACTAATGCCGAAGGGTTACTTTTTATATCAACAATATCTGCTAACCCAACTAAAGTAGCATCATTACCAACTACAATACCGGCATTTTTAAAACCAATTAAAGCAATAAATAAACCGATTCCGACTGAAATACCGTGTTTAATATTAATTGGGATAGCCTTTATTATTAGTTCACGAATATTAAAAGCCGTTAATAGAATAAATATGATTCCTTCTAAAAAGACTGCTGTTAATGCAAACTGCCAAGTGTGCCCCATTCCTAATACAACAGTGAATGCAAAGAATGCATTCAAACCCATACCTGGAGCTAAGGCAAAAGGTAACCGGGCTACAAATGCCATAACTAAAGTGGCAACAGCCGCAGATAAAGCAGTGGCTGTAAATACTGCACCCTGATCCATTCCTGTAGCAGCTAATATGTCAGGATTTACGGCCAAAATATATGCCATAGTCATAAAGGTTGTAATACCTGCTATGACTTCAGTGCGTACATTTGTTTTGTTTTCTTTCAGGTTAAATAGTTTTTCTAACATGATTTATACCTTAGATTATTAAAATGTGTATTTAACAGCCAGTGTTGGGTTTACAACAAAACCTTCATCGGTAAAGTTGTTACTAATTTCAATTTCACTACCGACAGAAAAATTCGGACAAGCGTTATACCAGAATTGTGGTTCCGTTAGGAAGACGTATTCTCCACCGAAAGAATCCTGTCTCCAGAAATCTGCAAATCCTAGAAGAGAGAGTTTTCTCTCGAAGAAGTGCAAGTTCCAAACAGCTGTTATTTGAAATGAATTTTGGTTTTCAACATCAGTGTTGGTTGCTTTAGCATCTTTGATGTTTTTGTAGTTTGCTTGAATAGTTAGTATTTTAGAGAAATCAGCATTGTTAAAGGTGTATTGAGCACCTACTAACCACGCATTATTAATAGGAAAACCAAAGTTTTCAGCAACAAATAGATTTCCTGAATTAAATTCAATACGCGGCTCAAGCTTTTGAGTCTCACTCCACTTTAAGCTTCTTGCTATCTCCCAATAAGCTAATGAAACACCATTGTCTACTCCTCTGGTATCAGAGCTGTAATCCATATCAATAAAGAAGAAAGTGCTACCGTATTTATCAGGTTTGAACATTTCAACTGTTGTAGTAACTAATTTACGATCCTTTCCAAAATCGTAATGCATTTGAACATTTTGACCAAAACTCAGCACAGAACTTAATAATAGTACTGAAACAAATAATGATTTAAATTTCATGAATGACAATTCTAGGTTAATAAATAATATATGTTTTCCCTTTTATATACATTTTAATTTATTCAATATCATACTTTAAGAATCTATCTGCATTTTTTGACCCATCGCGTTTTTTGATTATTCCTAGAAGTATCGATTTATACCATTTTATACTTTTTTTATATTGAGTAATAGATGATTTATTGAAGTCAATACCTAATTCTGATTCTGTATTGGGAGATAAGTAAGTGTAAACACTATCAATTAAATAGGCATCTTTGTTCTTTTCCATGTAGGAAAAGTCAATACGATTAGCAAGTAATTTTATGTTTTTTTGATGACAAGTGTTTTTTATTTCATCCAGAATATTGTTGTATTTATCCTTAAGATTTAATGGCAATAGTTTTTTATATTTTCCACCAATATCCATAATTGGTCTTACCTGTATGGTGTCAAATTGATATAGAGTGGCAAATTCTTTAAAACTATATAGATCTTCAATATTATCTTCGTTTACTGTATAATTAATTCTTATTTGTGGTTTTGAAGCTCCTAATTCATTTTTGTACTTCGAAAACTTGGCCAATAATTCAACGAACTTTTCAAAATGACCATTAACCATAAATTTTTCATAATTAGGTTTTGCAAGTCCATGAGCTGACAAAATAATTTCATCCATTTCAAGTTCAATCATTTCTTTAATATGACTATCTCTAAGAAGAAGTCCATTCGTAACAATTGAAATGTTAGGAATTTTATATTGTTTGGCAAGTCTTATTGCCTGCATGAAATCTCTATTAATTGTTGGTTCAGCACCGCACCCTAGTACCAATTGAAAAGCTTTAGGGTAAAATATTTTAGCAATCTGATTCAACTGTTCTGTATTCAGTTGGCCCTTCAAAGATTTTCTTTTTTCTGAATCACTGAAATAGCACATTTGACAAAATAGATTACATGAAAGCGCTGGATCAATGCGTAAAGATAAATGGCGGAAACCTAATATTGAAGATGCGATTAATCCTATAGCCTTTACTCTTGTGCTTTTGATGGATTTATATAATTTAAGAATGTTATAAAAATTATAATAAGATTTCATCTGCTATCTACTAATTTATATAATGGATTTGTTCGACGTCAAAAGTAAACTTTATCAATAAGTTTTAATCAAACTGTCTACAAAATTAATTAAATTGTTCTGTTTGCTTTTGTTTAGTCCAAATTCTATATTTGTAAACTTTTTAAAATTAGGGTAAACTATAAGGTATAAATGAGCGCAAAATTTACCGAATATAAGGGATTAGATCTTTCACAGGTGAATAAGGATGTCCTTAAAACCTGGGAGGAGAATGGAGCTTTCGAAAAGAGTATCACAACCAGAGAAGGAAAACCAACATTTGTATTTTATGAGGGGCCACCTTCTGCAAATGGAATGCCTGGTATTCATCACGTTATGGCTCGTGCAATTAAGGATATCTTTTGTCGCTTTAAAACTCAGCAAGGTTTTTTAGTTAAAAGAAAAGCAGGATGGGATACACATGGTTTACCAGTTGAATTAGGTGTTGAGAAATCATTAGGTATTACCAAAGAAGATATTGGTAAGAGTATTTCTGTTGCAGAATATAACGATGCATGTCGCAAAGATGTAATGAAATATACCGATCTGTGGGAAGATTTAACTCAGAAGATGGGATATTGGGTGGATATGAATGATCCTTACATTACTTACGATAACCGTTACATTGAAACCTTATGGTGGTTGTTAAAAGAGATGTACAAAAAAGGATTGTTGTATAAAGGATATACCATTCAACCCTATTCTCCTGCTGCCGGAACGGGTTTAAGTACACATGAGCTAAATCAACCTGGCTGTTATCGTGATGTAAAAGATACAACTTGTACGGCTCAATTTTCAGTAGTGCGTAATGCTGAATCAGAGAAGTTATACGATGGTGATGAAGATCTTTATTTCCTTGCCTGGACAACTACTCCCTGGACTTTGCCATCTAACACTGCGTTGGCAGTTGGTCCGAAAATTAATTACGTAAAAGTTAAAACTTACAATCCATATACTGGTAAGCCTGTTTCAGTTATTGTAGCAAAAGATTTATCAGCTAGTTATTTCAATCCCAAAAATGCTGAACTTGATTTTGATGCTTATCAGGAAGGAGATAAAAAGATACCTTTCAAAATAGTTGCAGATTATGTCGGTACAGATTTGGAAGGAATGCGATACGAGCAGTTAATTCCTTGGATCAAGCCTGATGGAGATGCTTTTCGTGTTATTTTAGGTGATTATGTAACTACCGAAGATGGTACTGGTATTGTTCATATTGCACCTACCTTTGGAGCAGATGATGACCGTGTAGCAAAAGTGGCAGGTATTGCCCCTTTAATCCTAATAAGTAAGGACGGAAAGCAACAACCAATGGTTGATAAGACTGGAAAATTCTTTACTATTGAGGATTTGGATGACCAATTTGTAGAAGGTTTTGTTGATACAGAATTATATAAGGAGTTTGCTGGTCGTTTTGTAAAGAATGCCTATGATTCTTCATTAACAGAGAAAGATCCAACTTTAGATGTAGATATCTCTGTGATGTTGAAAAAAGAGAATAAAGCTTTTAAAGTAGAGAAACATACTCATAATTACCCTCACTGTTGGCGTACAGATAAGCCAGTATTATATTATCCTTTGGATAGCTGGTTTGTTAAAACTACTGCTGTGCGCGAGCGTATGATGGAATTAAATAATACAATCAACTGGAAACCTGGCTCTACCGGAACTGGTCGTTTTGGTAAGTGGTTAGAGAATTTGGTTGATTGGAATTTAAGTCGATCACGTTATTGGGGAACTCCACTTCCTATTTGGAGAACAGAAGATGGTACAGAAGAAAAATGTATTGGTTCGGTAGAGGAGTTGATGTCGGAAATCAACAAGGCTGTTGAGGCAGGCTTAATGAAAGAAAATCCATTTAAGGATTTTGAGGTTGGAAACAACGATAAAGCAAATTACGATAAGATTGATCTTCATCGTCCATACGTGGATGATATGGTATTTGTGTCTGAGAGTGGTCAACCCATGTATCGCGAAGCTGATTTGATTGATGTTTGGTTCGATTCAGGAGCAATGCCATATGCACAAATGCATTATCCATTCGAAAATAAAGAAGGTTTTGACCAAATTTATCCAGCCGATTTTATTGCTGAAGGTGTTGACCAAACTCGAGGATGGTTCTTTACATTGCATGCAATAGCTACCATGATGTTCGATTCTGTTGCCTTTAAGAATATCATTTCAAACGGATTGGTATTGGATAAGAAAGGTAATAAGATGTCAAAACGCTTGGGTAACGGTGTTGATCCATTCGAAGTGATTGAGAAATACGGATCAGATCCATTACGCTGGTATATGATTACCAATGCTCAGCCATGGGATAATCTTAAATTTGATATTTCGGGTGTTGACGAAGTGAAACGAAAATTCTTCGGAACACTATATAATACTTATTCATTCTTTGCCTTATATGCCAATATTGACGGCTTTACAGGTCAGGAGGCTCAAGTACCAATCGAGAAAAGATCAGAAATTGATCGATGGATCATTTCTTTGTTGAACTCCTTGGTGAAAGAAGTTACAGAAAGCTACGAAAGCTACGAACCAACACGAGCAGGTCGTGCAATTCAAAACTTTGTAATGGAGAATTTGAGTAACTGGTATGTGCGTTTAAATCGTAAGCGTTTCTGGGGTGGTGAATTTGATGAAGACAAATTAGCAGCTTATCAAACATTGTATACTTGTTTGGAAACCGTATCCTTGCTTTCAGCTCCGATTGCACCTTTCTTTACTGATCGATTATTTAATGATTTAAATAAGATGTCCGGTCGATATGAGGATGTGTCTGTTCATTTGGCTCAATTTCCATCCTACGATGAATCATTGATAGATTCAAGTTTGGAAGAAAGACAACAGTATGCTCAGGATATATCTTCGTTGGTATTAGGATTGCGCCGCAAAGTGAACCTAAAAGTGCGTCAACCATTAAATAAGATCATGATTCCAATTTTGGATGATACATTTGAACATCAGTTGGAAGCGATCAAATCATTGGTATTGACAGAGGTCAATGTTAAAGAAATGGAATTTCTGAAAGATGCTTCTGGAGTACTGGTTAAAAAGATCAAACCGAATTTTAAAACGCTTGGTCCTAAGTATGGTAAGATGATGAAAGCAATTTCAGGAGCAATTAATGCCTTAGGTCAGGAAGAAATTGCTATCTTCGAGAAAGAGGAACAATATTCTCTTGAATTGGAAGGACAAAAAGTTGTACTTTCATTAGAAGACGTTGAAATAATGTCGGAAGATATTCCGGGTTGGTTAGTTGCCAATGAAGGTAAATTAACCGTGGCTTTGGATATTGAAGTTACAGAAGAGTTGCGAGAAGAAGGAATTGCACGTGAATTTGTTAATCGAATTCAGAATTTGCGTAAAGATTCAGGACTTGATGTAACTGATAAAATCAAATTGTCAATACAAAAGAATGACTCTCTGAATAAGGCCGTTGAAAAACATGCTGATTATATTGGGGCTCAAACTTTGGCAATAGAAGTAAAATTAGTAGATAAATGTAACGATAGTACTGCGGTTACCGTAGATATCGATGATGAAATAAGCACCTTAATGCAAATTGTTAAGGCATAGCTTAAAATTTGTGTTATACTTAAATAAGTCCGTATGGCTGATAGAACCCGTTACTCTGATGAAGAACTTCAGGAATTTAAAGAAATTATCCTGAAGAAGCTTGATAAGGCCAAGAAAGATTATGAATTGCTGAGGCATACAATTACCCATGAAGATGGTAATGACACTCAGGATACTTCTCCAACATTTAAAGTATTGGAAGAAGGAGCCGCAGTGCTTTCCAAAGAAGAAGCAGGTAAATTGGCTCAGCGCCAGCAAAAATTTATCCAACATTTGCAGGCTGCCTTGGTTCGCATCGAGAACAAAACTTACGGTGTTTGTAGGGTTACAGGTAAACTGATTCCGGCAGAGCGTCTCAGAGCTGTTCCTCACGCTACACTAAGTGTTGAAGCTAAACAAAACCAAAAGTAATTTGGTGATGAAAGCAGGCTTGTTGCCTAAATAAAATAACTAAGTGACTAATTGACTCTATGCAGTTAGTCACTTCTTAATTTATAAAAGTAGGTTTGTAACCTAAATAACAACGCAAGTTATGACTGTTTTAAAGAAGTCTTTCTTAATAATCTTTGCTGTGCTTTTGATTGATCAAATTGTTAAAATCTGGATCAAAACAAACATGATGCTAGGCGATGAAATTCCTGTCTTAGGTGATTGGTTTATTATTCATTTTGTTGAAAACAACGGAATGGCCTTCGGCATGCAGTTGGCTGGTAAATTCGGAAAGGTATTTCTAAGCGTTTTTCGTATTATAGCTGTAGTAGGTATAGGTTGGTATTTAGTTAATCTTACAAAAAAGGGGGCTCCTAAAGGATTAGTTTATAGTGTAGCTTTAGTGCTTGCCGGTGCATTTGGCAATATTATAGATAGTGCATTCTATGGAGTTATTTTTGATCATAGTTATGGACAGATTGCTACCTTGTTTCCAGCAGAAGGAGGATATTCAAGTTTTCTGCATGGGAAGGTAGTTGATATGCTATATTTTCCTTTGCTAGAAGGTCGTTATCCCGATTGGTTTCCGATGGTGGGTGGTAACACTTTTATTTTCTTCAGACCCGTTTTTAATATTGCAGATTCGTCCATAACTATAGGTATTTTCTTAATCCTTATATTTCAGAAGCGTTTCTTTAAGGAAGAAAAATAAGAAGTGCTTTATCATACCAAAAATTATCAATAACTCGACATTTGATTTGTAATGATCTGTATTTGAGTGGGGTGAGAAGAGCGTGCGGTCGTTCTGTTAAAAAATGTTACATTTCAAAGTTTTATTCTTCTTATTATTTCTAACTTTGTGCCGCTAAAAATTACTGTTTAAGCCAATAATAACGGTATTTATACGTTAGCAGTTAAGTGCATAAACCATTGTTATGCCAGAATAATTGTCTTGATTCATTTCATTCAAACATGAAGTGTGGTTGAGAAAGCGGTAGCGTACAATTAAAATAGTATTAGGTTTTATGAAAGAATTAACTTTTTTCGTCTTTTTGATTTTGTTTCTTGCTGGTTTTAAGAGTGCTGCATGGGCTCAGAATGTTGATCCAAGAAACGTTGATGTTAATGAGTTGACTGATGATCAAATCATAAAAATGATCAGAGAAATTGAGAAACGTGGTTTGACTGAAAGTCAGGCCATCGCTTTGGCTCAGGCAAGAGGGATGAGTCAAAGTCAGATTTCAATTCTCAAGAAAAGGATGAATGAGTTGAAATATTCTAGTCAGATTGGTGACTCTGAAATGGATCAGTTCGGCAGCCAGGATTTGGAAGAATATGACCCGAATGCATTATCGGAAAAGGTTCCTGTGGACTCTACCCAAATAGATCAAAGGATATTTGGGTTTTCATTTTTTAATAACGAAAACTTAAGTTTCGAACCTAATGTTAACATAGCTGTATCGCCTTCTTATGTTATCGGAAGTGGAGATGAGATCCTAATTGATGTTTGGGGAATGTCACAAGAAAACTATCAATTAGAAGTCAATAGAAATGGACAGATTGTTATTCCTAATGTTGGGCCTGTGAATGTTGGAGGATTAACCCAAAAAGAATCTGCTAAACGAGTTTTCGATAAGTTGACATTGATTTATAGAGATCTTATTTCAGATAATCCTAAAACCTTTGCAAACATTACATTAGGAAATATCAAAGCGATAAAAGTTAATGTTATAGGAGAAGTGTTTACTCCGGGAACATATACTTTACCAGGGACTGCATCAGCCTTTAATGCGTTATACTTAAGTGGTGGTCCAAATATAAATGGATCATTTCGTGATATTCAAGTAATACGGGATGGTCAGGTTATGGCACATCTGGATGTGTATGAGTTTCTTATTAAGGGAAAGACGAATGTGAACATTCCATTAAGGGATGGCGATGTTGTATTGGTACCAACTTTTATTAACAGGGTGAAAGTAGGTGGAGAGTTTAAACGAGATGGAATTTTTGAAGGAAAAGATGATGAAACGGTAGAAGATTTAATTGCATATGCCGGAGGGTTTAATGAACAAGCGTACTCTAAACGTATAGAATTATACAGAATTACTTCCAAGCAAAGAGCATTTAAAGACGTTTCCTATATAGATTATGCACAAGTTTTAATTCAGAATGGAGATAGTCTCTATGCTGGGCCAATTTTAGAAAGGTACGAGAACAAAGTAACCATTGAAGGAGCAGTATATAGGCCAGGTAATTATGAGTTAACAGAGGGATTAACATTAAAAGAATTAATAGAGAAGGCAGATGGTGTTAGAGAGGATGTTTTCCTAAATCGTGGACTTATAACACGCTTAAATGAAGATCTTACGATGAAGAATATTTCATTTAATGTTAGTGAAATATTAAGAGGTGAGGTTAACTTCGATTTGAAAAGAGAGGATATTGTAACCTTGTCATCAATTAATGATTTGAGAGAGATTAGAACCGTAAAGATTCATGGTGAGATTCAACTGCCTGGTGAGTTTGATTATCAGGATGATATGACTCTTTCGGATTTGGTTTTTAGAGCAGGCGGTTTTAAAGAATCTGCTTCAGACTCATATATTGAAATTTCTCGAAGATTAACATATGATGAAGCAAAAACGTCAGGTGAGAAGATTGCTACCGTTTATCAATTTCATATATCACGTGATTTAAGAATGCATGGTGAAGATGCGAAATTTGTTTTAAATCCATTCGATCAGGTTTTTATCCGGCGATCACCAGGCTTTGAAGATGAATCAATTGTTAGTGTTTTGGGTGAAGTTAATTATGCAGGCCAATTTAGTTTAGCCTCTAAAAAAGAACGTTTATCAAGTATCATAGAAAGAGCTGGAGGACTGACAACAGATGCATACCCTCAGGGCGCAATGTTGACTAGAAAAGTAAAGGTAAGCCAGCAAATTAAACGTTTGCGTGAGGAGATGGCAGAAAATGATACAACACTCGTTTTTGACAATTATGGTTTTGATGTAGTAAGTATTGATTTAGGTGATATTTTAAAAAATCCTGGGTCAAAAAAAGATATATATCTGGAAGCTGGAGATGAACTAATAATACCTAGGGAAATTCAAACAGTTAAAATTACTGGAGGGGTGCTAAACCCAGTGTCAACATCATATGGTAAAGGATTGGGTTTACGGAAATATATTAGTGCTGGTGGTGGATTTGCCCCAAGAGCAATGAAAGGTAAGGTATATGTTATCTATCCTAATGGAGCAGCAGCATCGACTAAGAACTTTTTGTTTTTTAGGAATTATCCAAGAGTAATGCCCGGAACGGAAGTTGTTGTTCCGCAGCGACCAGAAAGAGAGCCAATGCCTGCAACAGCTTGGATTGCAATGGCAAGTGCTTTGGCCTCATTGTCATTGACTGTAGTTACTATTATGGATAAGCTGTAAGTTTAGACCGGTAATTTATTTAATATGCTTACAAATTCTTACTAAAAATGGTTAACGATAATAATAAGGATAAATATCAAATAATAAATAAGGATGAGGTTGATTTATCAGTCTTATTAAAAATAATCTGGCAAGGTCGAAAAACAATTTATTATTCTGTTGCGACTATACTTTTTATTGGTATTATGATTGCGTTCTTAAGTCCAGTTATGTATTCTGCGTCGGCGACTCTACTCCCTTCTGCCGAAAGAAGGTCTAATGGTATAGGAGGATTAAGTGCCTTAGCAGGTATGGCAGGTGTAAATTTAGGTTCCATGATGGGGGAATCAAATGGTATCCCTGCAGAAATATATCCTCAAGTTGTTAGGTCATATCCCTTTTTAAATGAGCTCATTAATAAAAAGTTCAGTTTCGAGCAGTTTGATGAACCAATATCGATTTATGATTATCTTCTAAGTGATACAATAGAATCTACTTCAGATCTTATTTTAAAATATACGCTTCGACTTCCTTGGACAATTAAAGATGCTATTTCTTCAAAAGAGGAAGGTGTGAAAAATAATAGGAATATTGGAGTTCTTCTTATTTCCAAAAAAGAGAAAGAACTTTATGAGAAAGTAAGAGGGTTAATAGATATAGAAGTAGATAAAAATACTGGGTTAGTTTTATTATCTGTTGAATATGAAGATCCGGTTGTTACAGCCCAATTAGTGCAGAAAGGGGGTGAGCTTCTGCAAGATTATATAATTGAATACAAGACTAAACAAGCACGTGAAAGTTTGAGTTTTGTTGAAAGTGGTTATGAAGAGAAAAAAGAACAATATGAGTTATTACAAAAGGAAATTTTTAATTATCGAGACAGACATAGGAACTTGGTGTCTGAAAGGATAAATATAGAATTCCAAAGGTTAAGTGATGAATATGATTTAGTTTCTTCAATTTATAATGAATTGGCAATGCAGTTGGAAAAAGCAAAGATTGCAGTAAAAGAACAAACTCCTGCTTTTTCAATTTTAGAGCCAGCAAAAGTTCCTGTTGAAAGAAGCGGCCCTAAAAGAAAGATAATACTAGTTGTTAGTATATTTCTTGGTTTTTTTCTTGGTGTCACATTAATTTTTGTAAAAATTTTTGTAATGAACGTCAGAAGAGGTTTGCGACAGGAATGATCGAATTATACTGTTTAGGGAATTGAAGTCTATGTACTTTGTATAGTTACCTATGTCACTTAAGAAATAATAAAGTATTATCTAATAATTTATTTTGGGGTAAATTAGTTTATGTAGTTTAGTTTACGGAATATAGATATTTGAAGAGGATTTTATGATAGGTATAAT
The DNA here is from genome assembly GCF_018271995.1 of Carboxylicivirga linearis. Classification (GTDB taxonomy): domain Bacteria; phylum Bacteroidota; class Bacteroidia; order Bacteroidales; family Marinilabiliaceae; genus Carboxylicivirga; species Carboxylicivirga linearis. Next base: position 12,203 of record NZ_JAGUCO010000029.1, read on the forward strand.
TATTCAAGCTCGTATGGGATCTCATAGACTACCCAATAAAATGATGAAGTCATTTTATAATGGAAAAGGTATACTAGAATGTTTAGTTGATAGATTAAAAAATGATTTATCAGAAATACCAATCGTAATTGCCACAACTCACAAAAAAGAAGATGACGAAATAACTTTGTTAGCAGAAAGGATGAATATTGAATGTTATCGAGGTAGTGAAGATGATGTTTTAAGGAGGTTTATTCTCTGCGCTGAAAGATATTCATTTACAAAATTAATTAGAATATGTGCGGATAATCCTTTTATAGATATTAGTAGCCTTAAAGTGCTAATAAATGAACTCAAAATTAGGAAAGTTGATTATGCATCATACCGCCTAAGTAATTCCAAACCTGTTATTTTAAGTCACTATGGATTTTGGGCTGAAGGAATATCATTAGCAGCTCTAAAAAAAGTGCAAAGATTAACTGATGATAAATATTATCATGAACATGTCACTAATTTTATTTATATGAATGAAAGTGAGTTTGATTTGTTTTGGATGACAGTACCAAAGTTTATTGAAGATAGTACTATTAGACTTACAGTTGATACCTTAGCAGATTTTCAGATGGCTAAGAGTATTTATAAATATTTTATAACCCTTAAGCAACCTACAATTGGGGATTTATTAAGTTATATTAATAAAAATGAGGATTATTTGATAAAAATGAAGGAGTTAATAAATTTAAATCAAAAGTGAAAATGGAAAATGTATATATCATTGGTGAAATAGGGCAAAATCATAATGGATCCGTTGATATTGCTAAATTATTAATAGACGTTGTCTCTCGTCCTGTTGTTGATGAACTTTTTGATAATAATCTAAAAGGGATGAATGCAGTGAAAATGACAAAGAGAGATCTTGATCATGAGTTGTCTGTGACTCAAATGTCTAAGCTTTATGATAATAAGCACTCATTTGGTAAAACCTATGGAGAACATAGAAGATTCCTTGAGCTAAGTGATGAAGAACATTTTGAGTGCTATAATTATGCAAAAAATAATGGGCTTGATTTTGTCGAAACACTTTGTGCAATTGGTTGTCTAAGCATTTTAAAGTTATTTACTCCTGATAGATTAAAAGTTGCTTCAAGAGATGTTACCAATTTGCCGTTACTTGAAGCATTAGCTGAGACAAAAATACCAATAATTATTTCAACCGGAATGGCTGGTAAGAGGGAGTTGGATGATGCAATCGAAGTTGTTACAAAATATCACAATAATTTGAGTATTTTACATTGTGTATCTGAATATCCAACAAAATATTCGAATGTTAATCTCAAAACAATTGACTTTTTAAAAAGGAATTATAAAGAATTTGCTATTGGGTATTCCGATCATACAATTGGTATTGCGACTCCAATTGCAGCAGTAGCAAAAGGAGCCAAACTTATCGAAAAACATATCACCTTAGATAGACAAATGAAAGGAACTGATCAAGCTGGTTCGTTAGCTGTTGATGGAATTAACAGGATGGTAAGGGATATAAGGAATTTAGAAATGTCGATTGGTGTTGAAGATATTATCGTTCCAGATTCAGTTAATTCAGCCAAGAAGAAATTAGAACGGTCGTTAGCAACAATAAGAGACATGAATGAAGGAGATATTATAAAGGAGGAAGATCTTCATTTATTAAGCCCAGGAGATGGCATAAAATGGGTTGATCGCTCTTTACTGATAGGTAAGCGACTTAAGAAAGGAATAAGAAAAGATGAAATTATCTATTTAAGTAATTTAAAGTAAATGATTTTCCCGAAACTAATTTTAACGGATATAGATGGGGTGTGGACAGATGGAGGTATGTATTATGCCCAGGATGGCAATGAATTGAAAAAATTTCATACAGGAGATAGCGCAGGGGTTTTGTATGCTCATTTACTTAATATTCCAGTTGGAATTGTGACAGGAGAGAAGACACAAATAGTTAAAAGAAGAGCAGAGAAGCTTGATATTGATTATCTTTTGCAAGGGGTATCAGATAAAGTGAAAGTTGTAAAAGAATTACTTAGAGATCTAGAGATTCAGTTTGAGGAAGTTGCATATATTGGAGATGATATAAATGACATAGCATTATTAAATAAGGTTGGTTATTCGGGAGCACCTTCGAATGCTATCCCACTCGTCAAAAAAAAAGTTGACTATGTAACTGAAAAGGCTGGGGGAGAAGGTGCGTTTAGAGAATTTGTGGAATGGATTTTAAATAAATCTGGGATGAATGAAAATTCTCTGTATAGTTTATATAAAGAAAAGAAGAACTTACAGCAATAATAACATTGTTAATGTTGGTAAGTTTATTAAAAAAATCTCGTAAATAGTTGAAAAATATTTTAATTAAGTGGTTTGGAGGGAAGGACTTATCTGAGTTGTTAAAACATTCATTTAATTATTTATCAGGGGATTTTCTATCTAAAGGGCTTGTTTTTATAACATTACCTCTTTTTACGAGAATTATGACGCCAAATGATTATGGTGTATTATCTGTTTATAATTCATTTGTTTCGTTAGTTGCAATCTTTTTTGGGTTTGGTACTCGGGGGGCGATAGTAAGATATTACCATGAAAAAAATAGGGATTTTAGTTCATTTCTAGGTACAACTTTAATTTTCTTACTTTTCATTTTTACTTCTTTATTTTCACTAAGTTTTTTATTTGAGAAGGATTTAGAAACATATTTAAATATACCGACATCAATTGTGTATATGGGATTGTTAGGGGGCGCATTCATTAGTATATTTGATATTTATAAAGCATTTTTACAAGCTTCCAAAAGGAGTAAAAAATATGCTAAGATAAATGTCGTTAATACTGTCGGGTTTATTAGTCTTGCTATTATATTTATACTCATTCTACCATTGCAAAACTATCTAAGTTATGCTATAGCAAAGGTATTAATGGGAAGTTTGGTACTTGTTTATTGTTTGATTCAATTTAATAAGATAGCTGTTTGGCAAGCAGATAGGAGACACCTAGCGTATGTTGTAAAATTTTCTATACCTATTGTATTTCATTTATTATCTCAGAATGTTTTAACATCATTCGATCAATTAATTATAAATAGTCTAGTTGGACCTGAATCCACAGGATTATACTCTGTTGGCTATAAGGTTGGAATGATTCAGAATATTTTTGTTGGGGCATTTATGGGGGCATGGTCTCCTCTATTTTATCAAAAAATGAATGAAAAATCTTTCTCGGACATTCATAGCCTCATTAAAAAATATGCAAAGATAATTTCCCTTTCAGCGATATTTTTAATTTTCTTCTCGAAAGAATTACTACTTATATTTTCTACAAAAGTATATTATGAGGCATACAAGGTTATACCGTATGTTGTGATGGGTTATTTTTTATTTTTTATATATAGTGTTTATTCAGGATATCTATTGTATCATAAAAAAAATATTTTCTTAGCTATATTTACAATATTAGTTGGAATATTTAATATCGTAATGAATTATCTTTTAATACCTAAATGGGGGTATATAGCAGCTGCATGGACGACTGTATTATCTTATTTATTATTAGTTTTGATACATTATAGTAATGTAATATATGGAGTTAGGTTAAAGGGAGTAATTCCTCTGAGAGTCTTTGGTGTCTCATCATTATATGTTGTTATTGCTGTATCCTTGGTTAGTTTTCAGTTGGTTGAAGTATTCGGATATAGATTTGTTTGTTTTCTAATTATGGTATTAGGGTTATTTGGTAAGAGTATTTTAACTAAAAAGAATATTTAGACAAATAATTTGTTTCTATTGACTGTATGAACCAACTTCAAAAATTAATAGATCTGCATGATGATATAATGTATTTGTGGTTTTCGGGTTACCTCGAAAGTCTATCTTTTTCGCAAAGAGATCACATATCTAGGATAAAAGTATTAAACCGTTTTTTTAGAGTAGGAAAACTATTGGTAAAAGATTTTAGAATGATTTTTTATAAAAGAAAATCACATTTATACTCAAATAATTGGTTAATACTTGAAACATTAAATAATTATTCTGCTTTGAAATTTTTGAAAGAGAATGAAAATTATTCCTTTGTAAAGATTAAGTATGATATTAAGGATAGTATTAAAGATCAGAATGTTGCTTATTTCCTACCTAGGTGGAAATTAGTTTTTGATATGTTGTTTCCACTTTATTTGATAATAATGCTGATTTTTAATGATAAACGGAAAGCTTATTGGGATTGTTTTGATGTTTATTTTCAGGTTATTGGTTTGTTTCAAATTTTTAGAATAAGTCTAAAAAAGGCTTCTCCAGGCTTGCTTGTTTTTTCAAACGATCACAGCATGGCTTCAAGAAGTTTGTTAATGGCTGCGAAATCACTTGGAATTAAAACTGCATATATTCAACACGCTTCAGTCTCACAATATTTCCCGCCTTTAAAATTTGATGTCGCACTATTAGAGGGTAAAGATGCATATGAAAAATATAAGGCAGTTGGGAAAATAGAATCTAAAATACAATTAGTTGGTATGCCAAAATTCGATAAGTATTCAGGAGTAATTAACAGAAATAATAAAATCGAATCGATTGGTATTTGCTATAATATTGGGGATAGTATTGAAGAGGTTTCAAAATTAATAGACATGTTACAGTCACTAAATGAGGGTATTAAAATAAAATTAAGACCTCATCCTGCAGATTCACGTAGTGTTAATATAAAGTATAAAATTGATGTATGTGACTCAAAAAGAGTCAATTCATTTGAGTTTTTACAACAGGTAGATTGTATAATCGTTGGGAATTCTTCAATTATTCTTGAAGCAGCCTTGTTAAATGTCTTACCATTGTATTTTAAACCAATAGTAAAAGGGAAGTACGATTATTATGGTTTTTTGAAGAACAATATTGCAGTTAGTGTATCAAATAACGAAGAGTTAAAAAGCCTTCTGTTTCAATATAAAAATAATAAACCAAATGTGTTTGACAATACGAAATACTATAATGAGATTGTCGGAACTGAGGATTATGGTTTCAGTAGTGTGTTAGTAAAGAAAACTTTAAATGGGTTCTGTCAGTAAATTCTGTAAAGTTCAAATAGGCTAGGTTTTAATTGGCAAAAAGGCATTTTACTTTGAAATACAATTAATAGGAAATTAATTAACTTAAGAATACAGAACTATAGATCATATGCATATTATATTCAATATTGACAATAGAATAAAACTAATTAATATTGCATTTTGGAGTATTGTGTATGTGTTGTTTTTATATGCTTTTGAAGCACCAGTAAGGTTTTACTCAGGTAGAGTCGGGTTAGGGGTATTTATATATACTAAAGATTTAGTTCTATTATTTCTTTCTCTATTATTTCTGTTTGAGTATAAAGAAAATCAAATAATTATAAGTAAGTTAGCTATTGTATTTTTCGCAATATTAATTTTTTTTGGTCTTGTTGCTACTTTAAATGGTATTTCTCTGAAACAGGTACTTTTTTCCTATAAAATATATCTGATATTGTTTGTAGGAATGCAAGTTTTTAGGTTTTTGCCTGAGTTTAATCTAAAAATTAGAAAGACAATAAATTGGTTAGCTTTTCTTAGTTGTTTAGGTATATTTATTAACTTGTTCATTACTTTTCCATGGGAAGGCGCATCTATGATAATTGATGGGGTTGAATTGGATACTGCTAGAGCTGGATATGCTGTTGGAGGATTTAAACGTGTAGCGGGGTTTGGCCGGAACTGGTCTAATCCAGCTTATTTTGCTTTAATGGCGACTGGATTAAATTATGCGTATATTGAAAAATGGAAAATCTCTGATGTATTACTAATTATTATATTTTCTAGTGGAATTCTTATTACAACGAATAAAGGTGCAATAGGAAGCTTCTTATTAATAACTCTTTTTTTTTGGGGTACTAAGTTTCTTCCAAATATTATTTTAAAGTCATCAATATTTCTTATTCTAGTAATTACGGTTTTATTTCCAATATTAAGTTGGGGTAGTGCGATTAATTTTGAGAATAAGTCTTTAATTACAAAGATTCTTTTTGCTTCATTTAAGATAAGAATAGAAGATATGTGGCCACGGGGATTAGAATTGGTAAGGAATCATGGTAGCCTTTTATTTGGAAGAGGTATTAGTGGTATGGGGGCATCGCAAATTATTTATGAGCCACTATTGTATCATCCAGGGGACAACGTATTTGTATATCTTTTTGGATTATCAGGCATGTTCTCGTTTGTAATTTTTATATACATAGCATTAAAGATTTTCTTTCTTCAATTATCAGAAAATAAGGAGGCCCTTTTAGTAGCGATACTTTTAATTTGTTTTTTAGGTATTGGATTAATAGGTACTGCTCTTGAGAATGGGATATTAAATTTATTTTTTGGCTTCATGTTTGCTGGTATTTATAAGGTAAAAATAAGGCTATGATTAGTATTTATTATTCGAAATGAAAAAGAAAATAATCATAATTCTATCTACATCTACATATGATGCAGAAATACAAACGAATAAACAGCATATAACAAGGTGTTTGGATAAGTTAAATAGATATAGAATTATTTATATTGATCAAGGATTTTCGTTAAAATATATTAAGAAGAAGATTCTAGAAAAAGATTACCTCTACTTTTTGTGGCCTTTCAAAAAGTCAGGAAACAATATATGTGTAATTTCTCCTTATTTCCTTCTTTTATTGGGTAATAGTTTGATTAAGAGAATTTCATGGTATATCCTAAGTAAAGCGATATCCTTAAGATTTAATAAGAAACAAGTAATAATCTGGATTTATCAACCACAGGGCTATTATTTTTTAAAGTACTCAAATTTTCTATATGGAAAAACTCTCTATGATTGTGTTGATGAATTTATAACACAGCCAACATATAAAAATCATCCAAAGCGTAGAAGGGAATTAAGAGTAATTGAACCTAAATTAACAAAATTAGTAGACTACGTTACAACAACTTCTTATGCTTTATATGAAGATAAAAAGAAGATAAATAGTGGTATTAAATATATTCATAATGTTGGAGATTTTAAACATTTTTCAAATCCAAATCTAAATATTAGTATTAATGAGGAATGGATCAAGGATAATAGATTAAAAGTGTTATATACAGGAGTTCTTGATAATTACAAGACAGATATTGAGCTAATTATACAAATAGCAGAGTTAACTAAAGAATCACATATTTATATACTTGTAGGTCCAAATAGAATTAGGGATAAAGAATTGGAACGAAGGCTTAGGAATATGGAAAATGTTTCATTGCTAGGTTACCGTAATTATGAATTAGTTCCAATTTACCTTTATCATGCAGATTTACTTTGGTTACCATATTTAAAAAGTTCTCATACCGACAGGGTATTTCCACTTAAGATTTTTGAGTATTTAGCTTCGGGGAAACCTGTAATTTCTACAAATTTGAGAAGCATTCAAGAATATAAAGAGTATGTCAATTTTTTTCAAAGTATTTCTCATCTTAAAGATATGCTTCATAACGTTCCGATTTCAGATACTGAACATATGAAAGAAGTAAGAATTCGAATTGCGAGTCATAATACTTGGGAATCTAGGTTGAAAAAAATATTAGATTTTATTGATGAATAAGAAACTTAGGGAGTATAAGTAGGCTGGAGAAAGTATGAATATAATAGTGTTAGCAAAGGATTATCCACCAACTATTGGAGGTGTAGAGAATTATTCCTATTATTTAGCTGAGGGATTAGGAAAAAGACATAAGGTACAAGTTATTACCTTTGAGGGGAAAAATAATGAAAATACCTTTATAGATCATGTTACGGTTAAGAGAATTAAATTTGGACGCCAGGTATCTGAACTATTAAAAGGAATTGGCTTATTCTTTTATTTGTTATGTAGATTGTTAGGAAAAAAAATAGATATAGTATATGCAACAACTTGGAAGGTAGCCTTGCCCGCAGTATTGATTAAAAGGTTGTTTGGATATAGACTTTTTATCACTTGTCATGGAGCAGAGATTACAAGACATAAGAAATCCAGAATGTTAATGTGGTTAATGAAAAAAACTTTTTCTATCTCTGATAAAATTATCACAGTTAGTGAGTTTACTAAATCTATAGTACATGAATATTCAGATGAAATTAATGAAAAGGTTAAAGTGGTTTACAATGGGATCGATATTGGTAGTTTAAAACGTTATTCCTTAAAAGAAGCACGAAATGAGTTATTGCTACCACAAGAGAAGTTTATTATTACCACAATCTCCCGTATTGATTCAAGAAAAGGGCATGAATTAGTAATCCGTTCAATACCTAAAATTATCAAAGAGGACACTGAATTTTTATATGTGATTATTGGTAACGGACCAAATAAAAATTATCTTGAGCAATTAGTAATAGACATGAACCTTAAGGATTATGTGGAGTTTAAAGGGTTTGTGAGTAGCAAATTATTAGATTATTATTACTCAGCCACAGACGTATTTGTAATGGTTAATACTATGGACGATGATCTAGATTTTGAGGGTTTTGGGTTAGTATTTGCTGAGGCGGGTTACTATTATAAGCCGTCTATAGGTGGTAATAATGCTGGACCCCGTGAAGTAATATCAGATGGTGAAACAGGATTATTAGTTAATTCAAATGAAAATGATGTATCAACTGCTTTAATGTATTTTTTCAGTAATAAAAGTAAAATTCAAGAGTTTGGATATAATGCTAATAAAAGAATGGGTGATTTATTTACAATTGATAAAATGGTAGAAGGTGTTGATAAAATCATTTGTGAGAAGGATATGATATATTAATAATTGAAAACTAATCAACAACATTTAAAGGGGGAACTCATTTAAAGGGGAATATTTGAATATGGTGGAATTAATTGTGAACGTCACATTCTGGATATTAATAACTAGTTTATTAATAAGTTATATAGGATATCCATTTGCAATAAGTTTAATTAAGAAAAAAAAGAGAGGTCTTAAATGTATTATTCAGGATGATATAAAAGTGCATCTGATAATTACCTGCTATAATGAAGAAGCAGTTATTGAAGATAAAATCCGAAACTCTTTTAAAATTGATTTTCCGAGAGAATGCTATGTATATGTGATTATAGATAAATCTGAAGATAGAACAAGTGAGATTGCTCATCAATTGACAAATGAATATCCTAATTTAATAATACTAGATAAAGGATATAGAAGTGGCAAGAATGATTCAATTAATTATTTTTACGAAGAAATAAAACCATTTGATGAGGATATACTCTTTTTTACAGATGCAAATACCTTCTACGAAGAAGATAGCTTCATGAAATTATTCGAAAGAATAAAAGAGGGGGCTGTGGTTGTTGGTGGTAGTATGAAATATATCGATCAATATACTAATTCAGCTAAATCAGAGGGATTATACTGGAAATATGAAGAATGGATTAGACGAAATGAATCTCGTTTTGGTAGAACCATTGCTATGAATGGTGGCAATATGGCAATGGTGGCGAAATATTTTAAAAAACTACCTTGCTATGTCCCAAATGATTTCTATATACCAATTTCATTAGTTAGTAATAATAAAACATTATTTGCTTCGAATTCTGTTGGAATTGAGAAAGCTATACAAGATGAAAAAGAAGAGTTAAAACGAAAAAATAGGATGGCCAATCGTCAGATGAATGCTATTTTACTAGCATGGAAGAATTTTTCTTTTGTAACTAAAGTACAGCTATTGTTCCATAAAATAATAAGATGGTTAGCGATCCCCATTTTTTTATTTGCAACTCTTTGTAGCCTAATACTTGATTTTATATCACAAAGTATTTCTATGATGACTTATTATTTACTCTTGATGTGGTTAATTATATTTATTAGTGTATTGGTTACAAGGGTTTTTAAAGTGAGTTTGCCAATACTATCTACCATAAATTACGCATATTGGGTTCATCATTATGGAGCAATTGGAGTATTAAGTGCTTTTAGGGGAATTAAGATCTCTCAATGGGGAAAGGCTTTGTCAAATAGATAGTTAATTGATTTTAATAATATAAATAACTGAATTTCTTATGAATCCCAATAACTACCTTATAATCATGGCTGGTGGAATCGGCTCCCGATTTTGGCCAATGAGTACAGCTGAAACACCAAAACAATTTTTAGATATTCTTGGAACCGGAAAGACAATGATTCAACAAACTGTTAGCAGGTTTGGTGATTTGGTTCCAATTGAGAATATTTTTATTGTAACCAGTAAAAATTATCAAGCTATTATTCAGGATCAGTTACCTGATATCTCAGATTCACAGGTTCTATTAGAGCCTTGTATGAGAAATACAGCCCCTTGTATTGCTTATGCTGCTTATAAAATATATAAGCGGAACCCCGAGGCAAATATTGTGGTGGCACCTTCGGATCATTTAATAACTGATGAAAGCGGCTTTAGAGATGTTGTTTCAAAAGGTCTTGAGTTTACATCAAAAGATGATGTTTTGTTGACATTAGGAATTCATCCTCATCGACCAGAAACTGGCTATGGTTATATCCAAGCAGATTCAGAGGCTGTATCAGGTATAAACAAAGTAGCAGCTTTCAAGGAAAAACCTGATTTAGAAACAGCTAATGGGTATTTGGCAGAAGGTAATTTCTTTTGGAATGCCGGAATATTCCTATGGTCTGCTAAAAGTATTATTACTTCATTTGTGTCTCATTTACCTAAAGTAGCCGCTTTATTTGCTAAAGGAGAGGAAAAATATGATACCGAAAATGAACAGGTTTTTATTGATGAGAATTTTCCAAGCTGTGAAAATATTTCGGTAGACTATGGAATTATGGAAAGAGCCGATAATATTTATGTGATGCCAGCAGATTTTGGTTGGTCTGATTTAGGTACCTGGGGAAGCCTGTGGGAAAAGCGATCAAAAGACGAAAATGGCAATTCAGTTGTTGGTGATCAGGTTCATCTGTTTGAATGCAAAGATACTATTGTTACAGTGCCCAATAACAGACCAGTTGTGTTGCAAGGCTTGGATGATTGTATTGTAACCGAGGCTAATGGTGTGTTTATGGTTTGTAAAAAAGAAGACGAACAGCGAATTAAAGAGTTTAGGTCTGTTGTAATAGATCATAAGTAAAACAATGTACCCCAATTTGTAAATCCCGCTAATGGCGGGATTTTTTTATGCTTTTATTTTTGGGATAATCCATTTTTACATTCTGTCTTCCCAGATTTAATAGCCTCTTGTAATAAACCTTTCACAAATTCATAATTTGTCCGTCGACCTTCTTCTCCATGTTCAAGATGAAATTGATTTGCAAAGAATTTTAGGTTATAAACCTTTACTCCTATATTTACCAGGCGGGCACTGAATTCTTTATCATTTGGACCTTTGCTGTTCATGTCTTCATCATATCCGTTGATCAGATAGGCATCCTCTTTCCAATACGACATATTGCATCCACGTATCCCACGAACGGACTTTGAGCTATAGAGTAAGCGATGATGCAGTATTGCCATAAGTTTATTTCTGGTGTGTTTTAGTTCCGAATAGTGCCCATTCTTGCAAAAATCATCTGTATTGATTTGATCAATCCTTATCCTTCTGCCGGCCAGTAATCTTCCTTTTCTTGAAAAACAAAGGTGATCTTCTATAAAATGTTTTTCTAATATTATATCTCCATCAATTTGTATAATATATGGAAAGGAAGCATTACTTATTGCTTTATTTCTAATAGCATTAATACGATAGCCGTTATCTTCCTGCCAAATATGCTTGATTGGAATAGGAAAGTTATGCTTTAGATTTTCAATTACTTTTTTTGTAGGTTCGCCAGATCCATCATCAGCAATTATAACTTCATTTGGTAAAACAGTTTGTTTCGATATGCTTTGAAGGCATAACTCAAGAGCTTCTGGCCAGTTATAGGTTGTTAAAAATAAGCTTGTTTGTGGAAATGGTTTCATTAAAATTTTATTAGTTGACCAGTTGGTTTGATATTGGATACCTGAATATGTTCGTGAGAAATTTCATTTGGTTCACCTCGATAATATGTATTTCCACTTGAATAAGTTTCCACAGAAAGGTAATCTAATGCGAATACATTACACCTGCCAATGGATTTATGTCTTAAATTAATTTTTTTTGATTGAAAGTCATCTGCATAAACATTAACAGTTCCTTCAATATTAGAGTTGAAGTTTTCTGTTGTTCCATAAATAGTGTAATTTCCACTATTATTAAAACCGTATACAAATAACGAAGTTGATTTATTTTCTAAGTGTAGATTCATTTCGGTGAATTTAGCTGTTCCATTAACAACTATTTTTAATCCAGAGCTTTTTAAAGCCTCTTCTGATATGAGTGTCATTACCGAATTAACCGTAATATTTTCTAGTTTATTAGCAGGTATTTGAATATCAATCAATTTGCTTTTTTGTAAATAATCACTTTTCTCGTGATTAATTAATAGCTGATTGTTCGTGTTTTCAAGAATCAATCCATATAAAAGGTGCTCCTGGCCACTAATAAGAATTTCATTTGAATCATTATTTATTAAATGAACATTACATGGAGTCTCAATAGTTAATGCATTAATTACATCCGTTTCAATCGTTTTTGAAATAACATCACTTGAGGTAGTCAGGTTGTTGATATATTCACAAGAATTGAATATTAAAAGTATGATGAAGCAATATATTATTCTCATGATTTTTTCTGTTTTGAATATTTTAAACGGTATCCTAAGCCAAATTCGATGAACTCAGATCGGAAAAAACTTGCCTTAACGCTAAAGTTGCCAATTAAATTAGGTAAAATAGGGTATCGAACTCCTAATCTTGGGTAAATGGGTTGAGGTGGCGATACATTGTGTTTGATATACAATCCAAGATTGGTAAATAAATTCATCTTTCCTAAATACACATTATAAGATGCAAAAACACCGGTGACAAAACAATCTTTTGTTGAAAAGCTTTGTAACTCATTTATGTTTTCCACTTCTTCCCAAGCGTAAGGAATTGCCTCGGAATAGATTTGGTCTAATCCAATTCCAATACCCCTTTTTTCATTTAAATGCCATATATAGTTGACATTAATTGATGAATTCCAAAATTTATTTGGATTATATATAGAGGATTGGCTTCGTCCTATGCTACCAACAATTAAAAGCTCTCTTTCTTTTAGCTTATTAGGCTGTGTTTTATTAATAGTAGGTGTTAAGTTTTTATTAAAATGATATTTGGTTCCTAAACCTACAGATACCACATTTACACCATGATTAGGTTTTTTAGCTGCTCCGTTTGACATATGAGTTAAATCACCAGACATGCTTGCCGATATTCTGTCCGAAATTCTATAGTCGACACTCAAACCTAATCCAATATAAATGTTTAGGTGGGTGCTGAATATCATATTATATGAATTGTCTTGAAGATCAAATGGTTTGGATGCATAGCCTAATCCCATTGAAACTTTATTGTTGATTGATAGCCTCTGAGTCCTGAATACATTGTATTGAATGTACGGGAAAATGGCATAACCCGTACCATATATCTCCTTATTGCCAAAAGTGCCATGATAAAATCCAATTCCTATTTCAGGATAATTGAAAAATGCCTGCCAGCTATTTCTATCAAACTTTCTGAGACCATAATTAATTTCAAAACCACTCGCAAAATCATCAATGAAATACAACATGGTTTTATGATGAGGTATTACAAGTCCTCCCATATATCTTGCTGTGATATAGGTGTGATCAACTTTACTGGTTGTATTATCAGGATTAGGAGTTTGCGCATAACAGCAAAAACAAGATGCGATTAGGGCTATATTTAAGAGCAGAAGTATTTTCAATGGTAAGTCGTATTTTTGGCGAAAATAATAAAAATTAAGAATTTTCATCTTTTTGATGTTTCGGTACAATTGTTGTTATTTTGCCGCATAATAATGCAAACATATGATTCAGCGTAATAGTATAATAATAGCCGTACTTTTTTTATTAGGCAGTGTCAAAATAATTGCTCAAGAGCAGTTAAAACTTAATTTGGAGAGCACTGTGTCATTGGCATCTGATGATATCTCGCCAATGTGGCTGAGTGCCAATGAATGGGGAAAGTATACCAATGAAGGAGGCATAAATGGAATGCTTTATGCGAACGGTGAATATGATTTGCTAAATAAAGATCTATTCTCGCTAAGTGTGGGAACGGGATTTGTTTTGAACACTGATTTTAATACTTCTTTTTTATACGAAGCATATGTAAATGGTCATTTTTGGATAGTTGATTATACAATTGGGAAAGAGGCTAATTCATGGGTGGCGTATAACGACAGGTTATCATCTGGGCATTTTTTAATGAGTCAGAATGCCAGACCAATACCCAAAGTTACATTAGGTTTTGAAGATTATCGAAAGGTTGGCTTTTTGAACAATTGGTTGGAAATAAAAGGTGGTATAACACAAGGTGTTTTAAATGATGATCGGGGTGATCATAGCAGAAGTGCTGATAACCTGTTATTACATGAAAAATGGGTTTATGGAAGACTTGGGAATACTAAAATTCAACCGTATGTTGGTTTTGTTCATTCTGCTTTGTTTGGTGGTACCCGTCCCGATGGAACAAAGTTAGATATAGATTTTTGGCCAACTTTTTTTGCAAAAGGATCTGCTAAATTAGGAGGTGGAGAAGAAACTAATGCCGCTGGTGCACACATGGGTTTGTGGGATTTTGGTCTCTATTTCGGAACCGAGAAATATGACTTGCAATTCTACTATCAAAAACCCTTTGCCGATGGCTCAGGTATGAAAATTTGGAATAGGAGGAATAAAGACTACGTCATTGGATTATTGGTGTATCCAAAAAATATAGGCTGGTTAAAGGGAGTTTCTTTGGAGTTTATTAAGACTGATGTGCAGTCTGATTATGGAATACCAGATCCACTCTATCCTCCGGAGTCCGAAAAGAGTGGTATTGTATGGATGGAGCATATAGATGAATATGCATCGACTGAAGAATTTATGCGAGCTAATTTTCCGCATTATACCGGTGATGTTTCAGGATGGACCGAACATGATGTACAAGCATTTCTCGTTAAAGAATACAACCACGGGTATGAATATGGTGGCAGAGATGATTATATGAACAATGGCACCTATTATAATGGTTGGACATACCATGGAGCATCAATGGGAACACCTTTATTTCATACTATTGAAATGGCTCAAAAATATAATGGAGGAGTCTTTAATCATCATCTTCGTTTCATCAATAATAGAGTGACAGGTTTTCATCTGGGGCTTGATGGTAGAATTACAAATACCCTTGATTTTAGGGTTAAATCAACCTTTACAAAGAACTATGGTAGTTATTCTGAAGAATTTGAAGCAAGATATAGTTGGAATAGAACTGAAAACTATTTTTACGAAGGAGGGAAAAAGCAAATGTATACTATGATCGAGGCATCCTGGAGAATGCCTTATGTAAAAGGATTACAACTAAATGGAACATTTGCATATGATTTTGGTCAGCTATATCATTCTATTGGTGGTAGGGTAGGTGTTGTCTATTGTCCTTTTTATTAATAGATTAAAATAGATTGAAGGTGTAAACTCATTCAAATTGTAAAATTTAATGTTTTGTGATCAATAAACGAATTCCTAAATTTGTCCATCCTAAAATCAGCTAGATGCTAAGAGAGAAAGAAAAGGTAGTTTATAATGCTTTAGCCGCATTTGATGTTTTAATTGCTTGGATATCGTTTGAGATTTCTTTATTGATTCATTTCGAGCAATTAACGTTTATTCGAAATAAAGATTCGATAATTCTACACCTATTAATATTAGGAATATGGCTAGTGCTTTCAAAAGCACTTCGGTTAAATGAACTGTATCGATCAAGACCTTATTCTATTTTGCTTTTTAATGTTATAGTAATGTCTGCTTTGGGAGCGGGAATACTGGCATTATCAGTCTTTGTATTTAATTTATTTTACATTGGTCTTATTCCAATTTTATATTTTGGTGGTACCGTGGCTGTTTTAATGTTTGTAGAAAAGGTACTTATCTATCATTATATGAAAAGTGCCCGCCGAAGAGGGCTGAACTACAGAAATATATTAATCGTTGGAGATTCATCAGCCAGTAATTTTATTAATCAAATTAAGGAAAATCCAGAATGGGGATATCGTATTATTGGCATTATTGGAACTGAAGAGCTTCGTAAAAAGCAAGAGGATGCAGCACCATATCTCCCATTAGATACAAGTGTTGATGAAATATTAGAAAGTAAAACAATTGATGAAGTAATCTATTGCCAGGAGAAAGCTCGAATGGATGAGATTATGTCATTAATGACGAGCTGTCATGAGGTTGGTGTGGTATTTAGAATGTCGTCACCTTTTTTTAATATGCTATCGAATAAAACTCATCTACATTACTTCGATACAACACCTGTTTTAACTATCTCAAATACACCAATGGATTATCTTTCGCTTAAATTTAAAGCGATTTATGATTTCTTAGTGTCTTTCTCTGTTGTTACCATTTTTTCACCGGTTTATATAGCCATTGCTATAGGGATAAAATTGACATCAAAAGGCCCTATTTTCTTTAAGCAAAAAAGAGTTGGGATTAGGGGGAGGAAATTTTGGGTTTATAAATTTCGTACCATGGTTACTAATGCTGAAGCATTAAAGAAAGACCTTATGGAGCAAAACGAGATGGATGGGCCTACATTTAAAATGACTAGAGATCCAAGGATTACAGGGATTGGACATTTTTTAAGAAAAACAAGTCTGGATGAATTGCCACAGTTTTTTAATGTTTTGTTAGGAGATATGTCGATTGTTGGACCAAGACCACCTGTGCCTGACGAAGTAAAAGAATACGAACGCTGGCAATTAAGGCGATTGTCGATGAAACCCGGAATTACTTGTATATGGCAGGTTTCATCATCAAGAAATGATATCTCATTCGAAGATTGGATGAGAATGGATTTAGAGTATATAGATAACTGGTCGTTAAAACTCGATTTTGTTATTATCCTAAAAACGATTCGAACCATGTTTAGGGCTGATGGAAAATAATTACCTTTTTTAACTCATATTTCACTTCTAAATTCATTACTTTGTCTGTAGTTGGTTGAACTTTTACTTTGCATAAGCAAAATGTAATTAAAAAGACACTACTAATCAGGTTAGTTTAATGAAGAAAGTAATATTCTATATTTTTGTTCTAATTGGGGTTTGTGCATGTACTCCAAAGCCTAAAAGACCTAATTTTGTTCCTGATCAGGAGCAGATGTCATTATTATTGGCTGATATCTATCAGGTTGAATCTGTGATGTCTCAAAGTGGCCGGCGCATTGTTAAGGATGATGAGAAAAACGCTGGGTATTACAAAAGTATATTGGATGAGTATCATCTGACGAAAGTGGAATTTGATTCTGCAATAAGTTGGTATTCGTCACATCCAGACTTGTTTTCAGATGTTTATGATGATGTCATTTCTATTCTGAGTAAAAGAGATGCTGTAGTTAAAAAAGAGCTGGCGGAACAAAGCAAGGAGAGAAAAGATGTAATTGAACAAATACCTGATAAAAAAAGTATCTGGGTTGGAGAAAGCAATTATAAATTACCATTAGAAGAACAGGACTCAACAGATGTTCTCTTACCATTTAAAATAAAAGCAGATTCTATTAAATCCGGGATTGTTCGTCTTAATGCTGGTTTTACTTTTATTAAAGGAAATGAGTTGGATAGCGCAATGCTTAAAATGTGGTTATGCTATGCCGATAGTACTGCAGACACGGTGAGGTATTTAATAAATAAAACCTTCAAGAAGCAAATTGGAAATGTATCGCAAATTATTCCGGATGGTAAAACGCTTGTTTCAATTGAAGGATTACTTTTTGAACATGATACTGCTAAAGTTTCAAATGTTGAAATAGAAGATGTGAAGATGGTGTTGTTGCCAAAGCTCGGGGCAGCTGAATTACTCGAAAGATGAGAAAATTAACTTCACATTATTGTCTAAAACCAGATGGTAGCTGGGCGAAGAGGCCAATAATAAAACTCAATGATGCAGGTGTAATTATTGAAGTTAGAGAAATGGGAGATGATTTTGTTGAAGAACCTAATTTGGAATATTTTCCAGGAGTTCTTGTACCCACTTTTCTGATGAGAATACACACTGATGATTTTGATAAAGCGAATATAAATCGGGCAATTATTGAAGGCGCAAGGCGATTTATTATTGATAAAGAAATGTCATTTCCAAATAGAGTTAGATCTATTGTAAAAAGTGGTTTTAATACTGGTTCGGCAGATAGCCCATGGACTTTAATTAAATCAGAAGTTATCGAGGGACTTGATTTAGCTTCAGCTATAATGAATCAAACTCAAAAAATAGCACAGCAGTTTTCATTAGATGATGAGTGGGGAGTAATAAAAGAAGGTGCCAATCCTGGTTTATTACTCCTAAAAGGAATAGATTTAAAAGAATTCACAATAACATCCAATACTGATCTTAAAGTCTTGGTTGAATAAATATTTTATTATGCATCAATTAACAATGTTGGCTTTAAGGGCTGCCGTTGCAGGTAGTCAGGCTACAATGAAGGTTTATAATAAAGAGGACTTTGATGTGCAGCTTAAAAGTGATCATTCTCCTTTAACAGAGGCTGATATAAATAGTCATTTTGCAATAGACAATTTATTGAAGACATCACATATACCCGTATTGAGTGAAGAAGGGAAGAGTATTGCATATGAGGACAGAAAAGAATGGAAGAAGCTGTGGGTAGTAGATCCAATTGATGGAACGAAGGAATTTGTTAAGCGGAGTGATGAATTTACAGTAAATGTTGCACTGGTTGAAGATCATAAGCCAGTATTAGGTGTTATTGTTGCACCAGCATTAAATCTTGTTTATTGGGGCGACAAGGATGGAGCATATCGTTCTGAGTTGCCCAAAAAGTGGGAAAAACAAACTCCGATGGAAGTAATCACTGATTTATCCCCTGAGAAATTGCCACATGAAAAAACAATTGATTTTACTGTGGTTCGAAGTTTAAGTCATTTCAGTGCGGAAACCAAAGAATATATGGATAAGCTGGATGCGGTTCATTCATCAATAAATAGTTTGTCAATCGGAAGTTCGTTGAAAATGTGTTTGGTAGCTGAAGGTAAAGCTCAATTATACCCTCGTTTAGGTCCAACAATGGAATGGGACACTTGTGCAGGGCATGCCATTGTTGAAGCGGCAGGTGGTCATTTGCTGGATTGGAAAACCAAAGAGCCAATGAAATATAACCGACCTGATTTATTAAACGGTTGGTTTTTAGTTGCGGGCTCAGGTATTGATCCTAAACACTATTGGCTTGATAAAAAGAATAAAGGACAATAGAAATTCTTGTTTTTAGCTTCATTTTGTCTTAGGAAATGTAAACTTTATTTTAATATTCCTTTTAAAATGATATTTAAGCGATTGAAATGACTTTCGCTTCGTCATTTATTTTGTATCTTTGCACCTCAATTGTTGAATTATAAAAACGCTTATCAAATGGCTGCAATAGACAGTTTTAATTTCGCAGGAAAGAAGGCGATTATCCGTGTGGATTTTAATGTGCCTTTGAATGATAAATTTGAAATTACTGATGACACTCGTATTCGTGCCGCTGTACCTACAATCAAAAAGGTATTGGCTGATGGAGGAGCTGTTATTTTAATGTCTCATTTGGGTCGTCCAAAAGGAGAGGCTAAACCAGAATTCTCATTGAAACACATCGTTGCTCATTTATCATCTACTTTAGGTGTTGATGTTAAAATGGCTTCTGATTGTATCGGTGACGAAGTAAAAGCTATGGCTTCAGACCTTAAAGGTGGTGAGGTACTATTGTTAGAAAACTTACGTTTCCATAACGAAGAAACTAAAGGTGACGAAGGTTTTGCTAAGCAATTGTCTGAGTTAGCTGATGTTTATGTGAACGATGCTTTTGGTACAGCTCACCGTGCTCATGCTTCTACAACTATCATCGCTAAGTTTATGGATGAGAAGATGGCTGGTTACTTGTTAGACAAAGAAATCAAGTTCTTGGGTGATACTGTTGAAAACGCTGAAAAGCCATTTGTAGCTATCGTTGGTGGTGCTAAAGTATCAGGTAAATTAGAAGTACTAAAAAGCTTAATCACTAAAGTAGATACTATTCTGATTGGTGGTGGTATGGCTTATACTTTCTTAAAAGCACAAGGGCATAACGTAGGTAACTCATTAGTTGAAGAAGATTTGGTTGATACTGCCAAGCAAATTTTGGCTGATGCTAAAACTAATGGTGTTAACTTTATGTTGCCAGTTGATAACTTGGCTGCTGATAAATTTGATAACGACGCAGATATTCAAACTGTAGGAAACGATATTCCTGAAGGACGTATGGCACTAGATGTTGGTCCTGAAACAACTAAAGCTTATGCTGCTGAAATCGCTTCAGCTAAAACAGTTGTTTGGAATGGTCCTATGGGATGTTTCGAGATGCCTAACTTCTCAAAAGGTACTTTCGGAGTATGCCAGGCTGTAGCTGATTCTTCAGCTGTTTCTATCATCGGTGGTGGAGACTCTGTTGCTGCTGTTAACCAAAGTGGTTTGGCTGATAAAATGAGTCATATCTCAACTGGTGGTGGTGCTTCACTTGAGTTCTTGGAAGGAAAAGAATTACCAGGAGTAAAAGCAATCCGCGGATAAATAAAATAACCAACATTTGTTGGATCAAAGCCTGTTGCATTGTGCAGCAGGCTTTTTTTATGGCATTTTGTTGGAGAAGTTGATCTCATTAAATTTTACTATCACAAATCTTGATACTTATGTCTTGGCACTTGATACTTTTTTAAAACCTACTCGTATCTTTGCGTTTCTAAAACAGCGAACAATGACATTAATTTATAATATCGGAATTGCCCTTTATTCGTTTTTAATAGGTTTGGTTTCTCCTTTCAACCAAAAAGCAAAGCTTTTAAAAAATGGAAGAAAAGAAAGCCTTAAGTTATTAAAATCAATTTCATTGCAAGGTCCGGTGGTTTGGATTCATGCCGCCAGTTTAGGAGAGTTTGAGCAAGGAAGACCCATTATTGAAGCATTAAAAAAAGATTACCCACAATATAAAGTTGTGCTTACATTCTTTTCACCTTCTGGCTATGAGGTCCGCAAAAATTATGATTTGGCGGATTATGTATTTTATCTTCCAGCTGATACTAAACGAAACGCAAAGAAATTAATTGATGCTATCAATTCTGAAAAGGTTTTCTTTATCAAGTATGAATTCTGGTATCATTATTTAAATGCATTGAAAAGAAAAAATATACCTGTTTACGGAGTGTCAATGATATTTAGAGAAAAGCAATCATTCTTTCAATGGTATGGAGGTTGGTTTAAAAAGATGCTGAATTGTTTTGCTAAGTTTTATGTGCAGGATGAAACATCTGGTCAATTATTGTCGGGTATAGGTGTTGAAAATTACTCAGTGGCTGGAGATACTCGTTTCGACAGGGTAAGAGATATTGCTAAGGCATCTGCGGAGATAGATCTGGTTGATCGATTTGTTGGAGATTGCAATAAGGTAATTGTGGCAGGAAGTACCTGGGCACCTGATGAAGATATTCTTTTAGAATATTTAGAGAAAGAAGGACAGGATGTTAAGTTAGTTATTGCACCCCATGAGATTCATGAAAGTCATATTAAGCAGATTGAAAGTAAATTATCTGTGCCTTATTTCAGATATACGAAACAGGTTGAAAATATTACTGATTGCAGGGTATTGATTATAGATACTATTGGTATGCTGTCGAGTATATATAAATATGGTCAGGTGGCATACATTGGAGGTGGTTTTGGTGTTGGAATACATAATACATTGGAGGCGGCTACTTATAGTATGCCTGTATTTTTCGGTCCGAACTATAAAAAGTTTAGAGAAGCGCGAGATTTAATTGAAGTGGGAGGAGGATTTTCAATACAAAATGGAAGTGAATTTCAAATAGGAATGGGGCAATTATGGGCCGATGAAGAATATTTAAAGGATGCTTCGTTGAAGGCAGGGCAATATGTGAATAAAATGTGTGGGGCTACACGCAAAATTATGGATGAGGTATTTTAATGAATATTAAAAATAGTTACAGCCGGACTTGAAATAGGTCCGGCTTTTTTATTTCAATAAATCGCTAGAATATTGATTTCCAATTTGTGGAATCTATTATGTAGGCACTGTTAGTTGTGGGGATGTAAAAGTGTGTGAAAAGATGTTAAAAGGCAAGGTTAATAAGCATCTTTAAACTAATGGTAAAAATCATTTTAAGTTTATGTATGTGTTGATAAGATTTTCGTTTTGGACAACTTTTAGGTGTTTTGATAAAATTTAAATATCAATAGAACAGTAATTTAAGAACAAAAAGTGGACAACTTTTGTTAGGTGTTGAAAAGTATTGTTTGTCTTAAATGATCACCTTTTATAACTTGCATTCACGTAAAAAACGCAAAGGAAAAACATTAAATTCCATTTTATCAACGTATTAAAATTTTTGAGGCGACATGGCAGTTAAAGAAATCGACCCTAAGACCGAATCCGTGAGACAGAATTATACCTATGAAGAAGCTTTTCAATCATCGCTTGAATATTTCAATGGCGATGAGCTGGCTGCTCGTGTGTGGGTAAATAAATATGCACTGAAAGATTCAGATAGTAATATTTATGAATTGAACCCTGATGAAATGCATTGGCGTTTAGCTAGAGAAATAGCCCGAATTGAGGAGAAGTATCCTAACCCCATGTCGGTTGAAGAATTATATGGATTAATGAAGAACTTCCAATACATTGTTCCACAGGGAGGTCCAATGTCAGGCATTGGAAATACACATCAAATAGCATCCTTATCTAATTGTTTTGTCATTGGTGATGATGGACCTTCTGACTCTTACGGAGGGATTATGAAGGTTGATCAGGAGCAGGTGCAATTAATGAAACGTCGTGGTGGAGTAGGACATGACCTGTCTCATATTCGCCCCAAAGGATCGCCTGTTAAAAACTCGGCCTTAACATCAACCGGAATTGTGCCCTTTATGGAGCGTTTTAGCAACTCTACTCGTGAGGTCGCTCAAGATGGTCGTCGTGGAGCATTGATGTTAAGTGTGTCAATCCAGCATCCCGATTCAGAGTCGTTTATTGATGCAAAAATGGAGCAAGGCAAAGTTACCGGAGCTAACGTTTCGGTAAAAATTGACGATGATTTCATGCAGTCTGTTGTAGAAGAAAAAGAATACACACAACAGTATCCGGTTGGATCCAATAAACCAGCTTACAAAAAAGATATTAAGGCAGTCGACTTATGGCAAAAGATTGTGCATAACGCCTGGAAATCGGCTGAGCCAGGAATCTTATTCTGGGATACAATCATTCGAGAGTCTGTTCCGGATTGTTATGCCGATTTAGGATATCGCACTGTATCTACCAATCCATGTGGAGAGATTCCTTTGTGTCCATACGATTCATGTCGTTTGATTGCATTGAATTTGTATTCATATGTTGAGAATCCATTTACAGATAAAGCAAAATTCAATTTTGAGTTATTTAAAAAGCATGTGGGGTATGCACAACGCATGATGGATGATATAATTGATTTGGAATTAGAAAAGATTGATGGAATATTAGCAAAAATAGGAGCGGATCCTGAGAGTGATACCGTAAAGCGTGTAGAACGTGAGTTGTGGGAGAATATCCGCAAGAAAGCCAACGAAGGTCGTCGCACAGGTGTGGGTATTACAGCCGAAGGAGATATGTTAGCTGGTTTAGGTTTGCAGTATGGAAGCGATGATGCGATAGACTTCTCTGTTGAGGTTCATAAAACATTGGCTTTGGCAGCCTATCGTTCATCAGTTGATATGGCGAAAGATAGAGGTGCATTCCCTATTTATAATTCTGATAAAGAAATTAATAATCCGTTTATTAATAGATTGTTTGCAGAAGACAGTACTTTAAAAGAAGACATGAAAAAGTACGGTCGTAGAAATATTGCTGCACTTACGATTGCTCCAACTGGAACAACCAGTTTGATGACTCAAACAACATCAGGTATTGAGCCTGTATTCTTGCCAGTATATAAGCGTCGTCGTAAAGTAAATCCGAATGATACAGAGACCAGAGTAGATTTTGTTGACGAGGTAGGTGATAGCTGGGAAGAATACACTGTATTTCATCATAAATTTGTTACCTGGATGGAAGCCAAAGGGCATGATGTGACTAAAAACTATTCTCAAGAAGAATTGGATGCATTGGTTGCTCAGTCACCATATTACAAAGCTACTTCCAATGATGTGGATTGGATGAAAAAAGTGAGTATGCAAGGGCAGGTTCAAAAGTGGGTTGATCACTCAATTAGTGTTACGATTAACTTACCTGCTGATGCTTCTGAAGAACTGGTTGGAAATCTTTATGTTGAAGCTTGGAAGAGCGGGTGTAAAGGCGTAACTGTTTATCGCGATGGTAGCCGTGCTGGAGTTTTGATTTCAAATACAGAGAAGAAAGAAGAAGTAGTTGGTAAATTTCCTAAGAAGCGCCCTCAGGAATTAGATGCAGATGTTGTTCGTTTTCAGAATAACAAGGAAAAGTGGATTGCATTTGTGGGATTGATTGATGGTAAACCATATGAAGTTTTTACTGGTTTGGCTGATGATGAAGACGGAATTTTATTGCCTAAATCAGTACAAACAGGTAAAATTATTAAGAACCGCGAAGAAGATGGAGCATCACGCTACGATTTCCAGTTTACCAATAAGCGTGGATATAAAACAACCATTGAAGGTTTATCATATAAGTTTGATAAGGAATACTGGAACTATGCCAAATTAATATCAGGTGTATTGCGTCATAGTATGCCAATTGAAGATATCCTTGATTTGGTTGCTGGGCTTCAGTTAGATAGTGATACAATTAATACCTGGAAGAATGGTGTAGAGCGTGCTCTTAAGAAATATATTCCAAACGGAACCAAAGCGCGTAAAGGCCATTGTGAGAGCTGTGGTGCAGATGACTTGATTTATCAGGAAGGCTGCTTAATTTGTAAGAGCTGTGGCTCATCAAAATGTGGATAAATATCTGCCAAATATTTAATTACAATAATAAAGAGGTGCCATTACGGCACCTCTTTTTTTTGTTTTATTTTATAACAATTAAATTTTTACAATTGATTTTATTTAAGTGCTAAAAAGTCAATTGCTATCTTTGCAAAAAAAAATATAGATCGACAAGATATGACAGCTCAGAAAGTAAGAGTGCGATTTGCACCCAGTCCAACCGGACCGTTACATATTGGTGGAGTTAGAACAGCCCTTTTTAATTACCTTTTTGCAAAGAAGCATGGAGGTGATTTTATTCTTCGTATTGAAGATACGGATTCAACACGTTTTGTTGAAGGAGCCGAGGAGTATATTAATGAAAGTATGGAATGGTTGGGTTTAACCATTGATGAAGGAGTGAAGCAAGGAGGAGAGTTTGGCCCATATCGTCAGAGTGAGCGTCGTGAGATTTATAAGAAATATGCCGATCAATTGATTGAAACAGGTTGGGCGTATTATGCTTTTGATACTTCAGAAGAGTTAGACCAATTAAGAGCAGAGGCTGAAGCTGAGAAAAAAACATTTGCTTACGATATGCATTCTCGCATGCAAATGAAAAATTCGTTAGTACTTTCTGATGATGAGGTAAAGCAAAGAATAGATGCCGGTGAGCCTTGGGTAATTCGTTTTAAAATGCCTGAGGATACTCTTGTTGAAACGAAAGATATGGTGAGGGGAGAAGTGAAATTCAATACTAATACATTGGATGATAAGGTGCTTTATAAAAGTGCAGATAAACTACCAACCTATCATTTAGCTAACATTGTTGATGATCATTTGATGGAAATCAGTCATGTTATTCGTGGCGAAGAATGGTTGCCATCAGTTCCATTGCACATTATGCTTTATAAAGCATTGGGGTGGGAAGAAACCATGCCGCTGTTTGCTCACCTTCCATTAATTTTGAAGCCAACCGGAAAAGGCAAACTCTCGAAACGTGATGGAGATAAAGGTGGTTTTCCTGTATTTCCATTGGACTGGGAGATGGAAGATGGAGTTGCACCGGGATATCGCGAGAGTGGATACTTTCCTGAGGCCGTTAATAACCTTTTGGCTTTGCTGGGTTGGA
Source organism: Carboxylicivirga linearis (assembly GCF_018271995.1). Lineage (GTDB taxonomy): Bacteria > Bacteroidota > Bacteroidia > Bacteroidales > Marinilabiliaceae > Carboxylicivirga > Carboxylicivirga linearis. The sequence goes on from NZ_JAGUCO010000029.1 coordinate 38,392, forward strand.
ATCCTGGTACGGAGCAAGAATTATTCGATATTGATGAGTTAATATCATTATTTTCTATTGAAAGGGTAAATAAGTCGGGTGCTCGCTTTGATCCAGAAAAGGCAAAGTGGTTTAATCAACAGCATCTGATGCGCAAACCTGTTGAAGAGTTGGCTTTGCTTTTTAGTGATGATTTGAATGAAAGAGAAATTGCAGCCGATATTAGCTTCATTGAAAAAATTACGGGTTTGGTAAGAGAGCGTGTAAACTTTGTGAGTGAACTTTGGGATCAGTCGTTCTTCTTTTTTGAAGCTCCAGCAGAGTATGAAGCCAAAGTTGTGAAGAAACGATGGAAAGGCGATGTGCCAGCTTTTATGGCCGAATTGGCTCCGGAATTGGAAAAAGTTAGCAATTGGCAGGCTGATGATATTAAAGCTGTTATTTCGGCTAAAATTGAAGAAAAAGGACTTGGTTTTGGTTTGGTGATGAATGCTTTTCGCTTGGCATTAGTAGGTGGAGGATTCGGACCTGATTTGATGACTATTGCAGAAATGCTTGGTCAGGAAGAAACTATTCAGCGTGTAAAAGCCGCGGTTGAAAATATAGCATAGGATATTTTTACGATATGGAAGCTGTTTGTTGGTGCATTTTTAGGTGTGCTGCAAGCAGCTTTTTTTTATAGGTATAATTGAAGTCGGTAGGAATCAATTATCACAAAATAAATTCATGCTGAATTTGAGAAATATGTGCTTATAAAATAAAAATCCCGCTCAATGGCGGGATTTTCTAAGTGTATATAGTTGAGAAACTATTTTTTTCCTTTGCTCCATGAGTCTTTCAATGTAACAGTGCGATTAAACACAATCTCAGAGTCTGAAGAATCTTTATCTATACAGAAGTATCCTAAACGCTGGAACTGGTAACGCTCAATGCCGTCATCAAATTTAGCTTCGGCATCCTGGTAATTAGGTTCAATATAACAGTTGTTGATAACCGACAATGAATTTGGGTTTAAGAATTCAAGAAAATCCTTATCCTTATGACCGTCAGGAGCTTCATCCATAAACAGACGGTCGTATTGTTTTACAGTTACCTCTTTTGCATGCTTAATGCTTACCCAGTGCAACGTTCCTTTTACCTTGCGTTTACTTCCTTCCATGCCACTTTTTGTGTCAGGGTCGTAGGTACACTGGATTTCTGTTATATTGCCATTCTCATCTTTTGTGATGCCTTCGCATTTGACGATATAAGCATTTTTCAAACGCACTTCTCGTCCTACATCCATGCGGAAGAATTTACGAGGCGCATTTTCCATAAAGTCGCCACGTTCAATATAAATTTCACGACTAAATGGTAGTTTGCGCGATCCGGTAGATTCGTCTTCTGGATTGTTAATTGCTTCCATCCATTCAACTTCTCCTTCAGGATAGTTGGTGATGACAACTTTAACCGGATCAAGAACCGCATACACACGAGGAGCACGTTTGTTGAGATCCTCACGAATACAGTGTTCAAGAAGAGCAACGTCAATAACATTCTCGCGTTTGGCAACGCCAATTTCATCGGCAAATCTGCGAATTGATTCTGGTGTATAACCTCTTCGGCGTAAGCCTGATATAGTTGGCATGCGCGGATCATCCCATCCAGCAACATATTTTTCATTTACCAGTTGAAGTAGCTTGCGCTTACTCATCACTGTGTAATTGAGATTCAAACGGGCAAATTCAATCTGGCGTGGCACAACTGCCGGTTTTTCAGGCATTGCTTCAACAATAGATTTTAAGAACCACTCGTATAATGGTCGGTGAACCTCAAATTCGAGCGTACAAATACTGTGAGATATACCTTCGATAAAATCACCCTGCCCATGTGCAAAATCATACATTGGATAAATACACCATTTGTCGCCTGTACGATGATGATTAGCATGGATAATACGATACATCAAAGGATCGCGCATATGCATGTTGGGCGAAGCCATATCAATTTTAGCACGTAGAACGCGTTCTCCATTCTTGAATTCACCTTTGCGCATTCTTTCAAAAAGCTCAAGGTTTTCTTCAACGCTGCGATTTCTGTTCGGGCTTTCTGTACCAGGAACAGTTGGAGTACCTTTTTGAGCTGCAATTTCATCAGCGCTCTGGTCATCCACATATGCTTTGCCATTTTTAATAAGAAGAACGGCCCATTCATACAGTTGCTCAAAATAATCGGAAGTAAACTTAGGCTCATTGTTCCATTCGAAACCAAGCCAATTAACATCTTCCTTAATTGATTCAACGTATTCCGTTTCTTCTTTAGTCGGGTTAGTATCATCAAAACGAAGGTTGGTACCTCCTTTATAATATTTACCCAGTCCGAAGTTCAGACAAATTGATTTGGCATGCCCAATATGAAGGTAACCATTGGGCTCAGGAGGAAAGCGAGTTAATACGGCACCGTCGTTTTTGTTTTCGCTTAAGTCCTTATCAATCTCCTGATGGATAAAATTTGTTTTTATTTTTTCGTTTGACTCCATCGCAATGTGTTCAAGAATGTTCAATCTAAGATAGCGCCAATCTGGCGGTAAGTGCAAAAGTAATTGTTTTTACACTTAAATTTCTGCTGTTATGGTTATAAAAGATTAATTTCGCGAAAAAAATTATTATGGAGACTGGCAACACCATTGGTTTGATTGAATTAGAGGAGATGGAATTTTATGCATATCATGGCTGTTACGAGCAAGAGCAGGTGGTTGGAAATCGTTTTTTGGTAAACATTGCAATACATACAAATTGCAGTGTGGCAGCCGAAACAGACAGTATTAATGATGCATTGAATTATGTAACGGTATATGAGTTGACGAAGGAGCAGGTTATGCAAAATTCGCATTTGTTAGAACATTTAACCAAACGGATTATTCAAAGTATTAAATCAAGCTTTCCACAAATAATTAAATTAAAAGTGAAGGTATCAAAGATGAATCCACCAATGGGAGGGCAAATGAAATGTGTAAGCTTAACACTGGAGGAGTAATGAGAGAAGATGGAGCGGTTAAGAAGAAGTGTCCGAAATGTAACGCAGAGTTTTTGTGTTATAGTTCTTCTGATAAGAAATGTTGGTGTGATAATTATTTTGTGAGTGCTGAAAATCTTAAGTTGCTGGCAGAGAATTACAACAATTGTCTTTGTCCTGATTGTTTGAGTTTATATGCTAAAAAGAAGAAATAAAATTTGTCGGGAATTAAAATATTCCTTTAATTTGCACTCCGAAAATAATGGTTCACTAATTGAATCTGATTTTCGTTTTGTAAGGGTTCCTTGGCCGAGTGGCTAGGCAACGGTCTGCAAAACCGTGTACGGCGGTTCGAATCCGCCAGGAACCTCAGTTTGGCGAATGCTTTTAAGAAATTAAGAGCATTCGCTTTTTTTATACCAAGCTTTAATCATAAATGTTAATGTTTTTAAAAAGGGGACTTTTTGCACGATAGTTGGTGAAATAACTATGGTATTAGAAGTATAAAAATATAATTTAGACATAGAATGGACGGAAGAGAACGTAGAAACATTAAAGTAGGAACTAAAGTAGCAATTCTTGCACATCAGGATATTCGTACAGGAAATCTAACACATGGAGTAGTGAAAGAAGTTTTAAGCAGTGAAGATTTTCATTTGAAAGGAATTGAGTGTAAATTAAAAACTGGTCAGGTTGGACGCGTTAAGACCATTAAGCTATAGGTAATAAGAAATATACGATATTGATGAATGAGCCGAGACTTTAAAATAAGTTTCGGCTTTTTTTATGTAATTTTCTTCTACCTGAATTGGCAAGATAATTGCAATTCAGTAACTTTTTTCAATAAAACAGATCTGATGAAATATCTTGCTGTCATTACATTTTTGCTTGCTTGTGTTTTTTCGAGTAGTGCTCAACAGAAGGAGGCTTCTTTTATTCAGGATGGACAAATCATTTATAGCGATATGGACTCCTGGTATTCCCGAAAAGTAAAGGAGTCGGTGTTGATAGGTGGAAATGAAGTAGTTTATTACGAACCGGGTCCCGGTGATTATTCTAATATAGATAAGCAGTTGCCAGCTTTAACGCCCTGGTCGTCATCAAATGTATATGCCGAAATAGGAGTCAGTGCCGCTAATCAGTCTGTTTTTCGCGAAAGACGAGGTGATGGATATTGTGCTCGCCTGGAGACTCGTTTGAAAAAAGTGGTAGTTCTGGGAGTGGTGAATGTGAAGGCAATTGCTTCGGGAAGTATATTTTTGGGTCAGATGGAAGATCCTGTAACACAGGCTGACAATGCCAGATTAAATACTTTTATGGGGATTGAATTTACCCGAGCTCCATCAGCATTGGTTTTCGATTATAAGTCATTAATAGGGAAGAAAAGGTTAAAAGCCACCGGAGGTTTTAAGGTAAGGGATGTTGACGGACCTGATATGGCTGAAGCTTATGCTTTATTGCAAAACAGAACAGAAGATGCTACTGGCAACTTGATTGTTAAGCGAGTAGGTACTGCCTGGCAGCGATTTGATCAATCGCAGTCGTCTTGGGTAAATGCATATCAAATGCCCATTATTTATGGTGATGCAACAAAATCACCCAACTATCAATCATACATGAATCTTATTTCTGAGAGTGATCCGTATTATGCTTTAAATAGTAAGGGTGAAGTGAAAAAGTACGCTGAGTCGGGGTGGACTGACAATAAAGAAGAGGTTACCCATATGATTATTGTTTTTTCTGCGAGTTACCAAGGTGGTTCATTTTTAGGATCACCAGAGAGTAAATTATGGATTGACAACATCCGATTAAAATATGATTAGTCCGACTTATAGATTGATTACTTTTTTTGGTATGGCATTTGCTTTATCCAAGTTTCATTGATTAACCTTTTATATGATTAAATTAGAATTTAGCAAGCTTCCGGTTACACCATTATTTGGTAGTAGATATAGTAATTTTAAGGCTGTTTGTAGTGCGGTGGATGTTGATAAAGGATACAAACTTAAGTACCGATTAAGTAAAATTCTATCGGGTTTAATGAGTGCTACTCATCCCATCGAAAATTATATGTATAAAAAGAAAGTGGAGCCGATGGAGCTGAAGCAGGATCCTGTTTTTATTCTGGGGCACTGGCGAAGCGGAACAACTTTTCTTCACAATGTGTTAGCTCAGGATAAGCAGTTTGGATATAACACTACTTATCAAACCATATTTTCCAATGCCATGGTGTTTGGACAGCCCTTTTTTAAGCCTATAATGAAGGCGGTAATGCCCGACAAAAGGCCTACTGATAACTTGGAGCTGTTACCTGATCAACCACAGGAAGAAGAATTTGCATTAAGTAATATAATGCCGGTAAGTTTCTATAATTTTTGGTTCTTGCCGAAACGAACCATGGAGTACTGTCGGAAATATTTGTTGTTTGATGATATTACAAAGCAGGAAAAAGAAACTTTTAACAAAGAATTTGTAAGGTTGGTTAAAACATCGCTTTATAACACGGGTGGTGAAGTGTTTTTATCAAAGAATCCTCCGCATACTGGAAGGGTGAAGGATTTATTAGAAATTTTTCCTAATGCCAAATTTATATATCTGGTTCGCAATCCATATACCGTGTTTGAATCAACCCGCGATTATTTTTCGAACGTTATTAAGCCATTGAAGCTTCAGGATTTTACCGACGAACAGTTGGAGAAGAATATTTTGGATGTTTATAACCAGCTTACCAATGCATACGAAAGAGATAAAAAACTCATTCCGGAAGGTAATTTATACGAATTGCGATTTGAGGATTTTGAAGCGGATGCCTTTAATAAAACGTATGAAATTTATCAAACACTTGGGTTGAATGGTTTTGATAAGTCTTCGTCCGATATTCAGGCCTATTTAAACAAGAAAAAGAAGCATAAAAAGAAAGCATATAATTATCATCCAGAAACCGTGCAAAAGGTAAATAAAAATTGGATGCATGCCTTAACGAAGTGGAACTACGAAATTATTGATGCACCCATTGATAAATAATTAAACAGCCGATTTAACTTTAAACTGGTTAACTATTTCAAGAAGGCTGTTGGCCTGACTGCTTAACTCGTCTATGCTGCTAGTAAGCCGTTCAGAAGCCGCAGCATTTTCTTGAGTAATCATGTTTATTTGTTGCAGGGCTGAGCTTACCTGACTAACACCGTGTGATTGTTCAATGCTGGCACTGGCAATATCTTCAATTAAGTCTGTGTTTTCATTTAAAACCGGAACCAACTTTAGTAAGCTTTCGCTGGTTACTTCCGAAATATTTAGACTGTTGTGAGTAAGAGTAATTATTTCATCGGATGCCAGTTTGCTTCGTTCAGCAAGTTTGCGAACTTCCTGAGCTACTACCGCAAAACCTCGTCCGTGTTCCCCGGCTCGGGATGCTTCTACTGCAGCATTTAAGGCCAATATATTGGTTTGATTGGCTATCTCGGTTATCATTTTTACTTTGTCATTAATGCTTTTTGAAGTTGTAAATGAATCACCGGCCTTTTTATTTACTTCGTGTAATTCGGTTTGCGTTTGTTTTGATGCTGTATTGGTGCGCTGTGCATTGGTTGAGTTTTGTTGAATATTGGCACTGATTTCTTCCATGGTAGTTGCTATTTCTTCAAAAGATCCGGCTTGTTCCTGTGCTCCTTGAGCAATTTTTTTAGAAGAATTGTTTAATAGCTGAATGGTTTTGCTGAGCTGAGTTGATACCAATGCAATTTGTCGGATTAATTCTTCCAGCTGGTTGGTCATCACTACAAAAGCATGTAAAACACCCTTAGCATCGTGTTTAAATTCATCATCTAAAACAAGGTTTCCTGATGCAACCTGATTCGCAATTTGTGCAACTACATATGGTTCGGCACCTAGTAATTTTCTTACACCCTTAAAAATGAAAATACTAAAAAATACAACTATTCCAGCTCCCAAGGTAATGAATACTAAAGTCATAACATTGGTGTTGTGCGTGCTGGAAGCAAGGGCTTGCATCAATAGTTTTTTTGACTCATCAAGCATAGGCTCAACTTTGTGAACATCATTGCGCAATGTTCCCATGAGACCGGATTTTTCATCCAGACCAATCTCCATTTTTTTATTGACCATTGCTAAAAAGGTCTGCTCATAGTTATTCAATAAACCCAACATTTGTTCTTTTTCACTTGAGCTATATCCTGAATTGTTAATTGCCTGACGGAATTTAATATTGTGCGCCACAAATTTGTCTCTATAGTTAAGGTCTTCGCGAATTAGAAAATCCTTCTCATGTCGTCGGCACATCAACATGTACACCATTAGTTTATTATCATTATGGCTTTTTAAATTATTCTCAATCTCGTGTATGGCTTGTCGCATTTGGCCAACCATACCATAATCCTTAAATCCCTGAATTAAAAGTTCATCTTTAATGTTGATGAATGTGTTGTAATAACTGGTTAGAAATATAGATACTGAATCAATCTTTTTCGTCATACCATTTCTTTTGATGGATTTTGATTGATTCAAGGCATCAATAATATCCTTCGACTTCTGATAGTTGTTCTTAAACTTAGTCAGGTACTTGCTCCGACCTGTTTCATGAAAGTCAGGATTTGTTTTTTCACGCGCTAAAAAATCTTTTTCGTTGCGACGAAGTTGCAGCATCAAAGATTCAAGCTGGTAAAGCTGATTTTCGGTAATATTGTTGTCGTTGATGCGATTGAGTGCGCGGTACGTATAAAGCCCAATTCCAATAAAAGTAATAATAAGAAGCGTCGTTAGTAACGTAAAACGTTGACGCATAGTTCCTGCTTGCATAATGTCTAAGTTAAGTTCTTCCCGATTGCGAAAATAACCTCTTGATGTATATGCAATGTTAATTTAATAATAAATAATCGACCAGAATGGTTCTAGATTCAATCTTTATCTATTTGAGTAGTCAATCTATTGATTATTTCAATTCAAAAGTGGTTGTGCCAATGTTAAAACCATCGGCAAAAATGTCTACAGTGTATGTGCCAGGTAATAGTTCGCCTTCGTCAGCTTTATAGAAAACGCAAACATCCAGTTCTTCGCCTCCATATTCGATTACTCGTCGGGCAGAATAGTTTATTTCTTCTTCTTCGTATTCGAATTTATCATCTAACGAGCGAACCAGCAAAGCTTCATCTGGTCGTAAAACTCTTAAATAAACTGTTTTTTCGCCGATAGGAGCTGTAATATTTTTTTGTATGGTAAAGCAAACCCTAATTTTTGAAACGTTACGGGCTTTTTTTGTTTCTCTGTCTTTACTGTTGAGGCCTTCAACTTCGTAATTATACGTTTCCAATTTAGATGCAATGTCGACTTTTTTAGCCAGCGTTTCTTTTTGTTTTTCAAGTTCGTTGTACGAATCCTGAATTTTGTTTACCTGTTTTCTATATTGTTGATTTTCTTCTGATAACTCCTGATTTCGCTGATTTAAGGAGTCGATCTGCACCACAAAATTCCTCATCACGCTCCGCAACGATGTGAGCTCCTTTTTGTATTCTCTTATTTTAGAAGCATTGGTGGCTTTGATTGTTTTTATTTCTTCTATCAGATGAGATATTTTTTCACGCTCTTGCTCCAACATCAGGTTAAGTGTGTCGTTGTTGCTCTGAAGCGAGTCGTAATCTAATGCTAAAGTTTGAAATTCCTCTGTCAGCAAGTCTTTTTCTTCAGTCATTTCCTCAACTACAGCCTTATATTCCTGGCGATTTTGTAAATACATTACAAAAACTACTGCAATTAAAACAACTGCTACAGCAGAAATTATATAAATTAGTTTCTTATTTGATGCTTGTGGTGCTTTATTTTCCATAATTAATTAGTAAGTATATTACTAAGAACGCAAAGTTATCATTTTTTAGTTTGCTCACAATTGTAAAGTTCTATGGTTAGCCGCTTTTAGGTTTATTTTAGTATGTTTGAAAATCATTGTTCGAATTAAGATTATTTAAACTGTTCGATGAATTTTCTTCTTAAATTTGTGAGCATTAAAATCACTATATTTTGAAAAGCAGACTTAGATCAATTAGTTTCAGTTTAGTACTAGTATTTGTTGTATGGGCATGTGCCAATATTGGCATGCCAACGGGTGGGTTAAAAGATGAAGATCCTCCTAAGGTAGTTAGTTCAACTCCCGACGATCATGCGCTGAATTATAATAAAAAGTTAGTTGAAATAGAGTTTGATGAGTTGATTCAGCTAAAAGATGTTCGCCAGAAGTTTGTGATTTCGCCACCTATGAATGAGCAGCCAACCATTGAAGCGCGAGCTAATAAGTTACATGTGGTTTTTAATGAAGATTTACAACCCAACACAACCTATTCGCTTGATTTTGCTGATGCAGTTGTTGATAATAATGAAGGCAATGTGTTAGAAAATTTCAGTTTTAGCTTTTCAACAGGTGAGTATATCGATTCGTTGCAGATTTCGGGTAATGTGTATGACTCCGATGATTTAGCTCCCGCATCGGGAACATTGGTTTTTCTGCATCAGAATCTGGCAGATTCTGCAATACATAAATTAGTACCTATTCGTATGGCAAAAACCAATGCCCAAGGTAGGTTTACTATATTAAATGTGCGTCCCGGAAAATACCGATTGTATGCCTTAGAAGATTCAAATCGTGATTTTAAATTTGATCAGCCCGGAGAGCGTATGGCCTGGTCAGATATAATTGTAGAACCTTCTTTTGAGTATCGCGAGTTTGTGGATACATTGCATATCGATTCACTTGAAACCGATTCATTGATTTATCATGAAGAGTTGGTTTATACGCCTGATAGCATTCAGATGTTTTTGTTTCAGCATGATTATAAAAGACAGTATTTATTAAGTGAAGAACGAAACGAAAAGGCAAAAATGACTTTCTATTTCAACCGTAAACAGGAAGATGAGGTTGAAATATCTTTAACAGGTAAAGATGACTTAACCGACCTTTTTATTAAAGAGAAATCTTTTAATAACGATACAGTTACTTTTTGGTTAAAGGATAGTACTTATTATAAGCAGGATTCACTATCGGTGAAATTGAGTTATACTATGCGCGATTCAATGGATATTGAATATACCAAGCTCGATACCATTGCCATGTACTTTTTTGAAGTTGAAAAGGAGAAGAAGAAGAGAAAGAAGAAGGATGAAGAACCAGAACCGATAAAATTGTTAAAGCTTGGAGGTATTAAGTCGAAAGTTAATATTTTAGGAACATTCAGTTTTTCATTGCCTGCTCCGGCAGTTGAATTTAACAGAGAGGCTATGAAGCTTTATTATTACGAAGATACTATTCCGGAACCAGTTGATTTTGAATTGGTGCAGGATACTCTTAATATTCGAAGGTATACTATTGATAAGAAATGGATTCCAGGTGGAAAGTACGAGTTAACTGTTGATTCGGCTTCAATTGTTGATATTTATGGAATACATAATGGCCCGGAAAAAATCAATTTCAATATTAAAACTGAAGAAGATTACGGGAAGATATATATAAATGTGGTTGAGCCAGAAGATAATTGGTTGCTTCAGGTCTTAGATAAAAAAGAGAGCATTGTTAAACAATCAAAAATTCCAGCATCAGGTAAATTAGGTTTTCGTTATCTCTCGCCAGGTAAATATATGTTCCGCATTGTGGTTGACGAAAATTGTAATGATAAATGGGATGATGGAAATTATTACGAAGGAAGACAACCTGAGACGTTAATTTATTTACCAAATGAAATAAATATCAGAGCCAACTGGGACTCAGAGATAGAATCGTGGGATCCGCTGAATTTTAAAGTCGATCATTTTTCTCAACAATTTCGTAAACCTAAGAAAAGAGATTAATACTATGTCAGTAATGCTCAATTTTGCTATGTTTCCTACAGATAAGGGAGATAGCGTTAGTAAGTATGTTAGCAAAGTGATAAAAAATATTGATGCCAGTGGAGTAGAATATAAGCTTAATCCCATGGGAACCACCATCGAAACAGCTACTATGCAAGAGGCATTGGCAATTGTACAACAAAGCTATGATATACTGGAGGAGTTCTCTGATAGAGTGTATTGTTCCATAAATATTGATGCCCGAAAAGGAAAGGATAATCGAATGAAGGGTAAAATCAACTCTATTGAAACTCATATTGGTGAGGTTAAAAAATAGTGGTTTGATTCTTGCTTGTTCACTTCCGATTTTTCAATTAATAAATGATGAATAACTATCTGTCTAGAAGACTTTCGGTATTGTTGTTGGCAATAATTGTGTCGATTGGGCTTAAAGCACAATGCAACGACTATAATTTTAGTTTTCAGGGTGGTGAAGTGGTTAATTATCATGCTTATTACAATTGGGGCTTTATCTGGCTAAATGCAGGTAAGGTTGATTTTATGGTTGATGATGCTAAGTACAATAATAAGCCTGCTTATCACATAAAAGCGCATGGAGCCACTTACAACAATTACGATTTTCTGTTTAAGGTGCGCGATACTTTTGAAGTATATACAGATACTGCCTACCTGGAGCCATTTGAATACAAGAGGGTAACAAACGAAGGTAGTTATCATGCTAATTATAAATATCTTTTCAATAGGCAAAATCGGACTATTTCAGCAGACATACAGAAAGAAGAAAATCCTTTGGAATCAAAAATTATTCCATGGAAGGAGTGTTCTTTTGACTTACTGACCATGGTTTATAAAGCAAGAAATATCGATTATTCACGATATCAGACAAATGAAAAAATTCCAATTAGCATGGTAGTTGATGGAGAAGTTCATGATATTTATATTCGGTACCTGGGTAAAGAGCAGATAAAAACCCGCAATGGACGAAAGTTTAATTGTTTAAAATTTTCACCATTGTTGGTAGAAGGAACCATTTTTAAAAGTGGTGAGGATATGACAGTCTGGGTCACCGATGACTTAAACCGTATACCCATTATAGTTGAAGCAAAAATATTAATAGGCTCTGTTAAGGCTGTTTTTGTTGATGCAGATGGACTACGAAATCCTATAACAGCAGAAATTAAATAGGCTGCCAGCGAAATCTTCTATACCAATCAGCTAAAGGTGAAAGTTGAACATCGTTCAGAAGAATGAATTGTTGCTTGAGCTCATCCGGAGCGTTGTTGACAATATAGGCTGATTGAAAGTGATTGAGCATATCCAGATCGTTGTAGTCGTTGCCAATTACAACCACTTCAGAATCATCAATCTGTAGTTTTTGAGTAATGAATGAAATGCCTTTAGCTTTTGATACATCAGTATGGAAAAACTCCATCCATATACTTTGACCATCAATAGGAGAGGTGGCCCGAATTATTTTAATACCACTAAATTCAGCCTTGATCTCATCAAATAGATCCAAATCGGAAATGAAAGCAATTACCTGCGAATAATCTTCATCCGGTAATTTTTTTTCTTCAGGAATGGCATGTGCCTGATTAAAATCGATGTAACGTTCAAAATCGGGGTGAGGATCAGAACTTACTTTATGGAAAAAAATATGGTTATCGGGGATGGGATGATGGACAGTGTATTCGACATTAAACTGATTTAGCCTGTCAATAACCTCATGTGCATCTGTATAGCCCAGATTAACTGTCTTTAGTAATTCTTTCTTTTTCCAATCGTAAATGCCGGCACCTGAGGAAAAAACCAGGTAGTCTATAGGGAAGTTTTCAGGAATAACCGATAGAGCCGACTGAAAAGTTCTGCCTGTTGCAATTACACGACAAACCTCTTGTTCTCCCAACTCTCCCAAAGCTTCAATGTCTTCAATGTTATAGCCATTGTCTTGGGTGTGAATGGTGCCGTCTAAATCAGTAGCCAGTAATCTGATCATGCTATTGAATTTGATCCAATTGAAAGGGTGTTGCCTGATATACGTAATAGTTCAGCCAGTTGGAATACAACAGGCTGGCATGACTTCTCCATAATACCATTGGTTCGCTTGATGGATCATTATCAGGGAAATAGTTTTTGGGTATGGCCATGTCTAATCCTTTGGCCTTATCTCTCTTGTATTCTTCATTAAGCGTTTGAGCGTCATATTCTGAGTGTCCGGTCACAAAAATCTGACGTCGATCTTTTGACATTACTATATAAACGCCAGCCTCATCTGAAGCAGAAAGCAATGAAAGATTTTTATTAGCTTCTATTTCAGCTAATTTTACTTCGGTGTATCTTGAGTGTGGGGCATGAAAAATATCATTAAATCCACGCATTAGTGGTTCATGTATGTTGTTTACCGTATGTTTAAATACACCAAACATTTTTTTGTCGAGCTTATATTTTTTAATGCCGTGGTGGTAATATAAACCGGCCTGTGCTCCCCAGCAAATATGAAAAGTACTCGTCACATTGTGTTTACTCCATTCCATAATCTCGGTGAGCTCTTCCCAGTAATTAACTTCTTCAAACTCCAGTAATTCAACAGGTGCCCCGGTAATTATCATGCCATCATATTTATCGGATTGTACCTCGCTGAAAACTTTATAGAAAGAAAACAGGTGTTCGCGTGGTGTATTTTTGGAAACGTGACTCGAGGTCATTAAAAAGTCAACTTCTATTTGAAGCGGGCTGTTGGATAATGATCTGAGTAAATGTGTTTCCGTGGCAATTTTTAAAGGCATTAGATTAAGTATCAGTATTTTTAGTGGTCTGATATCCTGATGCAAAGCCTTTGTTTCACCAATGACAAAAACATTCTCATTCTCGAGCACCTCCCTGGCCGGAAGTGCGTCAGGTATTTTTATTGGCATGTGGTTGTTTTGTGTTGGTTATATGGTAATGTTCTTGTATTGCTTATCTTCTTATAAGTCCGAAAAACAAAATATTTAAGGTGTTTTCTATCTGTACTTTAAAATCCTCAAAACTATAATATGAACTTAATAAAGGACCTTCCATTCCTTTTAGGGCAGTGGCAATAGCAACTGCAGCCATAGGAATATTCTTCACCTGAAAAGTGTTGCTGCTTGTACCTTCTTCCAAAATTTTTGTTAGTAAAGCTGCCTCTTGTTTTTCGGTACTTGTTTTTAAACGGCTCAAAAATTCATAATTCGTAAGCATCTCATCTTTCAATGCTTTAATGTAATTGTCTAATTCAAGGATTGTCTCCATACGAGTTATTACATACTGTGTAAATTTCTCGCGAGGCTCCATTTTGGTATTAACAATTTCATTAAGCTTAGAGAATAAATGTTTTTCTTCCGATTCGATTACGGCCTGAAATATCTCTTCCTTATTCTTAAAATAGTAATACAAAGAACTTTTTCCTTTGCGAAGCGCAATGGCGATATCTTCCATTGTGGTTTTTTTATAACCAAACTTGGCAAAAAGTTCTTTAGCTGCTTCAATTATACTTGAACGCATGTTGTCATTTTGGGCACCGGACGGACTACTGCCTAAATTACTCATCATAGAAATATTTAAATTGCTGTACTACAAATGTAACAATAGTTTTTGGCAATGTAAAAATTTACTCATGCTAGTTCAATAATATTACTATAAAAAACACCTCAATATCAATTAGATATAATGGGTCGACTTTTTTGTTCGAAAATAGTATTAGTCGTCAGCTAAGGCAAAATCCAACTGTTTCTTCTCTAAATTGGCACTTGCCACGGTTATGCGAAGAGGATCTCCTAACTGGTAACGACGGTTATTCTTTTGCCCAATCAAACAATATTCCTCCTCATCAAATCGATAATAATCATCATTTAAATCACGAATAGGAATCATTCCTTCACACTTGTTTTCAATTATTTCGACATATAATCCCCATTCTGTAACCCCTGATATTACGCCATCAAATTCTTCTCCCACTTTGTCTTTTAAGAACTCAACCTGTTTGTATTTTATGGATGCACGTTCAGCATCGGCAGCTCGTTGCTCCATATCGGAACTGTGTTCACACATGTCTTCATATTTCTCTTCATTTACAGAATTGCCACCATCGAGGTAACGTTGCAGCAAACGGTGAACCATCATGTCGGGATAACGTCTGATAGGTGAAGTAAAGTGAGTATAGTGTTTGAACGATAAGCCGTAGTGACCAATGTTATGTGTTGAGTAAATGGCCTTGGCCATTGTTCTGACAGCAAGTGTTTCAACAATGTTTTGCTCTTTTTTGCCATGCGCTTCCTGCAGAACGCGATTCAACGACTTATTAATGCTTTCAGCACCTTTGGGCAATGCCTCGTATCCAAAACGTCGAACAAAAGAAGCAAAGGCCTCGAACTTATCCGGGTTAGGAACGTCATGAATCCTATAAACAAAGGTTTTTGGTTTTGATTTACGTTTAGGGTTTAATTCGTTTTTGCCTATCAGCTGTGCCACTCTTTTGTTGGCAAGCAACATAAACTCTTCAATTAATTTATTAGCGTCTTTGGCTTCTTTAAAGTATACACTTTCAGGGTTGCCATTTTCATCAATATTAAATTTAACCTCTACACGATCAAAACTAATAGCCCCTGCCTTAAACCTGTTATCTCTGATTTTTTTAGCCAGTCGGTCAAGAGTTAAGATCTCATCTTTTAAATCACCTTCACCTGTTTCTATTACATTCTGAGCCTCTTCGTATGTAAACCTTCTGTCGGAATAAATAACGGTTCGTCCTACCCAGCTATTGACCATGTTGGCATTATCATCCATTTCAAAAACAACCGAAAAGCATAATTTTTCTTCATTCGGACGAAGAGAACAAATGCCATTGCTCAGGTGCTCGGGTAGCATGGGTACAACCCTGTCAACTAAATAAACAGAAGTTGCTCTTTCGAAAGCTTCTTTCTCAAGTAATGATTTTTCTTGCACATAGTGTGTAACATCAGCAATGTGAACTCCTACTTCCCAATTGCCGTTCTTGAGTTTTTGCACCGAAAGGGCATCATCAAAGTCTTTGGCATCTGCCGGGTCAATGGTAAAGGTGGTAATATCTCTGAAATCTCTTCTGTTCTTGATTTCTTCGGGAGTGATGCCTGCATCAATGGTTTCGGCTTCGGCATTTACTTCCTCCGGATATTTGTATGGAAGATTGAATTCAGCTAAAATAGCATGCATCTCCGCATTATTGTCGCCAACATCTCCCAGTACATCAATGATTTCACCAATTGGATTTTTAGCTCTTTCAGGCCATTCAATGATACGAGCAACCGCTTTTTGACCGTCTTTTACTCCTTTTAATCCTTTGGTAGGTATAAAAATATCGTTTTGCATTACCCGGTCATCCACCACCAAAAAGGCTAGCCCACGGGCAATCTGCATTACACCCACGAAATGATCGCGCTTACGTTCCAATATCTCAATCACTTCGCCTTCTGGTTGTTTGTGCTTACGGCGTGCACTTTTAAATATTTTAACGCGATCGCCATTCAGTGCCTTGTTCATAGCATTGCGCGGAATAAATACATCTTCCTCGCTTCCATCATCCGGAACGATAAAGGCTGCTCCGGAAGCTGTCATATCAACAATGCCCGTCACTGTTGATCCGCGACTTAATAGTTTATATTTTCCTGGTACTGTTTCTGTAAGGTATCCCGACTCGAATAGTTCATTAAGTATAATCTGAACTCTTTGCTTGTCTGTTTTCTTTTTAACTTCTAATAGTGCAGCAACCTGCTTATAATTGAATGTGCGCTTAGGCTGATTAAAAAATAAGCCTTGAATTAACTGACGTAAATCCGTTTTGCGTGATGGTTTTTTCTTTTTTTTCTTCTGACCCATATAAGTATTTTGTAAGGGTGTTTTTTAAAATTAACGGCAATTTAAGCTTTGTTGTTCTGAATTCTGGCATTCGGTATGAAAATATTTGAACATTAAAGTTTTTTTAATCTTTCTTCATGTAATATTTCGATAACCTTTCGTGGTGTATTCCGTATTAATTAGCTGTAATCGCTTATTATACTCTTAAACAAGCGCTAACATTTTTTGAAAAAAGAGACCATGAAATATATATCGATTCTTATTCTGACTTTTATGACTTTGTCTGTGTTTGGGCAAGATTATAAGATATATAAGGGTGATACAATCAACAGGTTGGATAATTATAATCGGAAACAGGGCCTTTGGTTAAAGTTCGACGATACCTATGATGATGTTATTGAGCAAGGTGAGTATACCAATAATCATAAACAAGGTATTTGGATTAGTTATTACCCTGATGGGAAAAAGAAAAATGAGATTACTTATAAAAATGGGAAAGCCATTGGTAAGGCTCGTTTCTTCTATTCCGATGGCACACTATCTGAAGAAGGATATTGGGATGTTGATCATTGGGAAGGAGAATATAAATTCTACCATAAATCAGGTCAGTTGGCTTATGATTGGAATTATGATACATTGGGCAGACGTACCGGTACTCAAAAATATTATCACGAAAACGGTGAGTTAAAGTACGAAGGTGACTGGGATGAAGGCAAGACCCGAGGTACTTTAAAGATGTTTAGTGAAAGCGGCCAGTTAATAAGTGAACGAATTTACGATGAGGATGGTAAGTTTGCTTCAAATGTTGAACATCAGCCAGAGGTGGTGAAGGAAGAACCGGAAAAGCATCATGAAGAATTCATTGGAACGGGCATGCATACCATTTATAATATGGAGGGAAGGCCCGAGAAAAAAGGATTTTTTGTTAGAGGAAAGCTTTTTAACGGAGAATTATTTGAATACAATGAAACTGGGGAGCTGCTGTATATCGAATATTATCAAAATGGTGAATTAAAACGAACAGAGGCCGTAAAAAATCCCGGATAACTAAGCAATAATTTGTATTTTAGCAGCTTGATATTTTAAGAAGAGATCTGAATACAAGCATGGAGAACAAATTATTCATTTATAATTCGCTTACACGTAATAAAGAAGAGTTCATTCCTATTAATCCCAGGCATGTTGGTTTATATGTTTGTGGACCTACAGTGTACGGCGATCCTCATTTAGGGCATTCTCGCCCGGCAATTACCTACGATATTTTATTTCGTTACCTTACTCATATTGGCTATAAAGTTCGCTATGTGCGTAATATAACTGATGTTGGGCATCTGGAAAATGATGCTGATGTAGGAGAAGATAAAATTGCCAAGAAAGCTCGTTTGGAGGAATTGGAACCCATGGAGATAGTGCAGTTTTATACCGATCGCTATCATCAGTATATGGATGAACTAAATGTTCGCAAGCCAAGTATTGAGCCACGTGCTTCCGGTCATATTATTGAGCAGCTGAAGATGGTGGAAGATATTCTTGACAAAGGATACGCCTACGAAAGCAATGGGTCTGTATATTTTGATGTGGACAGATACAACAAAGAGTATAAATACGGTCGTTTGTCGGGGCGTAATATAGAAGATATGCTTAGTACCACTCGCGATTTGGATGGGCAGTCGGAAAAGCGGAAGTCATACGATTTTGCTTTATGGAAGAAGGCTGCACCAGAACATATCATGCGTTGGCCATCGCAGTATAGTGATGGATTTCCGGGGTGGCATTTAGAGTGTTCTGCCATGAGTGCTAAATACCTGGGCGAAGAGTTTGATATTCATGGAGGAGGAATGGATTTGTTGTTCCCTCATCACGAGTGTGAAATTGCGCAAAGCACCATTGCTCACGGTCATACACCGGCGCGTTACTGGATGCATAATAACATGATTACCATCAACGGACAGAAGATGGGTAAGTCGTTGGGAAATTTTATAACATTAGAGCAATTCTTTACCGGAGAGCACGATCTTTTGGATCAGGCATACAGCCCAATGACTATACGTTTCTTTATAATGCAGGCGCATTATCGAAGTACACTGGATTTCTCTAATGAAGCTCTTCAGGCAGCCGAAAAAGGAATGGATCGTTTGCTGGATGGATGTGCGAAAATGGATAAAATCAAGGCCGGCAGTCAATCCGATTTTGATGTGGCTGAGCTCAGTGTTAAGTGTTATACTGCCATCAGTGATGATTTGAATACACCTATTTTAATTGCACATTTGTTTGAAGGTGTGAAATGGATTAACACTTTGTTGGATGGTAAAGCATCATTAAAAGAAGAAGATCTTTCAGCTTTAAAACAGTTAATGAATGCCATGGTATTCGATATTCTTGGCTTGAAAGAAAGTCAGGCACAAGGTGGAGGCAATGATGCCCTGTTGAACGAAACTGTGGATCTGCTTCTTAATCTTCGTGTGGATGCTAAGGCAAATAAAGACTGGGCAACGGCCGATAAAATTCGTAATGAGTTACAAGCCCTGGGTATTGTAATAAAAGATACGAAAGACGGATTTGAGTGGGAAATAAAATAATCTAACCAAGAATGACAAATCAATTTAAAATATGGGCAGGAGGGGCATTAGTTACCAGCCTGCTTTTTTTTGCATGTGGCTCGCCCAAAGGAGGAAATAGTACTTCAACGAGCACAACCAACGAGGTAAACAGAGTAGCAACACCAAGTTTTAACGCCGATTCGGCCTATGCCTATGTTGATCGCCAGGTGGCTTTTGGTCCACGTGTGCCTAATACCCCGGAACATAAAGCTTGTGCTGAATATCTGGCATCTGAAATGAAGCGTTTTGGGGCTGATGTGATTGTTCAGGAAGCTGAAGTAAAAGCTTTTGATAATACCGTTCTGGAGGCTAAAAACATCATTGCTCAGTTTAATCCAGAAATGAATAACCGCTTATTGCTTTTTGCGCATTGGGATTCTCGTCCTTTTGCCGATCATGATAAGGATGTTAGTAAAAGGGATTTGCCGATAGATGGAGCCAATGATGGAGCCAGCGGTGTGGGTGTCTTGATGGAGATAGCCCGTCAGATTGGTAAAAAAGGTCATCACCTGGGAATAGATATTATCTTTTTCGATGCCGAAGATTATGGTCAGCCCGATCATCGTGATTTAGCACACAAAGAAGATACATGGTGTCTGGGATCGCAATATTGGGGAAAATTCCCACATAAAGAAGATTATTATGCTCGTTATGGTATTCTGCTTGATATGGTGGGTGCCAAAGATGCCTTTTTCTATCAAGAAGGGTTTTCATTACAGTATGCTCCCGACTTGGTTAAACAAATCTGGAATACTGCAGCAGATTTAGGGTATGGCAACCATTTTGTATTTGACAAAGGTGGATACATTACTGATGATCATATATACGTGAATAAGTATCGAAGAATACCATGTGTTGATATTATTCAGTTTAATCCTTCTTCGAATAGCAGTTTTGGCGATTACTGGCATACGCATAACGATGACATGAGTAATGTTGATAAGAATACTCTTAAGGCAGTAGGTCAAACAGTGCTGGAGGTAATTTATCGCGAAAAGTAAGAAGTGTGATGTAATGACGTGGGGATGTTAGTTATGTAGAAGCTGGGAAAAGCTGGGGAAGCTTGTTGAATCATATGCTAGTCGTGCAGCGACGTTTGTAATAGGATAGTACGTAAGTGCTATCAGAATAAAAAAAATAAAGGATAAAGCCCGGAGGGCTGTCTGTGTAAAGCATTAGCAAATAAAAAAAGGTGGCAGAATTATTACCCTATATAGATGCAGCGCGTGTAGAAGTCGGATGTGATGAAGCCGGAAGAGGATGTTTGGCAGGACCGGTTGTGGCTGGTGCCGTTATCTTACCAAAGGATTTTAGACATGAGTTGTTAAATGATTCCAAACAATTAACCGAGAAACAACGCCAGAAATTACGCCCCATTATTGAGCAGGAAGCATTGGCATGGGCGGTAGCCTATGTGCATCATAACGAGATTGATGAGATAAATATTTTAAATGCATCCTTTCTGGCTATGCATAGGGCTGTGGAACAATTAAAACAAACGCCTGAACACTTGTTGATTGATGGTAATCGTTTTAAACCGTATGATGGTATTGCGCATACCTGTGTTGTGAAAGGAGATGGAAAATACTTGCCTATTGCTGCTGCCAGTATATTGGCTAAAACCCATCGTGATGAGTATATGGAACAGATGCATGAAAAATACCCGGTTTATGCCTGGGATAAGAATAAAGGATATCCAACCAAAGTGCATCGCGCCGGTATTAAAGAGCATGGTCCGTCACCCATTCATCGTCGATCGTTCCGTTTATTAGATGAACAACTCAGCCTGTTTTAAAGGCTAATAATTACTTTCATCCTTCGATTCTTCGAATTTTGGGGAAAGTAATTTCCTTTTTAGTTTGGTACTGGGCCTGAATTGAACTTTAAGGTTTTTAATACAACTGCCATTCACTTTATCAGGTGAATCTTTGCTGTCGCTCGAAAAATGCAAACTAAATATTCCCAACGATTGTAAATTAATCGAACTCAGGCTGTATGAATAGCCACGGGTGGAACCCGTGGAATATAAACGTATTATAAAGGAACCCCAAAGTGGGTTCAACTGTTGATTTGCATTACTATTTAAAACCTGAGATTGAAACAAAATAGATGTGCATCCGCTTTGCTATTGTTCGTAAAACCTTGCTGCATGATGCACAAAACCAACCTGCCTTTAGAAAGGCTCCCTGCAATTTGCAGGACCATAATCTATGCTTAGAATAGTGTGCTGTAATAATGCACGAAGGTTTTCAAAGCACTAAAAGATTTGCTGTAGAAATGCAGCATGGTTTGCAGCTGCCGGCAAGGCTTGATACAATGATGCAGCATGGTATAAAAGGCTCAGACACAAAAATCTAATGAAGTAATTGATTAGATTGCGTAACTAAAGGCTATGCCGATGGCTCTGTTCTGAGCTTCGTTGGTAGCTGCAGTTTCAATAACTTGTTTAAGCAGATTGGGGGGGGATATGATAATTGTTGCATTACCGGAGTGCAAAAAAAAACCGGCACTTGGCCGGTTTTTAATATCTTAATAAGGGTTTGATTAGAATGCGTAGCTAACAGCTAAAGATATAACACTGTTTTTTCCATCAGCGTCATCATAATCAGCTACATTAGATAATCCAAGTCCATAACGTAAGTCAATACCAATTCCAGACTCTAGGTCATAACCTAATCCAAGGTTTAACCCTAAATCAAGACCTTTAAATTCGTCTTTCACATCAACATCAAAACTCTCGCCACCTGCTTCTAGTTTAGATTTTGCAGATAGTAAAAATCCAATTTGAGGTCCAGCCTGAATATTGAATCCACCGCCAGCATAGTATTTAAACATTAATGGGATATTTAAATAATCCATTTTTAAAGTCCCATCAAAGTCAACTCCTTCTTCGGTATATGAAGCTTTAGCCCCTTGTCCTGAATAAAGAAGTTCTGGCTGGAAAGCAAATGTTTCAGAAAGACTGAATTTTGCAAAACCACCAAATAAAATGGAGGTTCTCATATCCATATCTTCGAAATCATCTCCAGTACCATTAGCAAAGTTGACACCTGCTTTAACACCAAATGTAGTTTGAGCAAAAGAGCTCATCGAAATTGCCAAAACAGCAACAATAAATAATAACTTTTTCATGATTGTTTTAGATTATAATTAAAAAGTGAATACGAATATATAATAATTTTAGTAAGTATTGTGTTAATTTATGATTAGTTATAGGTTTAAAAATTTAAACAGCTCTTCAATTTATTTTAAATATTATTCTTGGAAGAGCCTGAATTCGTAGATAATTATTGATTATTAGAATAGGGAAGTATTAATAGGATTGTTAAAGCAATTCAAAAAGATTGCTATTTTTGAGGTACATTTCAATATATAAACAACCTAACCTAAAAAATGAAGGTAAAGAAGCTTTATAATTACTCCACAATATCTTTTTTGTTTTTATTGTTCTCCCTTTCAATAAAGGCTAATGAGGCAGAATTGCCTGCAGAGGTTGATTCAATGGTGCAAAAGGCAATTGAAATCATTGGTCTGGCAGATGAAAATCCGGATAGCTGTTTAATGATAAGTAAGGAATTATTAAAGAATTCGTTGTCAACAGATGTTCGGGCCAATGCTTTTTTAAATGAAGCCATTGGGGAATCATATTATTACCTTCAGGAATTTGATTCAGCCAAAGTATGTTATCAAAACGCTTTACAGGGTTATATAGCTATTGGAGACCTTAAGAATCAGGCAACAGCCTATAATAATATTGGATTAATAAATTACTTTCAAGGTAAGTATGCATTAGCACTTGAGAATTACAATTCATCGCTTGAGATTGAAAAGGAGCTGAAGAATGAGCCGGGTGTAGCGCGTTCACATCATAATATAGGAATGGTTTATGGGCGATGGGAAAGATATGATCAACAGTTTGAGCATTATCATTTGGCTCTTGAGTTGTATGAAAAATTTGATGATCAGGAGAGTATTGCAGGATTAAGTAATAATATGGGTATAACATACGCTGCTTTGCATCACTATGATAAGGCCTTAGAAAACTATAGAAAGGCTTATTTTGCCTATAAGAAGTTAGGCAATAAAGATCGCATGGCCGCTGTATCGAGTAACCTGGGGTGCTTGTTTGTTTATCAGGGTGAGAATCAGAGGGCCATTGAGTATTTTAACGAGGCAATTGAATACTTCAAAGTATCTGGTGATGTGATGTCTTTAGTATCTACTTATTCAAGTACCGGTGATGCGTATCGCGAAGTTGGTGATTTTAAAAAAGCAATAAGTTACTACGAACTGGCTGAAGAAACGAATAAAGATTTGGAACTATTGTCTTTGCGCAAGGATAACTACTACTCGCTTTATCTGGTTTATAAAGATATGGGTGATTATGAAAAATCACTGCAAGCCTATGAGTATTTTAATGATGTAACAGATTCGATTTTTACGGCAGAGAAATATGAGCGATTATTAGATCTTGAAAAGAAATATCATTCTGAAAAGAGTGAAAAAGAGCTGTTAGAACTCAAAGCAAAAGAACAAAAGCAAAAGTTATGGCTGTGGGGCTTATCCATCTTTTTTATATTTAGTGCTATTTTGGTGCTGATAGGGCTTTATATTTTGAAAATAAAAGAGAAACAGCAAAGGCAAATTATGGAGCATAAGGTGCTTCGTACTCAAATGAATCCTCATTTTATCTTTAACTCTCTTTCGGCTCTACAGTGTTTTATTATTGAGGGAAGTCAGGAGGCGGCGATTGATTTTGTTGCTGATTTTTCATCTTTGATGAGGTTGGTTTTGCAATATGCTAAAGAAGAGAGTATCACCTTAAAGAAAGAAAAAGAGATATTAGAAAAGTATATGAGTCTTCAGAACAGACGCTTTGAGAATAAAATCCAATTTTCGTTAGAGATAGATGAAACGCTGCATGTTGAAAAGGTGATGGTGCCTCCAATGTTGGCACAGCCATTTGTAGAGAATGCCATTGAGCATGGTGGTTTGGATATGAAAGGAGATGGTTTTATCAAAGTGATGATTACGAAGGATGGAAATAAACTGGCTATTTCTGTTGAAGATAATGGAATTGGAATTAAAAAAGCGCAGCAGAAGAAGAAACTGATCACTCATAAATCAATAGCGATGCAATTGACCAAAGAGCGACTTCGTTTGTTGCAGGAACAAAGAGGTAAGAAGTTAGAAGCAATGGAAATTGAGGATCTCTCAGATTATGATTTATCAGGCACTCGTATTGCTTTTCGTATTCCTTACATGGAGATTAGTTAATAACCTGAGTTCGACGTAAAATTTTGAACTCAGAACGCTTGCAAATAGTGAGTTTCAAGTGTATATTGACGAAAGAATAGCGGGCTATTTTGAGTCGATTGCACGAAGAAAATTGCTGTTTGTAAGTGGAAATTAGCAAGCTTTG
>NZ_JAGUCO010000002.1 GCF_018271995.1 Carboxylicivirga linearis
TTCCGAACAGAGAAGTTAAGCCCGGCAGCGCCGATGGTACTGCGTAGAAGTGGGAGAGTAGGTCGCCGCCCTTTTTTTAAGAAACCCGTTGTTCAATCATGAGCAACGGTTTTTTTTGTGTTAATAGCTTACCGTTTCTTTCTAAAAAATCGCTGGATAATCTCTTTGCATTCTTCTTCCATTATTCCTTTTGTTATTTGTCTTGTTTAATTGTGATTTGTATCATTTGACGTATAAAAGTGTAAGTTAATTTCATTATGTAATAATTATATGTAAGTAAAAACTCTGTATATTTGATTAATTTTTATGGTTTTACTTTTAAAACTTAACTTATTATTCATTTTTCTTCTATAATTACACTAAATATTAACTATTGGTAATACAGATAGTTAGCATGTAATTTTTAAATCTTTAATAGTCTAATCAATTGATCTTTAACCTTAAGAAACGGTAAAGATCTGCTGTAAAACAATGTTTTTTTACTTGAAAAAATGAGGTAAAAGTGCGATAACTTCCTACTTTTGTTTTTTATTTATTTATTAAACAATAAATTATTAAGCATGAAACCTACGCATATTGAGCACATTGGTATTGCAGTTAAGAGTTTAGATGAGGCTATTCCGTTCTATGAAAAAGTTTTAGGATTAGAATGTTATGCAGTTGAGGAAGTAGCTGATCAAAAAGTGAAAACTGCCTTTTTTATGGTTGGTCAAACAAAGATAGAGTTATTGGAGTCGACAGATCCAGAAGGTCCGATCGGTAAATTCCTTGAGAAAAAAGGAGAAGGTATTCATCATATGGCATTTGCTGTTGAAAACCTTGCTGAGAAACTAACTTTAGCTGAGGAAAGAGGTATTCGTTTAATTGATAAAACACCTCGTAAAGGAGCAGAAGGACTAAATATTGGCTTCTTACACCCTAAGTCAACCTTCGGTGTTTTAACTGAACTTTGCGAAGACCCTAATAAATAATCCACCACCACTTTAATTTACCTTTTAATATGTCAACTCAAGATAAAGTAAATAAGTTAATCGACCTGCGCACACAAGCAAAGCTTGGCGGGGGAGAGAAACGGATCGAAAAACAACATTCGCAGGGAAAAATGACAGCTCGCGAACGTATTGAAATGCTACTGGATGAAGGTTCTTTTGAAGAACTTGATATGTTTGTTACCCACCGTTGTACAAATTTCTCGATGGAAGAGAAGAAATTTTTGGGAGATGGTGTGGTTACAGGTCATGGAACCATTGATGGACGTGTTGTTTACGTGTACGCACAAGATTTTACTGTTTTTGGAGGATCATTGTCTGAAACAATGGCCTTGAAGATTTGTAAGATTATGGATATGGCAATGAAAGTTGGAGCTCCTGTTATAGGGGTCAACGATTCTGGAGGTGCTCGTATTCAGGAAGGGGTTACTTCTCTGGCTGGATACGCTGAAATATTTGAACGTAATATTTTAGCTTCAGGCGTTATTCCACAAATTTCAGCCATTTTCGGCCCTTGTGCGGGAGGTGCTGTTTATTCTCCGGCATTAACTGACTTTATCATGATGACTGAAGATACTTCATACATGTTCGTTACAGGTCCTAAAGTTGTTAAAACAGTAACCGGTGAGGATATATCTGTTGAGGATTTAGGAGGTGCTAATGTTCATGCTTCAAAATCGGGAGTATCACATTTTAAGGTAGAAAACGAGGAAGAAGGTATTCTTTTAATTAGAAAGTTAATATCCTATCTTCCTCAAAACAATATGGAAGAACCTCCTGTAATAGAGTGTAATGATCCTATTGATCGTTTGGATGATCAGTTAAATTCTATTGTTCCTGATAATCCAAATTTACCTTACAATATGAAGGAGGTAATCTTCTCTATTGCTGATGATGGTGAGTTTTTAGAAGTTCATCGTAATTATGCAAAAAATATTATAACAGGATTTTGTCGTTTAGACGGACAATCGGTTGGAGTAGTTGCTAATCAACCCAACTTTTTAGCGGGAGTTTTAGATTGCGATGCTTCACGCAAAGCTGCTCGTTTTGTTAGAATGTGTGATGCTTTTAATATTCCTATTTTAACATTGGTTGATGTTCCCGGATTCTTGCCTGGTTCAGGTCAGGAATATGCCGGTATTATAACTCACGGAGCTAAACTGATGTTCGCTTATGGTGAAGCTACAGTGCCAAAAGTAACTGTCACCATCCGTAAATCATACGGTGGTGCGCACGATGTAATGTCGTGCAAGCAGTTAAGAGGAGACTTTAACTATGCTTGGCCAATGGCTGAAATTGCTGTGATGGGAGCTAAAGGAGCCATCGAAGTATTAGAAGGAAGAGCTGTTTCAAAATTAGAAACGGACGAAGAAAAAGCAGCCTATATTCAAAAGAAAACAGATGAATATGAAGATGCTTTTGCTAATCCATATCAGGCAGCTGCATATGGCTACATTGATGATGTTATTGAACCACGTAATACACGGTTCAGAATAATTCGTGCATTCCAGAACTTACAAACTAAGAAGGTAACCAATCCTCCGAAGAAACATTCTAATATTCCACTTTAATCTACTTACATATGAGTTTATATTTTGTTGATTCAATGACGTGGACTATTACTGTGTTAGGATGGTTTATCGTATTTGTTGCATTAGTCTTTCTTATTGGAGTTTTCCTTACGGTTCCAAAAATTTTAAATTGGGGTGCCAATCGCGATTTGAAAAGGAAAAAAGGAGCTGAACAAGTAGAGTTAAAAGATAAGAAGGTAATATTAACCGGAGAGACAAATGCTGCTATTGCAATGGCACTTCACTTGTATTTTAATGAAATGCATGACGAAGAAAGTAATGTTATAACCATTAAAGAGGTTAAAAGACGTTATTCGCCCTGGAGTTCTAAAGTGTATGGTTTTAATAATGTTAATTTCCCTAGATAAGGAAACTTATTGATGGAAATAAAAATGTAGCTATGAAGAAATTTGAATTTACCATTAGAGGTAATAAATATCAGGTTAGGGTTAAAGATATTGAAGATAACCTTGCAACAATAGAAGTAAACGGATCTCAATATGAAGTCGAGATTCATCAGGAAGTAAAAAAAGCTAAAACACCACGATTGGTGCGCAAAGAAGTGCAGCGTCAGCCGGGTGAAGGATTTATCACCAAAAAATCAACTGGAGGAGCTGCGAAAGTATTAGCACCACTTCCTGGTAATATTTTCAAAGTATTAGTTGGAGCAGGTGATGCAGTTAAAAAAGGAGATGTCCTTTTGGTTATGGAGGCCATGAAAATGGAAAACAATGTGTTGGCTGAAAAAGAAGGAACAATAGCCTCTGTAAAAGTTTCTGTTGGGGACGCAGTGTTACAAAACGATGTTTTAATTGAAATGGAATAAGTTCCATTCACTCCGGATTGAATATTTGGAGAATGTAACAATTCAAAACAAAAGAATTTAAGTATGAAAAGATTTGTAACACTATTAGGAGTTTTTGCCATATTATTAAGCTTGCAGTTTGTTGGGGGAGGCTTTGAAGCCTTAGGACAAGTTGTTGGTGAGGGTGCAGGATTTCAGGGAGGTCCGTTAGATGGGTTAATGCAATTCTGGAGTAAAACAGGCTTCTACAATATTGAATTCACCAATGTTGTTATGATTGGAGTTGGTTTGTTTTTTATATTTCTAGCTATTAAATATGATTATGAACCGTTATTGTTAGTGCCTATTGGTACCGGTATTTTAATTGGAAATGTGCCTTTTGTAACTGGAAACTTAATTGGTATATATGAAAAAGGATCAGTCCTGAATTATTTGTATTTTGGAGTTGAGAAAGGGGTATATCCACCTCTTATATTTTTAGGAATTGGCGCAATGACCGATTTTTCATCTTTAATCTCCAATCCTAAACTTATGATTTTGGGAGCCGCTGCACAGGTTGGTATTTTTGCCACCTTCCTAGGTGCTTCAGCGTTAGGTTTTACACCAGCAGAAGCAGGTGCAATTGGTATTATTGGTGGTGCTGATGGACCAACAGCTATCTTCTTATCATCAAAATTATCACCTCATTTGATGGGGGCTATCGCTATTGCAGCCTATTCTTACATGGCTTTAGTGCCGGTTATTCAGCCACCTATTATGCGGTTAATTATTCCTAAAAAAGAAAGATTAATTAAAATGAAACCGCCAAGAGCAGTTTCTAAGACCGAAAAAATATTATTCCCAATTATTGGCTTACTATTAACTACCTTTATATCACCTTCTGCGTTACCATTATTAGGTATGCTGTTCTTTGGAAATTTATTAAAAGAATCAGGTGTTACAGAACGTTTAGCTGATACCGCAAGGAATGCTTTAATTAATATTATTACGATACTATTAGGGGTAACCGTAGGTGCATCTACTCAGGCTGATTACTTTTTGACAACTGATTCATTAAAGATTTTTGGTCTTGGTGCTGTATCGTTTATGGTCGCAACAGCAGGAGGTTTGTTGTTTGCCCGAATTATGAATCTATTTCTAAGAAAGGAAAACAAAATAAATCCTTTAATTGGAGCGGCTGGGGTTTCAGCGGTTCCTGACTCAGCCAGGGTTGTACAGCATGAGGGATTGAAAAATGATCCAAACAACCATTTATTAATGCATGCTATGGCGCCAAATGTATCTGGAGTTATAGGATCGGCTGTTGCAGCAGGTATATTACTTGCATTTTTATCTCAGGGAGTATAGCAAATCTCAATCTATAATATAAAGCAGTTCAGTTTTGAGCTGCTTTTTTTGTGTCTTATGAATAAATAAATATTAAAGGTATAAAAGTTAATTATATTCAATTTTATCACTAAAAAGGTATAGTTCTATTACTATCTGAAAGTTGATAGATGATCCAATAATTTACAGTTTGAAGTTGTTTTTTTTGTGGAATGCTAGTGGTAATTCTACTAGAAAGACAAAGTAAAGTCTTGTAATATACTGCAAAAGAGATGTATAACAAAAATTAACAATAATATATAAAAATTTTGTATTATATATCTAAAATTCTATATTTGTATATAGTAAAACCAAAACGTCTTATTGTTGTTAATGAAATAAGATGATTAGTAATAAATCGATATTTTATTATTAAAATTTGTATTGAATTGTGATTTTATTATTTTTGTGTCATTAATCGCCAAAGAAGAACTAGAGTTTATTAATTAATTTTAACAACTAAACAAACACCTTTATCGCCATTATTAATTTAAACCTTTAATCAATGAAAGAAAGAAATCGCCAAAATATTTCACAAAAACCAATTCGGTTTAGAAAGCAATAGCTATATAGTCATATAGCTACTTCCTTTAAAATTATTTATTTCAATTTGATAGAATGCATATAATGCATTTTACGGTGAATTGTAGTATAATATTTCTTTATCACTATTATTAACTTAAACCTTTTGTTTTATGCGCAGATTAGCATTAATCATGTCCTTGCTATTATTTGCAGGACTGAACGCAATGTTTGCTCAGACAACAACAATCACAGGTACAGTCACAGATACAGAAAGTGGCGAACCAATACCTGGTGTTTCCGTTGTTGTTAGAGGAACAACTATTGGTACTATTACTCGTGTTGACGGAACTTATTCGTTAAGTGTTCCGGAAGACGCGACGAATCTTTTGTATTCATTCGTAGGAATGAAAACTCAAGATGTTTTAATTGAAGGACGTTCTGAAATCAATGTTGTTATGGTTTCTGAAGCTGTTGGAGTGGATGAAGTTGTAGTAACAGCTCTAGGTATTTCCAGAGAGAAAAAGTCTTTGGGATATGCTACTCAAGAAGTAGCAGGAGATGATATCAGTGCTGTAAAAGGTAATGCCAACTTTGCAAATGCTCTTTCGGGGCGTGCATCTGGTGTTCAGATTAGAACCAATAATAACTTTGGTGGATCAACCAACGTTGTTATTCGTGGTACTACTTCATTAACAGGTAATAATCAGGCATTATTCGTAGTAGATGGTGTGCCTATCAACAATGATAACAGGAACACCGCTGCTCAAAGAGGAGGAAGTACTGGTTATGACTACGGTAATGCAGCAGCTGATATTAACCCTGAAGACATTGAAAGTATTAATGTTTTGAAAGGTGCAGCAGCAACTTCACTTTATGGTTCTCGTGCTTCTAACGGAGTTGTTATGATTACTACAAAATCAGGAAAGAAAAGAGATGGATTTGGTGTTACTATAAATAGTGGTGTTACTATTGGTAATATTGATAAATCTACATTTATTAGTTATCAGGATAAATATGGAGCTGGTTATGGACCATATTATGGATCTACTGGTTACTTCGAAGATGCAGATATTGATGGTGACGGTAATTTGGATTTTGTTGTTCCAACATATGATGATGGTTCTTTTGGTGGTAAATTTGATCCAAACTTAGAGGTTTATCATTGGGATTCTTTTGTACCTGAGTCAGCTAATTATGGCAAAAAGTATGCTTGGCAAGCCGCAAAGAATACGCCTGTTGAATTTTTCGAACAGGAAATCACTTATACGAATAGTGTAAATATTGATGGTGCATCTGATAAGGGAAGTTTTAGATTGGGTTATACTAATTTCAAAACCAATGGAGTGTTGCCTAATAGTGAGATGTTGAAGCATAATGTATCTTTCAAAGGTATTCATAATTTCAATGATAAGTTAAGAGCCGATGTTGGGGTAAATTACATTAACCAAAGTACCACCGGACGTAACTCTACTGGATATAGTGATAACCTTATGTCGCAATTCCGTCAATGGTGGCAAGTTAATGTTGACATCAAAGAACAGGAACGTCTTTATAATAAAACTGGTAGAAATGTAACATGGAACCAGAATGCTCCATGGGACGGTGATTTATCTCCACTTTATTGGGATAACCCTTATTGGTCAAGATATAAAAACTATCAGACAGATAGTAGAAATCGTTTAATTGGTTTTGCTCAATTAGCGTATGATTTAACCAAAGGGTTGAAGTTAACGGCAAAAGCTTCGGTTGATACCTATAGTGAACTTCAGGAAGAAAGAAGAGCTGTCGGTAGTGTATCGGCTCCTTTTGGTTTGTTGAGATCAGATGAAGGATCTGGATATCAAAGGTATAATAGAAACTTTAGTGAGTATAACTACGATGTGTTCCTTAATTTCAATAAAGACTTAACAGAAGACTTTAATTTAAATGGAATTGCTGGTTTAAATATTCGTAAAGAAAAAACAGAGGCTATTCGTGCTTCAACTAATGGAGGTTTGGTAGTACCAAATTTATATTCTTTAAGTAACTCAGTATCAACTCCTCCAACACCAGCGGAATTCTTATCAGAAAAAGAAGTACAAGGTTATTATGTAAATGCTTCTGTTGGATTTAAAAACTTAGCTTTCGTTGAAGGTTCATATCGTTATGATATTTCTTCAGCTCTTCCTAAGGATAACAGGGCATATGGGTATTATTCAGTATCTGGTAGCTTCTTGTTTAATCGTGTATTGATGGCAGATTGGCTAAATTTAGGTAAGATCAGACTTAACTATGCAGAAGTAGGTAACGACTTACCAGCACTTAATGTTTATGATACTTATGCTAAGCCTGATAACTTTGGTAGTTCTACTTTATTCTCTGTTGATAGTAGAAAGAATAATGAAGGGCTTAAACCAGAGAAAACAAAAAGTATTGAACTAGGGCTTGAGATGAGAGCTTTAAACAATCGTGTTGGATTTGATTTTGCCACTTATAAAACTAATACCTTTAATCAATTAATTCCTTCAGATTTAACACCAGCTACAGGCTATAGCAGTAAATGGGTTAATGCAGGAGAAGTAGAAAATAAAGGTATTGAATTAGGAATTGATGGTAAGCCTGTTGTGGCAGGTGATTTCGATTGGGAAATACGTGTTAACTGGAGTAGAAACCGTAGTGAGGTTAAAGAATTATTTATTAACCCGGCAACTGGTGAACCTTTGGAAAATATTGTATTGGCATCGTACCAGGGAGGTATAACAGTTAATGCTGCTATCGGACAACCATATGGTGTAATGAAAGGTACTGGTTTTAAATATCATGAGAATGGTGGTAAGATTGTAAATGAATCAGGATATTATGTAGCTGAAGCAAATCAAATTATTGCTGATCCTACTCCAGATTATTTAGCTGGTGTTACTAATACTCTATCTTATAAAAATTTAAGACTTAGCTTCTTAATTGATATGCAAAAAGGAGGAGATGTTTATTCTTTAGATATGCATTATGGTCAAGGTACAGGATTACCTGATTTTACTGCAGGAACTAATGATAAAGGAAATCCAATTCGTGATGCAGTTGCTGATGGTGGAGGTATTTTAAATCCTGGAGTTAAAGAGGATGGTACACCAAATGATGTATATGCAAGAGCTGATTATTATGGTGGAGCATACTATTGGGGTAATAATTCAAGAAACCCAGCTGCACTTACTGTTTATGATGCTTCATACGTGAAGTTAAGAGATCTAACTTTAACTTATAACTTCCCTAAGAGTATGTTAGGAAGTGTTGTGAAAGATCTTTCATTAGCTTTTACAGGTAGAAACCTTTGGATCATTCATAAAAATGTTCCTTTTGCTGATCCAGAATCAGGTTTAAGTTCAGGTAATGCTCAAGGGTATTTATCAGGTTCTTATCCTACAGTAAAACAGTATGGTTTTAACGTAAAAATTGGATTCTAAAAAAACTTATCATATGAAAAAGATACTTTTCTTATTTATAATTAGCCTCGGTGTTTGGGGGTGTTCAGATCTTGATGAGTTGAACATTGATACCAAAAACCCATCGGCTGTACCTGGTGAACCTTTGTTCACCAATGGAACGCGTAATATGTTTGACATGATGGCTGATGTGAATGTTAACCGAAATGTCTTTAAATTATATTCACAATATTGGGCGCAAACAACTTATCCTGATGAAAGTCAGTATAACATGGTTACGAGAAAGAATCCAGATAACTGGTGGAGAGCACTATACCGTGATGTATTGAAAGATCTGGATGAATCTAAAAAGATTATTGAAACATTTGAACCAGTTTATCCAGGTGAAACTGAGATGAAAGATAATAAGCTTGCCATCATTTCTGTAATGGAAGTTTATACTTACTCAGTACTCGTTGATTTATTTGGAGATGTTCCAAGAACGGAAGCGCTAGATCCTGAAAACGTATTACCAGTATATGACCAGGCTGAAGATGTTTATGATGCTATTATAGTTGAATTAAACGATGCTATCCAAACTTTAGACGCAGATTATGCTGGGTTTTCATCTGAAGAAGACCCTATATATGGAGGTGATGTTGCCGGATGGGTAATGTTTGCCAATTCATTAAAGATGAGACTTGCATTACGTATTGCTGATGTTGATGCTTCAAAGGCAGAAACAATGGTATTAGAGGCAGCTCCAAATTTAATTTCTTCAAATGATGAAGCTTGTGCAATAACATATTTTACGTCGCCTCCAAATACAAACCCTATGTGGACTGATTTGGTGCAAAGTGGACGTAAAGATTTTGTTCCAGCTAATACTGTGGTTGATATTATGAACGATCTTGAAGATCCAAGACGTGCGTTTTGGTTTACAGAGTATGAAGGAGGATATGTTGGTGGTGTTTATGGAACAGCCAATAGTTATACATCTTTTTCGCATTTAGGCGATCCATTTTTGCAACCAGATTTAAAAGGTACAGTTTTAAACTATGCTGAAGTTGAATTTATGTTAGCTGAGGCTGTTGAACGTGGATTTGCTGTTTCTGGTACTGCTGAAGAACATTATAACGCAGGTATTGAAGCATCTATTTTAGAATGGGGTGGTACTACTGAAGATTATACTACCTATATAGCTAATGCAGATGTTGCTTATTCAACTGCAAGTGGTGATTGGAGACAAAAAATTGGAATACAAAAATGGTTATCATTATTTAATCAAGGATTTGATGGATGGTGTACGTGGAGACAATTTGACTTTACTGGTTTAACACCTCCTCCTGGAATGGCTATGTCTGATATTCCAACCAGATTTATTTATCCTATATCAGAGCCGGAATTGAATGGTAGCAATTATGATATTGCGGCAGCAAGATATAATGATGATTCACCAACTGCCAAAATATTTTGGGATGTTAACTAATTATAATATTAAACCTCTAAGCTGTGGTGGGACGTAGATTAAAGGTTTAGTTGTGTGAGGAAGGGGCGCTGTGAAGCGTCCCTTCTGTTTTTTGTATAAGTATGATTTTGCTCTAAATGGTTGGCGAGGAATGGTTATTTTACCTTCAATGGAAGGCCTGATACCATCAGAAAGACTTCATCTGCTTTTTTAGCTATATACTGGTTCATCCAACCTTGAAGATCCGTGAATTTACGTTGGATATCGTTTTCGGGCATGCCACCCAAGCCAATTTCGTTGGTTACAAATATAAAAGTTGCGTCTTGTTGTATGAATCGAGTAAATTCATCTTTAGCTTCCTGAAGAGATTGATCGATATTACTTTGGTTATCGAAAAAGAAATTGGTTAACCATAGTGTGACACAATCAATCATGATAACTCTTCCATCAAGATTGTGTTTCGATAGTTGCTTTTCTTCTTCAATGTTAGTCCATTCAGGACCTCGATCGGCTTGATGGCGCAGGATTCGTTGTTTGTGCTCCTTATCCCAAATGCGCGATGTTGCCAGGTAAACGGGATTAGCACTTAATTTTAAAGCTAAATTTTGTGCATAGCTACTCTTGCCTGAGCGTTGTCCGCCGGTTATTAGAATTATTTTAGCCATTTATCCTTTTATGAATTCAACCTGGTAATAATTATTTCCCTTAAAGGTTATTTTAATGATACACCCATAATGTAAGTCGAGGTTAAAGATGTTATTAGGAGGAATGGCCAGATATTTATGTAATGCACTTCGTATTACTCCAGAGTGGGTTACAACTGCCAGATATTTCTTGTTAGAATTTTCAAGAAACTCGAAAAAGTTATTAGTACGGGCCAGTAGTTCTGAGAACTTTTCACCGTTAGGTGGACTTTGGTTCAAGAAATTATTGCTCCATTGTTCTATGGTAAATCGTTCAATGCCTTCCCATTTTTGTCCTTCCCATTGACCAAAGTTCATTTCTATAATTCTCTCATCAATGTCAATACTATGGTTTGGAAATAAGTGATTGGCTAACTTTCGGCAACGTTGTAAAGGGCTGGAAAATATTACATCAGGATTAAAACCATTTATTGATTGAGCAATCTCAGAGGCTTCCTGTTCAAAGTTAGCAGTAACATCTAAATCTAACTGCCCATAGCAAATTCCCTTTTCAACTTCAGGAGTTGTATGTCTGATGAGTAATATTTCTTTCTTCATTAAAATACTATTAACGGTTTACTATAATAGATGGCAACCAGTGTTAAATAAATAACTAACTCACAGGTTTGTTGAATTGTTCCCAGACAATCGCCAGTGTAACCGCCAATCCATTTTTTAAAATATTGCTCCAAAAATAATTTAGAAACGATTAATAGAGGAATGATAAAAAGTATTTTGACATCTGCCAATATAAATAACGAAGGAATGGTTAGAACAAAGGCGATTAAAAGATCTTTGTGATGTAATGATTTTGTAATGGGTTTTGACTTGCTGCTTTCATCTTCGCGTACGTATGGAAGGGTGTGCATAGTCCATACAGCCATAAAACGACTGTTAACATGAGCCACTATCATTGATAAAGCAATTAAACCTGTAGGAATACTGCTTATAGCCGTGTATTTAGAAATCAATAAAAGAATGATTCCAATAGCGCCATAAGCTCCAACTCTAGAATCTTTCATTATGACTAGAATCTTTTCTTTTGTCCACCCGCCACCAAAAGCATCGCATACATCGGCAAAACCATCTTCATGAAAAGCACCTGTTAGTAAAATACTTGCTGCCATTGACAGTAAGATGGCCAACGAATCGGGAAAAAGAAAAGTAGCCAGCCAGTATATTAAAGCCGCTGCTCCTCCCACGAAATATCCAACCAATGGAAAGTAGCGATTGCACTTATTCAGGTTTTCCTGCGAAAAGGCAATGTTAAAAGGAATAGGTATTCGTGTAAAGAATCCAAAGGCTGTAAGTATTAGATTTATCTGGTGTTTCATGGTTTATTTGTTAGAAGACAATAAAAGCTATTAGCCAATAGCTATCAGCTAATAGCTTAATATGTTATCGATTACTCACACCGGCATCGGCAAAGCTGCTCATTTCATTAATAAAGGCTACGGCTGACTGAATTAAAGGGTAAGCCACTGCCGCTCCGGTTCCTTCGCCCAGTCGCATACCTATATTAAGAAGTGCATTTACCCTTAAAAACGAAAGCATGTGTTGATGGCCTTGCTCGTTACTTTGGTGTGTAAAAATGCAATAATCCAAAATTTGAGGCTGCATGGCATGAGCCGCTAACAGGGCAGAGGTAACAATAAAACCATCTACCATGATGATCATTTTTAGTTCGGCGGCTTTTAGCATAGCACCGCAAATAGTGGCTGTTTCAAATCCTCCAAAACAAGCCAGAATCTCCAATGGACTGGTAATTGCTTGATGCAGTTTTAATGCTTTTTCGATTACTTCTGCTTTATGCTGAATTCCTTTTTGGTCCAATCCAGTTCCTGCACCACAAGCTTGTTCAGGTTGTACACCTGCATACTTACAAAGCAAGGCCGCAGCAGAGGTTGTATTTCCAATTCCCATCTCTCCGAAGCCAATAATGTTTGTTCCTTCTTGATGAAGTTTGGTAACCATATCAGCACCATTTTGCATGGCTTGTTTGCATTGATCTATACTCATGGCTGGTTCAACAGCAAAGTTGCGGGTTCCTTTAGCTACTTTTTTATTAAGTAGTTGAGGAGTACTTTCAAAATCGAAGTTAACCCCTGTGTCAGCAACAAGTAAATTAATGTTGTGTTGACGACTAAACACATTAATGGCAGCTCCACCGGCCAGAAAATTCATTACCATTTGAAAAGTTACCTCTTGTGGAAAAGGACTAATGCCCTCCTGAGTAATGCCATGGTCGCCTGCGCAAACCAGAATGGCAGGTTCTTCAAGTTTAGGCTGTAAGGTGTGTTGAATACGACAAATTTGGGCGCCAACAGTTTCGAGTTGGCCCAACGAACCTAATGGTTTGGTTTTACCGTTAATTTTTTCGGTAATCGCTTGATCTAATGTGCGATCAAGTACTTTAATCTGAGTCTCCTGCATTGTTTATGCATTAAAAGTTAAACAATTAGCTTCAGGAGGGAAGTGGAAAGAATGTACTGCATTATGCACATACCTGACTACTTTACCCCGAAGTTTATACTGCTAAGGCAGGTATTCTGGCTCATCCCTTATCAATAACGTCTTCCCGATATCTGGTGTTAATCAGTGACATATTGCTATTGACATGGAGACTTACAGCTGCGGGGACAGCTCCGGAATATCAGTTGACTGAGGCACCGGATTCCCTATTATGCTTGCGCACCTTAGTGATGCAAAAGTAATAAAAGATTTGGATGTAAGGATGTGAAATAGTGAGCCTGTCGAACCATGGGGAAGAAGACCGAAGATGTGAGGTATTTGCCGGATAAAGCAATCTACTCATAAGGTAGGGTGATAGGTTGTTAGGAAAGAATAATTATTACCCGCAAGAATGTAGTTGTATCTCTTGCGGGGTACTTAAAAAAACATTTTTAAGCCAGTCCTTTATACGAATATCCCAACGATTCGATAGTTGATTCAATAACTGCATTATCCTGTTCTGTAGCTTCCACAACTACACGGTTGCTTTGAGGATCGGCTTCAATAGAGCTGATACCATCTACCTTCGATAAGTTCTTTTCAACACTCATTTTGCAATGACTGCAGGTCATTCCTTCAACAATATAAGTTGTTTTAATAGTTGGTTTTGCCATGGTAAAAGAGGTGTTAAAAGCAGGAGCAACAGGAGTTGCTGCTGTTGGTTTAGTATCGTTATTAAAAATGATTGATTTCGAGAGTTGTTTTGTTTTAATGCTTGCCTTTTTCAGACGTTGTTTCTTCAGATACTTTTGAATGTAACCATTGGTAATTAAAGCAATCAGAGTAATAGCTGATAATAGCTGAAACCATTCGGGCAATAACTCGTGACGATGTCCTTCGTGCATGGCATGTTCGGCCAGTGTAAACCATTCGCGAGGCAAGAAAGTATTGATTAATGTACCAAAAAGCATCGCTCCCAAAATAATTGAACCCAAATAGGAGAGAAGCGTCTTCAATCCGAATACCTTTTGAATAATAGTGATAGTTGCAGCGTTGGTAGCCGGTCCGGCCATTAACAAAACTAAAGCTGCCCCTGGCGATAATCCTTTTAACATTAATACTGCTGCAATGGGCACTGATGCTGTTGCACACAAATACAACGGAACGGATGCTAAAAGAATGATTAGCATGCTTAATGGTTCGTTATCGAGGTAATTCACAAAGAAATCATCAGGAATAAGAACAGCCAGTACGGCAGCGATCAATATACCAATTACTAACCATTTGGCTATATCCATCAAGAACTCGTAAAAGCCATATCGGAAAATACCTTTCCAACCTTGTTTTGTTCCCATTTTGTCCGATTCGCAACTTTCGCCTGATTGCGATGCATCAACTTTATCGTCTTTTGCAATTGCATTAGTGGCGGCACCTCCTAAAACTCCTGTTACCAGCGCTACCACCACGCGTATAATAGCAAAGGGTAAACCTAATAACGAATAGGTAACCATAATGGAATCAACACCGGTTTGCGGGGTTGATATTAAAAAGCTAACGCTGGATCCTTTGGAAGCACCATTGCGATAAAATGAAATACCGGTTGGTATAACGCCGCATGAGCATAAAGGTAGCGGTATGCCCAGTATGGCTGTATTTACCACTGATCCCAGGTTGCTTTTACCCATATATCTATCAATCCAACTTTGCGGAAACCAAACTTTAAGTATTCCGGCAAAGAAAAATCCCAATAATAAATAGGGTGACATTGCTTTAAGCAAGTCAAATAATGAGTAAAAGAAATCGGCTATATAGGTTAGTATTGCTTCCATATCCTGTAAACTAATTTATTCTGCTTTGGTTCAAATTAATTACATATAGATAAATCCATATTTATAGATAGGTGGCAAAAGTAACAAAAAAATCCTGCCGGCAGACAGGATTTGAAATAACATTTTTAAATCAATTAACCACAGATGATAAGGATTATAAAAGATTTATTTAGTCGAATAATCGACTTAATCTTTAAAATCTGTGGTTTTTCAAATTGATTATCTCATATCAATTACATCAACATCAGAATGTGCCGCGGTATCAAATACAAATGTTTTATCGTCAACCTGCTTGTTTGTAATCATTTTTTTAACAATAACGGTATAGTTATTACCGTCTTTACCTACCTGGCGGAATGAAAACAATGTCAGATCGTCCTGAAAAATTAGCAGTTTGATTCTTGAATAGGGTTTGTCACGATTAGTCGGATATAAATCAATTTCGTAAACATCACGCCCTTCGGCATTACCTTCACCCACATAATTCAATTTGTAACCATCCTGATATATATTAAATATGGTAGCAGGATTTAATGTTTCTTCATCATCCGGATCGGGTAGGGTAATGTTGACCTCGCCGGCATCTATCATGTGTGTGTACATTACTTCACCATCAAAGTAAGTATCCACATCCATTAATGATACTTTGTATTTATTATCTTTTAAAGTAATAGAGCCATCGTATATTTCTTCAATATTTTCCTGTAAGTTTTCCATTTTAAAAGAGAAATCAGCAATGATAGATGGATATGCTTTTGTTTGAGCAGATACTTTATCAAGGATTTCTTTCGCCTTTTCAGCCGATTGGGCGTTAACTCCGATGGTAATTGCAAGTAATACTATAAATGAACAGAATGTCTTCA
This sequence comes from Carboxylicivirga linearis, assembly GCF_018271995.1. Classification (GTDB taxonomy): domain Bacteria; phylum Bacteroidota; class Bacteroidia; order Bacteroidales; family Marinilabiliaceae; genus Carboxylicivirga; species Carboxylicivirga linearis. The sequence continues at coordinate 15,948 of NZ_JAGUCO010000002.1, forward strand.
TATGATTTGTTTTCCTATTTCTATCAATTATTATTCCAAAATTAATTAAACTGTGCTAAATGCTTTTCCAGCTCCAGATCGTCAGCAATTAAAACCTGACGCGCTTTACTACCTTCAAAAGGTCCTACAATACCTGCTGCTTCCAGTTGGTCAATGATTCGTCCGGCTCGGTTATATCCTATTGAAAAGCGTCGTTGTATTAAAGAGGTGGAACCCGATTGGTTCGCAACCACAATTCGAGCAGCTTCTTCAAACATTTGGTCGCGTTTTGAAAGATCTACTTCGCCAGGCTCTGTTCCTCCACTGTCTCCACCTGTATATTCAGGTAATAAGAAAGCTGATGTATATCCTCGTTGCTCACCAATATAGTCGTTTATTTTTTCAACTTCAGGTGTATCAACAAAGGCACATTGAACCCTTACCAGATCGCTTCCTTGCGAAATAAGCATATCACCACGACCAATTAATTGGTTTGCTCCTGGTGAATCAAGGATTGTACGTGAGTCAATCATCGAAGCTACTTTAAAGGCAACCCTTGTTGGGAAGTTGGCCTTAATCACACCCGTAATAATATTGGTTGACGGACGCTGAGTAGCGATAATCATATGAATACCTACGGCACGAGCCAGCTGAGCAATACGCGCAATTGGTAATTCTACTTCTTTACCTGCCGTCATAATCAAATCGGCAAACTCATCAATAACAACAACAATATAGGGTAAGAAGCGATGACCTTTTTCTGGGTTCAGTTTGCGCTTCACAAACTTGTGATTGTACTCTTTTATATTTCGTGCGTGTGCCGCCTTCAATAACTCGTAGCGATTGTCCATTTCGATGGCCAAAGAGTTCAAAGTATTTACAACTTTTTGAACATCGGTAATGATTGGGTCCTCTTCATCGGGCAATTTGGCTAAGAAATGGCGCTCAATCTTAGAATATATGTTAAGTTCCACTTTCTTAGGGTCTACCATTACAAATTTAAGTTGCGAAGGATGTTTCTTGTATAGTAGAGATGATATAATCGCATTTAATCCAACCGATTTTCCTTGTCCCGTTGCACCGGCCACCAGCATGTGAGGAGCCTTGGCCAAATCAATCACAAAAGTTTCGTTTGAGATGGTTCTTCCTAAAGCAATAGGCAGTTCATATTTCGTTTCGCGGAACTTTTTAGCGTTGATAATTGAACGCATCGAAACCACTTCAGGATCGGAGTTAGGCACTTCAATACCGATGGTTCCCCTTCCCGGAATAGGTGCAATAATACGTATACCCAATGCTGCTAAAGAAAGGGCAATGTCATCCTCGAGGTTCTTAATTTTTGAGATTCGAACACCCGGAGCCGGTACAATTTCATATAATGTAACGGTTGGTCCAACGGTAGCTTTAATATTCTTGATCTGAATTTTATAATCCTCGAGCGTTTTAACAATTCGGTTTTTATTAGACTCTAACTCTTCCATTGTCACTTCGCCATTATCGCTTTTATGATCGTCGAGTAGCTCAATGGTTGGTAATTTATAGGATGAAAGGTCTAAAGTTGGATCATAATCACCCAATGGCTCGTCGTTAATAAAGTCAGATATTTCTTCCTCAATATTCTTTTCAATCTTCAGATCTAAATCTGCTTCATCTTCTTCTTTTATGGCAGGATCTACTTTAGTGTCGAGTTCAACCGTTGTATGTTTTTCAACTTGTAGATTTTCTGTTGCTTCAGTCTCTTCTGTAATTTCTGGTTGTATTTCAGGTTCCGGGTTTAAAGATGGTTCTTCATTTATTTCAAGCGAAGTTTCAAATTCGTCTTTTACATCACTTTCAACATTGTTTTCCTTTTCTTCTTGAATAGAAGAAACTTCTTTATCATCGGTAGTTATTGTCTTTTCTTCTTGTAGATTTTTATCAAACGGTTTTCGCATAGCACGATAAAAAGCCTCGAATGTTATAGAAAGGTATATTACCAATGAAACAATTATTAATATAAGTGCTCCAACAGAACCAATAAAGGCTGATAGCCATTTACTAATAAAATAACCGTGTGCTCCCCCCAATAACAGGTATTGACTGTCGGCACTAGATGTAAATAAAAATCCAAGTGTTATGGATAGCCAAATAGTTATAAAAAAGCAGTGATAAAAGGTTTTCTTTAAAGGTAATATTCGTGCCCCTAATAATCTAAAACCTCCTACAAATAGAAATACTATTAACGAGAAGGCAGCAATACCTACACCGTCGTTAATAAAATAGTCGGCAAGGTAAGCGCCCAGCTTACCTGTCCAGTTCTCAACTGTTATATCTGCGTTTGAGATTAATTCCCATAGTGGAATATCAAACTTGCTTTTATCAGCAAAGCCTGTAAATAGATAGGAGAAAAAAGCAAGTAACAGAAAGAAGTTAATTCCGATGGTTAAAATTCCGGCAATAAACCTTAACTTAAAATGTCGCAGGTTTTCAATCCACAATTTAAATTTTTCAGAAACAGGTGTTTTTTTAACTTTTTGCTTTTTTTGTTTTTTGGCCATAAGATTAAATTGTAATGGTGCTTGCCACCCACAAAAATAATAAAAGCCTCGCCAAAATATTATTTCAGGTAGAAATCTTTAAAAAACGGCAAAGCTTACAATAGCAATAACGAAGAAACGATCTCATTTATTTCATTAGAATCCGCTTCGCGGTAACTTTCCGGAATCTTAAATTCATCGTCTTTGATTTGTTTTATCTTAACAGTTTTGGCAGCAAAGGAAATATCCATTCCCTGAAAGTTAATATTAAATTCAAGCATTGGTCCAGGAACATCCTTAAATGGAGTGTTTGCATTGGGAGCTTTAAAGTTAATATCTTCGGTATAATAAAATTTCATAGCAGGAAGTCGTCTGTCTGGAAATACGGCAGTTCCCATTTTACAATTATAACCCGCTATTAATTTAGTTGAATCTTTTTGAAAGGTGATCTTGGGTTGCCCATTTGCATTGAATAGAAATAACTCTTCTCCTTCTTTTTGTGGATAATAAAGTTTTTTATCCCATACTCTTAACAATGTAAAACAAGTATCTCCTTTTGACTTTGAGATGTATTCCAGATTATATAGGTTGAGTTCTCCCTTTATATGAAGTTTATAATCATTTTCTTTAAAGATAGCAGTCATCTCTCCAGGCAAAAAGGTAGATAACGCATGAGCTTTTATCTGATCCGGGTAGGAAATGGAATAAGTTATAACTCCATCATGAGAATCCTCTGATGCGGATTTATCAGAACAGGAGCTTAAAAGCGCAACAACTAAAATTAATAGTAAAGTTTGTTTCATACAGTTTTTCCCTTATTGCAAAGCAAGGCTTCAAAAATAGTAATTATATACTGAGAAGCTTGTTTGTTAGTCGTTAATTTATGATAGTTTATAAAAAACTGATTAATGATTGGATGGCTGGTGTTACAAAAAATAGTTAGTGCATTATTGCTGATAATTTAAGTTGTTGATTGATGATTTCACTGATTTGAGGAGGTGGATGTAAAAAGAATTACTCATTTCAGTCAAGGTAATTTACCATACGATTGAGTGATTAAAATCATTTAATAAATGAGTTAAAATTTGTTATATCGCATATAGATATCCTTATAAAATAAACCAAATAGAAAAGATCATGAGTAAATTAGCTGTTATTGCCCTCGGAGGAAATGCTTTGTTACGAGATAACCAAACTGGTACAATTGAAGAACAGGAGCAGAATACAACAGAAACACTCGAGAATATCATATTTTTACTCAAGGAAGGATTTAATATTGTTATATCGCATGGCAACGGGCCTCAGGTAGGAAATATTGTAATGCGAAACGATGCCGGAGAGCAAATGTATAGTATTCCTCAGATGCCGTTGGATGTTTGCGTGGCTGATTCGCAGGGAGGTATTGGATATATGATTGAGCGAGCCCTTAAAAATGTTTTGCGAAAACATAAAATAGATAAGAATGTACTTACTCTTATGACTTCTGTTGAAGTTGATCCTCAGGATGAAGCTTTTTCGAATCCAACTAAACGTATTGGCAAACAAGTATCACAAGAAGAAGCAGAACAACTAAATGCCTCTAAAGGATGGGTTTTTAAAGAAGAGAAAAAGTCTAAAAGTGGATATCGCAGAGTTGTTCCATCTCCACAACCGATTAATATTGTCAACTGGGAAGTGATTGAGCGAAATGCGCGGCAGGGAACCATTGTTATTGCTGTTGGGGGTGGCGGTATTCCGGTGTACGTTGATGAAGAAGGTGATATACGACCTGCCGAAGCTGTAATTGATAAAGATGTTGCTTCTTCGTTATTGGCCAATCAAATCAAGGCAGACCGTTTTTATATTCTCACAGATGTTCCGTTTGTTTATGCTAACTTCGGTGAGCCGGATCAAAAAGTATTGGAATTTTTAGATGCATCAGACACTCAGAAATATTTAAATGAAGGTACTTTTGGTGAAGGAAGTATGGCGCCCAAGATAAAAGCAGCTCTTCAGTTTGTTGAAGGAGGTGGGGAGATGAGTGTGATAACGGAATCGAAAAAGCTGGAAGATAAATCGTTTGGTACGAAAATCACCTTAAACTACGATGATCTGGACTTAAAGAAATATCAGAACATCTAAAGATAAAACCTAATAAAGAATCAAGTAAAATCTATAAAGCTATGGCATTCAACTTAAAAAACAGGAACTTTTTAAAACTGCTGGACTTTACACAACAAGAAATTAAATTCTTATTAAAACTGGCACAGGATCTTAAAACGGCTAAGTATACAGGGAATGAACAGCCCCGATTATTGGGTAAAAATATTGCACTAATATTTGAAAAATCATCTACGCGCACACGATGTGCTTTTGAAGTAGCGGCGCACGATCAGGGAGCTCATGTAACTTACTTGGGGCCATCAGGCTCTCAGATCGGCCATAAAGAGTCGATGAAAGATACAGCGCGAGTACTGGGGCGTATGTATGATGGAATCGAATATCGTGGTTATGGTCAAAAGATTGTTGAAGAACTTGCTGAATATGCTGGTGTTCCGGTATGGAACGGTTTAACTGATGAGTTTCATCCAACCCAGATTTTAGCAGATTTCCTTACTATGATGGAAAATACCGATATGCCTTTAAACCAGGTTTCGTATGCATATCTGGGTGATGCACGCAATAATATGGCCAATTCATTATTAGTTGGAGGAGCAATTATGGGAATGGATGTACGCATTGTAGGACCCAAAAGTTTACAGCCAGATGCCGATTTGGTTAAGCAATGTGAACAAATAGCAGAAAAATCGGGGGCCACTATCACAGTTACTGATAATGTTGAAAAAGGAGTTGAAGGCTGTGATTTTCTATATACTGATGTATGGGTTTCAATGGGTGAACCTGATGAAGTATGGAAGGAGCGCATTGACATATTGTTACCTTATCAGATTAATAGTAAAACAATGGAACTAACAGGTAACCCATCTTGTAAGTTTTTACATTGCTTGCCAGCTTTTCATAATCGAGAAACTAAAGTTGGTGAAGATATCTACCAGAAGTTTGGTTTAGATGGCATGGAAGTAACGGAGGATGTATTCGAATCACCTTCTTCGATTGTGTTTGATCAGGCTGAAAACAGGATGCATACTATTAAAGCAGTTATGGTAGCAACTTTAGGTTCATAGAACAATCTTGCAGATAAAAAGAACGGGCGGTTCATTTGAACTGCCCGTTTTGCTTTAAATATGGTGATGCTATTTTAAACCTCAATGGTGCCTTTAAAAACAAAGGTTGCTGGTCCGACTAACCAAATATTATTAAAACCTCCATCTGCATTGGGTTCAAAGCTTACCTTTAGCTTTCCTCCAAGAACATCAACATTAAACTCATTGATATCTTTCTTTTTTAAATGGGCCGATATGGCTGAGGCAACAACTCCTGTACCACATGCAAGAGTTTCATTTTCAACGCCACGTTCGTAGGTTCTTACTTTAATGGTATTGTCATTAATAAAATGTACAAAATTAGCGTTGGTTCCACCAGGCATAAAAGTATCAGAATAGCGTACCTCGCTACCCATTTTATTAATGTTTAGGTTTTCAACTGATTCATGAAATTGAACAAAATGTGGAGAACCTGTATCTAAAAAAGTGTAATCATCATTAGCATCAACGTTTTTTACATCAATCATTTTTAAAGAAACAATTCCATCGTCATATTTTGCCTCATGAAGACCATCAACAGCCATAAATTGAAATGTTTCTTTGGCGGGAACAATATTTAAATGAACAGCAAATGCTGCAATGCAACGTCCACCATTTCCACACATCGAAGCTTCGTTACCATCACTGTTAAAATAACGCATGGTAAAGTCGTATTCGGCATGATTTTCCAAAAGCATTAGTCCATCTCCACCGACACCAAATCTTCTGTCGCATAAAAAACGAACAGTTTCAGTATTACAACCATCAAAATGATTATCTCGGTTATCAATAATCACAAAATCATTACCGGTGCCTTGATATTTATAAAAATCTATCATATTTATCTTTAATCCTGACAAGTTGTCCTGTCAATAAAACAAATGTATAAACGGGACGTTTATAGAATATGCAAAGATAATTTAGTAGTGTTAAAATTCCATTAACAAAGGATAAAAAAAGGTTAAGTGTCTGTCAATATTTTCATAAGGCATGGGATTTGTAGAAATTGCATTGGTAATTTTAATAATTGTCTGATCTAAATCTTAACTGTTATGAATACAAAAAAATATTTTCTTGCATTTTTTGTTGCAGTAGTAAGCTCAGTTCTTGCTGTGATTGTTTATTCAAATATTGTAGAACCAGAAAAAGAAGTAAGATATGTACATGAAAGTTCGGTTCCGGTAGCTAATGTTAATTTACCGCAATCAAATGGACAATTACCTGATCTTACTTATGCGTCAGAAAAATCGGTACATGCTGTAGTGCATGTTAAAACTGTTTCGCGTGGACAGAGTTATGGTGGCTCGGGAAATCCATTGTTCGATTACTTTTTTGGACCAGGAAGTGGTTATAACCGCGAACCCGCACCAGTAATGGGAGCAGGCTCAGGTGTGATCTTAACAACGGATGGGTACATTGTAACGAATAATCATGTGATTGATGGAGCTGAACAAATTGAAGTTGTTTTAAATGATAAAAGAACTTTTACTGCTAAATTGGTTGGGACTGATCCCAATTCGGATATTGCATTGTTAAAGATCGATGCAAAGAATTTACCATATTTATCGTATGGAGATTCGGATGGTATAAAAGTTGGAGAATGGGTTTTAGCCGTAGGAAACCCTTTTAACCTGACGTCTACAGTTACAGCTGGTATTGTTAGCGCAAAGGCCAGAAGTATAAATATTATAGCTAATGGACGTCAGAATTACGGAATTGAGTCATTTATTCAAACCGATGCAGCTGTTAATCCTGGAAATAGTGGAGGAGCTTTGGTAAATCAAAGAGGTGAATTAGTTGGTATAAATACTGCCATTGCTTCGCGTACCGGCTCCTATTCAGGTTACTCTTTTGCTGTTCCTGTTTCAATAGCTAAAAAGGTTGTAGCCGATTTGATGGAATACGGTGAAGTGCAGAGAGCCTTATTAGGTGTTAGTATTTTAGATGTTAGTAAGGAAAGTCTGGCTCAATTTGATCTTGAACCAATGGAAAAAATGGAAGGCGTTTTAGTTGGGGGAGTTTCGGAAAATGGAGGAGCTGCAGAAGCTGGCATTAGAAAAGCTGATATTATTTTAAGTGTGGATGGAGATAAAGTTAACTCAGTTCCCCAGCTACAAGAGCGTGTAAGCAGGCATCGTCCAGGTGAAGTTGTTAATATAATGGTACTAAGGGATGGCAAAAAGAAAACTTTTAACGTAACTTTACGTAATATACGGGGAACAACCGGAATATTGACAAGATCTAGTGATGATCTGACTTTAGGAGCAACACTAAAAGAGTTGAGTGATAAAGAAAAGTATAGGCTTGGCATTCGATATGGAATTCAAGTGGAAAGCCTTTCAGAGGGAAGTTTGCAAAATAGTGGAATTAAAGAAGGATATATAATAACAAAAGCTAACAAAATTGCTATAGAATCGGTAGAGGATTTTAAAGAAGTAGTGAAAAGTGTAGAAATAGGTGATGGTTTGTTCCTCACAGGTATCTATCCAAATGGAAGAGTCGCCTATTATGCAATTAATATTCATGAATAAAATCTTTAATAAAACTAGACAATAGTTGGAAAAGCGGTTAAATTGTAGTAATTTCGCGCGGTAATTTTCGAAAGGGATATGAGACAACTAAAAATAACAAAGTCAATTACAAACCGTGAGAGCGCGTCTCTCGATAAGTATCTTCAAGAGATTGGTCGTGAAGAGTTAATCTCTGTGGAAGAGGAAGTTGAGTTGGCACAGCGCATCAAAAAAGGTGATCAAATTGCTTTGGAAAAACTAACCAGGGCTAACTTACGATTTGTGGTATCAGTTGCAAAGCAATACCAAAATCAAGGTTTGAGCCTACCTGACTTAATTAATGAAGGAAACCTTGGATTAATCAAGGCGGCCGAAAAATTTGATGAAACCCGCGGTTTTAAATTTATTTCGTATGCTGTTTGGTGGATTCGTCAATCTATATTGCAAGCTTTGGCTGAGCAATCAAGAATTGTTCGTTTACCACTTAATCAGGTCGGTTCATTAAACAAGATTAATAAAGCATATTCAAAATTCGAACAGGAAAATGAGCGTAAGCCATCTCCTGAGGAATTGGCAGATAAGTTAGAATTACCAGCCGACAAGGTGGCAGATACGATGAGGGTTTCAGGTCGTCATATTTCTGTTGATGCTCCATTTGTTGAAGGAGAAGATAATAGTTTATTGGATGTATTGGTGAATAGTGATTCGCCTAATGCTGATAAAACTCTTATTAACGAATCATTAGCGCGCGAAATTGAAAGAGCTTTAGCTACTTTAACCGAGCGAGAAAGTGATATTATTAAATTGTTCTTCGGTATTGGATGTCAGGAAATGACACTAGAAGAGATAGGTGAGCGCTTTGGATTAACTCGCGAACGTGTTCGTCAGATCAAGGAGAAAGCGATTCGTCGTCTTCGTCATACATCTCGTAGTAAATTATTGAAAACATATCTGGGTTAAACTAATCCAGAGATTAGAATATTTAGAACCCTCGATTATTTCGAGGGTTTTTTGTTTAATAGCTCTTCTAAGCGCTTAATTTCGTCTCGATACTGAGCAGCTAAAAGAAAATCCAATTCTTTGGCAGCCTTTTGCATTTCTTTCTTGGTCTTGTCTATAGCTTTTTGCAGGGCCTCTTTACTCATGTATCCAACAACCGGATCAGCTGCGATATCTGTTCCATTAGGTTCAACATAAGCCTTAGGTTCCGCATTTCCAGGTAGTATGCTAGATTTTTGTTTGTTTATCTGTGTAGGAGTTATATTGTGATCTTGATTATATTTTAATTGCTTTTCTCTTCTGTAGTTGGTACTGTCTATAGTGGCCTGCATGCTTTTTGTGATTTTGTCAGCATACATTATCACTTTACCATTAAGGTTTCTTGCAGCGCGTCCTGCAGTCTGAGTTAATGATCTTTCCGACCTTAAGAAACCTTCTTTATCAGCATCTAAAATAGCAACCAAAGATACTTCGGGAAGGTCTAATCCCTCTCTTAAGAGGTTTACACCAACTAATACATCAAATGTACCAGCTCTTAGGTTTTCCATAATTTTAACCCGTTCAAGAGTATCAACATCAGAATGGATATATTCACAATTGATTGATAATCGATTTAAGTATTTGGTTAACTCTTCGGCCATTCGTTTGGTTAAAGTGGTTACTAATGTGCGCTCATTTTTCTCTATTCGCTCCTGAATTTCATTTATCAAATCATCTATTTGATTTAGACTTGGGCGAACATCTATTATTGGATCAATTAATCCGGTAGGACGGATTAGTTGTTCAACAATAACTCCCTCTGATTTTTCCAATTCGTAATCCGCTGGTGTAGCACTAACGTATATTGCCTGATTAATTAAATGCTCGAATTCTTCAAATTTAAGCGGTCTGTTATCCATTGCTGCCGGTAAGCGGAAGCCATATTCAACCAGGTTTTGTTTTCTTGATTTATCGCCACCATACATAGCTCTTATTTGAGGTATGGTTACATGGCTTTCGTCAATAATCACCAAAAAATCATCAGGAAAATAATCTAATAAACAGAAAGGACGTGTACCTTCTCTTCGTCCATCAAAATATCTTGAATAGTTTTCGATACCAGGACAATATCCTAATTCGCGGATCATTTCCAGGTCGTAGTTTACTCGTTCATCCAATCGTTTAGCCTCTTGGTTTTTGCCATTCTCCTTGAGAAATTCAAGATGACTTACTAAATCGTCTTGGATATTCTTGATGGCTTGTTGAGTTTTTGCTTTGGATGTGATAAATATATTTGCCGGATAAATAGTAGTCGAGTCAAGTGATTCTATTCTTACACCACTGTCGGGATTGAATGTTTCAATTTCCTCTATTTCGTCGCCCCAAAATATGATTCGGCAAGCATAGTCGGAATAGGCCAAAAATATCTCTACAGTATCACCTTTTACCCTGAAATGACCTCTTTCAAACATTACTTCATTTCTTGAGTATAAACTATCAACTAGCTTTCGAAGAAAGGTGTTTCTGCCTATCTCATCGCCACGTTTAAGGTTAATTACTCCTTCATGAAAGTCTTCCGGATTACCGATTCCATATAAACAGGAGACTGAAGATACCACAATAACATCTCTTCTGCCTGAAAGAAGTGCTGAAGTAGCACTTAACCGCAGCTTTTCTATTTCATCATTAATAGAAAGATCTTTTTCAATATATGTATCTGTAACCGGAAGGTAGGCTTCGGGCTGATAATAATCGTAATAGGATACAAAATACTCCACAGCATTCTCCGGAAAGAAAGTTTTAAATTCTCCATAAAGTTGAGCTGCAAGTGTTTTGTTATGTGAAAGAATAAGCGTTGGCCGACTTGTTTCTTTGATTACATTGGCCATTGTAAAGGTCTTACCTGAACCTGTAACACCTAACAAAGTCTGATGGGTAGTGTCAGAATTTATACCTTCACTTAATGCTTTTATTGCCTGTGGTTGATCTCCGGTAGGAGAGAAATCTGCTGTTATTTTAAAATCCATCCCTTCTTTAGCTTATGAAAACCAAATGTAAGAAAAGGATAGTGTATGTAAATAAAAAAGAGCTGCAAATGCAACTCTTAGTATATTTTTTATCGTCTTCTCCTTCGTTTCTTATTAATCGACTTTAGGTTTTTCCTACTTGAAGAATTCATTTGTCTTCTTGTTTTTAGGTAGGCCTTACGGTTGTATTTGGGCTCATTCTTCCATTTGCTATCATTAAGAAGGAATGAAACACCGAGGGTTGCTGTGTAATAAAAGTCAGAAGCATCTGTTTGATGGACTGCAGTAATGTTTCCCGGAGTACCACTATACCATTCTTTGTGCCCATCAACCATATCGGAAAAAGGCAAAGTGGCAGTATATTCAGCATTAATACTCATGATAGAGTTGATCCAATATGATAAACCTATACCTCCTGAGACTGCAGGAGTAAATTCTGAAACATTATGTCTTAATGTATTAGGATCAAAGCCAGCTTCTCCATAATATGTATCCGTATTATAATACATTAGTCCAAATTGGCCAAGTAAATAAGGATTGAATGATCTCTGTTTAAAGTACCCTAATGCTAAATCTAAAGGCTTAAAAGACACACCAACCATGAAATCTGCATAATAATTTTCGAAATAAGAATATAATTGTCCAGTTTCATTGTATACTTGCTCTCCCTTCATATTTCCACCCATTAACTGAATACGGGCAGATAAAGATGGCATTAACTCTTTATCAATTACTCCACCAAGTGAATAACTGGTTCTTGATTGATCAACTAAATCGCCATAGAACATGTTAATACCTGCTCTGGGGGTTAGGCGAACACCATCCCATAATGTAGATCTGCGTCTGCGTTGAGCGTTTGCCTGACTGACAAATGCAAACACAACAAGTGTTAGGATTAGATATCTATATGATTTCGGCATTCGAATGTGCTTTGAATTTGAGTGTAAAAATGTGAAAAAGTTTGTTATTAGAAAAATCAATTTTTTGTAAAAACCCTAATTTTGGCATTAATGATACAAAAACTCCATGGATTATCTGTTTTTTATAGTGAATGTTACTTTCTCTTAGACTTAAATTGATACTTAATTTTAAATAAAAATACTAAATTTTATCAAATACGATTAATTTACTAACTATTTATAATTGTTTTTAAGTTGATTTTATTCTGTTCTGATATAAAATTCTTAGCATCCGATGTATACAAGTATTCAATTTCTTTCTGAAAATACACCTCAACCTTAGCGCGTACAACTTTCATTGTGCTATTAAGTAATTTATTATGCTCGGTAAATGCTTCCGGTAAAATAACGGACGTTGAAGGCATCCATCTGGCAGGGAAGGATAGTTCGGGCAGATTTGAATTTTTCACATTCTCAATGTCTTCTTTAATAAGATTCAGAATTTCGGTAAGTGCATTGTCATCATCAATGGATGTTTTGTGTTGTTTAAGCCAGGTTTGGATTTTTTCCTTGTTAGGCACAATTAAACCAGTTGTATATGGGTTTTGATTATTGTGTAATACAAACTGATCGATGTATTGACAATGGTCTATGATGGCTTCCTCGATTCCTTCGGGGCTGTATTTCTCTCCATCTGCTCCAATTAATAAACTTTTAAATCGACCAAGTACATATAGATAGTTTTCCCTATCTAAATAACCTAAATCACCTGTGAATAACCAGTCATCCTTAATAGTATCAGCAGTAGCTTCCGGATTTTTCCAATACCCTTTCATTACATTTTCACCTTTGATAACTATTTCACCTTTTTCACCAATGGGTAGTTCATTACCTTCTTCATCACAAATTTTTATTTCCAGATCGTTTACTACTTTACCAGAAGAACCCAATTTATGAAATTTAGGTGTGTTGGCAGAAATAATAGGAGAGGCTTCGCTTAATCCATAACCTTGATACATGGGCATACCAATGGCATAGAAAAATCTTTGTAATTCAATATCCAGCAAGGCTCCACCTCCAATAAAGTACTGAAGTTGCCCACCAAATTTTTCTTTTATCTTATTAAAAAGGATAGCTCTAAACAAACCATAAACAGGCTTGGTAACTTTTCTAATGCCTTTACCTGCATTATTTCCTGTTCCATTGTACCAATAGGCAAATTTTAATCCGGAATGAAATAGTGAGTTTGCCATTTTTCCTTTAGACTCAATGCCTTTTTCAATGTTCTTTTTGAAGTTTTTAGCTAAAGCAGGAACGCTCATTAATATTTCGGGTTTAACCTCCATCATGTTAGAGACGAAATTTTTTAGAGTTTCGTGCTGATTTCTACCAATTTGTACCGATGCGATGGAAGCTCCTTTGTGCATAAATGAATATAAGGCTGCTGTATGAGCAAAAGCATGATCCCACGGAAGAACAACTAAGGTTTTATAGTGTTGGGGTATTTCAATATAGCTAAAAGCTTGTTCCACATTAGCGGTATAATTCCTTTGAGATAGGATAATTCCTTTGGGATCAGCAGTTGTACCTGATGTATAGCAAATATTTCCGAATGTTTCAGGAGTAACTTTTTCGATAGTATTTTTGAGAGCTTCCGGATTTTTATCTTTAAATGTATCAGCCTTTTTGTATAAAACATCGATGCTTATTTCATCATCCTGAAGATTTTCAATATCATCTAAAATAATAAATCGTTTTGCTTTAGTTAACTGTTTTTTAACTGTTCTTATTTTAGGAAGCTGGTTTTTTGAAACAATTATAGTTTCAGCTTCAGAGTGATTTAGTCTGAAAACAAGGTCGGCATCTGCTTCCAGCTTTGTAGATAAAGGTACATTGATAGCACCAATATGAAAGATGGCTAGTTCTGATACTAACCACAAACGTCTTCCTTCAGAAAGCAAAGCTAGTCGATCACCATTGTCTATACCAAGCGATAATAATCCGTTTGCATAGGTGTAAACTTCTTTTTGTATCTCTTTATATGAATGACTTTTAAATTCTTTATCTTCTTTTTCCCAGATTAAAGTATTATTGGGATAGTTCTTTACACTCTCTTCAAAAAAATCAATTATTGTTTTCATCTTTTTACCTGGATTAATACTATCAAACTTTATTAAATATCTCTAATAGATGCTGATAGTAATATATTGTAGCATACTAATTGGATTTTTACTAACTGCTAAAGTACAAAGAATTCTTAAAATCGCTCAACTGTGCGATTTCGTACATCGGATGTTCGTATTGGCACAGATTATTAAAGGGGGATTTAATGTATGTTATTGATATTCTGATGTGTGTTTGTTTATGGCATAAATATTGAAATATTATCTTCATATGCACATTTATCGTTAATCTTAAACCTTATTTGCCATGAAGAGAATTATAATAATAGGTTTTGTATTAATGGGAATGATTAAGGGTTTTAATGCTAATGCTCAGGAGACAACTTCTGAACAGGATAGTATAGAATGTTTGAAAAACTTCTCGTTGTACAGTTTATCCTTTAAAAAGAAAATGTATGATTATGCCATGCCAGCCTGGCGTGATATGTTTAATAATTGCCCGGATGTTACCATAAGTATATATTCTGATGGTGTTTCGCTATATAAACATTATATGTCAAAGGCAAAAGATCCTGCAGTTAAAGAAACTTATATAGATAGTATAATGATGGTTTATGATCAGCGAATACAATATTTTGGTGATCACCCTAAATACCCTAAAGGATGGATTTTAGGACGTAAGGCTGTTGATCTGGTTAAATACAGACGTACCAATACTGAAGCCTTGCAAGAAGCCTTAGGGTATTTTGAAAAATCATATCAACTTCAGAAATTAAATGTTGAGCCTTTGGTTGCTTTAAACTGGATGCAAACTACTAATGCATTGGCTAAAAAGAATAAAGTAACTCCCGATCAGATATTAGATACCTATATTAAGGTTGATGAGATTATAACCACCGAAATAGCCAAAGAAAATGATCCTAAGAAAAAAGAACTCTTATCTAAAATAAGTAAAGCATGTGCTGATATTCTGGCTGATGGAGGCTTAAGTGACTGTAATCAGTTGGAGTCGGCTTTGGCACCAAGGTATGATGATATTAAAGAAGATCAGGAGGCCATTAATCGCTTATTACAATTAATGAACAATTTAGATTGTACTAATAATGAATTATTTGCCAAAGCGTCGGAGCAAAACTATAAGCTAAATCCAAATTCTTCGGCTGCGTATTTTTTAGCTAAGTATTTTTTAAAGCAACAAAAAACAGAATTAGCCATAGAGTATTATAATAAAGCCATTGAGTTGGTTGAAGAAGATGATGCAAGAGCAAAATACTATTACGAACTGGCATTGTTAACCTTTTCTTACACCAAAGATGGACCTAAAGCCCGCGAATATGCACACAAAGCTATTCAAAACAAATCAAGTTGGGGTATGCCACATATTCTGATTGGTAATATTTATGCCATGGAGAGTAAGAAGTATGGATCAAGCGATTTCGAACATCGTACCGTTTATTGGGCAGCATTAGATCAGTATATGAAAGCTAAAGCGGTTGACCCTGAGTGTGTCGAAGAGGCTAACAAACAGATTCATGTTTATTCGCAATACATACCTGACAAAGAAACCGGATTTTTTGAAGGCATTGAAGAAGGATCGAAATATACTGTTGGCTCGTGGATTAATGTGGAAACAACAGTTAGATATAGATAAAAATACTGCTTCAGATAGATTCATGTTAATAATTAGTGATGTGAGGTTGTTGGTTTCGACAACCTCATTTTTTTGTATTTAGTGATTATAAAAACGGGGATTATTATGAGGACAAAGGGGAAAGGACTAAGTACACAGGTTAGAACGATGATCCCTTGTGTACTTATGGCTGGTACCTTGGGGACAACTATTATCCCTCGTTTTTTTTCGATAAGTACAAAGGGGATCAACCCAAGTACATAGGGGATCGTATTAAATACATGTTATATAGCCATAAAAACTTGTGTACTTATCTTATGTACATACTTTTTTTAACAGTGACCTAAGAAATAATGGATGCTCTTCTGTTGAATCATTATTTTTTATCAGCTTTAATGATTTTGTGTGTGATGCTTTTCTGTTTTTATCTTAAATTTGCAGCACAAACAAATATTCAATTCTAAAATTTCATTCATGGTCCTGTTTTTCAAGGGAAACAATAAGCAAATCTTGGCTGTCGGCACCCAATCCGACTTGTTGGCTGAAGACATTAACAAACTCGAATGGCTATTTAGCGGGGCAAAGCTTTCTGAAAGTAAAACTTTAGAAGGCTTTTTTGTTGGTCCACGTAAGGAGATGATAACTCCTTGGAGTACCAATGCAGTGGAGATTACGCAAAACATGGGAATTAACGGAATTCTTCGTATTGAGGAATTTTTTGAGGTAGATTCAGATCAAGCGGAGTTCGACCCTATGCTGCAGGTGTTATACAAAGGATTAACACAGGAAATCTTTACCATTGATAAAGAACCTGATCCGATTGTTGAAATTGAAGACGTAGCTGCTTATAACAAAGCCGAAGGGTTGGCATTGAGCGAAGAGGAAGTAAACTACCTGGATGGTTTAGCTAAAAAATTAGGAAGAAAATTGACCGATAGTGAGGTTTTTGGATTCTCTCAGGTGAATTCAGAGCACTGTCGTCACAAAATATTTAATGGTACATTTATCATCGATGGTGAAGAAAAACCAAGTTCTTTATTTAAGTTGATCAAACGTACTTCTAATGAAAATCCAAATTATCTGGTTTCGGCATATAAAGATAATGTAGCGTTTATCGAAGGGCCAAAAGCCATTCAATTTGCTCCGGAAACGCAGGATAAACCTGATTTTTTCCAAACTAAAGAAATTGAAACGGTTCTTTCATTAAAGGCCGAAACACATAACTTCCCAACAACTGTTGAGCCTTTTAATGGTGCTGCAACAGGTTCAGGAGGTGAAATCCGCGACCGTTTAGGTGGAGGTAAGGCTTCTTTACCATTAGCAGGTACTGCTGTTTATATGACTTCTTATTCACGTTCTGAAGAAGGAAGAGCATGGGAGCAGGCTACTGAAGCTCGTCCATGGTTGTACCAAACGCCAGAGCAAATCTTAATTAAAGCATCAAACGGAGCCAGCGATTTTGGTAATAAGTTTGGTCAGCCAATGATTTGTGGTTCGGTATTGACTTTTGAGCATTTCGAGAATCAAAAGAAATTCGCCTTCGATAAGGTGATTATGATGGCAGGTGGTATTGGTTTTGCTAAAAAATCAGATGCTTTAAAAGATACTCCTGAGGCTGGCGATAAAGTGGTATTGCTAGGTGGCGATAACTACCGCATTGGAATGGGTGGCGGTGCTGTTTCGTCGGTTGCTACTGGTGAGTTCGATAACAGCATTGAGTTGAATGCTGTTCAGCGTTCAAACCCGGAAATGCAAAAACGTGCCATGAATGCCATTCGTGCCATGGCCGAGGCTGATGAAAACCCAATCGTGTTAATTCACGATCATGGTGCCGGTGGTCACTTAAACTGCTTATCAGAGTTGGTTGAAGAAACCGGTGGTACTATTCATTTGGATAAACTTCCTGTTGGAGACCCAACGTTATCGGCTAAAGAAATTGCCGGTAATGAGTCGCAGGAGAGAATGGGACTGGTATTAAAAGAAAAAGATATTGAGCGTTTGAAATTAGTTGCTGATCGCGAGCGTTCTCCAATGTATGTGGTTGGAGAAACAACTGGCGATATGAGCTTCGTTTTCAAAGACGATAAAGGAAATGCGCCAATCAACTGGCAACTTTCTGATATGTTCGGGAATCCTCCTAAAACTATTATGACGGACAAAACGGTTGAAGAATCGTTTGCGCCTGTTGTATATGATGCATCTAAAATTGAGGAATACCTTAAAAATGTATTACAATTAGAGGCCGTTGCTTGTAAAGATTGGTTAACCAACAAAGTTGACCGTTCGGTAACAGGTAAAGTAGCTAAGCAACAATGTGCCGGTGAGGTTCAAATACCATTGAACAACTTGGGTGCAACTACTATCGATTATACAGGAACTGTTGGTTTGGCTACTTCGGTAGGTCATGCACCAGCTGCTGCAATGATCGATCCTGCTGCGGGTTCTGTATTGTCTATTGCTGAGTCGTTAACTAACTTGGTTTGGGCTCCGTTTACTCACGGTATTAAAGGTGTTTCGTTAAGTGCCAACTGGATGTGGCCTTGTAAAAACGAAGGTGAAGATGCTCGTTTATATAAAGCTGTTGAGGCAGTAAGTGATTTTGCTACCGATTTGGGAATTAATATCCCAACAGGTAAGGATTCACTTTCGATGACTCAAAAATATAAGGATGGTGAAGTAGTTTATTCTCCGGGAACGGTTATTATTTCGGCCGCTGCTGAAGTAAGCGACGTGAAGAAGATTGTTGAGCCGGTATTGGTTAAGGATACAGACACTTCAATTATTTACATCGATTTATCGTTCGATAGCCATAAATTGGGCGGTAGTTCATTTGCCCAAGTGGTGAATAAGTTGGGTGCTGAAGCTCCAACTGTAACTGATACCGATTATTTCAAAACGGGTATCGAAACTATTCAGTCTTTAATTGAGGATGAGTTAATTTTAGCTGGTCATGATATATCTGCAGGAGGTATGGCAACTGCATTGTTAGAAATGAACTTTGCCAATAAAACACACGGTATTAAAGCTGATTTATCTGATATCGCTGAAGAAGATTTAGTGAAGATTCTTTTTGCTGAAAATCCGGGTGTATTGATTCAGGTGAAAGATGCTGCTAAAGTAACTGCTCTGTTAGAAGAAAAAGAATTAGGTTATACGGTAATTGGTTCTCCTGTTGAGGAAAGAACTTTAACAATTACTAAAGGAGCCGATACTTTATCTTTCGATATTGACGAAATGAGAGATGCCTGGTACAAAACTTCTTACTTGTTAGACAGAAGACAAAGTACTGAGAAGTTGGCTAAAGAGCGTTTCGATAATTATAAAAATCAACCTTTACAATTCAACTTTAAAGAAGGATTCAGTGGTAAACTGGCTGATTTAGGTTTAGATGCTGTACGTAAAGGAAAATCAGGTGTTAAAGCGGCTATTATTCGTGAAAAAGGAGTGAATGGTGATCGTGAGATGGCTTACTCAATGTACTTAGCCGGTTTTGATGTGAAGGATGTTCACATGACCGACTTAATTACAGGTAGAGAAACATTGGAAGACATTAACTTTATTGTTTTTGTTGGGGGATTCTCAAACTCTGATGTACTTGGATCTGCAAAAGGATGGGCGGGTGCTTTCCTATATAACGAAAAAGCTAAAGCGGCACTGGATGCATTTTATGCTCGTAAGGATACCTTGAGTTTAGGTGTTTGTAATGGTTGTCAGTTAATGGTAGAGTTAGGTCTGGTTTATCCCGATCACGCTGAAAAACCAACAATGTTACATAACGAGTCGCATAAATTCGAATCGAACTTTGTGAACATGGATATTGCAGAAAACAACTCAGTAATGTTAAATACTTTGGCGGGAAGTCGTCTAGGTGTTTGGATTGCACACGGTGAAGGAAAATTCAATATGCCTTATGCTGAGGATCAATATCATATTGCAGGTAAATATTCTTACAATGCATATCCTGCTAATCCTAATGGAAGTGATTTTGCTACTGCAGCTATCTGTTCTAAAGATGGTCGTCATTTAGCTATGATGCCTCACCTGGAAAGAGCGATCTTTCCATGGCAATGGGCGCATTACCCAACCGATCGCAAAGCTGATGAGGTTTCGCCTTGGATTGAAGCATTTGTAAATGCCCGCAAATGGGTTGAAGAAAAGAAGTAATTCAAATTAGATAATACGAAAAACGGCAACTTGAATCAGGTTGCCGTTTTTATTTTGACTTTTTTATTAGTCTAATATTCTATTGATTTAAATTCTAATATAAACTTTCAATCAGCTCTTCATATTTCTGAACTACATACTTTCTTCTTACTTTTAAGGAATTGGTCAGAAGACCGTTTTCGATTGAGAAAGGCTCTTCAAGTAAAGCAAATTGCACTACTTTTTCATGACAAGGTAATTCTTCCTGAATAGCTTTCAATGTGTCGTGAAACCATTCTTTGGCCGTTTGATTGATCAATGCATCTTTAATATCAGAAACCATTTCCCCTTTTTCATGCAACCATTCAACTAGCTGTTGATGTTTAGGTACAATTAAGGCGGTGATATACTGTCTGTTATCACCAATAACACATGTTTGTTCAATAAGCTCATTCTTTGCTAATACTAATTCAACTTTTTGAGGTGAAACATATTTGCCTGTTGAAGTTTTAATGATGTCTTTAATACGTTCGGTCATGTGAAGCTGGTTATTGCCTGGCAATAGGCCTTGATCTCCGGTGTAATACCAACCGTCTTTAAGTACTTCTTCTGTCTGTTGAGGTTTCTTATAATATCCTTTAAAAATGGTATCTCCTTTAACCAGAATCATATTCTCGGGTGAAAGTTTAACCTGAATGTCGGGCATTATTTCACCGGTATATTCAAAATCATATTTATCATCGCGCATGCACGACACAGTAGCTGTTGTTTCTGATGCGCCATAGCCATAATTAATAAAAATACCCATTGCATGAAAAAAGCGTTTTAATTCAGGTGTTATTGCAGCTCCTGAGCAAGGCATGTATTTTATGTTTCCACCAAATAGTTTACGAATTTTTTTGTACACCAGTTGGTCAGCCAGATTACGTTGAATGTTTAGTAAAGAAGGAGCTTTTAAACCATCTTTTTGATATTCGATATATTTATGACCAATAGACACAGCCCGGTTAAATATTCTTTGTTGGATCTTGCTCTGTTTTTGAATCTTTTTTTGAATACCGTCATACACTTTTTCGAAGAAGCGAGGTACCACACACATTATAGTGGGTTTAACAACGGCTATTTCATTAATTATTTCTTTAGGATTCTCGTTATAAACATTGGTGCCTCCCGAGTATAAAAGAAAGAAAGTCCATCCTCGTTCGAATATATGGCTCAGTGGCAGAAAACACAACGAAACATCTTCTGTAGTAACCGTTAATCGTTTCTCATGTATCTTCATCGATGCCATTATGTTATGATGAGTAAGCATAACACCTTTAGGCTCACCCGTAGTGCCGGATGTGTATATTATGGTTGCAAGGTCTTCTTTAGTAGCTGTTTCCAGTCTTTTGTTTAAAACTGTCAATAATTCCTGATCCTTATCAGATTTCATTATTTCAGCATAGCTAATAATCCGTCTGTCTTTAGAGGAGAGACAGCTGAATGTTATAATTTTTTTTAATCCGGAATCATCATCTAAAAGAGGAAGGGCTCTATTAAGTTGTTCTTCGTTACCTACAAACAGAATCTTCATCTCTGTTTCTTCCACAATGTATTTTAATTGTTCTGTGGTTGAGGTAGAGTAAAACGGAACAACAGTGGCACGACAGGATAGTATTGCTAAATCAGAAATAGTCCATTGGGGGCAATTGTTGCTAAATATTCCAATGTTATCATTAATTTCTGTATGATGTGATAAAAGAAATTGTGCAACCTTCTCTGATTGTTCTTTAAAACTAAACCAGCTTATGCTTTTGTATTTTTCTTCACTCTTGAATCTAAATACTTCTCTTTGGCCATATTTCTCTGACCGATTACGCAACATTTGCGCAAGGTGTACTTCATTCATTACTTTTTCCCAATTACTCTTTAGGAGTGTGTTTCCATCTTTTATGCGACCATAGCCAGTTTTCTGGCTTGGCAACTATTATCTCTTCCAGTTTTTTAACATAGCGTTTGGTTATTTCACCATCCTCTACTACGGTTGGATTATCACAAAGTTTCGATAATTCAACAGTATAAAACCCCCTTTTCACTCGTTGAATATCAATATATATTACCGGATAATTATTTTTTTTAGCATGTTTTTCTACTCCATGTAAAAATGCCGTCTTAATATCAAAAAAATCAAACCAATAAGCGTGTTTTAGTTGTTTGCCTGATGGACTCTGGTCAGCCGCCATCAAGTAAATACTTGGATTATTTTTATTTTTCTCAAAAGTTTTTGATGTTTCATAAATTGAAACCAACTGTGTTCCACATCTTGAACGACTTTTAAGAATAGCTTTATTGATGATTTTGTTTCGAATTGGTTTATAAAAGGCAATATAACGGTAAGGAGTTTGTATACCTGCAGAAACGCTTCCCCATTCCCAATTGTTGTAATGTGCCGTTACTCCAATAACACTCTGATTATTATTAAGGTACTGATCTAACAATTCAGGGTTAAGTATTTTATGCCTTTTTATGATAGCTTTCTTACTAAGCGTAAATGTTTTAAGGCTCTCAACAAGATTATCTGCCAGATTGCGATAATTGAGTTTAATGATCTGATTAATCTCCTTATATGATTTGTTTGGAAAGGCCCTTTTTAGGTTTGATTCAATTACCTTGTATCTGTATTTTAATAAATTACAAATAACCAGTCTGGCCAAATCCGACAAAAGATAAAGCATAAAGAAAGGGGTAATCCCAAGTAATGCTATAAAAAAGTAAAAAATAAATCCAACTAACACACTCATGGCTCAAATATACTCTTTTGTTATGATTACTTGAAACACAAATTTTATTTCGTGTGATTTTCTTTCTTATAAATATTTATTTTCTCAATAAACACTGGGGTAGCACTATATAAGATATATAAAGATTAAAATATCTTAAAATTGACATGAAAGAATGTGTTAATCGGTAAAAAAGTACCAAATTTGCAGATTGTTTAATTAAACCAAAATGACATAAACCTGTTTATAGCATTGACCTGTTATAATTAAGTAAGTAAAAGAATTATTGAAATGAGTCATAAAGTACCAGTTGCCAATAAAATAAAAACCGATTTACACGAAATATTGGAAGTTCGTAATCTAACAGAATCAACGTTTGTAATGCGTTTTGAACGTAAAGGAATGGAGTTCGAAGCAGGACAGCATATCTGTGTTGGGCCACCTAACGGTATTCATACCCGTGAGTATTCGATTTACAGTGCAGAGGAGGATGATTTTATCGAGATTTTGGTGAAGGAGGTGGAGAATGGTTTAGTTTCTCCAAGTTTGAAAAAACTTCAGAAAGGTGGTTTTGTTGTGGTTGAAGAGCCTGTTGGTTATTTCACAATCAATAAAGATTTACCAAAGAATCAGAAGTATGTATTTATCGCTAGCGGAACTGGTATATCACCATTTCATAGTTTTGTGCAATCAAAGCCGGGTATTGATTATACCTTATTGCATGGTGTAAAATATGGTTCTGAAGGTTATGAATCGGAGAAATATGACAAAAAGCGTTATGTGAAATGTACATCGCGCGAAGGAACCGGTAATTATTACGGAAGAGTGACGGATTACCTGAAAGAGAATAAATTCGGAAAAGATGTTCAGTATTTCTTGTGTGGTAATTGCAATATGATACATGATGTGTATGATATTCTGGAAGATCAGGGTGTAAGTACAGATAACATCCACGCAGAAGTTTATTTTTAAGAAATTAAAGCCAGTAGCTAACAGCTAGAAGCTAAAAGAATGAAATACCATTTAGTAACATTGGGGTGTCAGATGAATATGTCTGACAGTGAGAGAGTGCGGAATGTGCTGGAAGGCATGGGGTATCAATGGGTAGAAAATGAAGAGGAGGCAAATATAATTGGAATATTGGCTTGTTCGGTTCGTCAGAAGGCCATTGACAAGGTGTATTCAAAAATTGCACTTTGGAATAAGCGCAAACAATCGCAGAACCTGATTACTTTTATTAGCGGATGTATTCTTCCGGCGGATGAGAAGAAGTTTCTAAAGCTTTTTGATATTGTGTTTGCCATGCGCGAACTTCCTAAGTTTCCGCAAATGTTATCGCAATATGGTGTAACAACTCCTGCCGGATTAGAAAAAGATAATTTGAATCCGAAGGAAGAAATTAACTTCTTCTGGAAGGTAAAGCCTAAATACAATAGTTCTTTTGAAGCTTTTATCCCAATCCAAAATGGATGTGATAAATTTTGTTCGTTCTGTGCAGTACCTTATACACGTGGACGTGAAGTGAGTCGTCCATCGGTGGAAATAATAAATGAGGTGAGAAATCTGGTTGAGAAAGGATATAAATCAATTACTTTATTAGGACAGAATGTAAACTCTTACGGGTTGGATAAGAAAGGAGCGGAAATCAATTTTGCTCAGCTACTTGACGAGATCGGTAAGATAGGTGAATCAACCCAGCATCGTTTTTGGGTGTATTTTACTTCGCCGCATCCACGCGATATGGGACGAGAGGTAGTAGAAGTGATTGCCAAATATAAATGTTTGGGTAAGCAAATTCATCTTCCTATCCAGTCGGGGGATGATAAGGTGCTGATTAAGATGAACCGTAAACATTCGGTTAAAAAATATCGTGAATCGATTGAAGCTATTCGCGAATTAATTCCGCAGGCGACTTTGTTTACTGATATCATTGTAGGATTCTCAGGCGAGACGGAAGAACAGTTTCAGAATACTCGCAAAGCCATGCGCGAGTTTGAATACAATATGGCTTACATCGCTATGTATTCGAAACGTCCCGGAGCAGCATCGTACAGCTGGCCCGATGATGTGGATCAGAAAATAAAGAAAGAGCGCCTGGCATTATTAACTGAAGATTTAGGTGAAGTATCGGGTAAGTATAATCAGAATATGGTGGATAAGGAATTCATCATTTTGGTGCGCGATACTGATCGTAAAAGTGGTTATTTAAGTGGTCAGACGGAAGGGAAGATTACCGTTCGTTTTGCATCAGAAGATAAAAGTCTGATTGGTCAGTTTGTGAAAGTGAAAATAACATCAGCTACTAATTTTTCGGTAGAAGGTGAGTTGGTGGAAGTAGAAAGTTTGCAGGAAGTTTAAAATGTTTCAGTTAGCTAAAAAGAGGGTTGGGTTTAAAACATTGGGCTGTCGTTTAAACCAGTTTGAGACCGATGCGATGGCATCGAAGTTTGTGGCTATGGGCTACGATGTGGTGGAAGACAGTAAAGATACCGATGTGTTTGTGGTGAATACCTGTACGGTTACCAATCAAAGCGATCAGAAATCGCGTTATGCAGTAAACCATGCCCTTAAAAATGGTCATAGCGGAATGCTGATTATTACCGGATGTATGGCCAATCATCATAAAGAAGCTTTGGAAACTCAATATCCCAATGCTTACGTGGTGGATAATGAGAATAAAAGTGCCATCCCACAGTTGGTGCAAGCTCATTTCAATAAAGAAATTGTTCCGGCTAATACTGCTCAGGGAGGAGTTTTTAATTATGCACCTGCATCGGAGACTTTTCATACTCGCAGTATGATTAAAATTCAGGATGGATGCGACAATTTTTGCACCTTCTGTATTATTCCTAAGGTGAGAGGAAGGGCTACCAGTCGTTCGGTGGAAGCTGTTTTGGAGAACATTCGTGAGGTAGTTGGCTTTGGCTATAAAGAGGTGGTAATTACCGGTGTTAATATTAGTCGATATGAGCATGAAGGAGTGAAATTCTCGGGACTTCTGGCGAAGATTTTAGAATTACCATTGGATTTCAGGGTGCGTATATCATCCATTGAACCGGATAGTTTTGATGAGGAGTTTTTTGCCTTGCTGAAGCATCCAAAAATGACGCCTCATCTGCACTTGTGTTTACAAAGTGCATCGGAATCCATTTTGTTGCAAATGCGTCGAATGTATACCTATCGATCGTATAAAGAAATTATTGAACGCTTAAGAGATATCAATCCTCAATTTAATATTACAACTGATATTATTGTTGGTTTTCCGGGAGAAACGGAAGATGATTTTAAGGCTTCACTGGATGCAGTGGATCAGATTGGTTTTGGTCATGTGCATACCTTTAAATATTCGAAGCGTGATAATACCCGTGCTGCCCGAATGACCGATGTGGTTCCTGAAAAAGTAAAGTCGGAGAGGAGTCAGCAACTTCGTAAAAAAGCAGCTGAGGCAAAAAGAAGTTACCGACAACAATTCATCGGATCAGAGCAAACCGTTTTGGTAGAAAAGATTGATAAAAGAGGTTTTGCTCATGGCTATGGCGAGTACTATGTGCCCGTTCAGTTTAAGGCTGATGAGGTGAAGAAGAATGGCTTGTATAAAGTAAAATTGATAGGTCTTACTGATTCAAAAGAAGAGCCTGTTTTGATGGGGCAATTAAGCGAATAGACGATTGTTCGATTTTCAATTGTTGAATTGTGGAGTTGGTTAATCGTTAAATTGATATAAAGCTTTCTCTTAAAATAGTCGGATGAGATTATCTTTTAATATTGCGGTGACAAAAACATCTTAAACTCATGCTCGAAGTTAGGTGTAAACACACCTTTACCCATATTTTCATTGATCTCGTCCATCGACCAAAAACGTAATTCATCTACTTCGGTTTCGGCTTTTTTAAACGGGCCTTTATGATTGGTTTTAAAGAGAAAAACAAGCTCATGCTCAATTTCGCTTTTCCATAGGTATGGTTTTAGGCCTTCAGCTTTGAATTGTTGCAAGCCAATTTCCTCAAAAGTTTCTTTCTGAAGTGCTTGTTCAATATTTTCGCCGGCACTTACATGTCCGCCAACTGCTGTATCCCATTTGCCGGGCTGCACCAGCTTATTTATCGGTCGTTTTTGCAAAAGCAATTTACCTTTATCAAATACATGCAAGTGAACCACCGGGTGCAACAGTTGTGAACCATTGTGAACCACCGATCGGGGTGCAGAACCCAATAGCTGACCTTTTTCGTTCACTAAGGGTAACCACTCTTCTTTTTGAAGCTTTGGAGCCTGCTTCTTTTTAGAGTACCATTCAAAAGCAAAGAATATACCCATCACTACAAACATTCCGGCACCGTTGATAAAGCTCCAGACTTCTTTTATTTCAACAAAAGAAGAGGCAATAGCAGCAAGGGAATATACCAACATCACCCAGAAGATGCGTTTCATACTTTGTTGCATTTCCCACACCTGATATGGATTCATTTGTATCTGCTTCATATAACGCTGGCTCATTTGAAGCAAAATATTGTGTTTCGAAAAAGAGGAAAAACCAATCATACCAGTCATTAACAGACTGATGATTCCGGGTTTCAGTTTAAAGAATATTTCATTGTCTAAAGCGATGGATACCGCTCCTAAAGCAACTAGTAAACCTACATCCAGGATTACAAATCGATCGATCTTACGCTCCTTAATATAGCTGTAAACCAACTCAACAATCCCAACGGTAATGGCAACGATTAATCCGTATAAGGTACCCCATATTTCATCAACTACAATAAAAATAATAATGGGTAAAAAGCCGGGAAGAAGTCGTTTGATGAGGTCGAGTCTGTTCATTTTTTCGTATTTGCCTGCGAAGATAACTGTTTGTTCTAGATTCTCCATAGGTCTGTCAATTTGGCTGCTTTTGATCCCTACTCACTTACTTTTGGGGGTCGCTCCCTCACTTTTGGGGGTCGCTCTTTCACTTTTAGGGGTTGCTATCGGACTTTTTGACATAACTCTGGCGCTTTGGGGTCTTGCTCGCTCACATTTAAGGGCTGCTCTCTCGCTTTTTCCCTATGCTAAGCTGCTTAAAATGCATTGCACAATACTTTTGTGTGTTAAACAACCGCTTTTAAATCATTGCTAACAGACTTTATATGTGAAATAATGGTTGACTATTATAAATATTGCTCTTATTAATATATTGTTTACTTTAGACAAGTAATGATTAGTCATTTATCTTCTAACCTATGAGTATATTAAAAGAAATACCGGAGCTGCTGCATGAAGGTGTTATCACTCAGCAAACCGCAGATCGGATTCAGGATTACTATAAAAGTAAGAAAGGATCACCAACCACTAAACTGTTTATTGTTTTTGGAGTTTTAGGTGCTATACTGGTTGGCCTTGGGATCATCCTGATTATTGCTCATAATTGGGATGAGCTTACGAGAACGACAAAAACCATTTTTGCTTTTCTTCCACTGATAATCGGACAATTATTGAACGGATGGGTGATTATAAAAAAGAGCGAAAGTATTGCCTGGCGCGAGAGTGTGAGTGTTTTCTTGTTTTTTGCCATTGGAGCAAGCATTTCGTTGGTGAGTCAGATCTACAATATTCCTGGTAATTTAAGCTCATTTCTGCTTACTTGGATGTTGTTGTGTATCCCTCTGATATATCTGATGAAATCGTCGGTAAGTTCATTGCTTTGTTTGGCTGGTATTACCTATTATGCAACGCAAGCCAGCTATTGGATATATCCTTCATCCGAATCGTATCTATATTGGGTGCTGTTTCTATTAATACTTCCTCATTATTATCAGTTATACAGGAATAAACCTCGGAGTAATTTTATGATTTTTCATAACTGGATGATACCACTTTCATTGGTAATTACGTTGGGTACGTTGGCTGGTAAATACGATGAGTTAATGTATGTAGCCTATATGGCGTTATTTGGTATTTTAAGTCTGATAGGCGAAAAAGAATTCTTTTCCAAACAGCGAACCTTCAGTAATGGCTATAGAATCATAGGGTCATTAGGAACCATCATTGTATTGTTGATGTTAAGCTTTAGCTGGTTTTGGGATCATTTAAGGAAGACGGAGGATAATTTGAATGAGTTGGTGCGATCGGCCGAGTTTCTATCAAGTATAGTTTTAATTGCATTGGCCTTGGTGTTACTACTCTATCGTAAAAAAGAATGGAGGCTTGATAAAATTAATCCTTTCGCGTTGATATTTCTATTGTTTATACCCACCTATATTATCGGATTAAATTCCTCGACAGCAATCATCCTGATTAATCTGTTTGGGTTGGCATTAAGTGTATTAACCATACTTCAGGGAGCCCGAAAAAACCATTTGGGCATATTAAATTATGGATTGCTAATTATCACAGCATTGGTGGTTTGTCGATTTTTTGATTCCGATATGAGTTTTGTGCTTCGAGGTGTTCTGTTTGTGTTAGTGGGAGTGGGCTTTTTTGTATCAAACTATGTAATGCTGAAAAAAAGGAAATCTGATGAATAGGAAAAGTATAATATTAGCCCTTTTTATTTTGGTTGCAGTGGCCCAATTATTTGTGCCTTATAAAATGATTTGGGACAGGGAAGCAATTTTAAAAGAGGGAATAGAAATAAAGCTAAAAACAGCACCTATCGACCCAAATGATCCATTCAGAGGCAAATATATTGTGTTGGATTACGATGAAAATACCATTAAAAAAGATAGTATAGAACAATGGAGTAGAGGAGATAAGGTATTTGTATGTTTCAGGAATGATGAGGATGGATTTGCCAGGATAGCGTCAGTAACGAGAGAAGTAATCACCGATGATCAACCTTATGTGAAGGCTACAATAGGAAATCGGTTTTGGAATGATACAACATCGATTCGTATTGAGTACAATTTTGATCGGTTTTACATGGAGGAATCCAAAGCTAAAAAAGCGGAGGAAATTCACAGAGAAGCCCAACGCGATACCAGTAAAATATCGTACGCATTGGTAAGTGTTAAAGAAGGCGAGGCAGTGGTTAAAGATGTTTTTATTGATGATATTTCGGTGCGGGAGCTGGCGAAAGAAAGTAATTAGGTTGGTGAAGCATTGATTATAAATTAAGTGAAACATCGATGAAAAGTGTTTTTGTAACAGGAGCAAATGGTTTGTTGGGAACCAACCTGGTTTTAATGCTGGTTGAACAAGGATTTGCAGTGAAAGCTCTGGTGAGAAGGAAAGATAGTTTTATAAAATTCCATCATACAAATCTGAAACTTATCGAAGGAGATTTGCAAAATACAGATCTACTCATCAATGAAATTATGGGATGCCAATATGTTGCGCATATTGCTGCCAATACATCGCAGGGACTGCTAAAACTGGCAGATTATTATTCGGCCAATATTCAGGGGACACAAAATATTATAGATGCCTGCAAGGTAAATAGGATTGAAAAGCTGGTATATATAAGCACAGCTAATATATTTAGTAGTGGAGATCCAATTCAGCCATCCAACGAAAATTCACCCATGAATTATCCTTTTTCTAAGATGCTTTATGTGAAGAGCAAGAAAAGGGCACAGGATCTGATTGATAAAGCTTCGGAAGAATTGAATATCACAAGTATTTGTCCGTCGTTTATGTTGGGTGAATATGATACCAAGCCAAGTTCAGGTAAAATAATTTTGATGGCTTTGAATAAGCGTTTGGTATTTTATCCAACCGGAGGAAAAAGTTTTGTTCATGTTAAGGATGTTCCTCAGGGAATTATCAATGCTTTTAATCAGAAACAATCGGGGCAGAAATATATATTATCCAATGAGAACCTCAGTTATAAGAAGTTTTATTCGAAACTAATTAATCAAACACATCAAAAAACTACACTCATACCTATTCCTAATCTTGTATTGTTAATGATTGGTTTAACAGGGGAGATCCTTCGTTTTTTTAGAGTGCAGACTGATCTTTCATTTTTGAACCTTAAAGCTTTAACGGTCAGGAATTATTTTTCTAACCACAAGGCAAAACAAGAACTAAAAATACAGTTTACCCCAATAGATGAGGCAATAAAAGATGCTGTGGATTATTTTGAAAAAAGCTGAAATTTATAAGATATATAAAACAAGAAAACCGAAGATTTGCATCTCCGGTTTTCAACAGTCATTCGACTATATGGAAGTTTAAGAATTGTTACGTTCGTACACAAACCAGTAGGCTGCACCTACAAAAAGGGCTCCTCCCACAATATTGCCCAGTGTTACCGGAATCAGGTTATTAACCACAAAGCTTGTCCAGGTAACATCAGCACCATAAAATATTGCTGTAGGAATAAAGAACATATTAGCTACCGAGTGTTCAAATCCCATCGCCACAAAAGCCATAACAGGGAACCAGATACCTAATATTTTACCTGAGATATCTTTAGCCCCATAAGATAACCACATGGCTAATGCAACCATCCAATTACAGGCGATCCCTTTTAAAAAGGATTTGTAAAACGGATTAGCTGTTTTTGCTTCGGCAATACCTCTGATACTTTCTAACCAGGGATCTTTAGCGAATAAATCAGTCAGGTAAGCAAAACATAGAGCAACAATAATTGAGCCTATGAAATTACCTAAATACACAATTGACCAGTTTTTTAATATGGATTGAAATTTGGTTTTTCCCTGAAACCACGACGGTATAAAATACGCAGTGTTACCGGTAAATAAGTCGGCGCCAGCAATGGCCACCAAAATTAGTCCTAATGGGAAAACGGCTCCAAACAAGAATTTCTGAATTCCAGGGTTGCTAGCTTCTAATCCAGGAAGACCGCCTCCAACAACGACGGCCAATAAACCTCCCATGGCAATGTATCCGCCGGCAAGTATGGCTAATACAAAGGTGTTGATGGCTGATGTTTTGGTTTTTGCTTCGGCTATTTTATTTACAACCGATACGATTTCTTTTGAGTTATAGTAGTTCATTATTGTAATGCTTTGCTAAAAACAAAAAGGTTTAATCTTGCTAATGGTGGTTCTACTTTGTTAGATTAGTTAATTATTACCTCTTTAAAATATTGCTTGAATAGCTTATATGCAGCATCTAATTGCTCTGCTGTATTGGATGGAACACCTTCCAGTTGGTATTTCCAACCCAGGTGATCGTATTTATGAGCTCCCAAATGATGATAGGGTTGAATCTCCAGTTTTTCGATGTTTTCAAATCCACCAAAGTGATCACCCAACTGTTGTAAATCTTGTGGATCATCACTATAATCAGGAACCAATACATATCTTAACCAAACCGGTTTGTTGATTTCATTAAGGTATTGAGCCAGCTTTAGTGTTTTATCATTGCCTTGTCCAACCAATGCACGATGACGCTCATCATTCATTTGCTTAATGTCGAGCAATACAATATCGATGTATTCTAAGGCTTCTTTAACAAAATCGTTTAACACGCTTCCATTGGTGTCAACGCAAATATGGAATCCTTCGGCCTTTAAAGCCTTTAATACAGGAATCAACTCCTTTGCCTGAAGCAATGGTTCGCCTCCAGAAAAGGTCAAACCTCCTTTTTTGCCAAAGAAAGGTTGCTGGTTTTTAGCCATGCTTACAATCTCTTCAGCCGAAGTAGGGGTGCCTCCTTTACATTCAATGGTATCGGGATTGGCACAGTACAAACATTTAAAATTACACCCTTGTAAGAATACAACAAGGCGAATTCCGGGACCATCATAAGTCCCCAACGATTCAAATGAATGAACGTTTAGCATGGCGATAGTTTAAAAAAGTAAATATGAGAAGAAGGCAGAAGCTATTTAGCCACTGCCTTCTGTATTTTGCTCATTTGTCTGTTACATACGATCGAAGAAGCTTCTTGAAATCACTTCTAATTGCTGCTCGCGAGTCAGTTTTACGAAGTTAACTGCGTAACCCGATACACGAATGGTCAACTGTGGATATTCTCCTGGATTTTCCATTGCATCTTCCAAAAGTTCGCGGTTCAACACGTTTACGTTCAAGTGATGCGCTTCTTTTGAGAAATAAGCATCCATCATAGTCACCAAGTTCTCACGACGAACATCTTCATCAGCACCTAATGATTTTGGTACAATACTGAAGGTATTTGAGATACCATCCAACGCATTTTTGTAATCCAATTTAGCAACTGAGTTCAACGATGCGATAGCTCCGTTTTTGTCGCGTCCGTGCATTGGGTTTGCACCCGGTGCAAATGGTACACCATGAGCACGTCCGTCAGGAGTAGCACCTGTTTTCAATCCATAAACTACGTTTGAAGTAATGGTAAGGATTGACATGGTTGGCTCAGCGTTTTTGTATACACCTAATTGAGACAGTATGCTATTGAAATATCCTGATACTTCTACAGCCAAATTATCTACGCGGTCATCATCGTTACCGTAACATGGGAATTCGCCATCGATTTTAAAGTCGGTACTTAAACCTTCATCGTTACGAACTACTTTTACTTTTGCATGCTTAATGGCCGATAAAGAGTCAGCTACGATTGATAAACCAGCAATACCGTATGCAAGGTTAATGCGAGGGTTGGTATCAACAAAAGCCATTTGCGCTTTTTCGTAGTAATACTTATCGTGCATGTAGTGGATGATATTCATCGACTCGTTGTAAACACGAGCTACTTCTTTCATAGCAATTTTATAATTCGCCATTACTTCATCGAAGTTCAATTCATCACTCGTCAATGCAGGAATGCCTTCAATCATTTGTTTACCTGACATCTCGCAACGTCCACCGTTAATAGCCAGCAACAATGTTTTAGCAAGGTTGGTACGTGCTCCAAAGAACTGAATGTGTTTTCCGATTTCCTGGAATGATACACAACATGCGATACCATAATCGTCAGATTGACGGGTACTTTGCATCAAATCATCGTTTTCGTACTGAATAGATGAAGTGTCGATAGAAACCTGAGCACAGTAGTTTTTAAAGTTTTCAGGCAATGTGTTCGACCAAAGTACAGTCATGTTTGGCTCTGGGGAAGGGCCTAAGTTGTATAGTGTTTGTAAGAAACGGAATGATGTTTTGGTAATCTTGTGACGACCATCCATTAAACGACCTCCGATTGCTTCAGTTACCCAGGTTGGGTCACCCGCAAAAATCTCATTATATGCATTCATACGCAGGTGACGAACCATACGTAATTTCATTACAAACTGGTCAACAAATTCTTGAGCGCGCTCTTCGGTAATAATTCCTTTTTGAAGATCGTACTCCATATAAATGTCAAGGAATGAAGAAACATTACCCAATGACATGGCAGCTCCATCTTGCTCTTTTACAGCAGCAAGGTAAGCCATGTATACCCATTGTACAGCTTCTTGTGCTGATTCAGCCGGACGACTTAGGTCTAAACCATATTTAGCACCTAAATCTTTCATTTGAGCTAAAGCTTTGATTTGCTCAGCAACTTCTTCGCGCAAGCGAATTTTGTCATCGGTCATAGGACCTAACAAACCACGTAAATCTTCTTTTTTAGCTTCAATCAAGCGATCGATACCGTATAATGCCAAACGACGGTAATCACCGATAATACGACCACGGGCGTAGTTATCTGGCAAACCAGTAAGGAAACCTAGAGAGCGGAATTTACGGATTTCTTCAGTATATACATCAAACACACCATCGTTGTGTGTTTTAGCATAATTGCGGAAAATATCCTTCACACGGTCCGAAACTTCCAAACCTTGTTCTTTACAAGCTTTTTCAACTACAGCAATTCCACCATAAGGCTTCATGGCACGCTTTAATAGTTGATCTGTTTGAAGACCCACAATTAATTCAAGGTCTTTATCGATATAACCAGCATCGAAAGCGGCAATAGTAGATACTGTTTCTGTGTCGATAGCACGTACACCATTGTTTTCAGTTTCTTCTTTGATGGCTTCTTTACAAAGTTCCCATAATTTTTGGGTTCTTTCAGTTGGACCACATAAGAAAGTACTGTCACCTTCGTATGGTGTGATGTTCATTTGAACGAAGTTTCTAACATTTACTTCGTTGTTCCAAAGTCCATCTCTAAACATGTCTTTAATCTTGCTCATGATTAATTGTTATTTAGCTTGTATATGATATACTTTTATTATTTCTAATTGTATTGCGGGTGCAAAGTAAATATCAAAAAACCAATTATTCAATGCAATAAAAGATATCTAGGTCTTATTTAAGCGATTGAATTTCAACCATTCTAAATAGTAAGGCGATTTCTGTTTTTGGGATATCTAAATTGAAATAGTCTGATATCATTGATGTTGGGTAAGTGTAATGTGTAGATTGCAAAACAAAAGTTTAAGTTGTAATGTATAGATTACAATCTTATTTAGAATGATTGATGCCAAAATATTTAACAAACATTAACATGTTGTACGGCATGTTTTGCTCAATGTCGAAGATTAATTAACCCGTTTATAAATAAAAAAGGCACTCAAAAGGAGTGCCTTAACTTATTGTGTAATGGAATATTATTACAGATTGTTCAAATAATCTGTCACGTTCTTTTCTACGCGGTCAATTACAGTTGAAACATCCGCTTTTTCGAATTTATCGCCGGTAATACTTTCGTACAATTCGATGTAGCGTTCCGAAATTTCATTTATAAAATCATCCGGAAGCTCTGGAAGAACATCACCTTCACGTCCCTGGAAATTATTTTCCATTAACCATTCACGAACAAATTCTTTTGATAATTGCTTTTGATTTTCGCCTTTATCAAAACGTTCCTGGTAACCATCAGCATAAAAATAGCGAGATGAATCTGGTGTGTGAATTTCGTCGATTAAGTAAATCTTTCCATCTTTTTTACCGAATTCGTATTTGGTATCTACCAAAATCAAACCTTTTTCTTTAGCAATTTCGCTACCACGTTTAAAAAGCTCCAAAGAAATTCTTTCTAGTTCAAGGTAATCTTCTTCTGAAACCAAGCCTTGCTTTAAAATCTCTTCACGCGTGATGTTTTCATCATGAGCACCTTGCTCAGCTTTTGTTGTTGGAGTAAGGATTGGCTCAGGAAAAGCCTGATGCTCTTTTAATCCTTCAGGTAGTGGCACACCGCAAATGTCGCGTCCGCCATCTTTATAAAGTCTCCAGGAGCTACCGGTAAGGTAACCACGTACAATCATTTCAACAGGAAACGGTTCGCACATGTGACCAACAGTTACGGTTGGATCCGGAGTAGCAATTTTCCAGTTTGGTACAATATCGGCTGTCGCATCTAAAAACTTAGCTGCAATCTGGTTCAATACTTGTCCTTTGTAAGGAATTCCTTTTGGAAGTACAACGTCAAAGGCAGAAAGACGGTCGGAAACAACCATTACTAAATAGTCGTCGTTAATGTTGTAAACATCACGAACTTTACCTTTGTAAACACTTTTTTGACCCGGAAACTGATAGTCGGTCTTTACAATTGCTTTACTCATTTTATAATAGATATTTGATATTTGTTTTTACTTTTTATCGTCTTGATTTTGTTTTTTATCGTAAGCTTCTACAATATCTTGCACTAATTGATGGCGTACAATGTCCTTTTTATTGAACTCAATCATTGAAATACGATTAATGTTCTTTAGGATGTTCATACCTTGTATTAAGCCCGAGCTACGAGGGTTTGGCAAGTCAATTTGGGTAACA
This sequence comes from Carboxylicivirga linearis, assembly GCF_018271995.1. Lineage (GTDB taxonomy): Bacteria > Bacteroidota > Bacteroidia > Bacteroidales > Marinilabiliaceae > Carboxylicivirga > Carboxylicivirga linearis. Next base: position 52,322 of record NZ_JAGUCO010000002.1, read on the forward strand.
TCACCCGTAACAATAAACTTAGCATAAGCCCCCATACGGGTAAGAAACATCTTAAGTTGGTTATTTGTTGTGTTCTGAGCTTCATCTAATATAACACAGGCGTCATTTAAAGTTCGTCCACGCATAAATGCCAAAGGTGCAATTTGTATGGTTCCGTTTTCCATGTATTCTCTTAAGCGGGCTGGAGGGATCATATCCTGTAGTGCATCATAAAGAGGTTGTAAATACGGATCTATTTTTTCCTTCATATCACCCGGAAGAAAGCCTAATTTCTCACCGGCTTCAACGGCAGGGCGACTTAAGATGATTCGTCTAACTTGTCGGTTTTTTAATGCCGAAACAGCTAAAGCAATGGCTGTATAGGTTTTTCCTGAACCAGCCGGGCCTACAGCAAATAACAAGTCATTTTTTTTAAAAGCCTGTACCAATTTATTCTGGTTTTCAGTACGGGCTTTTATGGGGCGTCCGCTAACACCATATAAAATAACATCGCTATCACTTTTTGCTTCTGTAATCCTGTCACCTTCCAGAATCTCACTAATAGTGGCTTCTTTCAAAACATTATATTCGTTATAATGCTCCAGCAGGTTATTGATTTTTTCCTCAAAATCAGCCATTTCTTCTGCATCACCAATGGCCTTAAGCCAATTGCCGCGTGCTACAATTTTTAATTTTGGAAAACGGTTTTTAATAATTTCAAGCTTTGAGTTTTTAACACCTAAAAACTCCACCAAATCAACTGATTCGAGATAAATCAATTTTTCTATCATATAAAGGTTTCAATTCCGTCATTTACTCTATCACAAAGTAACAACAAATTTTGCATTTCTTATGGATGAAAAAGTCATCTTTTGCCATTACATAAATCATGAATTAGCTGAATAGTGGTTAATTGTTTAAATAGGTCATTGATATTTTAAATAAGGGCTAACTTTCCAATATATTTGTAGGTGAGAAAACATTTAAGGCTTTAGATAATGAGTAATAAAAAACACGATTTAACCCTGGTTGCATTTAAAGAATTATTGGAAATAATGGATGAGTTACGCAGCAAATGTCCGTGGGATAAGGAACAGACGAATGAGTCGTTGCGCACTTTAACCATTGAAGAAACATACGAACTGGCCGATGCCATTATTAAAAACGATCCTAAATTAATTAGAAAGGAATTGGGAGATGTGCTTTTACACATTGTGTTTTATGCAAAAATAGGTTCTGAAACCAATGATTTTAATATGAAAGATGTGATTGAAGCTTTGAATGAGAAGTTGATATATCGTCATCCGCATATATTTGGTGAAGAAAAAGTTCAAGATGCACGTCAGGTGGAGGAGAACTGGGAGCAGTTAAAGTTGAAAGAAAAAGATGGTAATAAATCTGTTCTTTCAGGAGTGCCTATGAGTTTACCAGCCATGGTTAAAGCCAATCGTATTCAGGATAAAGCGCGGGGTGTTGGTTTCGATTGGGAACATAAAGAGCAGGTTTGGGATAAAGTGCATGAAGAATTGGATGAACTGAAGGTTGAAATTGCTCAAATGGATGAAGACAAAATTGAAGCCGTGTTTGGCGATTTATTGTTTTCAGTTATCAATGCAGCTCGTTTATATGGCGTAAATCCTGAAAATGCTTTGGAAAGAACCAACCGTAAATTTATTCATCGATTTAATTATCTGGAAGAAAAAACCATTAAGGCGGGAGTTGATTTAAAAGCTATGTCGCTCGAAGAAATGGATAAAATATGGAATGAAGCTAAAAAAACAGATGCTTTGTAACGTTCATATTATTAGCTATAAAAGGGGCGTGATAAGTTTTAAAGTTAATAATTGTTAAGTTTTGGCATAAAGTTTGAATTGGAATAGTCAGCTAATGCATTCAGCCTGATTACATGTCTAACTTAAACTAGAAGCCATGAAAGCGAAACAATTATTATATACAGGTTTAATAGGGATCTTCATTTTATTTTCTGGTAATACAATTACTTCACAAGAAAGAAGATCGGGCAGAAGTCAGGGGAAACGATCAAATGAGAATAGCCGAAGTCGCGTTAAACGTCAGTCAACACGCAATTATTCTTATCAGTCAAAAGCCCATAATAACAGTAATAAATACAAACAAAAGAAAGGAAATATACATCAACAGCATGCAGAAAATCATTGTCATTTAGGGTGTACAGTAGTTGATCATCATCCTTCAAAAATGCATGTTCATAGTAAAGGCTATAATCATCATACACACTACAATCATTATGTGTATCACAGACGATTACCATCCAAACATTACATTAGTTTTGCCATTGGTTATGATACCTTTTATCATTGCCAGGGAAGATTTTATACCTACGTGCCGGGCAGAGGATATCTTGAAATTGAATTGCAATTACCAACCGTAAGGTATGCTCCCCATCATTGCCGTATTACAAGACTAAATGGTTATAATTACTATCATAATTCCGACTACTATTATATTCCGTTTGAAAATGGTTATTATAGAGTAAGAAACAATTCTGCTCAAGTAATTTGCCGAGTTCGGCATTAGAATATAATAGATTGAAAATGAATAAAACCCGTTAAATTTTAACGGGTTTTTCTTTATTAAATGTTAAGAGTTCAAAAATCTGATAAAAATCACATAGACAATTAATAATAAGAAGGTATTTTTGCAGCTTCAAATTCGAAGGGAGTAAAAACTGATTATTAAGAGTAGTTATCAATGGAATTGAATACAACCAAAACAATTAAAACAGATTTAGAGATTGCCCAGTCGGCTCAAATGCAGCATATCTCAAAAATTGCCGCTAAACTGAACATAGATGAGGACGACCTTGAGCTTTATGGAAAGTATAAAGCTAAACTACCTTTAAATCTGATTGATGAAGATAAGGTTAAATCAAATAAATTAATTCTGGTAACTGCTCTAACTCCAACACCTGCGGGAGAAGGCAAAACAACCGTTTCGATTGGTTTAACGGAAGGATTAAATAAAATTGGTAAACAAGCTACTGCTGTTCTGCGCGAGCCTTCGTTGGGACCGGTTTTTGGAATTAAAGGTGGAGCAGCAGGAGGAGGTTACTCGCAGGTGGTACCAATGGAAGATATCAACCTTCATTTTACAGGTGATTTCTCAGCCATTGAAAAGGCAAATAACCTTTTGTCTGCATTAATAGATAACAATATTCAAAGTAGAAGCCGAAGCTTAAATATCGATCCTCGTACAGTGGTTTGGAAGCGTGTGATTGATATGAATGATAGAGCTTTGCGCGATATAACAATTGGCTTGGGTGGAACTGCCAATGGTATTCCTCGTCAGGATGGTTTTAACATTACTGCTGCATCTGAGGTGATGGCCATTCTTTGTATGGCAACAAGTCTGGATGATTTAAAAGAGCGTTTAGGTAATATATTTGTTGGATTTACTTTTGATAAAAAGCCGGTTTATGCGCGTGATTTAAATGCACAAGGACCAATGGCTTTATTGTTAAAAGATGCCATTAAACCTAATTTGGTTCAAACATTGGAAGGAAATCCTGCCATTATTCATGGCGGACCTTTTGCTAATATCGCTCAGGGAACCAATACTATTTTGGCAACTAAAATGGGCTTATCATTATCTGATTATGTAGTAACCGAAGCTGGTTTTGGTGCTGATTTAGGAGCTGAAAAATTCTTAAATATCAAATCAGTTGCGGGTGATTTAAGTCCGGATACAATGGTGATTGTGGCTACTATCAGGGCTTTACGTCATCATGGTGGTGCTGTTAAAGAAGAATATGACATGCCTAGCAAAGCAAGAGTTGAGGCTGGATTTGCCAATCTTGAAAAGCACATCGAAAATGCACTTAAGTTTGGTTTAAAACCTGTTGTGGCCATTAATAACTTTGTGTCTGATAGCGAGGAAGAAATTGCATTAGTCAAATGTCGATGCAAAGAGATGGGCGTAAAAGCTGTTGTTAGTCAGGGCTGGGGACTTGGCGGAGATGGTACAATGGAGTTAGCTCAGGCGGTTGTAGAAGCCATTGAGCAGGGAGAAAGTCAGTTTAGACCATTGTACAATTATCAATCACCAGTTATTGAGAAGATTGAAACCATTGCGCGCGAAATTTATGGTGCTGATGGTGTGGATTTTTCAAAACAAGCTTTGGCTGATATAAAGAAGATTGAGTCTTTGGGATTAGATAAATTGCCTGTTTGTATGGCAAAAACTCAAAAATCATTTTCAGATAATGATAAACTAATAGGAAGACCATCAGGATTTAATGTTACAGTAAGAGAATTTGAATTTGCTGCCGGTGCTGGATTTTTGATACCTATTTTGGGTAAAATGATGCGTATGCCGGGACTTCCGGCCGTGCCTGCTGCTGAAGGAATGGATATTAATACTGAAGGGGTTATTACCGGTTTGTCATAACATCTTATTTATTTATATATATGCAAAAGGCTGCCTTATAGGTAGCCTTTTGATTTTTAGCTAGGTAGTGTTTGTTGTTCTGTGTAATATTACTAAAATCATTATCGTAATATTTCTTGGAGATTAAAATATCTTTTATATATTTAAGGCGGAAACAACTAACTAATATCCGAAATGTATAAATCTACCTACACTGCCAATAGGCTCAATTTGAGCTTTATATCTTATTTTATTGCCTGTATTGTCCTCTCTGTATTTTATATTGAAACGGGCTTAATTGCTTTAGCCATAGGTGTTACAGCCTTAACTTACTCAGCAGGTTTAGAGATTGATGTTAAGAATAATCGTTACCGTAACTATTCCAAAATTTTAGGATATAATTTAGGTGGGTGGAAACACTTACCACCTGTTAAATATGTATCTGTGGTGCGTTACATCTCAGTAAGTGATGCTGATAGTGGAGAGTCAGATTCCAGTGATTATCAGTATAAATTAATTTTAGCTGTGGATGATCACAAACGAGTTGTGAAATTAACATCATTAGAAAAAGAAAAAGCAATTGAAGAGGCTTTGAAAATAGGAGAGATGTTTGATTTAAAAGTGTATGATTGCACCACTCCTGAAAAGAAATGGATTAGATAAGTTTACAACATGATGCATAAAAAAAGCCCCTTCAGAACTATTCCGAAGAGGCTTTTCATATTAAGAAGTAATAATTAAAATGACTCTTGTTTGCTTCCTAAAAACTATGTGCAACGGTAAAGTTGTCTCCAGCAGTTTCGGTATCAGGTTTCTGGTTTTATGAATATTCAAATTTGTAATACTTCTCATACTCGTTGAGGCCGAATAGGTCTAGCAATTGACATTATAAAAATTAGAGTATGTTACTTAATTTAATTCCAAAATAGACTGTTCTGGGATTCATTGGGCCATATACATACGCTGGATCTCTGTCAACTCCATTATCAAAATCATTCTGATATGAATTGAAAATGTTTTTCACACCACCGAAGAATTTAAAAGGTAATCCTCCTATTTTCATCTGATATTCAGCTTTCAGGCCTAGATCAAAAAAGGAAGGAGTGGTACGGATGGCTCCTTCAATATCATCCTCAACAATTATGTTGTCATCCTCAGTGAAATTATTTCCGTAGTAAGCAATTTTCATCTTACCGGTGTAGGTACCTGTAGCAATAAGACACAAATTTGGGATAACATCATAATCAAATGAAAAGAAACCATAGTCATTAGGCGTTCTTAAAAAATCTTTCTCACCTAACTCCTGAGCAGATCCAAAAGTGCTTGTTTGCTTGGTGAAGCCTGCTTTAAAGTAAATTTTATTTATAGGAGATACAGTTGCCTCAAAGTTAACTCCTTTTACCGTAGCTCCGTTTTCATCATTACTTCTTATGTAGGTAGTAACTCCAGTTGATTCATCATATTCCGGTGTTGAAGCAAAGGCATCACTTAGTTTAGTATAAAAACCTTCGGCTAGTAATCCTATGTTCCAGGTACCTAACTGTTTATTAAAATCCAGTGAAGACATGTAGCTATGGCTGGTTTCTTGTTTAAGGTTGGCATCGTTAGCATGTACCACTTTTCTCGATCCGGATGTTTCAATATGTAAATCTTCATCAAACACCTGTGGTGCGCGATATCCTTGAGAATAACTGGCTCGCCATTGCAATTCAGGAAGTATATCCCAAAGAACATTGGCGCGCGGGCTGAATACATTACCACTATTGTTACCTTCTTTATGTTCCAAATCAGTTATTTCGTATCTGTCAAAACGAGCGCCTAACGATACTTTTACTTTACCTAATTTACGGTCGTATTGAGCAAAAACACCATAAACACTCTTTTTTTGATCTGTTATAAGTGTATTAGGTATGTGTTCGCCTGTTTCAATATCGTAATAACCTAATTTGTTATCTTCTAGAACGTCATTAACAGCCTCAATACCTGTAATGATAGAGTTATCACCAAAATCTGATTTGAACTGCGTACCTATGTTGTAAGTAAGACCGTCGGTTTGGCCATAATCGGCAAGGCTTTGATTCGCTCCATAATAGGATGCTCTGTCGACATTTTGTGCTGATCCGTAAACCGACCACATGCTTCCTGTACCAACAAATCGTTCGTAAGTTAATGCAGTGGTTGTGATTTTATGATCTACTGCCTCAGCAATATTAGCTTCGTGTTTAGGATACTCGAATTTATCACCTCCGCGACGCTCTTCATTCATACGAATAAAATCGAGTGTTATTTTACTTCTGTAATCAATACGATGATTTAAACGTGCTCCCAAGGTTAAATTATCTATTGCAGATATTTCAGAGTAGGAATCATTATTAGCATCATACGGATCTCTGCTTCTCATAAAACCAAACAAAGCCAATCCTGTTTTTTTATCCTCGCTAACAATGGTTGCGTTCATATTGGCAGAATAATCTGAAGCGGTTGCATCACCTGTGCCAACTCCAATCGAACTATACTGTGTGCTGATATCGTATGAATTAGAAATCGGATCTTTCGTTATTAAGTTAATAGTTCCAGCTACTGCATTACTACCGTACAAGGCTGATCCGCCACCTCTGATTACTTCAATGCGCTCAATCATACTGGCAGGCATCAGCTCTAAACCATACACACCGGCCAGGTTACTAAAAATGGCTCTGTTATTAATTAAAACCTGCGAATGAGCACCATCCATTCCGTTCATGCGAACCTGTGTGAAACCACAGTTCTGGCAATTGTTTTCTAAACGCAATCCGGGTACGTAATTCAGGCCTTCACCAATGGAAATTGACTCTGAGTTTTGTAATAACTTTGGGGTAACAGTATTGACAATTACTGATGCATCGGTACGTTTGGTTTCTTTTCTGTCTGCTGTAACAACAACTTGTTCTAGTCCCAACACGTCACTTTCTAAATCAAATTTGATGTTGGCAATTTTTCCTGCTTCAAAACGAATTACTTTTTCTACCGGTTTAAATCCGATGGCTTGAGCTTTTACTATGAATTCTCCTTCAGGGATATGACCTAATTCAAAAGCTCCTTCTAAATCTGAAGCAGCACCTAAGGTGGTATTGTCAATGGTAATAGTTGCGAAGGGTAATGCTTCTCCGTCGGCATTAACAGTTCCTTCAAGGCGACAAACTGGTTCTGGCGGAGCAGTCTGACTGTATAAAGTTTCAATATGGGTTGTAAAAATACATAGTAAAGCCATAAGAATGACATACAAACGATTCTTATTCATCTGGTTATTTTTTAATTTGTTATTTTTTTTGGTAATCGGGGATCAATTCAATAAAAATGAAATAACCAATAGGAGGGGCTCTTCCAGATTGATTGTTGGAATCAATGGACGCATTAAATCTTACGACAAAAGTATCGTAAGTAAATGTGAGAAATAACGGACTATCCTGAATCAGTTTTGGTATATCAAATCCGGTTAATAATTGGAGTTGTTCGTAAAAACTGAATTGATAATCGTTATGCGAATGATTACCAGCATTGGGGTGGGCATGATGAAGAATTTTTCCATCAGCAGTTTTATGTGTGTGAAAGAACAGAGCGTTATTAGCCACTTGCATGAGAAAACACAATGCAAGTAAGAAGCTAATTCGCTTTAATATATTCTGGTATTTAATATACTCTTTTTTCACATTACAAAAATGAAAAAATTCTTTAATACCACAAATCCCCATTAATGGGGATTTTAAATATTTAGATATTATTCACTTTAAATAAAATAACCACCCTTTAAAAAGAGTGGTTATTTGTATTTAATCCAATGAATACATTTTTATCTGTATCGTTTTATTGGTGCTTGTTTAATAATTTACTTGTAATTGTATTCGAAGCAATCGTCCGCTTTGTTGGTTAATAGGATTAGCCATATCTTCGTAACGTCTGTCGGCAATAGTGTAGATTCCCACTACTTCAAAGGCTTTAATAGGTTGCCATTCTATTCCCAATTCTAATTCCTTAACAGTGTAGCTTCTGGCATCTAACTCAAATTTCTTACCGCCATCGTAATACATGGCTTTTACAAATGGTAAAATTTCTTGTTTTTTATGCTGAATGCGATACATCACCTGTGCATAGCCACCATGAAGTTGTTCAATTCCTATTGAACCTGAGTTGTTAGTTGCGTCAAAAGCAAATTCCGGACCTTTACCAACATTATACTCTGCCTGAAAACCAAAAGGCTGAGGGTAGTAGATAATACTGGCTGCTATACGTTGATCTCTGAAGAGTTGATCGTAAGCATCTTTTTCCGAAATACTTCCATCATTATTTCTTACTTTAACTCCATCAGAAACAGAGGTGGTTACATACTGACCTGTATATCCTTGTATACCCAACTCAAGGTATTGTCCTGATTCGAACTCCATAGGATAAGTAAAACGCATAGCAATATGTGGTATCTTTTTAGCATTAGGTACAATGCTATTTCCTCTTTGACCGTTGTATATCATAGTATAAAACATACCATAGTCACCCGATCCTTTCAATCCTTTCTTTTTTAAATCGCTAAATCGCTTACGAATTTCTACAGGGGCATAGTGGATACCAATACCCATATCACGCTCATCTTTAACTGCACTGTTTAAGGGATCGTTACGATCCAGTGCCAAACGATTTTGTGATGATTGCAGGTTTTCAAAGCCAAAAGGAATTTTACTTTGACCACCTCGTACTCTCCACTTTCCTGCTTCATCAAGAAAATAATCGAAATAGGCATCTCTTAATTGTCCCAGGTTTTTGCCATCAGCTGCAAAATCAGCTTGAAAATAGAAATACAGTCTGGGATGTATTTGCCCGCTTATCTTCATGCGCATTCGACGTAACGAGAAGCCATCAAAACCACCGTATGTTCGGTCACCTTGTGGATTTTCCATGTCTGGATTCGTTTTAAACAAGTCGTTGTTACGCAGCTGCATGTAACCACTTATTTTAACTTTTTCAAACCATTCTTTAGCCCTTTGGGTATCTAGGGTATTCTGTTGCTCTTCCTGAGCATGGGTAATTTGGATAAGTAAAGTGCTAATAACAATTAGCCATAACTTTGCTTTCATCTTATTTCTTTTTTTGTGCAAAAAGGTTGGTAACTGAATTGTTACCGGTAGTTTAAATTAATTAAAACCGAACTTCTAAGTTAAAGAAAATTCTTCCGGTATCCACTGGATCATCATTATTAGAATGATGGTGTTGATAGTTTATCGAAGTATTTATCTTTCTGGGAACAAGGGCATACTCGATACCTGCAAAGATATCTTCGCCATCTCTACTGTTCCAGTTCTCGATATGAGAGGCTTGTTCTTCATCCGGATTTTCTTCATAACTAAATTTCGAATCCATACCATCAATACGTGCCCATACACCAAATCTATTGGTAAAATTGTATTGTGAGAAAATGGAATAGGCATTTCTGTCATGTCCCTCGAAATAAGCATAATTCTCTTGATGAGTATATTCCAGTCCAAGAGTGAATTCATCCAAATCGAATCCTATAAAACCGGTTAAGGATGCCAGGTGGATATCCAGACTTGAATAATCAGAATACAAACGTCCAATAATTTTACGGTCAGCAAACCAACCTGTAACACCTAAACTTCCACGAAAAGCATCGTCTTGTTGTAGTTGCTTGTAACCCTCACCATTAAACAGGGCTAAGTCAACTGAGAAATTATCGTTTCTGTATTGGCCTGAGGCACCCACATCAGCACTAAAGTCGAATTTTTGTCTGTCTAGCATCGATGGCAGGATATAACGCTTTCCCCACAAACGCTCTTGTACTTTAAACTGATAGGTGTCGTGCAGACCAAATGCCGCAAACCAAGGACCTTTTTCGTAGTACAAGGCTGCTGTTTTAAAGAAAACATATTGCGATAGTGCGTCTTCAATAACAAATTCACTACCACCTACGTCAATTCTAACATGTGCTCTGAATTCTTCGGTTATCTGATAGCGATAACCCATGTAAGCTCTTTTAAGCTCAAAAGCTTTTTCATTGCTGTCACCAATAACATCGGTACTGAAATCGGTAAAGATTCTTCCTTCAATTCGGCCACTAGGCTTGAATTCTTCATTCTGCTGGGCAAACACACAGCTAACCCACATGACCATTGCAGCCATGATAAGCATTGATTTTTTCATTTTTCCTCCTGATAAATTGTGATTTAACTTATTAGCCCAATTCCCAAAAGACTGAATAAATTAACTGTTACGAGTAATATCAGGATGAAGTTTGTGCGAACTTCATCCTGAAAAGATAGTGTTATTAGTTTTTCTGAAAATCTACAAAATCGCGCTGAGCTTTTACCAGGTTGATCAAATGAAGCAACAGGGTTTGTGTCTCATGTAAGATGTTAAGGTATAATAAACTGGTTTTTGTTCCAGCTTTTGCTCCTTTTATACGTTTTAATTGCGCTTTACGGTAATCACGGATAGAAGAAAGTACTGTTTCTTGTTTATCTGTTAATTTTGATAATTTTTCGTAATTACCCTTTTTTATCATTGAAATGCTGTCACTAATAAAATCCTGAACAGCCACATTTAAATTATTAAGGTCTTCAAATTGTTCTGGTTTGAATACATTGTGGTTATTATCCAAATGCATATAGCATGGTTCAGATATATATGACAAACAATGAGCTGTTTCTCGCAAATAATCAATTACTTGTACATAATAAAGGCTTGAGTCGATCGATTGCTCCTGAAGCTTCATTACGGTTGGATACACGTTGTCTTTTAGCTTCTTAGCTTTTTTGTTGATTCCTATAACCTCTTTATTTGTGTTCTTTAATTTCTTTCTACTTTCAGCTTCAAAGTCATGTATTGTTTTTGAATATAAATCAGAAATACTTTGTAAAGTTTTGGTAACACTGCTGGTACATTTAGCTAATACTTTTTCAGCTGGTATTTCCTCTTCAACTTCTTCAATTTCGTATTCAGACACTTCGGTTTCGGTAGTTGCTTTTTTAGGCATTAAATGAGTTCTGAATACCATAAACAGAGCAAATAGTATCAAAACTGCAATAATCCATAGTCCGGCTACCGAAATAAGCATTGCCATAACAAACGCTGCAGTAAAGGCTGAGAAGGCAGTAAAGAACCATCCACCAATTACTGAAAGAACTCCGGTGATACGGTAGACAGCACTTTCGCGGCCCCAGGCACGGTCTGCCAATGAACTACCCATAGCTACCATAAAAGTTACATAGGTAGTTGACAAAGGTAATTTCATATTGGTTGCCAGTGAAATAAGTATACTTGCTACCACCAGATTAACAGAAGCTCTTAGCATATCAAAAGCAGGAGCTTCTTTACCAAGTTTTTTACGTCTTTCTTCGTAGTTAGTAGAATCGAACTGCTTGTTAATTCTTGTGCTTAAACCTTTAGGTAATACATTTTCAATTGCCTTGGAAGTGTTGATTGAACTACGAACAATTGAACGAGCCAACATTGATGATCCAAAACGTTCGTCACCTTCTTGCTGGCGACTTAAGTCTAATGATGTTTTAACAACAGCTCTGGCTTTTTTAGAAGTCCACAGTGTTATAACCATTATTATACCGGCAATCAAAAGCATATAAGTAGGGGTAGCTACTTTACCTGCTAAAGCTTCCATACTAACACTTCCGGGTTCCATACCTGCCTTTTGAAATACATGGAACGATTCAAAACCTGCTAATGGTACACCAATAAAATTAACCAAGTCGTTACCGGCAAATGCCATTGCTAAAGCAAAAGTACCTGCTAATACAATTACTTTAAGTATGTCTAACTTGAATATTAATTTCAGAATTTGAAGTAAAACGGTCCATCCCACAAAGCTGGCTGCAATAATGGTCATGCCATTTGCTTTAATCCAATCTTTAGAGGCGGCATCCATGAAAGAGGCACTTTTAGCACCTTTTACCAAAATAAAGTAGGTAATAGCTGTAATGGCAATACCTCCGTATATTGCTCCGAAATAACTGATTCGCTTATCGTAATCAAACGAAAAAATCAAACGGGTGATATACTGCACAATTGCTCCAACCGAGAATGAGATCACCACCGAAAGCAATATTCCTGAGATAATTGCTAAGGCTTTGGCAGTATTAATGTACTGACTCACATTCATACTAGGATCATTGCTTACCTTAATTATAGATACTGCAACTGCCGCACCCAAAATTTCGAATACAATAGATACTGTAGTGGAAGTGGGCATTCCAAAGGTGTTAAATAAATCGAGCAGAATAACATCAGTAATCATTACTGCTAAAAAGATGATCATTATCTCATCAAAGAAGAAGAACTGGGGATTAAAGATCCCTTTTCGGGCTACCTCCATCATACCACTTGAGAAAGTGGCACCAAACAGAATACCTAACGCGGCGACCACCATAATAATAGTGTATGGGGCTGCTTTAGCACCAATAGCTGAATTTAGAAAATTAACAGCATCGTTGCTAACACCAACGATTAAGTCAGATATGGCTAATGCAAATAATACAATAACCAGAATTAAATAGATATTTTCCATCAAATAATGTATTTAGAATTCTTTTTCGCGGGGCAAACATAGTTAGTGTTGTTAATTCTAAGGTTGAATTAAAATTAAACGAATGTTAATTTTGTGTTAACTCGATGAATTTAGGCAATAAATATGGAGTAAACAAGATCAGCTTAAATCAGAAATTACACATATTTAACCTAATACTGTTCTTAGATTCTTAAAAGGTTTTTATACTTTTGCCAGACTTTTTGCCGAACTTGCAGAGGGGATATCCTGCGGAAATTGATTAAATTAGGCATTAACAGATTGGAATAAATGAGTTTAAAATATATAATAGATGGTATAATAATTGGAATTTCAGCATCGATACCTTTAGGGCCGATTGGAGTTTTAGTTATTCAACGTACACTTAATAAAGGAAGGTTGTCGGGTTTTTTCTCTGGGTTGGGAGCTGCTTTATCCGATACTATCTATGCTATTATTGCTGGTTTTAGCCTGTCGTTTATTGTCGGTTTTATTGAAACACAGATGTTGTGGATTCAAATTATTGGTGCATTGGTATTAATAGGTCTCGGTTTAAAAATCTTTTTTAATAATCCGGCAGTTCAGTTACGCAGACAAAAGAAACGTAGCTCTAGTTTGTTTCAGGATTTTGCCTCAACATTTATATTAACCATAGCCAATCCTTTGGCTGTATTTTTGTTTTTGGCTTTTTTTGCAGGATTTCGGGTGGTAGAAGCCAAACAAGAATTGTTTGATAGGTTTCTATTGATTTTAGGGGTGTTTGTTGGAGCCAGCACTTGGTGGTTTAGTTTGAGTTCGTTAATAAACACACTACGTTCCAGAATTAATCTACGCAGGCTGTTTTGGTTGAATAAAATTGCCGGGAGCGTGATTATAATACTTGTTTGCGTGGCATTTATGGTGTGGGTGAGCAAAGAGTATATTTGGGTAAACCCTTAAAAGAATTTCTCCATTAACGTTTTCAAAACAACCGGTATTCTTGTTGGTTTTCTTGTGTCAGCATTCATAAAAGCAAGCTGACAATATCCTTGGTTTATTAATTCGCCGTGTTGATTGTGAATTGTGTGATCGAAACGGATTTTTGCTGTGGGCATTTCTTTAACTACTGAATGTATGGTAAGGGTATCTTCGAAGTGTGCTGGCTTAAAATATCTCGAATAAAGATCAACCAGCGGCATCATAATTCCTTGCTCCTCCAGGAGGCTGTATGACATGCCTAACTTTCTTAGCCAATCAGTACGACCAATTTCGTAGTAACTTGGATAATTAGCATTGTTTACAATACCCATTTGATCTGTTTCGCCATACCTAACTTGTATGATACTGGTACATTCTATCATTTAAAAGGAGAATTAGGTTCTTTTGCCATATGATAGAAGGTTAATTTTCGGAGTAGAGCAGGCGCAAATTTCTTCAGAAAAACAGTGAACTTCCCTTCAAGAAATGTTAATACCAAGGTAGATTTACGCTTGATTATAGCATTAGCCATATGAACCGCTACATCTTCAGCTTTCATCATCTTATCCTCTTTTCTTGGAGTATTTCCCTGACTGCTTCCATTTGCTGTTAAAGCAACTTTTCTAACATTGGATGCGGTAAAACCTGGAGCAGCTATCAAAACATGTAACCCGGCTTTTAAATTTTCTACCCGAAGAGCTTCTAAAAATCCATGAATAGCAAATTTGGATGAAGAATAGCCTGTACGGCCAGGTAAACCAACATAACCAGCAATGGATGATACTCCTACAACCGATCCTTTTTGTTCTAATATATAAGGTAATGCATATTTGGTAGAATAAACTGTTCCCCAAAAATTAACATCCATTATTTGCTTTATTACTTTTAAATCAACGTCTTTAAAAGTGGCGCGCATGGAGATGCCAGCATTATTAAAAAGGATATCAATCTTTCCAAAGTGTTTTATCGTTTCGTCAACCATATTCTTACAATCCTCCTCAATACTAACATCCGTTTTAACGGTGATAACATCAGAACCTTTAGATTGTAATTCAGATTTGATCTCGTCTAATTTATCAGCACTGCGGGCTGCCAAAGTAAGTTTTGCTCCTCGTTTAGCAAATTCACGAGCACATGCTAAACCTATTCCGGAAGAAGCCCCTGTTATGATAATGACCTTATTCTGCATTGTTAATTCTATTATAGGTTGTGAAATTAATCAAATGATACGGAAAAGCTGATTTCGTTTTCGGTTTTTTATGAAAAAATAGAGGATAGACATTGTGCTCATACGTGTTTTGAGTTAGTGTTCTTTTAAGATTTAAGAGTTTGGTTGAATTATGTGTTAATATACAGATATTTAAATGGGTTTTGCGATTATTAAATTATTTGAACATAAATGTAGAAAGTTTAAATATTGCTAATAATGAGACAAATGCGTAACTTATAAAACAGATACAAGTATATGTTTGGATTATCAAAGGGGGGCTGTTATATCGCATTCAAATCTGATAATTATACTTAATTACAAAAAGAATTACGTAATTTTTAATAGGGGAAAATGGAAAAAAGTATTCTTAAATCCAGGTTAGCACGTAGAATTTATCTATCAGTTACTATCTCAATTACAATTTCTGTATCCATATTAATTGTATTATCAACATACTTTAATTATACCGAGATAAAAGAAAATACAATTAACGAGTTAGCGTCAATTTCATATGAAAGGAGTAAACATTTCGATTCTAAGTTGGATGATTTAAAATTGTTAGCTCAGTCTATTTCAGATGATTTATATATTCATCAATATTTTAAAGAGCGCAGTACAGGAGAAGTTGATGAAAACAAACGTTTGATGATTAGTGATATGTTGCATCATGAATTGCAGATGCAAAGTAAAATAATGGAAAACATCTTTTTTACATTTGATGGGATTGTAACTATCGATGGTTTGAAAGGAGCAACCGTTGGATATAATGCCAAGGAGGATGAAAATAATACATGGTATAAAGATACATATCAAAAACGACAGGCATCATTAGGAGATATAACTATGTCTCCAATCACCGGAGATCCAGTTGTTTTAGTTAGTAATCCGTTGGTAAATGAAAACGATGAACTATTATCGCTTTTTGCAATAGCAGTAAAACTAAATGGTTTTTCACTAGATATTTTAGATAATATGAACAATAAAAGTTACCAAACTATTATTGTTGATCAAAAAGGTAATGTGATTGCATCACGTGATACCTCAATGATATTTAAACTTAATATAAATCTGAGTGAGGAGGAGGTTGGAAGTTTAACTGAAAAAATGAAAGTAAAAAATAGCGGAGATGCTTTTTTTAGTTTACAAGATGAAGAGTATATAGGCGTATTTAATAAAATGGAAAATAACTTATATGCTATAACCTATTCTCCAATTGAAGTTTACCAGAAACCCATTAGAATTAATATTATTGGATCAATTGTATCGTTGCTTATATTTATTCTGCTAGGTAGTACTTACGCCTATTTTCTATCCGCTCGTGTAACTCGTCCAATCTTAAAACTGAATGACCTTATCAATAGAATGTCAAAAGGAGACCTGTCTGGGAAGTCAGATGTTGATACTAAAGATGAGTTAGGTGATTTATCTAAAGCATATAATGTGATGGTAGATAAACTTACCGAGATTGTAGATGGTATTCAGAATAGTGCCGGACAAATTGAAAATGGTACTTCAGAAATAGCTAAGAGTTCTATGGGAATTTCTCAAGGTGCTACAGAACAAGCGTCATCATTGGAAGAAATATCATCGGTTGTAGAAGAAATTACAGGCTCTATTGGGCAAAATACAGATAACTCGGTTAATACAGATAAAATATCGCGCAATGCAGCTATCGAAATGGCTGGAGTGAAAGAAGAATCAGCCAAGGCTGTGGAAGCTAATCAAGCCATTTCGGAAAAGATTAAAATTATATCAGACATTGCAGCACAAACTAATATATTGGCATTGAATGCTGCCGTTGAAGCTGCCAGGGCAGGAGAGCACGGAAAAGGATTTGCTGTGGTTGCTGTTGAAGTACGAAAATTGGCAGAACTAAGTAATGGAGCAGCCAAAGAAATTGTTGATCTCGCTAATCAAAGTTATCATTTGTCGCAAAGCTCATTAGACAGATTAACGGAATTAATGCCACAGATTGAAAAAACATCTGATTTGGTTCAGGAAATTGCAGCTGCTAGCCAAGAGCAGAATAATGGTGTTAATCAAGTGAATGGTGCTATTCAGGAATTGAATAATGTAACACAACAAAACTCAGTTGCATCAGAAGAGTTGGCATCATCGTCTGAAGAATTAGCTTCGCAAGCAGTTAGTTTAACCGAGGCGATAGCCTTTTTTCAAACAAAAGAAAATAAGTAGTACAATTTATAATTACAATATTTTGAGGACTGTTCATCTGAGCAGTCCTTTTTTTGTGTTTAAATACGAGTATTTATACCTGATTAACGATTCATCTTAACAAATCAACCGTTCGTCGTGCTTTTTTTCGATAGGCGCGTTGAGTGCTTCATCTTTGAGTCATCAAATTAAAAGAAGCACAAAGATGAGGATTCAAATAGTATTAATAATTACAGTTTTATTGATATCGGGGCAATGGCTGTATGGTCAAACCAGTGTTTCAGGCAAGGTAACGTCTAATGTCGGTGAAGCATTGATTGGAGTAAATATTTCAATTGTGGGTACTTACAATGGGACCATAACTGATGAGAATGGGCTGTTTGATTTGGAAGTTGATGATTTGAATGGAAAAGAGCTTGCGGCTAGCTATATTGGCTATAAAACACAGGTAATTGGTTTAGATGGTAAGCACAAGTATCTTTTAATAAAATTATCTGAAAGTGTTGCCAGCTTAAATGCAGTTACTATCACAGCAGGTTCTTTTGCGGCAGACGATAAGCAACGTGCATCGGTATTGGAGCCTTTGGATATTTATACCACGGCAGGTTCATTAGGTGATATTAATGGAGCTTTAAAAACCTTACCAGGAACTCAATCTGCTTCTGACGACGGACGACTATTGGTAAGGGGAGGAGCTGCTTCAGAAACCAGTGTTTATGTTGATGGTTTATTAGCCGCCAAACCATTTACCTCCAAAGTGCCTGATTTGCCTTCGAGAGGCCGATTCTCACCTAGTTTATTCAGTGGAACGGTGTTTAGTACCGGAGGTTATAGTGCTGAATATGGTCAGGCCTTGTCTTCTGTTTTAGTTCTTGAGTCGAATGATGTAGCTGTTGAGGAAGTTACAGGTGTTTCTTTAATGACAGTTGGTGGTGATTTGTCAAAAACATGGTGTACAAAAAACAGATCTACTTCATTGAGTGTGGGTTATATGAATCTGGCTCCGTATTATGCATTGGTTAATAATCGATTAGATTGGACGAAACCAGGAGAGTCGGAAAGCCTGAATTTTATGCATCGTAAGAAATTTGAGAACGGTGGTCTTTTAAATATATTTTCGAATGCCGAATATGGAAACAGAGCTTTTAATACTATTCTGAATGATGAAAAAGCCAGCATCGAAAATCAAAATGGAAATATTTATTTGAATGTAAATTACTCATTGCCTTTAGGTGATAAAAGTTTGCTAAAGAGTGGTGTTGCAACAACCTATAATAACGATCGACAATTGGCTGGCATTCATCGAACCCAAGAAAACGAGGTAAATGTTGAAGGTAGAGTGACTTTTGTAACACAACTAAGTGATGGAATTGAGCTGAAAACAGGTATATCTGATGCATTTACCAATTACGAAGATCATTACAATCAAATTCAAGGCGAAACAAACTGGAATGGTCGGTATAAAGATCATATTATTGGTGCTTTTGCTGAACCGGAAATAAAAATAACTTCCCGATTTGCCGTCCGACCTGGAGTGCGTTATGAATATTCCACTTATCTGGAAAAACAGAATTTATCACCACGTTTGGCAACAGCTTATCGATTGGGAAAAGAATCGCAATTATCGTTGGCTTATGGGCAGTATTTTCAAAATCCGGTTGCTGACTATTTGAAATTTGGGTCTGATTTTCAATACGAAAAAGCTTCGCATTACATTATGAGTTTTCAAACGGGAAGTTTAAGAGAACGTTTGTTGCGAATGGAAGCCTATTATAAAGATTACTATCATTTGGTGACTTATACCAGAGGTTCTCATCCTTACGATGGTAGCTATAAAAACGATGGTTTCGGTTATGCTAAAGGTATTGATGTCTTCTTTCGCGATCGCAAAACCTTTATTGGTACAGATTATTGGATATCCTATTCGTACATCGATACCAAACGATTATTTGAAGATTATCCGGTTGAAGCTACTCCTGATTTTGTTGCAAACCATACTGTATCGGCTGTTGCTAAATATTTTATAGGAGCTATTCATACGCAGGTGGGTGCTGCCTGGACAACAGCATCAGGCAGACCTTATCATCAACCGGGAGATACTGATTTTATGAGTCGTAAAGCAGCTATTTACAATAATCTGAATCTTAACCTTAGTTATCTAACACAGATTGCAGGATACTCAACTATTGTACATTTCTCAATATCAAATGTTTTGGGCAGTAAGCAATTGGTAGGTTATCAAACTATTGCCAATTATGATGGAGGACAGGATTATCTGATGCCTTTACTACCTGATATCAAGCAGTTTGTGTTCCTGGGTGTGTTTATATCAATTAAGTAGAGAGTAGATATTAGTCAGTGGTCAGTAGATAAAAATGAATATTAATTACATTAAAATTTATACAGATGAAAACAATTGTATTATTAGCAGCCCTTTTTGTAAGCGTATTAACCATGGCAAATGACTATGAGGAAACGATGAAGATTAACGTAGCTAAACTCGAAAAGAGTACATCATTGAATGAAATGAATCAATTAGCAGCTTTGTTTATGCGAATTTCAGATGTTGAAAAAAATGAATGGCTGCCATCGTATTATGCCAGTTATGCTTATGTTAGGACGACACATTTTATGCATGATGCAGATTCGATTGATACGGCTCTTGATCAAGCTCAGGTTCTTTTAGATGATTTATTAAAAGCTAAACCTGATGAATCTGAATTACATGTTTTACAGGCATTTATTTACCAATTGCGGATAACTGGCGCTATGAGTGGATATAAATATTCATCATTATCGAATCAAAGCCTGGAGAAGGCAGAACAGTTAAATGCTGATAATCCTCGTATATATTATTGTAAAGGCAACAATGTTTATCATACTCCCGCAATG
The DNA here is from genome assembly GCF_018271995.1 of Carboxylicivirga linearis. Classification (GTDB taxonomy): domain Bacteria; phylum Bacteroidota; class Bacteroidia; order Bacteroidales; family Marinilabiliaceae; genus Carboxylicivirga; species Carboxylicivirga linearis. The sequence goes on from NZ_JAGUCO010000002.1 coordinate 72,496, forward strand.
TTTGGCGGTGGAGCAGAAAAAGCACAAGCATTATTTGAAAAGGCAAAATTGTTGTTCGAAGCTCAATCGCAGAAAAATGAACTTTTACCTCATTGGGGAAGCTATCATAATGAAGTGATGTTGCAAAAATGTCTGGCTGAAAAATAATTTATATCTTCATCGCAAATACAAACCTAATGTCGTACTATAAAAGAAATTCAAACATAAATCGTAAAAAAATAATCCTGAGCCTGGTTAATGCAGGTATTATTTCCTTTTTTATCGGCTTTGTCTTTATGTTTATGGCGTGCCCATCGTGTTCAATTAAACTAACCAATGTTATTTATAATGGTGGATATAGCTTATTTCTGGGCTATGGCCTGTTTAGTTTTGGGTTTGTGTTTGGGTGGATCGAAAACCGATATGTATCATGGATAGCTAAACCTGTTAAGAGTCTTTTTATAGTTTTTCTGTTTTCGGCCTTTTATAGTAGTCTCATTATTTTTGGTGTCAATTACATTTGGCATAGCCTCATTGGTAAAATGGATTTCATCTTATTTACCAATCAATTTGGCTATATTATGTGGATTGAATTCATCATCTTTTACTTTATCGCATTGTGGTTTTATGCCCGATCGTTCTTTTTCGAGTGGCGCGCCGAAGTTCAGAATAAAGAATTGATGAAGCGCGAAGCTTTGCAGCTACAGTACGAATCATTGAAAACACAGGTGAATCCTCATTTTCTTTTTAATAGTTTAAATGCCTTATCGGCCTTGATTGATATGGACACAACTTCGGCTAAAAAGTTTACTACTGAATTATCTCGATTTTATCGCGATATTTTGCAATTGAAGGATAAGGAGCTGATTTCTTTAAATGAAGAATTGGAAATTTTAAAACGATACTTGTATTTGCAGCAAATCCGTTTTGGCGAGAAATTTCGTTTTACCTTTGATGTGGATGCTTCATCTCATGCGATGGTGATACCTCTTTCGGTGCAAATGTTAATGGAAAATGTTTTCAAGCACAACGTAATTTCGGGCGATCAGCTATTACAAATTAGTATTGAAACTAAGGATACAGATTTGATTGTAAGCAATACATACATCCCCAAGCAAACTAAGGAATCTTCGACAGGATTGGGCTTGAGTAATTTATATGAGCGTATTTTGTATTTGACGGGTAAAAAAATGCTTTTTGGGATCGATCAAGATCAATACATAGTAAAACTGCCTTTAATTTATTTAGATGATGAAAATACTGTTGGTTGAAGACGAGCATTTGGCAGTCAAACGATTAGAATCTTTACTGAAGAGCTTGCAGCCCAATTTTGAAATTGTTTCTGTTTGTGATTCAGTAAAACAAGCGGTAAAATGGTTGTTGTCTGGTAATAAGCCCGATCTTGCTTTTTTTGATATTCAATTGTCTGATGGATTAAGTTTTGAGATATTCAACCAGGCAGAAGTCACTTTTCCGGTGGTCTTTACCACTGCCTATGATCATTATGCTGTAAAGGCTTTTGAAGTAAATGGCTTGGATTATCTGTTAAAACCTATTGAAGAGGAGCATCTGCAAAGGGCATTGGATAAGTTTAAGAGCGGCCAGAATAAATTGAATGATGCTTTAAAGGTGGCCTTGATGAATGCCGCAGGACAGTTGAAAAGGAATGACTTTAAAACACGTTATCTGATTAAAGTGGGAGAGCATCTTAAGATGGTGGAAACATCATCTATTTCTTTTGCTTACAGTATGGATAAAGCCAATTACATTCGCACTTTTGAAGGCCGAACCTATAATGTCGATCAAAGTCTGGAGCAAATGGAACTGCAACTCGATCCGGAAGTTTTCTTTCGAATCAGTCGCAAATTTTTGGTCAATATCAATGCCATAGCCGATATGTTGACTTATGGCAACAGCCGACTTAAGTTAAAACTATCAGGAATGGATAAGGATGATGAAATAATTGTGAGCCGCGATAAAGTGAAGATATTCAAGGAATGGCTGGAGAGATAATGGGGTAGTTCACATACTTTTAGTATTTTTTTAAGTATTTAATGAACTTTTTCTTCAAACAAACGTCTTTTTTAGGAGAATCATTATATGGTTCCGAAAAATCTGATTTTCTTTGTAAGCAATTTAATACGCAAAAATATCTTTAAAATGGAAATAGGAAGAAATAAATTTGTGACACTTTCCTACGAATTACGCCTGAATGGCACTGATGGTGAAGTGGTTGAAAAAACTGAGGCGAATGCCCCATTGGAGTTTGTATTTGGTGCCGGCAAAATGTTGGAAATGTTCGAAAACAAATTAGAAGGTCTTGCCAAAGGTTCTGATTTTGATTTCGAGCTTAAAGCAGCAGAAGCTTACGGCGAAGTAAATCCAAATGCAGTTGTTGAAATTCCAAAGAATATATTTGAAGTTGAAGGTAAGATTGATGAAGATCTTCTTACTGTAGGTAACCAGGTTCCTATGCAGGATGCTCATGGTAACCGTTTAAACGGTATCGTTTTGGAAGTAACCGACGATAAAGTTAAAATGGACTTTAACCACCCATTGGCTGGCGACAATCTTTTCTTTAAAGGACAAGTTATTGAAGTACGTGAAGCTACTGATGAAGAATTAGCTGTATCATGTGGTTCAGGTTGTGGTGATAGCTGTGGTGACGGTGGCTGCGGAAGCGGTTGTTCTTGTGGATAATCAAACCAAAGAAATTATAAAAGGGAAGCTTCTGCTTCCCTTTTTTTATACTAAAAAATTGATGGTAGTTGGCATACAGCTTCTAAAATATTATTTTTACGATCGGAATAATTTCAAATTGTTACAAATACAAACATATGGCTGGAAATTCATTTGGAACCTTATATAAATTAACTTCTTTTGGTGAATCGCACGGTAAAGCTGTTGGTGGTGTCATCGAGGGAGTGTTACCCGGAACTGTTATTGACGAAGAGTATGTTCAAAGCGAATTGGATCGTCGTCGTCCGGGGCAATCGGCTATTACTACGCCTCGAGACGAGAAAGACCGTGTGGAGTTTCTATCGGGTATTTTTGAAGGTAAAGCAACCGGAACACCAATTGGTTTTGTGATTTGGAATAAAGATCAACGGTCGAAAGATTATGGTAACATAAAGGAGGTTTATCGTCCTTCTCATGCCGATTATACCTATCAAAGCAAATATGGTATTCGCGATTATCGAGGTGGAGGTCGTTCTTCTGCACGCGAAACTATTGCTCGTGTGGTGGCAGGTTCTATTGCTAAACTTATGCTTAAGCAATGGGGTATTACCATTAATGCGTATACCTCTAAAGTTGGAAATTTAAAGTTAGAGAAGTCCTATAAAGAATTGGACTTAAATCAAACTGAAGAAAATATTGTTCGTTGCCCCGATCAGGAAATGGCGGCCAAAATGATTGAGTATATCGATCAGGTTCGTCGTGATAAAGATTCTGTTGGAGGTGTAATTAGTTGTGTCGTTGGTCAGGTTCCTGTTGGATTGGGAGAACCTGTTTTTAGTAAACTTCATGCTATGTTAGGTAGTGCCATGTTAAGCATCAATGCAGTTAAAGGATTTGAGTATGGATTGGGCTTTGATGCTACTCATTTGATGGGATCTCAACATAATGATGAGTTTTATATGGATGGCGATAGGGTTCGTACGCGTACCAACCGTTCCGGAGGAATTCAGGGAGGTATCTCTAACGGCGAAGATATCTATTTTAATGTTGCTTTTAAGCCCATCGCAACTGTTTTAAAGGAACAAACTACAGTAAACAGAAGTGGTGAGGAAATTAAGTCGACTACCAAAGGTCGTCACGATCCATGTGTGTTACCACGGGCAGTGCCTATTGTTGAAGCTATGACGGCAATGGTTTTAATCGATGCTATTTTAATGAATAAGATGTATCAATAGTAAAGGGAAAATTTAAAAGGTTAAAGGCAAAAGTTTTGTAGGAATATTGTTTGTACAATTCAACGAATATTTGTTTTTGCCTCTTAACTAGATCATCTTATTAATTGTAAATAATAGTCCCGGTAGGGACGACTGTGAAAGCATAGTACGTAAGTGCTATGTTTTTTGAATTTATGTTTATTTTAGGCCCGGAGGGCTGTCTGTGTTGTAATAAAAGAAGAACAACTAAATGAAGAATCTCGCACTGCACTGGAAAATAATTATCGGATTATTATTAGGAATTGTCTGGGCTGTTTTATCCGGCTTTTTTGGCTGGAGCGAGTTTACTATTAATTGGATAGCACCCTGGGGACGTATCTTCATTAGTTTACTAAAATTAATTGCTATTCCTTTGGTGTTGTTTTCTATCATTGGAGGTATTGTTGGCTTGGGTGATCCTAAACATTTGGGTAAGCTAGGACTTCGTACGTTATTACTTTATTTGGTAACCACCATTTTAGCGGTTTCAATTGGATTGATATTAGTGAATGCTGTTAAACCGGGTGTTTGGATGGATAAAAGTGTGCGAACCGAAAATCGTATTGCCTATGAATTATGGGCTCAGCAAGAAGGGCATCCTGCACATGATAATACTTGTTTACTATGCGACGATTCCAATCAATCATTAATTGATGAGGTTGCTAAGCGTCGAGGTTACGATCAGGATGAAAATGTAGCCAAGCGATTAAAACAAGTCAGTGAGCAAAAGGAAAGCGGACCATTGCAATTTCTGGAAGATATGGTTCCCGAAAATGTGTTTTGGGCAATGAGTGATAATGCACATATGCTAAAGATTATTTTCTTTGCCATTTTCTTTGGAATTTCTCTTCTTTTTGTTCCTGATAAACAATCAAAACCTGTTATTAATGTTATCAATGGATTAACCGAAGTTTTTTTAAAAATGGTTGATCTGATAATGAAAGCAGCTCCTTTCTTTGTATTTGCCTTACTGGCTGGTTTGGTTTCCGAAATGGCTGGTGATGACCCGGCAAAAGTATTTGAGATGTTTAAAGGCTTAACATGGTACTCTTTAACTGTATTGGCGGGTTTATTATTAATGGCTTTTGTTATTTATCCAACCATCATGAAATTCTTCGTTAAAAGGTTATCGTATAAGAGCTTTTTAAAAGGAATTAGTCCTGCTCAAATGTTGGCATTCTCAACCAGTTCAAGCGCTGCTACTTTGCCTGTTACCTTAGAATGTGTGGAGGAAAACTTAAAAGTTGATCCCAAAGTATCTAGTTTTGTTTTGCCCATAGGAGCAACCGTTAATATGGACGGAACGAGTATGTATCAGGCAATTGCTGTAGTTTTTCTGGCTCAATGGCATATGATTGATCTCGATCTTGGAGAACAATTAACAATTGTTCTTACAGCGACCTTGGCAAGTATTGGTTCTGCAGCCATCCCAAGTGCAGGATTGGTTATGTTGATGATCGTATTAAGCTCTGTAGGATTGAATCCTGCTTGGATTGGTATTATTCTTCCCGTTGATAGAATTCTGGATATGGTTCGTACAGTTGTGAATGTAACAGGTGATGCAACGGTTTCAACAGTTATTGGAGAGTTAAATGGAAGTTCAAAAGAAACAACAGAAGATAAAAAAGCAGAGTAACACTTAATTATTCAACAGTAGGTTGTAGTTTAATATGTAATTAAACGAAAGTGATATTGATTGTTCTTTCTTTATTTTTTACTTTCTTTATGTTGTAATTGGATGTTTTGACATTTGTTTATAGAGCTAACTATTTTTTTAATAGTGTATAGAGGAAAACTCTCCTTCATTTCTACTTTTAAACTTTAAATCTATGTATGTATTGCAAATGGTAAGGAAAATATTTGTGTCTTTCTTGTTTTGTTTCTTGATTATAAACGTTTCAGGTGCTAATAAAAAGGCTTATCAGTTAAAATATTCATTTTATAATAATGATAAAAAGATCGATAATGCAGAAAGAATATTAACCTATTTAGATGGTGTTACTTATCTTTCAAATGACTCTGATAAAGTTCGCAACTACATAGATTTTAATAATGATGCAATAGTCTCAATTTTGAATTACAACAATGAACTTTTCAAAGTAACTACTTCATTTGATTCTTTGCCTCAGCCTCAATTTAAAGAAACAAATGATGTAATTCTTGACTTCGACTGTAAATACGCTACTTTTTCTTCTTTTTCGAATACGATAGAAGTTTGGTACACAACCAAAGCTCAGGCAAAGGGATCTCCTTATAAATCTTTTTTGCCCGAAAAGGATGCCTTGGTACTAAAAGTTAGAATCAATAATAGTTACATGTATCAAATCGAATCCATCGATAAAGTAAAGCTATCCAAAATTCCAGATTATCCTGTAGCTGCAGCTATGGAAGTTAAACAATCGAGGATGGAAGAACTGATGATTCGATCGCGTTATATTACGATACCCGTTTTTGAAGATGAAATTATAAATTTTGAACCATCCAAACCAACCGCAAAAAGTCCCGAATTGGTAAAAGATAGTGTTTATCATTTCTCAAATGGAAGTGTTATTTTAAAACGAATTACATTACCAGAAGTATGGCATAAAGGTGCTAAAGTATTTGCTCAACTATCTTGTGCTTCAAACGGTGATGCTTACGATCGGGTAGGATCTGTATTTATGATAAAAGATAATTCAAAGGCACAATCAATGCTGGATGCATTTACCAAAGGGCTGGATGTTGTTCCATCTTTTACTGATAATGATGGGCAACAATACCAGGGAATGATTAGTGAGGCAAGTTATGAAACGCCTGTAGAGCTAATGCGATTTGCATCTTCGTTTGGTGTAGGGCATTTTAATATGCGACGCGAGATTAATAACTATCCATGGTTTGATAAGGCTATATACAAAGAAGAGATCAGTCAAGTTGTGCCTAAAAATCAAGATGAAATTACCTTAGGAGTTTTTGTTGGAAATTACGATAAAGGTGGGCATAAGATAAATCTGCAATTAGATTTTTATCCGGATGAAGATGAATCAAAGTCAGAGAAACAAATTGTCAAACCACTATTTTATACCGTAAATGTCATGGAAATGTCAGGTCAGAATTACGGACGTTTTTTTAATAATGATACTCTAACGGTTCACTTCGAATTGGATAATGATGTGGACCATACGCAGCTTATCTACACTTCAACTGGCCATGGTGGCTGGGGAGGAGGTGATGAGTTCAATCCCAAACTAAATCAAATTCTATTGGATGGAGAACTTGTTTATTCGGTTACTCCATGGCGTACCGATTGTGCTACGTATCGTTTATATAATCCATCATCAGGCAATTTCTCTAACGGAATGTCATCAAGTGATTTGAGTCGTTCAAATTGGTGTCCGGCAAGTGTCACACTACCTTATATTATTCCTTTAGAGAACCTGACAAAAGGAAAGCACGAGGTGAAAGTGATTATTGATCAAGGAGATCAGGAAGGTAATAGTTTTAGTCATTGGTGTGTTTCCGGAGTTTTAATAGGGGATGAGAGGTGATTAAAATAAATTAGGTTTTCTTCCTTGTGTAACTAACTTATTTTTAAGAGAAACCTTATATTCTTTTATATTGCTGATATTCTTTCTTATAGTTTTAGAATCATAAGCTGTTAGTCTGCCTTTTTGCTGCGTTTATCTCTGTAATTGTTTTGTTTATCAACCACAGAAAATAAATATACAAAAAAGGTGTTACGATTAGCATGTGTTGGGTATTAACATATATAATCCAAGCATGCATGGTTTATGAAAAAATGGATAATAAATAGATTATCTCCAATAAATCATAATTTAAGTGAGGGAATCGAATATTGGAAAGAATACATCTTCCTCAGAGTGTTGTTTCTGTTTCTTATTCTCGGTAGTCTCGCATATATATTTGGAGTAACCTGGTGTATTCAGGCTAATTATTATTTGGTTGCATCTGTTGTATCTATTGCCTATAGTTCAATAGTTTTTGTAATCGTATTTAATACAATTCCGCTTCAAATAAAGTACTATGTTGTAACCTATATGGCACTTTTTCTGGGTGTTTCATTATTAATATCATTGGGTACAGATGGGGCCGGTTTTATCTATTTAATAGGTTATTCTATTTTGGCAGCTTTACTTTTCGGATTAAGAGGTGCTGTTCTTAGTGTAATAGTTAATTTACTTGTTATTGTTTTGATTGGTATTGGGTTGTGGTATGGTATTTTCAATAATTACCGAATTAGCCTAATTGAACCCGGGCATTGGTATGTGTTAAGTTTTAATATTCTACCAATGTCAGCTGTAGCATCAATTCCGTTGGCATTGGTGGTAAAGGGATTAAAACAGATTATAGATAGTTTAAAAGCTTTGCAAAGATCATTAGAAATTAACATTGAGCAGTTGCATAAAGCAAAAGAGAAAGCTGAGGAATCTGACCAGTTAAAATCAATGTTCCTGGCCAATATTAGTCATGAAGTACGCACTCCTTTAAATGCTGTAATGGGATATACCGAATTGTTGATGCACAACATGGTAGAAGATGAAGATGAAAAAGAAAGGTATTATCAAATAGTGTTTCAAAATGGCCAGTATTTATTGGAAATGATGGATAACCTGGTGGATGCTTCTCTTATAGAAAGTCATCAACTTACTACTCATTCTAATTTCTTTCAGTTAAGTGATTTGATTTCAGAGTTAAAACATCTTTATGAATCAAAAAAGAATAGTGAAACTGTTTCATTACGTTTTGTTGAGAATCTCTTTTCATGTGCTGAATTTGCATTAAATAGTGATCGTAAGCGGATAAAGCAAATTTTAATTAACCTCATAAATAACGCTTATAAGTTTACTTTTATTGGTTCAATTGAAGTGGGATATGAAGATGCCAATGATACATTATTGTTTTATGTGAAGGATACAGGTATTGGTATTTCTGAGGAAAATAGAAAGAATATTTTTCGACGCTTTGTTAAGGTAGATCAGTTGAAAGGAGGTTCTGGCCTGGGATTATCAATTAGTAAAAGCCTGGTAGAGTCACTCGGAGGTAAAATATGGTTTGATTCTCAAGAAGGAAAAGGAACAACCTTCTACTTTAGTTTGCCTAAAACAGAAGAGGAGAATTTGGGAAATTTCAATTCTTTGATAAAATAGATTTTATAACGCCATTGCTGAACTTAAAACTTGATTGTTATCTAATTGTTTAGCAATATTTAAATCAATAGAAAAATACACTGTTGTTCCCACATTAACAGCTGTTTTAATCCAAATTTTACCATTTAAAAGTTCAACCAAGGCTTTGGATATAGTTAAACCTAATCCAGCACCGGAATATTCTCTTTTTAAACGTTCATCGCCCTGGCGAAAACGTTCAAATACAAAAGGTAGGATAGATGGATGAATTCCAATGCCGCTATCTTTTACAAAAAACTGTATCTTGGATCCGTTCTCATTAATTGTATAACCAATTGTAACAGCTCCTTTATCAGTGAATTTAATTGCGTTATTTACGAGGTTATTAAAGATTTGAAGAAGTATGTTGTCATCACTTATTATTAAAGAATTCTGTAGTAGTGAATTGTTTTTTACCTTAATATCCAGATCTTTCTGAATAGCTTTATTGGAGTGAGATATTCTCACATTCTCAAGAAATGAGTCTAAATTAATTGAATTTTCTTTTACTAAAACGGTTCTTGCATCCAGCTTCGATAGATCCAGTATATTGTCTAATATTCGTAGGAGCAAAGTTCCGTTTTGCTGAATAATATCGAGATATTGATTCTTTTCATCTTCATTAATTTCCTTATCACGTAATAACTCAGAAAAACCAAGAAGTACATTCATTGGTGTTCGTATTTCGTGACTCATATTAGCTAAAAAGGCTGATTTCACCTGTTCTGATTTTTCTGCTTTAATCTGTTCAGCTTTATAGTTTTTATTGGCGTAGTAAATTAATGGTATTTCACTTATTAAAAATATAATAGAGATATGGTAGATGTCGAGTAAGCGATGAAATTCACTTTTATAACCCAGAATAACATTGGGAAAATAATATTCAAAAATAAACAGAGCTGTGATGTTAATAGCAAAAATTATACTCGTTTTTAAAAAGCTTTTGGCAGGTATAATAAATAATCCCAAAGCAAATACGGCCTGAAAAATTAACAAGGTCGGTCCATTTGATCCTCCGTTTAAAAGCCAGAGTCCATTTAAGGTGAATAACATAAAAATGGTGAATGACTTTCTAACTATCAGGTATTTGTTTTTAAAGCGTGCCACCCAATATAACCAGGAAAAGAATAGGGTAATGGCAAAAGTAAATATAGTTAGACTCGTTTGTAAACCAATAATGAGATTAAAGAGTGTAGCAATAAACCCCAGTATTACACCTAAAGCAATAGTTTTAAGTGCAAAACGGTTTCGAAAATGCATTTCTGCAGGTATAACTGCCTGGTAAATTGATTGTAACTTACTATTCCACATTCAATACAAATAATTGGGTGTTTTGATATTAATGCTTCGTTATTAAAATTAAGTAAATTAATATTGTATGTTAATATTGATTGACGAAGATGGAATAGATTGTTATGAATGTATGTTTTAACTAGTTGAATGAATAGAGAATATTTGTATATGTAACTATACGGTTATGATAATGTCTTTATTTTTAACTGAATTATGGTTAAGAATTCTTAATTAATTTTGGGTTGTATCTCATTTTAAGTATTCAAGAGATGGATGAAGGTCATAGAGTGATTAGTCATACCTTTTTTTCATATTTTTATTTTTCATGTCTTTAATCAGTTTAGCTAAGTTTTTACCTTTTTTCTTCTTCTCTTGCACTGTCTGTTGATAATGAATGGCTTCGTTTCTTAGCTTTAGATAACTGTTATATTCTTCAATAAGTAAACTACCATCTTCCAAGGCACTTAATATAGCACAACCCGGTTCGTTAGTATGAGTGCAATTTTTATATTTGCATTTTTCCGAAAGGTATTTAATATCGCTAAAAGAAGTAGTAACAGAATCGGAATCGGAGAGAGCAAGTCCAAATTCTCTTACGCCTGGTGAATCAATTAATAAGCTTCCATTTGAAAGAACAAACATTTCGCGATGCGTAGTAGTATGTCGCCCTTTACCAACACTTGTGCTAATGGTTTGAGTTTGTTGTATTTCTTTCTTCACCAACTGATTTAATAAAGTACTCTTTCCTGCACCGGATGATCCAATCATTATATAGGTTTGTTGAGGAATAAGTTGCTTTTGAATTGTATCGATAGCGGTGTTGTTTAATGCACTAATTGCAATGATTGTAATATCCGGAAGTCTGTTTTGAACTTTCTCAACTTTACTTTGCCAATCTGGATCAAGGTCGATTTTATTCATTACAATTATGCATTTAATTTTGGCATCTAATAGAGCAACGGTTATTCTTTCCAGTCGATTAATATTAAAATCTCTATCTAAACCTTGCACAATTAATGCAGTATCAATATTAGTGGCCAGTATTTGAACATCGCTTGTTCGTCCTGCTGTTTTTCTTAAAAGAGTTGTTTTTCTGGGCAGCACTTTTGTTATAATACAACTTTCGGCGTAATTAATTATTTCTACCCAATCTCCTGTTTGAGGTAATTCAGATGGAGATAAGGAGTAGAGCATTTGCCCCGTTAGTTCTCCGGTTTTAAATCCACTTTCAGTAATTATTTTATAATTGGTTTTGTTTACAGTGGTGACGCGACCTATATTTTCAGTAGAAACACTTACAAATATTTCTGAAAAAGTATTGTAACCGTATGTTTTTAAATCACTCATGATAGATATTAAAGGGTGGATATAAATATACCAAGAAATGGGGATTGTTTATCTATATTGAGTAGCCTATTTTCGTAACCTTATTACATGATAAAAAATACTATTGGTTATTATTACAAAGCCTTATGAGTTCGCCATTAACTTATAAGGCTTTTTATTTATCAATGAAAATATTTTTCTATACTGATTGATATTAGACTAAATAGTCTAGAGGTTCTGATTTTCATATAATTTTACAAGTGTTTATAAATAGCCTAATGTTCGATGTTAAATTATTTTCAATCAATTGTTTATTAAACATAAAGAGTGGGGTGAAGTTGTAAAACTGTTACTTTTGTTTCTCAGAATTGGGAAACTATGAAAAGAATAATTTTAGGACTACTGTGTCTGGTAGGGGTGAATTCCTATGGCCAGATACCAGAGGGATATTATTCCTCAACAATTGGATTAGAAGGTATTGAACTGAAAGATGCCTTATATAACCTGATTAAAGGACACAAAGAGTATTATTACACCTCCAGCTCTACTGATACCTGGGATATTTTAAAAGAAGCTGATGCTGATGAAAGTAATCATGAAAATGTGATTTTGATTTATTCAGGAGAGAGTGTAAATGGGGAACAGGAATACAACAGTGGAAATGGTTGGACCCGAGAGCATGTATGGGCTAAGTCGCGGGGCGATTTTGGAACCGATAAAGGAGCCGGAACTGATTGTCATAACCTGAAAGCTTGCTCTGCTTCGGTAAATAGTACCAGAAGTAATCGTGCCTTTGGAGAAGGAGGTAGTGAAGTGTGGTATAACAATTATTTTACAGGATGTTACAAAGGGACGGATTATACTTTTGAGCCACGAGATGAAGTAAAAGGCGACGTTGCACGGATTATCTTTTATATGGCAACGCGCTATAACGGTGATGATGGAGAACCTGATTTGGATTTGACTGAAATGGTGCTGCCTTCAACTGATAAGCAACCAATACATGGTATTCAATCGGTTCTACTTAAGTGGCATAAGGAAGATCCGGTTGATGATTTTGAAGTTAACCGGAATAATGTTGTTTATACTTTTCAAGAAAATAGAAATCCATTTGTTGATCATCCGGAATTTGTTGATTTGATTTGGGGGAATGCAACTGCTGTTAACACCATTTCGAATGACGAATTAGATTGCCTTTACACTGGTGGTGTTATGCATATAACATCATCAACCGTATTTTATAAAGTAGATGTTTATAATATTACCGGACAAAAGGTATTATCAAATAAAGCTAATGGAAGTAAAGCGATGGATTTGCCGTTAAACAAACATGGTTTGTTTCTTATTGTAGTTGATGGTAAAAGAACCATTAAAGTAAGTTTGTAATTTTTTTAACGAGTAAGCATATAAAAAAATGGCCGGAGATGATTCACCGGCCATTTTTTATATTTTAACATTAGTAAGATTATTCATCTTTAGGTAATTCACGCATTTTTAACTTGTTTCCTGCATCTTTCACCACATTTCGGTAATATTCTTCTGAATATCCCGGGAACTTTGCATGAGCCGGATTTCCATGTTCGTTACGCTTAAATTCTCCGTTTTCTTCTTCGTGGAGATTACCATCATTATATTTTACCATCAAAAATTCACCAAGCTGACGCCATCTTTCAGTTACTATTTCAGCCTGATTACAGCAAAAATCAGTTAAGAACTGACGAGCTAATTCCGGGTTTTGATCATATAATGCTTTTGCTGATTGATCAATGGCCACCGTGTAAGTAGTTAAGTTATCTTCCAATTCTTTTTGCACTTTTTTGATGTCTTCAATCATATAGCTATAACGACCATATGCCTGGTTGCTTACAAAAGTAAATACCCAAAAGGAAGAATCCCAGGTGAAGTTAAGTAAATCACCGTTTCCTTGAGCTAAACAATACGGAACATCAACTATACCAGCATACATAGGCATATATACAGTTGAAGCGGCATCATCCACACCAAACCATAAAATCCCACCGATGTGAGAGGGTAACCAATTGCGCATTTGAGCTACAAATGAAAAGCCGGTTTGCTGCGTGGCAATTGCACGTTCGTTGAAGTAAGTAGCATCATCTACTTCCCATGTTAACGGACGAAAACGATAAGGGATATTGTAAGGACCTGCACCGGCATCTTTTGTCATATCCAGTGGTGTATCTTCATAATGGTCGCGCATAATATTCATCACATCACGATGTGAAATTTTGCGATTAGGTTTGATGAATAAAGGCATGCGATTAGTTGAATTACCTTGCGCATACTCCACATATTCTCCCATTTCAGCCGGATTCATAATATTAAATGCACTCCAAACACGCGCTTCGCAAAATCGTACAGCACCAAAATCAAGAGGAGCATAGGCATCAGCAAAACTAAAATCCTTTTTCTTACCATCGAAATACCCTTTTTCTTTGGCAAAATCAATAACATCTTTGGAGTTAAAAACATTTGCAGTTGGATCATCAAATCTGTTTTCTTTTTGATAATCAAAAGTGGTAATTCTTGATTGATTTGCATGCGCCGAAACATAACCGTCAGGAATTTGAATGGCTACCCAATTGGCACCTTTATAACCTTGGCCTTTACCAATTAACTCCATAATCCAAACTTCATCTTTATCGGCAATAGAGAATGACTCACCTGAGCTGTAATATCCATATTCTTCAACCAGACTTGTCATTATTTGAATCGCTTCTCGTGCACTTTTAGAGCGTTGAAGAGCAATGTAAATTAAACTACCATAATCAATAAGTCCGTCAGGATTGTGTAATTCAGAACGGCCTCCAAATGTTGTTTCGGCTATGGTAACCTGGTGTTCGTTCATATTGCCAATTACTGTATAAGTCTGTTTTGCCTGTGCTATTTCTCCCAGATATTTTCCTGTATCCCATTCATATACTTTTAACAATGAGCCAGTTTCGTAAGTTGCTGCAGGCCAATAGTACAACTCTCCATATAAATCATGCGAATCGGCTGCATATGATACCATTGTAGATCCGTCAACCGATGCATTTTTTGTAATCAGCACATTGGTGCAGGCATTTCCCGGTAACGAAATTATTAATGCTATTGCCAATGCACTTGCAAGGGCCGTTAGTTTTTTCATATTCAATTTTTTTTTTGATTGGTTCAATAGATGGCAAATATAAGAATTCTAAAATATCAGCCTATTGTGCTATTCATTGTTAAGAAACTGTACTGCCTGTTTTGTCAGCCATAAATGAGTTTTAGCCGGTTTTATTAATATTAACTAATTCTTATCATTTTAAACTTGCCACTTTCAAACTTATTTATTATTGTTGTAATACTTGATTAAGAAAGGGAAAGTACTCGTTTGAATACCAAATTTTCATAGATGGTTTTGATGCGGTATTTTTTATCTGGTTAGGTAATCCAAATCGAGAAGAGGTATATGGGGATAACGGGTGAGTTAAAGAATGCGTTGGACCAGTCTGCAAGAATTATTGTTCTTACTGATTATTATGGGACCATTTTGTATGTAAATAGAGCGTTTGAAAAGCGATATGGTTATACAAAGGAAGAAGCGCTTGGGAAAAACCCTAGGATATTTAACACAGGTTATCACGATAAACAATTCTATAAAGATTTATGGAATACAATACGAAATGGTGAGAGTTGGGAAGGTGTCTTTCGAAACAGAACCAAGCAAGGTGATTACATTTGGGAGAAGGCCAATATTAGTCCTGTTAAAAATGACGATGGAAAAATTACTTACTTCTTGGCTGTAAAAGAAGATGTAACAAATGAGAGGGCCATAGCCGATCAGCTTGAGAAAGATCATTATTTCCTTGAAGAGTTATTTTCAAACTCACCCATTGGAATTGCCATTGTAGAACCTATCTACTCATCAGCTAATACACTTGATGATTTTCTTATTATTAAAGCCAACCCTTCAGCCGGAAGAATAACTGATAAATTGGGCTTGGTTGGGTTAACTATCAAAGATTTTTTACCTGAAGAAGTGGTTACCCTCGATCGGTTAAAAATAATGACCGATCGTAAGTTTTCGTTCGAGACACATTTAAATGATATAGGTAAATATCTTCGATTCAGATCTTTTCCCTTTGGGAAAGATTACGTCTGTATTTTCTTCTATGATGTGAGTCACTATTTGTCTTCTATTAAGGCATTGGAAACCAGTGAAGAAAGGTATTTTAGAGTGGTTGAGGATTCGCCTGCATTAATTAGTAGGTTTGATGAAGAAGGTACTCTGCGGTATGTTAATAATCAATACTGCAAATTTTTTGATGCTGAACAAAGTGAATTGGTTGGAACCAGTTTTTTGAACCATATACCAGAAGAGGAAAGGGATAAAGTATGGAGTAGTATTAAAAAGCTTACACCGGAATATCCTTTTAGTGAAATAGATTTACGAGTTGTGTTAAAAGATGGTTCAATCAGATGGATGCATCGATTAGATAGGGCCTTGTTGGATTCGAATAATAAAATATTTGAGTTTCAATCGGTGTCGATGGATATAACCACTGTTAAGCAAACCGAAGATCATCTGAAGCGACTAAATAATACAAAAGACAAGCTTTTCTCGATTATAGCGCATGATGTAAAAAATCCTTTTAATATCATCCTGGGTTTCTCTAATTTGCTGAAGAATAATATGGATCATTACAGCAAAGATCAGATAAAGGAGTATGTTGAAAGAATACTATCTGCCAGCGAAAATGTTTATAAGTTGCTGGATGATTTGTTGGTATGGGCCAAGTCGCAGTTAGGTCATATGGTAGTAGCAAAGCAGCATTTGACTTTATCATCATTAATACACGAAGCGTTTGATAGTTTTGCTATTCAGGCAAATGAAAAAGGTGTGGAACTGGTAAATAATATTGGTAATGATGTTATTATTGATGCTGACATGGAGATGATGCGTTTTGTGATTCGAAATCTGATTCATAATGGTATTAAATTTACGAATGCCGCAGGGCAAGTAAATTGTTCTTGTTTCTCTAATGGCAAATATGAGATTGTTTCAATAAGAGATACAGGGGTTGGAATTAATGCTAAAAAGTTAGATACGCTTTTTGATATTGGTGAATTTATGGCCACATCAGGAACTGCTCAGGAAAAAGGAACCGGAATTGGTCTTAATTTATCGCGTGAATTAATTGAGAAAAATGGCGGTAAAATAGAGGTTGAGAGTGAGGTAGGAGTGGGAACGGTATTTAAAGTATACCTCCCCAAGTCATAAAAAAAACTGCGATTCAGATTAATCTAAACCGCAGCTTATTCTATATAGGTAATATCTATTTAAAATTTCTCATCGTATTTAGTCCACAAATCATCGCCAATCTGCCAGGCTTTACTAACTACTTTATTTCCCCAATCAATTGTATATCTGGTTAGATAAGCCTTGGTTTGTTTTGAGTTCATGCTCATGGCTTTTCGCTCTGTTTCGGTTTGTTTTGAAAAGATTTCTTTCTGCAACGGCAATAATACTTTATCCACATCATGTCTGGCATCATTCCATCGTAAAGCAGCCAAAGTACTCATTCTATTAAATGCCCACCATGCTGAGTTGCGATTGAATCCGTTTCGACCAGGTGTTTTGTATGATTCCGGTAAATCAGTTACACTACAGTAAATAGGAATGTATACCGATGTAGCAATATTATCTTGTGCAAACCAAACTATTCCTCCGATTTCATCTGGCAACCAATCACGACTTTGTGTAATTGTTCCGTACATGGTATACCATCTGGCTATAGTTCTTTCGCCTAGTTTGCCCCAGCCACCGCTGATATCATGTAAATCATATTTATCGTATGGCATAAATGGATTGGCATAAGGGTGTGGGATAGTATCACCATCTTCTGTTACCTTTTTTAGATGACCAACCATGTCGTAGGGTGTGCCTTCGTAATAATCCTTAAACATCTCAACCATTTTCTCTAAGGAAATTTTGCTATCTGGCTTTACTGAAAAAGGAAAATCTCTGGCTTCAGGGTCAAGTTTTAAAGAAGGAGCAGCTAAACTTAACACTCTCCATTCGCGTCTGGTAGCGGCCATTGATTCTCTACCTTCGGGTGCGTATGCGTCAGCAAACCTGAATGGCTCATCGGGATTATACCAGGCACTATCACGAGCCATATCAAATATATTATCCGAATACATAAAATAATCGGTATTGGTAGTGTCAATCTCCTGAATACGTGCTGCATTGGCATTTACACTAATATGGTTATCAGGCACCCGCTGAGCAACCCAAATTGATCCCACATTATTTGTACCGGGACCAACGATTTCCAGATGCCATACTTCTTTTTTATCAGCAATAGTAAGACATTCCCCATAATCGCTATAGCCATATTTTTTAGTTAGTTCACCTGACATTTTTATGGCCTCGCGGGCGGTTGAGCATCTTTCCAGCATTAATTTTATAAGACGCTGACAGTCTATCAAGCCTTTATCAGATACTAAACTTTCCCTTCCCCCAAAGGTGGATTCTCCAATAGCTAATTGTTTGGTGTTCATACAGGGGTAGGCAGAGTTAATATAGCCATAGGTTTCTCTAACCTGAGGTATCTTTCCAACTTCTGTATGTTTATAAGCCGGCATTTTTCGTGAGTCATCATTCTCACGCTTATACATTGTTACTTTATCTCTTCTTCCGTGTCTCTCTTCCGGTACAATATTAACCCACGACCGTGTTCTGTGGCTGTCATCGGTATGTGAAGTCATTACAGAGCCATCGTAAGTAGCATTTTTACCCACAGTAATGGTTGTGCAACCTTCCGGTACGCCTGCTTCCCAATCGCCTTTGATTTGTGATGAACAGGTTAACTGGTGAATAATAAACAATGATAGTAAGGCTATTTTAGCTTGCATATACATTTGTTTTATGAGTTTAAGATTTCAATCAAGAAAACAAAAATAAAAAATGTTCATGGTACAACATCTTTTTACGGCTTTTAAAATATAATATACCATCAAAACGTTTGGTTTTTATAAATTTGAATGATTGCAAACAGATATAAAATAATTATTTATAATATGAGTCGATTACTGAAAATTACATTTGGAATTATACTTGGGTTATTCCTGTTGCTTTTAATACTACCTATGGTATTTAAAGGTAAAATAGAGGGATTTGTTAAAACAGAAATTAATAAACAGGTAAATGCCAAGGTTGATTATGAATCTTTATCGCTTTCTTTTTTGAAGGGGTTTCCAAATATGTATATTGGATTAAATGGATTGAAGGTGACAGGTATTCAACCTTTTGATAAAGATACTTTGTTGTCGTTTAAGGAACTGTCGGTGAAGGTGGATGTTTGGAGTGCTATTTCGGGTGAAGTGGAAGTGAAGTCAATTTTATTGGATCAGATGAAGGTGAATGCAATTGTTTTAGCTGATTCAACTGCTAATTGGAATATTCTGAAAGAAAGTGATGGCGAAGTAGTGGAAGAAAAAGATGAGAATAGTGATGGTGGGAGCTTTAAAGTTTTATTAAACTCTTTTCAGGTAAAAGATGCATCTGTTCGTTTTGTCGATAATACAATGGGACTTGTCAGTGAGGTTGAAGGATTTGATATGAATCTTTCTGGTGATATGTCTGATGTTGTTACCAATATTGATGTAGTGACAGAAATTGAAGGAGTTACGGTGAGCTATGATGGTATTAAATATTTAAATAGCACCAAACTGGGATTGGATGGTACTATAAGTGCTGATTTAGAAAAGATGGTTTTTGCTCTTATGGAGAATGAGCTTAGGATAAATAAGATGGCACTTCAATTGGATGGTTCAGTTGGTGTTTCGGAGAATATGTATAGTATCGATCTCTCTTTAGGTACAAAAAATACCGACTTTAAATCCCTATTAGCACTTGTTCCCGAGGTATATTTAAAGGATTTTGAAAATCTTAAAACTGATGGTGAATTAATTCTTAATGGAACGGTTAAAGGCGATTATATTGATGAGGATCATTTACCCTCTTTTAATTTAAACTTAGCTGTAAATAAAGGAATGATACAATATCCCGATCTTCCAAAGTCTATTGATAATATTAATGTAGCACTTAATGTAACGAACCCTGGTGGTGAAGCAGATAATACGGTAACTGATCTGGAGAAATTTCACTTTGAGTTGGGTGGTAATCCTTTTGACGCTTCTTTGTTAATTACAACTCCGGTGAGTAACTTAACTTTTAAAGGTTTGGTTAATGGTAAAATTGATCTGGCATCATTGGAAGATGCTATTCCTATGGATAGTGTTAGTATGAGTGGATTAATTGAAGCACATATGACATTAGACGGGAATAATGCTTTGATTGAGGAAGGACGATATGATGAAATTCAGTCAAACGGTAATTTATCTATGTCGGGCTTTAGTTATAGCGATAATGAATTACCTTATCAGGTTGAAATTAAAGAAGCATTAATGGAATTTACCCCAGAATATATGGAGTTGAAATCTTTTGATTCCAAAATTGGGCAAAGTGATTTTTCGTTAAAAGGTAAGTTAGAGAATTACTTGTCCTATGCTATGAGCGATGGTGTATTAAAAGGAAAGTTAGGGCATTCTTCCGGTTATATTAATACTAATGAGTTTTTGTATGAACCAGCAGAAGATAGTTTGGTGGCAGTAGAAGATACAAGTGGGTTGCAAATAATTGAAGTGCCTAAGAATCTTGATTTAATTCTAACTTCAAATATTAAGTTACTAAAGTATGATAAACTTGATGTTAGAAATGCTAAAGGTAAAATTGTGATTAAAGAAGGAGCAGTGGTATTGGATGACTTGGACATGAATACGCTGGGTGGAAGTTTGAATGTGAATGGTCAATACAATACAGCTGATTTGAATCGTCCCTTTGTTGATTTTGCTTTTGTGGGTAGTAATATTGATATCAACAAAGCTGCTAATTCATTTAGTGTGGTTGATTCGATGATGCCTATTGCAAAAAATGCAGCCGGCATGGTTTCACCTAAATTTGAATATTACAGTGTTTTAGCACAGGATTTTATGCCTGTTATATCAAGTATTGATGGAGGAGGTAATATAAAATCGGAAGGAGTTCAGGTTTCCGGTTCAAAAATACAGAATGGGATTGCAGCTCTGGTTCGTGATGATAGGTATAAAGTAATGAAGGCGGAAGACTTCAATATTAAATTTAAAATAGACAAAGGAAATATTATAGTTGAGCCTTTTACCACTAAAATTTATGGCAAGACCATTGAAGTGGAAGGTAAGCAAGGTGTTGATCAATCAATAGATTATAGAATAACCATGCCCGTGGCTCGAGCCGAAGTTGCTAATATGGCTGGATTAATGGGATTTAGTCTGCCTACTTCAGGCGAAGATCTCTTGGTTGATGTGATTGTTAAAGGAACGGTTAAAGATCCACAGCTTTCGTTAAACCTTGAAAAAGCTCAAAAGGAAGTTGGTAAGGAACTGGAGAAAGAAGCTGAAAAGGCAGTGAAAAAGCTATTAGAGGATCCGGATACTCAAAAGAAGGTTGAAGATATAACTAAGAAGTTAAAGAATATATTTAAGTAAAGAAAATAACCATATATCAAAAGGGCTGCAAATATGTGGCCCTTTTGTTTTTATTAAGGGTAAAATCCGTAATTTTATAATTATTGAAAACAAGGTGTTTTAACTAATTCGTTTTATAATCGATTCTATGAGAATAGTTATTGTAAGTCCTTCAAAAGAGGTGAATGAAGCTATTGCTAATCATACTTATTTAATGGCCGATGCTCTGCGCATGCAGGTTGGTAATGAAATTAAAGTAATTGAAATTCATAAATATAAATGCGATGATGGTAGAAATGAAGCTACCACATTTGAGCATTTCACTAGTTTAGCCCGTACTGTAAACGAATCGGCTGATGTTTGTTTATTGCAGTATCATTCCAATGCTTATTATGGGTATGATTCTCGTTATATTCTGGGCTTCGTTAATAAGTTGAATATTCCTTTATTAACTTTTTGTCATTCAGTTATTAATGATCCATCTCATAACGAGCGATCAGTGGTGCTATCCTTGGCATCAAGGTCTTTAAAAGTTTTTGTTAAGAGTCAGTTATCCATCGATTTTATGGAGCATTTTTACAAGGTAAATCCCGATCAATTAATTAGATTGGAATATGGAGTTCCGGCTATTTTTGATGATGAGAAATTATCAAAGTTTAATGATTTGAATATCAAAGGGAAGAAGGTTCTTCTTTCAACAGGATATTTAAAACCTGAAAATGGTTATGAAACAGTTATTAATGCTTTACCGGCCATTCTTAATCACTATCCAGATTTTGTATATGTAATTCAGGGTGTTACCAGTCATGTAGAAAAGGAAATACATGGAGAAGAGTATCGAAAATCGTTGCAGATGCAGGCTAAATCAAGGGGAGTTTTTGATAAAGTTATTTTCGATGATCGTTCCTTATCCGATGAAGAGCTCGTGCGGATGATTAAAGAAGCTGAAATATATGTAAATGCCGATATTAATGAGCAAAAACTTTCAAACGATGCTTTGTCATTAGCAGTTGGGGCTGGAAGTGTTATTTTATCAACTCCCACATGGTTTGCTAAATCATTTCTGGAAGATGATAGGGGGCAGTTCTTTGCTTTTAAATCATCATCAGAGTTAGCGCAATTGGTAGTTAATACCATGCGTAGTAAATCTGAGAGGTCGACTTATAAAGAAATGACAGCTTTATTTGGTTCACAATTTTCATGGGAGAATGTTGGTACTCGACTTTTAAAAATTATTGAGACTTCGGTTAGTGGAGAGACAACGGTTGATCCACCAAAGAAAAGAGTGATTTTACCTGAGTTATTACCAGAATGGACTCCTAATCATTTACTTAAGATGTATGATGGTACGGCATTGTTATCCAGTTGCTTTAATGATATTGTAGATTATAATAAAGGATATTCATTGCGAGAAAATGCTATGGGGGTTCAGGTGCTTGCTATGGCTACTGAAGGTGGTGTTGAAGACGAAATATTAAAAGGAAGTTTATCTTTTATTAAATATATGGAGAATGAGGACGGTAGCTGGAGTAAGGGAATGGAGTTTAATAGAGCAAAAAAAGAAGGTTTCTGTAAGTTTGGAGAAGCAAGAGCTGTATGGTCTTTAGGGAGTTTGTTCAAAAGGAGCAAGTCGGCAGAAATTAGAGATGTAGCTTATTCTCTTTTTAATAAATTGATAAATCAGAAAGATGAGCCTAAGGAAGTTCTTTCAAAAGCAGCCATGATTATTGGTATTTCCCATGTGTTAGAAGGTGGTTTTCCGGATGAAGAATTAATTGAAAAGGTGAAAAGGTATGCCAATTCTATTCTGAAGTTAATTCCTGATGAGATAGGTATAAAATGGCAGTGGTATGAAGAGAGGTTAAGTAATAAATATGGATTGGTGCCATTGGCATTAGCTTATGCTCACAATGTTACAGGTGATAACAGGTATTTATCAGCATCCCGAAGAACTTGCAGATTTATTGAGAGACTATTGTTTATTGATGGTGTTTTTAATCCTGCTATTCAAGGCTACAAAAAAGAGGATGTAAAGATTGTAAGAGGTAATAATGAGCAATCTTCAGATGAAGCTTTTATGATGGTGGCATGTTATGCAAAGCTTTATCGGATTACACGAGAACCACTTTATTTAAGTCAGTTATCAAAAACGCATTTGTGGTATTTGGGAGAAAATAACTTAAGAAAGTCGGTGTATGATCAAAAAGAAGGAGGTTGTTATCAGGCTTTAGGTCAAAGAGGAGTTAACCCGCATAAAGGAACTGATAGTACATGTTCGTATTGGTTATCGCACTTTACTTTTATGGACGCTTTCTTCAGGGAATTGGAAGATAAATAAGGTTAATCAAGAGTACAGACATAAAAAAAAACCGGCCAATAGCCGGTTTTTATTTTCACCATTGTTATATAATGGCTTAGCTTCTTTTCTCTTTGATACGAGCTTTCTTACCGGTAAGACCGCGTAAGTAAAATAATTTAGCTCTACGTACTTTACCCTGACGCAATAATTCAACTTTCTCAATGAATGGAGAGTTAAATGGAAAAATTCTTTCAACACCCACGTTGTTAGACATTTTTCTAACAGTAAATCTTCTGTTTTTACCTTCTCCTTTAATCTGAATTACAACGCCTTTGAAAATCTGGATACGTTCCTTGTTACCTTCCTTAATCTTGTAAGATACCGCGATGTTATCACCAGGGCCGAAGTTTGGCATTTCAACGCCAGTTTCAAAAGCTGCTTCAGCTACTTTAATCAAATCCATTTTTCCGTTTTTTATAGGATGAAACTTTCCCACGCAATATTACATGACTCCCTCGTTCAGTAAGAGATTACGTGAAATCGGCTGCAAAAATAGTGTATTATAATCAATTAATGAAACAATTGCAGGTAAAATTTCACTCATCTTCTTTAATATCTGACTCCGTTGTTCTTTTTCGATGAAAAAACTGTCCGATAAAATTCTTTATAAAAGCCATAATTGGACTTAACCATTCAGAAACCAATAACGGAATCAGCTTAGCCGGGCTAAGTAACATGGTTAATTCTAAGTATTTTAGTTGCAGTTTTTTCTCACTGAACTTTACCTGATAGTAAAGTTTCATTTTTTCTGCTTCAAAATCTTCAAAAGATTCAATATGTCGGTATTTATTATTGGTATTATTCGTCATAATCAATGTAATTTGGAAAGAATAATTGAATTACTGATTGAATCACTGGTTTTTCAACCATTTTCTTTCGAACAGCCATAAAGACAAGTCCTATTACTAAATAGAAAGCAGCAACAATAACAAAACCTAATCCTTCGCTGTTAAGTAATTTATTGAGCCAAAAGGCTATAGCTAAAGAACCAAATAACAGAACAAAAAAGAAAAGGTAGAATAATACCATTTTGATTAATAAACCTGAAAAAAAGCGGGAAATGCTTTCGGCTGAATGAAGTTTTATCAGGTCGATTTGGGCTTTGACGTATTCCTCAAAATCGTCTTTTGCCTCTTTTATTTCATCGCTCAGTTGTTCTTTCATAGATGTGTGTTGTAAGAAAGAACCCCGGAGTAATTCATATCCGGGATTCTTAGGTTAAAAGTGTACATAGTGATTTGACGGCTGAAAATTTAATTTGCTCCATGAGTTGGTTCCAATGTATTTTTGTATTCCTTAATTAAAGTTTCAATGCGGTTTTCAAGGTCATGCATTTTCTTTTTCATTTCATCCTTTAATTCACCGCCTTTTACTTTAATTTTGTTTCGTAGAGTTTCTAACTCAGCTTCCATTTCTTTCAGTTTTGTTTTTAACTGATCGCGAGTTTCAGAACCCTTTTGTGGAGCATAAAGTAACGCAATTGAGGCACCTAAAGCCGCTCCTGTAAATAAGCCTCCTAGAAATAATCCTGTATTTTTCATGGTGTTTAATATTTATGGATTAATAATGAATATAATATAATCATTCTTCCTGAGTATGTCAAACAAATTGATCCTTTAAAATAGCGCTTTAATGTAAAAATCAAACACGATAAATTGTACCTTTACGCACCATTAACCACTAAGTATCATTTAAAGTAATGAAACCAACCAGTAATATCATCGAGAAGAGTGAGAGAGAGCAAATTCTGAATTTGTATAAAGAGTTGTTACGGGCAACTTCTTCGTTCAGGCATACGCAGGATGCACGTTTAATACGTAAAGCATTAAATGTCCTTGTGAATGAAGAAAAACAATTAAGTAGAAATAATGCAAATGAACTATATCTGATAGAATCACTTGAAGTTGCTCTTCTTCTTGCCAAAGAAATTGGTTTGGGGCGTACAGCCGTTATATGTGCTTTGTTATATCAACCAGTTCTGCAAAAAGAGATTACAGAAGAGGAGGTAAGGAGTAATTTTGATGAACAAGTGGCAACCATTACAACGGGTATGGTTAAGGTTGCAGAATTGTATGCTAAAAACACTTCTATTCAAAATGAGAACTTCCGGAAGCTGATGTTGACTTTTGCTCAAGATATCAGGGTGGTCTTAATTATTCTGGCCGATCGCTTACGGTTAATGCGAAACCTTAATTTATATAGTCGCGAGGATCAGCAACGTATTAGTAGTGAAGTTGGGTATTTATATGCCCCAATGGCGCATCGTTTGGGCTTATATGCTGTTAAATCAGAGATGGAAGATTTAGTAATGAAGTTTACCAATCGTGAGATGTACAGCTTTATTGCTAAAAAACTAAATGAAACAAAACGAGATCGTGATCAATATATCTATTCATTTATAAAACCTTTAAAAGAAGAATTATCAGATTTAGGGCTGAAGTTTGAAATAAAAGGCCGTACGAAAACCATTCATTCTATCTGGAATAAGATTAAGAACCAGGAAACAGAATTTGAGCAGGTATTTGATTTATTTGCTATTCGCGTAATTCTGGATAGTGAACCCAAGAATGAAAAAGCAGAATGCTGGCAGGTTTATTCGGTTGTTACAGATAAGTATCAACCTAACCCAAGTCGTTTACGCGATTGGATATCAGTTCCTAAGTCAAATGGTTACGAGTCGTTGCATACAACTGTGCTGGGACCTGAAAATAAATGGGTGGAAGTGCAGATCAGAACGGAGCGAATGAATGAGGTGGCTGAGAAAGGACTGGCTGCGCACTGGAAGTACAAAGGGGTTAAAGGAGAAAAGGGTATGGATGAGTGGTTGGCCAATGTTCGTGAAATATTGGAAAACCCGGAATTGAATGCCATTGATTTTATTGAAGATTTTAAACTCGATTTATACGACGAAGAGGTATTTGTTTTTACTCCTAAAGGCGATTTACGTCGTTTGAAGAAAGGTGCAACTGTATTGGATTTTGCATTTGAGATTCACTCAGAAGTGGGTAAGAAAT
The DNA here is from genome assembly GCF_018271995.1 of Carboxylicivirga linearis. GTDB lineage: Bacteria > Bacteroidota > Bacteroidia > Bacteroidales > Marinilabiliaceae > Carboxylicivirga > Carboxylicivirga linearis. The sequence goes on from NZ_JAGUCO010000002.1 coordinate 99,116, forward strand.
GTGTTGGGGGAAGAATTGGCAATAAAAATGTTCCTATTAAGCATGTTTTAAAGAATGGTGATCATGTTGAGATAATGACCAGCAGTACTCAGGAACCTAAAAAAGACTGGTTGAATATTGTGGTTACCTCTAAAGCAAAAAGCAAGCTGAAGCAGTCGCTGCGTGAGATGCAATATAAAGAGGCTGAGCTGGGCCGTGAAATGCTGATCCGCCGATTAAAGAACTGGAAGCATGAACTGACAGATCAGCTTTTGAATCAATTGGTGAAGTTCTTTGGCTTTAAAACCAATCACGATTTTATGCGTGCTATAGCCATGGAAGAGTTGGATTTAGTTCGCATCAAAGAGTTTCTTGAAAAAGAGGATAAGAAGGAGCAGGAAGATGATCGGGAACGAAGTGCAAAAAACTTTGTGGCTGAAGAAGAGGATTTGCCCGATGATGATGTGTTGATGATTGACCGTAACCTGACTAATGTAGATTATAAATTGGCTAAATGCTGTAATCCTATATTTGGTGATGATATCTTTGGTTTCGTGGCCTCATCCGGAGGAATTCGAATTCATCGTCATACCTGCCCAAATGCCTACGATATGAAAACCAAGTTTGGTTATCGGGTAGTAAGAGCAGAATGGACAAGCGCTGCAGATAGTGTTTATCAGGCAACACTTAAAATAATTGGAAATGATGATATTGGTATTGTAACAAATATTTCTCAGGTTATATCAAAAGAGCCTAAGGTTAAAATTCGTTCATTAGCCATCGATTCTCATGAAGGTACTTTTGAGGGTACATTAACCATTTTTGTGGATAATATCGAAAGTCTTAATCTTCTAGTTAAGAAGGTGAAGAATGTAAAAGGGGTGCATTCTGTATCAAGGATTGGTGCTTCATAGTGTACAAGCTTGATTTTTTCCTTCTAAAGGCTTACCTTTTATACAAAGTCTCTCTTAAGAGATGAATTTTGAATGTTTAAGGTCTAACCTATTAAATATGCCACAATGGAAGGAAAAATCATCACATTAGCTGTACTGTCTTTCGAAAGGGCTCATATTCTTAAGTCGCTTCTTGAATCGGAAGATATTGAATGCTTTCTTGAAAATGCAAACCTTATTCAGGGAGCCATTTCATCAGGTGTAAAAGTTAGAGTGCCTGAGGAGAGCCTTGAAGGAGCCTTGAAAGTATTGGAAAGTATGATGCAGGAAGAGTTTAAATTACCTGAACGCGAAAATGTTCCTCCACGTATCTTATTGCCGGTCGATTTTTCAGAATATTCAAAGAAGGCCGCTAAAATAGCTTTGGATTGGGCTGCTGTGCTGGGGGCTGAACTAACGATACTACATACTTATTTCAATCCAATATTAAGCACAATGCCTTTCTCCGATACTTTTGCCTATGAAATGAATCTGGAAGATTTAGCTTCTGATTTGGAAGATAAGGCTAGGGTTGGAATGAAAGAGATGCAGGAATGGTTAGATCAGGAAAATGAAAAGTTGGGTGATAAAAAACTAACCATTAAAACAGAGTTGGTTAAAGGTGTGGCTGAAGAAGAAATAATCAGCTACAGTAAGGTATATAAGCCATTGGTTATTGTAATGGGTACAAGAGGAAGAGATAAGAAAGTGGTGGATCTGATTGGTAGTGTTACGGCCGAAGTGGTGGAAAGAGCTAAAGTACCTGTTTTAGCAGTGCCCGAAAATTTTGAGTACAAAGGGATAGATCAGCTAAAGAATATTTTATATGCTACCGATTTTATGGATGGTGACTTCAAGGCAATTAAAATACTGGAAAAAATTGCAAAACCTTTGGAGATGAATGTTGTCTGTGGTCATGTTAGCTCAAAAGAAGATTTAAAATGGGACGATGTGAGGCTAAAAGGCTTAAAAGAGCATTTTAAAAAGATTTATGGCGAAAGCAAAGTAGATTGCGATTTAATTGAACATGAGGATTTATATATAGCTCTGGAAAGTTATGTGCAGGAAAAAAATATTGATGTCCTTTCATTTACAAGAAAAAGAAGAAGTCTGATAAGTAAATTATTCAATCCCAATATTGCCAAAAAAATGTTATTCCACTCTAATACATTGCTATTGGTTTTTAATGATTGATTTTATTATTTTTAGAGGCAAATTGATGCCGTATGAAGAGTTTAAGAGCCGGCGCAAAAACCGGCTTTTTATTTATTCTTATCATTTGGGGACTGCATACAGTTAAAGCACAATACAAAGTTGAAGGTCGAATCGTTGAGGTCGGTTCAGATTATGATGATGTATCTGTTGCAATAGAATGTAATGGCTCTAAGAAAGAGTTGAAATTAACTCCCATTGGCAATTTTGAGACTTATTTAGAAGCCAATAAAACCTATCTGTTTAATTTTTCTAAACCTGGATATGTTTCTAAGATCATAGAGTTTTCAACTATTATACCTGATGAAGTTCATTTCGAAACTATTCAGCCTTACTATCTCCCAGTTCGCCTCTTTAAAACATTTGAAGGAGTAGATACTGTGTTTTTTAATCAACCGGTTGCTAAAATAAAGTTTGATAAAACATTGTCAGATTTTGCCGATGATCGTGATTACTCTCTGAAAGTGAAGTATCGTATTGATAAAATGCGTCAAAAGAAAAAAAAGCCGGAGAAAAAAACAGTGGTTCGCAAAGATAAAAGAGATTATCCAAAACAAGAAATAGTGCTTGTTAAAAAAGAAGAGATAGTAAAGCAACCATCACAGACTATTGATAAGAAAGAAGAAAAGTCAACCATTGACTTACCGCCGTTAAAAGAGAGGTATCCACAAGGTAGAACCGATGAAATTTTTGAATTGGATGGTCGTACTGTTGAAAGAACTATCTTTATGACTGGAAATATTAGAAAAATATATTTAGCCGTTCATCACGACTGGGGAGGAGTATTCTACTTTATTGATCAGGCCGATTTAGGTTATCGGTGTATTTCTTTTGAGGCGTATGAAAATTTGTTAGCAACCCAAAGTTTAGATAAAAAGAATAAATGAAACACATTAGAGGATTTGCCAGTGACAACAATGCAAGTGTTCATCCAAAAATAATGGAGGCTTTGTTAAAGGCCAACGAAGGACATGCAATTGGTTATGGAGGTGATATAATAACAGAAAGAACACAACTATTATTTAAAAAGGTTTTCGGTGATGAGGTGGAAACCTTTTTTGTGTATAACGGAACAGGGGCTAATGTAATATCCATTCAGGCATTAACAAACTCGTTTAATGCCGTGGTGTGTGCCTGCACGGCTCATATTAATGTGGATGAATGTGGAGCTCCGGAGAAATTATCGGGTTGTAAATTGCTGCCTATTGAAACTAATAACGGAAAAGTTACGGTTGAGCAAATTAAACAATACATGCATGGTTTCGGGTTTGAACATCATGCACAACCAAAGTTAATTTCAATAACACAGGCTACTGAATTAGGCACTGTTTATACTATTGATGAGGTAAAAGAAATAGCTGATTATGTGCATGGCCTGGGACTGTATTTGCATATGGATGGAGCCCGTTTAGCAAATGCAGCGGCTGCCCTTAATTGCTCTATGGCTGATATTACATTCAAAGCAGGAGTGGATGTGCTTTCTTTTGGCGGAACTAAAAACGGTTTGATGTTTGGCGAAGCGGTAGTTTTTGCCAATGCTAAACTGGCCGAAAACGTTAAATACATTCGTAAACAAAGTACACAGCTGCATTCGAAGATGCGATATACTGCTGCTCAGTTCGAAGCTTTATTAACCGATGATTTGTGGCGGGAGAATGCATTGCATTCCAATAAAATGGCAAAAAAGCTGGAAGAAGGCATAAAACAACTCAAAAATGTTCAGCTGACTCAGCCTGTCGATTCAAATGGAATCTTTGCCATTGTACCCAACGATTCGATTGAAAAGCTGCAGCAGGAATATTTCTTTTATGTGTGGGACGAAAATCGCTCGGAAGTACGCTGGATGACTTCGTTTGATACGCAGGAAGAAGATATTGAAGGGTTTTTAGAAGTGTTGAAGAGAGAAGTGGGTTAGAAAAAGCTACTGGCTTCTGGCTGTTAGCCTTTAAAAAATGCAATAAGGAATGGTTCTCTATCGCTATTATGCAAATAAAGAATCGTTCCTTTTTTGTTAATAGCTATTAGCTTTTTCCTAGCCAAATTGTCATTAAAACATCCCATTTCTTGCCATTCTGGCTTATCTTTATGTTTGGTTTAATAATTGATCAGTTACGGAAAGCTATTCATACTAAAATCAAACATATGACCAAACCATCAGATATAGAACTGAAGAAACTAAAGACGGCTTTGGTTATTCCACTATTCTTTCTGATCATCACCTTTAGCTTAAAACTGATTGAAACTCTCGAAGGCTTTAGCTTTGTGGAGTGGGGCGTAAGGCCACTTTCTCTCGAAGGTTTACCTGGTATATTATTGGCTCCGTTGATTCATTCCGATTGGGATCACTTTTTTGCCAATGCAGTTCCGCTGTTTGTTTTGGGGGTGTCACTGTTTTATTTCTATCGTGGAATTTCTGTTAAGGTGTTTATTTATATCTATCTGATGACGGGCTTATGGGTATGGATGGGAGCGCGCGATGCATGGCACATTGGCGCCAGCGGAGTGATTTACGGTTTGGCAGCTTTTCTATTTGCCAGTGGCTTTTTACGACGTTACATTCCTTTAATGGCTATTTCGTTGATGGTTGTGTTTTTGTATGGCAGCATGATATGGGGTATCTTTCCATTACAAATGAATGTACCTTACTCGTGGGAGTCGCACTTATGGGGATCGGTTGCTGGAGCGGCTTTAGCAGTTATTTATCGTAAGCAGGGACCGCAGCGAGTTATTAAAGAATGGCCCGAAGAGGAATATGAATATCCGTTTTGGGAAGTGGAAGAGAAAAATAAGGAATTGGATTCATGATAAGGTTGACTGGGAACGGTTATTTATTTACGAGATGTAAATAAACAACCGTTCCTTAGTAACTCTGAATGGAGATCATCGGATGAAATAATTATTTAATAGATAAGGCACCTTATAATTTGCTTCAATCAAAATCTTTTTTGCATCTTTACACGGCTTTTAAAAACGGAATGATAAACCGATCAAACATAGAAATAAATTATCTGAGGCTGCTAAGCGTTACCATGATGCTTACAGCTGCATACGTGACCGATGCCGAAGGGCAGGAGAGTCGCACGCAGGCATTTTATGATGTTCGGGAAATCATACTAGATCAGATTCATCAGATCAATCCATCTTCGGTTGAAGAAGGTATTGAGTGGGAGATGGCTTTGGAGGTTACTTCTAATCTGAATCAAACATCCGTTTTATATCAATTGCCCGAGGTACAAAACTTCATCCTTGAGGTATTATCAGTAAAGAAAAAATTACCGACAAATCAATTGATTACAGCTTCTGTTTGTTATGCACAGCAGCAAGTTTGTTATCAACCAATTGAATTTAAAGATGTAAATCATCATTCTCAACTTTTGGTATACGATGCAATTCGTCCTGTACGTGCAGGCCCTGGTGCATAACTTCCTTTGTGCTCAAGCTATGTTTGAGCGCCATATGATTCATTATTTTATTTCAAAAAACAATTAAATACTATACAAATGGCAATAGCTAAGTTTCTGTCTAAGATTATGGGTAATAAGTCAGACAGAGATATGAAAGAAGTGGCACCGATTGTGAAGCAAATCAAAGAGGTGTATCCACAAATTGAGAAGTTAACTCATGATGAGTTACGTCAGAAATCACAAGAACTGAAAGCTCAGATTCAAGGCGCTATCAAAGCTGATGAAGATAAAATAGCTGATTACAAGAAACAGATTGAAGAAGGAAAGATTGCTGTTTCGGAGCGCGAAAAAATATATAACGAAATTGATAAGATAGAGAAGGATATCTTAGTGAAGTTGGAAGATGCCTTAAAAGAAGCCTTGCCAACCGCCTTTTCTATTGTAAAAGATACAGCTCGTCGTTTAAAAGAAAACGAGACCATTGAAGTAACAGCCAACGATTTCGACCGCGATTTGGCTGCCAGTAAAGATTTTGTTGAGATTAACGGCGATAAAGCTACTTATTTTAACTCATGGCTGGCAGGAGGTAACGAAATCACCTGGGACATGGTGCACTACGATGTGCAGCTAATTGGTGGTGTGGTATTGCATAACGGTAAAATTGCTGAGATGGCAACGGGTGAAGGTAAAACATTGGTGGCTACGTTGCCTGTGTTCCTGAATGCATTAGCAGGCCGTGGTGTACATGTGGTAACCGTTAACGACTACCTGGCAAAACGTGACTCGGAGTGGATGGGTCCTATCTATCAATTCCACGGTTTATCGGTTGATTGCATCGATAAGCACCGTCCGAATTCATCAGAGCGTCGTGCAGCTTACAAGGCAGATATCACCTTTGGTACCAACAACGAGTTTGGTTTCGATTATTTGCGCGATAACATGGCAATCTCGCCTGATGATTTGGTACAGCGCGTGCATCATTATGCCATTGTCGATGAGGTTGACTCGGTACTGATTGATGATGCCCGTACTCCGCTGATTATCTCAGGTCCTGTGCCTAAGGGTGATGATCAGTTGTTTGGAGAGTTAAAACCAAGAATTGAGCAGGTTGTAGATGCTCAAAAGAAACTGGTTACGCATGTTTTAGCTGAGGCTAAGCAAAAACTGAAATCATCAGACAAAAAAGAGGTTGAAGAAGGCTCGTTACTATTATTACGTGCTTTCAAAGGATTGCCTAAGAATAAGGCTATAATCAAGTTTTTGAGTGAGCAGGGTATCAAGGCTGGTATGCTGAAAACCGAAAATTACTATATGCAGGAGAACAATAAAAACATGCATATAGTAACCGATCCTTTATTTTTTGTTATTGATGAGAAAAACAATTCGATAGAGCTTACGGAAAAAGGTCTGGATATGATTACCGGTTCATCCGAAGATCCTGAATTCTTTGTATTGCCGGATGTAGGTTCAGATATTGCAGCGTTAGAAAAATCAGATCTTCCTGAGGAAGAAAAAACGACTAAAAAGGATGAGATTCTTCAGAACTTCTCCATTAAGTCGGAACGTGTTCATACCATCAACCAGTTGTTAAAAGCCTATACTTTATTCGAAAAAGATGTAGAGTATGTTGTGATGGACAGCAAGGTAAAAATTGTGGATGAGCAAACAGGTCGTATTATGGAAGGTCGTCGTTACTCTGATGGCTTACACCAGGCTATCGAAGCTAAAGAGCGTGTAACGGTTGAGGCGGCAACACAAACCTATGCAACCATCACTTTACAGAACTACTTCCGTATGTATCACAAGCTGTCGGGTATGACAGGTACTGCAGAAACGGAAGCAGGCGAGCTTTGGGACATCTACGAATTGGATGTGGTGGTAATTCCTACCAATCGTCCTATTCAACGTGATGACCGTGAAGATATTGTTTACAAAACAAAACGTGAAAAATACAATGCCGTAATTGAAGAAGTTGTTAAGTTAGTTAACGACGGACGTCCGGTATTGGTGGGTACCACATCGGTTGAGATTTCGGAGTTGTTAAGCCGTGCCTTAAAGATGCGTGGTATTAAGCACAATGTACTGAATGCGAAAATGCACCAGCGTGAGGCTGAAATCGTGGCTGATGCAGGTCAGGCAGGTATTGTAACCATTGCCACCAACATGGCCGGTCGTGGTACCGATATCAAATTAACCAAAGAAGTAAAAGATGCAGGCGGTTTGGCCATTGTGGGTACCGAGCGTCACGAATCTCGTCGTGTCGATCGTCAGTTGCGTGGTCGTGCCGGTCGTCAGGGAGATCCGGGTTCTTCACAATTCTTTGTTTCGTTGGAAGATGATTTGATGCGTTTATTCGGATCAGACCGAATTGTAAAATATATGGACCGTCTTGGTTTGGAAGATGGCGAGATGATTCAGCATAGCATGATCACCAAATCAATCGAGCGTGCTCAGAAGAAAGTGGAAGAAAACAACTTTGGTATTCGTAAGCGATTATTGGAGTATGATGATGTGATGAACTCGCAACGTGAAGTTATCTACACTAAACGTAAACACGCTTTATATGGTGAGCGTATACAGGTTGATATTTCAAATATGATGTTAGATACTTGTGCTGATATCGTTGCAGAATATCACGAGAACGGTGATTACGAAGGAATGAAGATGGAAATGCTTCGTGTATTCTCTGCTCAGCCACCATTTTCAGAAGAAGACTTCCTGAAAGGAAAAACAGATGATTTGTCGGATGAACTTTTTAATAAGATGTGGGATGCTTACATGCGTAAGAGCGAAATGATTGCCAAGCAGGCTCATCCAGTAATCAAAGATGTTTACGAGACAAAATCAGAAATGTATAAAAACATTGTGGTGCCAATCAGTGATGGACAAAAAGTTTATCAGATTACCACAAATCTGAAAAAGGCTTACGAAACAGAATCAAAAGAACTGGTTCGCTCATTCGAAAAAGCATCTATGTTGGTAACTATCGATGATGCCTGGAAAGAGCATTTACGTGAGTTGGATGATTTGCGCACGGCTGTACAAAACGCCAGCTACGAGCAAAAAGATCCGTTATTGATTTATAAGTTCGAATCGTTTAACCTGTTTAAGGCAATGATTGGGCGTAATAATAAATCGGTTGTTTCGTTATTGGCTAAAGGACATATTCCTATTCAGAATGCCGATGGTGTTCACGAAGCGCAGGAGCGCAAGCGTCAGGATTATAGTAAAATGCAAACTCGTAAAGACGAATTCTCACGCGGAGGCGGAGGAAACGGTCAGGGAGCACCTAAGAAACCTGAGAAGATTGAACCTGTTAGAGTTGAGAAGAAGGTGGGACGTAATGAGCCTTGCCCATGCGGAAGTGGTAAGAAATACAAACAGTGTCACGGTAAAAACGAAGCGTAAAATTAGTATCAGGATAAAAGACATATGTATCAAGATCTCACAAAGATGGTCTTGATACTAAAATCTTTATACTTGATACTAAAATCTTGAAAATATAAATATGATACTAAACTATATTCATTGGAACGTTGATCCTGAGATTTTCAGCTTGGGTTTTTTACATGTGCGATATTACGGTTTGTGTTTTGCCATTGCATTTATGTTGGGCTATTACATACTGGAAAAGATGTTTAAGTCGGAGAATATCAATGAAGACTGGTTAGAGAAGCTTTTTATGTATGTGGTAATTGCTACCATTGTAGGTGCACGACTGGGACATGTTTTTTTCTACGGTTGGGATTACTATTCGCAGAATTTAGGCGATATTATCAAAATCTGGGAAGGAGGTTTAGCCAGCCATGGTGGAGCCATAGGTATTTTGGTTGCTTTGTATTTTTATTCAAAGAAAGTTACCAAGAAAAGCATGATCTGGACGTTGGATCGTTTGGTTATACCAGTTGCACTGGCAGCCATGTTTATTCGCCTGGGTAACCTGATGAACTCTGAGATCTATGGTCATGCAACGGATGTTCCGTGGGCCTTTCAGTTTATAACCAATATGCATGCATGGACAAATGGAGCGGAACCAATTTATTCTGCGCCATCACATCCTACGCAGATTTATGAGGCACTTTGCTATCTGGCCACCTTTGTAATTGTATTCTTTACCTATTGGAAAACAAAAGCAAAAGAAAAGCAAGGCTTGATTTTCGGTATCTTTTTGATAGGCATCTTTGCATCACGTTTCTTTATTGAGTTTGTAAAGAACAATCAAGAAGAATTTGAACAAGATATGGCCTTAAATATGGGGCAGTGGTTAAGTATTCCGTTTGTATTAGCGGGAGTTTACTTTATCTATAATGCAGTAAAGAAAAAATAAACTAAGATATATTGTTTTTACTTTAGGGCCGGGGTTGTAATGACTTCGGCTTTTTTATGTTTTCGATGAGTTGCAATAATGTTAATTGTAATTCACTAATTATTAATCTTACCTAATGAAAAGAAATGTTGTTCTACCATTATTATGGTTCTTTATTTGTTTGAGCTCTGTTGCTCAAAATGATTGGAAAAAAGGATTTGTTCTCCTATCCGAAACAGATACACTTAATGGTTTTCTTGAAAACTGGAATAGTAAGTTAGATACGCGGAAGTGCTATTTTAGGAGTGATGAAAATTCAGAAGCTCAACAATTTCATCCCGATGAAATTTATGGGTATCGTTATCAAAATGGCAAATACTATGTTTCAAAACAAATAGAAGCTATTAATCCGGATAAACCAGTATTTGTTGAATATCTTACTGAAAGTAAGGTGAGTTTGTATTATTATAAAGATCATTTAAACAGATATTTTATCGAAAAAGAGGGTGTTTTTTATGAGTTGAAAAATACTACCAGAACATATAGGGATTCATTTGATGTAACTTATCAGGTTGATGCGAAAGAATATATTGGAATATTACGGTATTTATTTAGAGATGCCAATATGGAATCGGAAATAAATAATACCCGATTAACCTCTAAATCGCTAACCAATTTGGTTAAACAATACCATGATATAGCTTGTAACGATGAAGTTTGTATTATCTACAAAAAGGCTCCTAATAAAGCAAAAGTAAGATGGGCTGCTATGGTTGGTGGCGAAATAAATAAACTTGATTTTGGAGGATATACCAAAACCGATAATCAACTTAGTTATAGTGCCGGAATCAAATTAATAATTGAAAATGTATTTGCCACTACCGATAACTTCTTTCTGGAAGCAGACTTACAATATCAAAAACTATCATCTTACAATATAAGCAAAGCAACAGATAGGAATATTCAACTTCATTATCATGATGTTTTTTATATGCTAAGCGACCAAAATTCAATTATTAATAATCAGGTAAAAGAGTTGAATGTAGATATGGGTGCTCATATGCTTAAATTACCATTGCTGGCCAACTATTATTTATCAAAAGGAGCGGTTAAACCCTATATCAGCGCTGGATTATCAATGGTGTATGTTGTTTCTCAAAACAAAGATTTTAAACTAAATGAGTTTTATCAAGCGTTTGATCAATCTATTCCTTCTTTTCAGTTAGGCCCTATTGTAAAAATTGGATGTTCTATTCCAATTAGTAATAAATACTTGATTCTTGAGATGCAATATGAACAAACAAAATCAAGCAATATTAATGAGGTATTAAGGTTTGGTAGAGATGGTTTCGCTTTAAATGTAGCCTATACTTTTAATTGAATTTTAGATTAAGATCTTCATATTCTTTTGGTCGGAGTTATAATGACTTCGGCCATTTTTTGTATTTTAGCATCTCAAGTCAATCAAAACACAGCTTCCTACTCCGCATCGTTGAAAGATCCTTAATCGGAACCTTAAGTATTACATATATAAAATAGTTTAAAATGAAGAAAACAGGGATTGGTTTATTCCTTGTGGCATTATTGGCAAGCTGTGGTGTTTCCAATAAAGCCGACAAGAAATTACCGCGCGTAGCTATTGCCGGATTGGCAATTGAATCAAGTACCTTTTCACCGGCACAGTCCGATGTAAAAGCTTTTAGAACGCGACGAGGCGAAGATATTTATTCGTATTATCCGTTTATGGATGCAGATTCGGCAACACGTAAACGAGCTGAGTATTTTCCAACATTGCGCGGGCATGCTATTCCGGGTGGTATTGTTACGCGCGAAACGTATGATACATTGGTAAACGAAACACTAACGCTTCTTAAGCAGAATCTTCCTTATGATGGACTTTTCTTTGATATACATGGAGCCATGAGTGTGGTTGGTCTGGATGATCCGGAAGGTGATTTTATTGAAAAAGTCCGAGAAGTGGTAGGATACGATTGTATTATTTCTACTTCGATGGATTTACATGGAAATGTATCTTGGCGATTAGCAGAAAATACCGATTTAATGACGTGTTATCGTATGGCGCCCCACGAAGATGCATTGGAATCGAAGAAAAGAGCCTTGGTACATCTATTGGATCGTTTGGAAAGTGGAAAAGGTAAGCCGGCTTACAAAGCATGGATACCTGTACCCATCTTATTACCTGGAGAGAAAACAAGTACACGAATTGAACCAGGTAAAAGTTTGTATGCTAAAGTTCCATCTATTGCTGATCAGGATTGTGTTATTGACGCTGCTATCTGGGTAGGATATGCCTGGGCTGATGAGCCTCGGAATCGTGCTTATGTGATGGTTACGGGCGATGATAAGCAAAAAGTAAGCGAGGGAGCTGAGTTTTTAGCCAAAGCATTTTGGGATGTGCGTGATCAGTTTGAGTTTGTGGCACCTGTTGCAACTTTAGAAGAAAGTTTGGATATGGCTGTAAAAAGTCAAAAGAAACCGTTCGTCATAAGTGATACTGGTGATAATCCAACAGCCGGTGGAGCAGGGGATGTAACCTGGACATTAACGGAAATATTAAAACGGCCCGAATTTAAAAAAGCAAATGGACCTCACTTGATTTATGCTTCCATTCCCGGACCTGACTTTGTTGCTAAAGCGCTTAAAATTGGAGAAGGTGGAAAGATTGATGCTGTAGCCGGAGCTAAAGTGGATAGTCGTTATGCACCGCCGGTGCGATTAAAAGGAACCATTAAAAAGATTGTTGAAGGCGATAAAAATGCCGATGTAGAAGTGGTTGTTCGTGTAGGTAGTGTTGATGTTATTGTAACAGGTCGACGTAAACCCTATCATTACGAAAAAGACTTTACTAACCTGGGATTGTATCCACGCGAAGCAGATATTGTGGTTGTTAAAATTGGGTATTTAGTGCCGGAATTATACAATATGCGTGGCGATTGGATTATGGCCTTAACACCCGGTGGTGTGGATCAGGATCTAGAACGTTTGGGGCACAAGCGTATTCATCGTCCAATGTATCCGTTGGATAAAGATATGGATGATCCGGATTTAAGTGCACAGCTAGTGCCTGTTTCGGGTTCTGAGAAATAAAATATTCATGGTAGGGAACGGTTCTGTATTGGTATCTTGCAAATAAAGAACCGTTCCTTAATACTGCCTAATATTAAACTTCTTTCTTTAATCGTTGTTGGGTTAAAAATATCTATTTTTGCACCCTCAAAATTACACATGCAATCACTTAGGCAATTAAATCAAACAGAACGAAAGGCTTTTAAATACCATATTTTCTACAGTATAATGGAAGGTGTGGCGAATGGAGCATTGGTGCTTAACGAGTTTATCTTTATTAAGTCATTACAAGGTTCAAACGTTCAGCTTGCCTTTCTGTTTCAATTTAGCATGGTAGTGTTTTTGTTTGCCATGTTGGCCAACGAGGTGATGCGCCGTTACTCGAATCGGAAAAAATTCTTGCGTATTTCGGGTATCATAACACGTTTACCTTTGGTTGGATTTGCTTTGTTTCCGAATGTAACTGGCGAAGGGCTGGCACCAGTTTATCATTACCTGTTTTTAGGGGTGTTTTTGTTGTTTTATACATCAAAAATTACCGTTATCCCATCTATCAATCAATATTTAAAGGGTAATTATCAACACGATAATTTTGGGAAATTGTTTGGGTATGCCACAACGGTTAATAAAATAGCTATCATGATATCTACTTTTATTACCGGATTACTACTTGATATCGATCCTAACTCATATAAATGGTTTTATCCCTTGGTGGGAATATTTGGTGTTATTTCCGTTTTTCAGCTCACCAAAATGGATTTTATTCAGAAGTTTGAAGCCCCAACCAAACCTCTATGGTCGGCGGTAGGTGATTCTTTTATCAGAATCTGGAGGATATTAAAGCTCAACAAGCCTTTTCGTCATATGGAATATGGATTTCTGATGTATGGCTTTGCCTGGATGAGCACACATGCGGTAATCACCATTTTTTATAAGGATGCACTCGATTTGAATTACTCATCGGTGGCTTTTTACAACAATGCATTTAATCTGATAGCCATTATGTTTTTGCCATTGTTTGGAAAGTTGATAGGTTCGCGCGATCCCCGTCGTTTTGCAATTATCACATTTGGTGCTTTAATGTTGTTTATCTTTTTTACTGGTCTTACAGAGCATGTTCAGGTACATACTGAGATACTGGGAGTGAAAATCTATTATGTACTTCTGTTAGCTGTTTTCTTCAATGGTATATTTATGGGAAGTATGCCCATACTTTGGGGTATAGGCAGTAGTTATTTTTGTCAACCTGATGAAGCTGCCGATTATCAATCGGTGCACTTATTTTTAACCGGATTGAGAGCTGCAGCAGCTCCTATTATCGGAATCCAACTCTACGAATGGTTTGGATTTGGCACAGCGTTTGCTTTCGGAGTCGTGTTCCTGATGGTGGCAATAGTGTTTATGATTTATTCTGAACGTTTTTTTCCAAGAAAGCAGGAGCAATAAAATTTAACGGGGGAGTTTAATATTTCATCCCTTTGCTTTAACTTGAGGATAAAACGTTAAAAATGAAGAAAGTTCTGTTAGTGGGTCTAATAGCCAGTGCTATCTTATCCAGTTGCTCGCTGGTAAAGTTCAATATGGAAAATGCTGCTACTCCCTTAGAAGCTGAGGATTTAAATGCCCGTATGGCTGTACGGTCATTCTACAAAGACTTTTCGGGTAAGGTTATTCAAATAGCTGATTCTATTTATCAGTCAACCGACGATTTGAATTTGAAAACCAAAACAATCTATTGGAAGAGCGGATCAACATCTGCCTGTTCGCGTGCTGCCTATCAAACAGATGTGGAAGTTGCGCTGGTTGAAACCTGGCTTGTGGCGCGTCAAATGAATCATTTCTTCGAGAATGAAGGAAAAGACTATTTTGATAAATATACCTATATGGCATCAGAGATAAGTGAAGAGCTGGTGTGGAAGATTGAGAAGTTAGCGCAAGGAACCCGCGAGAAAGAAAACTTTAATCAGCTTAAAGACTTTGTAGAGAATTACGAATTTTATCCTATTACCGAAAAGTGGAATTTTGAACGCCATGATGTACGTCCTGATTTAATTGCTCATCTGGATGTTCCGGATTCACTCTACACAAAAACGGTTGGTACAAGTGCAGAAGTAATGAATGATCTTACTGATCGTTTGGGAATATATAATGAGCAAATCTCGTCGCAGTTAGAATGGCAAAAACAACTTTTGCTTACCACTATGGAAGATTCGGCATTAATAACACCTTATGTGGCTCGTATTGATAGCATGGCCGCTACCATGCGCAGTTTAGCTGTAATAATGAAAGAATCGCCCGAAATGCTTAGTATGATAGCTGTTCGCTTAAGGGAAGAATTGGAGCCGATGGCCAATGACTTTACTTATGGTATGCAAAATAGCATTGTTCAGTTGTCTAAGGAGCGTGATGAATTGCAAAGGTACCTGGCTGAACAGCGTGTTTTATTAAAGGCAGATTTAGAAGAGTCAGGACAGGTTCTCATCAAAGAAACAACAGACAACTTAATCAGACTGATAAAAAGTATTTCGTGGGTAATTATAATTCTAGTGGTTGTATTAACTGCTATTTTCTTTGGTTTGCCTTTTGCTTTAGGATTTCTGCTGGGCAAATGGCGTGTTCAGAAGAAACTCTCAAAAGACTAAATAAAAAACCGCCAGAATGGGGATCTGGCGGCATCTTTCCAAACGGGTTAATCACAATTTTAACCTGATTAAGAATTGTGAATTAGGGAGTTGTTTAACTAATGAATCATAAGCTTAAACTACCATAAAGAAAAAGAGATTTCTTTAATTTTATATTAGTATAAATACCTACATAGGATTTGATTCTCTTGTTAATCGGTGGAAAAAATTACTCAATTGTTAATTCTTCTCGCTCAGTATTCTACTATTTTGTATTGTAAGTGGTTATTTACTATTTGGTAGTGGTCAGGTAACTAGTTGTTTAGGGAGTAGGTTGATGAATTGGCATATTTTCTGTTGACGTCAAAATGAATTATTTACCAGACAAGGATGAGAGGAAAAATTTTCAATGAAGAATTGATCTTTTTAAAAGAGAAAGAATTGGCCGATAAGCACTTTTTTATCTTTCAGAACAGAAATGGAGAATTAAGAGCTGTTGAAAAGGATAAGTTTACAATTTCGGAATTAAACCCAGGAGCTACTGTTACTGCAGTCATTCATCATAAAGGATGCGCAGGGAGAGAGATACAAGAATTTATTAAAAATTAAAAAGCAACTTGCATTAAAGTTACAAGTTGCTTTTCGTATGGTTAGTTTTTAGGGATAATGGCTAATTAATCAGAAATACCGTCCTTCGCTGCGAGTTAGGCATCCCTATAATATTGTTGATGTAATCTTCTTTCTCAGTCATCTCGCCACTTCGTTGTATAAAACCCTTTCCTTTAGGCATACAATAATTCCACGATCCAGATTGAATGCAATCATTCCATCCATCAACCAATACAACTGTATGGCGTTCTACTGAAATAATGCAGTAATTATAATTCTTAGCCAAATCAAAAACAGATGTTGCATTTTCTTTATTCAGAATGAACATAGTGTCTGCCTGATGTGCGGCTAACTGATTGATATTAGCAATGGGGCGGTCTGCGTTGAGTTTTGCATTGCTAAGATCTAGTACATTGCTGAATAAGCTACTAACCCTTTCGGCATTGGTTTGAGCATGCAAATTGATGAAGCTTACGAAGCTCATCAGAAAAACAAATTTTAGAAGTTTCATTAGTTGTTTTATATGTTTGTTTTCTTTCCTGAAGTGAATACGCTCATATTCTTAAAAAGTTCTAAATATCTTTTATTAACTGTGGCTGTTCGAACAATTTCTTATCTTGCTAATTCATAATAAGAGATAAACCCAAATAAAAATAATAATGAAGAATTTATTGTTTGTTGCCATCGTTGCAGTGGCTGTAATTACTTCTTGTAAACAACCTGCAAAACAAAATGATACACAAGGGAATGTGTTTTTCCTTGGTACATATACAGAAGGAAATAGTGAAGGCATATATAAATATAGCCTTGATGATGATGGGAATATTCATCCTTTGGGGTTAAAAGCGAAGGCAGATAATCCATCCTTTATAGCATTAAGTAAAGATAAAAAGGCTTTGATTGCTGTAAATGAAGTGAACAGGGATAGTACAGGTACCGTTAAGTCATTTAAAGTGGAAGGCGATACTTTAACCTTATTATCAACTGCTTCAAGCGGTGGTGCACACCCTTGCCATGTTAGTGTAAGTGATGATGGACAAATTGTAGTTGCCAACTACACCGGAGGAAATATTGGTTGGCTATCTGTTACAAGTAATGGTTTGCTATCTAACTTACTATCGGTCACTCAGCATGAAGGTTCTGGTCCTACCGATCGTCAATTGGCTCCGCATGCTCATTCTGCCTGGTTTGTGGGAGATGATATTATTAGTTGTGATTTGGGAACGGATGAGTTATGGATATACGATAAATTGTTTAATCTGAAGCAAAAGGTTAAAATGGCAGCCGGTTCTGGTCCTCGTCATTTATGTGTTCATCCTAATGGGCAATGGATATATGTTGTTAATGAGCTGAATAATACAGTTACGAGAGTTTCGAACCAAACTGAGGGATGGAAAGCGCAAGAAAGCATATCAACTCTTCCTGATAATTTTGAAGGTTTTAGTTTTTGTGCTGATATCCATATTTCCAATGATGGTAAATATGTTTATGCTTCAAATCGTGGACATAACAGTATTGCTGTTTTTTCGGTTGACGAGGAGGGAGTTCTTTCTCTAATAGCTAATGAATCAGTAAGAGGTGATCATCCTCGCAACTTTGCATTATCGCCTGATGATAAGTTTCTATTAGTAGCTAATAAGGATACCGAAAATATTGTGGTTTTTAAGCGTGATGACGCAACCGGATTGCTTTCATATACCAGTGAAATAAAAGCTTTTTCCCCGGTATGTATCTTGTTTGAGTAAAAAATAAAAGGATCGTAGCTTAAGATTTGTGTGATGCTTTATTAAGCTGCGATCCTACAAAAAGATTAATATTTCTTACCCGGTTTGTCTTTGACAAATTCCCATATTATTGGATTTATATCTTCATGAAACATCCAATGAATAACATGTCCACCATCAGGGTAGAAATAGGTTTCATTGTTAGGAAATATATAATCAATAAAATCAATGTTTACAGCAGGGTTGGAATAGAAACAAAGAATCGGATAGTCAAACTCAACAAGTTCATTGGCATCTTCAGCACTACTATAGTATTGAGTGTTAGCTAAAACATCAGAAGGGAAAGTAATAAAATATTGTGCCCAATCTTTTAGTTCATCAGCTAAATCGCCTATTAAAGATGGAGGGACTAGAACGTTAAGAAGACCTGTTTTGAAAGTTTCATCCCATGTAAGTTGAAATAGGTAAGTTTCCTCTCTTTGGGTTTGTAGAGCTTCTCTTTCAGCTGGATCTGTAGGCCAGGGAGAATAGGTTCCGTCAATAATAACCAGTTTGGTCATCATATCCGGATGAAGCCTTTCAAATAGAGGCAGTACAATAGCTCCCATACTAAAGCCAACGCCAACAAATTCATGGATACCTTCTTTTTTTAGAACTGTTTGAATGGCATCAACCATTAGTTGCATAGTATACTCCATGCCATCTTCAATTGGATTTAACGGTGTGTTGGGTGTAGGAGCATCGCTTAATCCTGTTCCTGGTAAATCAATGTAAATGCATCGGGCTTTTTCTCTGAAATAATCATACTGCATTGAATATACAGTTTCAGGATTTGTCCATCCGGGTATAAAAACGATATCAATAGGACCTTTGCCGATAATGCGGTAATGAACTTTTAGTTCGTTCTTTTTCATAGTAACATACCGATCCTGATCAAGCCCTCTGACTCTTTTGTTAACTTCTACACGGTTGTTTATTAAGGATGCTTCGTCTGGTGTAATAACACCTTCATGTTGATTGCATCCCAAAACAATTGCCATGCATGTAAATAGCAATAATAGTTTGTTTGATTTTTTCATCGTCTTGGTTGTTTTAAGCAAAGTAAATTAGAAATGCCTCTGTAGTCGTTGGATTAGTGTTTAATATTAAAGGATTAGTTTTTAAGGGTTTCGAAAGCAATTCAACGTACTGAAATAGTAGGGTGTAATTGGTTATGATTTGGTTTTAGTGATTGATATTAAATTAGATATACTTTAAGTAGGGGTGTTGGTTCCTTGATTGTTAATTATCAGTTTTCAAATAGATGGATACAAAGGTAGGAGTGCTACACTGGCTTGTCAATGTATTGGTAAGTGGATTTATAGAGCTGTTCATACTCTTTGTTTATTTCTAGGTATTTATCAGGATTGTATATTGATTTTTAAGATGGATATTTAGGATGCGATACTTTTGAAGGTGAGTAATTGCTCCCAAACTGTGATCAAGAGATGTTTCTTTTGCCTTTTAACTTTCTAAACTATCTTTGCAGGCTTAAAACAAGTAAGATGACAGCAGAAACAATGTATTATACTATAATAGCCATTTTGGTGGCTCAGTTTGTATTTGATCAATGGATGGAATGGCTGAATAAAACGCGTTGGCAAGCCGAAATTCCAGTTGAATTAGAAGGGATATACGAAGCTGATAAGTATTGTAAACAACACGAATACAGAAAAGCTAATTATGGATTTGGAGTACTAAGCGAGGTGTTTAGTTTTGTTGTAATGATTGGTTTTCTGATGGCTGGCGGATTTGCATTGGTAAATGGTTGGGTAATGCAATGGAGTGAAAACAGTATAGTTCAATCGCTTTTGTTTTTTGCAGTTATTGGATTAGGTTCAAGTATTATTGGTATTCCTTTTAGTATTTACGGTACTTTTGTTATTGAAGAGAAATTTGGTTTTAATAAAACTACTCCTAAAACCTTTGTGTTGGATATTATTAAATCAACCCTTGTTTCTGCTTTAATTGGAGGCCCGTTGTTAGCACTAATTATGTGGATCTATTCAGTAGCCGGATCTTATTTTTGGCTGTATGCCTGGATGGTGTCAAGTGCTTTTATGATATTTATGACCATGTTTTATACCTCATTGATATTACCTTTATTTAATAAACAAACCCCTCTTGAAGGTGGTGAATTAAGAGATGCTCTTGAAGCGTTCTCTATAAAAGCAGGTTTTAAGTTGGATAATATTTTTGTGATGGATGGCTCAAAACGCAGTACTAAGGCAAATGCCTTTTTCAGTGGCTTGGGAGCCAAAAAACGAATTGTACTTTACGATACTTTAATCAATGATCTTAAGACTGATGAAATTGTGGCAGTTCTGGCGCATGAGGTTGGTCATTATAAGCTTAAACACACATTGTGGGGTACATTAACCGGTGTATTTCAAACGGGTGTTATTCTGTTTATTTTTGGTTTGGTGGTTGGTTCCCCTTTGTTATCGCAAGCCTTAGGTGTGGAAGAGCCAAATTTTCATATCGGTATGCTGGCATTTGGATTATTGTATTCACCCATTTCTTTTGTTACCAGTATAGTTATGTCTGTTGTTTCGCGCAAAAATGAATATGCTGCCGATGCATATGCGGCAGGCTTTAATTTGGGTGAGCATCTGATTAGTGGATTAAAAACCATATCCGTAAATGCTTTGAGTAATCTAACACCACATCCTTTGTATGTGTTTTTTCATTATTCACATCCACCTTTATTGGAACGTATTAAAGCAATTCGTAATAAGTAATCTAACTGTTAATCTCTAAAGCTAATTTCTAAAATAATGAATCTTGAAATAATCACCATAGGAAATGAACTGTTGATAGGACAGGTAGTTGATACCAATTCAGCCTGGATGGGACAGCAATTGAATAAAGAAGGATTTGATATTGTTAGGATAACTTCCGTTCAGGATACGGTTGATGCCATTAAGGCAAGTCTTGATGAAGCCCTGAGTAGAGTTGATATCGTATTGATGACAGGAGGTTTGGGGCCTACAAAAGATGATATTACAAAACAAACTCTGGCTGATTATTTCGATTCAAAACTGGTTTTTAATCAGGATGTTTATGATAATGTGTGTACCCTATTGAAGGGACGCGTTAAAAATATTAATGAGTTGAATAGAGGGCAGGCATTAGTGCCTGATAAATGTACTGTCATCAATAATCCTGTGGGAACAGCACCTGTTATGTGGTTCGAAAAGGATGGGAAAGTAGTTGTTTCAATGCCGGGTGTTCCGGGTGAGATGAAGCACGCTGTAAACAACGAGATTATTCCTCGATTGAAAGAAAGGTACGAAACTCAACATATCATTCATAAAACAGTTTTGATATTTAATATTCCGGAGGCCGTTTTAGCAGAACAATTAAGTAGTTGGGAAGAAACGATTCCAGGATATATTTCATTGGCTTATTTGCCATCTCCGGGTAAAATTCGCTTGCGATTAACGGCTAAAACACTTGATGATAGTAAGGCTCATAAAGATATTGAGAACTTGGTTAAGTCGTTGTACCCAATTGTTGGAGATAATATTTTCGCAGAAGAAGATAAGCCTGTTCATCAGCTATTAGGAGAGATGCTTAAGAAAGAAGGCAAGACCATTGCTACTGCCGAGAGTTGCACCGGTGGTTACATTGGGCATTTATTAACAAGTATTCCGGGTAGCTCTGTTTATTTCAGAGGAGGTATCATAGCTTATGAAAATGAGATTAAAGAAAGGCTATTAGGTGTTTGTAAAAACGATTTGTTGAAATATGGTGCAGTTAGTCAACCTGTGGTAGAGCAAATGGCATTGGGTGCTAAAAAGGTATTAGGTACAGATTACTCCATTGCAACT
Organism: Carboxylicivirga linearis; assembly: GCF_018271995.1. Classification (GTDB taxonomy): domain Bacteria; phylum Bacteroidota; class Bacteroidia; order Bacteroidales; family Marinilabiliaceae; genus Carboxylicivirga; species Carboxylicivirga linearis. The sequence continues at coordinate 120,862 of NZ_JAGUCO010000002.1, forward strand.
TCGGGAATTGCCGGTCCTGATGGAGGATCTGAGGAAAAGCCTGTTGGAACCGTATGGATTGCAATTGCAGGCGATTTTGGTGTTATCAGCCAAAAATATCAATTTGGAAAAATGAGAGAAAGAAATATTCACCGGTCAGCTGATACAGGAATGGTAATGCTATTTCAGCAATTAACTAATTCATTGAGATAAGATAAACAGGTAGTTATTTATTGTTATCTTTATCTAAAGTTTAAGATGTGGCTTGTTTTAGAAAGAATAAAAAGCATTAAAAAATTAAAAAACAGAATATTTATAGTCGTAGTATTTGTGAAATTGCAGAAAAATGACTTATTTTGCGCTCTGTTTGAAAAATGTATCCGAAAAAAACTGTTGAGAGATGTCAAGAGTATGTCAAATAACTGGTAAATCATTCATGGTGGGAAATAATGTTTCTCACTCGAAAAGAAGAACCAAGAGAAGATTCGATATTAATCTTTTCAAGAAAAAGTTTTATTTACCTGAGGAAGATCGTTGGGTAAACTTAAGAGTATCTGCAGCTGGATTGCGCATGATCAACAAAGTTGGTGTAAGTGCAGCATTGAAAGGTGCTAAAGAAAAAGGATTTATTACAAACTATTAATAAAGGGAGTAAGAAATGGCTAAAAAAGCAAAAGGTAATCGCGTACAGGTGATTCTTGAGTGCACTGAGCACAAAGAGAGCGGACAACCAGGAACTAGTCGCTATATTACCGTAAAAAACAGAAAAAATACTCCTGATCGTATGGAGTTGAAGAAATATAATCCAATTTTGAAGCGTGTAACTTTACATCGCGAAATCAAATAAAACTGATAAACAATGGCAAAGAAATCAGTTGCATCGTTGCAAAAAGGTGAAGGTAAAGGTCACACAAAAGTGATCAAAATGGTAAAATCTGAAAAAACAGGATCTTATTCGTTCCGTGAAGAGATTGTACCTAATGAAAAGACAAAAGAGTTTTTCAATAAATAAGGTTGGATAACCGTATAACTTAAAAGCTTCCTTTTACGAGGGAGCTTTTTTGTGTTTATCCGTATAAGTTCAGTTAGCAATTACTATCTTAGCAGCAAATATTTGATTTATGGGTATTTTTGGAAGTTTTACCAAGGCTAAAAAGGAAAGTCTTGACAAAGGTTTGGCAAAGACCAAGGAGAGTGTTCTGAAAAAACTAACCCGTGCTGTGGTTGGTAAAACCAGGGTTGATGATGATGTACTTGATGAATTGGAAGAAGTACTTATTACATCTGATGTTGGGGTGGATACTACTCTTAAAATTATTGAAAGAATAGAGGCTCGTGTATCGAAAGATAAATTCTTAGGTACGGATGAGTTGAATGATATTCTGCGAGAAGAAATTGCTGAGCTTTTGGCTGAAAATTCTTCTGATAAACCCATTGATTTTGAACTGCCGAAATCCGATGATCCATACGTCATAATGGTTGTTGGGGTTAATGGTGTGGGAAAAACCACTACCATTGGAAAATTAGCCAGTAAATTTAAAGCTGCCGGTAAAAAAGTGGTTTTAGGTGCTGCGGATACCTTTCGTGCTGCTGCTATCGATCAGTTAGTGGTTTGGGCCGAACGAGTTGATGTACCTATTGTTAAACAAAACATGGGTTCTGATCCTGCTTCTGTGGCCTTTGATACTTTATCGTCAGCTAAAAATCAGGGTGCCGATGTGGTAATTATTGATACAGCTGGTAGATTACACAATAAGATCAACTTAATGAATGAGTTGAGTAAAGTAAAACGAGTAATGCAAAAGATTGTGCCTGGTGCACCAAATGAAGTATTATTGGTGTTGGATGGTTCAACCGGGCAGAATGCATTTGAGCAAGCTAAACAATTTACTAAAGCTACCGAAGTATCATCATTGGCTATTACAAAATTGGACGGTACTGCTAAAGGTGGAGTTGTAATTGGTGTATCTGATCAATTCAGTATTCCTGTAAAATACATTGGTATTGGTGAAGGAATTGATGATTTGCAGGTGTTTGACCGTAATGAATTTGTAGATTCTTTATTCAGATAATATTAGATAGGGCTGCTTAAGTAGTCCTTTTTTATGATTGTATTTAAATAATTAAGTACTTAATAAGATGGCGAAAGCTAAGAAAGTGGATGTGGTGACCATGGGTTGTTCCAAAAACCTGGTCGATAGTGAGTTTTTAATTCGTCAGTTTAAAGCCAATAATATACAGGTGGCCCACGATCCGGAAGTACCCGATAGTGAAGTGGCCATTGTAAATACATGTGGTTTTATTGGTGATGCCAAAGAAGAATCGGTTGATACTATACTTGAATTTGTTGAAGCCAAAAAACGTGGCGATATCAAACAACTATATGTGATGGGATGTTTGTCGGAACGTTATCCTGGGCAGTTGAAGAAAGAATTACCCGAAGTAGATAAGTTCTTTGGTAAATTTAATTGGAAAGAAATTATTACTGAGGTAGGAGCCAGTTATCGTCGCGACTTGATGAATGAACGCTCTTTAACCACTCCGAATCATTATGCCTATTTAAAAATATCCGAAGGGTGTAATCGTACTTGTAGCTATTGTGCTATTCCATTGATTACTGGTAAGCATCAAAGCCGTAAAATGGAAGATTTGCTTGATGAAGCTAAACGACTGGCTGATGGAGGAGTAAAGGAGTTGCAGGTAATTGCGCAGGATTTATCATTCTACGGATATGATTTATATAAAGAATACCGTTTGCCAAAGTTGGTTGATGAATTAGCCAAAATTAATGGCATAGAATGGATTCGCTTGCATTATGCTTATCCAGCAGGTTTTCCTTTGGATGTGCTAAAGGTGATGCATGATAATCCAAAGGTGTGTAATTACATTGATATTGCATTGCAACACATTTCTGACAATATGTTGGAAAAGATGCGCAGAAATGTACGTAAGAGTCAGACTTATAAACTGATTGAAGAAATGCGTAAGCAAGTGCCTGATATTCATCTTCGAACTACTTTTATTACAGGTCACCCGGGCGAGACGGAACAGGATTTCAGGGAAATGGAAGAATTTGTGAAAGATGTTCGTTTCGAGCGTTTGGGAGTCTTCCCATATTCGCATGAAGAGGATACTTATGCTGCTAAAAAATATCAGGATGATATTCCGGAGGAAGTAAAACAAGAGCGTGCTGATCGTATTATGGAAATTCAAAACGGTATTGCAGCTGAGTTAAACCGTGATAAGATTGGCAAGGATCTGAAAGTAATTGTTGATCGTGAAGAAGGTGATTACTTTATCGGACGCACCGAATATGATTCTCCGGAAGTAGATCAGGAAGTATTACTTCATAAGGAAGAGAACGAAGAGCTGACTATTGGCGATTTCTATCAGGTTGAAATTACAGATGCAGAAGATTACGATCTCTTTGGAATAGCTAAAATATAGTAGAAGTTAGTTTAAGCTTTATATGGGGATATTTGCTTTCTAGCTTATATCCCTTTTTTATTTGTTTTGAAAAGTAGAGTTCATTAGTGCAGGATATAGTTGAATTCAATCATCAGAAAGATATTTTACTATTTTTGCAATGTTATGGTGAAGTTTTCCTTATCAGGAAAAATCTTAAAATGGGAATCCGGTGATTCTGTATAGAAAATTCCGGAGCTGTACCCGCAGCTGTAAGTCCATAAAATTATTATTGTAATACTCATGCCACTGTCTGGATATAACAGATGGGAAGGTAACAATAATTGGACGAGCCAGAAGACCTGCCAATAACATTTATGCTTTCGGGATACGAGCAAAATGATAATAATAGCACATCATTTTTTCTTAAAATATACAATGGTTGCTAGCTTTTGTATTGATCTCATTAGTATTGTATTAAAATTCAAATGATTTTTATAACAGGCTTAAGGTATGTATGGATTTGTAATAGCTGGTACAAATAGTGGTTGTGGAAAAACAACAATTTCAATTGGTTTAATGGCCCTGATGAAAAGCTTGGGTAAAGGTATTGCACCTTTTAAAACAGGACCTGATTATATCGACCCAATTTTTCATAGTAATGTATTGGGTACATCATCGTATAATCTCGATAGCTATTTACTTTCTGAGTCTGCCATTAACTATTTATTTCAAAAACATTGCTTTGAGAAGGATGTAGCTATTGTTGAAGGAGTGATGGGGATGTACGATGGTATGGGCGTTAATGCAATTGGTAGTACCCACCAACTAAGTGTAATTCTTAACTTACCGGTTGTGTTGGTTATAAACTGTAAAGGATTATACCAGTCGGTGGCAGCCATTGTCAAGGGGTTTACAACTCTGCAACCCAATGCACGAGTTAAAGGAGTAATATTTAATCATTGTTCCGGCAAGGATTACTATCAGTTTCTTAAAGAGATTGTGGAGCGGGAGTGCAATGTTAAATGTGTTGGATATCTTCCGGCAAATAAAGATTTTGAATTGGAAAGTCGTCATTTAGGATTGGTGCAGGCCGAAGAAGTAGATCACCTTTCTGATAAAATTGAAAAACTAACCAACACCTTAAAAGAAACCATTGATGTGGATGGTTTAATGGAAATATCAAAGATTGAAGATGGTGCGCCTTCAACATATAAATTCCCTGTTATTAATCTTGACGGATTGGTTATTGGTGTGGCCAGTGATAAAGCATTTCGTTTTTATTATCAGGATAATATAGAGCTTTTGAAAGAGTTGGGAGCAAAGCTTCATTATTTTAGCCCATTAAAAGATGAAAGTATACCTGATGAATGTAATTGCCTTTATATTGGAGGCGGATATCCTGAGGTATTTGCAAAGGAGCTTTCTGAAAATAAAGTGTTACTGGAAGATATTAAAGTGAAGATTGATAAGGGAATGCCAGCCTATGCCGAATGTGGAGGGTTGATGTATCTGACCGATAAAATAATGGGTGTTGATGATGTTATATTTCCCATGGTTGGGGTATTTAATTCTTCTGTTCAGATGACAAAAAAACTGCAGCGTTTTGGATATGCAGAGTTATCTTATTCAGGAGAGATCACTCCATGTCATGAGTTTCATCATTCAAAAATAATCGAAGACGAAAGTTCGAATAATTATGAGTTAAACTATCAATTAAAAAAGCCTGATCGAGACTTAGAATGGAAGTGTGGTTTGAAATATAAGAACTGCCTGGCTGGATATGCTCATATTCATTTTTATTCAAATCCAAAATTCTTCGAGAAAATTATTGATTTATGGAAGAGCAATAATTGATTGAAAATGTTAATCGGATGGAAGGTTAAAGCCCCAAATGCTTACACATACATGTTGAAGTATTTGAGGCTTTGGTTTTATATTGATTAAAGCTCAGAAACGTAAGCTTTAAACTTTTCTAAAGTACCTAGTTTTTTATCTTTTTCAATGGTTGACGTTACCCAGCTGCTGATGTATTTACACGGCTTTGAAACAAATAAATGCTGTTTGCCGTCGTCCACTGTTTTTTCAAAATCATCATGATTAATAACAATAGCCGCTCCAACTTGAACCGATTCTGCAGCCACATCTTCAGGATGTAATCCCCAGGTAATAATACGATCCTCTTCTTTTAGTACTTTCTGACTATCAAAATAATTGATGCCGGTTACAAATTGAACATCCTCTTCGGAAAAAGCAAAAGCTTCCACTCTCATTTCTCTTAATCCGCTGTATGCAGTCACTCTTACCATTACATCAATTTTTTTGCCTTTATATGGAACATCTTTCGAAATCATTTCCATTTGCGAAAAATTCCCTTCTTTTTTCACCTGAACAATGCGATTAGAAACCGGAGCCAGCATCACTTCTTTTTCGCCGTCCCAAAGACGAACGCCTCCTAAGCCTACTGTTGATCCAACCTTATAATAATCGGCTCCTAATCCTTTTTTCTGTTCTTTTTCGGTTGGATACCAAAGTGCTTTTTTAAGCTCCAAACCTTTCTTTTGCTTGTTGTAAGCGTCTATTGAGGTAGCTCTGTTATTAAAATAAAGGCGAAGTGCCAACCATTCATTTTCAACAGCCGGTCCATGATGACCGATGGCACGGTAGATATCACCTGATTCATCCTGAATCATATTCGTTTGAAGAGAATCACTTCGCATAAATAAGCTGGCATCGGTTTGATTTTGACCCATTGCCGAAAAGCATATGAATGATAAAAATACAGTGGAAAAAAGTATAGATTTCATAAAATTAGAATTAAAATTCTGATAAGATTCTTTATTTATTTGATACGCTCTAAGGTACATAATTAATTAACTTCAACAGTAAAACAAAAGTGATATAAAAAATGGTGATCTCACTGTAATTCTGGTTTCATTGATGGAAATATTGTCTTCAAATTATATGGTGTAAACTACAATTTAGGAACTTACCAATGTACCATATTAATAATGGTTTCCTTCATTAATATAAAGGGATGTACAATTTTAAAGTGTTTTGGACAATCGTATAGGTAAAAAAGTGGTATGTCGCATAATTTTGTTTGAAGCATCAGAATCAAATCCAATTTTATGAAATATCACATTTTTCTATTTTTACTTTGTATCAGTTTTTGTTTTGCCTGCAATAAAAGTAATGAATCAATAGATCGCTATAGCTTGGTCGCGCGCCATAATCCATCCATTCGTCAATTCGACTCGCTGGCATCATTATCGGTGGGTAACGGCAATTTTGCTTTCACCGTTGATGCTACTGGATTGCAAACATTTCCCGAATATTATAAAAATGGAGTGCCTCTGGGAACACAATCACAATGGGGGTGGCACAGTTTTCCAAATCCTGAAGAATACAAAATTGAAGAGACTTTTAAAGTCTATAATTTCAGAGGTAAAGATGAATTATACGCGGCTCAGTTTAACGAGGACGGAAGACCTAAAAGGGCTGCCAATTGGTATAGAGCAAATCCACACAGATTGCATCTAGGGTATATTGGTTTTGATATTGATTCTACAATGCTTCAAAAAGATATTACTGATGTTAACCAGCAACTTGATTTGTGGAAGGGCATCATTAATAGTGTTTTTAATTTAAAGGGGCAGAAGGTAAGTGTTTCAACAGCGTGTGATCCCCAAGAAGATAAAATTGAAGCACGTGTGGTATCTGATCTTTTGGCGCAGAATCAACTTAAAATCAGTTTTAAATTCCCTTACCCTACAGGCAAACACGCTGATTATGCAACTGATTGGAAGCAAACGGATAAACACGAAACATCTATAGTTGCAAAAGGAGATGGGTTTTGTGTTTTGCAGCGCAAACTGGATAATACAGTGTATTATTTAAATATCAATTGGAAAGGTGAGGCTCAGGTGCTTGAAAAAGGTGCTCATTACTATGTTTTAGAATCTAAGCAAGAGGAATTGACCTTTTCATGTGAATTTCTAAATGATCTCCCCGAAAACAATACAAGCAATGGTGAGAATATATTTGAATTGTCATCAGACTATTGGCAATCGTTTTGGATGAATGGTGGAGCCGTAGATTTTTCTAGATGCACCGATGAGCGTGCTTTTGAATTAGAAAGAAGGGTAGTGTTGTCGCAGTATTTAATGGCTATTCAGTGTGCGGGTAATTTACCACCGCAGGAAACCGGGCTGACATATAATAGCTGGTTTGGTAAGTTTCACCTTGAAATGCACTGGTGGCATGCTGTTCATTTTGCCCTTTGGAATCGTACTGATTTGCTTGAACGTAGTCTGGATTGGTACAATCAGGCGTATGATAATGCTAAATCAATAGCTGAACGACAAGGTTTTGATGGAGTAAGGTGGATGAAAATGACCGATCCGTCATCTATTGAGGCACCATCAAAGGTCGGGTCGTTTTTAATTTGGCAGCAACCTCATTTTATTTATTTTGCTGAGTTAGTGTATCGAAACAACCCTTCTGACGAAGTACTTGCTAAATATAAAGATTTGGTAAAAGCTACGGCTGAGTTTATGTATTCTTTTGCCGATTATGATAGCATTAACAGCAGGTATATTCTAAAAGGAATAATTCCTGCTCAGGAAACTCTTCGCGCTCGCGAAACGGTTAATCCTCCCTTCGAATTGGCTTATTGGCATTTGGGTATGTCAATAGCCCAGCAATGGCTGGAAAGAACTGGTGAAGGTCGTAACCCTCAATGGGATAAAATGATTGAAGAATTATCGCCTTTAACAGCATTAGGTGGCTTGTATCTTGCCTCTGAAGATGCTGTGGATACCTATAAAGATATCAGGTTTACTTCTGATCACCCGGCAGTGTTAGGTGCTTTGGGAATGTTGCCTGATAATGACCTAATTGAACAGGAATTGATGAAAAATACCCTGAATTGGATTTTAGCCAATTGGAATTGGGATCATACCTGGGGATGGGATTATCCAATGACAGCCATGTCTGCAGCTCGTTTAGGAGAAGCCCAAAAAGCCGTTGATGCATTGTTAATGGACAAAAGAACCAACACCTACCTGGTTAATGGTCATAATTATCAGGATGAGCGTTTACGTGTTTATTTACCCGGAAATGGAGGTTTGCTTACCGCGGTTGCCATGATGTGTGCAGGTTGGGATAATAATACGGTTGATACTCCCGGATTTCCGAAAGATGGCTCTTGGAACGTAGTTTGGGAAGATCTGGCAAAGATGCCTTAAATGTTAAAGACTAAATGAAATGCGAATCACTTTTGCGATCATACTTTCACTAATCTATTTAAGCGCCTATGCCCAGTTTAAAACGGGTGCTAAAGTCAATTACGACCGTGAGCTGCGTTATTCGCCTAATGCCAATGGCGGTTTTGAAATAGTAAATGGCGATAAGCGTTTTAACAAAGCCCTTTACGGAGGTCATTCCGCTTTTAGGATAGAAACAAGTGATATGCCTGAGTTTGGCTTTTTTATGCCCAACGAAGGCGGTAATCTTCAAATAGGATTAATTCAACGAGATAAAAGCTTATGGTTGAATGATGCTTCAAAGATTAAAAGTACTTATTATCCGGGTTGCAGAGTTTACGAGATACAGGATGATTTTTTGGTCAATGGATTAATTATAATATCCGTTTTAGCAATGGCTGAGATGGATGGTATGATCATGAAGATTGAAACCGAAAACGTTCCGAAAGAAACAGAGCTGCTGATCATGTTTGGAGGTGCTACCAATCGTCGTTTTTCACGCAATGGCGATCTGGGCGTGGATAAAACCGATTGCTTTGAATTGCAGCCGGATAAATGTTTGAACAACGAATATGAGATTAGTAACAATCAATTTATTCTGAATTATGGACAAAAAACAAAGCATCCGCGAATTATAGAAGGATGTTTTTCGTCTGATTCTCATCTTAAATTAAGCTCTCCTAATCATACAGAAACCCCTATTAAAGTATGGAACTCAAAGCCAATAGATAATAAACCGATATTAACAGCCAGGTTTTCAATTGCTAAAAATAAAGAGGAGTTTGTTCTTATTAAACGAAAAGATGAAACAGATCTTAATGATATAGATTTGAAAGATACTTATGCTCAAGCTGATGCTTATCGAAAAAGTATCGCAAATACCATAAAGATATCCATACCTGATGAGTACATGAATCCTTTAGGGGCATTGGTAAGTACTGCCGCAGATGCCATTTGGGACGATTGTTGGATGCATGGAGCCATTGGCTGGCGGATGCCCTTAAATGGATGGAGAGCTGGTTATGTAGGTGATTGTGTGGGGTGGCACGATAAGGCACGTGAGCATTTTAATAATTATGCTAATTCACAAGTAACCAATGTGCAACCTACAATTCCTCATCCGGCACAGGATACAGCAAGGAATTTTGCCCGTGCTGCAAAAATATGGGGAACTCAGATGTATAGCAATGGATATATTTGTCGTAATCCGAATCAAACAGGCAAAATGCATCACTACGATATGAATCAATGTTATGTTGATGAGTTGTTGTGGCATTTAAAGTGGACAGGCGATTGGGATTATGCCAAAGAGATATGGCCGCTTGTTAAAAGGCACCTAGAGTGGGAAAAGAGAAATTACGATCCTAACAATGATGGTTTGTATGATGCCTATGCAAGCATTTGGGCCAGCGATGCTTTGTATTATAACAGTGGTGCGGTAACGCATGCTTCTGCTTATAATTACAGAGCCAATAAAATGGTAGCCATAATTGCTGAAAAGATAGGAGAAGATCCACTTCCTTACCAGCAGGAGGTAAATAAAATACTAAATGCCATAAACGATAGGCTATGGCTTTCTGATAAAGGCAGATGGTCTGAATTCATCGATTTGATGGGCCATCAGAATATACATCCTGATCCAGCCATTTGGACGGTTTATCATGCTATTGATTCGGAGGTTCATGATATTTTTCAGGCTTACCAGGCAACCCGTTATATTGATACAGAAATTCCGCATATTCCGTTGAAAGCCGATGGTTTAAACGATGGAATTAAGTACGAGACAATTTCTACCACGCATTGGTTCCCATATTCCTGGTCGATAAATAATGTGGCATTTGCCGAAGTGGCACATACAGCATTGGCTTACTGGCAAACAGGTCGATACGATAAAGCCTTTACGTTATTTAAAAGTGCGGTATTGGATGGAATGTACATGGGTGCAAGTCCTGGAAATATTGGTCAGATAAGTTATTACGATAAGGCAAGAGGCGAATGTTATCGCGATTTTGGTGATCCGGTAGGGATGTATTCAAGAGCATTGGTTCAAGGTCTGTTTGGGATAAATCCCGATTTACTCAATAATCGTCTGGAGCTTCGTCCGGGTTTTCCATCGGATTGGGAGAGTGCCAATATTGAAACTTCAGATATTGCTTTTAGCTATCAAAGAGTAAATAATGTATCTACTTACATCATAAAAAATAAATGGGATAAAACTATTAAGCTGGATTTGAAAATACCTGCCTTTCGGGATCAAATTAGTGAAGTTAGGGCTAATGATGAGATAGCTTCGTGGACTATTGAGGAAAATATTGGTAATCCTTTGATTAAAATAAATACTGGTCTATTGGATAGTGTTGTGATTCAGGTGAAATGGAGTGGAGATGAATTTAAAAAGTCACGATATTCAGGGATAGGTGTAAAAGGGGATGCCTGGACTCTTACATCAGAAAATAAGGTTGAGGAAGTGTATGACCCTCAAAATGTGTTATCTGATTTGAATATTACTGATGATGCAATTCAGGCTGTACTAAATGGTGAATTGGGGAATAGAACAGCCTTTGTCAAAATGCAGCAAGGACAAATGTATTGGTGGGAACCCATTGAAATAGAAATGCAGGAACCCTTTACAATTTCTTCTGATTCTGAATCTGATACTATTGTTTTTACAATAAAAAATAACCGAAATACTGATTTTAGAGGAGAGGTGACTATAAATAATGGAAAGCATCAATTTTCACTAACTCTTAGAGCAGGAGAAGAATCAAATAAAATTGAATTTCCGCATTATGCTGCCGTGTTTGGGTCTAATCTAGTTCAGATATATAAAGATGATAATTGTATTTATAAGGATAAGATTGTCAATTGGAATATCAGAAATACAGATGCCAAGTATAAAACCATAAACCTGAAAGAGTTTTATAATGCATCGATAACCGATATTTTCGACAATCAATATTTATCTCCTAGGTCGCCTTATACCACCTTACAAATACCTACACAGGGAATTGGTGAATGGTGTCATCCAACATTAACAGCTAATATTGATGATAGTGGATTAAGAGCATTGGCTAAGAAAGACCAGCTCCAAACTCCGTTTAATGTTCCTTTTTCAACGGTTGGTACTAAGGATGATAAGAATATCATCTACACCACACTTTGGGATAATTACCCGGATAGTGTTGTTGTTCCTTTGCAAGGTTCAGCTTCGCATGCTTATTTAATGATGGGCGGAAGTACCAATCACATGCAATGTCATATTCCAAATGGCTTAATTAGAATAAATTATTTTGATGGCACTTATGAAGAATTAAAGTTGGTGAATCCTGATAATTGGTTGCCTATTGAGCAGGATTTATTTGTGGATGATTATGCTTTCAAGTTAGATCGTCCTGCACCTTACCGAATTGCATTAAAAAGCGGGATCATCAGTCGCGACTTAGATACAGCTCTCAATATAAACCCCACAGAAGTATACGGAAGAACAATTGATGGAGGTGCAGGGATATTTGTAGATCTTCCACTGGATTCAAACAAAAAATTAAAGAATATAACGCTGGAAACTCTTGCCAACGATGTGGTAATAGGTTTGATGAGTTTAACTCTTATGAAATAAATGAACATGAAATACATAAGTCTTTTCTTTTTATTGATAATTACGATATCCACCTTAGCACAGAAAACAGCAATTCGTTTTGCTGAATCGGAGATGCAGCGATTTCCTGAAGCCTGGCAACTCGATCATGGTAAACGGTTGTACTTTGGTTATTCACAAGGTTTGGGTTGTTTGGCTATGCTAAAAATGTGGAAGCAGACGAATGATACTATGTATCTTGACTATGTGGTTGACTGGGCCGATACATTAATTAACGACCAGGGAGAAATACATAAGTACAAAGTTGAAACATACAATATTGATTATATCAATTCAGGCAAGGTGCTTTTTGATGTTTATAAGCAGACGGGTAATAAGAAATATAAACTGGCCATGGATCGATTGATTAAACAACTCAGTATGCATCCACGAACCACAGAAGGAGCGTTTTGGCACAAGCTTATTTATCAGCATCAGCTTTGGTTAGATGGTTTGTATATGGGAGCTCCTTTTATGGCCCAGTATGCGGTAACTTTTGATAAACCAGAATTAATGGATGACGCCATTAATCAGTTTATAGTTTGTGCCAGGCATACATATGATGAAAAAACAGGCTTGTATTATCATGGCTGGGATGAAAGCAAAAATCAGCAATGGGCAGATAAAGTAACAGGTCAATCGCCTAATTTTTGGGGCCGTAGCATAGGCTGGTGGTTTATGGCTTTGGTTGATGTATTGGATTTCGTTCCGGAAGATCATCCGCAAAGAACTGAACTAATTAATATGGTTAAAGGCCTGGTTGAAACCTTGCCAGAATATCAGGATGATACCGGTTTGTGGTATCAAGTGATAGATCAGGGAGGTAGAGAAAGTAACTATCTGGAAGCGTCAGTATCATCAATGTTTATGTACAGTATAGCTAAAGCGGTAAACAAAAAATACGTTAATAAAAAGTATCGAAAAATTGCTCTTAGAGCTTATGAAGGATTAATGAAAAATCTGATTGTTGAAAATGAAGATGGTACTTTAACTTTAACTCAATGTTGTGCAGTAGCAGGCTTGGGTGGAAAACCATACCGTGATGGCAGTTATGAATATTACATCAACGAAAGAATAAGAGAAAACGACAGTAAAGCAACCGGACCATTTATTATGGGCTGTTTAGAATTGGGGAAATAACAGAAAAAAATCAGTCATGAAATTTTTAGGAACGCTAGTTTTTTGCCTGCTACTCGTAGGTTGTTCAATTAATAAGCAAGAGGAAGAGAATGGTTATAAATATCTGTATGAGAACTTGCCTTTTGAAATGCAGGAGGTGAAAAAGCCTCAGATTCCTGAACGGGAATTTAACCTTTCAGATTATGGTGCAAAAGGAGATGGCGAATTCAAAAATACAGTGGCATTTAAAAAAGCAATTGAAGCGCTTAACGAAAACGGTGGTGGAACTTTGGTTGTTCCTCAAGGCATATGGCTGACAGGACCGATTGAAATGGTAAGCAATATGAACCTTCATCTCCAAAAAGGTGCACTAATTGTTTTTAGTCGCGATTTTGATGATTATCCTATTGTTGAAACCAGTTTTGAAGGTCTGGATACTCGTCGATGTCAGTCGCCTCTATCGGGACGAAATTTGAAAAATATTGCCATAACAGGTCCCGGAAGTATTGATGGTTCTGGCGATGCCTGGCGCCCCGTGAAAAAGCAAAAGGTTACAGCAAAGCATTGGAAACAGATTACTTCCAAAGGCGGTGCTTTTAAGCGCGATGATTATTGGTTTCCAAGCGTAGGTGCGCTAAAAGGTGATGCGTTAAGTAATATGAATGTACCACAGAATTTACACACAGAAGCAGAATGGATGGAGATAAGAGATTTTCTGCGCCCTGTGATGGTGAGCTTAATAGAATGTGAGAATGTGCTTTTGCAAGATGCCTGTTTTTCAAATTCGCCAAGTTGGAATATTCATCCTCTGATGTGTACAAATGTAATCATTGATAATATTACAGTGCGTAACCCTTCTTATGCCCAAAATGGTGATGGATTGGATTTAGAATCATGTAAAAATGTAATAATTGTAAATAGTCAGTTTGATGTGGGTGATGACGGAATCTGCATTAAATCAGGTAAGGATGAAGATGGTCGCCGTCGTGGTCGTCCAACGGAAAATGTAATTGTTGAGAATTGCGTTGTTTATAAAGGTCACGGTGGATTTGTTGTCGGAAGCGAGATGTCGGGCGGTGTTAAAAATATAAAAGTAAGTAATTGTTCTTTTCTGGGAACCGATGTGGGTTTACGCTTTAAAAGCCGGCGAGGCCGTGGTGGAGTAGTTGAGAATATTTATGTCTCAGATATTACCATGCAGGACATTGTAACAGATGCATTGTCCTTTAATTTATACTATGGCGGGCGTTCGGCTTCCGAAGAGTTGAGTAAAGGAGGAAAAATGATTGCAAAAACGAATATTCCGAAGGTGACTGAAGAGACGCCTTGCTTTAGAAATTTGTACTTTAATAATATTGTATCTAAAGATTCTCGCAGAGCCATGTATTTTAATGGCTTGCCCGAATTGAAGATCAGTGGAATTCATATCGAAAATGCCGTAATGTCGGCTAAAATTGGAGCACAGTTTTGTGAAGCTGAGAATATTACTTTAAATAATGTAGCTATTTATCCTCAATCAGGAGCAGCTGTTCAAATTGAGAATGTGTCAGATATTGAATTTACGGATGTAAGATTTGCAAACTATCTGGAATATGGCTTGGAAGTGCTTGGAGCCTTTAATAACTATAAGGATCTGACTAATAGTTTTAAGGATAAGGTATTAATTAGTGAATAACCGAAGCTAAAGGGTAAAACATTAAAAAAGCCATCTCAAAAGGATGGCTTTTTTATATGGTTTAATTTTCTTTTAGCTGAAATTCCATTACTGTTTTACCTTCTTTCGTAAAGAGTAGTGTTTTTCCTTTGATTGAATAAACAACTTCACCTGTTAGAATCTGAAAAAATTCCACCTCAGGCACTCCATCGCAATACATTTTGGTAGACATAAGTGGTCCGAATTCAATGGCGTCTTCTTTTATTGTGATATTACCTCCAAAAGAGTTACAACCACTGTTACCACCTATCTTACTTTCGGCTTTATTGATGGTTATATGTGGTGTTTTTTGATTAAAACCAGCCTCTTCAATGGTTTGTCCTTGAAATAAGGTCATTTCCCATTGATTATCTTCTGTAAAAAGTTCCGATGCACTTTGTGTATTCTTTTGCATTGTTTTACAGCTTGTCATAATAAATACTGAAAGAACTGCTAAAAATAAATTCTTCATAATCCTGTCAATTTAGATTGTTTGGCTAAATTAGGCATAAAAATCATGCCAAAATTAACGTATAGATAAATAAATCAG
This sequence comes from Carboxylicivirga linearis, assembly GCF_018271995.1. Taxonomy (GTDB): domain Bacteria; phylum Bacteroidota; class Bacteroidia; order Bacteroidales; family Marinilabiliaceae; genus Carboxylicivirga; species Carboxylicivirga linearis. The sequence continues at coordinate 136,509 of NZ_JAGUCO010000002.1, forward strand.
TTTATGGATTCAATAGATATTAAAGTAGGAACAAGAGTGGAGCATCCCAGATATGGTGAAGGAATCATTGCTAAAATTACACTGGGTGCTTATGTTGTTTATTTCGAGCAGGGTGGTAAAATGGAAATTCCTAAAACAAGCGATAACTTAACTATTATTGAAAGTCCGGAAGAAGGAAAAGGTGAGACCGTTACTGCCAGAGACCTGCGTAAAGCCATTGCTTCGGTTTTAGATGAGTATGGAACTCTTCCTTCGGAGGTTGAATTGGGTAATAAGTGGATTGGTGGAAAAATGATTCTTCAACCAGCGGATGAATCGCTTCAGGCTAAAGAAATTCCAATGGAAACCTTCTTTAAAAAGATAGTGATGTTGCGTGATCGATTGCGCGTACTGGAACAGAATATTAATTCATCATCCAGTTTAAATGATGAAGAAAAAGTACATATCCAACAATATATAACAAGAGCCTATGGTAGCTTAACTACTTTTAATGTGCTTTTTGCTGAGAAGGAAGATTATTTTGTGGGGAGTAGCAAAAAATAAATAGTACTAAATGGCGTGAAGAAGCGAATTAAAAGGCGGTGTTAACATCATTTAATACAAGTTGGATGACAACGAGAGCAATTAAGCTCTACTTTTGTAATCTAACTTAAACAAAATGATCAAAATCTTTAAACCCAAATTCTTCACGCTATTGCAGTCGGGTTTGGTCAAGCAGAATCTTTCTAAAGATATTCTGTCTGGAGTTGTTGTAGGTATTGTTGCCTTGCCATTGGCTATTGCGTTTGCAGTAGCATCGGGTGTATCTCCCGAAAAAGGATTAATTACGGCTGTTGTAGCTGGTTTTATTATCTCACTTTTGGGAGGAAGCAGAGTGCAGATAGGGGGACCAACAGGTGCCTTTATTGTAATTGTATACGGAATACTTGAGCAGTACGGTATTGATGGATTGATTATCTCAACTATTTTAGCCGGTTTTATATTGGTAGCTTTTGGACTGCTGAAGTTGGGTTCACTGTTAAAATTCTTTCCGCATCCATTAATTGTTGGTTTTACCAGTGGTATTGCATTGGTAATTTTTTCTACTCAAATAAAAGATGCCCTGGGTTTACCTATCGAAAAAGTACCATCCGTTTTTCATGAAAAATGGTTATTGTATTTCAGCGAGCTGTCAAATGTAAATTGGATAGCTTTCACTATAACCATCGTAACCATCCTTATTACTGTCTTTTCTAAAAAGATAACCAATCGTATTCCGGGATCGTTTTTGGCAATCGTAATAATTACACCCCTTGTTTATTTCTTTGATATAGATGTGTCAACCATCGAAACATTCTTTGGAAATATTCCTAACAGAATAAGCTTTAGTTTACCGTCTATTCAGTTATCGGAAATACAGAACTATTTGGCACCTGCTTTGACAATTGCTTTGTTGGGAGGAATAGAGTCTTTGTTATCTGCGGTGGTTTCAGACGGCATGATCGGAGGTAAGCACCGGTCAAATACCGAGTTGATTGCTCAGGGAATAGCCAATATTGTTACACCTTTCTTTGGTGGAATTCCTGCCACTGGAGCCATTGCTCGTACAGCAACTAATGTTAAGAATGGTGGAAGAACGCCGTTGGCCGGTATGATACATGCAGTTACTTTACTTTTGATAATGTTATTTCTTGGGCCAATGGCCAAATTAATACCTATGTCTTGCTTGGCCGGTATTCTAATTGTTGTTTCTTATAATATGAGCGAATGGAGATCGTTTGTGGCTATTTTAAAAGGAAGTTATTTTGATATTCTCATTTTGCTTTCAACCTTCTTTATCACTGTATTTTTTGATCTAACGCTGGCAATCGAAGTAGGGGTGGTGCTTTCTGCAATATTATTTATGAAACGCATGTCTGATATTAGCGAAAAGCGTATTGATAATTTAGTGGACAACGATATAATTGATGATTACTCAAGTCTTCCTAAGGAGTTGAATATTTATGAAATCAGTGGGCCGTTATTTTTTGCCTCAGCCAGAAGATATTCTGAATTGTTAGAGTCAATTGGTTTGAAAAGTAAAGTCCTGATTATCCGTATGCGTCATGTTTCGTTTATTGATGATACGGGATTGCACAACCTTAAAGACACCATTCAGATTTTAAAGAAAGAAGGTGTTAAAGTGATTCTTTCAGGTATTAATGCTGAAGTAAAAGAAGATTTAAGAAAGTTAGATCTTGTTGATCTGGTTTCGGAAGAATATATATTAGATAATTTTAACGACGCCATGCAAAAAGCCTGCACATTGGTTCCTTGTAATTAATAAACTTGGTTTGACGTAAAATTGAGACTAACTCAAGAATGGTAAAGGGAATATCTACAGATTGATTTTAAGAACTTTCTGTTTATTGTTGATAACTTCCTTCAGGCTGAATTGGCTGGCCTGATCGGAAATTATATATTTGTTGGCGCAGAATAAGAGCAGAATGGAATATATTGTTTCGGCACGAAAATACAGACCCGCGACATTTAAGTCGGTTGTAGGACAGGGAAATATAACTACAACGCTAAAGAATGCTATAAAAAGCAATCATTTGGCGCATGCGTACCTTTTTTGTGGTTCGCGTGGAGTAGGTAAAACAACTTGTGCCCGTATTTTTGCCAAAACAATCAATTGTGCCAATGTAAGCGAAGATTTTGAGGCTTGTAATGAGTGTGAATCGTGTAAATCGTTTAACGAAAATCGATCATACAATATTCATGAGCTGGATGCTGCCAGTAATAACTCGGTAGATGATATTCGTAGCCTTATTGATAAAGTGCGCGTTCCGCCTCAGTTAGGTTCTTATTCGGTATATATCATTGATGAGGTTCATATGTTGTCTCAGGCGGCATTTAATGCCTTCCTGAAAACACTTGAAGAACCGCCTCGCCATGCTATTTTTGTGTTGGCAACAACTGAAAAACATAAGATTCTACCTACCATTCTTTCACGTTGTCAGATATTTGATTTTAACCGAATCACCATTGCTGATGCTGTTGGTCATTTGAAATATGTTGCCGAAAGTGAAGGAGTAAAAGTTGAAGAAGAAGGGTTAGCTGTTGTTGCACAAAAGGCTGATGGAGCCATGCGTGATGCGCTTTCGATATTTGATCAGATTGTTGCTTTTTCAGGAAAAGAAATCACATATCAGCAAGTAATAGAGAATCTTAATGTTTTAGATTACGATTATTACTTTAAGTTGGTGGATGCTTTTCTGGCCGAAGATTATAAGCAGGCTTTATTGATTTTTAATGATATTCTTTTAAAAGGATTCGATGCTCAGCATTTTATGGCAGGACTAAATAGTCATTTTCGTGATTTGCTGATGTGTAAAGATCAGTCAACAGCTGCGTTGATGGAAATAGGAGATTCCGCTAAAGAGAAGTATGTAAAACAAGCTGCTTCATGCGATATTGATTTCTTATACTATGCTTTAAAAGTAATTAACGAAAGCGAACAGCAATATAAAGCTGCAAAAAATAAACGTCTTCATCTTGAATTTGCTCTGATACGTCTTTCACGTATCGAAACCGAAAAAAAAAAGAGGAATTCATAGATGATATTCCAATAATTACAGTTGGTTCTGCAAAGCCAACTCCAAAGCCGCAAGCTAAAGCGACGCCTAAATCACCTCAAAGTAATATTAAGATACCGGCTTCTCCCACATCAGCCAGTTCTCAGGGTGCAGGAACAGGATTGCGTTCTATGTCGCTTAAAAACTTAGCTAAAAAGGTTCAACAAACCCCTGCTTCAAGTTCTTCTTTAAAGGTTGAGGAGCCTCAGGAGGAACCTATTGATATGTCGTGGAATGAATTAATTACCCAGGAAGGTATTGATGAAGCATGGCGAAAATATTGCATGGCGGTTAAAAGCAGTAACCCACGTCTTTATAGTATTGTTGATAATCACAAACCCAATTTAGTGGGTGAGCGAAAGTTGCTTATTAAATTAAAAAATAAGCTTCAAGAGACCGAATTGCAGAAGGAAAAAAGTGCAATGTCGGGATATTTAAAGCGCGCATTGAAAAACGCACGTCTTGAATTGGAATTTGAAATTTCGTTTGATGAAAGTGATGCGCCAAAAAGAGCTTATACTGTGGCTGATAAGTTTAAACTGATGTTGGAAAAAAATCCTGATTTGATAAAATTCAAACAAGAATTTGGTTTGGATTTAGAGTAACTCAATTGACAAAATATAATTCAAGACTGAAAAAAGATCTTTTTAATGTATTTATTCATTTAAAATCATGTGTTTTATTGAATAGATGCTTTAGTTTTGTTTGAATTTAAGATTGAATAATTAATAAATTAAAATACTCTAAAACAGTAGATACATCTTAAGTGTTAAACTTATCATGCATCAAAAAAAGATAAAATCGAAATGGGAACACAAAAATCAAAAATTATCTACACAAAAACTGATGAAGCACCAGCTTTAGCAACGTATTCTTTGTTGCCTATTGTTGAAGCGTATACTAAATCATCAGGTGTAGAAGTTGAAACCAGGGATATTTCGCTAGCTGGCCGTATTATTGCTCATTTTCCTGAATACTTGAAAGAAGATCAGCGTATTGGCGATGCCTTAGCTGAATTGGGTGAATTGGCAAAGACTCCGGAAGCTAATATTATAAAACTACCAAATATAAGTGCATCTATTCCGCAGTTGCAGGCTGCCATTAAAGAATTACAGGCAAAAGGTTATAATTTACCTAACTATCCCGAAGAGCCTAAAACAGACGAAGAAAAAGCTGTTAGAGCTCAGTATGATAAGGTGAAGGGAAGTGCGGTAAATCCTGTTTTGCGTGAAGGAAACTCAGACCGTCGTGCTCCAAAAGCGGTTAAGAATTACGCTAAAAAGCATCCACATTCAATGGGTGCCTGGTCAGCTGATTCTAAGTCAAAGGTAATGAGTATGACTGAAGGTGATTTTTATGGAAGCGAAAAATCATTAACTGTTGATGGTGCATGTGATGTTAAAGTTGAATTGCATTCATCAAACGGAACGGTAGCTGTATTAAAAGAAAAGATTTCGTTATTGGCTGATGAGATAATCGATTCTGCTGTTATGAGCAAAAACGCATTAAGATCCTTCCTTTCTGATGCTATTGCAGAAGCTGAAAAGCTGGATGTTTTATTTTCAGTGCACTTGAAAGCTACCATGATGAAGGTTTCAGACCCAATCATTTTTGGTCAGGTAGTGGAAGTGTTCTTCGAAGATGTTTTTGCTAAATACGGAGATAAGTTTGAGCAGTTGGGAATTACAGCTAATAACGGTTTAGGTGATTTATTTGCAAAGATTCAGAATTTACCTGAAGTTGAACGTACCGAAATTGAAGTTGCTATTAAAGAAGTATACACTAAGCGTCCTGATATGGCAATGGTTAATTCTGATAAAGGAATTACCAATCTTCATGTACCTAGTGATGTAATTATTGATGCTTCAATGCCTGCTGCTATTCGTACATCAGGTCAGATGTGGGGACCGGACGGAAATCAGAAAGATACTCTTTATGTAATTCCAGACAGGTCATATGCTTCAGTTTACCAGGAAGTGATCGATTTCTGTAAGGTAAATGGCGCCTTTAATCCCTCAACAATGGGTAGTGTGTCAAATGTTGGTTTGATGGCTCAAAAGGCAGAAGAATACGGTTCGCACGATAAAACTTTCCAGATTGCAGAATCGGGTGTAGTAAAAGTATTTGACAACAACGGATCGGTTGTGATGGAGCAAGTTGTTGAAGAAGGCGACATTTTCCGTATGTGTCAGGTAAAAGATTTACCAATTCAGGATTGGGTGAAATTGGCTGTTAACAGAGCAAAAGCAACAGGTGTTCCTGCTGTATTTTGGTTAGACGAAAACAGAGCTCATGATGTTGAAATAATCAAAAAGGTTAAAAGTTATTTGGCCGATCATAATACAGATGGCTTAGAGATTTTAATTAAATCACCGTATGAAGCCACTAAGTTTTCATTGGAAAGAATCAAACAAGGTTTAGATACTATTTCGGTAACAGGTAATGTATTGCGCGATTATCTTACTGATTTATTCCCTATTTTAGAGGTAGGTACCAGTGCAAAGATGTTGTCGATTGTACCATTAATGAACGGTGGTGGATTGTTTGAGACAGGTGCAGGTGGTTCGGCACCTAAGCATGTGCAGCAATTTGAACAAGAGAATCACTTACGCTGGGATTCATTAGGTGAATTTTTGGCTTTAGCTGTTTCATTAGAACATTTAAGTAAGGTAAATGATAATGCTAAATCTCAAATACTTGCTGAAACTTTAGATGAGGCAACAGGTAAGGTGTTAGATAACAGAAAATCTCCTTCGCGTAAAGTAAACGAATTGGATAATCGTGGTAGTCATTTTTATTTGGCTATGTATTGGGCTGAAGCTTTAGCTAATCAAACAAAAGATGAAGAGCTGAAAAAATCCTTTGAGTCAATTGCTAAAGAATTAGCAGCTAACGAGAGTAAGATTGTTGAAGAATTAAATTCAGTTCAGGGGCAGTCAATGGATATTGGTGGATATTACCAACCTGTGTTTGACTTAGCTTCTAAGGCTATGAGACCAAGTGAAACATTTAATTCAATTTTGGCAAAGCTATAGGATAAAAGAATTTACCAAATACTTAAAAAGCCGGCTTAATATGAATTAAGTCGGCTTTTGCATTTTTAATTGTCCTATTTATTTCGGTTAAGCTTTTTTAATGGCTAATCTTAAAAGCTTAATCTTTCATGCAGAGTTAAAAAAAGGTGACACATGGCCACCTTTCAGATTTTTTCTAGTTATTTGGATAATATCCTATCAATGCATCTTCGGCATATAATTCAATTTGATTTGATGCTTCCTGAACCTGAAATTTAAATCCCGGATTGTGCTTGGCTATAAATTGATGCAATCTTTTAAGCAATTGCGATGTGTGATTTTGCTTTCTTGTTGAAAGATAGTTATCAAGCGCAAGTAAAAAGGAAATCTGGCTCTTCTTAGCAACTGGTGTTATATACAAATTCATAAGCTTCCCTTTTTTAGTTTTTAATTAATTTGTTTTGTCTTTATACTGCCTAATTTTAAATAGGTTATAAAAAAACAAACAAATTTCGTTCCATTTTATATTTTTTTTGATTAATAACAAATTTTTAGATTAGGAATTATTGCTTTAATTATTATGTATCAATTGTTTGAAAAAATATTTTAAATCCTTAATATTGATAAAAGAATTGTTCTAAATAACTTTTAAGTATGTATCTCAAGCCCAAAATCTTCCATTTTGTCATCATTTTTACCTTTTTAGCCAGTGCAATTATCGCTCAGCAGAAAGAAATTGAAATAGCCAAACTCTTTAAAGGATCGAAAGGCTGTTTTGTTATCTCAAAGTTTGATAATTCTGAACACTATTACTTCAATAAGGAGCAATGTTTACAGCGTTATTCGCCATGCTCAACTTTTAAAGTGCCAAACTCGTTAATTGCTTTGCAGACGGGTGTGGCAATAGATACCAATTTTGTTATAAAATGGGATAGTATTCGTAATCCTCATGAAGCCTGGATGGATAAGCAAGCTCCATTTAAATTTTGGTGTCAGGATCAAACGATGCAATCGGCTTTGAAGTATTCTGTCGTTTGGTACTATCAGGAGATAGCCAGAAGAGTTGGCGAAAGCCAAATGCAATCAGCTATTAATGATTTAAACTATGGAAATAAAGATATTTCTAGTGCATTAGATCGATTTTGGTTGTGCGGATCAATGCGTATATCAGCAGTTGAGCAAACTCAATTCCTTAGAAAGCTTTATAACGAAAAGCTGACAGGTTTTTCAAAAGAGAATATTAAAAAGGTAAAGGCCATAATGCTATATGAGAAAGGTGAAAACTATACATTGTATGGCAAAACGGGTGGAGGTAAGTGTTGGCCTGATCAGGTTATTGGCTGGTATGTAGGTTTTGTTGAGACTCCGCGGGGACCCTATGTGTTTGCAATGAATATGTTAGCTGATGAATTTAAAGAGTTTAATAATAACCGGAGAATTGAAGTTGTAAAACAAATACTTAAGATATTAGGCTATATTTAATTGATTAATAAACTAATTGAATACAGATTTGTTATAAAATAATTACAATCAATTTATGCAGAAATGAAGAAGTTTGCTATCGAAATTAAATGGGGGATTATTTTCTTTGCCATGACATTGTTATGGACTGTTTTTGAAAAGTTAATTGGCTTGCACGATGTGAATATTGATATGCATTCAACCATTACAAATTTCTTTGCTATACCAGCCGTCCTAATCTTTATTTTAGCCTTAATTGATAAAAGGAAAAAAGATTTCAATAACAAGATGACCTGGTTACAAGGTTTTGTAAGTGGTTTGATAGTTACTTTAGTTGTAGCATTGTTGACTCCTTTTGGACAGATTCTTACACATAAATTATTATCACCTCATTATTTCGAGAACATTATTGCTTATTCGGTAAAAATGGGAAATGCAACCCAGGTTGAAGCAGAAGGCTATTTTAATCTAACAAGCTATATTTATATAAGTGTGATGAGTGCTTTAATGATGGGTTTTTTAACATCCGCTGTGGTAGCCTTCTTTGTGAGAAAGAATTAGTTAGAGCTTAATTACTTATTTTTACTTTTTTGTCAACAAACACCAGTCGGTTTGGATCCATACTTTTTTCACCACTATATCGGTAAGCTGCTAATTTACCTCCATTGGCAACACAGGCATCAACGCAGCATATGTTTTTCTGCGGAATCATTCCTCCATTTCCAGCACAATAATGTCCAATAAAAACCAAAGGATCTTCTTCTGGATAGATATCATACTGGGTAATTAACTCGTTGGGAATAGTGTATTTGGGTAGCGAAAATTTGTTTCCATAGCTCAAGCTGTCAAATGTATGTCCATGAGGTTCTACCCACCATTTAACCCGGAAATTGGTTCGTGCAATATTGTTTGAATCTTTAATAACCAAATCTTTAGGTAGGTTTATTTCAACTCCTTTAATGGTTTGAAGAAAAGGAGTGTAAAGTGAACTTTCTTTTCGTGTGGCATCCCTGAGAAATTTCTTTCTTAGTCGGCCATTTTCATACATTCGGCTTACCTTTTTTATGTGATTATCATTCCAATAGGCATGAACCACCCTTATTTTCCCTAAATTTAGAAATAAAGGCAAAGTACGCATCCACTTGATATCAGCTTGTAATTCTTCGTAATTGTTTTTGTATTCCGCAAAGAAGCTATCTAGTAATTTGCGGTTATTGTTTCGTGGAGTTTTTATCGGACGTCCGTCACTTCTCTTGGTAAAGTAGGTGATAGCGTTAATTTCGTGATTTCCTAAAATAGCATAACCAGAGCCATTACTCACCATAGCTCTAATGGCCTGAATCACCTTCAGGCTGTTTGGGCCACGATTAATGAAATCGCCAACAAAAACAGCTTTTCTTTCAGGGTGTTCCCAAAAACCATTGTCTCTGGAATATCCCATTCTTTTTAAAAGCATTTTCAATTCACTATAATGCCCGTGAACATCTCCAATAATGTCATAACCACCTTTTTGAGAGTAGTTATTATTGTCGTTGATATCTTTTACCTCTATGTTATCCCTAAAATTCACAATTCAAAAATAAATAATCTGAATAATGCGCAAAATAAAAATTGATGAAGTATATTCAAAAATCATTCGTAAATTAAGATTCATTTGATATTAATTTTACTTTTTTAAAACACTACAGATAGTTATTCTTTATAGAAATAAACATAAAAAAGTTGAGAGTATGAGAAATATACGCTGGGGTATTATTGGTTGCGGAGATGTAACTGAGCTTAAAAGCGGACCAGCATTTAGCAAGGTTGAAGGAAGTAAATTGCAAATAGTCATGCGTCGCGATTTATTGAAAGTGCAGGATTATGCGAATAGACATAATGTACCTGAATGGACCATTAATGCTGATGCTCTTATAAATAATAATGATGTGGATGCTATTTATGTAGCTACCCCGCCTGGAAGTCATGCTGAATATGCTATTAAAGCTATGAAAGCAGGAAAACCTGTGTATGTTGAGAAGCCAATGGGTGCTACTTATGAGCAATGTCTTGAGATGATAAAAGTATCGGAAGAAACGAGGGTGCCATTGTTTGTAGCCTATTACCGAAGATCATTGCCTGGATTTTTAAAGGTTAAAGAGTTGATAGATAATGGTGAGATAGGTAAACCATTGTATGTAAATATTCGATTGACGCGTCCGGCATTGGATTCCGAAGTTCAGGGAGGTGATTCTTTTTGGCGTTTAGATAAAGAGAAGGCTGGTGGCGGTATTTTTTATGATTTGGCCTCCCATCAGTTCGATTATTTAGATTATTTATTTGGACACATTGTGGAAGCAACAGGTTTAACTGCCAACAGGGGTGGGTATTATGCTGTTGAAGACACAGTAAGTGCATCGTTTCGTTTTGAAAATGGTGTTTTGGGCAATGGCTTATGGTCTTTTGTGACGAATGATCATGTTGATGAAGATAGGATGGAGATCGTAGGATCGGAAGGAAAAATTATATTCTCAGGTTTTAAGCATCATCCAATTATGATGTACAAAAATGGTGAAGAGTTTGAATTTCCTTATCTGAATCCTGAAAATATACAGTATAATTTAATCAAACAAGTAGTTGAACAACTGCAGGGTAAAGGTAACTGTGTAAGTACAGGGGTATCGGCGGCTCGTACAAATAAGGTTATGGAAATGATTGTGGGGAGGTAAATTCCCCACTTTTGTCTGTTTATAAAACTTTATTTAAAAAATCAGTCATGTATAAAACTGTTTCGTCAACCCAAGGGTGGAAAAGCCAGAATGGATGAACTTTGATATTGAATTTATATACTTCATGATAAACACCCCATTCTTTTAGCATGCCAATTAATTCATCCTGTCCGGCATGAAATCTCGAATATCCACTATTTAAAAAGAGTATGGGAACTGAGTTTTCGTTTGCCCAGTAAATTGAAGAGGCTTCTTTCCATATTTCGGGTTTTTCGTAAAAACTACTACCAAACCATGAGATATCGGCTGAATTGGGTTTTCTTTTCAGGTTAAGTGATGAAGGGGCAAGAAAATTCAAAACACCATCAATATCCAATATGGCTTGAACATCACTTGAATACTCTAAATTGCCCATATTTCCTTCAAATTGATCAATACCATTGGTCATGCCAATTAATGCCGCTAATTGTCCGCCAGCTGAACATCCTGAGATAGCAATTTTATCCGGATTGATATTGTATTTTTCAGCATTGGCCCGCACCCATCGAATGGCAGCCTTAATATTATGTACTGCTGCAGGGTACTGGGCTTCCAGCGATAATTGATATTCCACTGCAATAGTAACAAATCCTTGTTGGGCTATCATTTGTGCCATGGGAACCTGCATGTTTTTATTTCCTGATCGCCAACCTCCACCATGAACCATTATTAAAGCAGGGTAAAGTCCTTTTTTCTCTGGTTTAAATATATCAAGATGCAGGTCTCGTTTACCAAACGGAGTGTCGTTTAATGTCAGGTAAACAACATCCCTGTATTCGTCAACACCTTGTGGTAAGCTGTCTTTAGCTGCAAATGCATAAGGATATTTTTTTGCAAACTTGCGTTGTTCTCGCGGAATATTATAACTTGAATCTATAGGAATATTGGATTGGGCATTGATATATAAACCTATTGATATAAAGATGATTGTGTAGATTAATTTAGATCTTTTCATTAAGTATAGATTTATTTTCTTTAATTTTCTGCTAACAACTTTAATAATAACCCTAAAATGATAGTTATTGTAAAGCTTAAAAGGGTTCCTACCAGAATATATTCTGAAAATTGCCTTGATTTGGTTTCCTCTTTAGGATTAAGTCTGAGAATTGATTTTGCGGCAATTAAAAAGCCTATAGCAGAATAAATATTAGATAAAATAAAGGTTAAAACCAGAATGCGCTCAAGGTATCCAATCCATTTTCCGGCATTTGATAATCCTTCGGTTTCTGGATTTTTAGTCTCGAGTTGAGCACGCCATTTTGAAGTGAATTCTCTTATAAATATACCACATGGCCAGATAATAAATGCGTAGCCAAACAAGTAAATCCAGAATTTGTCTGCATTTGCCCAAATATCTGTCAAGTGAATATAATTCAATTCAGAAAACAGTAACAGCCAGATTATTATTAATGATATAATATGAAAAATCTGGTCTATAACAAATGTAGTTATAGTGCTTTTTCGGAAGTTTTTCCAAACATCAATTATAAGGTGAACAACAAAAATTAATGGAATTATCCACCACAAAAGCCATTGACCAATTAACATGTACGATAATACAGCTGTTAAAAATATGTGGAGATAAAAATAAAAGGATTTCAAACCTTTTTCTTGCCTGTTTTTAACCCACGAATCTCTTTGAATTACGAAATCTCCGATAAAATGAGCAAGTAGCAGTTTAAACAATATAATGATATGCATAAGTTCAGGTTAAATGTATTTGAGCAAGATACTCAAAATGTTTTAATAATAGGAGGATGGCATCCCAGTTGGCTGTTTGTTTGCGTTGGTTTACAGCTGATTGTGAAATGGATAGGATAGAGGCAATTTCAGTCTCTTTTCTGTTTTGTAATAAATAAAATACAACTTCGGCAGACTGGGGTGTCCACTTATCCATGATGGCATCTAAAAGCTTTAATTCAACTTCTAGTTCTTTATTTAGCTTCTCAATCTCTGTTGTGATAATGGTTTTTTGCGCTTTTCGCTTCATAGTATCTAGAGTTCTCCCTGATATTTGCAAAGCAGTACCATCTGATAATGAGAGCTTATCTTTTAAATACTCAATTTCACCAATTCCTACAGATAACCTTATATCCAGGTTCTTATATGATCGTATGCTTTTCCTTGTAATATCGCTTCCACTCTTATCTTTTGTTTGTGAATCAGATGCCTGCATTTTAAAGATGCTTTTAAATAAAAGAGTTATTTGCAGGGTTTTAATGGTTTTATTATGAACACATTGAAAGCTGTCTCCACGAACAAATTCGGGTTGAAAAACAAAGTTTACATTCTGACTTATTGTCATGAAACCTTTCTGAACTTCAGAGATAACTATATCTCTTTGTTCTTCATCAAGCTGTTTTGAGTTGATGATATCTCCAGTAATTGCAACGTACATAATTTCAATAGGGTTTATCCAAATATAGAATAAATATATAAGTATAACAACTTATAAAGGCAAAATATAAGCATATAAACTTATAAAGTGATTATATAAGGCTAAATGCTTATATGTTTTCAAATTAATGATATCTGGAAGTAGAACGTAAAAATGAGTAATTTCGCATTTAAACCTTAAGAGATTATTATGCGACTTAAAGAACTAAACGAACAATACGGAATTGATGGGGCTTTGGAATTTCAGTCAGAGCAACATACTGAAATGGCATATATTAAAACAGCTTACTCAACAGCTAAAGTATCTATCTATGGTGCTCAGGTACTTAGTTTTATTCCTAAAGGAAAAGATGATTTGTTATTTGTAAGTAGTCAATCAGTTTATAAGGAAGGTAAAGCGATCCGGGGTGGAATTCCGGTTTGTTGGCCTTGGTTCAATGCGCATCCAACAGATAGTACCAAGCCTTCCCATGGATTTGCACGTATTTCAAGATGGGAAGTGTTATCCACAAAGAAGGAAGGTGATGAAGTTGTTATTTCATTAGGATTAAAATCGGATGACAGAACTAAAGACTTCTTACCTTATGATTTTGAAGCCGTGCTTGAAGTGACTGTTGGCAAAAGGCTTAATGTAGAGTTAACTACAAAAAATGTGGATTCTAAACCTTTTGATGTGAGTGCAGCATTGCATACCTATTTTAATATATCTGATATTGCAACCGTTAAACTACGAGGGTTGCATAAAATGGCCTATAAAGATGATGTATTAGGAATTGATGCATTACAAGAAGATGAAATGGTAACATTCTCCGGGCGCACCGATAGAAGATATAAAGAAACAGAAGCTGAAGTTTCAATTATTGATGCTAATAAAACCATTAAAGTAGGAAAAAAAGGTAGTAAGATTACAGTAGTTTGGAATCCTGGTGCTGAATTAGCTTCTCAAATGGCTGATTTAGGTAAGGAAAATTATAAAAAGATGGTTTGTGTAGAATCTGCCAATAGCTTAAATGACACGATTACTATTCAACCCGGAACATCTCATTGTTTAGGAACAACAATTTATAGCGTGTAACAGCAGATCATTTTGCTCATTAGATTGTTCAAAAAAGAGACTGAAATTTACAATCAGTCATATTTTTATATAATTTGAAGGCTGTAATAACAGCTAACTTCTTATAAAGACGAATGAGCAAAACCTGTTACCACTGTGGAAGTCCCTCACAAACATGGGTTCAACACGACGGAAAAGATTTCTGTTGCGATGGCTGTGTGATGGTTTATGATATCCTGAAGGAGAAAGAAATGGGAACCTATTATGACATAAATAAGGCTCCCGGTATTCGAAAAAAGGCAGTAAGTGCTGAATACTATGATTATCTCGATCAGGAGGATATAAAAAAGTCTGTTTTGGACTTTTATGACGGATCGGTAGCACGTGTGAAGCTCTATATTCCTTCTATTCATTGCAGTTCGTGTATTTGGTTAATTGAAAACTTGCAACAGCTTCATAGTGGAGTAATTAACTCATCGGTTAATTTTAACAGAAGAGAAGCCAGTATTACATTTAATGAGGAAGAAATTAAGCTGAGTGAACTAATGGCTCTTTTATCATCCATTAACTACAAGCCTCATATCAAAACAGAAGAACAGAAAAAAGCGGTTAAGAAGAGTCGAAAGCTAATTGTAAAACTGGGGGTAGCCGGTTTTGTTTTTGGGAATGTAATGTTGTTGAGTTTTCCGGATTACTTATCGGAAGATGTTGCACTTCATCCTGAACTGATTGGCTTATTTAAATGGATTAGCTGGTTTTTATCCATTCCGGTAATGGTTTATTCGGGTAATGAGTATTTTATTACTGCCTGGAAGAATCTAAGAAAGAAGCTAATATCTATTGATTTACCTATTGCTATAGGAATATTGGCCATATTTCTTCGAAGTACTTATGAAATTGTTACTTCTACCGGCCCGGGTTATCTGGATTCATTAACAGGATTAGTTTTTTTTCTTTTAATAGGTAAATGGTATCAGGCCAAAACATATGAAGCATTAAGCTTTGATAATGACTTTTCATCCTATTTCCCTTTAGGTATTACTCGCATTAAAGATAATGAGGAAAGTATTGTGCCTATTAATCAACTGGAATCGGGTGACAAGATATCCGTTCGTAACGGTGAAATTATACCGGCCGATGCAACTTTGTTATCCTTAGGAGCATCGATTGACTATAGTTTTATAACGGGGGAGTCTGTTCCGGTGAGAAAAAACAAAGGCGATTTAATTTACGCAGGTGGACGAGTGATTGGAAATGCCTTGTTTTTGAAAGTGGAGAAAAAAGTGGAAACGGGCTATTTGGCGGAGCTTTGGAAAGAAAAAACGGATAAGGAAAGTAAAGAGTCTATGCTTTCTGTTACTTTGGATGCTGTAAGTAAATACTTTACCATAGCTATTTTATTAATTGCGACTCTAACCGGTTTATATTGGTTGTGGACCGATCCATCAAAAGCTGTGTTGGCATTTACTTCGGTTTTGATTATTGCATGTCCGTGTGCATTGGCTTTGTCTGTTCCTTTTGCATTTGGGCATACCAGCAGAATAATGGGGAAAAACAACTTCTATTTAAAACTTACTGCCGTTATAGAAGGATTAACTAAAACAAATACTATTGTTTTTGATAAAACAGGTACATTAACCGATCCTGATGCATTTGAAGTGGAATATTATGGTAAGGAACTCGATCATTTTAATTCATCTTTAATTAAATCATTGGCTCATCAATCTCGTCATCCCTTAAGTAAAGCTTTATTTCAGCATTTGAAGGATGCCGGAGAATTTGAAGTGTTAGATTTTAAAGAGTCGGAAGGAGCAGGAGTTGAGGCTGTAATAATGACTCATAAAGTAAGGCTGGGCTCTGCATCATACACTGGCAATAAGAAAGAAGGTATGCATGAGGCTGCAAAAGTTTATATTTCTGTGGATGGTAATCAGCTAGGCTACTTTGTAATTCATAATTTTTATCGACCTAACTGGAAAGAAATGTTGGCGAGCGTGCAGGAGTCGTCGGATGTTCATGTTTTATCGGGTGATAATGATGCAGAAAGGGAAGTTTTAGAACAGGAACTAAAGAATAAAAGTAATTTACACTTTTTTCAATCGCCCAAAGACAAACAAAAATATGTTGCTGACCTTAAAAAACAAGGCAAATACGTAATGATGTTAGGTGATGGAATGAATGATGTTGCTGCCCTAAAAGAAGCTAATGTTGGAATTGCTGTGGCCGATGATGTATATCAATTTTCACCCTCGAGCGATGCAATAATTAACGCTTCGGAGTTAGTTCGTTTGCTTAAATTTATTCGGTTTGCGCGGTCAGCTAAAAAAATTGTTTATTTGGCTATATCCATATCATTTTTATACAATGTAATAGGTATGTATTATGCGGTTGCAGGGCAGTTAAGCCCTTTGTTTGCAGCCGTTTTAATGCCGTTGAGTAGCGCTTCGGTAGTCGTTTTTACCAGTTTGAGTGTAATGTTGGTTGCAAAAAAAAGGCAATTAGTCTGATTTCTATAGAACAATTCGCATTATCAGATTGTATTTAAAGGCGAAAAACTGAAAAGTAAATAGAGAAATAAAGACGTTAAAATCTGAAATATTTTTATATTTACGCAGTTTATTCTATCATTTTCAATGATAACTAATTAGGCGTATGGAGATTATTTTTGTTTTAGTAATTGCCAGTTTATTAATAGCACTGTTTTTTCTGTCATTGTTTATATGGGCAGTAAAATCGGGGCAATATGAAGACGATTATTCTCCGTCTGTACGCATCCTGTTTGATCAGCAAGAGAACAAAAAGAAAAAGTCTAATACAAAATCCAAAATCTCAAATGAAGCAAGAGACGTTTTATTATGACAATAAAATTGTCAAGTACTTTCTATTTGCCACTGTAACATGGGGACTTGTTGGAATGCTCGCCGGCGTTTTAGCAGCACTTCAGTTGGCAATGCCTGTATTTAATTTTGAATTGGAATTTACCACCTTTGGTCGGGTGCGCCCGATACATACTAATGCTGCCATTTTTGCCTTTGTAGGTAATGGAATTTTTACTGGTGCTTATTACTCATTGCAGCGGTTGTTAAAAACCCGCATGTTTAGTGATGCACTTAGTTGGTTTCATTTCTGGGGCTGGCAGGCTATTATTGTATTGGCTGCTTTAACGCTGGCTTTAGGTTTTACTACGGGCAAAGAATATGCCGAGCTGGAATGGCCTATTGATATTATGATTGCAGTGGTTTGGCTCGCCTTTGGCTGGAATATGTTTGGAACCATTGTTAAACGTAGGGTGAAGCACTTATATGTTGCCATATGGTTTTACATCGCAACTTTTGTTACCGTTACATTATTACACGTGGTTAACTCTGTTGAGTTACCGGTATCTTTAATGAAGAGTTATTCATGGTATGCCGGTGTGCAGGATGCATTAGTGCAATGGTGGTATGGACATAATGCGGTGGCTTTCTTTTTAACAACCCCTTATTTAGGGTTGATGTATTATTTTGTACCGAAAGCATCTAATCGTCCGGTTTATTCGTATCGTTTATCCATCGTGCATTTCTGGTCTTTCTTATTTGTATACATATGGGCCGGACCGCATCATTTATTGTATACAGCATTACCTGATTGGGCTCAATCGCTGGGGACCGTTTTTTCAATTATGCTGATAGCTCCATCATGGGGTGGTATGTTAAACGGATTATTGACTTTAAGAGGTGCATGGGATAAGGTTCGCGAGAGTGCTACTTTAAAATTCCTGGTAGTTGCAGTTACAGCCTACGGTATGGCAACCTTTGAAGGTCCTATGTTATCATTAAAGAATGTAAATGCCATCAGTCACTATACCGATTGGACACCGGCACACGTTCATGTTGGAACGTTGGGTTGGAATGGTTTCTTAACCTTCGGTATTTTGTATTGGTTGGTACCACAAATATTCAGAACCAAATTATATTCTCAAAAATTAGCCAATGCTCACTTTTGGATTGGTACCTTAGGTATTTTATTCTGGGTGATACCTATGTATTGGGCCGGTTTGACACAGAGTTTAATGTGGAAAGAATTTACGGCTGACGGATTATTGGCTTATCCAAACTTTTTGGAAACGGTTACTCAAATACGACCTATGTATTATATGAGGGCCTTTGGTGGTTTGATTTATTTGTCAGGAGCTATACTGATGACATTTAACCTTATTAAAACAGCTCGGTTAGGTAAATCTGAAGCCAATGAGGAAGCCACTGCGGTGGACGAAACGCACACCGAGAAAAAGCCGGGAGAGAAGTTCCATGGATGGCTAGAACGAAAACCAGTTCAGTTTATGGTGCTTTCACTAGTGGTTGTGTTGATAGGTACTTTTGTTGAGTTGATTCCAACCTTTTTAATAAAATCGAATGTTCCAACTATTGCAAGTGTAAAACCTTACACACCATTAGAATTGCAGGGAAGAGACATTTACTTGCGCGAAGGGTGTTATAATTGTCACTCTCAGATGGTTCGTCCGTTTAGGTCGGAAACAGAACGCTATGGTGAATATTCCAAAGCCGGTGAGTTTGTGTATGATCATCCATTCCAGTGGGGATCAAAACGTACCGGTCCTGATTTGGCTCGAGAAGGTGTGATGACAGGAAAGATATACAAACCGGATGCCTGGCATTTTAACCATATGTTAGATCCTCAGGTGTTAAACGAAAACTCAATCATGCCTAAATATCCATGGTTAATTAGCGATGATGCTGATATTGAAAGCATACCAGCTAAGATCAGAGCTATGCAAACAATGGGAGTTCCTTACGAAGAGGGATATGATGAGAAAGCTATTGAGGATTATATGAGTCAGGCAGATAAGATTACGGCCGGATTAAAATCAGCGGGTATCGAAACAAGTAGCGAGAAAGAAATAATTGCCTTAATTGCTTATCTGCAACGCTTAGGTACAGATATTTATAAGGTGGCACCGGTAGAAGAAGAAACAGAATAAAAGGTTGCATATGAAATTAGTTAGGCATTATCTTGAAAACATAGCAGGAATAGAGGTGTATCCGATTATTTCGTTTGTACTGTTTTTTACACTGTTCTTATTTATCACGTGGTATGTAATTAAAATGGATAAGGATGTGATAGAAGAAGTGTCGAATTATGCCCTTGATGAAAATGATGAAATGCCACATAAGAATCAGAGTTAACTAAATCTATACAAAGACAAAAGAAAAAACAGTCTTTAAAATATTTTTCACATCTATGGAAGAGAATAAAAAAGACAAAAAAATGCCGGAGGTTGATCCCTTAACCAACGACAAATTTGTTCCGGAACACGAATTTGATGGTATCCGCGAATTGGCTAATAATCCGCCGTGGTGGCTGACCTTTATATTTATTTTCAGCATTTTATTTGCCTACGTTTATTTGGCTAAATATCATTTTTTTAGTGATGGAAAAGTAGGAGTAAATGAATATGAAGCTGAATTATATGCAGTAGAAATGGCCAAGCTGGAAGCTGAGGGGGCTCAAGTTGCAGCAACAGGTGAAGGAGGTGGTATTTCCATTGAAACGGTGGAAGTGGATTATAGTGTACCATTAACTGCTCAGACCGATATTGACAAAGGAGCTAAGGTTTTTTCTACCAATTGTGCGGTTTGTCATTTGGCTGAAGGACAGGGACTAGTTGGGCCTAATTTAACGGATGAATACTGGATTCATGGGGGTAGTTTCGAAGATATCATGACGATTATTAATAATGGTGTTATTGAAAAGGGAATGATTGCCTGGAAAGGACAGCTGTCTGATAAGCAAATACACCAGGTAGCCAGTTATGTTACTACTCTTCAAGGTACGAATCCTCCTAATCCAAAGGCTCCTGAAGGCGAAAAATACGTGCCGGAAGCAGAATAATGTAAAATGTATTGCTAGATTATAAATTATTCGGGCGATGTTAAGGCATTGCCCGTTTTGTTTTCATATAAAATTGCTATTTTTATTACAACACAATCCGAATTAAATCCATATCCATGACTAATGAAAAGAACCAAACGTTTCGCGATCGGATTTCAACTATGAATGACGAAGGAAAGCGGAACTGGATTTATGCTAATCAACCCAAAGGAAAGTATTATAATGCCCGCACTTTAGTTGGAATAATTCTACTGGCTTTTTTATTTGCAGCACCTCATATTACAATTGATGGCGAGCCTTTGCTATTGTTTGATATCATTCATCGAAAATTTGTTTTGTTTGGAGTAGTATTCTGGCCACAGGATTTTCATTTGTTTGTGATAGGATTAATAACAATCATTATTTCAATTGTCACTTTTACAGTTGTATATGGAAGAGTTTGGTGTGGTTGGGCCTGTCCACAAACTATTTTTATGGAACTTATCTTCCGCAGAATTGAATATTGGATTGAAGGAAGTGGCGATCAGCAACGAATAAGAAATAATGGTGAAGATAGCTTTGACAAACTTTGGCGTAAAGTACTTAAACATGGTATTTTTATTCTTATATCATTGCTAATTACGCATACCATGCTTTCCTATTTTGTGGGAGTGGAAACAGTTCATAAATACATTACAGGATCGCCATCCGAGAATTTTAGCGTGTTTATCGCCTTAATGATTTTTACCGGAGCTTTCTATTTTGTATTTGCCTTTTTCCGCGAACAGGTTTGTTCGTTGGTTTGTCCGTATGGAAGGCTGCAAGGTGCTCTGGTCGATAATAATACCTTAATGGTAACTTACGATTATAAAAGAGGTGAGGCACGTGGACCAATGCGCAAAAATGAAGATCGTAAAGCTCTTGGTAAAGGTGATTGTGTAAACTGCCATAAGTGTTCAACCGTTTGTCCTACGGGTATTGATATCAGGGACGGTATTCAATTAGAATGTATTAATTGTACAGCTTGTATAGATGCTTGCGACAGTGTGATGGAAAGATATAAATTGCCTAAAGGTCTCATCCGTATTACCTCAATGAATAATATTGAGAATGGACAAAGTTTCCGATGGACTCCCCGAATAATTTCATACACAGCGTTATTGGTTGCTTTGGTTGGGGTGTTAGTAGTGTTATTTAATTTGCGTTCCGACTTTGAAACTACCATCCTAAGAGTGCAGGGATCACTCTATCAAACATTAGAGGATGGGCGCTTGAGCAACATTTATAATTACAAAATTGTTAATAAAACCAGCAAAGAAGCGGATTTATCAATTAAGCTCATTTCTCCGGAAGGAGGCGAAGTGCAATTGGCTGGTAGTATGAATAAAATAAAAGAACAGGAAAAACTTCAGGGAGCCTTTTTATTAAAGCTATCAAAAGACCAATTGGATGGATCTAGCACCAAAGTGCTGATTGGTATATATGATGAAGATGAATTAATAGATACCATAGAATCTACCTTTGTTGGACCAAATTAAGTAGTTAAAAGAAAAGCAAAATAATATGAAATTTAACTGGGGACACGGTTTGTTTGTAGTGATAATACTGGGAATAACTGGTTTTTTGACATTAGTATTTATTACCACGCAGGAGCGTATTGATATGGTTACTGATGAATATTATCCAAAGGAATTAAAATACCAGAAGCAGATTGAAAAGACTAAAAACTATAATGCGCTGACACAGAAAATTGAATTAAAAGTGAATGGTGATTTGGC
The DNA here is from genome assembly GCF_018271995.1 of Carboxylicivirga linearis. Classification (GTDB taxonomy): domain Bacteria; phylum Bacteroidota; class Bacteroidia; order Bacteroidales; family Marinilabiliaceae; genus Carboxylicivirga; species Carboxylicivirga linearis. The sequence continues at coordinate 158,427 of NZ_JAGUCO010000002.1, forward strand.
AGTGGTTTTTCCAAAATTGACAGATAAACCTGAAGGTATAACTGGTAATATTCATATCTATCGTCCTTCAGATAAACGCTTAGATCTTCAAAAAGAAATACAATTAGATACTACTTTTACCACAATGTTTAATAAATCAGCTTTACAGTCAGGTAAATACGAGGTAATAATTGAATGGCAAGCCAATAATCAACCATATTTTGCCAAAATGCCACTATACATCGATTAATTATAAACTAACATGGGAATCTTAGAAGGATTTGTAATTGGTTTTTTCGGCAGCCTGCATTGTGTAGGTATGTGTGGACCATTAGCTTTAGCTTTACCATTACCAACCAATTCAGTATGGCAAAAGGTTGTGGGTGCTTTATTGTATAATTTAGGTAGAGCCATAACCTATAGTGTATTAGGATTAATTTTTGGTTTTGTGGGAGTAGGTTTAAAGCATTCTGGTATTCAGCAGGTTGTTTCTATTCTATGTGGCGTTGTAATGATACTTTCAGTGGTTCTTCCAGGTATTATAAAATTACCTAAAGGAAGCAATAAAGTAACTAATTCAATTTACAACACGCTGAAAAAGAAGATTGGTGATTCATTGAATCGTAGAAAAATAGGAAACCTGTTTATTATTGGAATTTTGAATGGTTTTTTACCATGCGGATTAGTTTATGTAGCCATTTCAAAAGCAGTTTTATCTTTAAGTCTGGCCGAAAGTGTTTTATCAATGTTTTTCTTTGGTTTGGGAACCTTACCCATGATGTTTTCCGTTGCATTCTTTTCTGATATTATAAAAAGCCGGTATTTATATCATTTAAAGAAGTTTATACCTGTGTTTATCATTCTATTAGGAATCATCTTTATTCTGAGAGGAATGAATTTGGGTATTCCGTTTATCAGTCCCGATATGAGCAAACCTGCCTGCTGTCATTAATGTAATAAGTAGTCTGTAGTGAGTATTCAGTAGTGAGGCAGTAGGATAATCGCCCTTTTCTCAATTTATTTATCTATTGATTTGACAATTTTCAATTATTTGACGTGCCAATTAAGAGCAAATTTTATAAGGCTTAGAATAGTTGAATATTGTTGGTGTGGAAGTTTTGTGGTTGATATATCGTAGATTAATAGGTGTTTAGTGAGATTTTGTGTTAGATGTATTTTTAGTACTTTGAACTCTATAAACTACTGACCACTGGCTAATATCTAACAAACCAATCATTAAAGTAAAATTTCAGAAAATAAATAAGCATCCATTCTTCAGGTTAAAAAAAACCATTACTTTTGCCACGAATTTGGTTCAAGGGGTGTGTATCAGCACTCTGAGATAATAGGGAATGCCGTGAGATTCGGCAACAGTACCCGCTGCTGTAAGTTCCGATCCTGTAAAAGAACAGGATAGTATGCTACAACCAACAATGCCACTGTTACCTCTAAGGTCCGAATGGGGATAGGGTTTCTGAACACACAAGAAATTAAAAACGGGAAGGCGGTTAGTAGTCGGAATAAGTCAGAAGACCTGCCAATAAACTTAACTAATGCTTCGGGAGCTAGGCGATCACACAAGATAGGTTTTCCTTTTCTTTTTTGATATCCGGCTTTTTGTAAAAAGTGATGTTGGATGTATAGAACTATTGTAGTCGGATTATTAATATTTGGTATGAGTTTTTTTGCTTATGCTGAAGGCGAATTTCGTGATTCAGTATTGGTAGAAGAAGTACAGATTGATGCGCCACGTAAGAAGCATTTTATCGAAGGCTATAATTATAAAGAAATAACAGATAAACTGTTAAAGAATTTCGCTAATCGAACTTTAGGTGAATTACTCCAATACTCTAGTGGTTTAAATATTCGTTCTAACGGATCGCCAGGTGCATTGTCTTCTATATCATTCCGGGGATTAGGATCCTCCCAAACGCAAGTTAACTGGAATGGTTTTCCTGTTAACTCGGTCACCTTAGGTTCAGCCGATTTATCTAATATTCCATTAGCATCGGGGCAATCTGTGGGAATTGCTACTGGTGTCGCAGGTGCCAGTTATGGAAGTGGAGCAATTGGAGGAGCTATTAATATTGATTGGAAAAGTAATCAAACAGATGCTCCCAATGCTTTAATTAATCTGGCTACTGGTTCAATGGGCACTTTCAAAGGAGCTGCAGGTTATCAGGTTCAGGCTTCAAAGTTGCAATTGTCTGGTACGGTTTGGGGCGATATATCCGATGGCGATTTTACCTACTATGATGCTATAAAGCAAGATGAATTCAAACGACAAAATGCAGACTACCATCAAATGGGCGTGCAACAATATTTCAGTTTTAAAAATAGTAATTATTCTGAATTAAAAGGTGGTATTTGGGCGCAGGCAAAAGATTTAAATCTACCATCCATTGAGGGGGCTTCGTTAGATAATTACGAAAATCAAAAAGATTCGACATTACGCATTTTCTTACATTATAAAAAGCTTTTTACTATTGGTGTATTGAATGCCAAGGCTGCTTGGTTTTATGCCGATCAGCATTATATAAAAAAGACAAAACCAGATGATGATTTTTATGCCACAGAATCAAGGATAAAAAGTAAAACGTGGTTTGCCGATGGCAGTTACCGTGTTTATTTACCTTATCATTTAAGTTTTGATTTTGGATTTGCCTATCAATATACAACAGCTATTGTTGATGCTTATGGTGGTGATCAACATGAACAGGTTTTAGGATTAATACCCGGTTTGAAGTATGATAACAAAGCATTAAAAGTTAATTTGCTGGTAAGGAAAGACTGGGCTAATACGGTTAATTCAAATGTATTAATAAATTTGGGTGTTGATTATGAATTAATTCAAAATCAATTAAATGTAAGAGGGGCTTATTCTCAAAAATTTCGTCGTCCTACTTTCAATGATTTGTATTGGATTCCCGGAGGTAATCCTGATTTGCAGCCCGAAAGCGGTTATTCTATTGAAACAGGTTTAGTGTATAAGAAGCAGAGTGATTTATTTGGGCTTTTCTCATTTGATTTAGGCTTTTATTATTCACCTATTGATAATATGATAGTGTGGCGTCCTGAAGGTGCCACGTGGTATGCAAATAATTACCGTAACGTTTTATCAAGGGGGATTGATTTTCGATTGGATCACTCCATAACTGGCTCAGCTTTAAATTGGCACAATGTAATTTCTGTTTCATATAATAAGGCAACTATTGAATCATCGGCAGACGGGCGAAATGAAGGCCGACCATTATATTATGCTCCTGAATGGATTAGTAATGTTAACTCATCCATATCTCATAATAGTGGATACTCATTGGACTTTGGATTCCGAACCGCCTCAAAAAGTTATTTTGATGATTCGAAAAAATACCTCGATCCATATTGGATAATAAACCTGAATCTGGCTAAAGAAATCAATTTTGGAAAAAATAAGTTCGCAACAATGATTAATGTAGATAACCTTTTTAATCATCGTTACCAGACTGTTCGATCATATCCAATGCCAGGAAGAATCTGGCAAGTAAATCTGAAATATTCATTTAATAATTAATACAAATCATGAAAAGTTTATTTAAACTAAAGTGGGCCGTAATAGCAATAGCGGCTGTTTTAGCATCTTGTTCCGAGGATGATCCAACACCATCTTATCCAGCATTAAAAGGAACCTTTGTAATTAGTGAAGGTAGTTATGGTAATAACAATGGCGCTATTGGATTTTATAACGATGAAGTTGAAGAAAATGACCTATTTAATTCTGTTAACGGTCGTATATTGGGTGATGTAGTACAAGATTTTACCGTTGTTGATACTTTAGGATTTATTGTGGCTAATAATTCACAAAAGGTAGAAGTAGTAAGAATGCGTGACTTTGTAAGTGTTGCAACCCTTGATGATGCAGAATTATCGTACCCACGTTTTGTAAAACAGGCAACTGAAAATACTATCTATATCAGTAATGGTAGTTTTGCAGGACAAGTTCTGGTATATAATATTGAAACATTGGAATTAACCGGAAATATTGCGGTTGGCAATGGTCCTGAAATGATGGTAAAGGTAGGTGATAAAATGTATGTTGCAAATTCTGGTGGCTGGGATGTAGACAATACTATTTCAGTTATTGATATTACAGAAGGTAAAGTTATTAAGACAATTACAGTAGGCCAGGCTAGTGTTACAATGAAAGCTGATAAGGACAACAACTTATGGGTATATAGTAAAGGAAGCGAAATGGATGTAAATTGGAACTATACAAATCCACAAATATTTAAGGTGAATACCATCACTGATGAAGTGACTAAGTCTTATAATATTGGTAAAACACTCTATTCTTGGGGAAGTAACTTATTGACAACATCGGATGACGGTTATGTATATTACTTTGCTGATGCTACCTATAAGATGGGAATTAATGATGAAGAATTACCTGTTGAAGCCTGGACATCAACTGTATATTATGGAATAGAGATTAACCCAGAGAATGGGAATGTATACTGTATGGATGCTATCAATAATGAAGTTGTAATTATGGATGCAGATGATGCATCTGTTATTTCATCACTAACCGAAACCGCAACATATCCCAGATCAGTAGTTTTTAGTTATTAATAATAGATTATTTATGAAATTCCTTCTTGGAATTCTACCTTAACCTTGTATAAAGGCTTGCTTCGGCAGGCCTTTGTTGCTTTATACATGAAAGTATAATCAGAAATTCAATCGATACAACCAATAATTTAAAAAGGAAGATTATCTTTGAAGTCGTTTTTTGCATAGAGTTTGCATAAGAATTTAAAAACTGATGAAAATTATGAAGAAAGGCTTCCTTATACTAACCCTGGGTGCACTTGTATTGTCTTCCTGCAATGAAATAAATACTTTAACCTTAGAAGATCACCAAGGTGCATTTATACTTAATAAAGGTAATAGTGAAACAAGTACTATCAGTCGTTTTAATTACGAAACGGAAGAAGTTACCAATAATATTTTTCAAGAAAATAACAATGGTCAGCAGTTGGGTGCTGGCGCTACTACGTTTACCATTAAACCCAATGAAGATTATACCAAAGGCAAAGGCTATATTGTTTTTCCGGAAGCCGGTAGTATTGATATGATCAATATGGAAACTTATAAAATTGAGGGTTCTATTGATGGTTTATCTTATCCAACCGATATTGTTTTGGCCAATGAAAATACAGCGTATGTTAGTTGTGGAAATGGAGTTACTGACTCAGACAAAGATAATATTGTTGCCAAGGTTGATTTAGAAACATATACTGTTACAAATAGTTTGCCTGTTGGTGAAGGTCCAACTAAAATGATTACATCAGGTAAGTTCCTGTACGTTGCAAATAGTGGCGGAGAGCTCCAAAATGGAAATACAATCACTGTTTACGACATGAGTAAAGATTCATTAATTGATCAAATTGAAGTGGGAATTGAACCTATTGATATGGAAGTGGATGTTGATCGTAATATATGGGTGTATTGTAATGGTGGTGAAGTGGGCAATGCTAGAAGCCTGTTTAAGATAGAAAGAAAATTTGTAACAGATACAATAGTAACTGATAGTTTGGTTCATATTCCGCATTTAATGATTGATTTAGGTGCAGAAAAAGCAACGGGGCCAAATGCTTTGGCTATGTCAAGAACAGGGCGTTATCTTTATTATATAGATGGTAAAACCTTTGTTAGAAGTGTTCATAAAGAAGATGACTCGGCTGATAAAGAGGCTTTTGTTGGTGAGAATAGTGATGTTATTTTAAATGGTATTGATTTCGATTATAGCACAGGAAATTTATATGGTTTGATCGAAAATGGAGGTAGTAACGGTAGTTTGCTGCTATTTACTTATGATGATGAGCAACAATATATTTTTAATAGTGAATACGAAGTTGGAATACAGCCTATTTTTACAACTTTCTCCTACTAAAAAGAAGATTTTATTATATGAAGCCCCGCTTTTTAGCGGGGTTTTTTATTATATAAGAAGTAAAAGTAAAATTCAATCTATGCTTTGAGATTAAGATTTAAATAATTATCATTGTTTCAATAATAGAAATAAATGATTGAATTAGATAGCAAATATTATTGGCGCAACTTAAATTGCATTTAGGTGGGCCAACTTACATTTAAAATATACTAAGCCGTAGGTGTCCGCCTACGGCTTTTATTTTATATAAACAAAGTAAAATATGGATAATAAAAACAATGCTCAGTTAAGCGAAACGGTGATGCCTAATAAAGATGGCTTCTTCGGTGAGTATGGTGGATGTTTTGTTCCACCCATGCTGGAGCCTATTATGAAGGAAATTACTGAAGCTTATGAAAAGATTAAGGATGATCCTGTATTCAAAGAAGAACTATACTATCTTCAAAAACACTACACCGGACGTCCGTCACCTGTGTTCCATGCACAAAACCTTTCAAAACAATTAGGCGGCGCCCAAATATACCTCAAGCGCGAAGATCTGAACCATACCGGAGCTCATAAAATTAATCACTGTTTAGGAGAAGCTCTTTTGGCCAAAAGAATGGGCAAAAAGAAAATTATTGCTGAAACTGGAGCTGGTCAGCACGGTGTGGCATTAGCTACTGCAGCTGCTTTAGTTGGACTGGAATGCGATATACATATGGGAGAGGTAGATATTTACAAAGAGCATCCTAATGTGGTTCGCATGAAAATATTAGGAGCCAATGTGATTCCTGCAACTCACGGTTTAAAAACATTAAAAGAGGCGGTAGACTCTGCTTTTGAAGCTTATGTACAGGATCCGGTAAATCAGTTGTATGCTATCGGTTCAGTTGTGGGGCCGCATCCGTTTCCTATGATGGTTCGAGATTTTCAATCTGTAATTGGTCGCGAAGCTAAGGAGCAATTTCAGGAAATGACAGGGAAATTACCTGATAATCTGGTTGCTTGTGTAGGTGGAGGATCCAATGCCATGGGCTTATTTTCGGCTTTTCTACAGGATGATGTAAATATTTTTGGTGTTGAACCTGCTGGTACCAGTTTTAAAACCGGCGATCATGCAGCAACACTTACATTGGGTAAACCGGGAATGATTCATGGATTTAAATGTTATTTATTGCAGGATGAAAAAGGCGAACCAGCGGCTGTAAATACAGTTGCCAGCGGATTAGATTATCCTGGGGTGGGGCCTCAGCACTCATATCTGAAAGATGTTGAACGCGTTAAATACGAAACTATCACCGACAAAGAAGCTATTGATGCGTTTATTGAATTAGCCAGAAAAGAAGGAATTATTCCGGCTTTGGAAAGTTCGCATGCCGTGGCTTATGCAATGAAACTGGCACCAACCTTATCGCCAGATCAAACTATCTTAGTCAATTTATCTGGTAGAGGAGATAAAGACATTGACTATGTGGTTGAGAAGTATGGTAAGGATTATGGATTGTAAAAAATAGAATAGATTCAAAATAAAAACACCGGGGTATATAAATTGTTACCTCGGTGTTTTTGTAGATGGTATTCTAATGTCCGTAACTTGTATTAAAATTCAGTGTCCAATGGTTCGGGATCAGCACTAATAGCTATCACAGTTAATCCAATTAGAGCGGCAGCACCTACAGCTGTTCCGGCTCCGGTAGTTTTTGAAAGGTAAAAAGTGTTACCAGTAGTAGGCAATTTACAGTCAATACACTTGTAGTAACTCTCAATCCAAAACTGATGATCCAATGATTTCCATGTTTCTTCCGGGCAGTCGCTGTAGGTCAAATAACACCTAAAATCCAAAGGACTAGATTGTAGATCATAAGTATATTCAGTGATTTTGCTACCATTGGCTTTTATTACTTTGTTTTCACTTATCGCATCATTCGGAGAAAGAAATGAATTCCAAATATTCATTCCCTGAATGGTAATATTTGATTGAGGTGGAATAAAGCCAGATCTGTCACTATGATATATTGTGCCATCACCCGATCCTTGTGTATATGAGTTGTATATATACTCGGTACTAACTTCGGAATATTCAATATTTACTTTTGATTGAGTTGGATTTAATGGAAAAGATTGTCCGTTTATAATTACAGAAGATTGATTCCAGTTGATGTATAAAGGAGTGTTTAACTTGTTGTATATGTTTACATCTAAAGGGGCATTGGCACCATTAAATGTGTATAGTACCGATACTGTATCATCTTCATATATAAAACCGTCGGAAGAAGGTTTATTAAGAGTGCTCTCTAAAGTAATAATCTGGTAACTGGTGCACGACGAGAATGAAATAACAAACAGGCATGCAATAATTATAGGTGCTAGGTTTTTCATATCTATTATTTGAGTAGGTTTATTTAATAGCCTAAATCTAACAAACACTATACCAAATAATGTAATTTTAGTTATTTATCTCAATTTGTCGGGATAATATCTATGGATATGATTACCATATCCCCAATTATTAAGACAATATTTTAAGATAGTATGGTTCTATCCCGGGATATGATCTCCATCTTATGGGATAGAGGCTTCCTATCTCGAGATATTATGAACATATCCTGAGATATTGTGCTCCTATCCCGAATTATCATCATAATATCCTGGGATATAAATGTCGTATCCCGGGATATTATGATGATATCCTGCTTTTTTTGAAGTAATAATTTTGGAACGAAAGATAGGAGTGAGCTCTGGATACATAGAGCAAGTAAAAGCTTAAGCCCATAAAGATACCGAGAGCAAGAATAACCGGAATCTTCCAATGTTCGGGTGGCTTAAGAAAGTCGAAGAACATTTTTTACATAGACAATAAGTTAAGTTAATAAGGATTTAAGGGATCCTTTTTTAAAATAAAAAAACCATCTGTAAATTCCAGTGGAAAATACAGATAGTGTGTTATTTATATCAGATATGGATAAGTCATCTTATCGTTATACTATCCAATTTTTAATGTCTTCTTCAACCGTAGAAATGGCTCCAATACCAAATGTATCAATCAATATTTTTGCCACATTAGGAGATAAGAATGCCGGCAATGTTGGCCCCAGGTTGATTTTTTTAACTCCTAGGTGTAACAAGGCTAATAATACAATTACCGCCTTTTGTTCGTACCATGCAATATTATAAACAATTGGCAGGTCGTTAATGTCTTCCAATTCAAATACTTCTTTTAATTTAAGAGCCGTAACCGCTAAGCTATAAGAATCGTTACATTGACCTGCATCTAATACGCGTGGAATTCCACCTATATCGCCTAACGGCAACTTATTGTAACGGTATTTAGCGCATCCTGCTGTAAGAATCACGGTATCTTTAGGTAATTCATTGGCAAAATCGGTGTAGTATTCGCGGTCTTTCATACGTCCGTCGCAACCAGCCATAACCACAAACTTATTAACTGCGCCCGATTTAACAGCGTCCACAACTTTGTCTGCCAATTGCAATACTTGATTATGAGCAAAGCCACCCACAATTGAACCGGATTCAATTTCGGTTGGAGCAGCGCACTTCTTAGCATGTTCAATAACGGCTGAGAAATCTTTTGGCTGTCCGTTCTGGCGATCAGCAATATGAGTGCAGCCACCAAAACCTGAAGCTCCGGTAGTATATACTCTGTCCTTATAAGATGCTTTGGGTGGAACAATGCAGTTAGTAGTGAACAGGATAGGGCCGTTGAAGGTTTCAAACTCCTCAGTTTGTTTCCACCAGGCACTTCCGTAATTACCAACGAAGTTTTCGTATTTTTTGAACTTTGGATAGTAATGAGCCGGTAACATTTCGCTGTGCGTGTATACATCAACACCCGTTCCCTGAGTTTGCTCCAATAACTCTTCCAAATCCTTTAAATCATGTCCGCTGATTAGAATAGCCGGATTTTTACCAACCCCAATATTTACTGATGTTACTTCAGGATGTCCAAACGATTCTGTATTAGCTTTATCAAGCAATGCCATTACATCAACGCCAAATTTTCCACATTCCAACACTAAAGGCAATAATTCATCGGCCGTAATGTCGCCTTTTGTTGTTGCAATCAGAGCTTTGCGGATGAAAGCATAAATTTCTGGATTTTCAAATCCAAGGTTCCAGGCATGCTCGCCATAAGCAGCCATTCCTTTTAAACCATATGTCAGAAGCTCTTTTAATGATCGGATATCTTCATTTTCAATGGAAAGAATACCAATAAGCAAACTTTTCGATTCCATTTCATTCTCATCTTTGGCGCGGTATACAGCTGAATCATGTAATTCTACCGGTGCATCAAGTTGTGCTTTTAATTCATCTTGAATGGCATATCCTTCTTTAATCTTTTCTAGAATTTTATTACTATCGAAATTGGCATTGGTGATAGTGATAAATAAAGCATCAATAATGTATTTGTCGGCTTTATCTGTGTTTATGCCATTATCAGCGCCCAGTTGGCTCCAAATGGCTACCCCCTTTGTAGTGTACAATAATAAATCCTGCAAATTGGCTACTTCCGGTGTTTTCCCGCATACACCTTTTATTGAACAACCTACGCCTTTTGAAGCCTCCTGGCACTGATAACAGAACATACTCATGATTTCTTTTTTTACTTGGTTATTATTCTTTTAGTTGATTCGTTTTAAGGTAGATGGCAGTTGTTAAGAAGCTTTAGAATAGAGCATACGAATCCCATTAAGGGCTTTAACCTTTTACCTTTTTAATTATATTTTGATTAATGTTTTATACCCATTCTTCAGAAAGAATTTCTCCTTCGATGGATACCACCACTTTCTTTAATGGAATTTTGCGCGAAGCCAAATCAACGGCTTGTTTGGCCATTTGAAGTAAGCCTCCACAACATGGAACCTGCATAATGGTAACGGTCAGCGTATTGATTTTTGCATCATCAATCAGTTTTACCAGCTTGTCGATGTAAACACTATGGCCTTCATCCAATTTAGGGCAGGCAATACCAACACTTCGCCCTTTCAAATATTTGCTGTGGAAATTACCCATTGCAAAAGCAACACAGTCGGCAGCTAATACCATATCCGATTCAATAAAGTAGTTGGCCATTGGATTGATCAAGTGCATCTGAACCGGCCACTGACGCAATTCTGAAGGTGCATCAGTATTTGCAGAAGGAGTGGTAACAGCAGTTGGTCTTTCAATGCTTCTGGCTTGCGATCCGGGGCATCCACCACCAACATGACCAGAATTCATCACAGATATTTTTGGCTTATGAACCTGACGAGTTACATCTTCTACTTTAAAATCAAGCTTTTCTTCATTCTCTCTCAACCAGCCAACTGCCTGTTTTAGATAAACTGTTTCGTTATGATCTTTAAGGTGTTTCAGGTGGGCTACAACTGTGTTGATACCTTTTTCAACCATTAATGCAATCACTTTAATTTCATCGTAGGGTTCTGCTTCTCGTTTTTCGATGGTCATTGCGTCTTGTGGGCAATGGTTCAGGCAGGCGCCTAATCCATCGCACATCAAATCGCTTACTAATCGAGCTTTACCGTCGATTATCTGAAGAGCCCCCTCATGACACTCCGGAATGCAAACCCCACAACCATTGCATTTCTCCTCGTCGATTTTTACTACTTCCCGAATCATTGTATATATTTTTTAATGTTTTTATATCAGTTTTACATTAGCAAAAGTAAGACGTGCTTCACCAGAAAGCTGTAACAATTGTTACAAAATCGAATTTAATTCATATTTTGGAACTTTATTACTTTAATATATGGATAAATTATACAAATGCCCGCTATTTAAAGGTGTTAATGCCGATGATTTGGATCAATACTTATCTAATATTCATTACCAGGTAAAGAAATACAATAAGGATCAAATTATAGCTCAGGCAGGAGATCAGTGCAATTCATTGATGATCATGTTAAAAGGAAGTGTAAAAGGGGAGATGATTGATCCTTCGGGGAAAGCTATTAAAATTGAAGATATAGAACCTCCGAAACCTTTGGCAATAGCCTTTATATTTGGACAGAATAACTATTATCCTGTGAATATTATAGCCAATACAGAGGTTGAGATTTTTAAGTTATCTAAAGAGTCTATTATTCAGTTGATGCAGGTAAGTGCACCCTTTCTGCAGAATTTTATGAATAACATTTCCAACAGGGCTCAATTCTTATCTGATAAAATTCGGTTTCTGACATTTCAAACCATTAGAGGAAAGCTGGCTCATTATTTATTACAGTTGGCTGGTCCATTAGAAGGTGAAATTATACTTCCAAAAAGTCAGGAAGAGTTGGCTTCGTTGTTTGGAGTTACCAGGCCATCTTTAGGAAGAGCATTAAGGGATTTGCATAACGATGGAATAATTGAGGCGCATGGAAAAAGTATAAAAATATTGAATCGCGATTTGTTAATCCAACAGCTTAAAAAGGATTAATTTTTGAGCATATTTAAATAAATAGTCTGATGTAAATGAAAGTAGTTTTAAGTTGCGAGCATGCTGTAAATACCGTTCCAGAAAAGTATAAATTTCTGTTTCAAGGGGCTGAAAAAATACTTCAAACACACCGAGGATACGATCTGGGAGCACTGGAATTGTTTAAAATGCTTCAAAATAGTGATATTGCATTTAGTCAGTTCGCTACGGTGTCACGTTTATTAATAGATATAAACCGTTCGCCATATCGGAGGACGCTTTTTTCTGAATTTACCAAACCTCTGAATCAGTCAGCAAAAGATGAAATTTTAGAAGAGTATTATTACGGTTTTCGTCGCCTGTTTGAAGAGAAAATCTATCAATTCTGGAAGCAAAATCATACGGTTTTACATTTATCGATTCATTCGTTTGCTCCTGAATTAAACGGTGAAATTCGGCAAACTGATTTTGGTATTTTATATCATCCCGGTCGTCAACAAGAGAAACAATTTGCTAAAATCTGGAAGCAGGAATTAGTGAAACTGTTGCCGGAATTTTGTGTACGATTTAATTATCCCTATCGAGGCAAACCCGATGGCCATGTTCGATATTTTAGGGATCGAGAAGAAGAAAAATATCTTGGTTTGGAATTTGAGATGAATCAGAAATATGCTGAAAATAGTCAGGTTCATAAAAAAATAGCTAAAGCTTTTGGTAGTAGTGTTGAGATTATCAATAAAACATGACATTTGTTAGTTTTTTGAGGATTAGGAAAGGAACTTTATTATATTTGTGTTTAATAATTGTAATTATTATTGATATATAACGTTGCGCGTAGCTGTGCATAATTAACCATATTAATCCTACGACCAAAACTAATAGCATGAAAATAATTGCGAAAATTAAGATTATCAAACAAATAAGTGAACTTATTGAAAAAGAGCAAACAGGTACATCTACTGAGTTTGCAAAGAGAGTTAATATATCAAGAACATCAATGTATCAATTGTTTGAAGAAATTGAATCGATGGGGGTATCAATAAAGTATGATAAAAGAAAAAGAAGCTATTATTATGATGGATCAAAGAAAATTAGAGTTGTAGATCCTATTCAAATTGTAGAAACAGGTAATTAATAAGGTAGTTCTTCCTATAATATTACAAATTGATAAATATTTTGTAAAATAATTATAAAAGTTCATTTTTCTGAACAGTTGTTCTATTATATTTGAGTCGTTTTTATTAATGAATAGGACAATTAATAAAACTTAATCCCCAACTTTTATAAACGTATAAAGGTTGGGGATCTTTTTTTTAAAGTTGAACAAGTAGTGAACGCTCATCTACAGTGTAAGGAGGAAATAACTTTTCAATCTAGTTGGATGTTGACTTTGTTCAAGACGCTGATCAATTGTTTGTTGTTTTTACAGAAGATAACCATGTTACTATTCCAATGGATAAAATATTTTTCGGATCGTATTTTGGTATGTTTGCCTATCAACCTGGAATTTCTGAAGTGTAATTCAAGCTTAATACGTTCTTTAGGATTAAAGGATGTTAAGCCTTAATAATCTCACCGATTGCGATGGTGTTGTATTGATAATCATCTTTAAACATGATATGGATTTGTATGCTGAATGCTTTGCTAGCTGTAGTTTGCATACGACACATTTGTTCATTTGAGAGGATATATCTACTTTTGTGCCGCTAAATTAACTTCTGGTAGAATCATTCATTGAAATACTTAAAAGCAGGTAAAACCTTTACTTACGATACCTGTTTTGTTTGTATGAGAATAATTTTTATTGCTCAAATGCGATAACGTTGAGTTTTGAGTGGATTTTATTGATAGCAATTAGGAATAATAACCTTGGTGTTTTCTATTTAGGTGAAAATAAGATAATATGGATCAAAAATATAAAAGAAGCGATAAGCGTACATTTTTTGGAATTAAAGCAAACGGACCTGTTTTTGTCACGTCCTTGTTGGTTATCTTTATATTAGTGCTTACTACACTGATAGTTGGTAAACCAATGGAAAAGTACTTTTCGCTGATTCAGACTAAAGTAGCTAATAATACTGGTTGGTTTTTTATACTACTGGTAAATATACTACTGATGTTTGCTTTGTATCTGGGATTCAGTAAATATGGTAATATCAGACTTGGAGGAAAAGGAGCAAAGCCGGAATTTTCGAAAAAAGGATGGTTTGCCATGTTATTTAGTGCTGGTATGGGGATAGGGTTATTATTCTGGAGTGTTGCAGAACCTATTTTTCATTACAACAGCAATCCATTAATAGATAACTCAGATAAAATAGAAGCTGCCAAATCAGCTATGGGATTAACATTTCTGCACTGGGGAGTTCATGCCTGGGCAATTTATGCAATTGTAGGGTTAGCTTTGGCGTTTTTTACTTTCAATAAGAAGCTACCTTTAACTATACGATCCATTTTTCATCCGCTATTGGGAAATAGGATTTATGGACCCATAGGAGATGCCATTGATATTATTTCTGTTATTGCAACTATTTTTGGTTTGGCAACTTCATTAGGTTTTGGTGTACAGCAGGTTAATGCCGGTTTAAACTATCTTTTTGATATTAATTTAAATACTACCGTTCAAATAGTATTGATAGTTATTATTACTGCTATGGCAACTATGTCATTAATTCTAGGTTTAGACAAAGGAATTCGAAGACTAAGCGAATGGAATATGCGATTTGCCATTATATTACTTGTATTTGTAATAATTGTAGGACCAACCGTATTTTTAGCAAAATCGTTCGTACAGAATTTAGGTCATTATTTAAGCGACTTTTTTGAAATTAGCTTCTGGACCGAATCCTATGCTGGAGTTAGAGAAGCTAAACATTGGCAAAATTCATGGACTGTTTTCTACTGGGCATGGTGGATTGCATGGTCGCCGTTTGTGGGTATATTTATTGCCAGAGTATCAAAAGGAAGAACCATCAAAGAGTTCATCTTAGGAGTATTATTGGTTCCCACCTTGCTTACCTTTATATGGATGTCGGTTTTTGGAGGAAGTGCATTATACCAGGAGTTTATTGGAAATACCGTTATTACGGATGCAGTTAACGATAACGTAGCAACAGCCATTTATAAGTTATTAGAACAATATCCGTTTGCTTTTATATCGTCTTTTATAGCAGCTATTTTGGTCACCAGCTTCTTTATTACTTCATCTGATTCCGGATCGTTGGTAGTCGACACATTAACTTCCGGTGGAAGACATGATGCACCGGTGGGACAGAAGATTTTTTGGGCTTCGATGGAAGGTGCTGTCGCAGGTATTTTACTTGTAGGTGGTGGTTTAACAGCCTTGCAAACTGCTTCTATATTAACGGGGTTACCGTTTGCCTTTATATTAATAATGATGTGTTTCAGCTTTTACAAATCGTTAAAGAGTTACCATAAAGAAAACTTCACAGACGAATAAAAAGGAAGCACTAAACTTCCTTTTTGTTTAAGAAATAGATTAACACTTCTATTTTTATTTATTCTTCTTTATAAAGAACTGCCTAATTATTTTCTGAGTGATCTCTAAAATATAGGGTATCCTATTATCTGAAAGTTAAATTTCATCTGATTTTTAGCTTGAATAAAGGGGTGAGTTTTATAAATAGTATTTTATCTTGTTAGCTGATTGCCTTGTTGTAAGAATATTGCATTGTACATAATTAAGAAGTGTAATTTACCTAATGAAAAAATAGTTCGCATAGAACGCATTTGTTCAAACAGAAAAATCTTTCTACTTTTGTGCTTTGAATTGTTATAGTAATTGCTACGTAATATCATATTGTCAGTAAGTTATGAGTAAACCCTTCATTCTTACTGATTTTTTTTTATACAAAAAATACTAATTGTATAAACTCGATTGAAATAAATACTACAAAGAAAATTTGAATGAAATTAATTAGAAAACAACTTAGAAAGATTTTAGGAACGGCATTGGTAACATTGTTTTTAGGATCAGCTGTTTATGCTCAAGAAAACGAAACGCCGCAACTGGAATTGGGAGGTGCTTTAAGATTTAATTACAATCATTCTTCATGGAAAGAAGGACATGCAAATACTGGTGGTGACTTTGGATTTGACGTATTTAGATTGAATGCTAAGGCAAAGTACAAAGGACTAAATCTGAATGCAGAATATCGTTTCTATTCAACTGGTTTTGGAGGCGGAATGTTAAAACAAGGTTGGGTTGGTTATGATTTTAGTGAAAATAGCGAATTGCAGTTTGGTTTAACCCAGGTTCCGTTTGGATTAACTACTTATAACTCCAATAGCTGGTTTTTTAGTCTTAACTACTATGTTGGTTTAGAAGACGATCATGATATGGGAGTTAAGTATTCAACCAAACAAGGTAACTGGGACATCGATTTGGCTTTCTTTAAAAATGCCGAAGAACTTCGTTTTGGAGGAAATACCGATGTTGATCCGGGGCGTTATTCATACGACCTTGGTTCTATTGCCGATGCAGATGGTAACATGACATACCGCAACAGAGAAGTAAATCAGTTTAACGCCAAGTTTGCTTATAATATCGGTGAAGGATCGGTTACTCAGCAAATTGGTGCTTCGGGTGAATTTGGAGGTATTTATAACCTGGATACTCAAAAAACAGGTTCGCGTTATGCATTGGCCGGACATTATCGCTTAAAAGCAGGTAAATTCGGATTAAATGCTGCTGCAACTTATTATAAAATGAATCCAAATAATGCGGAAGGACAGGATGATAGATTAGTTGCAATGGTAGCTTATGGTGCAGCTTATATGGTAGCAGCAGAAGCAACTACTTATACTATAGGTGCTTCTTATAGTGTGCCGGTAGATTGGGATCCTATTTCGAACTTAACATTTTATAATGATTTTGGATATATGAATAAAGCCGTTAGCGACTTTACCGATTCATATATGAATGTTACAGGTGTAATGGTAACATCAGGTTCGGTTTATACTTATATCGATTATGCGATGGGTAAAAATCAACCTTGGTTAGGCAATGAGTGGACACATGGCTTGGGAGTAGGTAATCCTGACGCAGAGTGGGAAGCTCGATTTAACATTAATATTGGATATTATTTTTAGTGTGTATGGAACAGCAAGATCATAAAATTGCAGTCAAAGACTTAACACTAATCTTTGGAAAAAATAAATCTGCTGCTTTAAAGCTTTTAGAGCAGGGGAAAACAAAGGCCGAAGTATTAGAAAAAACAGGCTGTACTATTGGAGTAAATAAAGCCAGCTTTGAAATTAAAACAGGCGAAGTGTTTGTTATTATGGGTTTATCCGGTAGTGGTAAGTCTACACTTTTACGTTGTTTAAACAGGCTGATTGAACCTACTTCCGGTGATGTACTGGTTAATGGTGAAAACATTACGAAAGAAAGTAATGAAGAGCTTTTGGAAACGCGTCGTACAGAAATGAGTATGGTATTTCAGAAGTTTGCTTTATTGCCGCATCGTAGCATTTTAGAAAATGCAGCCTTTGGTCTTGAAATTAGAGGAGAAAACAAAGAGGAACGCTTGCAGAAAGCGCAGGAAGCTCTTGAGACAGTTGGTTTAAAAGGTTTTGAAAATCAAAAGCCAGATCAGCTTTCAGGGGGTATGCAGCAACGTGTTGGATTAGCCAGAGCATTGGCTAATAATCCCGAAGTGCTTTTGATGGATGAAGCTTTCTCGGCATTGGATCCTTTGATTAAGTCGGACATGCAGGATGAATTGCTTGAATTACAGGATAAATTACAAAAAACAATTGTTTTTATCACTCACGATTTGGATGAGGCTATCAAAATAGGAGATAGAATTGCCATTATGAAAGATGGGGTGATTGAGCAAATAGGTACTGCAGAGGATATTATCCGTAAGCCGGCCAGTGATTATGTGAAAGCTTTTGTTGAAAAGGTGGATCGAAAAGCCATTGTAACGGCAGAGTCATTGATGTTTAAAAAGCCAACAGTAGTGCAGCTTGAAAAAGATGGACCTGAAGGTGTGCTTCGAAAAATGAGAAACATCGACACCAATGTTTTGCCGGTTATCGATAAAAATAAATCATTTCAGGGATTTATATGGTTACCTGAAGTGTTGAAGGCTGATAAAAAGGATGCTGCTACAATTGCAGAGTTTATCACAACCGAAGTGCCCAGTGTATATGGTCATTACACTGTTGAGGATATGTTACCACTGATTACCGAAACCAAAACGCCTATTGCGGTGGTGGATGAAGAAACCAACCGGTTAAAAGGTATTGTAGCTCAAACATCATTAATTATTGAGGCTACACGTTTTGACAGAGATGAAATAGCAGATTTAAAAGAACAAGCAATAGATCAATAATATGGAAAAGATAGTTGATATAGGGAAATATGTTGAGCAGCTTGTCAATTGGTTAACTGACAATCTTGCTTTTTTATTCGATATTATTAAAAACGTTGGTAACGGTGCAATCGAAGGGTTTGAGAGTGTTTTACTCTTTTTACCTTTTTATATAGTAATTGCATTACTTGTGGTTTTGGCATTCTTTAAAGTAGGAAAAGGAGGTGCCTTATTTACGGCAATCGGACTGATATTAATTTATTTGATGGGTTTTTGGGTTGAAACAATGCAAACACTGGCTTTGATTATTGTTTCAACCATAATAGCATTGGTTCAGGCTATTCCATTAGGAATATGGGCTGCCAAAAAGCCTTTGGTCAATAAAATAGTGAAGCCTATTCTTGACTTGATGCAAACCATGCCGGCCTTTGTTTACCTTATTCCTGCGGTGTTATTCTTTAGTATTGGTAAACTTCCGGGTGCATTTGCAACTGTAATTTTTGCCATGCCTCCTGCAGTACGTTTAACAGCTTTAGGTATACAGCAAGTTCCTCAAGATGTAGTAGAAGCAGCTCGTGCTTTTGGAGCTACTAATCGTCAGATCTTACAAAAGGTAGAATTGCCATTGGCAACCAATACCATCTTAGCTGGAGTTAATCAAACCATTATGATGGCTTTATCAATGGTGGTTATTGCAGGTATGATTGCCGCCGGAGGATTAGGAGAGAAGGTGCTGGAAGGTATTAATAACCTTGATATAGGTCTTGGATTCGAGAGTGGATTAGCAGTGGTTATTCTCGCTATTATACTTGATAGAATTACACAAGCCCTTGGACAAAAGAAATAAGTGGTTTTAACAGTTTTGTTGAAGCTTAAAATGTTTAATAATAACAGAGAAGATATGAAAAGTAAATTAGTTTTATTTATTGCATTAGCTGTGGCATTTACATCTTGTAATACAGGTGCTAAAAAAGACAGCGATACCAAGCAAATTACCATGGCCTACGTTGATGGATGGGCCGAAGGAGTTGCAATGACATATGTAACGCAGGAGTTTTTCAAAAGCAAAGGATATACTGTTGATGTTAAAAAAGCAGCTGTAGACTTGGTTTTTGCTTCATTATCAAACGGTGATACCGATGTATTTATGGATACCTGGTTGCCTGTTACTCATAAAGAGAAAGTAGCCAAATTTGCTGGTAAAATAGAATCGTTAGGTACTAATTATACCAATGCTCGTATTGGATTGGTTGTTCCAACATATGTTGATATCATTTCTATTGAAGAATTAAACGATAATGCTGATAAATTTGAAGGCAAAATTATTGGTATTGAAAAAGGTGCCGGTTTAACTGCCAAAACAGACGTGGCTGTTGAAGAGTATAGTTTAACTTTAGATCATGTTAATTCTTCAAGTGTGGCCATGTTAACAGAGCTTTCAAAAGCATACAAAGCAAACAAATGGATTGTGGTGGCCGGATGGGCTCCTCACTGGAAATTCGGTCGTATGGATCTTAAATTTTTAGATGATCCTAAAGGTGTTTACGGAAGCACTGAGCGTATCGAAACATATGCACGCAAAGGTTTTAAGGAAGAGGACGCTTTTGCAGCCAAGTATTTCGCTAATTTTAAATTAGACGATGCTCAAATGTCAGGTCTTTTAGCTAAAATGGAAGATGGTACTGACAAAGCGGCTGTTGCTAAACAGTGGATAGCAGACAATGCTGAATTCTTAAACGGATTGGTTAAGTAATTCAATCCAATTAAATATTGTTAGAAAAGGGGCTTTGCGGCCCCTTTTTTAGTTTTATTGGTTGAAGAACGCTTTAGGATTGATTTCTGCCATTTGTTTATAATGCTTTTCGCCTAAATACCCTCGCAAATCAATGCTGAAGTTTCTTTCGGTAGTTTCGGTCTGAACCATGTAATAATCCGATCCAAACAATATCTTTTCTTTAAGCTCGTCATCTCCTAATAATATTTTAAGAATAGGATAAAAGCGTTTCTCGTTCAAGGTAAATGAAATATCGGAATACAGATTTTTATATTTGGGCAGCATGTCTTTGATGATGGTGAACCAATTATCAGGGTTGCCCGGATGATCTAAAAATTCTTCCCAATAATAAGCCGATCCGAAATGAGCCAGGCTGATTTTTAAATCAGGAAAGTCATTCATCACATATTCCCAGTTTTTAGGATGGGTAAAATAAGCACACAATTCTTTTCTCTTTTTTCTTTTAGTGTTGATAGGCGTTTTTGATTTTGACAATAACTTAATCAGCTCTTTTTTCTTGCCTTTGAATCGCACCGGGTTAAACGGACTGCAATGTGTAATAACTGGTAAATTATTTTGCTGACAATACTCATAAACCGGGTACATGCGCTCATCGTATGGAAAGTAGCCCAATGGCGGATATATTTTAACTCCTTCAAAGTTCCACTCTTCAATACTCTGTTTTAGTAAGTCCATAATACCTTCGCGGCGCGGATCAACATGTATAAAGGGCATTACTTGCGGATGGGTCTTTTTTAGGTCACCCAACTCTTTTAGTTGTTCTTTATAATTACGGGGCACTTTACCTGCACCCATATAGGCCATGTCCATAGCCAGTATGGCAAATTGGGTTTCATCAGGATAAAACTTTGAACAACGTTCAAAAATGGCTTGCTGTGATGGCATACGACCAATTTCTACAAATCGGATATAACGATCGAAAGTATCTTCATCCGAAAACGGGTTAATGTTGTTCATTAGCTTTGAAACCACTCTAAAGCCGGCTTTGGTAGCTAAAATTCGTACTAAACCTAATGGCAGGAAACGACGGGGTATATCGCTCTCTTTAAATGTGTGTATGTGTGAGTTGTAAATCATTAGTTATTTTTTATTCAGGTATGAGTTTTTAATAATACTGATAAAAGAGAGTGGTACTATTTTTTTAAGTGTAAAGTGTATGGTCCCCTTATTATGGTGCTATCAGGCATCAACACCGAATCTTTGATAAAAATGGTTTTATTATTCAACGACTCCTCAAAGGATGCTTCCCCATAAATGGTATAGCTGGTTTGAATAGAGTCTTTTGATATGCTAATTTTAATTTCCTTGCCGTATGCTTTTATTGTCTTCGGTTTATTTCTTGAGCTGAACGAACAGCTGGTCGAATGAAGTAGCAAAAAGAGAATAACGGAAATAAAAGTTGTCTTCATAAAGTTTAGGTTTGGATATTTGATTAGTATTTAAATACACTTTTGTTTGGTTCAATACTCATATTTTTTTTGATTTGGTGAATATAAAACCATTAACAGTATATGTGAATTTGGTTTTTTTGTTTTGTTTCACAGGCTTTTGAAACAGGTATATTAAGATAGATTATGAAGGTGTAAGAATCAAAACGAGGAGTGATAAATTCCAGAGCATATGATGAAGAATTGACCATCTTAATCCAATTTTTATTCGTATGTAGCTTAGAAAAATCCCGCCAATTATCATACTTCCTGTAATAATGGGTAGAAAAACATAAAACAAAAAGTCGTTGTTACTATAATTGAATGAATGCATTAGGCCAAATGCAATAATGGAAGTATAAACAAAATACTTAAATAAAGAATTTCGTCTTTTGTTCAACCTTCCCGATGTTAACCTGTTAATTAGTCTGGCCAGATAATTTCTTTTATATTTTAATGGAAATCTAAAAATAAATTCTTCAGATATTGGAAATATTAATACTAATAAAAAAAATAGGGTTAAGGTGCTGTAATCCTCTAATTGCACTTTATGTTCAAGTGTAATTACATTGTGTTCAATTATTTTTAATAATCCAAGTACGGGAATTGCAAATAGCACCTCCCAAAGAAATATTTTACCTACTAAAGTAAGCCTTTCATTAAAAGATAACCTTTTTGCTTCTTCATCAGGATTTTTAATCCATTCAAATACATCTGTTAATGCTGTTTTCATGTCAGGTAAAGCTAGTTGTTTTTAGGGTTTATATATCAAGTAAATCAGAGTATGTCATAAAAAACTCTCTGGCAGTATTGTTCAGAGGTATTTCGTCTTTGATTGTTACGATGTTTTTGTTGCCTTTATCGGGACTGCATAAGCAGAGCTGTTTAACTTTATGGTTTTTTAAAAGATCAACGCTGGTGCCTGGTAAATAAAACGAAATAATAGCATCTCCATATTTATCCATTGGTTGAATTTGGGTTTTGCTCAGTAATACTTCGTTGTCCGACTCTTCTGATGTTTTAATTAGCAAGCTGTATTCGTTATTGTTACGGCCTATGCTGTGGTGAAAAAGCAACAGAACATAGCCACTTTCTTGCTCTGATTGTATGGTTCCCAGACCAATTTTAAATTTACATTTTCGGTTTTCCGAAAGTTTAATAAACTCGCTTTTTTGCTCAAATACGCCTTCAATCAGCGATTGAGCATATATCTGAAATCCCAAAAGGAATATGGAAAGAGTGAGTAGATTTTTTTTCATGGTTAAGATTTTTTTTACAGGTCTGTTGGGCATTTACATTTTAGCGTTAGGCAAATACATTATTACATTTGGCAGTTGCATTATTGCATTTGGCAAATGCATTATTCTATTTGGCAAATACATTTAAGCGTTTGGCAAATGCATTATTGCTTTGGGCAAATGTGTAAGCCCGTTTGGCAAATACATTTATGGTTTGGGCAAATACATTTCAGCATCATTATTTTTGTTAGGTGTTAATGGCAATTAATTATTGGCAATAGAAAAGGCATCCTGGTGAAATATTTTCCGGGATGCCTGAATTTTTATTTAGTAATTACCCGGGTTATTCTAACAACTTCCTTGTACTGTGCACTTCTGGCACCGAATAAACTTTTCAGATACAATTTAATGCGACGTGTAATACCATATAAACCATTGTCGCCATTAAAAGCTTCTTTCTGAATTGTTTGGGCATGCTTTAATTTGTTTTCGCATGTGTACACATTATTTATTCCATCTTTCATCTGTTGTAAAAAGCTTTCGAGCTGAGAAATCTGAAGCTCTTCGCGGGCAGGGGCATAATTATCAAGGCCTTTTAATACATCAATCATCTGTGAAAAATGATCTACACGAGCTTCTGTTCCTTGCTGCGAAAGGCGTCGGCTACCAGTAATTTTATCACATAAAGCCTTGATGCTTTGATAAACTTCTTCAACAATATCTATCGAAGCCATAAGATCTTTTACAGCTAAAGCTGTTTTACTTAATGGTTTCATTACTATATTTCGCTGTCCCCTGGCCATTGCGCATTCGGCTTGTATTACACTAACCTTCTCATGGCTTTCAGAGGCTGTTTTTAAAACTTCTTCAAGATGGCTGACAGTCAGATCTGGTGAAGGAGGAGTGTAGCTGGATTGGGACTTTAAGTAGGTAATAAAATTATTGGCAGCTTGTAATTTACTGGCCATTCCGGTTTCGGTTAAACTCATAGACTTATGATTTAAAGGTTACTAAAATAGATTCTAATATAATATTAATTGTTAATATAATAATAAATAATACTTAAAATATTATTTATGTAGGAATGTATTATGGTTGATTTGATAATTAGATAATTAAGCTACAATAGTATTTATAGGGGCTTGAATGGTTTTGTTTATTGTTATGATTGATGAAGAAAGTTTTATACTTACATTTAACTGATTTAAAAAAAATATCTTCATAATGTCACAAATCCATCATTTTATCGACTTATAATAAAACGCACTAATTTGACACAGTTCGAAACAGTATATCAAATGTATTATCAGGGTTTGCACCGCGCTGCTCAACAAATGTTGAGCAATAAGGAGGAAGCCGGTGATGTGGTACAGGAGGTATTTGTTAGTCTGTATAATCGAATGCAGTCACATTCAGCAGAAATCAACAATGTAAAAAGTTGGTTATACCGGGCGGTAATGAATAAATGCATTGATGCAGGTCGTAGTCAAAAGAACATTCAATCTCTTGAAGGAGTATCGGTTGTTGCAGAAGATATCAATATTGATGATAACAATTACCAGACTAAAATACTGCAAGCGGCCTTGCAGAGCTTGAATGAGAAGGAACGAATGATGGTGGTTTTATATAGCCAGGGCTTATCATATAAAGAGATTGCTGAAACAGCAGAAGTTAATTTTACTTCGGTGGGTAAAACCCTTTCGCGAAGTTTAAAAAAGTTGGAAACCCTTTTAAAACATCAGAAACATGAATTGCTTGGATGAGGGAATAATTCAAAGTTATATCGACGGGGAATTGTCGGATAAAGAGATGAGTGATGTTGCCATGCATATTTCATCCTGTAAACATTGTTTAGCTCAGTTAAAACAACAGGAAGAACGCAAAAATACCTTGTTGGATATAATGCAAAATGCAAATGATAAGGTTGAAGTTCCTGCATTTAACGTTCCAGTGCAGGTTGTTGAAATTCCGCTGCGAAGAAGTAGAGTTTGGATGAAAGTGAGTGCTGCCTGCGTGTTTTTAATTTTGTTGCTTACTACCTATCAGTCGCAGGATAAAGAGCAGAAAGAGATATTTTTTTATCCCGAGTGGCAGGATCAGGTGGATGCCAACCTACCCATTACGCAGCAGAGTTTTACCATTACATATACTGAATCATCTGTGAATTAGACAATATTAGAGATAAATACTAAGGAACACAGTTTGCTTTATTACATTTTAATGCCAAAAAATAATAAAATGACTAGATTAATAATAACATTATGTATGTCGGTTTTGATGATGTCAATACAGGCGCAAAGCTTGCTTGATTTATATAAAAAGGGCAATGTGAAATTGGTTCCCGATACGGAATATGCCGTTGGCAACGATTGGAATACAGTTTTTGAAACCTATAACGATACTCTTTATGGCAAGTGGATGGGGAATCGAAAATCCATTAAGGTTTTACCCGATGGATCGGTGGTGGTTAATCATGCCTATCACAATTATTATTCTAAGTTTTCACCTAAAGGAACTTTTCAGAAAGAATTTAAAGTGATTGGCCAAAGTGGTAAATCGTTTAAAAAGACGCAGGCAATATCGGGCATTATTAATGAAAATACCTTCTTTACCGGGTTGGATAATTTAGGCAATATGTTGTGTTTCGATTTTGATGGAAACTACAAAAAAACATTGAAGCTTGATTATATGTCGCGTCAGGAAATTGCATTGCCCAACGGTAAGATTGCTGTTGTGGGTTGGGTGATATGGGCTGAAAAGTTTCGCGATTTTGTTGCCATTGTTGATTATGAAACCAATGAAGAGAAGGTAATATGGGAACATTACACCGATCGATGCAATGAGGAGGAACATTGCAAGTTATTTCACTATTCCTATCAATTTGAGAAAGGAGGGAGCTTCTCCTTTCGAACGATGCCGTTTTCAAATGCTTTAGGCTTAAGTTCTCCCCCAGAGATTGCTTGTGTAAATAATCAGTTAGTGTTGGCAATGCCAGGCTCCGGAGATATCAAAGTATTTAGCTTGGAAGGAGAATTGCAGGATACGTATAAAATTAACTGGACAAAAAATTATTTGACGATTGAGGAACAAAAGGAGATTCAACAAAAGGCTATTGATGGATATCAATCAATGGATCATTCAATGTCGAAAGCGTGGTCATCTGAAAAAGAGCAAGAGGATGCGATTCAAGGATTAATATCCCAAATGAAAGCCGATTTGGATAAAATTACTGATCCACTGCCCAAACCAACTTTTTCAACCATCTTAAAAGATTCGGATGATAACCTATTGTTTTTCGAATTCCCCGAAGAAGAGAACAAGAATATCTTTAATGTATGGATTTATCAGCGCGACGGAAGCTTTGTATGTAAGAGTAGCTTGGTGTGCGATGATTATAATTTGCAGATCAATCCATCTAAATTAGTCTTTCATAATGGATATTTATATGGACTTCAAACCAAGAAGGATGTTGATGGAATTCCTTTACGTTTGGTGCGCTTCAAGTTAGCGAGCGAATAAGCTCTTAAAAAGTAAGTTTCAAAGGTCGTTTGCATTGCAGGTGACCTTTTTTTATGCTGTACATTTTTGTAAGAATCAGCGTGTTTTATACTACATTATTGTGGAGGCGATTTAGCTAAGTTATTTTGTTTCAGTGTCTATTTTTTGATTGCATCATTATTGTATGATTATTTATCAAACAAATACCTACTAATTATGAGTGCAGAAGAAATTAAAGAGTTAGAAGCTGTAGTAAATAAACTAAAGTTTAAGGCCAGCATGAAAGCCAGTGAATTACATGATTTGGTAGAGGATAGGTTGTTATCAGATTTTGAGGACCTGATACCTTTTGCTGAAACTACCTACGCTGCATGTAAAGCATGGAGCGATAAAAATAAAGAGTTAGCTAAGCTAAAAGCTTAAGTAAACTTGATTTTGGGATAAGAGGGAATAGTTAACGAATTGTTCCCTTTTTTAGTGGGTGATTTTTCAGTTGGAAAGCTAAAAGTAGTGCTGTTTGACAATTATTAATTAAGCAATTAAAAGTTGTAAGCAATCAGCCATTAGCTACCAGCTTTTTTTGCCTTTAACTTTTATCATGCTTACTTTTGCCGACCTAAATTAATGAGCATGGAATTCCCCTGGGGGCATAATAAGCGATATAACGATTATAGTTCATATATAAAGCAAACTTTTGGAGAGCGGGTACAGAAACTTTCTGTGAATGCGGGTTTTACCTGTCCTAACCGAGACGGAACTAAAGGTGTGGGTGGTTGTGCTTTTTGCAATAACAGTACTTTTAATCCGGCATATTGTGGCCCTGAAAAGACTATAACAGAGCAGTTGGAGCAAGGTATTTCCTTTTTTCAGCCCAAGTATAAGACCATGCAATATCTGGCATATTTCCAGGCGTACAGTAATACTTACGGCGAAACGCAAGAACTTTTGAAATTGTATAAAGAGGCCTTGGATCATCCATTGGTTAAAGGTTTAGTTTTAGGCACTCGGCCCGACTGTATTTCGGATGATTTATTGGAACATTTGGCTGAATGGCAAAAAGAGTATTATATAGCCATTGAACTAGGGGCAGAGTCTACTTTGGAGAGTACTTTGGTTGATATTAATCGCGGTCATACCTACGCCGAAACAGTTGAAACTACCAAACGAATAGTGGCTCATAATATTCCGGTTGGAATACATTTAATTCTTGGGTTACCCGGTGAATTGAAAGAGGATATGTTACTTCATGCAACAGAAATCTCTAAATTACCCATTAACTTTTTAAAGTTACATCAACTGCAAATTGTTAAGGGAAGTGCATTTGCAAAACAGTTCAAGAATAATCCTGAAAGCTTCAATTTATACTCAGCTGAAAATTATATTGAGCTGGTAGTTGATTTTATCGAGCGTTTGAATCCCGAAATTGTATTGGAACGTTTTATCAGTCAGGCACCGCATGAATTATTAATTGCACCCCGTTGGGGCTTGAAAAACTTTGAATTTGTAGCCAAAGTTGAAAAACGACTAAAGGAACGTGATACCTGGCAGGGGAAATTGTTTGGGAAACCTTCAGAATAATTTCTTCCTATATAAGTTAGGAGAGGATTAAGCAAGTTTTTTTGAAGTCCCGAAGCGACGTCTGTAATAGCATAGTACGAAAGTGCTATGCTATTAGAAAGAGAATAGTACATGAAATATTCTTACAGATTAATCACCTTATCAGCATTTGTTTGCAGGGTAATAATATCCATCATGGTACCTTTGATTCCAACCTGTATATTATCAGCAATACTATAGTAGTTAAGGCAGGTACCACAGGCAATGATTTTAACGCCTCGCTCTTCCAGCTTTTTCATTTGCTCAATAACAGGACTATTTTGTGCTAATAATTTTACTCCGCCGTTATATAGCGCAATAAATGAGGGCAAGCGGCTATCTTCATCTAAAAGTCGCAAATAATTAGCTATTAATTTAATTCCCAGTTCTTCATCTCCATCACCCATTCCATACCGGGTAATTTGAAGTAATTCGCATAGTGGTTTCATATTCCAAGTTAAAAGGTTAAAGTGAAAAGTAGAATATTAAAGGCAAAAAGTTATACTTTAACTTTTTGCCTTTAATATTCTGAATTGTTTTTATTTAAATACTCTTTCTAGTACATCATTTACGCGAGCAGCCGGATCTTGACGGATGTTTTTTTCTTCATCAGCAATTTTAACGAAAAGGCCGTTTAAGGCTTGTTCTGTAAGATATCGATCTAAATCAACATCTACCGTTTTTAATCCAGCCATTTGTCCTAGAGGATTATCGGCAATTTTATTCCATCTGCCGGTTAATGATTCCCACGATTCATTGGTTGAAACGCCTGCCGCAATTTCTTTATCCAGTGATTTTTGAATTTTAGGATTGTATAAATTAAATAGTTCTTTGTACGTGTTATTCTTCAAATATTGTGTGGCAGCATCTGTTTCGCCGTTTAAAATGGTGAATGCATCTTGTATCGTCATTTTTTTAACTGCTGTCCAAAAAACGGGCCCTGCTTCTTTGGCGGCATCTTCTGCTGCTCGATTAATACTCTTAATAACATCTTCAACCAGCTTGTCGCCACCCGGTATTTTAGATGCATTATCAACAATAATATCAGCTTCTTTAGGTAGGAGAATCTTTACCAAATCATCGCCATAATAGCCATTTGTTACACCCAACCTTGCTGAAGCCGAATCTGTTCCAACACGAAGGGCTTCCTTTAATCCATTGGCTACTTCATCTTCTGTTAAGGGTATATCAATTGGCAGGGTTTCTGCTATTTTTGTTAATTCTGCACAAGCTGTCAGGCTAACTAAGAGCAGAAGAGTGTAAATTTTTTTCATCAGGTTGTTTGTTTATTTGTTCAATTTGTCGGTTGTTAATCATGCTGATGTTATGTTTCTTGTATATCAATCAAACATCAGTTTAGTCTATGATCTCTTTTTTCTGAATTTTTGACTTTTTGCACCTTTAAACTTAGTATGTTTTTTAGAAATATGTCCTTTAACCTGATGTTTTTCTTTATCGGGGAAGAGTTTCTTAATCATATCAAAACGATTCAGTTTTTTCAATCGGTCTTTAATTTGTTGCTGATATTCTTTTTTATACCAGAATAAAAACATCCGTTGATTTAACTTATCTTTTTTAGAAACAGGAGTATACATTTTCTCCAGTGTATATGGATGGTAGCCCGAATGATAAATTACAGTCGCTACCGTCATGGGTGTTGGAGTAAAATCCTGCACCTGTTCTAATTTGAAATCCAGATCGTGTGTTTCGCACGCCAAATTAGCCATATCTAACTCTTCACTTCCTGGGTGACTGGAAATAAAGTAAGGTATAATTTGTTGGTTTAGCTTTTTCTTTTGATTGATACGGTCAAAATCGGCCTTGAACTTGTAAAAAAGCTTGAAGCTTGGTTTTCGCATCACATTCAGCACCTGGTCTGAAGTATGTTCAGGAGCCACTTTTAATCGACCGGAAACATGATTGGTAATAAGCTCTTCCATATACTCTTTATGACTTTCTTTCTCTTGAGAAGTTGCCATATTGTTATAAAGCATATCGTAGCGAACACCACTTCCCACAAAAGCTTTTTTAATTCCATTCATTTTACTGACTGAGCGATAAATGTCAGTCATAGCCGTATGGTCGGTATTTAGGTTAGTACAAATATTTGGATGAATACAGGACGGACGAGTACAACGTTGACAAATGCGCAGATTTTTACCTTCCATTTTATACATATTGGCACTTGGACCGCCTAAATCAGACAAATAACCTTTGAAATCAGGCATTTTAGTGATTTTATCTACCTCATTTAGAATGCTTTCCTTAGAACGAGATGCAATAAATTTTCCCTGATGTGCCGATATTGTACAGAAACTACATCCACCAAAACATCCGCGGTGCATGTTGACCGAGAACTTAATCATTTCAAAAGCAGGAATTGGACCTTTAGCAATATATCTCGGATGTGGCAATCGGGTATAAGGTAAATCAAATGAAGCATCCAGTTCACCTGTTGACATAGGAGGGTAAGGAGGGTTAATCACAATTTGCTGATCACCCACTTTTTGTACCAAACGGGCTGCATTCCATCTATTGGATTCCTCTTCAACGTATCTGAAATTACGGGCATACTTCAATTTATCTTCAAGGCATTCATCATGCGAAGCCAATTCAATATCTTTCCAGTTCTTATTTTTAGGAAGTTCTTGATTTATATCCTGTAAAAAAGCTGTTTGAGGAATGGTTTTCAGAGATTCTAAAGGAACGCCTCGTTCAATCAATCGAATAATCTCCAATAGGGGCTGTTCGCCCATTCCATATACCATTAAATCGGCTTTGGCGTTGGCTAAAATACCTGGCTTCAGTTTATCCGACCAATAATCGTAATGTGTTACTCTTCGTAACGAAGCTTCAATTCCTCCCAATAAAACAGGTACATCCGGAAAGAGATCTTTAAGGATATTGCAATATACAACAGAGGCATAATCGGGACGCTGGCCTGAACGGCCATCAGGAGTGTAGGCGTCGTTAGAGCGTAATCGTCGATTAGCGGTATAATGATTTACCATGGAGTCCATAGCACCGGCCGTCACACCAAAAAAGTAATTGGGGCGTCCCAATTTTTTAAAATCACGAAGATCATCCCTCCAGTTGGGTTGAGGCACAATGGCTACTTTTAAACCATGTGATTCCAGCATACGGCCTATCACAGCTGCTCCAAAAGCAGGGTGATCTATATAGGCATCCCCTGTAAATAAGATTACATCAACACTGTCCCAACCTCTCTTTTCCACCTCTTTGGCCGACGTAGGCAGCCAATCTTCCATTTTATATCTCTTATCCAATTTCATCGTTGCAAAAGTACCTAAAATCTGATTATTTCAATTAAAACTTAATGTATCACTTCCGAAATGTGCAATTTTCAGAATATTACGGTTTTAACAATATAACCACAAAAAGAGTTAAAGGTTTTTTTTTATATTTTAAAACCAATGTTAACTTTGTAAGGAAAAATTTGGTTTATGACAGATCCAAATAGCGAATTGATTGTTGATTTAAAGAACAAAATAAATAAACTGGTTGCCCGGTACAAAGGTCTGGAAGCAGAGGTGAAGTTATTAGAGGAGGAGAAAGGACGCTTAACCGAACAATTGGAGTTGGTTAATAAAGATTATACCAACCTGGAGCAACGTTTCAACAATTTAAAATTAACGAAAGACTTGGTTACAGGTACCTCAGAGGCAACTGATACCAAGAAAAGGATCAACCAAATTGTGCGGGAAATTGATAAGTGTATTGCACTGTTAAACCGTTAAGCTGAAACAATGGACGATAAACTCTCAATACGAGTAAATGTAGCAGACCGTTTTTATCCTTTACGAATTGATCGTAAGGATGAAGAGCGCATTCGTCTGGCAGCTAAATTGATTAACGATAAGGTTTTACAATATAAACAACGCTACTCTGATAAAGATGTACAGGATTTCTTGGCAATGGCCTCGCTTCAGTACGTAATCAAATTATTAGAGTTAGAAAACCGACATGATGTAGACCCAATGATTGAGGCTGTTCGTGAATTGAACGATCAATTAGAGGACATCTTGTCTGACAAATCAGATCAGGTTTTTTAATTAGTTTATTGTAGCTTACAATATACCCGCATTATATGTGCTTCTCTGAATGTTTTCAGACTAGGACATTATGATGCGGTTTTTTTATATATATAAATCGATAAAGATGGGAATTGAAATAACAATTGGTATTGTTTCATTTCTGTTTGGAGGCCTTATAACATGGCTGTTAATAACAAAGGCTCTTAAATCCAGAAGTGAAAAGATCATAAAAGAAGCGGAGGCGGAAGCCGAGGTGATCAAGAAGGATAAGATCCTTCAGGCCAAAGAGAAATTTTTACAGTTACGTTCGGAGCATGAAAAAGAGATTAACAACAGAAACTCAAAAATTGTCTCTGCCGAAAACAGAATTAAACAAAAAGAAAGCTCTTTAGCACAGAAACTTGAGGAACAAGCACGTAAGCGTAAGGAAGTTGATGCAATTCGTGATAATCTTACTGCTCAATTAGAATTGGTTGAGAAGCGTGAATCAGATGTTCAGCATATGCATAAGCAACAAGTTGAGCAGTTGGAAGCTATTTCAGGCATGTCAGGTGAGGAAGCTAAAGAAATGTTGATTGAAAGTATGAAAGCAGAGGCAAAAACCGAAGCAATGTCATACATCAATGACATTATGGATGAAGCTAAGATCAATGCCAGTAAGGAAGCTAAACGTATTGTTCTGCAAACTGTACAACGTGTATCTACTGAAACTGCTATTGAAAATTCAGTAACTGTTTTCCACATTGATTCCGATGAGATGAAAGGTCGTATCATTGGACGTGAAGGACGTAACATTCGTGCTCTCGAGGCTGCTACAGGGGTTGAAATTATTGTGGACGATACACCGGAAGCAATTGTACTTTCAGCTTTTGATCCTATGCGTCGCGAGATTGCCCGTTTGGCTTTACATCAATTGGTAACAGACGGTCGTATTCACCCTGCTCGTATCGAAGAGGTAGTGAATAAAGTTCGCAAGCAGGTTGAAGAAGAAATTATTGAAACAGGTAAACGAACTGCCATTGATTTAGGAATTCACGGGTTACACTCTGAGTTGATTAAATTGGTTGGTAAGATGAAGTATCGTTCGTCATACGGACAGAACTTGTTACAACACTCGCGTGAAACAGCTAATCTTTGTGCTATCATGGCATCGGAATTAGGCTTGAATCCTAAACGTGCTAAACGTGCCGGTTTATTGCATGATATTGGTAAGGTGTCGGATGAAGATCCGGAATTACCACACGCAATATTAGGTATGAAGTTGGCTGAGAAATATAAAGAAAAAGCAGATATCTGCAATGCCATTGGAGCTCACCACGATGAAGTGGAAATGACAACTATGATTGCTCCAATTATTCAGGTTTGTGATGCTATTTCCGGTGCTCGTCCAGGTGCTCGTCGCGAGATTGTAGAAGCTTATATTAAGCGTTTGAAAGATCTTGAGTCAATGGCTTTAGCCTATCCGGGAGTAATGAAAACATACGCTATTCAAGCCGGTCGTGAGTTACGTGTTATTGTTGGCGCTGAAAAAACTTCAGATAAAGAAGCCGAAGAGTTATCATACGATATTGCGCGAAAAATTCAAACTGAAATGACGTATCCTGGTCAGGTTAAAATTACTGTAATCAGAGAAACACGTGCGATCAGTTATGCGAAATAGTAAATAGAATTAAGATATTTTAAAAGCGGCAATTATGCCGCTTTTTTTACGTTCGTCATTAAAAAACTGTTTTTTATAAAACTTATTGATTCAGAATAGGAAAGCAAAATATTAGCTTCTTATTTTTACAGGTATTAAAACCAAATACGACGTGAGAAAACTTGAAAATAAGGCAGTTTTAGTAACTGGA
Organism: Carboxylicivirga linearis; assembly: GCF_018271995.1. Classification (GTDB taxonomy): domain Bacteria; phylum Bacteroidota; class Bacteroidia; order Bacteroidales; family Marinilabiliaceae; genus Carboxylicivirga; species Carboxylicivirga linearis. The sequence goes on from NZ_JAGUCO010000002.1 coordinate 192,529, forward strand.
GGAGCTGGTTTTATTGGCTCCAATTTAGTAGAGACTTTATTAAATCAGAATAATAAAGTGGTTTGTTTGGACAACTTTGCCACAGGCAAACGAATTAATATTGAACCTTTTTTATCAAACTCCAACTTTACTCTTATTGAAGGAGATATTCGGAATCTGGAGGATTGTCAAAATGCTGTAGAAGGAATGGATGTTGTTCTCCATCAGGCTGCATTAGGTTCTGTGCCACGTTCAATCAAAGATCCTATTACTTCCAATGATGTGAACGTGGGAGGTTTTGTAAATATGTTAGTAGCAGCACGAGATGCAGGGGTGAAGCGTTTTGTTTACGCAGCCAGTTCATCAACTTATGGGGATAGTAAGAATATGCCTAAAGTTGAACATATTATTGGTAAGCCATTGTCGCCTTATGCTATCACAAAATATGTAAACGAATTATATGCTGATGTTTTTGCGCGTCTTTATGATATGCAAATCATTGGATTAAGGTACTTCAATGTATTTGGTCGTCGACAAGATCCGGATGGAGCTTATGCGGCAGTTATACCAAAATTTGTTAAATTGCTGGTCGAAAAACAATCCCCCGTTATCAACGGAGACGGTACTTTTTCGCGTGATTTTACTTATATTGAGAATGTTATTCAGGCCAATCAACTGGCAGCAACTGTTGAAAGCGACGAAGCTGTTAACACAGTTTATAATGTTGCCTATGGTGAGCGAACTACATTAAACGAGTTGGTAAGCTGGCTAAAAGAATTTCTATCTGATTTTGATAAAGAAATAGCGGAGGTAGAAATTGTTTATGGTCCTGAGCGAACAGGAGATATACCTCATAGCTTGGCATCCATTGAAAAAGGACGCTCATTATTAGGATATAACCCTCAGTATAGTATTAAGGAAGGATTAAAAGAAGCCATAAGTTGGTACTGGAATAATTTAAAATAATCGAGAAAAAAACATTATGCCAAAGGTTGCATTAATTACAGGTGTAACAGGTCAGGATGGAGCCTACCTGTCTGAGTTTTTATTGAAAAAAGGATACATTGTTCACGGCCTAAAACGTCGTTCAAGTTTATTTAACACCGATCGTATTGATCATTTGTATCAGGATCCACATGTTGAAAATCGTAATTTCACCTTGCATTATGGTGATTTAACAGATTCAACCAACCTGATACGTATTATTCAGGAAGTTCAACCAGATGAGATATATAATCTGGCTGCAATGAGTCATGTGAAGGTAAGTTTTGATACGCCTGAATATACTGCAAATGCTGATGGTATTGGAACTTTACGAATATTAGAAGCTATTCGCTTATTAGGATTAACTGAGAAAACAAGAGTTTACCAGGCTTCAACATCAGAACTATATGGATTGGTGCAGGAAGTGCCTCAATCAGAAAGAACTCCATTTTATCCTCGTAGTCCATATGCTGTGGCCAAAATGTATGCCTATTGGATTACAGTAAATTACCGTGAAGCTTACAATATGTATGCATGTAATGGTATTTTATTTAATCATGAGAGCCCATTACGTGGTGAAACATTTGTAACACGTAAAATTACGCGAGCAGTCGCCAAAATTGGTTTGGGCATGCAAGACTGCTTGTATTTAGGTAATATGGATTCGAAACGTGATTGGGGACATGCAAAAGACTATATCAAAGCAATGTGGTTAATACTTCAACAAGATAAACCAGAGGATTATGTGATTGCTACCGGTGTAACAACTACGGTACGCGATTTTGTTAGTATGGCATTCTCTGAAGTAGGCATTGAAATAGAATTTAAAGGAGAAGCTGAAAATGAGGTGGGATATGTCAAAGCATGTAATAATCCTGAATTTCAAGTTGAAGTAGGTACCGAAGTCGTAAAAGTAGATCCTCGTTATTATCGTCCAACAGAGGTTGATTTGTTGATTGGTGACCCAACCAAATCAAATGAAAAATTAGGCTGGAAACCAGAATATGATTTAGCAGGTTTAGTTAAAGATATGATGGAGTCAGATGTGAAATTGATGCAAAAGGATAAGTATCTTCGCGAAGGAGGATATGAAACATTGAACTATTTCGAGTAATGGATAAGAATGCAAAGATATATATAGCCGGCCATAGAGGATTGGTCGGCTCTGCTATTTTAAGAGAACTACAAAAAGAAGGTTATACCAACTTTGTCACAAAAACTCGTGCTGAGCTGGATTTGTTAGATCAAAAGGCTGTTTCTGAATTTTTCAAACAAGAGAAACCTGATTATGTATTTTTAGCAGCAGCTAAGGTTGGCGGTATCATGGCTAATAATACCTACCGTGGAGCGTTTATATATGAAAATCTTCAAATTCAGAATAATATTATCCACTCAGCATATGAATCAGGAGTAAAGAAGCTACTCTTTTTGGGGAGTTCTTGTATCTATCCTAAAAATGCTCCTCAACCTTTAAAAGAAGATTATCTTTTAAGTGAGGAGTTGGAATATACCAACGAACCTTATGCTATTGCAAAGATTGCCGGGATAAAAATGTGCGAATCATACAATTTACAGTATGGTACCGATTATATTTCAGTAATGCCAACCAATCTTTATGGTCCAAATGATAATTACAATCTGGAAACCAGTCATGTTTTACCAGCATTAATACGTAAAATGCATTTGGGTAAACTTTTAAAAGCTAATGATTGGAGTAGTATTGATATTGATTTGAACAACCGACCTATTGAGGGAGTATCGGGTACATCAAGCCAGGAAGAAAAACTGGCAATTTTGGAAAAATACGGAATTTATCTGAAGGATAATTCTGTGGTGATTACTTTATGGGGTAGTGGTAAGCCAATGCGTGAGTTTCTTCACTCTGATGATATGGCAGCTGCTTGTATTTATGTGATGAATAACATTTCGTTTGATGATGTTGCTGAAGGAAAAACAGAAGTAAGAAACACACATGTTAATATTGGCTGTGGTGAAGATTTAACCATTAAAGATTTAGCTTTAACCATTAAAGAAGTAGTTGATTATGATGGCGAATTAGTTTGGGATGCTGATAAACCTGATGGTACAATGCGTAAGCTAATGGACGTTTCTAAATTAGAAAAATTGGGATGGAAAGCAACTATATCATTAAAAGACGGTATCGCAAACGTTTACGGAAAATATTGTGAATAATAAGTTGAAAATTACTCGGTGAAAAAAGTATATTTGGAAAAAATACCAATCTAATGAAGAAATTATTAAATATTTTAACCGTTGGACTTTTAGCTTTATCAGTCACCAGTAGTTGTAAAAAAAGTGATGATCCTGGACCAGATGAGCAAGCTCCCACTATAGAGTTTACTAAACCCAGTGCTGATGGTTCAACAGTTTACTATAGAGGAATGTCAATGGATTTTTCTGCAACATTTCGTGATGATAGAGCATTGAAACAATGCCAGGTTAACATTAGTTATAATAGTGTAACACCTTCATCAATACTAAAAGGAATAGGTTCACCTTGGGGACCTGCTGAAAATGGAGATAGTGATGTTTTTCTCTTTGACGGAGAAAAAGAAGAGACCATTTCAACCAATTTATTCGATGAGGATATAGAAATAGCTTGTTTAGCTGGTGAATATACACTTACATTTGTTGTGATGGATGAGTCGGAAAATACATTCACTACCACTGTAGATGTTACTATAGAATAGATTATCAGAAATTACCAATACAAAAGGGCTTGTTGCCCTTTTTTTATTCTGTAAAAAATAAAAGACAAATATGTACGATTTTGATAGAATAATTGATAGATCAGAAACAAACACATACAAGTTTGATTTAAGAAAAAGTTATTTTGGAGAGGAAGATGTAATTCCATTGTGGGTAGCAGATATGGATTTTGCCGCAGCACCTGAAATACATGCAGAAATTCAAAAACGTGCAGCTCACGAGATATTCGGATACACAATCCGTAAAGATGATTTTAACGAAGCGATTAAGGATTGGTGTGAGTATAAACATGCCTGGAAGATTCAAACAGATTGTATTGAGTATTCACCGGGTGTAGTGCCGGCTTTAGCATTTTCTATTTTAGGCCTAACAGAACCCGGAGATGGAGTCATTATCAATACACCTGTTTATCCACCATTTCATTCAGTGGTGACGAGTAATGGCAGAGAATTAATAAAAAACTCATTAATTCAAGAAAACGGAAAATATGTTTTCGACTTTGATAGTTTTGAACAAGAAGCAGCCAAACCGTCAACCAAACTGTTTATACTTTGTAATCCGCATAATCCAGTAGGAAGAGCATGGACAAAAGAAGAACTTCTAAAAATTCATGAAATTTGTATAAAACATAACGTAGTGGTTTTGGCTGATGAAATTCACTCAGATTTGGTGTGGTGGGGGAAGCAGCACAATGCTTTTGCCTTATTAAACGATGAAGCTGCAGCTAATAGTCTCACTTTCATGGCTCCATCTAAAACATTTAACATTGCCGGTTTTAATACCTCATATGTTATTTCATCTAACCCTAAGTTGTTAGCAGCTTATAGAAATACACAAAACAGGCTTCAGGTACATCTGGGACATGTATTTAGCAGTTTGGCTTTAACATCGGCATATAATTTAGGTAGACCATGGTTAAAAGAATTAACTACATATATTGAAGACAATATTCAATTTGTTGATTCATTTCTAAAAAGTAACCTACCTGAAATCCAGATGCAAATACCGGATGCAACCTATTTACTTTGGTTGAATTTTGCTGAATGGAATATGAGTCAAAAAGAATTAAAAGACCATCTGGTTAAAAAAGCTAAAGTTGGATTAAATGATGGGATGACATTTGGAGCAGAAGGGAAAGGATACATGCGATTAAATGTTGCCAGTCCGCGTTCTATTCTTCATGAGGCATTGGAAAGAATAGTAGCTACCAAACCTGTTTAGCACCAAAACTGGTAAAAATGGCTTTTTTGATGAAATGGAATAAATACATTTTGCTCATACTAACATTTGTTATTATGGCTGGCTGTAGTGTGATGCTAAAGAATAAAAAAATAAGGACAGAATCTAACAGTTTGATTTTTACAGATTGCGATACACTTGTATTTCAGGTTTCATCAAAAAAGCACCTTATTGATTCCATCGCTTGCAATGATTCAATTCAAACGGTGGATAACAGCACTTTTAAATATGCCCTAAATCATCTGCAAGGAGGTTTTCATTCACTTAAATTTGATTTTCATTTATCCAATGGAAAGAGCAAGTTGATTAAACAAGATGTTGTTATTTTGGCCAATACTCCTCCGGAAATAATTGAATTTGTAGATTATAAGCAAATCAACTACAATCAATCGATGTTCACGCAAGGGCTTGAACTTCATAACGGAGTGTTGTATCAGTCCGGTGGCAAATATGGAGAATCAACCATCAACAAAATCAACGTGCAAACCGGTGAAATAGAAAAGCAAGTAAACCTTGATTCCAAATTTTTTGCAGAGGGTTTAACATTTGTCAATGATACAATTTACCTTCTAACATGGAAAGAACGTACCCTTTTAAAGTACGATCAGGATTTGAATTTGATTGATCAAATGCCATATCAGTTGGAAGGTTGGGGATTTTGTTTTAATGGAACTCATTTAATTGCCTCAGATGGATCATCCACCATCTATTTTATTGATCCCATTTCGTTGCAAATAGTAAAGCAATTGAATGTATATAACCATAAACAAACGGTTAAGATGATAAATGAACTGGAGTGGGTGAATGGTTTTCTTATAGCAAACATCTGGGGGAAGGACTATGCTGTTGTGATTGATCCTGATACTGGAAAAGTACTATTTCACATTGATTTTTCCGGGATAATCAACAAATATGATTTATGGGGTAAGGGGGTACTCAATGGTATTGCTTACAATCATAAAAACAAAAAGCTCTATTTTACCGGCAAAAACTGGCCTTACTATTTTGCATGTGATTTACCTCAAGAACTTCAAAAAGTGAAACAATGAAACGAATTTTAGTTTGTTGCGATTCATTTAAAGGAACACTATCATCTTTTGAAGTGAATGAAATTATTTTAAATGAATTAACAAAGGCGGGATATCATAGCAGCACACTTCCAATGGCAGATGGAGGAGAAGGTTCGTTAGATATAATTAATTCGCATTTAGACGTTAAGTGTATTGAGGTTGATACTTATTCTGCAGATCATTCAAAAATACGATCTCATTACTATTCTTTCAATGATAAAGCTTTTATTGACGTAACAGGGGCCAATGGCTTAACCATGATAGATCCATTGAATAGAAAGCCATTAAAATTAAGTTCATATGGTACTGGTTTGATCTTCAAACATGCGCTTGAACAAGGGATTAAAGAGTTTGATCTTTTTCTGGGGGGAAGTGCAACTGTAGATGGAGGAATGGGACTTGTATGTGGTTTGTTAGGTGAGCCTATACCTAATGGAAATCCTTTGGTACATATAGATAGATCGTTGGTTCCATCAGCCAAAATAGCTATGGATGGGATCGCTATAAATGTAATTACGGATGTAAACAACCTAATTCTTGGACCTCAGGGAGCGGCTACTATTTTTGGTCCGCAAAAAGGAGCTTCTCCTGAAGAAGTTCAGGTGCTGGAGGATGCAATGCAGCATTGGGTTGAAATGTTGGAATCCATTTCAAATAATAACTTGCAAACAATCCCTGGACTAGGTGCTGCCGGTGGATTGGCTTTGCCGTTTACAGCTTTTGCAAAAAGTGAGGTGATTAATGGGTATAACTATTTTAGCTCTTTACTGAATTACAATAAAGCAATTGATGAGTGTGATATAGTAATTACCGGCGAGGGGTGTATAGACTATCAGACAATGATGGGAAAAGGTCCCGGAAGATTGGCGCAAATAGCTCGAGAAAAAGGCAAAATTGTTATAGGTATAGGAGGAATGGTAAAGTCTGAACCAGATGTCTTTAATAAAGTCTTTTCTACAACAACTTCTAATAAAAAGACAATTCTAAATGCCGCTGAGACCCGTCTAAAAACTACTATGATGAATGTCGTGGATTATCTGAAAAGTATTTAATTCCTAATATTCATTTTTCGGGTAAGCACCGGGTGTAAAAAAACCGCTAAGAGAATAACTGCGGTACCTATATAAAAACCAGCTGACATATATTCGCTTTGACCAAATATTGCAAAAGCCAGAAGTATACCATAAACAGGCTCCATATTTATAGCTAAAACAACAGAATATGCCGATAACACCTTCATAACATCAACTGCAGCAACAAAAGCATAGGCGGTGCAAATAACTCCTAATATCAAGACAAAAACAATATCCATTGTTGATGGTGGAACCATTTTTCCATTAAAAGTTCCTGTGAAAGCCAGAAAAATAGTAATAGCTGCAAAACCACTACCCATTTCGTAAAAGCTAATAGTTACCGGATGATGCTTATCAATAAACAATTTGTTAAGCACAGTAAATAAACCCGCCAGAAAAGCCGAAGTAAGTGCAGTTAGAATTCCTTTTAAATAGCCCAGTTCAAATTGAAATATAAGATATAAACCACTTATAATTATAATGCCTATTAATACTTCAATCCATTTAATTCTTTTTCGAAAGATGATAGGCTCTAAAAAACTGGCAAACAAGGTGGTTGAAGCCATGCATCCCAGTGTGACCGAAACATTAGATATTTTAACAGCACCAAAAAAAGTGATCCAGTGAAAAGCAACGACTAAACCAACTCCCATTATTTTAATGATGTTGTTTTTGCCTATTGCAAACGGAATACCTTTTAACCGCATAAAAATACCTAAAACAAGAGCTGCAATAAACATTCGGTACCAAACCAATTGGGGCGAAGGTAAACTAACAAGTTTGCCTAAGATGGCAGTGAACCCATAAAGTAAAACGACGAAATGGAGCTTGAAATGGCTTTTTAAAATGGTATTCATTCAAATGATTATTATAAGCCGCAAAAATAGAAATACTTATGCTTTTTCCTTTTGCATGTGAGTATTTATTAATGAAGAATTTTATCACTATTGTAAAGTCCAATAAATGAGAGTGCTGTAGGTATGTGTGCAAGTTTAATTGAATAATTAACAATTTTTATAAGTATGTGGATGTATAGATATATATACTTTTAGTTATTTTGTTTTCAATAAAGAATTTTTTCAATAAAAGAATCATGAAGAAAACATATGTCATTGTAGGGGGCGTTGCGGGTGGAGCAACCACAGCAGCTCGACTGCGCCGGGTTGATGAAAACGCTGAAATAATTATGCTCGAAAAAGGTCCACATATTTCGTATGCTAATTGTGGATTACCTTATTATATTGGTGGAGTTATTAAAGATCGTCAGAATTTGATGGTGCAAACACCCGAAAGTTTTAATTCATGGTTCAATATTGATATTCGTATTTATTCAGAGGTGAAGGCTGTTTTACCAGAAGAAAAAAAGGTAAGTGTACAAAACCTTCAGAGCGGAGAAGAGTATGAAATTTCGTATGATAAGTTGATACTTTCTCCAGGGGCTTCTCCAATTATTCCTCCCATAGAAGGAATTAAGCATAAAAATATATTTACTCTTCGTAATGTAGAAGATACCGATAAAATCAAAGCTTTTGTTGATGATGAAAAGCCTGCATCGGCAGTTGTTGTAGGAGCCGGTTTTATTGGTCTTGAGATGGCCGAAAATCTTCATCACAGAGGATTAAATGTAACCGTTGTAGAGGCTGCTCCTCAGGTAATGAATATGCTTGACGGTGAAATGGCAGCTGGCTTGCATCAGCATTTTAAGGAACACAATGTTGGTTTATATCTTAACAATGCCGTTAAAGCTTTTAAAGAGAATGCTCAGGGTAGTTTGGATGTTTGCCTTGCTGATGGCGATGTATTAAACGCTGATTTCATAATTCTTTCAATTGGTGTTCGTCCTGATAATAAGCTGGCAAAAAACGCGGGATTAAAAATTGGTGAAACTGGAGGCGTTTGGGTAAATGAATACCTTCAGACATCAGATGAAAATATATATGCTGTTGGCGATAGTATTGAATTTCCTCACCAGATCTCAAAAAAGCCAAGTTTGGCATTTTTGGCAGGACCAGCTAATAAACAAGGTCGGATTTTGGCTGATAACCTTACCTATGGTCATACTAAAAAATACAAAGGTTCAATCGGAACGGCAATAGCCAAAGTGTTTGATTTAACAGCAGGAATCACCGGTTTAGCTGATAAGAGTTTAAAAGCAGCCGGAATTAATTATGCCTCAACTATAGTAAATAACGGCTCTCATGCAGGTTATTACCCGGGAGCCATGCAGTTGACTACAAAAATCTCGTTTTGTCCTGAAACAGGTCGTTTATATGGAGCACAGATTGTAGGCTACAAAGGCGTTGATAAGCGTTTGGATATTCTGGCTACCATCATTAAAAATGAAGGAACTATTTACGATTTGCAGGAGGTTGAACATGCTTATGCACCGCCTTTTAGTTCGGCTAAAGATCCGGTCAATCAGGCAGGTTTTAATGCAGAAAACATTATGCGTGGTCTATTTAAACCGCTTTCAGCATATGAATTAAGCGAGACTGATTTTAGTCAAGTAACTTTGGTTGATACCCGGACAGCTGATGAATTTGCTTTGGGTGCCATTGAAGGAGCCATTAATATCCCGATTGATGCCATTCGTTCTAACCTAGATCGTATTCCAAAGGATAAAAAGGTGGTTCTTTATTGTGGAGTAGGCATGCGTGGTTATCTGGCAGCTCAAATTTTACGCCAGAATGGATATGAAGAAGTTTACAACCTTTCGGGAGGGTTAAAGGTGTTCAATAATTTCATAAAACCTCAGGGAAATCGTATTCAATTCTCAGAGTTTGAAGAAGTAAATCCCATTGAAATATCAAAGAATACTCCGGCCATTCAAACAGATGTATTAGAAGTAGATGCCTGTGGTTTGCAATGTCCGGGACCTATTATGAAGCTAAAATCGGAAATGGATAAGTTACCAACCGAAGGACAATTAATGATTAAAGCAAGCGATCCTGGTTTTTATAACGATGTAGCATCGTGGTGTAAGGTAACGGGTAACGATTTGCTTACCAGAGAAAAAGCAAATGGAGAAATTACAGCTATTATACGTAAAAACGATGTGTTGAAAGAAGGTTTCTCTGTTCAGGATAAAGGTGATAATAAAACACTGATTGTTTTTAGTGATGACATGGATCGTACACTAGCTTCTTTTGTTATTGCCAATGGTGCTGCAGCTATGGGTAAGAAAGTAACTATCTTCTTTACTTTTTGGGGACTTAATGTGATTAAGAAACCTCATAAACCCAAAGTGAAGAAAGGCGTAATGGATAAGATGTTTGACATTATGATGCCTAAACATAGCGGAGATTTGAAACTTTCGAATATGAATATGGGAGGTATGGGTGCCAAAATGATGAAAAAACGCATGAAAGATAAAAAAGTAGACTCATTGGATGTGATGATTCAAAATGCGGTTTCTTCTGGTATTAATTTGATTGCTTGCCAGATGAGTATGGATGTGATGGGTGTAAAGCAGGAAGAATTGATTGACGGAGTGAACATTGGAGGAGTTGCCAATTATCTGGAAGAAGCAGAAAAGTCAAATGTAAATTTATTTATCTAACGAATAGATATTTCAGTATGATTAAAAGGGGTGAAGGTGAATCAAAACATCTTCACCCTTTTTTCTGTTTCAAAGATTAATAAAAAGATGATGAGATGGGGTGAGATTTCAATTTCTCACTTAATTTTGTATTGTCTTCTTAAGAATGATCTAACTTAAATAGAAAAAAATGATAAAGCTTATGAAAAAATGGCCAGTATCATTGGGTTTAGTACTTGTTGTTGGTTTATTAATTTCTTGTGCTACAAATCCTATTACAGGTCGAAAGCAGTTGAATTTAGTCTCTGATTCAGAGGTGATGTCGATGAGTTTTTCTCAATACGAAGAGTTTTTGAAAGAAAATACTTTATCAACTGATCAGGAAAAAACAGCAACGATCAAAAAGGTAGGCAAAAAGATTGCTGCTGCTGTGGAAAAATACATGTCTGATAAAGGATATGCAAGCCAAATTGCCGGATTTGAATGGGAATTTAACTTGGTTGAAGATGAAACACCCAATGCCTGGTGTATGCCTGGTGGTAAAGTAGTTTTTTATACCGGTATTCTTCCTTATTGTGAGGATGAAACAGGTATTGCTGTGGTGATGGGGCACGAAATTGCTCACGCTGTAGCTAAACACGGAAGTGAACGAATGAGCCAACAAATGGCTGTACAATATGGAGGAACAGCTCTATCGGTAATGTTAGACGAAAAACCTGAACAAACGCAACAATTGGCATTGGCTGCCTTTGGTTTAGGATCGCAATATGGTATTATGTTACCTTTCTCGCGTGCACATGAAACCGAAGCCGATAAAATGGGTTTGATTTTTATGGCCATGGCGGGATACGATCCAAACGAAGCTGTTCCTTTCTGGCAGCGTATGTCGGATATGGGAGGTCAAAAAACACCGGAGTGGATGAGTACTCACCCTGCAGATGAAACAAGAGTAAGTGATTTGAAAGCTTATATGCCTGAAGCATTAAAATATTATAAGAAATAGCAGAACGGTCAATAATATGTAAATGCCCTTTAACGAGGGCATTTTTTTATGCATCATATTTTATAGTTACGCGGAATCCTGTAATAGATAATGGCGTCCTGTACTAAATTCAGATCTTCCTACACTGCAGGAGTCCGTAAATATGCTGCAGGATGATAAAAATACTTACAGGAAAGCCCAAAAGTCATGCAGGGCAGCGAAATATCTTATAGTTAAGTGTACTTAAGTATATAAAAAAGGGACTATAAAAGTCCCTTATCTGTATTTTAATTAGTTGTAAATGCACTGTTTAATAAGCTTTTTTGAGAAGTTTATATAAGATTAAACTTCTGCCTACTGTCTAAAAACTAATCAACTAATACTAAAACTCAGTAATTGTTTTTCTAATAGCTGTTAATCTGGTCATCAAACCTTCCATCAAATCGAGGTGAAGCATATTAGCTCCGTCTGACTTTGCATTAGCCGGATCAAAGTGAGTTTCGATAAATAAACCATCAACACCAACTGCAATTCCAGCACGACCAATTGTTTCGATTAGTTGAGGCTTCCCACCTGTAACACCGCTGCTTTGGTTTGGTTGCTGTAACGAGTGGGTTATATCCAAAACCACAGGTACATCAAACTGCTGCATGGTTGGAATACCGCGGAAATCAACCACCATATCCTGATAGCCAAACATATTACCTCTGTCTGTTAAAACAACCTGTTCATTGCCCGAGTCCTTTACTTTATTTACAGCAAATTGCATTGATTCGGCACTTAAAAACTGACCTTTTTTGATATTGACCACTTTTCCTGTTTCGGCAGCAGCCACTAATAAATCTGTTTGTCGACACAGAAAGGCAGGAATCTGCAATACATCAACATATTCGGCTGCCATAGCTGCTTCATTAGCTGCATGAATATCGGTAACCGTTGGTATATCAAAAGTCTCGCTTACTTTTCTAAGAATCTTCAAAGCTTTTTCGTCTCCAATTCCGCTAAAAGAATCAATGCGCGAACGGTTGGCTTTGCGATACGATCCTTTAAAAATGTAAGGGATTTTTAGCTTATCGGTAATGCTTACTACTTTTTCAGCAATGCGTAAAGCCATTTCTTCGCCTTCGATGGCGCAAGGTCCGGCCAATAAAAAGAAATTACCGCTATCGGTATGTTTTATTCGAGGTATTTTATTTATATCCATTGTTGTATTGTTGTTATTGACTCAATCTTTTTATTTCTATAAAATTACAGCTTTTTGTCTCACAAATTTTAGCTGTTAGCTTATGGCTAATAGCCACTAGCATGACCTATATTATATTTTATCTATATAACTCGTTAGTTTTTAGTGTAAATGATGGTTGGGATTATTGATGATACCCAATTTTCAATCTGTAATTTATCTTGATACTTATGTCTTGATACTCTAATCTTAATTATTCGCTACTGCCTTCTGCCTAAAAACTAACTATCTCATTTATGATCTTTCCACAAAAACTTCATGCGTTCGTCTATTTTGACTTCCTGGGCATTGTTCTGAGGCTTGTATAAGCGTTGTTTTTTTACTTCATCGGGCATAAAATCCTGCGCTGCAAAGTTATTAGGATAATCGTGTGAATACTTATATTGTTTGCCGTAATTTAATTCTTTCATCAATTTAGTAGGAGCATTGCGTAAATGCAAGGGAACAGGCAGGTTACCTGTTTGCTTAACTAGTGCCTGAGCATCGTTAATTGCCATATAAGCTGAATTACTCTTAGGACTTGTTGCCAAATAAATGGTTGTTTGCGAAAGAATAATGCGCGACTCGGGCCAGCCAACTTTATTGATTGCATCGAAACAATTAGAGGCTAATAACAATGCATTGGGGTTGGCTAAACCAATATCTTCTGATGCAGAGATGATTAATCTGCGGGCAATGAATTTAGGGTCTTCGCCACCTTCAACCATACGTGCCAACCAGTAAACGGCCGCATCAGGATCACTTCCTCTTATCGACTTGATAAAAGCAGATATAATGTCGTAATGCATCTCTCCATTTTTATCGTACTGAGCCGGATTTTGCTGAAGATTATTGGTTACCAGTTCATCGTTGATGATAATTTCATCTTTACTGATTTCGGCATTGGTAACCAGCTCCAGAATGTTCAACATTTTACGTGCATCACCACCCGAATAGCGTAGCAAAGCATTATCCTCTTCAACGGTTACTTTCTTATCCTTTAGTAAAACATCTTTGGTTAGAACACGGTTTACTAAATCAAGTAAATCCTCTTTATCCAATGCCTTTAATACGTATACCTGACAGCGAGATAAAAGCGGAGAAATAACTTCGAACGATGGATTTTCGGTAGTGGCACCTATTAAAGTAACAACGCCTTCTTCAACGGCTCCCAGCAAGCTATCTTGTTGTGATTTACTAAACCGATGGATCTCATCAATAAAAAGAATAGGAGAGGGTGAACTGAAAAAACGTGATTTACGCGCCTTATCAATTGCCTCACGTACATCTTTAACACCCGAATTAATGGCAGAAAGCACATAAAATGGTCTTTCAAGCGTTTTTGATATAATACGAGCCAAAGTGGTTTTACCAACTCCCGGAGGTCCCCAAAGAATAATGGATGAAATAACCTTTCGATCAATCATTTTGCGCAGAACGGCACCTTCGCCAACCAAATGTTTTTGTCCAATGTAATCGTCAAGGTTTTGGGGCCGCATACGTTCGGCCAATGGAGGATATCCGCTCATAAATTCAAAATTCTTAAGAGTTCAAAAGTACAAAAAGCGATTGAATGTAGGAAGTCAGTGGACGGAAGACAGAAGAAGTTTACCAACAAGTTAATGCTTTGATTTGTCAATTAACTATGCATCAATCGAACTATTCTATTGAAGAAGTGTTTTTCAGAAAAGCATTTGCTATGAAAACAATATTAACAGCATTAACAATAATCATTACCATGACTATACAAGCTCAGGAAACAGCAACTTTTGGAGGTGGATGCTTCTGGTGTACAGAAGCTGTTTTTGATCAATTAAAAGGAGTAAGTAAGGTAGAATCGGGATATAGCGGAGGAGAAGTAAAAAATCCCTCGTATAAAGATGTATGTACCGGTTTAACAGGTCACGCCGAAGTAATTCAAATTACTTTTGATCCGGAAGTAATTGCTTTTGAAGACTTGCTGGAAGTGTTTTTTGCAACTCACGATCCAACCACATTGAACCGTCAAGGGGCTGATGTAGGAACGCAGTACAGATCAGTGGTTTTTTATCACAACGAAAAACAGAAGGAAATTACTGAGTTGGTAATTAAATCGCTGGATGAAGAACGTATTTTTGATAGCGCTATTGTTACCGAAGTGTCAGCATTTGATACTTTTTATAAAGCTGAAAATTATCATCAGGACTATTTTGCCAATAATGCCAGTCAACCTTATTGCAGGGCTGTAATAGTGCCTAAAATGGATAAATTCAAGAAGCTTTTTAAAGAGAAGATTAAATAATAAGTCTGAAGACAGAGGACCGAAGACGGAAGATTATCCGATGTGACAATTTTAAATAAATAGAAAAATAGCTATTAGCAGGCAGCTAATAGCTATTTTTTTTGATTCTAATGTTCGTGTCCTTCTTCTTCAACTTCAATGTCAATAAAAACCTGACTTTCGTTGCCGGCAGTATCAAAGCAGTATACACCTAAATGATATTCGCCTGGTTCAGCATTTGCGGGTACTTCAATTCCTGAAATAGCGGCTCGGTCTTCTTTGGCTTCTGTTAAATCGCCCGACCAGCTTTGTTCCCATTCAACATGATCATCCTCAGTTGTTGATTTTACAGCAGCAGTATGATCATGGCCATCGCCATTATAATGGATCTCTACCATATACGATTTTAAGGCAACATTATCCGTAAATAGGGCTTCAAAGTCAAAGGTGTCGCCTTGATGAAAATGACGTGCATCTTCGGCTGGTTTAATAATTTCAATGGTTGGTTTTGTTGTATCCACATCATCATCATTACATGATACAAAAAATAGTACTAAAGCTGCTAAAATTAATGTATTCTTCATTTGTTTATTATTTGTTTCGATTCAATTTCTCAGGTCTCATCTGACCTTTTTTGCCTAAAAAGGCACTTTAAACATTATTTGAATATTTCGCCCTTGTTCTGGTATTTCTACCTGGCGATAAAAACTCATATGGTTGTAAAATCTCTTATTTAACAGGTTAAAGCCTTGCAATACCAATTCGGAGTTTTGGCTGGGCCACGATAATTTGGTGGATAATCCAGCTCCAAAAATGATATATCCATCGGTAGATTCTTCGTTGCGGGCTACTCTGTTTTGAGATGATGCAAACCGGGTATTGACAAACACCTTTGTATTGCTTAAACCGGATAATCCTTTAAAAATGGAATAATCCAACTCTACAAAGCCATTTAAAGGAGGTGTAAAGGGGAGTGGATAGCGTTGAGAAGATTCCTCTGAGACCTGACGATTATACACATATTCTAAAGTAAAATCGGCATTCATTCTGGAGTTTAACTTCTTTCTTGCCATAAACTCAATTCCCATTAGAATTGCTTCTGATTGTGAATACTTGTAAATCTGGCCGGCATGGGGTAGTTGACTCCACTCACCACTGGGCTGCAAAAACAAGTAATTGCTGAAGTAATAGAAATAAGGACTTAATCCAATTGCCAATCCTTCAATATTAAATTCAGCATTTGCATCCACATAATAACCTCGTTCCGAATCCAGATCCGGATCGCCCAATTCATGCCTGAATGAGCCATGATGAACTCCGTTTGAGGCCAACTCAATAGCCGTAGGCATGCGGAACGCCTTTCCAATATTAAATCGGGCAATCCAGTTTTTATTAGGTTGATAAAACAAACCCAGTAACCAACTTATATCGCCATAATTTTTATTGATTTGTGAACTTCGCTGCGCATAAAAGGTAGCTTCATCAGTACTCATACCACTGCTAATAAAATAATCGTAAAGAATGGGATCGAAATAAGCTTCTGTATGAAGGTTGGAAGCATCGTAGCGCAAACCAGCTTCAAAAGTTAACTTATCCGATAGTTGGTATTCATCTTTTACAAATAAACCCAAAGCATAACTATTGTATTCAGGCAATAAAAAATTATAGCCGGCCGATGTGTTTGTTCTGTACTGATTCTGAAATCCAAATTCAACTTTATGATTATTTAGGGCCGTAACACGGTATTTTGCATTCGCAATATATGTGCTTAAACGAAAGTCAAACTCCAGATTTGGATCTTTCTCGGGTGCCGGTTGATTAGCATAATGGGTATGAAACAAGCTGTGTTCTTGTCGTAAATTATACTGATAAGCCAAATCAACCAGTAAAACACCTGATGAAAGAAAGAACTTACTATTACTTAATACCTTTGAATGGTTTGCCAGCTGATGCGGATAATCAATGTTTCGATAGCTGCCATCGTGCTGAACCCTATCTATATCGGGTACTCCATGGGCACCCGGAAAGAAGCCTGATTTTTGATAAACATTACTCAATGTAAGCGATGTTTTATAGGTCTTTCCTAAATAGCCATATTGAAGATAGGCATCATACTCTTTTCCGGCCGTATTTTTCAGACGTTGATTATAAACCGGAATTCGTCGGTTGAGATAAACAATTTCGTCGGTAGGTACCCGGTAATCGCCAAAATCAAGCGCCGAAATACGTCCTTTGAAATAGTTGTTTTCACCACGTCCCTGCAGATAAGCCGAGGCACCTATTGTTCCATTAACACTCTTGCCTAATAAACTGGCTGTTCCGCTAAATGAATGCTCCTCGGGTACCAAATCATTATTGATATTAATATAACCGCCAATGGCATCGCTACCGTATTCAATACCAGAAGCTCCTTTTACAATTTCGGCTGTTTCAATATTAAAAGGATCAATCTCCAAACCATGATCAGCACCCCATTGCTGCCCTTCCTGTTTTATACCATTCTCACTCACCACAACTCGGTTAAATCCCATTCCTCTAATAACAGGTTTAGAAGCATTAGCACCAATATCCATAGAGTTTACACCCGGCAAACGCTCCAGACTCTTTATAAAAGTACCATTAAGGTTTTGCATCATAAATTCGGTTGAAACCACCTCGTTTTTACGCGATTTACTGGTGTCGATGCGATTCCCTTTAATAGCAATTTCCTTCAAGTGCCGGGGCGTACATTTCAATCGGGCATGATACGTACTGTTCTTACTGATTGTTATGGTATCGGTAAGGGTATGATGACCAATGAAAGATACTTCCAGGGTGTAAGTGCCGGCTAATAGATTATCAATTTCAAAATTACCATTGTAATCACTAACGGTTCCTGCTTCAACCGGATGTATAACAACTGCAGCACCTGTTAATACTATGTTTTTATCGTCAACAACCGATCCTGTAAGCGTATAACTTTTCTGCCCCAAAGCATTTGCAATGGAAATACTCATGCATAGTAATAGCATGATTTTCTTGCTCATATTATTAAATAATTGAGATTAAACCACCTGAGAATAATTGGCTTATTATTCTATTAGTTACCTAAGCCATACTATTGACTCAAACAACTAAATCAAAATATAGTATGTTTACAGCCCTTCATTAGAATAGTAAGCTATTACCTTCTTTTAAAGACTTAACTATAACCTGGGTTCGATAAGAAATAACATGCTCAAATCGCCTATAAATACTACGTTTCAGAGAATATTTACGAATACATAGCTAAGCTATGACAAGTAGATATTATGTAGAAAAATGGTTTTATAAGTGAAAAATCATACGCTTCTTAACCAACAATCTTTTAATAAAGCTTGAGCTGTCTAATTTAAACCGAATTCAGGTATTAAGTTAAAAGAGTAGGAGGGGCTCTGGGGGATTTAACTGTTTTATCGCGAAGCGAATGTATATTATTTATAGCAATTACAAGTATGCTATAATTACAATCAACAATTGAAAGATATGAGTTGTGTTGGGGTAAGTCTTTTACCGGAAATTCATATTCACATATTGGACACAGGCTTTTTAGTTCTGAGAAACTCTCATTGGTAGCCCCGTTATCATGCTTTTGTACTTGAACATCACAGCTTGAATCAGCACAGATATGAACATCATTAAGATGATGATGCACCACGTGCACTGATTGAAAAGCTATAGGATACAGTAATATCCCGAGTAGCAGAATGGTAATATGTGATTTAAGTTCTTTCAATCAGTTAATATAAATCAAGTATAAGTATTGGTAATAGGTGGATGCAAATGTAATTTATTTGCAACACTGTTGCAAATAGGGAGCGATTTTTAATATGAAATGTTTTCGTATATCATAAACAGTACCAATTTAATTAGGACAACCATATTGCTTAGTTTTTTCTAATTAATTATCAAATAAATAGTTAATTAATATTTATTATTATATTTTAGCGTTGCTATCCTCTAGGTGCTTACACGCATTTTAATCTAAAATCCATGAAATTATTCTTAACCTTTAGTTTCGTATTTCATTTTAGTCTATTATTAGCTCAAGACCCTAACTGGCAATGGCCAATAGTCGGACAAAAAGCAGGAGAAAATATTCTGTTTCAACCTGAAGATTATATCAGGCAAGAGAAAAACTATGAAAACATATTTATAGGTGCTCCAGAAGGTACACCTATAATTGCTCCTGTTGATGGCACTATTATACGTTATTTTTATAGATATTCTAATTCGCTGACTAACAGTATGAGTTTTCATCATGGAGGACCTGATGGAGATAGTTTGAAGGAGTTTGATAAAAGACTACGTAAAGAATTATCTTCAAAAGGCAACTATCTGGAGCAATACATTTCTCTAACAATTGGGGTTTCCTGCGGTAAAGGCTTAAATTATTGGATAAGTGGAGTACGCCCTTATAAATGGTTAAAAACAGGCGAACTCGTTCAAAAAGGAGACACCATTGGTATGGTTGGATATGGATATAAAGAGATATATGAACCTCATATTTTATTTTCAGTAAGCTTAAACGGTAAAGCTGATGACCCAATGAAACCCTTTGGTATTCGATCTTCTTTTAAACCATACAAACCTGAACCATTAAAATCTGAATTATCAGTTGTGGAATTACTCGAGGATTATACTGTTTTTCAGGAATCATTGGAAGAAGGCCATCCGGGTTTATACGATTACAATTCTAAAGAGAAAATGGATTTAATTTTCGCGCAGATCCGTAAAAAGATTGACCACCCCATGTCATCCGGTGACTTTAAGGAATTAATACAACCAGTGGTAGATTCAATACGAGATTCGCATAGTTTTTTATTCAGTAGCGAAAAAGTTAAAAAAGAACCCTTTAAAGGACGTATTGATTTGCCAATTTATTTTGGAATTTGCGAAAACAGAGCCATTGTTTACAGAGCGGCATTGGAATATAAAGATTTATTGGGTAAAGAAATTGTAATGATTAATAATGATTCTATTTCTGAAATTCTACAAAAAGTCCCCACACCAGCAGGTTCATTCAAAATAGAAGGATATGGTCAAAGTAAATTTGATTGGATGAAATTGGTTTATTACAGTATCAAGTATTATAATGATTATGCAAATTATCAGGAAGGTGATTCCATTACCATAAGTTTTTCGGATAGTACCAACATAAAATTAGATTGTGCATTTCGATCAAAGGAATACATCAAAACAATGGAAAATATTCTTCCCTGGACTGATAAATCTAAAATGAGGAACCTGTCGGTTTCAGAAGTGGATTCAAATACGGTGTATTTTAGAGTTAATTCGTTTGTTTTAGATCAGGTTGGTCATGATAGTCTTCGTATTAAAATGAATGAAATATGTAAAGCAAATTATAAAAACTTAATTATTGATGTGCGTGATAATTGGGGGGGTAATAATTCTTATAATCTATTGTATTCGATGTTGGCTAACAATCCCTACAAAATTCAGTATGGTTCAATGGTCAAAAGCAATTCTGAGTTTAACTTTCTAAAACATGTACAATCTTATATGGGTATTGATACCATTCATCTATTTCCTGATTACAAAAGAATTGAAGGCAAAGAAGGTTATTACCATTTGAATAATCGGGTATCAATGCCTCACGATAGTATTCATTTTACGGGGGATGTATATGTATTAGCCAACGAAAATTCGTATTCGGCAGCCACGTTATTCCCGGCATTGGTTCATAAATATAAAAGAGGAACCATTATAGGGCGCGAAACCGGTTCATGCTATTATCAGATGAATGCGTATAAAAGTGCTACAATACGACTAAAGAATACTAGATTGGATTTGAAAATACCATTGGTAAAGATCATTTTTGATGATGAAATAAATTCAACTATTCCTTGGGGAAGTGGTGTATTGCCCGATTATCAGATTAACTGGACCTATGATGAAGCATATAATCAGTCCGATCCTATTATGGATTTTACTTTGAAACTGATCATGCAAAAAGAAGATATGAATGTTAATCATGATAATTGGAAATCGAATATAATTACAATCGCTATTATTGGTTTCATACTGATAGGTGGATTTCTATTCTATATCAAAACTAAACTTTTTAGTTAGTTACAGTTTTTTTTATTGTGTAATATGTTCAAATGACCCAAAATCACAAATTTTTCATTCGGGGCATAAACTTTTCATTTAGGGTCATCGAAAAATGGCTCAACATCATAAACTTTTCATTTCCGGTCACCAATAAATAGTTCAAAGTCATATGCTTTTTATTTCCAGAAGTAAAAAATGGTTTAAGGTCACCAACTTTTCATTCCGGATCTCAGAAAATGATTTAAAGTCACAAAATTTTGATTCAGGGTCATAAACTTTTCATTCCGGGTCACAAAAAAATGACTCAAGGTCACCAACTTTTCATTCTGGGTCACAAATAAATGGCTCAAGGTCATGAATTTTTCATTTCCGGTCACCAACTTATCATTTAACGGCGCCTCCGAGCCAAAAAATTATGGAAATAAATGAAAAGCATAAGCTTCAAACAAAATATGATCAATCGGAACCAGAATATTAATTGATAACATAAACAATAATGTAAATACAGAGAAATAGTTATTTTTGGATTATACACTTTAACCTGTTATATGAAACCATTAACCATCCTGACACTCCTTCTACTAATTGGTGTACATGTTAACTCTCAAAGCCTGCAGCAGTCGAATAGAAACGATTACCTGACTATTCAAAGCGGTTTGTTAATTGATGGCTATAATTCGTTGGGTGTTCGTACCTATTTTGAGTACCAAAAACAGATTAAGAATAACTGGTATTATGGAATCTCTTACGAGCATTCGAGGCATTTAGGTTTTGCCATAACAGATCAATTGCACGAACTCAACAGCAATAATAGCTTGTTCCATGTAAATGGCTATTACAAATTGGGTGTGGTAAACGATCGACTTTTTTGGATGGCTGGAGCCGGCATGGGGGCATTGCATACTAATTGGGACGATCATGATAGTTTTGGATTAAGTTTTAATGCCAGTATTACTTTAAATCTCAAACTATCAAAACAAATCTATCTCGAAACCTCTCCATTAATTATTCTTTTACCGACAAACAGGGTTTATTATTCACCCATGAGTATCGATCATTTTAATAAATTCTATGCATTTACTTTTTTCCCGTTTGGGATAAAAGTAAAATTGTAATGATGGTTAAAGAACTAATAGGGATCTATTCCTAAACAATCAATTCATTGGTTTGTAAGATTAATAATACATTGATAAAAAAATATGCAGAATTTTAAATTAAACGACGGAAACCATATTCCGGCATTGGGATTTGGAACTTATAAATCAACCGAACAAGAAGGAATTGAAGCTGTGAGTTTTGCACTTCAAAACGGATATAAACTGATTGATACAGCAGCCTTTTATCATAACGAAGAAGCGGTAGGCAAAGGCATTGCAAAGAGCGGTATTGCACGTGAGGATGTTTTTGTAACCACCAAATTGTGGCGCGAATGTCTGGGGTATAAATCAGCCAAAGAAGAATTCGAATTATCACTTCAAAAATTAGGTTTGGATTGTATCGATTTATATCTGATACACTGGCCAGCCAATGCTAAAAACTACAACGACTGGCAAAAGGCAAATGCTGATACCTGGCGTGCCATGGAAGAGTTGCAGCAAGAAGGCAAGATTAAATCTATTGGAGTGAGTAATTTTTTTCAGGAACACTTAGAGGCTTTATTTACAACAGCAAAAGTTAAACCTGCTGTAAATCAAATTGAGTTTCATCCGGGATATTGGCAAAAAGATTTGGTACAGTATTGTCAGCAACAGGGTATTGTTGTGGAAGCATGGTCGCCATTGGCAAGAGGAAAAGTGTTTCAGAATGAATTACTTCAATCTCTGGCTAAAAAATACAATAAAACAATTGCTCAGGTTTGTTTACGTTGGATTATTCAGCACGATGTGGTGGCCATACCCAAATCAACAACCAATCAAAGAATAATTGATAATTTAGATTTGTTGGATTTTGAATTAACCACTGATGAAATGAATACGATAGATGGTTTACCTCAAATGGGATTCAGTGGTGAGTTGCCCAATATTTGGCCCGATAAGGTTTGATTTTTGCTATCTTGGCATTCGTTTTTTAGTTTACATTTCCCCGATAGCTATCGGGGAAAACTAACACACTAAATACTATGAAAACCATACGCATCCATTACTTACAGCATGTTCCTTTTGAAGGATTGGGTTACATCGAAACCTGGGCTAACGAGCGGAATTATCCTTTAACATCAACGCTTTTGTATGAGGAGGCCAAATTTCCGGCAATAGACGACTTTGATATGCTAGTGGTTATGGGTGGCCCAATGGGTATTTACGATGAGGATGTTTATCCGTGGTTAAAAGCTGAGAAGGCATTTATTCATTCGGCCATTGAAGCGGATAAAATAGTTCTAGGTGTTTGTTTGGGGTCTCAATTTATTGCTGATGCATTGGGCACAAAGGTATATGCCAACAAACAGAAAGAAATTGGCTGGTTTCCAATTACTAAAACGGACACTGCGAAAGGAGAGGAGTTGATAAAAGATCTCCCTGAATCAATGATTGTGATGCACTGGCATGGTGATACATTTGATTTGCCTGATAATGCGGTTCATTTAATGCAAAGTGAGGCTTGTGTTAATCAGGCTTATCTATTTAATAATAAAGTACTGGGACTGCAGTTTCATATGGAATCAACGCCTGATTCATTACTAAATTTAATAGAAAATTGCAGAGAAGAATTAGTACCGGAAGAGTATATTCAATCCGAGGAAGCTATTTTAAAGTCTCTGTCAGAATGCAATACTACTAATCAATATCTATCCTCTATTTTGGATAGGTTAGTTGGAAAGTATACTTAATGAAAGTGTATTAAAATAAAGCATATACTGCAGAATAAAAGAGGCTGTCATAAAATGACAGCCCTTTTTCGTTTAAATTATAAACTTATATCACCATAATTCTCATCATCGCTACTTATTCTTTTCATAAGTTGTGATTCAGCAGGTACAAATGAATTCAGATGATCCTCTTTTAGTTTCATAATTGCATCCAGTACTTCAGGATGTTCAGCTGCAATATTGTATTTCTCCGATGGATCAACATTTAAATTGTATAATAATGGAGGATTATACTCCTGTGGTTTTGCATCACCATATCCGGCTCGTGTTTTAAAATGCGCTTTGTAGTCTCCTAAACGAATGGCAAATATATCGTCTCCCCGGTAATAGAATATTTCATTACGTTCTGATCTTTTCTCGTTCAAAAGCACGGGCGATAAATCATATCCATCAATCTTGTCTTTGTTTTCAATCTCAACCCCAGCTAAATTACAGATTGTAGGATATAAATCCAGGGTAGAACCAATATCCATTATCACCCCTTGATTGATTTTTGAAGGCCACCAGAAAAAGGATGGTTCGCGCATACCACCTTCATAGGTGCTTCCTTTACCTTCTTTTAATAAGCCGGCAGAACCTCCAAGTTCATCAAATAAAAGCCATGGTCCGTTATCTGAAGTAAATATCACTAAGGTATTTTCATCAAGCCCTCTTTCTTTCAATGCATTCATTAATTGTCCGGCACTCCAGTCAATTTCTTCAATAACATCACCATAAGTTCCTCTTGCACTTTTTCCATCAAAATCTTCAGAGGCAAACAAAGGTACATGTGGCATGGAATGAGCCAGGTAAATAAAGAAAGGATTATCTTTATTTTCATCCATAAACTGAATGGCCTCTTCAGTGTATCTTTTTGTGATATTTTTTTGATTGAAAGGTTTTTCAATCACCTCATTGTTTCGGTATAAAGGAACCTGAAAGTACTCAACTTTAGGATCGAAACACGATTCCTGATGATCTAAGCCGGCTATACGGTCCATATCATTGCTGTATGGCACACCAAAAAAATAGTCAAATCCATGGTTTAACGGAAGGTACTGAGGTAGGTGACCCAAATGCCATTTGCCTAAACAAGCTGTTGAATATCCTTTGGTTTTAAGGGCTCTAGCAATGGTTGTTTCGGTTTGTTGTAAACCTCCATCCGAATCCGGAAACAAAACTCTTCTGCTTTCATCACCCGACATTCCATTTCTAATTGGTAAACATCCGGTTAATAACCCGGCTCTGCTTGGGGTACATACTGACGACGCTGCATAGAAATTAGTCCATTTCTGGCCTTCTTCAGCCATTCGATCTAAATTAGGTGTATTAATGGTAGGATGCCCAAAAGATCCGGTATCACCATAACCCATATCATCTGCAAAAATAATAATGAAATTAGGTTGTTGATGTGTTGTTTCTTTTGTTTCGGTTTCTTTAGTATTGGTATTTGTACAGGAGCTGAATATGAATATGCCTGCTAATAGCAGTAGTAAATTAAATCTTTTCATTTTCCGTTTATTATGGAATTATTAAAAAGAAGTAAACATTACAGGCGTGGGCAAATGTAATAAATAATATCAGAAATTAATGATTATTTTATTCATCAAAGAGTATTATTCTCCGGTATGCTTCTTTTTATATTCGGTAGGAGTCATATTGGTATGTTTTTTAAAGAAGATATTAAAAGCTGTTTTAGAATTAAAACCACACTCAAATGCTATCGAAAGAATTGTCCAGTTTTTGTATTGTGGCATAATCATAAGTTGTTTGGCGTACTCGGTGCGATATTCATTTACAAAAGTGTAAAAGTTTTTTTTCAACTTCTCATTTAATACCTGCGATATAAAATGCTTTGGTATATCAATGTCCTCCGATATTTTGGCAAGCGATAATTCCGGATCTTTCCATACCTTAGAATTGTTCATGTAGTCAATAAGTTTCTTCAAATGATGTTCAGCCTGATCATCCTTTAATCCCGATTTCTTGTATCGGTTTGATTTCTCCTCTTCTTCCTTCTCTGTTTTGGGAGTTATCTGTTCCGGTATCGGATCGGAAATTAACTGTTTTTGCTTTGATCCCCATAGACTAATGATGTATACAAAAATCAGGTAAGCTAAGTTTCGGAAGTTATCAAGGTTAAAGTCAATTGGTATGTGTTGGTAAAATCTGCTAATAGGTATAATA
Organism: Carboxylicivirga linearis; assembly: GCF_018271995.1. Classification (GTDB taxonomy): domain Bacteria; phylum Bacteroidota; class Bacteroidia; order Bacteroidales; family Marinilabiliaceae; genus Carboxylicivirga; species Carboxylicivirga linearis. Next base: position 218,731 of record NZ_JAGUCO010000002.1, read on the forward strand.
AGGTAGTGAAGAGTTATAAAAGAAAAGAGGATTACTCTGAGCCAGTTAAGGTTAATTCTATGAGATTTGAAAGAGTAAAAGTCCCGAATTTGTTTTCTGTAACGACGTATAAATATATGTGCTTTAGCAGCATAAAATAAGATGCAGGCAAACAATATAAACGCAACAATTGCCATTGTTATCGTTTTCTGACTATAATGGTCTGAAAAACTTTGTATACTATTAATTTTCGGGTCGTAAACCAGGGCAGAAATAATCAATCCGGCAAGGGCAGGTAAAAAATGCAGATAATCGGTTTTTATAAAGCTTTGATAAACATTTGTAATGTATTTTGAATACAAATAAAGAAAAGAAGGAAAGGTAATTGAAATTGTTACAAAAATAGGCCATACTCCTTTGTCAACAACACCGGCATCGAGTTTAACTAAATTAAAAACAAACATTATTGAAAAAGTTAAAAGCCAAATGCCTAAAATTTTATCAGCTATGTTTAAAGGCCTTTTTATAAACATTAAAACGGCAGCAAAAAGAGACTGAGAAATTCCAAAATACAAAATTGCTTCACCCATAATTGTAGTTGACATACATCATTTACAAAACACAAAAAGTTAATTAGTGATCGAGAGAGGAAAGGTTTAATTTTTTGTAAAAATAAGTTAAAATTTTGAATCAACAACCTGTTTCATTTCCATAAAATTCCCATTCTGAAACCTGAGATTCGCTAAAAATGTCATGTTATTGTTAAAAATAATAAATTAACTAACTAGTTTATTAATATTTATTAATAATTGATTTAGAGCGCGCTAATAAATGCGAACGCCTGATGCTTATGCAGGAAAACGTACTTTTCAATAGGCTAATTTATCGGAACGAATTAACTGTTGTGAATAAATAGGTTTACCCTATGGAATCAGCAAAGGAATCCAGATTATAAAAAATCATTTTAATAATTACAAACAATAAAAAAAGTGCATTTGAATGATGGTATCAACACTTAACGAAGTAAACAGCAGGCAAAAATCATTCAATTGGCTTTTAAAAAATTACTTAATTATGAAAAAATCTATTTATTATTTATTCGTTCTGATAGCTCTTACTTTAACATCAGGAATTAATGCAGCAGAAAGTGAAGTTTTTGTAGGAAAATGGGAGATAACCATTAAAGATACACCTAAAGGAGATGCGATTATACATGTTACATTGGCAAATGAGCAAGGAGCATGGAGTGGAACAATGCTTGGAATTACAGAAGGTGATACAGAGCCAAGTAAATTTGACAGAGTGGAAGAGGAAGATGGCGGATTAGTAATGTATTGGGTTACACCTGATGGATATAGTGTTTATCTATTTATAGAGGAAGATGGTGACGATCAAATTATAGGTACAATGGTAGATAGTTTTGATGTGACCGGAAAACGTTTAAAAGAAAACAAATCAGAATAATCTTCTCTGATTTATAATCAACTTACTTCTGGCTGGAAAATAGCAGCATTTATGAATATGTGGGAATATTAAGGTGTTGATCTTTATCTGTTTGTTTAGATCAATTAGGCTTCTATTGTCATATTGTTAATTCAAAAATAGCTGATAATTAACCTCTCGAAAGGTATTGAATTCTAGGTAGAATTAAAGTTGATAAGATTATACATAACCTGAATGAAAAAATAAAAAGATGAATAAATTCTTAATATTAGGGTTGCTGCTTTACTCGATGATCTTTTCTCATGCTGTAAATGCTGCTGAAAATAGTGATTCGAAGGAATTGCAATTAAGCATGTCAAAACTGGATTCTATTTATCACGAACCATTTATTGACGTAGACGAATGGCGCGATACACCAACTCCACACCGTTATGTTCATGGTGGATTTAAAGGAACAGGTTTACGGTTCTCATATTATATGCCACCCAAAGAGCAATATCAAGGACGGTTTTACCATTATATAACACCAGTGCCGGATAGCGAATACCTTTGTCAGGGGCATGAAGGAGAAGAGGACAAAATCTCATTCGCAATTGAGAGTGGAGCATACTTGATTGAGACTAATGGAGGTGGGGAAGATGCTACGGCATTACCGGGTAAAAACATCGATCCGGAAATTGGAGGATATCTGGCAAATGCAGCGGCTGCAAAATATTCGCGTACGGTTGCCCTTAAAATGTATGAGGGTACAAGACCCTATGGCTATTGTTTTGGAGGTAGCGGAGGTTCGATACGAACCATTGGAGGAATGGAAAATACTGAAGATATCTGGGATGGAGCTGTTCCGTTTGTAACAGGATCTACGATGGCTATGCCAAGTGCCTTTACAGTAAGAATTCAGGCCATGAGGGTGTTGAAGGATAAGTTTCCTCAAATATTGGATGCTGTTGAACCGGGTGGTAGTGGTGATATGTATGCCGGATTAAATGAAGAAGAGAAAATAGCTTTGGAAGAAGCTGTAAAAATGGGATTTCCGGTAAAATCATTTTACGATTACGAAACCATGGGCATTCATGCCTTTGCGGCTTTGTATGGCGGAATGGTAATTTCTGACAGAATGTACTTTAAAGACTTTTGGAAAGTGCCAGGCTATGAAGGTGCTAATCCAACGCAATCTCTTTTGGAATCTCGTATTCAGCACAAAACCTTTATTAAAAAAATAATTACAGCTAAAGAAGCCAAAGCATTGGGCTTAGATTTTGGAAGAGAACCCGGTGAAAAGAAAGGTAAAAGAGGTTCTGCCGATTTGGCCTGGAAAGCATTAGACGAGAAAGAGGCAAAAATGCCTGTTGCTTTTCAGTTAAATCAGGCTGTTCCGGTAAACTCTGACGATTATTTAGGTGGTGATATCATCATGAAATCGGGTAGCGCACGACGTAAATCTATTTTTGTAAAAAGGATTCAGGATGATATCGTGATTTTAGGAAAAGCCAATCCCGATGTTTTGAAGAAAATTCATGTAGGTGACCAAGTTTTGGTTGATAACTCAAATTTCCTGGCGGCTCAATCTTATCACAGACATTGTGTTCCTTATGATTTGGATGAATATCCTGCCTGGCGACAATTTTGTGATGAAGACGAAAATCCGCTTTATCCCCAGCGTCCAATGCTTTTAGGTCCTATGTTTAGCAGTTTTGCTTCCGGAAAATTACAAACAGGTAAGTTTAATGGTAAAATGATTATTGTACAAAACCTGTGGGATAAAGAAGCTTATGCGTGGCAAGCCGATTGGTATTACAATAAGGCTACGAAGCATTATGAAAATATAGATGACCGACTGGTTGTTTGGTACAACGATCATACGTTACATGGTGATTTTTCAAAGCAGAAAGATCCTACCCGAACGGTTAGTTACTTAGGAATTCTACAACAAGCTTTACGGGATCTAAGTGCATGGGTTGAAAAAGGAATTCAGCCTCCGTCAACCACCAATCATAATATTGTTGATGCACAGGTTTTGGTTCCCGAAGAGGCTTCTGAAAGAATGGGTATTCAACCGGTAGTTACAGTACATGCTAACGGTGGTAAACGAGCTGATGTGAAAGTAGGCGAAAAGGTGACGTTTACGGCTACTGTAGAAGTACCAACAGGCACAGGAAAAGTAATTGCGGCAGAATGGGATTTTGATGAAAAAGGACTTTTTCCTGTAGCAGAGAAATTGAAAAAAGGAAAGCTAAGTAAAGACGGTACAAAACTTACTATTACACGAACATACAAGTTTGATAAACCAGGAACTTATTTCCCTGCTTTAAGAGGAGTATCACAGCGAGATGGAGATAAGGAGACATCTTTTTGCCGCATTCAAAATCTTGGGCGGGTACGTGTTGTTGTTGAGTAATGTGTTATCACAACTTAATCTTCAAGGTAAGATGAAAGCTTTATTAATGATGCACTTTTTAATAAATCAGTAAATAAATTCAATGAAAAAAAATCTATTAATTGCCTGTTTAGCTATGGCTTCTATTGCCAATGGGATTATTTCCTATGGACAGGAAAATAAAGCTAAATCGAAGGATCAGAGTTTACAGGTTGATTCTTTGATTAACAAGAAAGAGGAGAAGAACCGGAATGTGATGCTGAATGCAGAAAACAATACAGGTCCTCGAAATGTGAATATTGGATTACCTTTTCAGGGCGATATTGTAATTCTGGAAAACGATGTTCCTGTTGTGTTTAATTTTGTACCTACTATTCCTACTTCAGCATGGAGAATGGATAATAGTCTGCAGGGTTTAGGTCTGCTTTCTTTTTCAGAAGGAGCCTTAACCTGGGGTAAAGTGGGTTTTGCTGTTAAATCAGATTCAAGAGATGCAAGTAGAAAGTTTAAAGGTTTTGCCAATGTTTACAGCAATAGTTTTGGATCTTCAAGATATGACCTAACCGTAACCGGGCCATTTAATAAAAATGGTTGGGGTTACATGTTAAGTATGTATCAAAATTACGACAGAGGAAATGGATACAATCATATGTATACCCCCTGGAACGATCGGACTCAACAATTTAAAGCAGCTATAACCAAGCAATACAAAAAAGGTTCGGTAAGGCTTCTGTATAAGTATGTTGATAATAAAAGTTTCTTGTTTAACTATGGCCCAATTGTATACAAGGGAGATGGAGAAACAGAAGCTATGGATGGTTTCCGACCAGGAAAAGATTCTTATTATTTAAGATCTGGTATGTATCCTCATTATAATCCCTGGACCGGTGAAAAAGCTTTTGCTGATATGACTGATGATGAGATGTTCAGATCTCAGTCACATAATATTTATATTACAGGCGATCATAAATTTGATAATGGATGGAAGTTAAAGTATACCACCATGTATCAGGACATGAATACACCTTTGTTTACATCTTTTCCTGTAAGTTTGATGGTTATGGATCCTGATCAGTATCAGCAACAGGGAGCTTCGTTTACTTATTATGGTACCGATGTGCCTTATGATGGATCCATACAGTGGACCTACAATCAGTTGATTCCACAGTCGGAAAATAAATCATTGTTGTCAAGAGTTGAATTCACTAAAAAGGTTAATAATCATAGTTTACGCTTTGGATTAACCAGTCAGTATAATTCTGCTTCTATGACAACTTATAAAGGTATGATGATTCATACAGTTGAAGCAAATCCTCAATTATTAGATTATCATCAATTGTTTCCTCCGGATTATCTGTACCCCGGATTTCCAGGTGGAAATGTTCAAATTACCGATGGTGGTTTAATGCCGGGAAGTGCATCAGGTTATGGCGACTATAACGAAACAAAGTACCTGAAAACAGCATTCTATTTTTCAGATGATATGAGGGTTACATCATGGCTGGACTTTGGTTTAGGTGTTCGCTTAGAACATCAGAATAAACACGAAGTAAACAACCCTTACATTAATGAAATTATCGGTGATAAGCCCTTAGTTGAGAATGATTTTAATAATAAACTAAATAAGGTATTTACAGCTAATGCAGTTGTTAAACTAAGCGATAAATTTGGTTTGGTTGGTGATGCCACCTATAATTCATGGTACGATAGTTATTGGGATTTTACAGCGCGCGATGAAAATGGTAATCCTATAGCCGGAGAAGGAGAGGATGCACCACGACGTACTGTTCCTAACGACTTTGAGACTAATGTTCAGTTATATAGTGGAGGAGTTTACTTCAACTTAGGCAAGAAACTAAGCATAGTTTCAAAGGTAACTAATATCTCAAAGAATAAAATCAAATCAGAAGGTATGAATATTACCAATCCTGATAATCCAAATGAGAGACAGGCGTTTGATCCTATTTTTTATGATATTAATACTTTTGGATGGACAACAGATATCGTTACCAGTCCATTCAAGAATTTTAATCTTCACTTATTAGTTACTTTGCAAAAACCTGAATATCGTAACTTTAGTTATAGTGCGTTTAATGTTACATACGACTATAGTAATAACATTATTCCGGAGCTTTCTCAAACATTATTGGAAATTGACCCAAGTTATACAATGATGAAAGGTAAACTTAAAGCATGGGTTAGTTTACGTTACTTCGGTAAACAGTACGGAAATCAAACCAACGCTTTTTCATATAATGCTTGGTGGGAAAACTTTGGTGGATTACAGTATCGTATGAGTCGCAAGGTGAATCTTAAGTTTCAGGTTACCAACTTTTTGGATCAGGCTGGTATTAGAGGCTCTGTTCAAGGGGCTGCTCAGATTACATCTGATCAAAACTATGTAAATCGCAAGATTGTAGCGGGTGCTATTCGTCCAAGAACACTCGAAATGTCTGTAGACTTTAAATTCTAACATCTAAAGAAAAATAAATAATTTAGAAAGATGAACATTATTGTTCATCTTTCTTTTTTTATGCTTTAGTGAGCTAATCTGCAGCTTAAATACATTTAATGAAAATATTTTGTTTCTTATTGATTAGTATTGGTTAAACGATTTATAGGTAAAATATGAAAATCCAAAATAAAATAATAGTAGTTACCGGAGCAGGGAGCGGAATGGGGCGCGAATTAACTTTGCAATTAGTGCAAAAAGGTGCTAAGGTAGCAATGGTTGATATTAACGAAAGCGGATTAGAGGAGACAGTCAAATTAGCCGGCGAATCTAATGTTTCTGTTCATGTTACAAATATTTCCGATCGCCAAAGTGTTGAGCAATTGCCAAAAGCGGTAATCAAACAGCATGGAGCTGTGGATGGAATCATAAATAATGCAGGAATTATTCAGCCATTTATAAATGTAGCTGATTTAGATTACGACCACATTGAACGCATTATGAACGTTAATTTTTACGGCACCTTATATATGACCAAGGCTTTTATGCCTCATCTTTTAAAACGCCCCGAAGCTCACATTGCCAATGTTTCGAGTATGGGAGGTTTTATTCCTTTTCCGGGACAAACATTTTACGGAGCGTCTAAAGCTGCAGTTAAGCTGCTTACCGAAGGGTTATATGCGGAGTTGAAGGAAACCAATGTTAATGTAACTATAATTCATCCTGGAGCTGTAAATACCAATATAATGTCTAATTCGGGTGTTGAGACAAAAGAGAAGGAAGAGCAATCAAAAGAAGCATCCGGCATGACATTACCTGCCCCCAAAGCAGCTGCCATAATGATTAAAGCCATAGAAAAGAATAAATTTCGGGTAATGGTGGGTAAAGATGCCCGAATATTGGATAAGATTTATCGTTTAGCACCCCGTTTTGCTACTAATTTCATTGTAAAAATGATGAAATCTCGTATACACTAAAACATCCAAGAGTATTAGGCAATAAATTAATGGCTTTGTTTTTGATGTGATTTATCTTTTATAATTTGCAGGCAATAAAAGTGAAAATTGATGATGAAAGTAGTTGCAATCAACGGCAGTCCGAAGAAGAAAGGAAACACAGCACATGCCATTCAGCTGGTGGCTAATGAATTGGAAAAAGAAGGGATAGAAGTTGAAGTTATACAAGTGGGGTCACAGGCATACACAGGATGCACCGCTTGTGGGGCTTGTGCCAAAAACAAAGATGAGAAATGCACCATTAAAGGTGATGATTTAAATAAAGCCATTCAGAAAATAAAAGAGGCCGATGGTATTTTGTTGGGATCGCCGGTTTACTTTGCAGATATTAACGGAACCATGAAATCGTTTTTAGACAGAGCCTTTTATGTGGCCAGTGCCAACGGAAAATTGTTTCGTCATAAAGTTGGAGCATCCATCGTAACGGTAAGAAGAACAGGAGGGACACAGGCTCTTCAAACCATGAATCAGTATTTACAATTCAGCGAAATGTTTATGCCATCATCTAACTATTGGCATATTTTACATGGTAATACACCCGGAGAAGTATTAAAAGATGAAGAAGGGGTTCAAATAGCGCGTGTTCTAGGTAAAAATATGGCTTTCTTGCTTAAAGCTGTTCATGCTAAAAAAGATGAGCTACCTGAAGGAGAACCGAAAGTGAAAATGAATTTGGTTCGTTAAAATGAGTTTGTGTACTATCACGCAAGCTCTTTGCGCGTCTACTTAAAACGATTCCGATAAACTAAAAATAAAACTATGGCTGTTGCGACCGAATGCGATGTCGCAGGCCATATTTATTTTAAATGCAGGGAATATACGGTATCTCAATCCACCACCCACCGAAGGAAGTGATATATTATCACTGATTTGATTGGGCTGATCAAACAACCATCCATAGCCACCAAAGCCTACGCATCCCCATCGTTTGGCAAACATCCATCTGAATTCTGATTGAAGGGTAACTATAGATGAGTTGATGTAATTTCCGGTACTATATCCTCTTAAAATTGGCGACGCTCCAGGTGAAGCCATTTCATGTATAGGAATTGTACCGTATCCAAGCTGAGTGTATACCCGATTGGCCCAAACCATATTATCATTCAAACTATAATAATTGGATATTCCCAGATTGATTTTATCGAATTGATAATGATTTAATTTTGTGTCAAACAGTTTAGTGTAGGATAATGATCCCAACCATCCTTTTACCGGGTAAAAAATGTCATCACGACTATCATAAGAGCATCTTACTCCCGGAGTGTTAAACCATTCATAGTCAGAAATAGTATTATTGCTCTTTATTTCAGTTTGAATGTAATTACTACTAAAAATAGGTCCTACGTAAAAATATTTTGTCACCAGAGCCAATACCGAAATATTAGAAACAAATCCCTTAAAGCGGATATCGGTATAATCATTGTCCGGGTTGTAGTAGAAATCGTAAAAGCGATATTTCATAGAAGCATAACCTACATAAGCATCCATCCAAAAGCGATTTCGGTTTAAGTAAGTGGTTTGTTTGGCACCCGCTATGTATGAACCGGCCAAGTTGGTATATAAAATACCCTGCGATATGGAAGGATTGGTTTCAGGAGTGAATTTCTTATGCTTATAAACGGCCATGGGCACAACTGCTATACCTGTTCCGAAGGTTGGATTAAATACTGGTGCCGGAACAACTCCAATATCTTTGCTTAGGGAGTTGTTAACCAGAGAATCAATGGTATTAATCGTTTTAGTAATGTTTTTCTGTCCTTTAACATTAATAGGGATAATACAAATTAATAGTATTCCAATGAATAACGATTTATTTAATGTTATCAACTGCATCTTCAATGGATGGTTCTTTTTTATTTATTTGCTTTAATATAAGAATTAAAAAACCGGTAATAAAAGTAATGGCGCTTATAACATGAAGTATGCCAAGAAGTCTTTCGATAGAAATAAAAATTTCAAAGAAGTAACTAGATTGTTGATTGTCAGGATAAATAAATATTTGATAAACTAAGAGTAAAAGACTAATCAGTGATCCTATGGACAGTAAGAGACTGTCTAAAACACGAGATTTTATTAAATAATAAACACTGATAATAGAAATCAGAATGATAGGAAATAATAATCTGATATCCCCCAATAAATTAAGCTCCAAAGTTCCCATAACACCCCAATTCAAATCCAACAATAACTTTTGGTTTGAGTAAGATAAGAAACAGTTGCAAGATTTTCCAGTTAATTGAATGAATCAATACCACCGGTAAGATTTATAAGATTTGTAAAGCCTTGCTGTTGAAGAAACTGTATCACGTGTTTACTTCTGATGCCTAGATGACAATAAATTACAACAGGCACATTTTTAGGTATCTCATTCTGTCGATCAGGTATTTGTGCCATTGGGATATGAACACTACCTTCTATTTTACTATTCGCCACTTCCTCAGCCTCACGTACATCAATCATTACCGGGACATTATTTTGTAAGATCATCTGTTTTAATTCACTGGCACTAATTTCTTCTTCGATGAATTTAGTGCTAACATCGCAGAACTCGTTATAACTACTAAGTTTGGTAATTGTTGGATTCTTACCACAACATGGACAATCATGGTCCTTAATAAATTTCACTTCATTAAATTGCATGTTAAGGGCATTGTAATTAAGTAAACGCCCCACCAATGGCTGTCCGATACCACAAATTTGCTTAATTACTTCTGTAGCCTGAATTGTACCAATTACACCGGGTAAAACACCCATCACTCCTGCTTCGGCGCACGAAGGTACTGTGCCGGGTGACGGAGGATCGGGGAATAAACAGCGGTAGCAAGGTCCCTGCTGGGTGCCAAAAACAGAAACCTGTCCTTCAAACTGATGTATAGATCCAAATACATTTATTTTACCCGCTAAAACGCATGCATCATTTACCAGATAACGGGTTTTAAAATTGTCGGTACCATCGCATACATAATCATATTGACTGATTATTTCAATGGCATTATCCGTAGTAAGGGCATCGTTGTAGATCTGAAAGTTTACAAAGGGATTGATTTCTTTCAGCGATTCCAGAGCCGATTCTGTTTTTAATCGTCCAACGTTAGAAGATTTATGAACAATCTGCCTTTGTAGGTTGGAAGCATCAACTGTATCAAAATCAACTAATCCAAGGGTTCCAACACCTGAAGCAGTTAAATACATCGATAAAGGAGATCCTAATCCACCGGTACCCACTATTAAAACCTTTGCATGTTTTAATTTTTTTTGTCCTTCAACGCCAATCATAGGTAGTATAGTGTGTCGTTTGTAGCGCTCCAGTTCTTCCTTTGTTAAATGCATGTTAATTTGAGAATTTAAGTGATCGAAGATAAAGATTTGTTGTTTCATTTAAAATGGACTGATGACTTTACAGGAAACTGTTTTAAAAAAATAGTAAAATAACTTATTGACATTGAATGTATCATGGGGTACTGAGAAAAATATATTGTTTTTAAGCAGGAATAACGAAGGAAAACACAATAATTCACGTCAATAAATCATACAAGATTTAAGTAAGAAAGGAAATGGGAATTAAAAGAATTGGATTTTTAATAGCAATGCTTTTGCTATTTAATATTAATTGGGTACAAGCCGAAAACCCCAATTCACCTGAAAAGGAAGGGGTTGTTAAAGGAAAGATTTACGATGGTAAATCAAAAAAACCAATAGAATATGCCACTGTAGCAATTTATAAAAAAGAAGATGATTCGGTAGTAACCGGAACCATTACCGATGAAGATGGGCAGTTTAAGGTAAAAGGTTTGGATCCGGGGAGTTTTTATATTGTGGTTTCGTTTTTAGGATATGAAAACAAGCGATACGATGATGTTTTTGTTGAATCGGGCCGTGATGTTATTGATTTGGGAAGTATTGAATTGGGAGCATCATCAACAGCCATTGATGAAATTGAAGTAGTTTCCGAACGTCAAAGTGTAGAATATAAGATTGATAAAAAAGTTGTTTCTGTAGGTAAGCAAATGACTTCGGCCTCTCTTTCAGCAGTTGAAGTTTTGGAGAATGTGCCATCTATACGTGTTGATATTGAAGGTAATGTTTCTTTGAGGGGAAGTACCGGTTTTACGGTATTAATCGACGGTAAACCAACTGTTATGGATCCGAGTGATGTGTTACGTCAGATACCGGCTTCAACCATTGAAAATATAGAGATAATCACCAATCCATCGGCCAAATACCAACCGGATGGAACTGGAGGTATCATTAATATTGTTACCAAGAAAAATCGGCTGCAAGGGGTGCAAGGTCTTTTTAACTTAAAAGGCGGCTCATTTGGCATGTATGGTGGTGATTTTCTTTTAAATTATCGTAAGAACAATTTTAATTTTAATCTGGGGGCTGATTATAACTATCGACCATTTCCCGGATCGAGTTACAGCGAGCGCAGAACAACCAATAACGATACTACAACAATCATCAGAGCCAATGGAGATAGCGATCGTGAATTTAGAATGGTTGGAATAAGAGGTGGGTTTGATTGGGATATCACCGAAAAAGACGTATTTACATTAGGCGTTAGAATTGGTGATTTTAGAATGGAAAATAGTTCATTGCTTGATTACAGAACCATTCAGTTAGCTGATGGATACGAAAGCGATGAAGTTCAGGAATTGAGCCTTAATAATGGTCAGCGAGGTGGAAATTGGTATTCTTTTACAACTAACTATACTCACACCTTCGAAGAAAAAGGACATGAATTAAGTGCTCAGTTGAATTATCGTTACAGAGATGGAGATGATACTTCGGAAAACATTTTGAAGGATGGTGCTAATAATGTAACCGATGGAACTAAAACAACCGAATTTGGCCCTTCAGGACGCTGGGAGTTGCGTTTGGATTATACTAAACCTATAGGTGAAGATAAACGTTTTGAAGCCGGTTTTCAGGGGAGAAAAAGTGTGAGCCAGGATGAAACGGAACTATATATATGGGAAGATGGTGGTTTTGTTGAACAAACCGATAAGGGAAATACAACCGATTACGACCGTAATATCATGGCATTGTATTCAACCTTTAATGGCAAATACGGCAATTTTGGTTATCAACTGGGTTTGCGTGGAGAATACACTTTCCGCGATATAACAACACAACGCGATAATCAAACCTATGAAATTGATCGTTTAGATTATTTTCCAACGGTACATCTCTCATATCAGTTACCTTCAGAAAATCAGGTTATGGGTAGTTATTCGCGTAGAATTGATCGCCCCAGAGGTTGGTATCTTGAGCCTTTTATAACCTGGGAAGATATGTTTAATGTACGAATGGGTAACCCCGATTTATTACCTGAGTATATCGATGCTTTTGAGATGGGATACCTGAAGAGTTGGGATAAATCACAACTATCTGTTGAAGGTTACTACCGAATTAAACACAATAAAGTAGAAAGAATACAAAGTGTTTATGAAGAGGGTATTTTGTTGACCACCTTTTCAAATGTGGGTACCGATTACTCTTTGGGAGCTGAAGCAATGTATAACACGCCACTATTTAAATGGTGGGAAATTAATATAATGGGCGATTTATATAATTACCGAATTGATGGTGTAATTAATGATGTCCCATTTGAAAGAACATCATTTAACTGGAGCAGTAGAATAAGTAATACCTTTAAATTACGCAAAAATATGCAGTTGCAGTTAGATGGAAATTATAACAGTGCAACAGTTACATCACAAGGTAGAACCGAAGACTTTTACATGATAAATGCAGCTTACCGATTAGATATGTTTGATCGTAAGCTATCGGCTGTATTACAAATCAGGGATGTGTTTAATACGGGTAATCGCATTAGCATTACAGAAGATCCTGATTTTTACAACTACAGTAAGCGAACACGAAATGCACCAATGTATTCATTTACTTTATCATATCGTTTAAACAACTTCATGCAAAAAAGAGGAAAACGAGGAGATAATGGAGGTGGAATGGATGAAGAATTTTAAATCAATTCATTAATATTGATAAGCCCGGTTTTAACCGGGCTTTTTTATGCAGTTAAGTTTTTAATCAATCAATTTATTTTGACTTTTATTCCAGAAAGAGATGAAATTTCAATAGTTTTATACAATCACAAAGTCAGTAAGATTACCAGTAGATTATTTTAATTCTATAATTGATAATGTGTTGTGATGTAGCTATGTATGCGGTTTGCTTAAATATAAACTAAAACTTAATTATGAAATACCTGATTATAGCCTTTACCATTTTATTGAGTACTTCCATTGTAAGCCAAACAAAGTACAAAACAGAAACTAATAAGCATTATTATTCCGATGCTGAAAACCAGCAGGATGCTTATAAAAAGGAACGCTGTGTTTTAGATATTTATTATCCTGAAAATGTTGATGGTTATGCAACAATAGTTTGGTTTCATGGCGGTGGATTAACCGGTGGTCAGAAAGAGATTCCCGAGGCATTAAAAAACAAAGGGGTAGCTGTTGTGGGAGTGAACTACCGATTATATCCTAAGGTTAAAGCTCCTGAATACATTAACGATGCTGCTGCTGCAGTAGCCTGGGTGATGAAAAATATAGCAAATTATGGAGGTGATTCTACGCTGGTTTTTGTATCAGGGCATTCAGCCGGTGGATATTTAACAAGTATGGTTGGTTTGGATAAATCCTATTTGGCTAAACATGATGTAGATGCCAATAATATTGCCGGTCTTATACCATTTAGTGGGCATACTATCACGCACTTTACGGTACGAAAAGAAAGAGGCATACCTGGTGAACAACCTATAATTGATAGTTTGGCTCCGTTGTATCATGTTAGAGCTGATGCACCTCCAATGTTATTAATTACTGGCGATAGAGAATTAGAGATGTTGGGACGCTACGAAGAAAACGCATATATGTTCCGTATGATGAAAGTGGCTGGGCATAAAGATATCCGCTTGTTTGAATTAGATGGATATAACCATGGAATGACAGAACCGGCTTTTCCTTTATTAATAAATGAGGTAAACAGAATTGTTAGATTACACAAATAAAATAATTACCTTCTGAATTATAGGTGTTTATTGTTGGTTTATTGAAGTGTGTAATTAGTGTTATATGGGAAAAGAAATAACAGCTTTAAAAGAAGTATTAAAGAGAAATAAAGCAAGCTTTACTAATGTGGTTCCTACAGAATTAACAGATGAAAATGTATTGAAACTTGATTTATCATTTGATAATAAGGAGTTGATCCAGCTTAAATCATTATCAATGCAGGAGTTAAATCAATATATTCAGCAACAGCTTTCTCTTTCAAATAAAAAGGTGGCTATTGGTGGCTATGCCGAAAATAGGGTGGTTTATCAAATGAGTGAGCACTTTGGAAGTGGAGAAGAGGCACGTTCGGTTCATTTGGGTATTGATATTTGGTGTGATGCCGAAACTCCGGTTTTTTCACCTTTAGATGGTATCATTCATAGTTTTAATAATAATGATAATTTTGGTGATTACGGTCCAACCATTATCCTTGAACACCAATTAGAAAACAATTCATTTTATACATTGTACGGCCATTTATCGACTTCATCTTTAAATGGTATAGATATTCACCAAAAAGTAAAGAAAGGTCAAAAAATTGCTTCTATAGGCAATGATAATGAAAATGGTAACTGGCCACCTCACTTGCATTTTCAGGTGATGAGCGATTTGATGGGTAAAAGAGGTGATTTTCCGGGAGTATGTGCTATAAAAGAAATGGATCAATGGTTGAATATATGCCTTGATCCGGGTTTGATTTTAAGGATGTAATGATTGTTTCTCTTTAAATAGTTCTTGTAACATACTATAATTTAATAAAATATAAAAAAAGGAAGGAGCCCATTGAGCTCCTTCCTTTTTTTTTAATATATTGAATTTTATTCAGTTATTGAGATTACATTACCAAACAAATCAGCATTTTCCTGTACTTTGTTTTCATTTCCATAAACAAAAATGGCATCCTGATCCAGTATATCTTCCACCATTTTTTTCATTTCCTTAATATCTTCTTTGGTAGTTGATAAAACAGCTGTTCTTTCAGCTTTTAATTCTTCGGGTGTATTCTTCTCAAAGTAATTTCTAATGGCTTCGTTTCCTTTTTGCGAAGGAGTCATTGGTTCATCCATATTAGCTATAGTACCAATAATAAATCGAGTCATGGCCGTTGAATCTGCATCGAACGTTTCAATGAAACCTGGAGTTTTATCGTAATTCTCAATGGTTTCTTTAAGGTTAGGATCGCGATATGATGCAAAATAAACATTTCCACTATTTGAGAAACCACAGAATCCGCCATAAGCACCGCCAATAACACGAACCTGGTTCTGCAACCAATCTCTGGAAAGTATTTGATTTAAAACTTTTAATTTTCCATCGTACTCGTATCCTAATTTTTTGAAATTGTATCCTTTAACTACATACTGCACTTTAGAGGCCGTTTTTAATCCTTCATTCTTCTTATCAAAATCAAACGCCCACTGGTTTAAAGGAGTTTCATTAGATGGTAATTCAGATGACAAAAGGGCTAATCCTTCAGAGTATGAACTAAAATCTTTATCATCACAGGTAATTGCTGCAATTAAATTATCTTTTGAGAAGATGAAAGAAGCTGTTTTCTCAAGGTTAGCAATAATTTCATCACTCTTGTCATCAAAATTATCAGATAAGTCGGTGATGAAGTCGTAGTATTCAATACCACCTGTTAACTCGCTAAACATTCCACTGTTTGAATAATATGAACGAAGACGTGTAAGAGCGTAATTAATACCATTGTTTTTAATTCTGGAATCAACGCGCGATTGATGACGAGTAATCAGTTCTTTCAATCTTTCTTTGTCATCAAATTTACTATGCTGAAGCACTTCATTGGTTAAAGCGTATAGCTTACCGGCTTTTTCAGCAGTAGACTTTCCATATACAGCAAACTTTGGCAATAGCTGATCATCGTTATGGCTTTCTAGATACGATGTTGTATACGTATTAAAACCACCCGTATGTATGTTCATTTCTGTATCTAAATCACCATAGCTATAGTTTTCAGTATTTAATTTACCCAATAGGTTAGTAAGTAATTCAGAATAAGGAATTAACTCTTGTGGTAGTGTGCGTAAATCAAAATATAAGTAACTGTATAGTATGTTGTTAGTAAATGTATTGTGATGTATTACATTAATATCAGAAACTTTTTTCTCATCCACCTCATACCATTGAATATCAGGACTAATATCAGAAAGTTCTAGCATTGGAATGGTAGCCAGTGCTTCCGGTGAATCTTCTCTTTTCTGATACTCAATTAATTCTTTTGTTTCAGCTACTAGTTGTTCTTTTTCTTCCTCACTTAATTGTTTTTTGTATTCTTCCAGTTCCTTTTTAGTGGCTTCATCCAGTTTAGCTTGCAAACCTTCCTCAGGTTTAAGTACCAATAGTGCTGAATGATTATTATTCATTATATGAGTACTGATAGCATCTTCCAACAAATTAGTGGTCAGTGCTTTTTTAACATCTGAAAGCGGTTTATTAAATTCAAGACCTAAGAATGGATCGTTGGCAAAAAACCAGGGCTGATAGCTTTGCATCAAATACATCAAGCCTTTTTGCGGGGTATTACCTTCTTTTAGGCTAAACTCAGTACGATTGATAATTCCTTCTACCATACTTTTGTCAAAACCACTATCAACAACTGCTTGTAACGTTTTAAATACAATATCTTTAAAGGTATCTTTGTCTTCCGGATTTGCATTTTGAACAGTTATCTGGAAAGAGCATTGTTTATCTTCGCCAAAATAAGCACTCACATCTTTACCTATGCCGGCCTCCTGAAGAGCTAAACGTAGGGGTGCAGATTCATTATTGACCAATGCTTCAGAGATAATATCGAAAGTCATGGCTAAAGTACGATCTGTACTCTGTCCAACTACAAATGCCAGGTTAAGAAATGTTTGATCTTCTGTTGGAGCGCCATCCGGAACAGGATAGCTTTTTTCAGCTTCCTTCATAGCATCAAATGGCTTCTGAAGTGGAATCTCGATTTTTTCTTTTGGCAAATCGTAATTAGCTAAATATTCAGCATCAATAAATTCCAATTCTTTATCCAAATCGGCATCGCCATACAACAAAATATAACTGTTACCCGGATGATAGAATTTTTTATGGAAGTTGATGAAATATTCATTGGTTAGTTTGGGTATTTCGCTAGGATAACCACCAGACGATACTCCATAGGTGTTATCAGGGAATAATAACTTACTCATTTGATAACCTAATTCGCGACGAGGGCTTGAAAAAGAACCTTTCATTTCATTATAAACAACCCCTTTATAAATCACATCACCATCTACACTTTCCATTTCATGATGCCAACCTTCCTGCTTTAAAATGCGTGGATCTTCATAAATAAGTGGATTTAATACAGCATCAAGATACACATGCATCAAATTGAAATAGTCTTTTTCATTCATACTAGCTACAGGGTAGGTAGTTATGTCTGAACCGGTCATTGCATTTAAAAAAGTATTAAGCGAACCTTTCATCAGCACATCAAACGGACTTTTAACCGGGAAATTTTTAGATCCGTTTAAAACTGAGTGCTCCATTATATGAGGAGTTCCGTAGTCGGTTTGGGGTGCTGTTTTAAAGGCGATGTTAAAGAGCTTGTTAGGATCGTCAGCTGCAATTTTTAGCAGTTGGGCTCCACTTTTATCATGCTTAAAAAGGTAACATTCAGCATTAACTTCTTCAACAAATCTCTTTTCAACCAAGGTAAAACCATGGTATTGTTCACCACTGACATATTTATCCTGTGGTCCACATGAACTTATTGTTGCCAATAAGGCAAGCAATAAGAAAAAAACATTTTTTCTCATAGATTTTAGTATTTAGATGTTCTAAAAAATGATAGGCTTGTAACTTGAGGTTAAAGCGACGATAAGATAAGAATTTTTTGCTTATCATAAGTTGTGAAGCTTTGAAATTTTTACAAGTATGTCTGATATAGCAGTAATAATTCATAAATGAGGTTTTAGTTTAATTATTTTCAGCTTTTAAAATTGATCAATATCGAGTTATTACCATACTTATTCAAAATCTTTGCAGAAATTTGGTTTCATTCAATGTATTATTGTAATTCTTAAATGAGTTAACTAAAAGAAAGCTAAGATGTTTTATATGAGAAGAATTCTATTTGCTATTTGGATTACAGTGCCCTTGAGCTTATTCGCGCAGATTTCTATCCAAACCGATTTGAGTGAACAAGGAACTGAAATTAGTCAGGAAATGATTGGTGTTTTTTTCGAAGATATTAATTATGCAGCTGATGGAGGATTGTATGCTGAGTTAATACAAAATCGATCGTTTGAATATTACTCTGTTGCAGGATATGTTGATTTGGATCCTTTGCATGCCTGGTCATTAGTCCAGGAAGGTGGCGCTACAGCCGGTATGTCGATACAAAATACTGAACCGTTAAATGAAAATAATACCCGCTATTTAAATCTTGAGATATCAGCTCAAGGAACTTCTGCAGGCATAAGTAATAGTGGCTATAGTGGTATCCCTATAGAAGCATCCGAATCGTATAACTATTCTGTTTATATTAAAAGTATAGGTGATTTTACAGAACCAGTTATAGTAAAAATCAAGAATGCAAGTGGAGGTATATTAGCTTCCGATACCATTCATAATATAAGCACCTCGTGGACAAAGTATTCAGGTGTTTTAACAAGTGCGAGCACTACTCTGGCAGGTACTTTTCAGTTAGATACCAAAGGCTTAGGTATTTTAAATATTGATATGGTCTCATTATTTCCTGAAAATACCTTTAAAAACCGGAAAAATGGTTTGCGAAAAGACATTGCAGAAGTAATAGAAGAGCTTCAGCCAAAATTTTTACGTTTTCCGGGTGGATGTATCTCGCATGGTAGAGGGATTGAAAATACCTATTTATGGAAAGAAACCATAGGAGATGTTGCAGAAAGAGCTCCTAACTGGAACTTATGGGGATATCATCAAACTTATGGTCTTGGATTCTTCGAATATTTTCAGTTTTGTGAAGATATCAATGCTATTCCATTACCAGTATTACCTGTTGGGGTTACCTGTCAATTTCGTGATAGAGAAATAGTTCCTTTGGAAGATATGGAACCCTATATTAATGATGCATTGGATTTGGTTGAGTTTGCCAATGGTGATGTTTCAACAATATGGGGCGCTAAACGTGCTGAAATGGGACATCCGGAACCTTTTAATATGGAATATGTTTGTTTGGGTAATGAAGAGGATGATATACCCGAATTCAGAGTTCGTTTTAAAATGATAGCTGATTCATTAAAAAAATATCATCCCGAAATAAAAGTGATTGGCACATCAGGTACCTCACATTCGGGATCGCACTACGATGGTCTGTGGGAATTTAGCAGAGAAGAGGACGTAGCAGCAGTGGATGAGCATTACTATGTTGAGCCTTCGTGGTTAATTAATAACAACCATCGTTACGATCAATTTCCAAGAACCGGCCCCAAAGTATTTATTGGCGAATATGCATCAAGAGATGATAGGATGGTAAATGCGATTGCTGAGGCATCTTATTTAACCGGTGTAGAACGAAATGGTGATGTAATACAATTTACATGTTATGCTCCATTGCTTTGTCGTGAAGGCAATCAACAATGGCACCCCGATTTAATTCGTTTTGATAATACCCGTGTTATGAAAACAGCTAATTACTATGTGCAGCAGTTGTATAGCTTGTATTCTGGAGAAACAACCTATGGTGTTAATTATACCTATCAAGACGGTATAAATCCAAATGAAAATATATATCAGGGGCAAATAGGTGTTGGAAGTTGGAATACAACAGCTGAATTTGATGATGTTAAAGTAACGAGTGGAGATAAGGTATGGATTGATGAAGATTTTTCTGCAGGCTCGGCTAAATGGCAGGTTTTGGGTGGTACATTTAATGTTTCAAACGGTATTTATGTACAAAGTTCATATGATACTCCAGCCTGGAGTATATATACCAGTGCTGTTGATACCTCGGTATACACTTATACGTTAAAAGTTCGTAAAACCAGTGGAGCTGAAGGCTTTTTGATTCCTTTTGGATTAGAAGATTCAAATAATTTTTATTGGTTAAACCTGGGGGGATGGAATAACTCAACTCATGCTATTGAACAAGCCGTTAATGGTGGTAAATCTACCTTGGTATCTAAAGGTGGAACAATCCAGAATAATGTTTGGTATGATGTTAAAATTGAAGTTAATGGGAGTAGTGCTGTAGTTTATTTAAACAATGAAGTGCTATTTACTATACCTGCACCTGAAGGTCCGATTACCGCATCGGTTGTTAAAAATGAAGCCAACAAAGAAGTGATTGTTAAAGTGGCTAACACCGAGCAGGAATCATATGATCTTGAACTTGATATAAGTGGGGTAAATATATTGTCTGATGCTAAAGTAATTACCTTAGAAGGCGATCCCTCACTTCGTAATTCAATTAATAATCCAGAAGTTGTTAAACCTGTTGAAAGCTCAATAACAGGTTCTAATAAGTTGTCTTATTTAATTCCGGCTCATTCATTTAGTGTGTTTATATTTAACTATGATAATGCAACGGGGCTGGATCAAATAGATAATTCAGAAAAAGAAAAAAATGAACTTTCTATTTCGCCTAATCCATCAACAAATAAAG
Source organism: Carboxylicivirga linearis (assembly GCF_018271995.1). Classification (GTDB taxonomy): domain Bacteria; phylum Bacteroidota; class Bacteroidia; order Bacteroidales; family Marinilabiliaceae; genus Carboxylicivirga; species Carboxylicivirga linearis. The sequence goes on from NZ_JAGUCO010000002.1 coordinate 239,708, forward strand.
TGATGATTTATTTAGACGATAATGATTCTGAAGGTACGCTATCGGTTTGTGATTTAAACGGGAAATTGGTTTGGCAAAAACAAATTATCAATAAGGATAAAATACAATTATCCCGCGCTAACATGAAGTCAGGAACTTATTTGGTTCAATATGCATCGGTTAGTGGAAAGAAAACAGCTAAATTAGTTTGGCAAGACTAATATTTATTCAATTTACACTGGAAAAGGCTGTCATTTATGGCAGTCTTTCCTTTTTTAATAAGGTAAATAAAATTATTGTTGAAAAATGTTGCTAGGAGATTATTCGGCAGATTAATATATTTGAAGTTTAATAAAAGTGAAGACCATACTCACATACAAAAAAAGGGGACGAATCCGAAAAGCCGTACGAGTAGGAAAATTCTTAAACCGAATCTAAAATGGAAAACAATGACACTAACGAACAAACAGACATCTCATTAGTTTTAAACAGCGATGAAATTAAATCACATTTATTAGAAGCTGCCAAATGGGGTAAGTTTCTGTCAATCATGGGTTATATTGGAATTGGATTTATTGTGCTTGCAGGTATAGTTGGTACAATTGGATTGTCAATTGCAGGCGGTGCTGCAATGGGCGCAACCGGTGTTCCAATGGGGTTTTTAGGTGTTATTTATTTAGTAATTGCTTTAATTTATTATTTTCCTGTAAGTTATTTATACAAGTTTTCAACTCAAATGAAACAGGCCATACTTACTGGTAACACATTTACTTTAACATCAGGTTTTGGTAATCTTAAATCGCTGTTTAAGTTTATGGGCGTTTTTACCATTGTAATGTTATCGCTTTATGCTTTAATAATTGTTATTGCTGTTCCTATAGCTATGATGGCGGGATTTTAATAGTACAAAAAAACAATTAGCAGGTATGGAGGATAAAATAATCATACCTGCTTTTTTGTATCTAAATTTCAGGTAATAATTGCCGCAATATTATAATAATAAGACCTTTGCTGTAATATTTAAGATGATTATTTGTATATTTTCAATTCACAATTAATACTAAAATGAGGTATTTTCTAACGTATATATTATCATCGATACTATTTCTGACTCTTTGTTCTGCTCAAAAAAAGTTCACATTTAATCAGGGCAGTATTTCAACGGATCAATTCTATGAGGTGCTTCCTTTTGAATATCTTATGGATAAAATTATTATTGAGGCGGAAGTAAACGGTGTTAGAGGAAGGTATATTGTTGATACTGGAGCTATGTGTATTGTATTTAAAGATACTGCCAATAATCACAACTACAATGTTATACGACGAATAAATATAGAAGATGCCAATGATCGAAAAAAAGAAACTGAAATAGTACAGGTGAATAAAATTCGCATTGGAGAATTGGAATATTATAACATTCCGGCATTGTATATTGAGCCTTTTGTGGGCTTACTAAAATGCTTTGATGTGGATGGAATGATAGGTAGTAATTTATTGCGGTTTGGAGCTTTTAAAATAGATGTAAAGAACGAGAAACTATATCTGGCTGATTCATATAAAGACTTTAACCTTCAGAAAAAGCAAGGAGGGAAGTTGTATGTGAATAAGGTTCAAAGTTCTCCATTTATATCGCTTAAAATGAATGGAAAAAAGCAGAACGGTGTTTTAATCGATACAGGAAGTGGAGGTATTTATTCGTTTAACGAAAATGTTGCCAAACAAATGCAGCAAAAAGGGCTTTTTAATCAACCGGCATATGAATCCAACGGTACTAACTCACAAGGAGCATGGGGATTAGATAGTACAGATATTCAAACGCAACTATGGAGAGTTAATAATTTGCAAGTAGCTAATGCTGACTTTACTAATTTGTTGCTCCGTAGTGATCATGCATCATCAAGAATTGGTATGGAATTGTTGGAAAATGGTGAATTGGTAGTAGATTATCCGAAGAAAAGGTTCTTTTTTAAACCATACAAATCTGTTACGGAAGGATTGTCGGTTGCAGGATTTGGAATCGATTTCGCATCCATTAATGATAGCATTAGAGTAAATGGTTTATGGTCGGGTACAATAGCTGAACAGCAAGGTATATCAAAGGGAGATGTATTAGTAGATATCAAAGGCTTCGATCTTAGGGATGCTGATTTGTGCCAGAAGTTCTTCCTATTAAAGGATTTGGCTTTTAATAAAAATGAACTCGACTTTATTTTCCGTCGAAAAGGTTCTGATGATGAATATTCAGTTGTCTTACAGCGGTTGAAATAAAAAATCCCCCGGATGACCGAGGGATTATATATTTAGTCAATTAATTGTTTACCAGATTGAAGCTCTTTCTTCAGGAGTAATAAATAATGGACTCTTGGCATCTAAACCAAAAGCATCGTACCATTCCTGAACATTCGGAAGCGGACCATTTACACGGTTGCTACCCAATGAGTGAACGTCAACTTTTGTTAGACGAGCAATTTCAGCATCGCGAATATTTTGAGCCCATACACGAGAATAAGCCAGGTAAAAACGCTGTTTATCAGTAAATCCATCAATTTTTTCAGTGTTTTCTTTTCCGTTTAACGAATTCAAATATGCCTGGTAAGAAATCAATAAACCTCCTAAATCAGCAATGTTTTCACCCAATGATAATTCACCATTAGCAAATACACCCGGTAAAACTTCAAACTGATTAAACTGATCAACCAATACTTTGGTGCGAGCATTAAATTTTTCCGAATCTTCAGCAGTCCACCATTCTTCCATATTACCATCTTTGGCAAATAAACGTCCCTGATCATCAAATCCATGTGTCATTTCGTGCCCAATAACAACTCCGATGGCTCCATAGTTAACAGCATCATCTCCATCTAAATAAAAGAATGGAGGCTGTAAGATAGCAGCAGGAAATACAATTTCGTTGGCTAAAGGATTGTAGTAAGCATTCACCGTTTGAGGTGTCATAAACCACTCATCCTGATCAACCGGTTTTCCAATTTTAGCTAAATCGAAATCTAACTCAAAACGATTACTGGCTAAGATATTTTCTACATATGACGTTTTTACAACTTTTAAATCTGAATAATCGCGCCATTTGTTTGGATAGCCGATTTTTACGCGGATGGCATCTAGTTTCTCTTGAGCAGCTTGCTTGGTTTCATCGCTCATCCATTCTAGCTGACTAATGCGCTGACCAAATGCAATGCGTAGGTTTTCAACCAATTTATCCATACGTTTTTTAGCTGCCGGAGGGAAGTATTCAGCAACGAATAATTGCCCTACTGCTTCACCCAAAGCTCCGTTGGTGGTGTTTACCACTTTTTTCCAACGTGGTTCCTGCTCTTTCTGACCAGACATAGCCTGACCATAAAAGGCAAAGTTGGCATTTACAAAGTCTTGAGTTAAATAGGCCGCTGTATTTCTTAATACTACCGACGTAAGGAAAGTTTTCCAAGTTGAAAGCTTTTCCTTTTTGTATAGTTTACCAACTTCAGCAAGGAATTCAGGCTGACTAACATTAATTTCAGCAGGTACACTGTAACCCATACCTTTAATAAATGAGGCAAAAGGGAATGGTTTTACCATTTCTTCCACACCATTAATATCTACTTTGTTGTAGGTTTTATGCGGGTCGCGATTTTCTAATCGTGAATTAGATGCTTTGGCCAGACTTGTTTCAAAATCGAAAACTAACTCTGCTTTTTTCGCAGCTTCAGTCTCTGCATGCCCCGATAATGTATATAAGGTAGTTAAGTAATTCTGATAAGCATCGCGCAATTTTTTAGCATCATCAGTTTTTTCAAGGTAGTAGTCTCGATCAGGCATTCCTAAACCACTTTGATATACTCCAGCAATATTCATTTTGCTGTTTTTCTGATCGGCTGTTGCGTGATAATAAAATAAAGGATTGATTCCTTGTTGTTGAAGAAAGCTGATAACCTTGACTATATCATCTTGTTTTTCAATGCTGTTAATTTTTGAAAGCAGCGGTTGAATTGGTTTTATACCAGCTTTATTAATCGCATCCATATCCATTCCACTGGCATAAAAATCACCAATTTTTTGGCTAACAGTTCCATCTTCTGCATTTTGAGCTGCAGCATTTTCAATAATTAACTTTACCTTTTCTTTGTTTTCTTCAGCTAGTAGATCGAAGCTGCCATAGCGACTTTTGTCATCTGGCAGAGGATGTTGTTTTCTCCATCCACCATTGGCATATTCAAAGAAATTGGTTCCCGGATCTACCGATAAATCCATATCTTCAGCTGAAAACACTGGTTTTGTTCCTGTATTTTGTTCTTTACCACCGGTAGCACATGAGCTTACACCAATAGAAACAACAAGCATAGAACCAAATAAAAGATTTGCGTTCATTCTTAATTGTTTATCACAGCAATGCTGCATAGTTTAAATTTTTAGTATTCTTTTTAGGAGGCATAAAATAAACTAATTTCCAAGTATCCGCCAAAACAGTTAGGTGTACGCAGTATAGATTTTTACTAGATGATGTTCTTTTCTGAATAAAAATTTACTGAAAGGGATAAACAGCCTTGTAAGTCTGAAAATCATGCTCTTTAGTTTTACATATTAAATCAGATTCGCAGGAAACAAACCTTATTTAGAACCTTTATAAAGTTTGATTGTTAGAAATGCGAGAGCATGCGATAAGAGTCTTATTTAGATTTTGTATAAATAAACTCGAAGATTATCTTTGCGCAGTTTTTATTTAGACTATATAAACTTTATAATATGTCAACATTTGAAATTCTGATGCCTAAAATGGGCGAAAGTGTTGAAGAAGCAACCATAACAAAATGGTTTGTTTCCGAAGGTGATACCATTCAGGAAGATGATGTCCTGTTGGAAATTGCTACTGATAAGGTAGATTCAGAGATTCCGTCTCCGGTAGCTGGTACTATTAAATCAATTAAGTACCAGGTTGATGATGTTGTTGCGGTTGGAGAACCTGTAGCAGTCATCCTTTTAGAAGGAGCGGAAGATACTGATGATGGATCAGATGCCGTTGAGGAAAAACAAGAAAGTACTCCGGCTGAAAGCAAATCTGCAGAATCACCTAAAAGCACTGATACTTCAGATATAAATAAATCTTCAGATCGATTCTACTCGCCATTGGTAAGAAGCATGGCTAGTGCGGAAGGTATTGGTTTGGATGAATTGGAAAAAATAACCGGTACAGGTAAAGATGGACGTGTAACCAAAAGCGATATGGCTGACTATATTGCCAATAGAGGCAAGTCGGCTCCATCGACTCAATCAGAACCATCTAAACCAGCAGCAGCACCAAGTGCTCCGGCCGCTCCAAAAGAGCAACCTAAAGTTCAGGTTTCGGTATCTGCCAACGACGAAATTGTTGAGATGGACCGTATGCGCAAGCTAATTGCCGATCATATGGTAATGTCGAAACAGGTTTCTCCGCACGTAACAAGTGTTGTTGAGGCAGATGTGACCAATGTAGTTTTGTGGCGTAACAAAGTAAAAGATCAGTTCCAGAAGAAATATGGGCAGAAAATCACATTCATGCCAATCTTCACTGAAGCTGTTGCTAAAGCTTTACGCGATTTCCCTGGAGTAAATGCTTCTGTGGATGGTGATAAAATCATCATGCGCAAGAATGTTAATATTGGTATGGCAGTGGCTCTTCCATCAGGCAATCTTATTGTTCCTGTTATCAAGCAGGCCGATCAAAAGAACTTGGTTGGTTTAACGGGTGATATTAATCGCTTAGCAGGCTTAGCTCGCGAAAATAAATTAGGAGCGGATGATATTCAAGGAGGTACATTTACCATTACTAATTTTGGATCGTTTAAAAATATTATTGGAACACCAATCATTAACCAACCACAGGTTGCTATTTTAGCCATTGGTTCAATTGAAAAGAAACCGGCGGTTATCGAAACACCAACTGGTGATGTTATTGGTATTCGTCATAAAATGTTCTTGTCGTTGTCATACGATCACAGAATTGTAGACGGAATGTTGGGAGGTAATTTCCTTCGCCGCATTGCCGATTATATTGAGGCATTTGATATTAACGCAGAAATTTAAACACTGAATAAAGTATTAAAGATGAGTGATATTCCAAAAATACATTCTATCAATAAAACAGATAAGGAAACTTTATTGAAGTGGTATCGTCTATTGTTTTTAGGCCGTACTCTTGATGAAAAAGCTCCTAATTATCTGAAGCAGGCAATAGGCTGGTCGTATCATGCGCCAGCTGCCGGTCATGATGGAATACAATTAGCTATCGGACAGGTGTTTGATCGCAGTAAAGACCACTTGTTTCCGTATTACCGCGATTTAGTTACCAATGTTGCAGCTGGTTTAACTGCTGAAGAAATCATTTATAACGGTATTTCAAAAGATGCCGATGTAGCAGGTGGCGGACGTCATATGTCCAACCATTTTGCCAAACCTGAGTGGAACATTCATAATGTTTCATCTTGCACAGGTAACCATACCTTGCATGCAGTAGGCGTAGCACGAGCTATTAAAACCTACGAAGCTAAAGGTGTTGCCATTAGCTCGCAGGGAGAATCGTCGGTTTCGGAAGGGTATGTTTATGAGGCTATTAACGGCGCATCTAAAGAAGAATTACCGGTAATATTTGTTTTCCAGGATAATGGATATGGTATTTCTGTTCCTAAAAAGGATCAAACCGCTAACCGTAAGGTAGCTCGTAACTTCGAAGGTTTCAAGCATCTACGCATTATGTATTGTAATGGTAAAGATGTATTTGATTCGATGAACACCATGGCGGAAGCCAGCAAGTGGGCCGAAGAAAATCAGAAACCTGTAATTGTACATGCTAATTGTGTGCGTATTCATTCACATAGTAATTCCGATCGTCATGAATTATATCGCGATGATAACGAATTGGGTTATGTAAAGGAATACGATCCAATTGCAAAATACAAGAGATTATTAATACGCTATAACAGAGCAACAGAAGAGGAACTTTCAGCTATTGAAAAGGAAGTGGCTGATGAAGTTAAAGTGGCTCATCGTAAGGGGATGGCTGCACCGCATCCAACACCTGAGTCAGCAAATGACTTTGTGATTCCGGAACCTTATGTTTCTAGCAAATATCCGGATGGTACACATAATCAGGATGGTGAACCCATGAAATTGATTCAGGGTTTGAATGAAACATTGAAGGCTGAATTCAGAAAAAATCCGGATACTTACCTGTGGGGACAAGATATTGCCAACAAAGATAAAGGCGGAATCTTTAATGTTTCTAAAGGTATGCAGCAGGAGTTTGGTAAGAAACGTGTATTTAATGCTCCTATTGCTGAGGACTTTATTATGGGTACGGCCAATGGAATGGTTCGCTATAATAAAAATATTAGAGTAGTTGTTGAAGGTGCTGAGTTTGCCGATTATTTCTGGCCGGCAATGGAGCAGTTTGTTGAAACAACTCATGAATATTGGAGAACTAAAGGACAGTTTTCACCAAATATTACAGTTCGTCTGGCTTCTGGAGGTTACATTGGTGGAGGATTATATCACTCTCAGAACATTGAGGGTGCTTTAACAACCTTCCCGGGTGTACGCGTGGTTTATCCTTCATTTGCTGATGATGCAGCTGGATTGTTGCGAACTTCAATGCGATCGGAAGGCATGACTATGTTTATGGAGCCTAAGGCTTTATATAATGCTCCTAAAGCCGCAACTCCAATTCCTGATGATTTTGAAGTTCCATTCGGAAAAGCACGTGTTCGTCGTGAAGGTACTGATTTAAGTATTTTTACATACGGTAATACTACACATATGTGTCTGGAGGCTGCCGAAAAATTAGAGAAAGAAGGATTTGGCAGTGTTGAAGTTGTTGACTTAAGATCATTATCACCGTTGGATAATGAAACCATTCTAGAATCAGTAAAGAAAACTTCAAGAGCCCTGGTTGTTCACGAGGATAAAGTATTTGCCGGTTTTGGTGGTGAAGTTGCATCACTCATTAACACCGATGGTTTTGAATATTTAGATGCACCGGTTCGTCGGGTTGGTTCAAGCTTTACTCCGGTTGGTTTTAACCGTACATTGGAAGCTGCTATTTTGCCCAACACTGATAAAATATTTGATGCAGCTAAAGATTTGTTAGCATATTAATATCTAAGCAACTTAATTATGAAAAATACTGGAATATTTTATAGTTTTCGTTCGGTAAAGACCGGACAACAAGTAAAGAAAATTCTCAAGTTGTTAGGTACAGATAATGTTACAGCTGTAGATGTTGATGTAGCTACAGGCGAGGATTTTATGAAATATACCAATTATATATTGGCAGTGCCAACCTGGTTTGATGGCGAATTGCCAACTTATTGGGATGAATTTTTACCTTCAATAGAAGATGAAAGTTTGAAAGGAAAACGATTTGCAATTTTCGGAGGTGGTGATCAGAAGGGATACACTGAGAATTTCGTTGATGGCATTGGTCTAATGGCTGAATTCCTGGAAGAACGAACAGGAAAAATTGTTGGATTTACATCCACTGAAGGATACGAATTTGAAGGCAGTAAAGCTCAACGTGGAGATCAATTTGTTGGCCTAGCTTTGGACATTGAAAACCAAGCGGCTTTAAGTAATGAACGAATTGAAGCCTGGGTTGAGACTTTAAAGAAAGAATTTGCCTAACTGGAATAGTTTTAGATTAATTATACTTAAGGGATGGACAATTGTTCATCCCTTTTTTATTGAAGTAAATGCTCAATAAGTATTTTAATACCTATTCCTATTAAAAGAATACCTCCAATAATTTCCATCTTATTTCTGAAGATACTACCTAATTTCCAGCCGATTGCAATTCCTAAATGCGAGAATATAAAGGTGACTATACCAATAACAATAGCTGGCATCACAATATCCACATTTAATAAAGAGAAACTAATTCCAACCGCCAGTGCATCTATACTGGTTGCAATAGCAAGCATGGTAATTGTTTTGTTATTATAGGCATTTACAAATGGAGCTGATTCGTTATATTGAAAAGCTTCGTACAACATCTTGCCGCCAATAAATAGAAGTAAGGCAAAAACCACCCAATGATCATAGGCACTAATAGCATCTGCAAATGATTGGCCAAGAGCCCAACCAATAACTGGCATTATTCCCTGAAAGAATGCAAACAATAAGCAAACCTTGCCAACAGGATTAAATTTTATTTTTTTAATAGATAAACCTACAGTTATTGAAACCGCAAATGAATCCATTGCTAAAGCAACTGCTAAAAGCAATAACGACAAAAACTCCATAAAAACAATTTGGTCGCAAAAATACACTTTTTGAATTAAGATGAAAAAAGGAACAAATGGCCATTTTTAATTAACAATAATTAATGTGATTTCCTTATCATATATACACAAACATTTATTGTCATCAAGTAATTTTAAAAAGTTGATTTTCCTCTAATTCCATACATCTTACCAATCTATATAGTCATTATTGAAAAATATTGGACTAATTTATTACAAATGTCATTAGTAAACAGAGTAGGAGATGTTACATATATAATTACAAATGTGATACATTAAAAAAACACTACTTAGGAAATAGTTACAAATATAAATTACAAGTGTAACTAATTACAATCAATCAGTACTCCTTCATGAAAGTTAAAAATAGTTCTATACTAAACATTAAATCAGGTATTTATATGGTTCATTTGTATTAATAAGTTAATAAATATGAATACACCTGTAATAACCACTCAAAACAGGGCTTAAATACTTTATAATATTCATCTTAAATGATTGATAACCAAATATTTTACATGTTTACTTGAAGTAATTATTAATATTAACCATAAGCTACTGAATATCAAAGTATAGCTAACCAATCAATTGTGAATCATTTAAATATATAGGCTAAGATATAGTTTTTGAAACGAATTATTAAAATGCATTAATACAGTAATTTAACAATTATTAATGAAAGTAATTTATGAAGAAGCTAAAGTGTATTAATTTATTATATTGAAATTGAAGAGTAGTATAGATACATTTGTTAATAACGCCAACAGTTAATATACAACTGTAATCATCTTTTTATTTGGAAATTTGAGACTGATAGGTTACATTTGTATTTTACTTGTGTAATCAAATAAATAATACACTTGTAACTTACATATGTTCCTTATTTACATCACTAAATATTAATGAAAGAACGATTAGAAGCAATCCTTAAGCATGAGAAGTTAACTCCATCCAGGTTAGCTGATATTATTGGAGTTCAACGCTCAGGTATTTCGCATATCATGTCAGGTAGAAATAAACCGGGATTAGACTTTCTTTCAAAGCTAATCACTCATTTTCCACATATAAATGGCGATTGGTTAATTACAGGCCAAGGTTCAATGCTTAAAAATGCCACAAAAACGGTTTCAGAAGCACAAATGACTATTCCTATACCCAAAGCGAAGGAAGAAAAGAAAGAGCCAGAAAAGCCTACCATTCGCTTTGAGAAACCTACTACATTTAATAAACCACCTAATCCACAACCCGAGTTAGATTCTATTCCACCAATTGAGAAAGGAAAGCAGATAGAGCGAATCATTGTGTTTTATACCGATAAATCTTTTTCGGAGTATAAGCCCGAGTAGTCACTGTGTTGGATTCAGTTAAAATTAAGTATCTAATTAATTTGCCTTCCTGGAGTATAAGGATAGTTAGTCGTTATTTTTTGGTATATTTGCAGCGATTTAGATTAGTTTACAAATGTAATCGATGTAAACATTCAATCATTAGATATTGCAAGTACTTAAATACATGAAGAAATACGTAGACGATTTTACTGTTATTGAAAATCAACGCCTAAATCATGAGTATGTGGTGTTGACTCTAAAGCATCCCGATCGCTTACCGCATATGATGCCTGGACAGTTTGTAGAGGTGAAGGTTGAGAACGGACCGGATACTTTCCTGAGAAGACCTATATCTATTCATGATATCGATGCTGAAAACAATACGATGAAACTATTGGTTCAGGAGATTGGTGAAGGAACGAGATTAATGGGTGCTTTAAATGAAGGTGACAAATGTAACCTGGTGTATCCACTTGGTAACTGGTTTTCTTTACCTGATAAGAAAGATGTACTGTTAGTTGGTGGTGGATGTGGTATTGCTCCTTTATTATTTATGGGACGCCATCTGAAAGCAAATGGAATTAAACCAAGATTCCTTTTAGGTGCAAGAAGTGCTGATGGACTAATTGCTATTGACGAATTTAAGAAGTTAGGTGAAGTATATACCACAACTGAGGATGGATCTGAAGGGGTGAAAGGCTTTGTTATCCACCATCCGGTTATGCGCACTCAGCAGCCTGATATAGATTGGATATACACCTGCGGTCCGGAAGCTATGATGAAAGTGGTAGCGAAATATGCTCGTAATCATGAAATAAAGTGCCAGGTTTCATTAGAAAACTCAATGGCTTGTGGCTTTGGAGCGTGTTTATGCTGTGTGGCTGAAACGCTTGATGGAAATAAATGTACATGTACAGACGGACCTGTTTTTGATTCAACTTATTTAAAATGGTAGACCTAAATATAGATTTAAACGGGTTGCAGCTTAAAAACCCGGTTATGACAGCCTCCGGAACCTTTGGATATGGTGAGGAGTTTATGGACTTTTTTGATATTGCCCGGTTGGGAGGTGTTTTAGTAAAAGGTACAACTTTAAATCATCGCGAGGGAAATCCTTATCCACGAATGGCTGAAACACCCAAAGGCATGTTAAATGCAGTAGGTCTTCAGAATAAAGGAGTACAATATTTTGCAGATACTATATATCCTCGAATTAAGGACATCAAAACCAATATGCTGGTAAACGTATCTGGCTCTACAGTTGATGAATATGTTGAAACAGCTAAAGTTGTTAACTCCTTAGAGAATATACCCGGAATTGAGTTGAATATTTCGTGTCCTAATGTAAAAGAAGGCGGTATGGCATTTGGAACCAGCTGTCCTTCGGCTGTGGCTGTAGTAACTGCAGTACGTAAGGTATATGATAAACATTTAATGGTGAAATTATCACCAAATGTTACCGATATAGCTGAAATAGCCAAGGCTGTGGAAGATAATGGTGCTGATTCTGTTTCTTTAATTAATACCCTTCTGGGAATGGCTATTAATGCTAAAACACGTCGTCCTCTCTTATCAACTATAACTGGCGGTTTATCAGGTCCAGCGGTTAAACCAATCGCTTTACGCATGGTATGGCAGGTTGCACAAGCCGTTAAAATACCTATTGTGGGTATGGGTGGTATAATGAATGCAACCGATGCTATTGAGTTTATGTTGGCTGGTGCTTCTGCTATTCAGGTTGGAACTGCCAACTTTGTAGATCCAATGGTTACCGTTAAAATAGTTGAAGGAATAGAGAAATACTGTGAAGAGAATGGATTTGAAAGTGCTTCTGAACTAATTGGTGCTATGGAAGTATAATCTAAACAAAGATATCTTTTACAAGACCGGACATTTTGTCCGGTTTTTTTATACCCTTATTAATGTATGCATATTTATACATAACATATTCACACGCCACTCCTTGGTTACATATGTAATTTACAGTTGTAATCGAAGTGTTTTTCTCCTTATTTAATTTATTAAGATATTCTAGCTATTGGTTACGAAACTAGTAGCTCTATATCTACCATATATTACAGTAGTCATTTATTTTAAATGCAATACGCTTAAGAGTGATATTCTCTATATAAAAGTATAATTGGATCAATTAGGACTTAATAGGCAACTGATTTGATAAAGATGATTAGTGCACATAAAATCATTAAAAAAGGGCATAAAAAAAAGCTCCGGAATAATTTCCGAAGCTTCTTGGTGATTCAGCTGGGGTTCGAACCCAGGACCCCATCCTTAAAAGGGATGTGCTCTACCAGCTGAGCTACTGAATCATCCTGTTTTTGCGGTTGCAAATATAGACGTTTGTACAAGACTGACCAAATAAAAATATTATAAATCTAATATTTTTTTAAGGCCTCGATTATAAATTCCTTATGATGTGTTGCTTATATTAGTCTTATTTTTTTCATAAAGGTTTACTACAGGCTTAAAATGCTTTCTTATAGTTGGCCATCTATTCGGATATTGAGATAATAACTGCAGAATACGCACCTTATTTTTCTTTAAAGCATCGCTAATGGCCGGAGCTGTGATAGCTTTGTCCATGTTTTTACCAACTTCTGCACTTGTTAAGCTATTTCCGGTATCTAATACTATTAAAGCCGATTTTTCAAGCCGGTCTAATAAATCAGAGGTTTTACCTAGTCGATTATTTAAGGCTGTGGTAGAATTGTTATCGGTTGTTCTGGCTGTTTCAATTATAAGGAAGGAAGGTTCCAGTTCAACGGTATCTCCAGGTTCAATATTATATAAGTTACAAATGTAAACAAGACTATTTTCTATAGACTTCTTTAATTGAAGAAGATTATTACATTCATTAAGTAAATTATTTTTCACTTCATCTTTAATAACATAATTAAAGCCATCTCTTTCACTTAAAATATTTATATAATCATCCAGCCAGTAATTATTCCATTTTGAAAAATCTTCCTTTTCTTGATTAATATCGTACTGCTTGGATCTCAGAAGCTTTTGTGTTGTTTCTCTGAATTGAATTGTTTCCGAAACATGATGCAAATAATTTGAAACAGTGTTATGGGTAAAATTTTTAGCTAATCGGCCTATGATTGCCTTCTCCGAAGTCGAATAACTCTCCTTACTTTCTGAGATTCCAAAATTACTTTTATTGTCTCTAAAGAATAAGTAAAAATGTGCAGGCGTATTGTTGCTTCCTATTCTTTGATTGACATGAAGTACCAGGTAATTGGACTCAGTAAATAAATCTAGTTGACCAATTGAAGTTTGCTCTTGAGAAATGAATGGTAAAAGCTTTGCGCTAAGCCACTGGAAACCCTTATTAGTTTTTGCCTCATTTAATAAATACGATTGAGTTTCTGCACTAATATCCAGCATCTCATCATCATTGTGTCGAAGCCATTCCATTCCTTGATAGGCTTTACCAGCTTCATTTGACCAAAATCCAAAAATACGATCAATACCATCCATAAAAAATGGCCATTGCTTCATTAGGTGCAATGCACATTTAATGATTATATGCTGATCTGGTTTAAAAGGCATATGATGGTATACTTAATTAAGCAAATTTATAAATATTAAGCCAAAAATTAAGTATTTAATTAAGCTTAATTTTAAATTAAGCGGAAATTTAACTTAAATAAATCGCTTAATAAAGTTCTTATATATTTATATATCAGTGTAATATTGCAATTGATATTCCATTTTTAGAAAAAGTGAATCTCGTATATTTTTCGCCCAATATTAAAAATAATTAAGCAATGGAACAGTTTATTTTAAGCAGAATTGAATGGCTTACAGAATGGTTTATGCAACTATTCTTCGATCCTATGTACTTTTATCAGCCTGAGGTAGTACCTGCAAAATCGGAAATTACAGAAAGTGTAACGGATAATCTTTTATATAAACAAAGGCGCAGTTTTTCCTTTAGAAGGTTGAAATCCTTATTATTGGATATTATTGACATTCTAAAAGTTCGAATAAAACGATTCCCGGATGTGCTTTTAGTTTGGAAAATGGATTTTAGTAAATTGGTAAGTTGGTTAAAGCATTCAGCTTATACTGTAGAAGAAAAAATAAAAAGCACCTTGAACAAAGTCCAAAGTGCTATTGATATTTTTTGGAATGAAATAAGCTTAGGCTTTTAGTGATTCTTTCATGTGTACCATTTTAATAGCTGTAATCGCTCCTTCATCTCCTTTATTACCATGTTTACCTCCAGCTCGATCTATAGCTTGTTGCTGATCTGAGGTGGTTAAAACACCAAAAATAAAAGGAATTGGATACTGCAGGTTTAATTGTGTAATGCCTTGCGTTACTCCTGAACATACATAATCAAAATGAGGCGTGTCGCCCTGAATTACGCATCCCAGGCAAATTACAGCATCTACATCGGTTAATTCGGCCAGGTATTTGGCACCGGCAGTTAATTCAAAGCTTCCGGGTACATATTTTTTAATGATGTTTTCTTTACTTGCACCATTTTTAATTAATGTATCGTATGCACCGTTATAAAGAGCTTCTGTAATTTCGGTATTCCATTCAGATACAACAATGCCAAATTTCATTGACTCGGCAGATGGAACATCTTCAATATTATAATCTGATAAATTTTTTAAACTTGTTGCCATTGCTTTTAATTTTTCTACAAAAATAAAAGAGGTTGCCGACAGTATCAAGCAACCTCTTATAAATAAGCTTTATATTTTCTTACTTCAATTCAGCTCTTGTGATGTACTTGTCAATCTGACGAGCTTCAGTAGAAGTTTTGTATTCGTCTTTGATGGTAGTGTATGCTTTAACAGCCTCATCTTTGTTGTTGGCAGCTTCATATGCAACACCTAACTTCATTAAATAAGTTGGAGCAGTTAAACTATTCTTAAATGAAGCAGCTTTTTTGTATTGGCTGATAGCTTTTTCGGTTTGTCCTAACTCCATATAAGCATCTCCCATAGCACCGGCAGCTGTCGCAGCAATCATTTCATCATCAGTTGAAAAATCACCTAAATAAGAAATGGCTTCATCAAAATTACCTAAGTGTAAATTAGATACTCCTACATAAAAGGCAGAAAGCTTACCCGCTTTTGTTGAACCGTATTCATCCATAATTTCAATAAATCCAGGATTAATACCGTCGCCGTTTAAAGCTAATTTAAAACTGTCTTGCTCAAAGTATTGCTGAGCATAAAATATTTGTTTCTGAGCATTGTTTTCCAGTGGCTGGAAATACAATTTTGAAAGACCATAATAACCTGCTACAATGGCAATAACTACCAATGCTACTGTTGTAAGGATGTTTTGGTTCTCCTCAATAAAATGCTCTGTTTTACTCAATGCACTCTCAACGTGTTCCAGATTTTCATCTGCATGAGCGCCCTTTTGTTGCTTTGACATATTTTGCGTTTATTTTATTCGAAACGCAAATGTAATTCTTTTAACAAAAAAACAAAAGGTCGATTCTTATATTTATAGCAGTGTTGATAAAAAAATACCCTTAAACAGAAAAATTAGATGCGTGGGTAAAAAGCTATCATTACTTTTGTGATAAATTATATGGTTCATGCACATCAAGCATTTAAATCTTGTAAATTTTAAAAATATACCTCAGGCTGAAATTGAATTTTCAGATGGAATAAACTGTATGGTAGGTCATAACGGTGCTGGCAAAACCAATATATTGGATGCCTTGTATTATCTTTCGTTTTGCAAAAGCTACTTTAATTCCATTGACAGTCAAAATATTCTGCATGGGCAGGAGTTTATGGTGGTTCAAGGTCAGTATTTCAGGCACGATGAAGATGAACATATTTATTGTGGTTTAAAAAAGGCACAGAAAAAGCATTTTAAGCGTAATAAAAAGGAGTATAGCAAATTATCTGATCACATTGGTTTTTTACCACTAGTGATGATTTCACCATCAGACGAGCAATTGATAAACGATGGGAGTGATTTACGTCGAAAATACATTGATGGTGTTATCTCGCAATACGATAAACCTTATCTCGACGATTTATTGCGATACAATCGTTCGTTGCAGCAGCGCAATGCCACATTAAAATCGATGAAGGAGAGTGGTAGCCGTAATATGGAAATGCTAGAGCTTTGGGATGAACAGATTTCGGTATTGGCCGATAAAATATATATTAAGCGCAGTACTTTTATAAAGGAATTAGTTGCGGTATTTCAAAAACACTATGCTTATGTTTCGGCTGGTAATGAAGAAATATCGTTGGGGTACTCTTCTCATCTGAAAGAAGGAGATTTAAAAACACAATTGATTGAAGCTCGTCAGAAAGATTTAATTTTAGGTTATACCACCAAAGGCATTCATAAAGATGATTTGGAGATGATGTTATCCGATTTTCCTATTAAAAAGATAGCATCGCAAGGGCAGAAGAAAACTTTTTTGATTGCATTAAAGCTTGCCCAATACGAATTTATTCAGCGACACAACGGAATTAAACCTATTCTGTTATTGGATGATATTTTTGATAAGCTCGATCATCAGCGTAGTGGTCGCTTGCTTCAATTGGTGAGTAAAGATATGTTTAACCAGATTTTTATCACACACACAAGTGCTGAAACCCTTTTAGAAACAGTGAAGCAGACAGGTAAAAGTTATAAAATGTTTAACGTTGAAGCCGGTCAGGTTCAAGAAATCAATTGATAAAAATGAAACGTAAAGCAGTTCAACCCATTAGCGATATATTAAAAGAGTATCTAAAGGAAAAGAAGCTGAATCAAGGTTTATTAGAGAATCGTGCCATTCAGTATTGGGAGAAAGTTCTTGGACCTTCAGTTGCCCGTTCTACCCGCAGAATATATATGTATCAGGGAACTTTATATGTTGAGCTAAATTCCAGCGTGTTACGCAATGAACTGTTGATGTGGAAAGATCGAATCATAATCAACCTTAATCAAGCCATTGGCGACGAGGTGGTGATGGATCTGGTTTTAAAATAATGAACTGTTAGGTAAAAGCCTTCTCAATAGTTTTAAAAATAATATCAAGATTAAAAGGCTTTTTTAGGTAATCGGTAATTAACCCTGTTTCAATGGCTTTTTTAATATCATTGTTTAACTCATAGCCTGATATTATATAATATAGCTTGTCATCAAATGATTTTTTTGCTTTTGAAATAAATTCAACTCCATTCATTTCCGGCATTTTTAGATCACTAAAAACCAGTTTTATGTCCGGTTTTTTATGCAGAGCCTCAAGGGCATCAATACCTGAAATAGCCGTAATAACCTCATATTTAGCTCCAATTAACTTACTAAAAAGTAATAAATTCATCGGTTCGTCATCAACGTAAAGTACAGATTTATTCATCATTGTTGTGCGTGCATTAATATATAGGTAAATGTATTTCAGTTTTTGTCCATTTACCAGGTTCTGAATCTATTTTAATAGATCCTTTGTGTTCTTTTATAATGTTATAACTTATAGATAATCCAAGGCCGGTGCCTTCTCCAGGTTCTTTAGTTGTATAAAATGGATCGAAAACATTTTTTAGAATATCTTTCGGAATTCCCTCGCCATT
Organism: Carboxylicivirga linearis; assembly: GCF_018271995.1. Lineage (GTDB taxonomy): Bacteria > Bacteroidota > Bacteroidia > Bacteroidales > Marinilabiliaceae > Carboxylicivirga > Carboxylicivirga linearis. The sequence continues at coordinate 257,855 of NZ_JAGUCO010000002.1, forward strand.
ATCAATAACCTGAACGTTTACATATTTATTGTCAGCACTTGTATTAATTTTTATTTCTGCCAATTCATGATTAGCTGCTTGTAATGAGTTATTAATGATATTTAATAATACCTGATGCAATTGACCTTCATTAGCTTGTATTTCAGGCAAACTCAAATCCAAATCTTTTATAATTTGTATGTTACCTGATACTTTGCTTTTCAACATGGTCAGGCAATTATTAATAATATTATTCACCTGGCACAAAACCCTGTCTTTATCGTTTCTACGTGAATAATGATTTAAACTGGAAACGATATCCGAAGTTCTCCTAACACCTTCATTAATAGCATTCAGATACGTTTTAGCTTCTTCCATGTTATTAATAGAACTTTCTTCCAGAATCTGTTCGATGGCTAAGCTTCCTCCTTGAATAAAATTTAAAGGATTGTTTATTTCATGGGCTATTCCTGCAGAAAGAAATCCAAGAGATGCCATTTTTTCTGATTGAATAAGTTGCTGTTGTGTTGTATGTAGGTTAGTTAAGGTTTTCTGAAGATCTTTTTTCTGATCTTTTAATTGTTTATTGGCTCGCTTCAATTCTTCATTGCGCACATTTAGTTCTGAGGTTCTCTGTTCAACAAGAATTTCAAGATTTTCTTTATGAATCGACAGTTCTTCTTTGATGTTATTCTGCTCAGTAATATCAACAAAAGTGTTTAATATCAAGTCACCATCTTTATATTTAAACTTCAGGCATGAGTATAGGAAATGCTTTTTATTTCCTTTTTTATCATATAAAGATGTTTCAACATTATCAACGCGATTATTTTTCAACATTGAGTCTTCAATCATCGAGGAATCTTCATCCTTTACTATAAAACCTAATTCTTTGGGTGTTTTGTTCAATACTTCATCTGCAGTAACTTTAAACGTTTTACAATAGGAATTATTGACAATAATATGCTTTAGGTCTTTATCAGTAACACTTATTGGGTAGGGTGCAAGATTTAATAACGTTTCAAACAAATGTTCACTTTCTTTTAAAGCTTCGGTAGTTTCTTTTAATTCTGTTATATTAATAAGACTACCCATAACTGCAGGTCGCCCTTTATATTGCATAACAGTTCCTAGTACCTGAACATAAACAATTGAATCATCCTTTTTTAGTCCTTTAAATTCGTATTTAAGCAATGATGCCTTACCTGTTAATCTTTTTTCTAAATTTCCGGCTACCTTACTCTTATCATCATCATGTACCAATAAAGCTGGATCTATATTGTTGATTATTTCATGAGGTTGATATCCAAAAATTTCGCAAAAATAATTGTTGGCATATTTGAATCTATTATCCTGGATAAGGTAGACCCCAACCAAAGAGTTCTCTACTAAATTTCTGTATTTCTCTTCATTTTCTTGAAGATTGGATTCAATGGCGGATTGTTGAGTAATGTCTATTAATATGCCGGCTACAGCATTTTTGCCCTTATATTGTATTAGATTTCCGTACACCTTTACATGGGCAAGTGATCCATCTTTTCTAATTATTCGAAATCTATTATCTGTTGTATTCGTATTGCCCGACATTCTCTTCTTAACATACTCCTTCAGATTTGTCTCATCTGATGGAACAATAATATCCATTGTTCGCATCTGATCTACAGTTTCTTCCGATGAGTAACCAGTGATGATGCACCATCCTTTACTAACATATTTAAATTTGTTATCCTGAAGAATATAAACCCCGATTAAAGGGTTTTCGGTAATACTATTAAATAATTCGCTGTATAAAGTACGATCGCTTTTAAAATAGCGACGTAAAAAATGAAGTGATTTATTTAAAATATTGGAGTCCCGCATTAGTTTCAACTCGATTGATTTACCAAATATTAATAATACAATTATATTGAGTAAAATTCAACATGATGCATGTGCAAAACATATTGAATTGATTTCAATAATTGCTAAAACGGGGGAGGTTAGAGAATAATAAAAAGAGGATATGGAATCACATCCTCTTTCTTGAAGGTATATTATAAATACTTTTCAAGCATTTCTTTTTTACTGAAAAAGAAGGTCGATTCTCGTTCTGCACTTTCATCGCTATCAGATCCATGAATGGCATTCATTGATTTACTAATAGCAAACATTTTTCTAATGGTACCGTCAGCTGCTTCACTAGGATCGGTGCTTCCGATGATTTTTCGAAAATCGGCAACCGCATTTTCTTTTAATAAAATAGCTGCTATAATGGGACCTGAAGACATAAAATCAACCAGCTCACCAAAGAAAGGGCGTTCTTTGTGTTCGGCATAAAATTCCATTGCATCTTCTGCTGTTAATTTTACTGATTTAATAGCTGCAATTCTAAAACCGGCTTTTTCAATCATATCTATAATAGCGCCAATATGTCGGTGTTTTACAGCCCCTGGCTTAATCATTGTTAGTGTTTTTGTTCCTGCCATGTGCGTTATTTTTAAACAAAGGTTAAACTATGGATTTAGGTATTACATGAATCACTTCATTTATTCTATCTTTGTAAATCTCTAAGATAAAATAAATGATGAATATTAGTGATCAATCACAAGTAGAAATTTTTAAAAACTACATAAATAACACTCAAAAAATAGTAATTGTTCCACACAATAATCCCGATGGCGATGCTTTAGGTGCCTCACTAGGATTATACAATACCTTGGTGGAATTGGGAAAAAAAGTAAGTGTTATATCTCCTAATGAATTTCCCGATTTTTTAAATTGGATGCATGGTGTTAATGATGTTTTGATTTTTGATAAACAACAAAAAGTAGCTACCGAAATCATTGAAGATTCAGAATTGGTTATTTTTCTGGATTTTAATGCTTTATCTCGAATTAAAGTGATGCAACCTTTATTTGAAAAGGATGAAACACCTCGTATTATGATTGATCATCATCCTTTTCCGGAAGCTCAAACAGCAGAAGTTCAAATAAGTGTTCCGGAAGCATCATCAACCTGCGAATTATTATTTCATGTGCTTTCATTAAGTGGATTAAAGTCAAGTATTACAACAAAAGCAGCTGAATGCATTTATGCTGGTATAATGACTGATACAGGTTCGTTAAATTATAATTCGAGTCGACCACAAACATATCATATTGTAGCTGAATTGCTTGAGATGGGTATTGACAAGGAAAACATTCATCAAATGCTTTTCCATAATAATTCATTTGACAGGATGCGTTTGTTGGGGCATGCCTTAGGAGTAAAAATGCAACGACTACCGGAACAAAAAGCTGCATATATTGATTTAAGCAAAGAAGAATTGCAACAATTCAACTTTAAACCAGGTGATACAGAGGGATTTGTTAATCAGGCTTTGTGGATTGAAGGAGTGCAGGTTTCAGCCATGTTTACAGAGAAGAATAACATGGTTAAAATTTCTTTTCGATCGAGAAATGGCTTTCCTGCCAATGCTTTTAGTGAAAAGTATTTTGGAGGAGGCGGACATTTTAATGCTGCCGGTGGTGAATCTAAATTGTCATTGGAAGAAACTCTCAAGAGGTTTAAACTTGTGTTAAAAGAATTTTGTGACGAAAATGGATTTTAAATTTCATAAGAAAATAAAAATAGGAGCTACGCTGATACTATTTATAGTTAGCGTTCAATTCTTTTCGTCATGTGGAAATGATAAAAAGAAAAGAAAAGTTGTTGTGACCAAAGAAATGATAATGGATCACAATAGAAAATTACTATCTCTTGAGACTGAGCTGATTCAAAAATATTTGAATGAAAACAATATTGAAATGCAGCAAAGTCCAACCGGATTATGGTATACTATTCTTTCTGATTCTATAGGATCCAATGCTAAAAAGGAGCAATTAGTTTATCTCGACTATACCATATCTTTACTGGATGGAACACTCTGTTACTCTGCTGAAAAAGATGGAGTTTGGACTATTGTTGTTGGTAAGGGAGACGTTGAGTCTGCTGTTCAGGAAGCTCTTTTATTATTGAGTGAAGGGGACAGTATTCAAATGATAGCACCTCCGCATTTGGCGTTTGGATTGGCTGGTGATGGAGACAAAGTTCCTGGTCAGAGTATTTTATTATACAATATGAAGGTGTTACGAATTAAGAATGTTGAGTAATTTTATGACAAAGAAATTTAAGGTTTGAAGATTGCTTAAAAATAGCTTTCTTTGCCCATGGTTACCATAGCCACTAAATGAATATTACAAATGAATAAGTCAAAACAAAATAAATTATTAAGTAATCTGTTCCTGGGATCTGCTATGCTAGTTCTCGTATCGATAGTAGGTTGTGAAACATACTCATATACAAGTCCTCAAGAGTATCTTGACAATGAGTTGAAACTACTGAATAAGTTTTACTCTCAAATTATTGATACTGTAGATAATGATATTGAAAGAACGTGGTTAGAAAAGTCAACTGCTGAGTCATTGGATACAATAGATCATAGACAAACAACAGGAATGTTGCTTTTTCATACTAAGATAGGAGAAGGTGATTCAATAAAATTATACAAAAGAGTAGGTTACAGATATACCGCATATGTAGTTGGGGCATATACTGACACTGTAGAAGTTGATGGTGAGACAATTGTAAATGATTTAACTGGGATGTTCTATTCAAGTTCAAATGAATATGCAAACGCTCCTATGTTTTATAATGCATATCCAATTACTGACTCTAATAGTGCCTATGGAACTGGAGTTCCTCTCGGAGTGAATGAAGCTATTCTTAATATGCGTTATGGTGGAGAATGTAGAGTTGTGGTGCCTTCTTCATTAAACAGCAATGTAGGTTATACAACTTACATTTACGATTTGCGAGTCACCTATTTAGAGAATTAAATTGAGAAAATTAGATATTAAAGACTGTTTTTGGCAGTCTTTTTTTTTGCCCCAAAAGCAACCTTTGCTATGAATCTGCATCTTATAAACCAGTCATTAAATTTATAAAAGCTAAATAAAAGTTAAGATGATAAAAACTAGAAATTGGGTTCTTGCATTAGTGGCATCGTTACTACTTGTTGTAACCGGATGTATGAAGGAGTATGAAACAGTACCATACACATACAGGCAACTTTGTGTAACGGCTACTTATGGCGATTTTTATATGTTTATTTCTGATTCGGGAGCAAAATTTATTACAGAGAAATTACCAGCTGATTATGAGTTTGAAGTTGATCAACGTGTAATGATATCCTTTACAGAATTTACTAAAAGTGAGGTGGAGGATTACGATTATATTTTTGAACCACTTACAGTTTCTGAAATAGCTTCATTAGATATCATTTTTATTAATGATGAAAATAAGGACACTTTGGGTAATGACGGAGTCATTCTTAACAATGCGTATGTAAGTGGTAATTACTTAAATGTTGATTTGAGTTTTGGAGCTTCAGGTACTGTTGTGCATCACTTTAATACCAGTTATGATGAAGAATTGCAATTCTCGTCTGATACATTGACTTTAACATTTCATCATAAAGATAATGATGATTTGTGGTTACAAACATTCTCAGGCTTTCTTAGCTTTGATTTAAGAAGTTTAGAAGAAAACAGACCCATGCGTCCATATGTACTAAACCTGATTAGTACCAAAACTAATGGTGAAGAGTCATCTGTTAATATAGATGTAGAATACTAAAAGAATTAAATAAATATAAAAGGGCAAAGTGATGAGTTACTTTGCCTTTTTTTATGCGCATTTGTGAGAATGTGGGTATTTTATAATGTAAACAATAGTATTCTCATGTATATGTTTGTTTTAAATGATTGTTTAATAGGTATATGTGATCTTGAAATGCTATTTGCAGATTATTTGTTTGAAATATCTGAAACTGGCAATACGTAACGTCAATTTGACTGATTTATTAATATTTTTCCTTATTTAGAATCAATATACGGATAGTTTAAGAATCATTTTGGTATTTTTCGAATCTTGAATACAAGCTATTTAATTTAAAGTTAACAAAGGTGTCTGTTTGAGAGAGGGCACGGTAAATTAATAACCTTTATAAGTATTAAAAAAACTATTATGAATCAGCGTAAGAATTATGCTTTGCCAATAGTAATGATGATTTTACTATTTGGTATGATTTCGTTTGTTACCAATTTAGCCGCCCCTATGGGGGTTGTCGTGAAGTCACAGTTTCAGGCTTCAAATTTTCTAGGAATGTTGGGTAATTTTGCCAACTTTCTTGCCTATGCATTTATGGGTATACCTGCTGGTAAATTATTAGAGAAAATAGGCTACAAAAAAACCGCGTTAATAGGTATTGTTGTTGGATTTGTTGGTGTAGGTATTCAGTACATGTCAGGTATAGCTGAAAGCTTCTTGGTGTATTTGTTGGGTGCCTTTATTGCAGGTTTTTCAATGTGTATCTTAAATGTGGTAGTTAACCCTATGCTTAACACTCTTGGTGGTGGCGGTAAAAAAGGAAATCAATTGTTACAGGTTGGTGCAACTTTTAACTCATTAATGGGTACTTCAGTTCCTTTATTAGTTGGTATGTTAGTTGGTGAAGTAACTAAGAATACAGCTATTAAAGATGTGAATGCGGTAATGTTTACAGCTTTAGGAATTTTTGCAATGGTGGGAATTGTATTGTCGTTTGTTAATATTCCTGAACCTCATATGAATACAGGTGAGGAAGAAAAAGAAAAATCACAGTACAGCGCCTGGTCATTTCGCCACTTTGTTTTAGGAGCCATAGGTATTGGTGTTTATGTGGGTGTAGAGGTAGGTGTTCCCGGAACTTTGAACTTCTTTTTAGCTGATGCCAATGCTGGTGGATTAGATGCTGCAACTGCCGGAACTGTAGCTGCAACTTATTGGTTGTTAATGCTAGTTGGCCGTTTTGTAGGAGCATCAATCGGGGCTTATGTTTCAAGTAAAACCATGTTAATTACAGCTTCTGCTGTAGGTATGCTTTTAGCTTTTATGGCTATTGTTTCGCCAATTACATCTACTGTTTCGATCCCGGTATTCCAGAGTTCTGCAAGTGGTTTGTCATTCGGAATGGCTAATGTACCTATCAATGCAATGTATTTAGTGTTGATTGGGTTATGTACTTCAGTTATGTGGGGTGGAATTTTTAACTTGGCTGTTGAAGGTTTAGGTAAATTTACAGCTTCAGCTTCTGGTATTTTTATGACCATGGTTGTAGGTGGCGGAATTCTACCTTTAATTCAAAATGCAGTGGCGGATAGTGTTGGTTATATGATGTCGTATTGGGTGCCATTCCTAGGATTAGCCTATTTGTTGTATTATTCATTAATAGGTAGTAAAAATGTAAATACAGATATCCCTGTAGAATAATATTAAATCAAGCAATAAAACTAAAATACAATGAAACAAGTATCAGTAGGAGTAGATATAGGTGGTACTAACTCAGCCATTGGAGTTGTAGATGAAAATGGTCATGTACTGGCAAAAGATAATATCAAAACACCTGATCATGGTGATATTAAGCAATATATCGAAGATTTATCTACGGCTATTCGTAATTTAATCAATAATGCCAAGCTTATTAATGAAAATATTGAGGTATTAGGAATTGGCATAGGTGCACCTAACGGTAACTATTATAATGGAACCATTGAATATGCTCCCAATCTTTCGTTTGAAGGTATTGTACCTTTAGCTGATTTATTAAAGACACGTTTTGAGGATTTAAAAGTGGTGGCTTTAACCAATGACGCCAATGCAGCCGCAATAGGTGAGATGATTTATGGCGGTGCAAAAAACATGAAGAACTTTGTGATGTTTACTCTGGGTACCGGAGTAGGTTCTGGTTTAGTTGTAAACGGAGACTTGGTTTATGGTGCTGATGGTTTTGCCGGTGAGTGTGGACATACAACCTTAGTTGCTGGTGGTAGATTATGTGGATGTGGTGCCTTAGGACACTTAGAAGCATATTGCTCAGCCCCCGGAATGAAACGTACAGCTTTTGAACTAATCGCTAAATATAATGCTACAGATAGTTTACTGGCAGATAAGTCATTTAAGGAATTAAATTCAAAAATGATTTATGATGCAGCAGTGGAAGGAGATAAAGTAGCAAAAGAAGTTTTTGAACTGACCGGTCACTATCTTGGACAAGGCATTGCTGATACAGTTCACCATTTAAGTCCGGAAGCCGTATTTTTGTTCGGAGGCCCTACAGCTGCTGGTGATTTAATCTTTAATCCTACCATCAAGAGTATGGAAGATCATTTACTACCTATCTTTAAGGATAAAATTAAAATATTACCTTCTGAATTAAATGCAGGTGATGCAGCTATAGTTGGCGCCAGTGCCTTAGTTTGGAAAGAGATAGAATAGAAGTTAAGTTTTAAAATAAGAGAACCTCCGCTAAATTTAGTGGAGGTTTTTTTGTGTATTAATATTTAGGTAATAAATTTTAACTAATTTTGACACCTGAAATACACTATATAACATAATTAATGAGTAAAAAAGCTGATATTTACCAGGGAGCCATGGAGCTTTTTGTAGCAAAAGGATTTACTGCTTCAGTTAACGAATTAATCGAACGTATTGGTATTGCAAAAGGAACGTTGTATCATCATATTTCAGGTAAGGATCAATTGATTGTTGACATTTATAAGCAATTGATGTTTGAAATTGAAGAAAAGTGTGTTGATTCTTTTTCCTCAGAAGATCCGAAAGAAGATTCTAAACGTGTGTTTAGTAAAATTGTTAAATGGTTTATCAGCAATCCAACCAAGTTTTACTACATTAATATTTTCGAGACAAGTCCTTATATAAAAGTGCATTTTGGTCGGGTGGAAGACACTCTGGAAGGTCCTCGAAAAAATATAATGAAGAAAGTAAATATGGGGGTACTTAAAGGGTATAAAACCGATATGATTGCTTATTTTGATTTTGCTTTTACCAGAGCAATGGCAAATTACTTTCTGGCTTTACCAAAACCAATTAAAAGTTTTAAAGAAGAATTCGATGAAGCTTTTGACTTATATTGGGATGGTGTTGCACGCAAACAGTTGGGTTAACCACCTTCTTCACCAAAATAATTTATTCTTATATGAGTATCATTAGGTTATATTGTTGATAAATATAACTCAATTGTTAATTTCTTTTAAATGACAAAATGGCAATTTAAATTAAATTAACACAATTTTAACCTTTAGAAAACCGACCATTCGGTTCAAGAATTGACCTTTGCAGCGTAACTTAACTAAATCCAAGATAAAACTTTAATTAGTTGTATAGTAGCTAATTGTAATTTATAAATAACGACAATAATACATTATACACGTTTATTAATTTAACGACTAATTTTTATCTATCATGAAAAAAAAGCTATTCAGCGTTTTTGCAGGGCTTTTCGCATTAGGTCTTAGTACGGGAGTATTGGCTCAGGGAAAAGTTACCGGTTTGGTTGTTGATGCTGACACACAGGAACCTCTAATAGGAGCTGCTGTGTATATGCAAGACAACAAAGGTGTTGGTACTGTTACTCAATTGGATGGAACATTCCAATTGGAAATTGCAGACAGTAAGGTAACACTTGTTTTCGACTACCTGGGTTATATTAATCTGGAAAAATCGGTTGCTGTCGCAGGAGATGTTGATTTAGGAACTATTGAGCTTAAATCTTCATCCGTTGGTATTGTTGAAGTATCGGTTATTGCTAATGTAGCCGTGCAAAGAAAAACACCTGTGGCATTATCTTCTATTAAACCTCAATTAATTGAAGAAAAACTAGGAACTCAGGAATTTCCTGAAATATTGAAATCAACCCCTGGGATTTATGCTACTAAGCAAGGTGGTGGTTTCGGTGATTCCCGCATTAATGTTCGTGGTTTCGATATGAATAACACGGCTGTTATGATTAACGGTATTCCTGTTAACGACATGGAAAACGGATGGGTTTACTGGAGTAATTGGGCCGGTCTATCAGAAGTTACCCGTAGTATGCAGGTTCAAAGAGGTCTTGGAGCTTCAAAATTATCAATTGGTTCAGTGGGAGGTACAATTAATGTGCTTACAAAAACAACAGATGCCGAGAAAGGTGGTAGTGCTTTTGTGGGTATTGGAAATGATGGATACTTTAAAAGATCATTCACTGTATCAACTGGGTTAACAGATAATGATTGGGCTGTTACATTTTCCGGAGCGCATACCACCGGACAAGGATGGGTTGATGCAACTCAATTTGATAGTTGGTCATACTTTTTAAGTATTTCAAAACGTTGGGATAATCAAATCTTATCTTTTACAGTATTTGGTGCGCCTCAAACTCATGGACAAAGATCAAGCAGGCAGTATATTACAGATATGCAAGATCCAAACAAAGGATTGAAATACAACCCTGATTGGGGATATTTAAATGGTGAAACATATAATTTAAGAACCAATTTCTATCATAAGCCTCAAATGTCATTAAACCACTATTGGACAATTAGTGACAAAACAATGCTTTCAACATCGGCTTATGCCTCATTTGGTACAGGCGGTGGAACTGGTAATTATGGTTCTGAAGGAAATAAATTTTACGATTACATAAAAGATGGTCAAATTGACTTTGACAGAATTGTAGATGAAAATATTGCTAATGGTGGAGGTGGTTCGACAGCCATACTTCGTTCATCACGTAATGATCATACATGGATAGGTCTTTTATCTAATTTACAGCATAAATTAACCGAAAATTTGGAAATTAGTGGAGGTATTGATCTAAGATATTATAAAGGTGAGCACTTTAGAGAAGTGACTGATTTATTAGGAGGTGAGTTTGTTTTGTCAGATGATGATGTAAATAATCCTAATAAAATTGCTCGTACCGGAGATAAAATCGGATATTACAATGATGGATTAGTTTCATGGCAGGGAGTTTTTGCTCAGGCTGAATATACATTAAACGATTTGAATGTATTCGTTTCAGGTGCTTTTAATAACATGGGACAAAAACGTATTGATTATTTCTCATATACTCCTGACGAGCAAGAAACAGATTGGGTAAATCACCAAGGATTTGTAGTAAAAGGTGGTGCTAACTACAATATTGATGAACATCACAATGTATTTGGTAATTTAGGATATTTTGAAAGAACTCCATTCTTTGATAATGTATTTGTAAGTAATTCAAATGAAATTAATGAAGGAGCGAAGAACGAAAAAACAATGGCTTTTGAAATCGGATATGGATATAAAAGCCGCATTTTTTCTGCTAATATTAACGCATACTACACTAACTGGAAAGATAAATTCTTCCGTTTAACCAGATACACGAATAGTGGAGATCCTATATATGCCAATATATCTGGTGTAAATGCTTTACACAAAGGTATTGAAGCTGACTTTGTATTTAAACCTATTAGAAACATGGTTATTAGAGGTATGGCTTCATTGGGAGACTGGAGATGGCAAAATAACCTAACTGATGTGCCAATTTTTGATGATAATCAAAATGTTATTGATGAAGTAAGTTTATATATTAAAGATCTAAAGGTAGCTGATGCGGCACAAACTACTGCTGCTATAGGTATTGACTACACCGTATTAGAAGGGTTGAAGGTTGGAATGGACTATGTTTATAATGCTAATATTTATGCTGCTTTTGATCCGACTGGTCGTGGTGACGAAAATGAAGCTGGTGTTCAACCATGGGAAATGCCTGATTATGGTTTAGTTGATGCTAATGTAAACTATAGATTCAAAATCGGACAGCTTGATGCTACCGTTTACGGTAATATTAATAACATTTTTAATACCGAATATATCTCAGATGCGAACGATGGTTCAGGTCATAACTGGCAATCAGCATTGGTATATTATGGTTTTGGTCGCACATGGTCAACTGGTTTAAGAGTTAACTTTTAATAAAGGAAAGGGAACAAAAGATGAAAAAGATAATATTTCTTTTAGCAATAGTATTGGGATTATTACATGTTGCATGTGACCCAATGGAAGATATCAAAGAAGAGATCGAAGATATTCAGGATATGCAAGATGAGCGCGATCGTTTCTATAGTGAACTTGAAGCTGCTCCGGAAGCATACACATTAACTGATGAGGATTATGAATTGTCAAGCAATGATGATGTTGCTAATTACAAAAACTTTTCAGCAAATGCATTACCAAAAGACTTTTTACCAGAGATTTTAATACAAAAATTCTATGGTGAAAATGCTCAAGCTATGATGATTACCTATGACTATTACGAACGTCCAACAGTTGATGAAGATGGTGCTCGTGAGATTAGTGAAGATGAATACGCTGAAATGGGTAATAATTACGGTAGTTTTTCAGATGAAGATGAAGCTGAATATTTGATTGGAAAACTTCTTGATCGAAAAGAGTATGCTGATGAATCAGGAGTTGAAATGACTGTTTCATATATTTTATATTCTACTGGTGAAACCAGATATGTTAAAGTAAATGCAGACTTTTCTACAGAATTACTTGATTATGCATCGGATGCTATTGAAGTTACTGAAGATCAATATGAATCTTTAGGAAATGGAAGATACAACAACTTTGATGATATTGATCAGGCTCAAGAGAGATTAGCTTTATTGGCTGAGACAGAAGGGACAGCTCCAATTACTTATTCTTGTGTTGTGTACAGAAATTATATCAATACATATGTGGTGTATATGTACAATGGAAGTAACTGGATTGTTAAACAAAGTGTTATGGCTGTATCTGAAGAGTTAAACTTTGCTTTGGATGAAGATAATATCCGCAATAGTTACTGGTGGGCTGATCCAGCAATAAAAATCACTTTGGGTACTGAAGATTACAATTTGTTTGATGAAACGTCGTATTACCAAAACTTTGATTTAAGAAGTGGTAATACTCCTGGTACTGATAGAAGCTTACTTGTTGAAATGGTTGGTGAGATGTTAGATACTAACTATAGCGCAGTTGAAGATCAACAGTATTTAGTTACTTATGCGTATTATGACGGAAGTAATGGTTCTACAACTATTCGTGTTATTAAAACAGGTGGTGTTTGGGCTGAATATTCGGATGAAGAATAATCTTTATAAATAATTAATAAAAATAGCTGCTTCAAATTATTTTGAGGCAGCTATTTTTGTATAAAATTGGATCAACCAAAATATTAAATACCAAAGCATGAGATTATTTAAAATATTAAGCTGTTTTATAATATGTTTGTTCGTTAGTTGTGATTCTTTGGTGGTTGAAAATGAACATCATAAACCATACTTACTTGTTGTTTCATTAGATGGTTTCAGATGGGATTACCAGGATTTGTACAACACTCCGTTTTTAGATTCAATTGAAAAGGTAGGGGCAAAGGCTAAATCATTACAACCCTCATTTCCTAGTAAAACATTTCCTAATCACTATTCAATAGCAACTGGATTATATCCCGACCATCATGGTTTGGTTGCAAATTCTTTTTATTCGAAAAAATATGCTGATTTTTATAAGGTCAGGGATAGAGAAAAGGTTCAGGATGGCAACTACTACGGCGGAGAACCGATTTGGGTAACAGTAGAAAAGAATGGTATAAAATCGGCAAGTTATTTTTGGGTTGGAACAGAGGCTGATGTTCAAGGCATAAGACCAACTTATTGGAAGCAATATGATTCTGCAATTGGTTATTCAGCTCGTATCGATTCGGTTGTATCCTGGTTGAACCTCCCTTATAATCAACGACCTCATTTGTGTATGCTTTATTTTGATGAACCTGATGGTGTTGGACATAATTATGGACCAGAATCTGATTCAACAAGAATAATGGTGAATAGATTGGATGCCTACCTTTCAGAATTAACAAATAAGATAAATGATATTGGTATTAAGGATTCAATTGATATTATCATATTGTCTGATCACGGTATGGGAGCAATAAATGATGAAAGAAAGGTAGTAATTAACCAAATTATTGATACTGCCCAAGTGAATTATATTACAGGAAGTAATCCTTTTTACTTATTAGATGCAAAAGAACCATTTATAAAGAAAATAAAAAATGAGTTAAATTGTATACCGGGTATTCAGGCTTGGGAGAAAGATAGTGTGCCGGATTATTTACACTATGGAACGAACAAAAATATTGCATCGCTGATTGTGGTAGCCGATAGTGCATATAGCATTGTTGCAGATCCTACTGATATGGTTATTGGAGGAACACATGGTTATGATCCGACGAATAAAGATATGCATGGTATTTTTTATGCTTTTGGCCCGTCATTTAAAAATGGATATGCTTCAGAAACATTTGAAAATATTCAAATTTATGAGTTAATGTGCCATATTCTTGGTGTAAGAGCTGTTGATAATGACGGAGATTTAAAAGTGACTGAAGATTTATTGAAATGACAATATTCTATCAATAAAAAAGCCGCAATTGAATAAATTGCGGCTTTTATATGCTCTTAAAAAGAATTATTTCTTTTCCTTTTCTTTCTTTAGTTGAACTATCTCAGTCACTATTTTTTCTTCTTTTGTATCGTAATCAACCTTAATAATATCGCCTTCTGAAACAGATGCTTGAATAATTACTTCAGCCATTTCATCTTCCAGATACTTTTGAATAGCACGTTTTAGCGGACGGGCACCATATTGAACGTCGTAGCCTTTGGTAACAATAAAATCTTTGGCTTCATCGGTTAATTCCAGTTTATAACCCAATGACTCAACACGACTATACAAACCTTTTAATTCAATATCAATAATTTTATGGATATCGTCTTTACTTAGATTGTTGAAAGTAATTACATCATCAATACGGTTTATAAATTCAGGTGCAAACGCCTTTTTAAGGGCTTTTTCAATCACCCCTTTGGCATGATCTGAGTCTGTTTGCTTACCACCTGGAGTAAATCCAACACCGCGACCAAAATCTTTTAATTCTCTGGTTCCAATATTAGATGTCATGATGATAATGGTATTTTTAAAGTCCACCTTACGACCTAAACTATCAGTCAGGCGACCTTCATCCATTACCTGTAATAATAAATTAAATACATCGGGGTGAGCTTTTTCTATCTCATCCAATAGCACTACTGCATACGGACGGCGACGCACTTTTTCAGTCAACTGACCACCTTCTTCGTAACCAACGTACCCCGGAGGCGCTCCAACCAAGCGTGATACGGAGAATTTCTCCATGTATTCACTCATGTCAATACGAATTAGCGCATCTGTAGTGTCAAACAAATATTTAGCCAGTACTTTAGCCAAATGCGTTTTACCCACACCGGTAGGGCCAAGGAATACAAATGAACCAATTGGACGATTAGGATCTTTTAAACCAGCTCTGTTACGCTGAATTGCTTTTACAATCTTCACAATTGCATCATCCTGACCAATAACGCTTCCGTTTAATTCTTTGCCCATCTTAAGTAGGCGGAATCCTTCAGCCTGAGCAACACGCTGCACCGGAATACCAGTCATCATAGCAACCACTTCGGCAACTTTTTCTTCATCTACCGTTTCGCGATGCTGCATCAGTTCTTCTTCCCACTTGCTTTTAGCTTCTTCAAGCTCATCTTGCAAACTTTTTTCTTTATCACGGAAGCTGGCAGCCAATTCAAAATTCTGTGCTTTAACAGCCTTTATTTTGTTGTCTTTTATTTCTTCAATTTGTTCCTCAATCTTTAAAATTGTTTCCGGAACCACAATATTAGAAATGTGTACTCTTGATCCAGCTTCATCCAAGGCGTCAATAGCCTTATCGGGCAAATGACGATCAGAAATGTAACGCTCAGTAAGTTTTACGCAGGCTTCAATAGCCTCAGGATCGTAATTAACGTTGTGATGATCTTCGTATTTTTCCTTGATATTATTAAGTATCTCAACGGTTTCTTCAATACTGGTTGGTTCCACCATTACTTTTTGGAAACGACGCTCTAAAGCACCATCTTTTTCAATATGCTGACGATATTCGTCGAGTGTGGTAGCTCCAATACATTGAATTTCACCTCTTGCCAGTGCCGGTTTAAGCATGTTAGCAGCGTCTAATGAACCTGTTGCACCACCAGCACCAACAATGGTGTGTATCTCATCAATAAATAAGATAACATTAGGGTTGCGACTTAGCTCATTTAGTATAGCTTTCATTCTTTCTTCAAACTGGCCACGATACTTTGTACCTGCAACGATTGATGCTAAATCAAGCGTCACAACACGTTTATCAAAAAGTACACGAGATACTTTTTTCTCGTTAATGCGTAGAGCTAAACCTTCGGCAATGGCAGATTTACCAACACCTGGTTCTCCAATTAATATTGGATTGTTCTTCTTTCTGCGACTTAATATCTGTGCCAGGCGCTCAATTTCGTTCTCGCGTCCAACAATAGGATCCAAACGTCCTTCTTCTGCAGCTTTGGTAATGTCAATTCCAAAATTGTCTAATACAGGAGTGTCTGAATTGCTTTTCGATCCCGATTTTGAGGATTCGCTACCTGATCCGGAGCTGGAAAAAGAGGCTTCCTGATCGTCATCTTCAGGATAGTCTGCTTTAGCCTGTGGCTTTTGGTTTTCCAGCATTTGCTTAATTTTTTGATAATGAATATTTTCTTCAGCCATAATTTCCCAAATTACACTGCTCTTTTCTTTCAATAGAGCAATTAATAAATGTCCAGTGTTAATTTTATCGCTTTTCAGCGCTTTGGCTTCCAAATGAACAAGTTTTAAAACCCGTTCAGTGGATTTAAGTAAGGGTAGGTGTTCAGATTGAATAGGTTCATCACCCTTTAAATGTTTTTCTATACCTTTTCTGATGCGCATAGTATCTGCACTCAGCTGATGCAACAGTTCAATGGCCTTGCCCTGACCTTCGCGAAGAATTCCCAGCATTAAATGCTCAGGCGAAATAAAATGGTTTCCCAATCTTTCGGCTTCTTCTTTACTGTACGCTATAACATCTTTTATACGTGGCGAAAAGTTTAAGTCCATATATTGTCTTCGTATTATCTGTTATAAAATAACAACCGTTACGCAGTCTTGTTTACAATCGAAATAATGAATTTACGAAATCTGATTTATCTTTCAAAAATAGCATAAAACATTTAATGCTCCTATAGTGATTAACTTGTTAGTAAAAGTAGGTTTTTTCGTTTTTTGGTCTTGATAAAAAAACTTAAATTAGTCCGTTCAAAAAATGGCCCTTAAAAGCCATTTTTTATTGTAGTTAGATATTAAAAAAGTTTATTATAAATGACTGAAGGAGAGAAAATAATTAAAATAAACATTGAGGAGGAGATGAAATCGGCCTACATCGATTATTCGATGTCGGTTATTGTTTCTCGTGCCTTACCAGATGTGCGGGACGGTATGAAGCCTGTTCATCGTCGTGTTTTATTTGGTATGAGCGAACTCGGTGTTGCCTCAAACAAACCTTATAAAAAGTCTGCCAGAATTGTGGGAGAGGTGTTAGGTAAATTTCACCCTCACGGCGATTCATCAGTTTATTTTGCCATGGTTCGTATGGCTCAGGATTGGTCATTACGTTATCCTCTGGTTGACGGACAGGGTAACTTTGGTTCTGTAGACGGTGATAGTCCGGCTGCAATGCGTTATACAGAGGCCCGATTAAATCGTTTAGCCGAAGAAATGTTGGTCGACATTGAAAAAAATACGGTTGATTTTCAGCTAAACTTTGATGATACCATTAAAGAACCAACAGTTCTGCCAACTCGTATTCCTAACCTTTTAGTAAATGGTGCTTCGGGTATTGCTGTAGGTATGGCAACTAATATGCCTCCGCATAACCTAAAAGACACGATTGAAGCTACAATTGCATACATTAATAATAATGATATTGAAATTGAAGAGCTTATCGACATTATTAAAGCACCAGATTTTCCTACCGGAGGTACCATCTATGGATACCAGGGAGTAAAAGATGCATATAATACAGGTAAAGGGAGAGTGGTAATGCGTGCCAAGTCTGATATTGAAACGGACAGCAATGGACGCGAAAAAATTATCATAAACGAAATACCATACCTTGTTAATAAGGCGGAATTAATTATGAAGATTGCCGACCTTGTTAATGAGAAAAAAATTGAAGGTATATCAAATGTTAACGATGAGTCTGACCGTAATGGAATGCGCATTGTTATTGATTTGAAGAGAGATGCCATTGCTAATGTTGTGTTGAATCACCTATATAAAAACACAGCCTTACAATCTTCATTCGGGGTAAATAATATTGCTCTGGTTAATGGTCGTCCTCAGTTATTAAATCTAAAAGGACTTATTCAGGCTTTTGTTGAGCATCGTCATGATGTGGTTACACGTCGTACTCAGTATTTATTAGATCAAGCTGAAAAACGTGCTCATATTCTTGAAGGATTGATTATTGCAAGTGATAATATTGATGAAGTAATCAAAATTATCCGTGCTGCTCAAACTCCTGATGAAGCTCGTGAAAACTTAATTAACAGGTTTGAATTGACTGATATTCAGGCTCGTGCGATTGTTGAAATGCGGTTACGCCAGTTAACCGGACTGGAACAAGATAAGCTACGTGCCGAATATGAAGAATTGATGAAAGAAATTGCGCATTTGAAAGAAATTCTTGAGAATTTTGAGATGCGTATGGATATCATTAAGGAAGAGTTGGAAGAAGTATCAGCTAAATTTGGTGATGACCGACGTACTGACATCGTTTATAGTTCTGAAGAGTTTAATCCTGAAGATTTCTATGCCGATGATGAAATGATTATTACTATTTCGCATTTGGGCTACATCAAACGTACTCCGCTGGCTGAATTTAAAACTCAAAACAGAGGAGGAGTTGGTTCAAAAGGATCCACTACCCGCGATGAAGACTTTATAGAGTATATCTACCCGGCATCAATGCACAATACCATGATGTTCTTCACTAAAAAAGGAAGATGTTTCTGGTTGAAGGTGTATGAAATTCCGGAAGGAACAAAAGCATCTAAAGGTAGAGCTATTCAAAACCTATTGAATATTGACCCGGATGATAAGGTAAAAGCCTTTATAAAGGTTAAAAAACTGAATGATGAAGAGTATGTTAACTCGCATTACATCATCATGGGTACCAAAAAAGGTATCGTTAAAAAATCACTTCTGAAAGATTATTCTCGTCCTCGT
This sequence comes from Carboxylicivirga linearis, assembly GCF_018271995.1. Taxonomy (GTDB): domain Bacteria; phylum Bacteroidota; class Bacteroidia; order Bacteroidales; family Marinilabiliaceae; genus Carboxylicivirga; species Carboxylicivirga linearis. Next base: position 276,914 of record NZ_JAGUCO010000002.1, read on the forward strand.
GTTAATGGTGTTAATGCAATTACCATTAAAGAAAATGATGAGTTACTTCAGGCCCGATTGACTTCCGGAACCACTGAAATTTTAATGGCAAGCCGTTCGGGTAGAGCTATTCGTTTTAACGAAACTCAGGTTAGATGTATCGGTCGTACAGGAGCCGGAGTTCGAGGAATAACGCTTGGTTCAGAGCATGACGAAGTAGTTGGCATGATATGTGTAAAAGATATAGAAGCAGAGGATGTCCTTGTTGTTTCTGAAAAAGGTTTCGGAAAACGTTCCAAAACTGAAGAGTACCGTGTTACCAATCGAGGTGGAAAAGGTGTGAAAGCCATGAAAATTTCGGATAAAACAGGGGAACTTATTACAATTAAAAACGTAACAGACGACAATGATCTGATGATTATTAATCGTTCAGGAATTGCCATTCGTTTGTCAGTTGCAGATATGAGAGTTACAGGTCGTGCCACTCAAGGTGTTCGATTAATTAATCTATCTAAAAAGCAAGACGAAATTGCATCTGTTGCGAAAGTAAATTCAGAAGAATTAGAAGAAGATAAATTGGAAGAAGGTGAAGATATTGAAGGAGAAACTCCAACTATCGAATCTTCTGAAAATGAAGAAACAAACGAATAGATTTTTATTTACAATTACTATTATAGACAATAAACTAAAACTTTTTTGAAATGAAAAGAGTCGCGCTATTGACATTGTTAGTATTAGGTATTACTACTGCATTTGCCCAAAAAGGTAAAGTGGCCGCTGCTAGTCAATTCCTAACAACAAATGACTTAGACAAAGCTAAAGAGGCTATTGATTTGGCATTAGAGCATGAAAAATCAATAGGCTGGCCAAAAACGTATATCGTTGCCGCTAAGGTATATACTGAGAAATATAAGAGTGGGAAGGATATAGAGGATATGAAAAAAGCTGTTACTTATTACAAAAAAGCATTGGAATTAGATGCTAAAGGTAATGAGAAAGGCAAGCAAAAAGGAAAATACGAAAAGGAGATTCAATTGGCATTGACCATGTTTAAACCTGATTTGACCAATGCAGGTATTGATGGTTTTAATACGGAAAATTTTGATGCTGCTTTATTTGCTTTTGAAAGTGTATTAGACGTTAATGCTCTTCCTATTATGGAAGAAGAAGGTGTTGATACAGCTATTGTATATAACTGTGCTTTAGCTGCCTATAACGCTAATAATTGGGAAAAATCAGAAGAGTATTTCAATAAGTCAATTGACTTGAATTATGGTGGCGGTGATGCAGTATTATTGCTTCACCAGGTATATCAAACAACCGAAGATTCAGTTAAGATGGGTGAAAACCTTAAAAAAGGTTTTGAAACTTACCCTGAAGATGATAGAATCTTAACTACATTAATTCAATACTATTTGGATAGCAAGCAAAATGAAGAAGCATTGGAATATTTGAATACTGCTATCGCTTCTGATCAAAGTAATCCTGCCTTTTATTATGCAAGAGGTGTTTTATTTGAAAAAATTGATCAAGAAAAAGCAATTGCTGATTACAATAAGTGTTTAGATCTAGATCCTGAGAACTTTAATGCTTTGTATAATTTAGGTGTTGTATATTATAATAAGGGTGTTGAACAACAGAATGTTGCCAATGATAAAACAACAACTAAAGAATATGAAGCTGCTTTAAAAATTGCCAATGAACATTGGGAAAAAGCTCTTCCTTATATGGAAAAAGCTTTAGAAGTTCAACCTGGAGAAGGTGCTGTTTTAGAGACTTTAAAAGGTTTATACTATCGATTTGAGAAAATGGATAAGTATAACGAAGTGAATGAGCAATTAAAAGCATTAGGTAAGTAATCCTAAAAGAAAAGTATAAAGAATAGCCGGTGTATTTCCGGCTATTTTTATATGTACATAAATAACATAATATCAAATATAAGACACGAGTCTAAATTCTAATACAGTAGTTTAAAAAGTAATACAAAAAAGTCCAATGAATAATTCCATTGGACTTTTTTATTCTATTGATGTATTAAAAATTTCTATGTGATGATCCATAATACGATTGTGGACATTGATAAGCTTGTGTTCCTTTACAAGAAGAAAAAATTAATACAAACATTACTGATGCAATTAAAACAATTGCTTTTAATGATAATCTCTTAAACATTGAATCTGGTTTTAAATTAAAAAAGTTGTTTTCCGGGATGTTTGATTAAAACCATATTAATATCTACAAGAGATATTTAATTAATATATCAATTCGTTAATTGAGATTCTATACATGTACTTAACAATAATTAAAGAAGAATGAATCAATTTATTTATACATCCTTTAACTTTATATGTAATTATTCGATTCAAAATAAATTAATCTGCAATGCGAAAATATTGAAAATTTAGAATGACAGAAAGAATCGTTATGAAATTTGATCTAATAAATTACCTGAGGACGTTTTCTGGAGGAAGCCAATGTTTGATCCATATCAAATAAATTGTAGCCGGGCCATTCATCAACCTTTGTTAATCCACGTTCCATAATGCGAGTAATATCTGAAGCTAACGCAGGACCTTTCCAGTTCCCTGTATTTGTTACAAATACATATGAAATACCATCATCACGACGAACCATTAATGCAGAAGTTCCAGCTAATGTTCCTGTGCGTACCCAAGCATTAGATTTTATTCTTCGCCAACCTAACGGACTATAACCTGGTCTTGTTGGCGTTGTCATTATTTCTACACTTTCCTTATTTAACATATCAGGAAATGTATTAAATCCATCAACAGATAACATTAACTTCATTAAGTCTGTTGATGAAGCAATCCATCCACCTGCAGCTCCTAAAGTGTGCATATCATTGCCACCATATGTACGTAAGACTTGTTCGCCAGTACCGGTGTAATCATCAACATAAAAAGTTAATTCAGGCTCGTAATAAATAACTTCAGCCTCGGCTCTCTCGTTTCTATGACTTCCACCAATCTTCATGTCGTATATTCCTAATGGATATAAAACATTGGTTTGTATATATTTTTCATATTCAATGCCAGATACTTTAGAAATTACCTGACCTAAGATCATAAAACCAAGATTAGAATAATAAGAAGACTGACCTGGTGTAAAATGAAGTCGTTTATCTAAAACAAATCTGATGATATCAGACTCATTGATTGGTAGTGATTTATGTAACTTTCTGGCAATAATAGTTGGCATAAACATCTGGTCTCCCCAACGGGTTGTCCAACCTCCGCTATGCTCCATTAAATGACGTACAGTAATATCTTCAACGCGCTTATCTTTGTAATCAAGATAAATGGAATCATTTAAAATACCATCCGGTCCAAAAACCTTATCATCAAGTGTAAGTTGACCGGATTCATATAATTTCATTACACCAATAGCTGTAACAAGTTTTGATACACTGGCAACCCTGAATAAGTTATAAGGTTCAACCATATCATGTGCATCTTTGTCGGCATATCCAAAACCTTTGGCATATACTAACTCACCATCTTTGGCTACAGCCACAGATGCTCCTACAATATGTTCGCGGCGAATAAATCTGTTGACTTGTTTCTCTAGATAGCTAAATTCTTCATTATCAGAATAAAAGCTACTCAAACGAAAGGAGGTGGGTTTATTGTTTGGGGGCGTAAAATCACTACCAAATGAATCAGACATTGGATAGAAAAAAGTAGTACTCCCCCACAATATTGCTCCGACTACTACTGCTATGGATGTTTTCAGTAATAATCTCATTAATTATCAATTCTACTCATCGACGCAAAAATAGTAGTTTCTATCAATTTTTAAAAATATTAAAAACTAATTTTATATTAAACTAATCATTTAAAGGGTTTAATACTACATCCAATGGCTTTGGTTGACGTATATTTAGGCGTTTTACCTTCCATTAATGACTGAATAGCTAATTCCAGATATTTTTCTTTCACTTCTGAAGCATCCTGAGGATTATCATCAATAGCACCGATATAGGCAACTTCAAATTGATCACCGCTGTTTTTTAACAAAAAGATATGAGGTGTTTTGGTAGCTCCATATTCCGAGAATATGCCTTTATTATCAAGTAAATATGGAAAATCGTATTGCTTATCAACCATATAAGAATAACCATCAACTTTATAGGCCACCGAATCGTTAGGATTGATAGCAACAACCGGATATTTCTTGGATTTGTACTTTTTGTTTAAATCAATAATGCGCTGCTCATATAATTTAGCATAAGGGCAATGATTACATGTAAATACCAAAATTACACCATCTTCTTTATTGTAATCAGATAGTGCAACCATTTCACCATCAGTATTTAGTAATTTAAAATCAGGTGCATTGTCACCAACTTTCACCTGGGCTGTTGAAACAAGACTCAAAGCCACTAAAACCATTGTTAAATAAATTGTTTTCATAGTTTTATTTTATTAGTTCATTGATAATATAAATTGAATTTTCTCTTTTAATTTATCGTGAGTTAACTCTCCTTCATGGAAGGTTTGTTGATTTTTGTAGTACATTTTGGTGGCAGGAATTGCTCCTGACCAGGATGGGTCTATTTTATCGACCCAATTATTGGGGTTACTTTCATTGAGCCAAACAACTTTTTCAGTTATGTCCTTTTTCTGTAAAAATGGCTTGAGTTTACTATCAATCTGCGTTTTAAAATCGAGGCTGACCAAAACTACTTTAATTGGCTTATATGCTTTTGATAGTTCTTTGCTATTAAATATAGGCAGTTCTTCAACACATGGTGCACACCATGTAGCCCAAAAATTTACAACATATAAGGTATCGGAAGATGTATCAACAGATTCAAGTAATTGATTGGAGTTTAAAACGGTGACTTCCTGAGCATGAAGACTAAGAACAAACGATAGATTAAATAATATTATAAAAAAAGCTGTTTTCATTCGATAGGTTTTAGATGAAAACAGCTCTGAGTTAAAATTGTTTGTTAACTACTTGTTAATGTATCTGTACATAAATCCGGTTCTTAATATCAATAACAGAACTAATGGAAAAACCATAGCTGGTATTTGTTGAGGAATAACAAACCAACCAATAGCAAATAATAACATACATACTAAAATGATAATTGTTATAATTCGCAGACTTTTAGCTATGAGTAATTTATTAGGTAATATTGCCAGTAAAATAAATAAAGGATTAGCCCATAAAATGTTAAAATTGCTGGCTGTTACTCCATGACGAGTAAAGAACCATAAGAACACAATTAAGAAAGCTACAATTGATACAATAGCAAACAGAGTACGATTAACAAATTGTACTGGTTTTTTTCTGACTTTTATTTCATACCCGGTAAGTATGCCTCCTAATATTAGTAAAATCCAAAAGACTAATGAAGGTGTTAAAAGGGTACTATCTTTTTCATTGTCGAAACGAAGCAAAGGTTGCATTTCTTTTACAAGGCTTCTTGTCTCCTCTCCTTCTTTATTAATGACTGCCTTTCCAAAGTAAATCATCAAATAATCAGGAAGAAACATTTGTTCATTAACCTCCGCTATATCATCAGTGCCCCATCCTAAAATAATGTCCAGGCCATCTTTAACCCATGGTATATTCTTTTCATATTCATGAATAAATGCTCTAAATGATTGCTTACTTTGAATAGTATCAATATAAGAAATATTGCCATCTACATTTCGGTAAATGATATCCCGAATACGTGTGGCGCAGTTATCAAAGAAAAAATCATATCTATAATATCGATTCTCGGTTTTTGAGTTCAATAAAATGGCATTAAATAACTTTTGTTTTTCTGATTGATTCAGATTTAACTCCTGTTCAAATACACTTCTTTCTTCATGAAAATAACTATTCAAGAATCGGTTAAATGGTGCTGAAGACAACATGTATTTTAAGTTGCCATTGGCAAATTTCAAATAAAAGTTAGGGGTATCAAAATCAAAAGTTCCATAATTAAAAACGTGATCAATCCCATTTGCATCATCTTTAACCCTTATTGCGCTATGACCATATATAGAATATAAATCCTGGCCCGGGGAGCAGGTTAAGAGCGAAATTTTGGATTCCTCCGATAGTTGTTGAGCACCATAAGAAGGTATCATTAATAAAATGAAACATATAAGAAGAAATATTCTTTGCATAGCCTGTTTTTTTGCCGAATATAATAAACTGAATTGTGTTTTAATGCAGAATAGTAAAAAGTTCATTTTTTGTTTTTTACTTTTAATATTGCCTTATCGGATTCTTATCTTTGTTTGACAGATCTATAAGGATATGAATTTAACGCAAAGTGAAGTTGAAGCATTAATAAGTGAACAATGGTTATCAGGCAAAATGAAATCATTGGCAAATGATTGGAGTCAATCTGCTGATATTATTAGTGTTTTATGGAAAATGAACCGCCTGAATGAGCATAAGATGGCTTGGAGGTCGGCATACTTAATTGATTTGATTCATGATGTTAATCCTTCTATTATTGAGCCTTACTTAAAAGAAATGATTGCTTTGGTAGCGAAGGAATCAAATCAAAGTATAAAAAGGCATTATCTTAGAATTTTATCACAACATGACTTAAATGAATTAGCTGATGGACAATTTATAGATTTATGTTTTAAATGGCTTGGGAATGAAAACACTCCTATTGCAGTTAAGGCACATTGCATGACCATAATTCATAACATTACTCATTATTATCCCGACCTTATCAGTGAATTCATATTAGTATTGGAAGGTTTATTACCTTATGGAAGTAAAGGTGAAGTAAATCGGGCTAAAAAAATACTAATTGAACTTGAAAAAAAGAAGGTATAAAATACCTGAACTTTTAAGTGTAGATATCATTTTTTTTCATAACTTTTATGCCCAATATTTGATACCTAAATGATGCACACACCCATAGCAGGGCAATATTTTTATATAAATCGAACATTAAAATCGATTAACTTCTTTAATAGTCAATCCGATGATAATTGTGTTTGTGTGTATGAAGTATTTAGAGTGGAAGATACTGTGCCTCTTTTTATTAACGATCATTTAAAACGATTAAAAAACAGTGCGAATATTGCTAATTTAGATTTATGGAAGTCTAATTCGCAAATTAAACAGATTGTTAAAACACTTATTGCTGCCAATAATTTAGAAATAGGAAATATTAAGCTTGAATTTAGAATGAAGCCAAATGGAGACAGAGAATTTTTGGCTTTTTTACTTCCAGTTCATTACCCGGAAACAAAACAATATACCGAAGGTGTGGTGGCTTGTTTTCAAGAAGCAGAAAGACAAAATCCAACAGCTAAAATATTTAATGCTGAAGTTAGAGGTGAAGCTAATAACATCATAGAAAAAGAGCATGTTTACGAAACTGTCCTAGTAAATCATCATAATCAGATTACAGAAGGTAGCAGAAGTAATTTGTTTTTTATTAAAGATGGTATATTTATTACTGCACCAGATGAAATGGTACTACCTGGTGTAATCAGGCAAAAATTGATTGAAATAATAATTAATAAAGGTTGGGGTATCAAGTTTGAAGCAATAAATTTAGAGAATGTTGCAAAAATGGAAGCCGCATTTATTACAGGGACTTCACCAAGGGTATTACCGATAAAGGCTATTGATGCACAAAAATTAAATGCTAATCATCCTCTTATAAAAGAAATTAGTGCAGAATTGAATATCTTAATCAAGCAATATAAAGAGGAAAAAGTAGTAAATTAACCTTTTAGTGCTATCGAAGCACAAAACCTTCCTGTTTCGGAATTAGCTCTGTATGAGAAAAACTTATGAGAGTAACATTTAGTGCAGAATTTAGATCTGATAATATTTGATCGCTCCACTCCTTCATTTATCAATTGAAATTCAATACTCTTTTTTAGGTCCAAAAATACTTTCTCTCCTTTTAATTTTATTGCCTTCTCGTAGTTAGGCACCTGATTTTCCACTGCTTCTATAACTTTACTTTTAATCTCGTAACAACACTGACCAATGGATGGACCAATAAATACCCTTATGGTATTGGGATTACACTCAAATTGTTCTCTCATCATAGTAACTCCCTTGCCAAGTATGTTTTGACTTACCCCTCTCCAACCGGCATGAAAAGCACCCACTACTTCTTTTTGAGGATCATATAATAAAACAGGAACACAATCTGCAGCCATAACAGTTAAAGAAATATTTTTAACTGCTGTTATCAATCCATCGCTTGCTTTAATTATTGAATATGAATTTTTGCTAAGCCTCTCCTCCTCTATTATTTCAATATGATCACCATGTACCTGACTTGCAAATACAAATCTATTCATACGTATTCCTGAATGCCGAGCTACTAACAGGCGATTATATAAAACATCATCTACACAATCGCTTACATTCATACTCATATTTAACTCGTTATAAGGTGGCCTTGAACTACCATCCCATCGATCGGTAACAAAATAAGATACCTTCTCCCTCTCTATCTTCCAGGGATTATGTGCTTTTTCGCAAAAATTACAGTAGGCAAACAATGTGTTGATTAGTTTAATTGAACGGTTTAATAAACACAAAAAGGAGGGAAATGTTTCCCTCCTTCTTATATTATTGAGGTTTCCTTATAATTAAGGAAATTCAACCGTTTTATAGTCGTTTATATTAGCCATTGGAATTTTAGCTCCAAATTGTTTATTGATTGCTTCAATAAAAGTGTTAGCTATTATAGCTGATCCTCTTCCTGTTACATGAATTCCATCAAGTGAGAAAATACCACCGGTTACAAATTCGCCACTATACACATTACCATCAATAATAAGGCCTTTTCCAAGCTCTTTAAGTAAAGAATTCATATCTACTAGAGCAATTGATTCATTATTATCAGCTATGGACTTAATTGTGGTGTTATAACTTGTTATGGCTTCATCTATTTCAGCTAATTCTTCAGCATCTAAAACATAAGTTCCGGGCAAGGGCATTTCCAATGATTGTCCATATCCCATACCTAATAAGGTAGAGGCCGTTAACAATACTTTTTCACCTTCTTGTAATTGCCTTATTGTTCCTTCATCTTCAATTACAAACGGAATATGACCATCAGAAAGAATGTAATTAAAAAATGGGATATCATCTACATTAGGAATATTACCAACCACAACTTTAGCATTTGCAGTAAGTCCTTGAATAATCTGAGAATAAACAGCTCCGAAAACATCCGTATCTGTAATGGCATCATTTCCTTCTTTACCTCCAGCTAGAGCATAAGCCAAGGCATCGTTATTTCCAATCCATAGCGAAATAAAAGTAGGCTGTGCTGCAAGAGCATCCGTTAATACCGTCGTATTTAAATTACTGGCAAATCTATAAAAGAAAGGATTTGCTTGTGCATAACCACCATATCCTAAATGAATAGCTTTTGCTCCGGGAACACCAAAGTTTTGATTTTCGGTACTGTATACCTGTTCTGTAAAAATACTCATATCTCCCATTGTTGGAACAGGTGATAAATCACCATTAGCAATCTGAAGTTGGAAGTAACCGTTGTTTTGATTAGGAGCAAGCACGGTTGTTCCAACGCTACCTTCACTCTCAACCAATGGTTGATTAAAACTCTCACTTCCCACATAAGCTAATTGCTCAGACAGAATGTAGGCAAAGCTCTCCATTTGTCCTCGTTGCCCCAAAGCGCCATCGGTATATCCTGCAGTATAAGAATCACCGATTGCTATAAACTTGGTAAAATCAGCCTCTCCACTAGTTGGAGTGAATGAATCTACATTAGGTTCGCACTGCCACAATAACATTGAAGAAAGTAACAGTGAAAATATTGATATATGTTTTGTATTCATTTCTTTCTGTTTTTTAGAATGAGTAGGTTATGCCAATACCTGGTATAACTGCATTAGTATAATAAGTTCCATAAAAATCAGAAGGAGCATAACCATCTTCACGTTTTTGTCCGTGTATATATAATAATGATCCGTCTACAGCTAGTTTATCTGATGCTTTCCACGTAAATCCAGCTGATATACCAATTTTATTAGTTCCGGGTGTTTCGGGAGTTAATAAATCATCTGGAATGGGTGTTGAATCATAATAAATACCTGCTCTTAATTGAAATGATTCTTGCAAAGCGTATTCAGCACCCAATCTATAAATTAAAGTGTTTTCAAAATCTCTTTGGTTATGCGAATCAGGAACGGTTTCAGCTTCGAAATCAAAATCTAATGATTTATAAGCAGACCATTCCACATGTTGAAGGTCAAATGCTAACAATAATTTTTCAGTTGCTTGATAACCAACTCCAAATGTTAAATTAGCTGGCATCGGCAACTCTGCATCAAATTTTGTGTTCGGATATAAACCTGATACTGCAGTTGGTACGTTAAACGTTGCATCACCCCCATCTACTTTCATTAATATTTTAGAACGATAATTTAATCCAAGTGTTAAAGCATCAGAAGCTTTATAGGTTATACCTGCATTGTAACCAAACGCCCATGTGTTACCTGCCAGGTTAACGTTACCTTCTGCTCCATCCTGACCATAAATAGGTAATGCCTTATTCAAATCAACATTTCCGTTGCCAGCTACAAAACCAACTCCTACACCTAATTTTTCAGTAATTTGATAAGATATTGTAGGTTGAATAAAAATGGCTCTTAATGAAATATCCTGAATTAAATATCGACCATCCCAGTCTTTTTCCCAGCTTAGCGAGTTACCAAATGGTGTTGTAACTGATAATCCAATAGCTAGTTGATCCGTCACTTTAGTTGCACCATAAAAATAAAAAGGAGTTCCAACAGGATTATCTGATTTTGCTTCATAAACTGAAGGAGCTTGTTTTTGAAAGGTGTTTTTTGAAAAAATAGCACTACCTCCAAATGAAAATTCATATTTGTCTTGTAAAAAACTAAGTGCTCCTGGGTTAAAGTGAATACTTGAAGCTCCCATTAGTAAACCGGCTCCAGTATGTCCCATACCTGTTTGTCGATTACCTTGCAAATTAACCTGGTAACCTTCAGCATAAGAGTTAAGGCCACACATTGCTGCAATAGCCCAAATGAAGACTTTCTTCATAAACATAATGATTTAGTAATTACTCTATATTAAATATTGGGGCCGAATATAGAGTTTTTTTTTACCACTTACAATTTGTAAGTAATTGAACTATAGAATAATAGAACGTTTGAATCAAATGGATAAATATTCTATAATCTTATATTTTCTGATTTTTTTTGTTTAAACACTGGAAGGCTAAACCAATACAATTAACTATATTTAAATCTGTATTAATAAATCAATGAATAAAAAATCCACCTATGTTTACAGATAGTGATTATAAATTACTGAAAAATAAAAATATAACAACTGATCAATTATTAATTCAACTTTCTTATTTCGAAAAGGGATTTCCTTTTGCAAAACTAACCAAGCCGGCAACTATTAAAGATGGTATTTCTGCATTAGATGATGAAGATTGTGATAAATATATACAACTTTATAATGATGAGATCAAAAACGGTCTTGATGTAGCCAAATTTGTACCTGCCTCTGGTGCTGCAACAAGAATGTTTAAAATCTTGTTTGAATTTATTCAAGCATCACCGCAGCAACAATCAGAATTGATTGATAATGAACCTTACTCATCATTTATTGCTAAGATTGATAAGTTTGCTTTTGCTAAAGAATTACCAATAATTAATAACAAAAGCAAAGCAGAATGGGCTTATGATATAATAACACATCTTTTGGGAGATGAAGGTATGGGTTACGGATCATTACCTAAAGGATTATTGCAATTTCATAAGGATGGAACTAATGCAGTTACCCCTTTTGAAGAACATTTACGAGAAGCGGCAGGATATGGAAAATCTGTTGATCAGTCGGGAAAGGTGCATTTTACGGTTAGCCCTGAACATCATGAGAAATTTAATGAACTTTGGAATTCTGTTAAGGACAAATACGAGAAGTTGTATGATATAAACTATAACATTGGATTTTCTTTCCAAAAACCAAGTACAGATACCGTTGCTGCTAATCCTGATAATACACCATTCAGAGATGAAAATGGTCAATTAATTTTCCGACCTGGCGGACATGGTGCTTTGATTGAGAATTTAAATGAAATGCCCAATAGTTTGATTTTCATTAAAAACATCGATAATGTAGTTCCTGATCACCTACAGTCAGATACCATTAAGTATAAAAAAGTATTAGCTGGTTTATTACTCGAAAAGAAAGAAGTCTTGTTTTCAATACTATCTAATCTTGAAGATTCTGATGAAAAAATTCAAGATGAAGCCATAGAAAAGTCATTTGGTTTTATGCATGATGAATTACAAATTAATATTCCAATATCAATTCAAGGCAGTGATAAGAATGCTCAGCTGAAATATATTTTTGACAAGCTTAATTGTCCGATTCGTATATGTGGAATGGTTAAAAATGAAGGAGAACCAGGTGGTGGACCTTTTTGGGTAAAACAAAGCGATGACAGCATCAGTCTTCAGATTGTTGAAGGAGCTCAGATTGATCCCAATGATGAGAAGCAACAAGAGATTTTGAAAAGCAGCACCCATTTTAATCCGGTAGACTTAGTTTGCTATCTAAAAGATTATAAAGGAAACAAGTTTGATTTAAAGGATTTTGTAGATCCTCAGACTGGTTTTATTTCAGAAAAAACATTAAATGGAAAACCGTTGAAAGCTTTGGAACTACCTGGTTTATGGAATGGTGCAATGGCTAACTGGCTTACATTCTTTGTTGAAGTGCCGGTATCGACATTTAATCCGGTTAAAACAGTTATGGATCTTCTTCGCCCACAGCATCAACCAGAATAACTTAGAGTGTTAGATTACTTGGCCGTCAGACTTATAGAAATTAGATAAAAAGAGAAAGCCCTGAATCACGATGACTCAGGGCTTTTATATTATCAACAATTATAAGAATTGTGCGATTTAACAACTGTTTGTTACCTTATAACTGTGACCAACCAATATTATGAATAAATTTCCTTCTTGGCTGATTTTAATGTGTTAATTATCAATGATGTGATTGTCATTGGTCCAACTCCACCAGGAACAGGTGTAATAAATGAACATTTTGGAGCAACTTCATCAAACAATACATCCCCTTTTAAGCGCCAGCCTGATTTTGTTTCGGTAGATGGAACTCTTGTTGTACCTACATCAATCACAACTGCTCCTTCTTTTACCATATCGCCTTTAACAAATCCGGGTGAACCGATAGCGGCTATAATAATATCTGCTTGCAAGCACAGTTCTTTAAGGTTTTTTGTACGGCTATGAGCAACCGTTACAGTAGCATCGCCAGGATAGCCCTTTTGTGAAAGCAAAACACTCATTGGACGTCCCACAATATTACTTCGTCCAATAACTACTACATTTTTACCCGATGTCTCAATTTTATAACGCTTTAACAACTCCATTATACCCTGAGGAGTAGCTGAAACAAATGTAGGCATACCAATGGTCATTCGGCCCACATTTACAGGATGAAAACCATCTACATCTTTACGTGGATCAATAGCTTCCGTTACTTTTTCTTCCGAAATATGCTTAGGTAACGGTAACTGAACGATAAAACCATCAATGTCATCGTCATTATTCAGTTCATGCACTTTTGCCAATAATTCTTCCTCAGTCACATCGTCTTCGTAACGAATTAAACTTGAGTTGAATCCTACTTCTTCGCAGGCTCTCATTTTACCGGCTACATATGATTCACTTCCTCCGTCGTGACCAACTAAAACAGCTGCCAAATGAGGTTTTTTAGCTCCTGAAGCAACTAATTGTTTCACTTCTTCGGCTATTTCTTCGCGAATCTTTTTCGATGTTAATTTTCCATCTATTAATTGCATGGCGTTGATTTTTCAGGGTTTACAAATAGTTTGTTAGTTATCAATCAGAAGGCAGTAGTATGAACAAACAACCTACATCATATTAACAAACTGTTATATAAAAAAAGAAGCACAAGTGTGCTTCTTTGAAATATTTTAAGTTTATCGACGGCGTCCCATTGGCATTTTCCCCATCATCTTACCCATTTTGTTTCCGGTGGTCATCATCTTCATCACCTTTCGGGTATCGTCAAATTGCTTAATTAATCGGTTTACTTCCTGAATAGAAGTTCCTGATCCGGCAGCAATACGTTTTTTACGGCTTCCGTTTATAACACCCGGTTGTTCTCTTTCCAAAGGAGTCATTGAACGGATAATGGCTTCGATACCTTTAAATGCGTCGTCATCGATATCAACATTCTTTAGCATCTTACCCATTCCCGGAATCATACCAGCCAAATCTTTCAGGTTACCCATTTTTTTGATTTGCTGTATCTGCTTCAAGAAATCGTCGAAGTTAAACTGGTTTTTGGCAATCTTCTTTTGAAGTTTACGGGCTTCTTCTTCATCAAACTGCTCCTGAGCTTTTTCAACTAAGGAAACAATATCACCCATACCCAAAATACGGTCGGCCATACGACTTGGATGGAAAACATCTAAGGCTTCCATCTTCTCGCCCATACCAACAAACTTGATTGGCTTGTCAACTACGCTTCGAATAGATAAAGCAGCACCACCACGTGTATCACCATCTAATTTGGTAAGTACAACACCGTCAAAATCCAATCGATCGTTAAATTCTTTAGCCGTATTAACAGCATCCTGACCAGTCATGGAGTCAACCACGAAAAGAATCTCATCAGGACTAGTTGCTTTTTTAACAGCTGATATTTCGTTCATCATCTCCTCGTCAATGGCCAAACGACCTGCCGTATCGATGATTACCACATCATGTGCACCTTTTTTAGCTTCTTTAATACCATCGGTAGCCAGTTTAACCGGATCTTTACAACCTTCTTCGGTATAAACTTTGGCACCAATCTGCTCGCCTAAAACCTGCAACTGATTAATCGCAGCCGGACGATAAACGTCACCTGCAACCAATAAAGGATTTTTTCTCTTTTTAGTTTTAAGCATGTTGGCCAGCTTACCGGTAAAAGTGGTTTTACCAGAACCTTGCAAACCTGCAATTAAGATGATAGCCGGATTACCATTAAGGTTAATATCAACCTTTTCGCCACCCATTAATACAGCCAGTTCGTCGTGAACCAACTTTACCATCATTTCACCAGGCTTAACGGCTGAAAGCACGTTTTGGCCCATGGCTTTTTCTTTAACGGTTTCGGTAAACTGTTTGGCTGTTTTATAGTTAACATCGGCATCTAAGAGAGCACGACGAATATCTTTTAATGTTTCTGCAATATTCAGCTCGGTGATTTTACTTTCACCTTTCAGTAGTTTAAACGACTTTTCAAGCCTTTCGCTAAGATTCTCAAACATTCCTGTTAATCATTTAAAATGTGGTGCAAAATTATAAAATAATTGTCTGTCATTAAAACAAAAAAAGGCCTATGCTTCGAAAAAGATAAATATCTTAAAAGCAAGGCCTTGAAAAATGTACAAACTATCTGAATATAATTATGGTATTTCTTTAATTATTAACTTGATACGTTTTCGCTTATCGGTTCAAACACAGAAAGAGCCACTTGTAAATGTTTTTCAATTTCTTCTGTTGATGCCGATGGAATTTGAGGAAAAAACTGTTGATGCTCGACATTCATGCCACAAAATTCAAAAATTTCACCTCCCTGAATCTTTCTGAAAGCTTCTATTAAGCCTTTTTCTTCATATTCTTCAACTTTATTGCCCATTGAGGTATACAGGTAAACTTTTTTGTTGGTTAATAATCCCTCAATTCCATTCTTACCAGCCTTGTAAGCAAAACCATACGATAATATTTTATCAATATATCCTTTTAAAATAGCTGGAAATCCGGCCCACCATAAGGGATAAACAACACTGATGATATCAGCTTCTTTTACCAATTCTTGTTCTTTTAAAATATAGTCTTCTGTATTTCCTGTTTTCATCTTTTCTAAATCAGAAGGCCATAGAACGGGATCGAATTTCATTTCGTATAAATCTCTGATGGTGGCACTCCACCCTCTCCTTTCACTTTCTACTTTCAAAGCATTTTTTAACTGAAAACTAAAGCTTCTCTTAGAAGGATGTGCATATATTATTAAGTGTTTCATTGTTTATTAGTTTGTAAGTTGTTTGGCTGTAGACAGAAATTAAATATCAAAAAATCATCTAAAGCCCTTATAAATCGCCAACTTATTTCGTTTATTAAAACTACCAATAAGTTAGAAAAAAGTTCGATCAAGAGAAGTTAAAAGAGGTATTTATTTGTTGATTCATTACAGTTTAGTTAGTTAAGAAAGGTTTAACACAAAAGGTATCGAAGATTTTTATGAAAGCCCTGAGCAAAAAGATAAAGCTATTATCTTTGTTGACTTGCTTCTATAGAAGAAGCATCGTAAAATTTAAAAGAGCAAAGTTTTTATGGAGCAGTTGGTTGCTGTAATCACAGAGAAAAGAAATATTGGGTTAACTCTTATTCCCTTCTATGTTGATGTGGAGGATGATAATTATTTAACATTGGTTGAACAGGCTACCGATGATCACATCGCCAATAAGCGTTATCCTTTTTCTCCTTCTGAAAAAGAAATGGTTAAACTCCTTAATACCATCAATGAACAGAATCTTTTTAAGCGTTTTTCGAAACAAAAAAACTTAAAGTTATTTTTTGAGAAATTGGATGAGAAATACGCAGAAGATCATATTCGACCTTATATCGATAAAAAAATATCAAAAGCTCTTGAGATTATAGCTCTGGATGGTACACCTGTTTATTATAAAAACCCAAAATACAGCCGCCTATACAAGGCTGATAGAATCAAAATTAGTCCCTTATATGATGAAACTCTGTTTAGTTTTAACCTGGATCATACCGGATTAAAATATACACTGAAGATAAAAAAAGGTGATACTTATTTTGGTTTAACCAATAGAGAAATACTTGAAGTCACTTCTGTTCCAGCTACTTTTTTGATCAATAATCAATTATATCGATTTGAGAATATTGATAGTAAAAAGTTCAAACCTTTTACGCGAGTTAACCATGTATTAGTTCGTCCACAAAGTGTTGAAACATATATGAACACGTTTGTTCAAACTACTATTCGTAATCACGAAGTTGAAGCCATTGGCTTTGATATTATGGAAAAAAAGGTTGCAATGCGTCCAATTCTAGTGCTGGAAAAAGATTTGTCGCATAATCCTATTTTTACCTTAAAGTTTAAATACGATCAAAAAGAGTATTTAGCGGGCACTAAGTCTGAGGTGTTTGTTGATTTGCATAAAAACAAAAGAAGGTATCAGTTTTTGCGCTTCAAACGAAATAAGAAAAAAGAATCAGAAATAATTGAGGCGCTAAAAAACATGGGGCTGCGAAATATAAGTGAATCGCAATACCTTCCAATAGATATATCTCCAGAGCCGGAAGCCATGTTAAATCGTTTAATTGAATGGATAAATCATCATTTTAGCGAGTTAACTTATAATGATATTATTCTTCATCAGAATGGCTTTGAAGAGAGTTATTACACCGGAAAGGTTAAACTAGAAGTTGGTTATAGCGATGATAATGATTGGTTCGACATCAATGCAATTATTACTGCAGGTGAATTTAAAATACCATTTCATAAAATCCGCCAACATATTTTAAAGGGGAAACGCGAGTATATTTTACCTAACAAAGAGATTTTTGTTATTCCAGAAGAGTGGTTTGCCCGTTTTTCGGATCTGATGCATTTTGTTGAAGTAAAAGGTGATAAAATGCTACTGGGTAAAATGCATTTTAATCTTTTAGATAAAGATAAACTGAACGAGGTATCGCCCGACTGGCAAAATAAAATAGGTCAGTTAATTAATGAGGGTAACGGCCGTATGCTGGATACCCCTGAAGGTTTAAATGCGCAATTGCGACACTATCAGCAGGAAGGTTACACTTGGATGCAATTGCTAAATAAAAACCGTTTTGGAGGTATTCTGGCCGATGATATGGGTTTGGGTAAAACTATACAGACTATTTCATTGCTACTTCAGCAATACAGCAACTCTGAAGAAAAAGAAGAAAATACCGAAAAACCAGAAGAACAGCTCAATTTGTTTGATAGTAACATTGTAGGCTTTAATCAGAGTAAATTGCCTGCTACCTTAATTGTAATGCCCACTTCGTTGGTGCACAATTGGGCGAATGAAATAAAAAAGTTTGCGCCACAGCTGAAAGTGTATTTATACACAGGAACCAACCGGGTAAAAACTAAAGAAATTGGCAAAATACTAAGGCACTATCATGTTGTTTTAAGCAGTTATGGCGTGGTGCGTAACGATATAGAATTCTTGAGTAATTACAAGTTCCACTATATCATTCTCGATGAAAGTCAGAATATTAAAAACCCTGGATCAAAGATTTATCAGGCTGTTTCATCTTTACAATCTGATTATCGATTAGTATTAACAGGTACTCCCATTGAAAATGCGTTAGTTGATTTGTGGGCTCAGATGAACTTTGTGAATAAAGGATTATTAGGTAGTCTTAACTTTTTTAAGAACAATTTTGCCGGTCCTATAGAAAAAAAGCAAAACGAAGAAAAAGAGAAGAAGCTCCAACAACTCATTACCCCATTTATATTACGTCGGACCAAGGAAATGGTGGCAACAGAGCTTCCTCCGGTAACAGAGCAGGTTTTGCTTTGCGACATGACTGAGGATCAACAGAAATTTTATGACCGTGAAAAATCGGGAATTAGAAACGAATTATTAAAAGCAGTTGAGCAAACAGGCATCAATAAAAATGCTATTCTTGCATTAAAAGCACTTACCAAGCTAAGACAAGTGGCCAATCATCCGGTTTTAGTTGATGATACATATAAAGGTAATTCAGGTAAATATCAGCAAATATTTGAAAAGCTTGATAGCATCATTACCGAGAAACACAAAGTGCTCATCTTTTCATCTTTTGTAAAAGATCTGGAGTTAATTGAGAAAGATTTACAAGCCAAAAAACTAAAATATTCTAAACTGATTGGTTCAACACTTGATAGAAGTAAAGCGGTGGATGAGTTTACTAAGAATGAAGATTGTCGCATCTTTTTGATATCCTTAAAAGCGGGTGGTGTTGGATTAAATCTGGTAGAAGCCGATTATGTTTTTGTATTAAATCCATGGTGGAATCCGGCTGCTGAGGCTCAGGCTATCAATCGCGCCCATCGTATTGGTCAGACTAAAAATGTATTCGTATATAAATTTATTTCAGCTGATAGTATTGAAGAGAAAATTATGCGACTGCAAGAGAAGAAGATGGAGCTGGCCGATACTTTTATTACTACTAATAATCCATTAAAAGATATCAGTGATTCTGAGCTAAAAGAATTATTTGCATAGTTTTTGTAGTTTAGTGCCCTGAATAAAGAACACAGAACAATTAAAAATTGGTTGTTCTATTAAATCTGAAAAACTTAATTATATGAAAATAATAAGCACGTTAATTTTATCATTCGTCTTGGTTTTTGGACTGCAAGCACAGGAGGACAATAGCAATATTCAGAAGCAAGTGCGTAAAATGGGTTCATTCGATCGTGTTAAAGCTAGTAAAGGAGTAAATGTAACTCTTATTGAAGGTGAAAAAGAATCGGTTGAAGTACATATTAAAAATGGAGACTTAAGTGATGTTATCACTGAATTAAAGAGCCGTCAGTTAGTGGTTAAGATGAAGACCAAAATATACAAGGATATGGCGGTTCAGGTGTATGTTACCTATAAAACTATACGCGAGATTGAAACTGGTTCAGGCGGTAGTATTGATGCCGATAACACCATATATGCCGATAAATTAAAGATACGCGCAGGCACCGACTCTAGCATTGAGTTAGATATTGATGTAAATGCTGTTGAAGCATCGGGTAATGCAGCCAGAATTGAGCTTTCAGGTGTTTGTAAAGTACAGGAAGTAAATATGGGTACCGGAGGAAAATACCTTAGTTATCCATTAGAAAGTAATGAAGCAGTTGTAAAATCAACTTTGGGAAGTAATATTGAAATAACAGTAAAGGAAAAATTGAAGGCTACAGGTAGTACTGGTGGTACTATTAATTATAAAGGAGAGCCTGATAAAATTGAAATGAAAGGAAAAGTGATTGATGCTAACGAATAAATTAGCTTCATTACAAATGAATTAGCAAAAAGGTGCGTAGAAAGTGGACTTTAAGACTTGTTTAATACAATCAAATTACCTTTCTTTGCACCGCATTTGAGCCAAAGGGCTACAAAAAATGCTAATAAAATGGTTTCGTAGCTTAATTGGATAGAGCACCTGGTTACGGCCCAGGAGGTTGCAGGTTCGAGTCCTGCCGAGATCACAAAAGGTTGCCAATTCTGGCAACCTTTTTTTTGTGCAATACTATCTGTGTAAGTTAATTCATATCTCAAATAAATCCCAAACTCTCCTCCTCTCTCTTTCACTACCCATTTGGGTAGAATCCTTATCTCTTTTAACTTTTATCAACTAATAAAGAAAAGGTAGAATTGTTAAATATTTAAATTAATTTAGAGCCCATTGCAACTCTAACCTATAGTATAACCTATAAAAAGAAAGTATTGAAAAGGAATTCAAATCTGGATCTAACAGGAAATTATTATATTATGTATCCTGAGCATAGCTTTGCAATAGTTCGTCTTCAAACTCCTAAATTGCATTATAATGATCTTGAGCAGCTTAATTACAATTACAAAAACCACCCATTTTACCCCAATATTAAGTCGTTATTAATTGACATTGATAAGAGATGTAGAGTTCCTTTTAGTATTAAAGATTTAAACCGCTTAGCTAACCTATACAATATTGAACCACAAGAAAACAATCACAATATAATTGTTTGGCGTGTTTCAAAACCAATCATTACAGCCTTAACTCATTTGTTTATTGGACAAACAATGGATAATAGCAAATATTGTTCAACTATTCAAAAGGCTTATAATCTGTTAAATTTAGATATGGATTTTGAATTATTTAATTCACTTTGCCATTATCAATTATCCACTGTTAACGGGTAATATTATAAACCTCTTAACATAGCTAAGTTTAATAAATCAACTATTTTTAAGTTGATGCTGAAAAGCTACCTTTGCAACGATAGCAATTCAGTAAACAACTAACATTTATCAGCTTAATGTCAATACTTTTAAACTGCTTACCGCCAACTGATATTTACAGCCCATCAATATCCCTTTCCATTCTGAAATCATTTATGGAAAATAATGGTGTGTCAACACAGATAAAGTATTGGAATTTTAGTTTATCTGTGATGTCGGAGTACACCGATAGTGAAGATACTGAAATACGTCTTCTTCCCTTCTTAAGTATATTAAATGATCGTGAGTATAATAATAAAGGAAATAAACGAATAATATCCTTATTGCAGAAATTAGATCCGGATCATAAAAGTGTTAATCCTTATTATTACCCAGAATTTTTGGATGAAGCCAAAGAAAGGATTTATAATACTATTACAGAAGAGCTTCAAGACATCGATTTTAGTGAGATTAAATTATTTGGTATAACAGCCAAATACAACCAATGGATTCCGGGTATGTTACTGGCTGAAGAAGTTAAAAAGATAGCTCCTCACGTAAAAGTTATTATTGGCGGATTTGGAAGTGATAATGCCGCTCGCGAAGTAATGAAGATTTGTGATGCTTTTGATTTTTCCACCTGGGGTGAGGGCGAATATCCATTACTGAGTTTAAGTGAGCAAATCAAAAGTGAGAGTAATGATTATTCACTTGTCCCGCGTTTGATTTACCGACAGGATAATGAATTAAAGCAATCTGGCACAAATCAAAGTAAATACCTGGATTTTGAGAATTATATCTATCCAAACTACGATGATTATTTTTCTTCTTTTCCCGAAGATGAAGACAGGGATGAAATAAGTCTTCCAATAAACTCCATTCGATCGTGCCACTGGCATCGCTGTAACTTCTGCGATTTTAATCAAGGATATAAACTCAGAGCCAGAAGTCCTGAATGTGTGGTTAAAGAAATTGAACATCTAAACTTACATTACGGCATAAGCATTTTTACTTTCGTTGATAGCGATACCTTTGGAAGTCTTCATCATTTTGAACGTTTGCTTGATTTGCTAATTGATTTGCGATACAGAACCGAGGAG
Organism: Carboxylicivirga linearis; assembly: GCF_018271995.1. Lineage (GTDB taxonomy): Bacteria > Bacteroidota > Bacteroidia > Bacteroidales > Marinilabiliaceae > Carboxylicivirga > Carboxylicivirga linearis. The sequence goes on from NZ_JAGUCO010000002.1 coordinate 299,033, forward strand.
GATTACTCTTTATGGGCTGAACTGATTCCCAATGGTAATTATGATGCCAAATTAATGGAAAAAATGACCATTGCCGGCTTTAAAAACCTGTTTATTGGTTACGACGGTTTATCGGATAAACTGCTTGCCAGCATGAATAAAAGCAACACCTTTTCCGACAACTTGTTTTTTATTAAATATGCGATAAAAAATGGGATTAATCCCGTAGTTAATGTCATCAAACACATACCAGGAGAAAAAGAAGAAGATGTGCAGGAATGTATTGATAATCTGCATTTCTTACGCTTTTATTATGGCGATAGCGTTATTTCTTTTGCTCATGAATATGTAGAGCTGGTGCTTTCATCCATGTCGAAGTATTACAAGCTAATACCTGATAAAGAATTGGATCATTACAATACCGATAATTTGTCATATTTACTGCCCGACTCTTATTCCAATCATGCCAATCGTTTTCATTTATTCAGATTTAAGCATGATATCCCATCTAATTCTCGCGAGTGGGAGAAACTGATTGACATTGAAAATTACTATAAAACAAACCGGTTTAGCTATAAAATTCAGGAAAATAACGGGGTATATTATTATACTGAATATTGTAATGACGAAGAAATAGAAAACATTGTTTTTGGTCAACCAGAATATGGATTCGTTCTTCAGGCTGCAGAGAAACAGGTATGTAAGTTTTATTCGTTATTTAAAAATGCTCAAGAGAGGTTTAAAGGAATTACAGAAGAACAGTTGAAGGAGATATTAAATAATTTAAGGCAGAACTATCTGATCTATTTTAATGCAGATTATTCTCAAATAATATCTGTGATTGAATTATAAATATCAAAAAAGGTAAGAATGAGGAATGAATTCATTCCTATTCTCACCTTTCTTTTAGCCTGCTATACTAAATAATTAGTCCCAGTTATTTTGGTTTGAAACTGCATATTTTCCAGCTCCTGTAAAGAAGATGGCAACAGCACCAAATAAGTACAATCCTAACAATTCAATAGCCCATCCTCCATGATCGCTTAACGAAAATATATCACCTGAATGCGCCATTGCAATAGCCACAATACAATTGACAGCATAAATGGCTGCTGCAATACGAGTTCTAAATCCTGCAATCAACGCAATAGGTGCAAGCACCTCTCCCACTAAAACTCCGTATGCAAAAAATGAAGGAAGTCCCATACCTGATAACATTCCTTTAATAAAGTCCAATCCATGAACCAATTTGGCAATTCCATGAAGTAACATTAGTAATCCTAATGAAACACGTAATACTAATAATCCTAAATCATTATTCTTATTCATTTTCCCCTTTTTATGGTTAATAATCTCTCCGGCAATTAATTTTAGCTTGCATGAATAACCGGTTATTTCACGCAGCTTATTTATTCCCACTTTATCTGTAAGAATACAAACTCAAACATCAGTTTAACATCATTGTTCAAACCTGTTCTATCCTTTAAATATTTTTAGAATTTGATTGTATTTATTCACACAGCTCTTGAGCTGATTGATATTGCAAAATAAAAGCTCAGAGATTTCATATTTCTTGATCTATGATAAGAAATAATGTTTTCTGACATGATTACGATTAAAGAAGAGTAAATTCTAGAAATCGCTATTATAATTTATAAAACAATTGAATCATGGAGGTTAATACAAAACGAAACAATCACTTAAATAAGGTATATAGTGCATTGCATCCCTACTTGATATCAGTATTTCCAACATCTAGATATTTAGGATTTAAACTATATAAAAACAGTGTTAAAGCATAATACCTTCATTATGCACTTTTTCGTATATTGGAGTTTCGATATGGTTTTGATGCCAATCAGACTTATTAAACAAATACATCTTAAAGCTTTGCCCCGAAAACTTTTCTGCTTCATAACGAGCATTCACATATTGCTGTTCTACAGCATAATCTATCTCTTTGGGAGTTAATATATAAATTTCCGTTTCCCTATTATATCCATAACCCGATAGAGGAAGCACATATATATCTGCATATGGATCCAAAGATTGTATATTTTCTCTGATGTGATCTACTGCGTTTTGTGTATCTGTATCCATGCAACAAAAATAGAAATTAATTAATGGTATTCATCAGTAGTAATTTTTCTTTTTTGTTCTGTCAAATTGGTAAATTCTGTATCTTCGACCACATGGAACAAAACAGGCCGAATCATAAACTCATCTATTATTTTTCGAAATGGACTGATATAAGCGAAGAAGCTGAAAAAATTATTCTTTCAGCTTTTGAGCCTCAATTTATTAAAAAGAAGAAGGATCTTTTGGTGGTAAATGATGTCTGTAATTATCTGTATTTTATCACTGATGGTTGCATGCGTTCATACTATGTAGATGAAAAAGGAGGTGAACACATCTTTCAGATTCGGATGGATAATAACTGGATAAGTGATTTGGAGAGTTTCTTTAGTAACCGTCCTTCGCATTATTATATAGAAGCCTTGGAGAATACCCATTATTTGCGCATATCAAAAGAGCGATTGGAGCAGCTTTATATAGAAGTTCCCAGTTTAGAAAGATACTTTCGCATATTGTTTCAGAAAGCATACGTTAATTCTCTCAAACGATTAAATGCCACCATGTGGGAGCCTGCTTCTGACAGGTATAATGAAATGTTGAAAGAGCATCCTGAAATGTTTCAGCGCGTGCCTTTGGTTTATATTGCTTCTTATTTGGGTATCACACCCGAAAGTTTAAGCCGCATTCGCAAGAAAAAATAATTTCATTACTTTCTTTTCAAGGTTAAGCCTCTCTTAACCTATATCAATTGTAATTCTTAACATAGGTCAAGTAGATTACTTTTTGCACCCTCTACTTTTGTATCGTAACATTAAAGCAAATGAACGATGCTAAAATTAGATTTAAAAAATATGGCCATCGACGAAAGGGTGAAAAGACTGAACACCATGATTGAAGAGCGCCAGATATTGCAGGCCTTTGAGAAGTTCTATGCCGAGGATGTAACACTCCAGGATAATGAAAACGATCCTTTAATAGGGAAAGATATCTGCCGAAAAAAACAAGAGGAATTCGTTACAGGTATTTTGGATTATAAAAAGGCAAAAGCACGTAATACATTAATCAGTAACAACATTTCGGTAGTTGAGTGGGATATGGATTACACACACGAGGAATGGGGTCATCGTAGCCTTAAAATGATTACCGTTCAACGATGGAATACGGAAGGCGAAATTATTAATGAGAAGTATTACTACAATAGATAAATAATTAAAATCAAATAAATTACTTAAGTTATGAAAACAATAAAATTAGTATTCGCAGCATTATTGATTGCAGCAAGCGTCAACACTTTTGCACAGAAAAAAGAGGTGAAAACAGATGCTTCATCTGTTGTATGGACTGGAAAGAAAATTGCCGGATCGCACACCGGAGGAATTGACTTGAAAGATGGGTACATTGAGTTGAAAGATGGTAAATTAACTGGTGGTAAATTTGTTTTGGACATGAACAGCATTACCAATACCGACCTGGAAGATGAAGGATATAATAGTAAATTGGTTGGACACCTTAAGTCCGATGACTTTTTTGGTGTAGCCAGCTATCCTACTTCTGAATTTGTAATTACAAAAGTATCAAATAAAGGTGATGATAAAGCTACAGTTACCGGTACTTTAACGATAAAGGGAAAGAGTGAAAAAATCAGTTTTGATGTATTAAAAAAGGGTAAGGGGTACACAGCTCAGATTAAAGTGGATCGATCGAAATTTGACGTTCGTTATGGATCCGATTCGTTCTTCGATAATTTGGGAGACAAAGCCATTGATGACATATTTATTTTAGATGTAGAATTGGCTATTTAATTAAACAAAGCAAATGCAGGGCTTATAATAGTTCTGCATTGCTTATTCTTTCTACCAACCTCACAAATATGAACAAATGAATATACTAATTGTAAAATACCTGCCATCAGGTGAAACTTCTAATACTCTAACGTTACTTAATTATTTCAAGCAGAATTTAGGAAGTGAGCACAACATTATTGAAAGAGATTTAATTGAAACACCGGCACAACACTTCAACTACACTTCAATGAAGGCCTATAAAATGCGTAATTACGGTGGGCAAATTCTTACAGGTGAATTAGCTGAATCTATTCAATCGATAGATATGCTAACTGATGAATTTATGAGTGCAGATTTGGTTGTATTAGCTACGCCCATGCATAATTTTTCGTTACCAGGCATGATTAAATTATATTTTGATGCCATTATGCAAAACGGAAAAGTATTTAAATATGAAGATGGCAAACAGTATGGTTTAATGACAAATACTAAGTTTGCTACTATTTATACCAGTATGGGAAGTTACAAGGGCGAATATGGATTTATGGATAATCTCAAAACCATATTAAAGATAGAGTTGGATTTTATGGGTATCAAAGACTATCAGTTTATTCATGCTGCCACAGGTAATACAAGCCTAATGGAAATGCAAATAAATCGAGCTAAAGAAAGTATTGATGCTTTAATTGATAAATGGCAATTATAATCTAAACTCCTAACCGGCAGTATCAATTACATGCCGGTTATTTACATTGACTTTTAAGAAATTCTAATGACTTCTTATTGGTTTCACCAAAGCGCCAGTGTCCAGATATGGGCGTAATATGATTTTCTTTCGGAGCCGTAATTACATTATAAGCTGCATAAACCGATGTTGGGCAACAGGTTCGGTCGTTATAGCCCCAAGAATAGAATCCGGGTACTTTTATCATACGAGCAAAATTAACAACATCATAATAAGCTGAAGTCATTAATCGTTCATCAGTTAGCAATTCAATATTTTTAAACATATGTGGCCAACCTCCGGCTCTTCCTTTGGCATACCCCGATAAGTCGCATAATGCAGGATAAAATGCAACCAATGCAGTTACTTTTTCATTTAAAGCGGCTGTTATAATTGATAAAGCACCTCCCTGACTTCCTCCTGTAACAAAAACATTTTTTCCATCAAATTCAGGTAGAGTGCACAGGTAATCAACACACTTAACACAAGATAGATAAACATTTTTGTAATAATAATCTTCTTTTTTATCCAGATTGACAAACATATATTTTCCAAATGCCCTGCTTATTTGCTTATAGGTATTTTTATCAAGCATTGGATTTATACCATGTATTTCAATACTTAGACTTATATATCCATCTTCGGCAAATCCCATATAAGGTTTAATTGGTTTAACACCTGCCCCGGGTGGAGCAAAAAGCACTGGGTATTTCCCCTCGGCTCGAGGTTTACACAAATATCCATAAACACTTTTTTTGTCAGAGTTATTACTTAAATGGAATAAATAAACAACTACCTTTTCTGTACTGTATTCAGGAAGATGGGTAAGTGTAGTTTTAAAATCTTTTTCTCTTACTTCTGCTATATTTTGCACCCAAAAAGACTCAAAATCTGACGGATAAGCTTGAGTTGTTTCAATTAAATGAGGTGAAAAAGCAAGGTTAATCTGATTTTTATATATTTTACCTTCAACAACTACGGATATTTTTAATTGGCGAAAACCGGGTTTATCAGCTGTTCCTATATTTATGTTGGCCTTTCCATCTTTGAGTTTGATTATGCCTTTTTTTTCAGACACTAAAAGTTCAGGGCCAAATTCATAACTAATCTCACCCCCCTGAACAGGAACTCCAAATTTCAGTACTGTTATTAAAACCTCTGCCTCTTCCCCGGTATGATAAATCCAATCTGCATGATCAGGAGTTAATAATATATCAACCAGATTAATAGGAGCCGGAGAATTTTGAGATGCACAATTGAAACTTAGCACCAAAAATAATAGAAGACAGATCCTCATATTTCAGATGTTATTATAATATATGATTGAAAATACAATAGATGAAGCGATCTTTAGATCAATCGTTATATATTAATAAATCAAGGAAGTAGTGAAGAGTTTTCATATAAATTGAAGCTCAAATGAATGGATCTCATTAAAGCTTCCAATTTATATTACTGATAAACTATACCTTTTTTACCTTAACGGCATTCATTCCTTTTAGGCCCTTTTCTAATTCAAAGCTAACAATATTGCCTTCAACAATTTCTTCGGTAAGACCATTTACATGCACAAAAAATCTTTCGCGTGTTTCTTTTTCAATAATAAAGCCAAATCCTTTTGAGTGATCGAAAAAGTCAACCCTTCCGGTATGAACAGGATCGATTTCAATATCTTCTTTTTTAGGAGTACTAATCTCAATGCTTTCGGCTTCAACCTTTGATTTTTGCATTGGGTCTGGAGGAGTATCGGTAATATTTCCGTTTTCATCTACATAAGCAATCATATCATCGAAATCAGCTTTACCACCAGCTTTACGCTCTTCTAATTTCTTTTGCTTATCCTGCCTTTTCTTTAATCTTTTTTTCTCTTTTTCTTTTTTACCAAATGTCTGTTTCGACTTCGCCATTCTAAAATTTTAATTTTAATATTTCCCGAAGGTAATCAAATTAATTTCCATAAAAGATTATTTCTGAAATAACAGCAATAATCTACTCATTAAAACTTATCTGAATTCTTATAGTATGCTTTGAAAATAACAACTTTATTAATTCTCATAAATAGAAAATGAGAAATCAATGGGTACAATATAAGAAGTGTTAACAGCTATGCCATCAATAGTGGCAGCTTCCCATTGTACCGACATATCTTTACATTACTCGAAGCGCTAATAATCCTCCCTTCTTAAATTTGATTTATGTTATATATTATTTTTTCCTATTTGAAAAAAGCCATTTTAGCAATTTAGGTTCAGCTAGAGCCGGATCCCAACTGTTATGATTGGCCTCTGGATAAATTGTATATTGAGTCTGCTTATTAAATGGTTTAACTTTTTCGTATACTTCTCTAGAATAATGCATAGGCACTACATCATCCTTACCTCCATGAAAAAACCAAATTGGTTTATTTTGATACATTGAAGCTAATTCGGCATTATGTCCACCACAAATGATGGTAGCTGCAGCATATTTATTTTTAAAACGATATAAGAACTCCAATGATCCAATACCCCCCATGGAAATACCCATGATATAAAGTCTACTCTCATCAACATGTCCACTTTCTATCATTTCATCTACTAATTGATCAACCATTAAGGCAGGCCATGGTGCTTTATCATCAACCGGAAACTCAAATATCCATTCACCATCTTTATTTTTGTGTTTTTGTCGGTTTGTCCACATAATACCATTGGGGCATTGAGGAAATACGACTATGGCAGGATATTTCTTTCGATTTTTCTGATTGAGAAATAATTGACCTCCATGCGTCAGCTGTTTTTGATTATCACTGCCTCTTTCTCCGGCACCGTGCATAAATAATACCATTGGGTACTTCTTACCCGGTTTCATATTTTCAGGATATAAAATACGATATTGAAGAGTATCAGAACCTTTAACAAACAATTTTTTTTGGTAAGCATCATAATCTTGTGCCCAAAGGGTTCCAGCAATAAAAGTCAGTATCAGTAAACTTAAAATACGCATATTTACTATTTTAATTCAAAGGTTAAGTGGTTACTTTCATCCGATGAGCTGCTTGCTATCCAAACATCAAACTCTCCGGCTTCGGCTACCCAATTATTATTGATATCATACAAACTTATCATTTCTTCAGTGATCTCAATGTCCACTTTTACCGATTCACCAGCTTTTAATGTTATTTTTTGGAAACCTTTTAATTCTTTAACAGGTCTTGAAACCGAAGCTTTTCTATCTCTAATATAAAGTTGAACAACTTCTTCTCCGTCAAAAAATCCTGTATTACTAACTTCTACCGAAGCGATAATGCTTTCCCCTTTTGTTAAAGAAGAAGAACTTATTGATGGTGAAGAATAAATGAATTGAGTATAACTTAATCCATGGCCAAATGGGTACAAAGGTGTATTTTCTACATCAATGTATGATGAGCGATAATCAGCAGGTCTTTCCTCGTTAAATGGACGTCCTGTATTTTTACTGTTATAGTAGATGGGAATTTGTCCTACATTGCGCGGGAAAGTCATCACTAATTTACCTGATGGATTATAGTCTCCGGCCAAAACATCAGCTACGGCAGTACCTGACATTAATCCGGGATACCATGCCTCTACTATGGCATCTACATTTTCATCTTCCCATGATAAATCCAATGGACGACCATTAAACAATACCAAAACAATAGGTTTACCTGTCTTCTTTAACTCTTTAAGCAACTCTCGTTGGTTTCCTGGTAATGTAATATCTGAACGGCTTGCAGCTTCTCCTGACCAATGAAAGTTCTCTCCCAATGCAGCAATTATTACATCGCTTTGAGAAGCTATTCTAATGGCTTCTGAAAAACCATTCTTATCTGGCACATTAACTGTTGAAACGTGTGCGGTAGATCGATCAATCAATGGTAGGGTTATCCCTTGCGCATATGTTAATTTAACTTTTGTCCCAGCGTATTTAGCCTCTAATCCTTCTCTTAATGTAACAGATTTAGACCTGTCTCCTTTTATAGCCCACTCGCCATTTAAGCTTTCTCGCTCATCAACAAAGGGACCGATTACAGCCACCCGTTTGGCCTTTGCCTTTTCAAGAGGTAAGATACTGTTATGGTTTTTGAGTAATACTATTGACTTTTGCGCTGCTGTATGAGCCAATTTCTTATGCTGAGGATTATTAATTACGTTCCTTTCTCTATCAGCATTAAAATATCTGAATGGATCATCAAATAAACCCAATAGAAATTTCATTTCCAGTATGCGAGATACAGCTACATCAATTTGCGACTCTTTAATTTTTCCTTCATCAACTAACTCTTTCAGATGTGTTACAAAAGCCTCACTAATCATGTCCATGTCAACTCCAGCATTAAGACTTAACTCAGCGCCTTGCTTTAGGTCTTTAGCAATGCCATGATCGATCAATTCCATAATTGCGGTATAGTCAGTTACAACCATACCGCCAAAACCCCATGTATCCCTTAAAATATCGGTAAAGATGTATTTATTCGCCGTACAAGGCACGCCGTTTAAATCATTGAAAGCAGTCATAAAAGACGCTACTCCTTCGTCTACAGCTGCTTTAAAAGGAGGTAGATATGTTTCATGTAAAGTTCTGTCTGATATATCCACTGTGTTATAATCGCGCCCTGCCTGAGCCGCTCCATAAGCAACAAAATGCTTGACACAAGCCATCATGGTGTTATTTTTTGTCAGATCTTTATAATCATTAATTCCCTGAAATCCTCTTACACGTGCACGAGCCACCAAACTCCCATAGTATACATCTTCTCCAGCGCCTTCCATTACTCTTCCCCAACGCGGATCGCGAGCAATATCAATCATAGGTGCAAAATTCCATGCTACCCCCGATGCTGTTGCCTCTTCAGCTGCCACACGAGCTGTTTTTTCCATCAAATCCAAGTCCCATGAACATGCTTCTGCCAGCGGAATTGGAAAAGTTGTTTCAAGTCCATGAATGACATCTGCTGCAAACAACATGGGAATCTTGAGTCTAGAATATTTTAAATTCTGCTTCTGTAACATACGAAGGTGATCGGCCCCAAACACATTAAACGTGCTGCCAATCATACCTTTTTTCAAGTATTCGCCCGACTTATTATCGCTTACTTCACCTGTAGCAGCAAAATTACCCGAATATTGATTCATCTGCCCGATCTTTTCTTCGAGAGTCATCAAACTTAAAACCGAGTCAACTTTATGCTCAACTACCGGATCGCCACTGTAGCTTTTCCATTTTGTTGTTTTAGTTTTTTCCGATGAACAAGCTGCAAATACACCGAGTGCTATAATTATCCAAATGAGATTCTTTTTCATGACATAGAATTTTTAAGAGTTGGTTTCAATACTAAACGCTTTGGTTGTTCGTGGCTCTTGAGTATTATTGTTATGATCGTTATACTTTAAAAAGGTCTGCTTTAAGCGTTGAACTCGATTATTATTTTCGGGTAAGGCAATCACATTTTTAAGTTGTTCCGGATCTTCTTTCAGATTATACAATTCGGTGGCTTCATTTTTTCGATTGACTAATAAAACCCAATTACCTTCACGTATGGCTCCATCATGAGCATAACCAGCCTGGTATAAAATAAACGGATGAAGCGGCTTTTGATAACCTGGGTCTTCCAATAACAATGGCAGTAACGAGGTGCAATCCATTGCCTGATCATCCTCCATTGTTTGTTGTGTTAATTCATACATTGTTGCCACCCAGTCTTGTGCTAAAACCGTTTCATCAGAAATCCTTCCTTGCGATATTTTTCCGGGCCATTTGGCAATAAATGGTACTCGGTGTCCACCTTCATATACTTCAGCCTTATAACCTCTCCAAGGGCCATTATTATCGTGTTCCGGGTTACCAAAATCGCATATATTAGGCCATAAAGCACCATTATCACTGGTAAAAAATACAATGGTATTGCCTGTTAAACCTTCATTCTCCAGTTTCTTAATTATTCTTCCAATCTGAAGATCTAATTCGTAAACAAAATCACCTGTTGCCCCTCCGGTAATACCATTTACCTTGATATTTAAATTACCCTTGTCATCTTCGAAATAGTCAGGAGGAGTATGAGGCACATGAATAGCCTGAGAAGCAAAATAAAGTAAAAATGGTTTCTCTTCGTTTTGCTGTTGATTTAGCTTCAAATGATGATCTATAAAATCGATGGCTTTATCAATTAACATGATGCCTGTTTGGCTTGAATTATAGTCCATATCACCAACTCCAGCTTGCCTTGCATGTTCAACAATTTCTGAAATACCATTCTTCATAGCGTATCGCCCATTCTTCCAAAACTTAGTACTACTGTTGTCTGCAGCTTTATTTGGATCGAAAGGTGAAAAGTTTCCATTTTCAAAGAAGGCAAATGGTTCATGTTGAATTCCACTTGGAAGAGAGTATGAATAATCAAATCCATATTCATTAATCGAATTGTGAACTCCTTTTGTGAAATCCATTTTCGATATTTCATTCTGTTTCCTGATTAGATTTCCATCCTTATCTTTGATATCACCACCTAAATGCGATTTTCCGAAAAAAGCTGTTCTATAACCGACTTTCTGCATTATTTCAGCCACTGTTATTTTTCTACCAGCATTAGTATGTTCATGCGGATCAGAGAAAATAGAAGGGCTATTGGTGTTCCATGCTCCGCCGGCACTATACGATCGATAAGGATAGCTTCCTGTTAACATACTAAACCGTGATGGAGCACATAAGGCGGCAGGTGCATGTGCATCTGTAAAACGAATTCCATCAGCTGCCAATTGATCCAGGTTGGGAGTAGGTAATTTTCCACCGTAACATGCCAAATCACCGTACCCTATATCATCTGCCAGTATAAATACCACATTGGGTAGTTTATCTGCCTCCTGTCTTTTACCTTGACTACAAGATATCAAACAGTACATTAAGGCGGTAAATGATAATATTTTAATTGCACTAATCATGTTATTACAGTTTGTGTATTTTACTAATTGCCTCCTGTATCTCTTTATTCTTCATAAAAAGATTCCAAATCAATCCTGTACGATAATTCTCGATCATCACCGTAACTGGTGCCTGATTCAACCCCATATAAATACCTGCACACCAATTTTCTTCAAGGTTAACTGCATCTTTAAAGCCGTATTCTCCCCATAAATATTTACCATGATTACGGTACATATTCTTCAAGGCTTCCATTGATTGTTCAGGTGTGTATGGGAATGATGCCAAGGCACCTGTTGGAGCTAATGTTCCATTATCTTTTTCTATTTTGGGTTCAATGGCATTATATCCCCAAGGTCCGTCACTGGCCGTTAAACCCCAGAAAGAATCATTCATTCCTCTATAATTCTTTGGGTTCACGGAGCAATATCGCCAGTTGATTAAGGCAATGCGTTGGTTATTATCAAAATAATTTGTGTATTTATCGGTAAATAAATGCGGGTTGAATCCCATGAATGAATAATGTATAAAGAATAAAGGACCGCCATTGCCAACACCCACAGGTAGTTTAACTCCATGATAATAGTTGCCATTGGTATAGAACGAACCATCGTCTGTATTTCCCCAAGCCTTACGGTATGTAACTGCCAGTTCTTCCTGACTTGCCCAGCCATTATAGTACATATCTGCAGGAACTGAATGAGTGGGAGATGCAATAGCTAAAAGATAGGTAATCATAGTTTCATTCCAGCCAATTAGTTTATGATTGATAACCCAACCTTTATCCGGCGACCAATGCCAGGTTAGGTATTTATTTTCTTTTTCACGATCATACCAATCCCATTCTACATCTTCCCATAATGAAGTTATGTTGCTTCGTATTTCAGTTTCATCATTAGTGTCTTTGGTAAAATATTGTCGGGCTGCCAACAATCCCTGAAACAGAAAAGATGTTTCAACCAAATCGCCTCCGTTATCTCGCTCTCCAAAGAAGGGTTCTACTTTACCTGTGGGGCCATCAATAAAATGCGAAACAGCTCCATGAAATTTATCGCACTCACTAAGAAAACGAGTAATTGTTAGCATACGGTCAACTGCTTCTGTGCGGGTTATAAAACCTCTTTCAGCGCCTACAATCAAGGCCATTATTCCGAAGCCCGATGCACCTGTTGCAATCATATTTTTTCGACCAGGAATATTCTCCAATGCCAAACCACTATTGGGCTCTGCTGCTTCCCAATAATATCGAAAAGAAGCTTCCTGAACCATATCCAACAATTCTTCATCAGATAACATTCGTGTATCTGCCTTTATTGATTTCGATAATTCACTTTCGTTATATTGATAATCAACCAGACTAATTTTATAATAAAAGGATTTACCGGGATCATTGGTAAAATCTGAATACCTTTTATAAAAGGTTCGTTGTGTACCAACAGGTTCAAAATTCTCATTATCCTCAGATCGATAGATTTTCACATACTTTACAGCAGGATCGTCAATCCAATCCCAAATAACATCAACATGTTGCTCGTAACCTTTAACATGAATGTCTGATGGCAATCCAAGCATCCTTTCAGCTACATCCGGAAGTAATTCTAGTTGATCAATAAACACTTTGCCTTCGCCATTCTCGTTGCTATTTGAAAATACTATTTTATTAGGAATCTTGCCTTTAAATCCAAAGTCTTCCAGTGGAATTTTTACGAATTGCCATCCATTCTTTTCTTTATTTGTGATGTATGTTGCTATTTGAAGAGCATCAGAATATTCATCAGGTATTGAGTTCTTCGTCTTCTTAACTGTTTGCTGAATGCAAAGAGCTATTTTAGGTAAAATGTCTTTTCTCGTCTCGCCCATTTTCATCCAGAATGATACATAACGAGAAGATTTAAAAAAGTCATTACCTCTGATGTTTTCGAATAGTATACCAGCCTTCCATACGCCACTGCCATTATAATAAGCGAGCTCCAGTGAATTTGGAGGAGTGAAAAAATGATCTTCACTGGTTAATAATTTCCCTCTTCTGTTTTTAACGTAGCTATTTTGCGAATACTGAACTTCAGAAAAGAAATATTCACCTATCAGTGGACTGTTATCAAAAAACACACAATCAAATTCCCTTTCTGAATTCTGTGACTTTAATATACAAACACTTATCAATGAAAAAATGAATACAAATAAATATTTCATTCTTAAAGATTTAAGATCGGTTATTTATTTAATCAATAGTAAAATCCAGCTTTTTAAGACCACTCTGAACATCTTTATTTCTCATAAATAATTTCCATAATAAACCACTTCTGTAATTCTCAATCATAACCGGAATGGGCCCTTGATCGATGGCTAAATAACGTGGTAGGTACCAATCTGCTGACTGACTATAAGCATCGTATGGTCCATAGCTACCAACTAATGAATCAGCTTCGATATACAGATAGCGAAGGAACTGCATCGACTCCATGGGGGTATAAGGAAATGAACTCAAAGCAGCTGTTGGTGAAATTACACCTAAATCAGCTTCACCCGGATGATGCCCTGCATAACCATTCATTGAATAACTTGATGTTAATCCCCATTGATCGGGTCCGTAACCTTTAAAACCTTTAGGATTATCAAGACAGTATTTATAATGAATCTTTGCATGATTTGATACCAGTGTCCAGTAATCAGCATATTTGTCTTTTAAGCCGTATGGATTTAATCCCAGATACGAATAGTGAGCCCAAAACAAAGGACCTATTGGATCATCGCTATGCTCGTAATAATTTAAGACAGTTGGTAACTCGTAGTAAACAGTGTCGTTAGTGATGGCTCCGTTTACTGTCCAACCCTGATGATAAACTGCTGGATTAATGGGATGAGTGGGTGAAGAAGCTGCCAGAATATACATGATCAAACACTCGTTATAACCTCCTACTGGAAAGTTCATTTCCCAACCATAAGTAGGCGACCAATGCCAATACAAAACATTTTCTCCGCCTTTTGTATACCAATCCCACTCTACTTCTTCCCATAGTTGATTGATATCGGCAACTAATTGTTGTTCCTGCTCATTGCCTCCTTTAAAATATTCAGCAACCGTTAATAGTCCTTGAATCATAAATGCAGTTTCAACCAGGTCTCCACCATTATCCTTCTTGCCAAAAGGAGCCACTTTTCCGGTTTTACCATTTAGCCAATGTGGCCAGGCCCCATGAAAGCGATCCGCATCACCTAAAAAAGCAACAATCTGCTGATATCTGTTTAAGGCTTCAGGTCGGGTAATAAAACCTCTCTCTACTCCTACTAAAATGGCCATCACACCAAAGCCAGAGCCTCCTAATGTCACCACATCCTGATCGTTTTGAGGGTACACATCATCCATATGAATTCGCTCCCTTGCCATACCTGAGTTGGATTCTGCTCCTTTCCAGAAATACTGAAACGTTTGATACTGAACCGTATCTAACAAGGCTTCATCGGTCCACTGTTTATTATTTACTTCAGTTACTGAATCTGCTTTTTTTGAGGAATTCCCGCAATTGATAAATACTAATATCAGTAATGAGTAAATTGATATATATAGAATCTTTGAGTAAGCACGACTTTTCATCTTGATTATATTTAAAGATTTCTGATTAAGGTTTTAATAACTAAAACCCAACTTATTCAACCCGGCTTGCACCTCTGTATCCTGCATAAATAAATCCCATAGCAAAGCCGTTCGGTGGTTTTCGAGCATTACAATAATTGGTCCCTGGTCGATTGCCAGAAAAGAACTGGCGGTCCATTGTTCGGTAATATTAAAAGCATCATAAAAACCGTATTCACCCCACAATTTGTCGCCGAGGATGTAATAAAAGTGCTTTAATGCCGCCATCGACTCATCGGGTGTATAAGGGAAGGAAGACAAAGCAGCTGTTGGCGTAATAACTCCAAGGTCGTTGGTTGGCGAATGAGCGGAATAACCTTCGTGATTATCACTGGCTGTTAATCCCCAACACTCTTCGTTATAACCCACATATTTACCCGGATTATCAATGCAATAACCACGGTTTATTAAGGTATGTGCTTTCGCTTGCTCCCAGTAACTGGCGTATTGATCCGATAGATTTCTTGGATCTAAACAAAGAAATGAATAATGTTCAAAAAATAAAGGACCTCCATAAGCATTACCTAACGGTAAAGTAACATTGTAATAGCTATTGCCATTAATCATGTTTCCATTTCGGGCCCAGCCCTCGTCATACACATTTTTAGTAATGGTATGAGTGGGTGATGATGCTGCTAAAACATATACAATCAGGGCCTCATTCCACCCTCTTACTTTCATATTTTTTTCAAAGCCATAGTTGGGTGACCAATGCCAGGTGATAGAATTCTCACCTTGAGTGTACCAATCCCACTCCACTTCTTCCCACAAAGTGGTAATTTTATCTATTATACTTTTTTCAACGGCATCACTACTGTTCAGGTATCTCCGAACCGCTAATAATCCCTGAATCATAAAAGCTGTTTCTACTATATCCCCTCCGTCATCATTAGAGCTAAATGGATTTGTTTCTCCGGTTACTCCGTTCATCCAATGAGGCCATACACCATGCCAACGATCAGCCGTTGATAGAAAATTCACAACCTTTCCAAGTCTTTCCACTCCTTCGGATCGCGTTATAAAACCTCGTTCAATCCCTACCAAAATTGACATCACACCAAATCCTGATCCTCCAATTGTTACATTATCATTAGAGGTATTTCGTTCTCTTATCAGACCTGATGTTGGATGTGCAAAATCCCAGAAGTATTTAAAAGTTTGTTCCTGTACCTTTGTTAAAAGCTCCTCATCGGTAATTTCCGGAAATTTATATGTAGGATCGATAGCTGTATAAAAATCTAGGTTTAAACCTTCAAATGGACGATCTATACGGTTTTCAAGCGTAGATAAAATGTTGAATGAGTATTTTGTATATCCTTCCAATTCATTGTTAACTTCAAATGAAATAACATTTTCACTGGATTGAGTTAAAGTATAACCAACGCTTGAACCATTGCTTTTAAATGTTGAATAATCATTAATGTCGTCGACACTAACAGGTGAATCGAAGTGCAGTTCCATGGTGGTAGTCCTGTCCACATCCATTATTCTGGAAGATGGATTAACTTCAGAACCATTCACTAAAATTGTTTCTAATACTAGTGGGCTTGTTAATGTAGTAAAAGTGTAGGTAACTTCTTCAAATTCCTCTTGCTCTGCACCTATTAATCCATCACTTATAATTAATTGATAAGTATGGTTCTGATTCAATTCATTGTGATTGAGTTTAATCAACTGGTTTGAATTGAAATAGCTATAAGTGACTATAACCTCCTGATTGTTTTCATCCCATAAGGAAATACTTTCTTCGGCGGATGCTATATCAACAGGCTTATTAAAGCGTATATCAATGGCTTCATCAATTGGTAAATTTTCAGTTGTTGTTGAAGATGAAAGTTCTGTATCTCCAATATAAACATAGTTTATTGCAAGTTTATCCTTTGGACTCTCAGGACCAGAAGAATCTTTACAGGCAAAGAAAGCAATGATTATAAATGATAGAATCAAATATTTCATGGATCAGTTTTTAAGGAAAGTTTTAAGGGCGTACAATTTTAAATGACCCGCTACCCTATGATAACGGGTCATTTATTGATGTTCATCTTAAATATTATAAGCCATCGGCGCGTAATATTGTAATCTCTTCGGCTGATAAAGCTTTATTAAACAGATATAATTCATCCATCATACTCTCATCAGAATTATGTCCCCAACCATTAAAGCGTGGTGCACCAGACATAATTGAAAGAATATCACACCCCGTCCAATCAATGCCTGTAAAGTCGCCTTGTTTAACTTCTACGCCATCAATATATACACGAGCTTCTGTTGAACTTATTGCAAAAGCCATATGCACCCAATTACCTGTTGTAGGATCAACATCAGCTGCAGCAGCACCATCAAACCATGAATCGGCAGTTCCATTACCTGCATTAAGCTTAAATCGTTGCATATCACCACTTGCCTCACGGAAGAATCGGAAACCACTGGTGCGGTTGTTTTGTGCATCAGGATTATCAACATCTTCTGGTCCCATGGTTAGGATACCGGCTCTATCGGGCGTTGCATTTATATTAACCCAAAAACTGGCACTAAACTCAGAATCCTGCACATCAATATCATCTGTTGAGAATGTTAAATAAGAATCAGCTGCTCCTACATATGCATCCCCCTTAACGCCTGTTCCATAATCAAATGAAGGGGCTCCCACAACGGTTGCTTCAGCGCCTGAGATCATATCTTCGTAATCACCATCAAAATCCATGTAGAAAGTTGCTTGCTCCTTCAACATAATGGTGTGGATTTCGTCTTGCGTTAATGCTTTATTAAATATGCGTAGTTCATCCATTGCACTGGCATCAGATAAATGATTCCACCCTGTCCAATTCGGAGCACCTGACATAATAGCTATTTCAGCACAATCCGTCCAGTCAATACCATCAAAACTACCTTGCTTAACTACTTCTCCATTAATATAAACAACACCTTCGGTTCCTGAGATAGAGAATGCAAAGTGATTCCATTCACCAGTATTTGGTTCTACATCGGCAGCGTCAGCTCCATCAAACCAAGTGTCGGAGGTACCATTACCCGCATTTAATTTAAATCGCTGCATATCACCACTTGCCTCACGGAAGAATCGGAAACCTTTTGATCTGTCATTATTATTATCAGATGGTGGAGTTACCACTAGTATTCCGGCTCTATCCATAGAGTTATCTACTTTCATCCAGAAACTCGCACTTAGTTCAGTTGCACCACCTAATATCGATATAGGGAAAGTTAAATATGAATCGGCAGCTCCCTGGTAAGCAGTTCCTCCCTGAATTCCATCAGTATAACCTGGCATACCTACAGAAGTAGCTAATTCCAATGTGTTCATTTCTCTAAACTCATTGTTAAAAGGCATGTAGAAAACCTCTCCTTCATATTCAGGCACATAAGGTGGTGATTTGGCAAAGTTTACATCCACGGTAGTTGTCTGACCTTCCAGGTCGATAGCCTCAACAGACAGAATATGATTGCCTGTTGTTACTTCATTATATTCAAACGTTTCGGTAAAAACACGATAATCTTTAAAATCGGAATAACTTACTATTTCTGTTCCATTAAGTTTCAGTGCCACTGACTGAATTTCTATATCATCCCTTACTTCAAAATCGAAGGTAATACTAGCTATTGCAGCATTGGTTTGAAGTTCATATCCTTCAGGAGGAAAATTAACAGTTACTTCCGGAGCTGATTCATCGTCTCCTGGATCCACCTTTGATATATCATCAATGAACCCGTCTTTACAAGCATTAACAACCAAAAGGGTTAATGCAAGAATCATTAATTTAATATATGTTTTCATATCGTTTCTTTTTAGATTCCGTTACCCAATTGTGGTAATTCTGCCACCTGATCGGCAGGGAATGGTAAGTAGGCTTTATCCATTGAAAATGTTTTACCTTCATGTGTTAATTCGTCCACCTTTTCGGTTCGAATCATATCATAATAACGTATTCCCCACTCCATTGCAAGCTCAGCAAATTTTTCATCCAATACGTCATCGGTAGTCACACCAGATAAATCAGTCAGGCCAGCTCTATCACGAACCAGATTAACGGCAGCATCAGCGGTTAATGAAATAGATGAATTGGCTCCTCTGGTCAACGCTTCAGCATACATCAAGAGCATTTCAGCATACCTGATAACAATAAAGTTTTTGTTACTTCCCTGTGCTGTTCTACCATCTATTAATTCAGTTGAAGGCTGAATATGCTTGCCACTACCAAAGTTTAATCGAGCGTTATTATTAAAAATATCACCTTCACGATTGGTATTTGAAATCCATTCCGGCAACGCACCATATTCTGTTTGTAATTCTGATATTCCATCCGGAGTAAACACTACACTTGTTTCCAATCGAACTGTTTCACCTCTGTCAAGCATAAAGCTTATATATTTCAACGTAGGCTCATAAAACCCCCAACCTGCGCTGGCTCCGGTAACAACAGGTGTCCATCCACCAATACCGAAAGGTGCAAATAAGAAAGAAAAACGATCACCTTCACCTTGATTAAAGTCGGAATATTGAAACTCAAGAATGTTTTCATCATTTAACTTTCCGGCTGTTTTAAATAAATGATAGTAATCATCAGCTAATTCAAACTCACCTGAGTTAATAATCTGTGAAGTAGCATTAGCTACACCCTGATAATCCTTCATTTCCTGATAAGCTAAAGCCTGAATAGCATAAGCAGTATAAGCTGTCATTCCACCTTTTATATCACTTCGCTTATTGGGGTGTATTTCAGGTAAGTATGGAATGGCTTCATCCATTTCATCAACAATATACTGCATCACTTCATCCAAAGAACTTACTGGTGTTGTTTGAATATTACTCAACTCATCAATAATGATGCAACCTCCAAAAGTCCGCGCTATTGTCAAGTATAAATAACCTCTGATTACTTTACATTCGGCAATGTACTGATCGGCCAATGCATCTTTTTCAGCTGCAGGACGATATTTTTCAATCTCTTCCATTGCAGTGAATACATTAATAATATCGTTGTAATGCAATTGCCAAACTGAATTTGGATTCCAATGACTGGCCATGTATTTAAATTCATCCTGCTCATGCATGGGTACCTGGTCACCAGCTGCATTAACATCATCGCCACGTATGCCTAGCGTAATGGGTTCTTCCCACGAGCGAGTATACAAACCGTAATAAGCTCCTAAAACCGGAAGAATCATATTATCACCGATTGAATAATCAACATCGCTGGTGAAAGCTTCATCTTCAAATGGCTCATTCAATTTATCCTCACAGCTGTAAAGCGATGTTAATATTAATCCACCTATAATAAATGGTGTAATTAATTTATATATCTTATTTACTTTCATCATCGTAGAATTTAGAATTTAAGATTTAGCCCTATGGTATAAACCGATGGTACCGGATAAAATTGACGATCAATTCCGTTAGGTACCTCAGGATTAAATCCATTGTATTTGAATACAGTTAAAGGCCTTTCAGCAGTTAGAAATACAATAGCATCAGGAACACCTGTTCCAAATAAGGATGAACCTTTCAGATGGTAGGCCAATCGCACATTTTGAATGCGGAAGAATGAACCATCTTCAACCAAATAATCGCTGAAATTTTGGTTCCATCCTCTTCTTAGTCCTGAAGCTGATGGATATTCATTTGATGTTCCGTCACCATTCCATAGATTATTTGCAAGATCTGCATCTATGTTGGTATCGTTAGTCCAGATGATTTCTCCTCTCTTTCTGTTCAGAATTTTGTTTCCACTTTGCCCCATTATATTCATTGAGAAGTCGATGTTTTTATAACTGACACCTAATACACCACCGTAAGTTAGGTTTGGAAAATAAGAGCCTAAAAAAACTTTGTCATCATCATCAATAATGTCGTTTCCATCCTGATCTACAAATTTCAAATCACCTGGCATCAGGCCATTATCTGTTGCCACTGGATCATTATCTATGTCGCTTTGGTTCTGGTATACTCCGGCAACTTCATATCCATAAAAAGATAATAATGGTTCACCTACTTGTGAACGCTGACGGAATTCGGCTGAACCACCATTCAAGTATTCTTGTCCATACAGGTCGCGTACTTCGTTTTTGAGTGTAGCAAAATTAAAACCTACATTGTATCGTAAATCATCTGTAATTCTACCATTCCAGTTAACAGCCATTTCCAGACCGGAATTACGTATTACTCCTACATTTTTTAGTACGCTACCTGATTGTAGTTTTAAACTGACTGGAATAGCAGCATTTTCTGTATCTCTAACGTAGTAATCAGCTTCAATGTCAAGTTTATTGCCGAATAAAGTTGCATTCAAACCAAAGTTAGTTCCGGTAACTGTTTCCCAGCCCAGGTATCCAAATGTACTGGTTGTGGTTGTTGCATCTATTTGGGTGTCATCAATAGCCAGATAAACCGGGTTGGTAGTATTTGCTCCATCCTGACGTGCTATTTTATCGTTACCAAGTCGGCCCCATCCACCTCTTAGTTTTAAGTAGTCAATAAAGTTGGCTCCGTCCATAAAAGATTCTTCAGATAATACCCATCCTAATCCAAAAGCTGGGAATGTTCCCCATTTTTCCTGATATTTTGAAGTACCTTCTCTTCTTAATGTAAAATAAGCTAGGTACTTACTGTTAAAGTTGTATGAGATACGGCCAAAATACGAAAGTCCATAAATTCTTTCGGCATTGTCATTAACCGTTTTAGATGTTTCGGATTGCGACTGACCAATGTACCATGAATTTTCATTTATTGGAATATCTTCAGCATATCCTTGCAAGTAATCATACCATTCATCGCGATAGGAAGTACCCAGCATAACACTTAGATTATGGCTGCCAAAACTATCATTATAGGTTAATACATTATCTAAGAATTGATTAGTATTAGACGTTTTAGAGGAGCTAATACTTGATAATTCTCGCTTAGTATCATTAGTAGCATAATAAGGTAAACCCACATTACGACTTTTTAAGTCCATAATATACATGCTATAAGTTGTTTTAAAATTCAACTTACTTGGAATTAACTGAATATCGGTATACATGCCGGTTAATACCTTTCGAATATTCTGCCTGTTATTACCATAATCAAGAGCAAAAAATGGATTTTGAGCTCCCCGGTAATCTAATAATTGAGCACTTGCATACATGCTTGCATTAGAAATATTGGCAGCTACCAACTCATCATAATTCTCCATATCGTATTTAGGTAGAATAGGAACAGCATGGTAAGCATTAAACCACGCGGCATCACTGGCAATAAATCGGGTTCCGTTACTCACATTTACGTTCATCCCAGCCTTTAACCAATTGTTTACTTCATGATCAAAGTTACCCCTGATATTTAGTCTTTCATATGAATTCTTGGCAGTTTCTAACAAACCCTGTTGTTCATAGTAACTAACGCCCATTGAGTAAGTGGTAGATTCCGAACCTCCGGTCATGCTAATGGAGTGATTTTGTTGCCTGGCCGTTTTCTTCATTATTTCAGAATACCAGTCAGTATTCACATCCGGCACATTTGGATTAATGCGGCTACGACCATATCGTTGCATTGCATTATCTATAAATTGCAAATCGGCAGCCGATCCTGTTTGATTAATATACTCAACAAACTGTTCGGCATTAGCCATTTTTAGAACATTCTGTGGTACCTGAATACCAATATAACCTTCATAGGTTACTGTAGCTTTTTTGCTAACCGATCCTTTTTTGGTTGTAATTAAAACAACACCATTAGCAGCTCTTACTCCATAAATCGCAGAAGCTGATGCATCCTTTAATACAGATAAGCTTTCAATATCCGATGGATTTAAAAAGTCGATGTTATCGAAATACATTCCATCAACAACATATAAAGGAGTTGAGTTACTACTTCCGGGATAGGATCCAATACCTCTAATACGCACAGTAGGCTCCGTTCCGGGAGCACCCGCATTGATAATTTGCATACCGGCTACTTTACCTTGTAAAGCCTGCATGGTTTGTCCATTCGGACTTTTAACTAATTCTTCTGATTTAACAGTGGTGATTGCTGATGTCAGATCTTTTACTCGTTGGGTACCATACCCCACAACGACTACTTCATCAACTAACTGATTTGATTCTTGTAATAATACATCAATCTCGGTTCTACCTCCAACAGGTATTTCCTGTGTGTCAAAACCAATGAAGCTAAATACAATAATATCATCAGAATTTGCTTCAATAGTATAAAATCCATCCAGATCAGTTATAGTTCCAGAGGATGATCCTTTAACAACTATCGAAACACCTGGAATTCCCAAATTGTCAGTTCCTGTTACTTTACCTTTAACCTTTAGTTGCTGTTGTGCAAAAAGTAATGTAGAAACTAACATGAGAGAAATAACAAAAAGAGTTTTTTTCATGATGTTAGATTTATTAGTTCGCTGTGTCAAAATTAGAGAGGACTTATGGTGAAGTAAAATAAACAGCTACACGACAAACTCTCAATGTTAAAATGTGCTAATTTTAATTATCACAATTACCTCATATTTCCTAATATTATTAACTTATTTATCAGACTATATGGTATTTACAATTTTTAATTTTTAACATTTACAAATGTTAATTGTAGAAAATATTTTGAAATAATGAGTTAAAATACCTTTAATTACGGCTAATAAAAGGCCAATTTGGAGGTAAAATAGCCTCGCTATGTGAATATTTCTTAATTTTAATATAATTTCGTTGGTGTAGTTTTTAAGATTGGACTTAACAAAATCACAAGGGTAATTATATATGATTAGAGAATATTTAATCTTGCAAAGAGTAATGTCTTTGCTGTTTGTTATAATAATTGCGAACAATTCATTGGTTAAAGCTCAAACAATTAGAAGCTTTTCTAAAAAAGATTATCATGCCTCAAGTCAGAATTGGTCTGTTGATTTTGATAATGAGGGACACACATACTTTTGTAATAATACAGGATTATTGCAGTTTGATGGTGTTACCTGGAAATCGTTTCCAACGCCTAACAGTTCAACTTTGAGGACTGTTTCAGTAGATGCAAACAACAAAGTATATACAGGTGGTTATAGAGAATTAGGTTATTGGAAGCATACCCCCGATAATGAACTTAAATACCAATCATTAACCAATAAGGTAGAGAAGAATTTTACACCTAATGAAGAGTTCTGGAATATTTTCACCATCAATGACAGAGTCGTTTTTCATTCATTTTCTAAATTATATATTTATGAAAATGACGATTTTTCTATTATCCAACCCGGTGGCTTTTTGAATTTCGCTACTCAAATCAACAATTCGGTTTACGTTACTATATACAACAGGGGTATTTATAAGCTCTATCAAAAACAACTGATACCTTTTATCGAAAATGATTTTTTAAAAGATAAATTGATTCGTTTCTTAGCTCAAGCAACTGAACCTGACACCTATTTTATTGGAACAGAATCAAATGGCCTTTACACCTATAATATTAGAACAAATGAGTTAAAGACTGCATTTACTCAAGCTCAATCCTTCCTCATAAAAAATCAAATCAACAAAGGTATTATCACACCGGAAGGGCATGTAATAATAGGAACTATTTTAGACGGAATTATAGCATTTGATAGAAAAGGAAATATCGTTTTTCATTACAATAAAGAAAATGAGCTTCAAAGTAATACTGTTTTGGGTATTGGCATGGATCAATTAAAAAATATATGGCTGGCCCTGGATAATGGTATTGAATTTATTCCTTCTTCTATTGACGGGAAAAAACGGTTTTTTCAGTCTGAAGAACTAGGAGCTGTTTACAGTGCTGCTTTATACAATAACCTGCTCTACATAGGCACCAATCAAGGGCTTTATACCATGCCCTGGAATGATTTAAGCAATCAGTTTCAATTATTAGACAAAACACAAGGCCAAATATGGGATTGCAAAGAGTTGGATAATCGATTGTTTGTTGGTCATAATTCTGGCACCTTTATAATTGATCAAAACGATGTTGAAGCTTTATCTTCTTTTGCCGGAGCCTATTCAATTACACGGCATCCATTAAATCCCAATATTTTAATTCAAGGTACCTACAATGACTTAATTGTTTATAAGAAGATAAATGGCAAGTGGCAATTTTCAAATACCATTAAAGGATTTAATAATCTTATTCGATATGTTGAGTTTGATCACCTTGGTAACTTATGGGCAAGTCATGTTTACAGGGGTGTTTATAAGCTACGATTGAATGAAGAATTGGATAGCATCGTGTCTAGCAGGCATTACGACAAAATTGATCAGACAGAAGAAAATATTAGTAGTCCTAAAGCCTTTAAAGTTGAAGGACGAATTGTTCTTACTTCTGGAGTAAGGATGTATACCTATGATGATTTAAATGATACGATTATACCATATAGTGAATTAAACAGGTATCTGGAAGATTTTAAATCCTCTCATAGAATCGTATACGCCAACAAGCACCAATATTGGTTTATTAATAAAAGCGGCATGGCCTGTTTTGATATCCGCCCCGATACTATTATAAAGTTGAAG
Organism: Carboxylicivirga linearis; assembly: GCF_018271995.1. Taxonomy (GTDB): domain Bacteria; phylum Bacteroidota; class Bacteroidia; order Bacteroidales; family Marinilabiliaceae; genus Carboxylicivirga; species Carboxylicivirga linearis. The sequence goes on from NZ_JAGUCO010000002.1 coordinate 324,660, forward strand.
CAATATCCGAATACCGTTTTTCAAAACCAATTAATTCCAACTCATGAAAATGTAGTACAAATCAACGACTCGAACATTATTGTTTGTATGGAAAATGGTTTTGCATTACTTAATCCGCTCAACAAATCAGAAGGAGATAGGATGAGTAATTATACTCCAGTTTTGCGCCAAGCCTATTTTAATGATGAGAAAGATGAACGTATGGTTATGAATACGTCAGAGCATATCTACTCAATCCCAAACAGACTGAATAATTTAATGTTCCGGTATTCATTTCCTATTATTAACGGCGATCCAACCAGTTTTCAATATAAAATTCAAGGGCTTTCCAATGAATGGTCAACGCTTAGTGAGAAACCTATTTTTGAAATTACCAGAATACCGCCGGGAGAATATACTTTTATGGTTAGAGCAGTCAATAATTGGAATAAATACTCTGGTATTCATCAGATTAAAATTATTATAAACAAGCCATGGTACCAATCATGGAAGGCAATACTGCTCTATTTTATAATTATCGCGGCTCTGCTAACTTTATCAAGAAGGATAACTACTCGAAAAATTAAATTGAAAGAAAAAAGGAAAAGAGAAGAGAAGGAAAGAGAAGTAACAAAACTTAGAAATGAAAAATTAAGTGCAGAACTTACCCATAAAAGTCAACAATTGGCCGGTTCAACAATGGGTATAATTAAGAAGAATGAATTTTTAATGTCATTAAAAGACAAAATAAAGCGTCAGAAAGAGGCTCTTGGAACCAGGTATCCAGATAAATACTATACAGACCTAATTAATAAAATAGATGAGAATATTTCTGGTCAGGATGATTGGCATCTTTTTGAAGCTAATTTTGAGCAAGCACACGAAAAATTTCTTAAAACACTTAAATCTAAATTTCCTGAATTAACCCCAAGCGATCTTAGACTATGTGCATATTTACGTATTAATTTAACATCTAAAGATATTGCTCCATTACTTGGCATTTCGGTACGAGGAGTTGAAAATCACCGTTATCGTTTGCGAAAGAAACTAGGCTTAAACGGTGATAAAAATTTGGTGGAATTTATTATTAATTTTTAATTCTCATAATTAACTTAAATACAATAGTATAACACAGATAATAACACTAAGTAAATATAAAAACTCATTATCTATTTAGTATTTATTAACTTATTTAATAAATATTAACCCCTGATTATCATACTCTAAAGATATTAAAGGTACTTTTGTATCCGAAAGAGAATCTAACTTATGCATACAGAGACTAGTCACATTTTATTTCCCGACTGTAAATTGATTATTGAATTATACAGAGGTAATATTGAAGTAAGTGATATATTAAATCTTAAAAAAGAATCTTCTAAAGATAGTAATTATCATTCCGATTTCTCTGTAATTATGGATTTCAGAAATGCCAATATTATTGGTGGCTCTCAAGAAATATATGAGTATAGTCAAAGAATTCAAGAGATGCCAAAGATATTAGGAAAGAGATTTGTTGCTGTATTAACTAGTAAACCTAATGAAGTTGTAGTTGCTACTTTATTTGATTTATTTAATCGTAACCTCCCCATTACATCAAAAGTATTTTCAACACAGCAAGCTTCCATCAAGTGGCTTTCCGGAGTCAATTCTTCTCTCAGAAGTTGTCAAAAACATCATAATGAGATAAAGAAAATATTAGAAAACCATGGATCCTTATCCTTATAATAATTAAAGGCAGCCATACTATAGTTATTTCTTCTTTGTATTTTCATCAATTCATTCCTGCTCCCTTATTAAGTCAATAAAATTCTTGATTTGTATTTAATTCAAATATCGATTCTAAACTTTAATATTTAAATAGGAATTTATTCAATACACCATCGAAAGTATACTCTAATACTTTTTTTCAAAAAAAGTGTAAGGTCACACTACTCGCCACTCAATTATTACTAGCTTAAATACAACAACATACCACCACATATAAATAGTATCTATATCGACATTAATAGTATCTATTTGATTTATATTACTACTTGCAATAGTTTTGATGATGTAAAAAGAACGAAACAAATAGTATTAATATTTAATCATTTTAATTATGTCACAAATAGGAAAAGAAATTGTAGATTTTGAAGTTCAAGCATACGTAAACGACGACTTTAAAACTGTTAAAAAAGAGGATGTAACCGGTAAATGGTCAATCTTCTTCTTCTACCCTGCCGACTTTACTTTTGTTTGTCCAACGGAGTTAGAAGATTTAGCAAATAAGTATGATGAATTCAAAGCTACAGGTGCTGAAATATATTCTGTTTCAACTGACACTCACTTTGTTCACAAGGCTTGGCACGACACTTCAGATACCATCAAAAAAATAAAGTACCCTATGTTGGCTGATCCAACAGGTGTTCTTTCACGTGGATTTGATGTAATGATTGAAGAGGCTGGTTTAGCTGAACGCGGTACATTCATCGTTAATCCTCAAGGCGAAATTGTTGCTTATGAGGTAGTAGCAGGTAATGTTGGTAGAAACGCCGATGAGTTGTTACGACGCTTTAAAGCACTTCAGTTTGTAGCAGAGCATCCATCAGAAGTTTGCCCGGCAAAATGGGAACAAGGTGCTGAGACTCTAGAGCCAAGCATCGACCTTGTAGGTAAGATTTAATTTTAATAACCTACTATACATAATTTCAAGGCTTCATTCTGAATTACTTATATAGAATGAAGCCTTTTCTTCCCCGGACCATTAAAAAATATAAGAACATGTTAGAACAAGCTTTAAAAGATCAGGTACGCTCCTTATTTGCAAACCTTCAAAATTCATACTCATTTGTTGTTACTGTTGCCAATGACCATAAAAGTAAAAACGATTTAGTTTCATTATTACAGGATGTTGCTTCATGTTCTGACAAAGTAGAAGTAATCGTAAAGTCGGGAACCGGATTATCTTTTACTATTTTAAAAAATAACAATACAACCAATGTAACATTCAGGGCAGTACCAACTGGCCATGAATTCACAACTTTATTGCTGGCTATTCTCAACCAGGATGGTATTGGAAAGAATCTTCCGGATGAAGTTTTATCTGAGCGAATTAAAAATATCGATCAAAAACTTGAATTAAAAAGTTATATATCTTTAAGTTGTACCAATTGTCCTGATGTTGTACAAGCTTTAAATATCATGGCTTTCAATAACCCTCTTATTTCTCATGAAATTATTGATGGTTCAATTAACCAGCAAGAAGTGGATAATTTGGGCATACAAGCTGTTCCAACTGTTTTTGCTAATGGGAAGCAATTACATGTAGGTCGGTCATCTATAATTGAATTAATTTCTAAAATAGAAGATCAGTTAGGAACTGAATTCAAACCTACAGTCAAGGTTAATAAAGAATATGATGTAGTTGTTGTGGGTGGTGGTCCAGCCGGTGCTTCTGCAGCAATTTATTCAGCCCGAAAAGGATTTAAAGTGGCAGTTGTTGCTGAAAAAATTGGCGGACAAGTTACTGAAACAGTTGATATTGAAAATATGATTTCTGTCCCTAAAACAACAGGTAATAAACTGTCGGGCAATCTGATGGAACATCTAAATGAGTATCCAATTGATATTTTAGAGAACCGAATGGTTGAAAAACTTGAGTTGGAGAACGGAATAAAAAAATTAACATCTTCGTTGGGTGAGACCATTTCAACACCTGCATTAATAATTGCAACAGGTGCCAGTTGGCGTAAATTAGGTGTACCTGGTGAAAACGAATACATTGGATCAGGTGTAGCTTTTTGTACTCATTGCGATGGCCCTTTTTACAAAGGAAAAAAAGTGGTTGTAATTGGTGGTGGAAACTCCGGATTAGAAGCAGCCATTGATTTATCTTCCATAGCTTCTGAGGTTACGGTTCTTGAATTTATGGATACTCTTAAAGGAGATCAGATTTTGCAAGATAAACTGGCAACAATGTCCAATGTTAACATTATTACTAACGCTCAAACACTGGGGATAGATGGTGATGGACAAAAAGTAACTGATCTGAAATTTAAAGACAGAACTACTGACAAAGAAGAGGTTATTAGTACCGATGGTGTCTTTGTTCAGATTGGATTAAAAGCCAATAGTAGTGTTTTTACCGATGTGGTAGAAACCAATCGAATGGGCGAAATTGAAATTGACGCAAGTTGTCGTACCAAACAACCCGGAATATACGCTGCGGGTGATGTTTCGGTGGTACCTTATAAACAAATTGTGATTGCCATGGGCGAAGGTTCAAAAGCTGCTTTATCGGCCTTTGAAGATCAGATAAAAGGAAAGTTAATAGCGAACTAATACCCATTATATATTTAATTTTAAGGTTCATTGCTTATTAGTAATGAACCTTTTGTGTTAATACAGTACATCAATTGTTCCTTTTTATATCTTTGGGTAAATGACAGGTAATGATGAAAGGAATAACCAAAACTCAAAAATCGGTATTGCTGGTAGTTACTTTAACCTCTTTTATGGGTCCTTTTTTAATTTCTTCAGTAAATGTGGCCTTGCCTGCTATTGAAAAGGAACTTCAATTAAATGCCATAAGCCTTAGTTGGATAATGACATCTTTTCTTCTTTCTTCCGGCATATTTCTTTTATTAGCCGGACGATGGGCTGATTTTTTAGGTCATAAAAAGATGTTTAAAGCAGGAACTGTTATTTTTCTTCTTTTCACGTTCCTGTGTAGTTTCTCTAAAAGTGGCACCCTACTAATTACCTTGAGATTTCTGCAAGGTACAGGGGCTGCTATGTTAATGGCAACGGGACCAGCTATTTTAGTTCGTGAATTTCCCAAGGAAAGAAGAGGAGCTGTATTAGGCTTTACCGTATCTGCTGTTTATATCGGACTGGCTGTAGGACCTACTGCGGGTGGTTTCATAACTTTTTACTTGGGATGGCAAGCTATTTTTTTCATTTCTTCTCTATTAGGGTTATTAGTGATGGTTGTAGCTATCATTTACCTAGGTACCGACAAAATTAAATCAGATACTTCTTTATTGGATTACAAAGGTGCATTAATATATGCCCTTGCTTTGGCTTCAATGGTTTACGGTTCTTCTGTAGTAAAAACATTATTAGGTCAAATAATTCTAACAGGCGGAGTTTTATTACTAATTTTATTTATTTGGCAACAAGGAAAATCAACAGTCGCCTTTTTTCCTGTTAAGGAGTTTAAGGTAAATCGTTTATTTGCCTTTTCTAATTTTGCAGCATTAATCAATTATAGCGCTACATTTGCAATAGTCTTTTTAATCAGTCTATACCTCCAAAAAGTATTGGATTTTTCACCACGAACTGCTGGAAGTATTCTCATAGCACAACCAATGGTAATGGCTTTTTTATCACCAATTGCCGGCAAGTTGTCTGATAAATATGAACCCAGACTCTTGGCTTCAACCGGAATGCTGATATGTAGCATTGGTCTAGGTTTATTTATACTTTTAAACGCTCAAAGTTCTGTATTCTTTATTATAGGCAATCTGGCATTTATTGGTTTTGGCTTCGCACTTTTTTCATCTCCCAATATGAATACCATTATGAGTTCTGTTGAGCAAAGCAAAGCTGGATTGGCTAGTGGGATTTCAGCAACCATGCGAGTTTTGGGACAGATATTAAGTATGACCATTGCAACTGCTATATTTGCTTTATTTTTCAATAAGCAATCTATTACAAATATTGATATCGATGTTTTTTTAAAAGGGACAAAGGTTGCCTTTGTAATTTTTTCGATACTTAGTTTCACAGGTGTGTACTTTTCGTATAACAGAGGTAAATTGCATTAATTCTACCACTCCCAACCAAAACCTGTCTGTATGATATAATCAGTAGTTGAAACCCCCTCAATCGGATGATTATCATAATTTAAAGTAGCCCCGAATTTGATATAGAAATCCAATGGAAGATCATATTTAATATCGAGCTTGGTATCAGAACGCCAACGTCCTTGTTCTGTAATACCTCCATATATAGACGAACTAAATAAAAGCGTAAAATCCTCTACATCATATAAATTGAGTTCCATTGTAAAATATCCCTCCCACGTTTGTCTGTCAGAAGAAGAATCGTAATATTTCTCAACGTTTCGGTTAGCTCCTAATACAATCCCCCAATATGTTTTGTTCGTTCGGTGCAGATAACGCGCCATACCTAATTGTGTATTAAAACGAAGATTCAACTGTTGTTCACTGTTGGACAGAGTGCTAAATGTTACAATAGAGTACCAGTTCTTCATCACATATCTGGTATTTAGTTCACTTTCTGTACGACGTATATTTTCAGCATCATCCTGACTTGTCATCAGAGAACTAATTGTAAAGTTTGAATTCCATTTTTCTGCCTGATACCCCAATCCACTTCTAGTTGTAAAACGCTTTAAATTTTTTGCTTTTGTCATTTCATATGACAGATCTATAAAGGCACTGAAGCGATCTTTGAATTTATCATCATACGGTTTTAAATAAACAATATCTGAAGGCTCCATCAATTCAACAAGTCCCATTGGTGTTGTAACTTTACAAATTGAATCGTTAATGGAATAAATATTACTAAAATACTCCTCTCCTCCTTCCAAATCAACCATAAAATTAGATTGCGTCCTTATCCAGATTACCTTTTTCCATTCTGCTTCAAAATCACTATCGCTATAATCCGTTTCTATAACTAATACACCTTTCTCCATTGATTTAATTTCTCCAACCAAGAGCTGACCATTTGTAAAGCGAACGGAGTCAATTTGTGCAGATGATAATTGTAAAATAAATAATAAAGAGAGGGTAAGTAAGGTTATTATTTTCATGTGGGTTGATTTTTTTGATTCACACCCAATTTACAAAAATCAAGAAATAGATAAAAGAGCCTGTGTAAGATTTAATATAAATTTTAATTGCGTCGTTTAACTCCTCTAATTGCTGCAGTTTCTAATGGATTTTCCGGCCATTCGTGTTTGGGATATCGGGCTCTGAGCTCTTTTCTCACCTCAAAATAGGCATCATTCCAAAAGCTTTCTAAATCACCGGTTATCTGCACCGGTTTAAATCCTGGTGACAATAAATGCATTAACAAACTTACTTTTCCAGTGTTAACCCTAGGGGTTGTTATCAAACCAAATACTTCCTGAAGACGAACAGCTAACACCGGTTTATCGCCATTATCTGAATATTGTATCTTAATTTTTGATCCACTGGGAACTTCTATACGCTCGGGTGCCAACTTATCTAATTGTTGTTGCAGGTCATATGTCAAATGGTGTTGAAGAACTTCTTTTAAATTGATTTTCTTCAAATCTTCAGGTCGTTTAACATTACTAAGATATGGAGCCAACCACTCATCACACGTTGCTATTAATTCTTCATTTGATACATCCGGCCAACTTTGTTCTTTATTCCATGCACGAAGGCTTAACACCCTGTTTTGCCATTGAACCACTTCTTTATTAAAGTTGAGCAAACTGATACCTTCCTTTTTAATAGCATCGCAAATAGCATCTGTTTTAGCGCTTTCATCATAATCTGGCAAAGGTCTGCTTTGCAATACAATGCTACCAATTCTTAATTCGCTAACAGCCTTAAAACCGCCATCTTTGGTATTCCAACTAACCCTATCAACATTTTTAACCATTGAGACCAAATCGCGGGGATTTAAAGGAGAGGCTAAAAAGATTCGCCCCACACCATCGGTAGCATTCAAATTAGCAATAGCCAGCCATTCTTCATGCGCCAAATCATCCTGATGCCCTGCTGCTGCAATTCTTCCATTGGCTAATTTAAATTGAGCATTGTTTCCTGGTTTACAATGAGCAATACGCTCTGGATAAGTAAAAGCCAACAGTAATCCTGTTTCATATGGATCAAAATCACTGTTATCAACTTCACAATTCAACATTTTTCTGTACTGAAGAGAAACCCTTTCTATACGTTTTAATTTGTTGTTTTTCAAATTACCACTTCGATACCTGCGCAATGCCTCAATTCGTAAATTAATATCAATTCCAGCATCTTTGCCCAATGGATCACGTTCCTCCAAAACGGCAGCAACATCTACCGCCAACGAACTCAAGCCCTCCTCTTCAGCTTTTAATAACATATGTGCTATTCGCGGATGACAAGGTATCTTATTTAGTTGCTTACCATGTTCAGTTATATTTCCGTTTACTAATGCTTCTATCTGATGAAGTACATTTTTTGCCTGACGTACATGACCTTTAGGCGGCAGTGTTAGCCAATGTAATGTTTCGATATCCTTTACACCCCAATTAGTAATATCAAGCATTAAAGAGGCTAAATCAGCATCTTCAATCTCTGGTGTTTGATGTTCTGTTTTTTGATGATGACCTGCATTGGTCCACATTCGATAGCATACACCGGGGCCTAAACGTCCAGCACGACCTGCCCGTTGATCTGCTGAGTCCTTTGTAATTTCGATGGTTTCCAACCTCGACAAGCCTGATCTACTATCAAAGCGCATAGTACGTCCAAAACCTGAATCCACAACTACCTTCACACCTTCTATGGTTAAACTGGTTTCAGCAATGGATGTAGCTAATACAATTTTTCTTCTTCCTTGTTTATCGGGCATGATGGCTGCATATTGCTTTGATGAATTCAATTGTCCATACAAAGGATGAATTTGCGTATTTCCAACCTTTCCTTTCAGGATTGCTTCACATTTTCTGATTTCTCCTTCCCCTGGCAGAAAAACCAAAATATCACCGTCCTCATCATTTAAGGCTTTCGATACAATTCGTGCAGTCAGTTCAGGTATCATATACATGTCGGCATCGCCTGTATACTTAATTTCAACAGGGTATTGACGCCCTTCACTCTTGACAACCTTACTATTTAATAATTGAGAAAGACTACTGACATCCAAAGTCGCCGACATCACAATTATTCGCAGATCATCACGAAGAACCAGCTGAGACTCCAATGAAAGTGCCAAGGCTAAATCACCAAATAAATTGCGTTCATGAAACTCATCAAAAATTACAGCCCCAACCTTTTCCAAAGCATTATCGCTTTGAAGCATTCGTGTAAGAATACCTTCCGTAACAACTTCAATGCGAGTTCTGTCGCTGATAACATTATCAAAACGAATCCGATAACCAACTGTATCGCCTACCTTTTCGCCTAATAAATCAGCCATTCTAATTGCAATGCTTCTGGCAGCTAACCTACGAGGTTCTAAAACAATAATCTTTTTTTCAGCCAGCCAGGGCTCATCCAATAGAGCCAGCGGAATAATGGTACTTTTTCCAGTTCCCGGTGGCGCGTGAATAATTAGACGGTTATTGGTAAACAGTTGTTCCTTTATCTCAGGAATAACCTCTACAATAGGCAAATCTATTTTGGATGAATCGAATTTCAAACTTATTATTTTTTGTTTACAGCAAGAGTGCAAATATACAGGAAACAGGGCATTTTAAGTGCATAAAAAAGGCGTCTGAAAAAATCCAGACGCCTTTTAATATTTTAAAAACTAATCTTAGCTAGCCAACATAGTTTCAATACCTGCTAGAATTGTTTTTGCATTCGCATTGGTCGGTTGTACTTCCAACGCTTTGTTTGCAAAATCAGCTGCTTTATCAAACACTACTTTTGCTTTTTCTTTAATAGAATCCCACTGATCGTTGTTATCAGCAGTGCGGGTATTCAAAATAGTTTGACCTTCGGTATACAAAGCATTACTTTGTTTAACATAGTAAGTAGCTAACATTTTTTTCATATGTCCTACATACTTACTGGTACTGTATTTTTCAATACCATCAACAAGCACTTCAACCATTTCATCTTCTTTATCTTGCTTATCTAAAGAAGAGGCTATGTAATACGTTGATATATCAGCTTTGTAATCCAACTCAACTGATTGAGTAAAATACTTTACTGCCTTATCGTAATCTTTAATTTTACGTGCACATGTAGCTGTATTGTACACCATGGCAGCGTCCATTTCTTCTTCTTCCCATGATGCGATAGCTTGTTCGTACAAGCTTAATGCTGTTTTATAATCTTTTGCTTTAAGAGCATCATTTCCTTCATTTTTCAGCTCAGCAGCACTTTTGTCCTGAGCAATCGCTCCAACAAACATCAACATCAAAAAGGATAAAGTTGCTAAATACCTCATAATAATAAACTTTTAATCTTTATTTAATAGATTTGATTCATTTCAACGGTCGTAAAAATAGTTTTTTTTTGAAAAACCCTATTATTTATGACACATTTTCTTTTAAGTTGATTATTTACATGTCTTCAGCAGGTACTTTTTAAACGCCTCAAACTCTTCTGATAATTCTTCAACATTCTTCGTTCCTGCTAAAAAAGCTTTTAACCGATCGGGTTGTTCAACTTTTTGCTTTATTATTTCCTCTACCGTTTCGGGAAACTTAGCTGGATGAGCTGTCGCAAGAAATATACCAAACTCATCATCTTTTAATAATTCATTTAATGATTTATATCCAATAGCCCCGTGTGGATCGAGTATGTAACCCTCTTCTTTGAAGACCTTGTCTATCATTTCAAAGATCTCTTCATTCTTGCAGACAAAGCCAGTAATAGTCTTTTTAATACCATCCCAACTCTTGTTAAATAATTCCTGCACCCTCACAAAATTACTCGGGTCTCCTACATCCATGGCATTAGCAGGTGTAGATATACTTTTTGCCGGTGAATAAATACCTGAATCAAGATATTTAGGAACAATGTCATTAATATTAGTAGCGGCAATAAAATGCTTCACAGGTAAGCCCATTCTATAGGCTATTAATCCGGCAGTTAGGTTACCAAAGTTACCACTTGGTACAGAGACAACAATATCTGTTTTACCTTGCTTGATAGCTTGAGCATAAGCATAAAAATAATACACCATCTGAGGTAAAAAACGCGCCAGATTAATGGAGTTAGCCGAAGTAAGTACCAATTTCTTTTGCAACTCATCATCCATAAAAGCACTCTTTACCAAGCGCTGACAATCGTCAAAGGTACCATCAATTTCAATGGCTGTAACATTTTGTCCTAAGGTGGTAAATTGCTTTTCCTGAACATCAGAAACCAATCCTTTCGGATATAAAACATAAACATCAACCCCTTCAACTCCTAAAAAGCCATTGGCAACAGCACTACCTGTATCTCCAGATGTTGCTACAAGCACATTAATATTCTGATCCAGATCATGGGTAAATTGTGCCATTACCCGGGCTAAAAAACGAGCACCAATATCTTTAAACGCTAAAGTAGGACCATGAAAAAGCTCCAGAGTTGATATATTTTCACTCACCTTCTCCAATGGAATAGGAAAATTGAATGCATCCTTGGTTAATTTCTTGAATTCTTCTTCAGGTATAGTCGGACAGAAATAAGGTTTAAGAACATGATAACCTATTTCACCCAAATCCATATCTGGTAACTCCTGCCAGAAACTTTCAGGTAAAACCGAAATTTCTTCAGGCATATACAATCCCTTATCAGGTGCCATTCCATTTATAACAGCACTTTTTAAATCACTTTTATGCGATGCGTTATTGGTACTATAAAATTGCATGTTTGTTACTTTTCAGCGTTTATACTATTTGCTACCCGACAAAAATACTTTCATGAATTCGGTTTGATCAAGCGACCTAAAGCCTCCTTTTTTAGCCGATTCTTCGTCATATTCCTGAACTAAATCAGGCTCTACTCCCGGACGATAAATCATAAAAGGCACAAAATCGCGGGTATGTGTTCTTATCTCACAAGGAGTTGGATGATCGGGTAACATGGCAATGCTTAAATCATCTTTGTGCTTCGCTAAATATTCCAATACTGGTTTCACAACCAACTGATCAATATCTTCAAGCGTTTTTATCTTCAAATCCACATCACCTTCATGACCAGCTTCATCCGGAGCCTCAATATGCAAATAAACATATTCGTTTTCTTCTAGAGCTTTAAGCGCAGCTTCTGCCTTTCCACTATAATTAGTATCAAACAAGCCTGTGGCTCCCTCAACAAATACCGATTGTAATCCACCTAATTTTCCTAAGCCGTGAATCAGATCAACGGCAGAGATTACAACTCCACTTTGCAGACCATACAATTCTTTTAATGTTGGCATGCTTGGCTTAAAACCAGCTGACCATGGCCAAATCATATTGGCTACGGCTTTCCCTTTTTCTTTTCTTTTGGTGTTAACAGGATGATTATCCAATACACTCTTAGACTTCATCATCAAATCGCGAAGTAATTCTGCTGTTTCGTGTCCGGAAGCCGGAGTAGGCAGGTAATCTTCCACTTTCTCACCGGGATGATCGTGAGGAGGAGTACACTGTATTCCATTTTGCCCTCCTTTTACTATCAGGACATGACGATAACTTACACCAGAATAAAACTGAACTCTGTCATCACCCAACTTATCATTTAATTCATCAATCAATTCTTTAGCCTCCTCAGTTGAAATATGACCTGCCGAATGATTCAATAGAATTCCATCTTCCTCACTAACAAGGTTACAGCGAAATACCAAATCATCTTCGCTAAAGTCAATACCTAATGCTGCTGCTTCCAAAACTCCTCTACCCTGATAGTAAGTTGCCGCATCGTATCCCATAATGGTCATATTGGCCACCTCCGATCCTGGATGAAGTGAGTCAGGCACTGTTTTAAGCATTCCGGATTTTGAAATACAGCACAATTGATCGATATGTGGTGTTTTAGCTGCCATCATAGGAGTTTTACCTCCTAAACGCTCAATCGGATGATCTGCAAATCCATCAGCTAATATTACTAGATATTTCATAGATTAATGTTTTTCTAATTTCAACAAATAATAGCATATGATTTTATCATCAAACTATTCTTTCCTTTATAAAAACCTCAATTAATATTAAAGGTTTACCACTTTAATAATATCAGCGAAAACTCCTGCTGCTGTAACATCCGCACCAGCTCCATAACCTTTAATCTCCATAGGATGATCGTAGTAATAATCGGTACGAAGCATAATTTTGTTGTTACTGTCTTCTAATCTGTAAAAAGGATGATTTTCATCCACTTCAATAAATCCGACTTTGGCTTTTCCTTGTTTTAACGAAGCTGCATAACGAAGTATTTTACCGTTGTCTTCTGCTTCTTTTCGTTTTTGTTCAAAAGCTTCATCATAATCCTTTAAGCGAGCCATAAACTGCTCTACCGACTCTTCGGTAAAAAATTCTTCTGGTAAGAAAGGTGTTATATCCACGTGTTTTTCCTCCAAAGGATACTCGCACTCACGTGCTAATATCAACAGTTTACGAAGAACATCCTTACCAATCAAATCAATTCGCGGATCAGGTTCTGAGTACCCTTTATCTTTGGCTTCCTGCACTACTTCTGATAATTTTCTTTCAGCAGAAACATTATTTACAATATAATTCAGGGTTCCGGATAATACAGCTTCTAATTGTAATATCTTATCACCACTCTGAATCATACTATTCATTGTATTGATAATAGGAAGACCAGCACCAACATTGGTTTCAAACAGGTACTTCACTCCTTTTTGAACCGCTGTTGTTTTTAACTTTTTATAGGTTTCATAATCCGATGAACTTGCAATTTTATTTGCTGTAACAACAGAAACGTTGTTTTGTAATAACTTTAAATATTGCTCTGCCACAACAGGACTTGCCGAACAGTCGACAAAAACGCTGTTTGACATGTTATTTTCAATAATTTGATCCACAAACTGACCAATATTACCCGGACTGGCTTCCTTGAGCTTATCTAAAGCAGTATCTATATCCAACCCTCTGTCTTTAAACAACATTTGTCGCGAATTGGCAATTCCGGCAACACGTATACTCAAACGCTCCACTTTTAATAGACGCTCTGCCTGTCGTTGAATTTTAGTTAATAAGCTCTTTCCTACAGTTCCAACTCCTGCTAAGTACAGGTGAATTGCTTGATACTGACTTAAGAAAAAGGCTTCATGAACCACATTCAAAGTCTTTCTTAGGTCATCTTCGTGAACCACAAATGAGATGTTTAATTCTGATGCTCCCTGCGCAATAGCATACACATTAATACCATTTTTACCTACATCATGGAATAACTGACCAGAGACTCCGGAAGTATGCTTCATTCCTTCTCCTACAATAGCCACAACAGACATTTTACTATCAACTAAAACGCCATTAATCTGCTTTCTGCTAATTTCTTTCTCAAACTCATTTAACAAAGCCATTTTAGCAACTTCAGCATCCGAAGAATTAATAACTACCGAAATACTGCTTTCACTTGATGCCTGAGAAATAAGAATGATATTTACATTTTCAATAGCCAATGCTTTAAACATACGCATTGAAATACCTGAGACACCAATCATACCATTTCCCTGAAGAGTAAGCAAGCTAACATCTTTAATAGATGATAATCCTTTTACTTTTCTTTCTACGTCGGTATTTTTATCTATTAAGGTTCCTGGAGCCTCAGGATTAAATGTATTTTTTATTAAAATAGGAATCTGCTTTTGTAAAGCTGGGATGATAGTTGGAGGATAAATAACTTTAGCTCCGAAGTGCGATAATTCCATTGCTTCAGCATAACTCAAATGCTCCAAACAATAGGCTCGTTTTATCACTCTTGGGTCTGCAGACATGAAACCATCCACATCAGTCCATATTTCTAATTTATCAGCATCCAAACCAGCTGCTAATAATGCTGCCGAATAATCAGATCCTCCCCTTCCAAGTGTGGTATTTTCATCGTTATCATCACTGGCAATAAAACCCGGAAAAACAGCAACTTCGGGAAGGCTAAACTTTAACTCACCAATAGCTTGCATGGTCGGATTAATCTTAACAACATGACCATTGCCATTCTTTTCAGTCTTAATAAACTCACGACTATCATAAAGCTTAGAATTGCTAATTAATGCGGATATAATTGAGGATGATAATCTTTCTCCACATCCCGAGATGGTATCATAACTCTTTGTACTTAATTCGCCCGTTAAGCTTACGCCTTTTAAAAGCTGTTCTAATTCTTTCCAAATAACTTCAAGCTGTTCCTGAAGTTTTACTTCAACAGAAGGTGTAAATAATTCGGAAACAATTTGGTTATGCTTTTCTTTCAAATAGTTTAACACATCAATATATGATTCACCTTTCACGGCTTTTTTAGATGCATTAATCAGTTCATCTGTAACGCCACCAACTGCTGAAACAACAACAACCTTTTGTCCTTTAATTTTTTCAACAATGCGTTTTACGCTAAGCATGGCTACAGAAGAGCCCATTGAGGTACCACCGAACTTAAGTACTTTCATATTTTAATATAAAAAGTGATTACAAAAAAAAGAATAATAAACTGACCTGATGATAAGAACAACTATACCCCCCAAGGGGTTGTGGTTGTAGTAGTAGTATTTGTAAGATTATAAATCATCATTATTTTGGTCGCTTGTTTTAGAATACGACACAAATATAATTAGATAATCATCAATTCAAAAACAAGCTGGTGTTTTTTCTATTAAATCGAAGTTAATATTTACCAAGATCCTTATAATTTACTTGCAATTCCATCTACTATTCTTTCAAATTAAAGGTCAAGATATCTTCATATAACAGTTTAATCAAGTATAATAGTCTTTTGTAAGGCTTTATCTTTTTAGATATACAATCTTCTGTTTAAAGAACAACAATGTATAATCTACTAATAATCATCTGCCCAAATAGTAAACCTCTTTACTTTAACAAATAGATTTTGTAAATTAAATACAAATTTACGTACCTAAATAATTATCACATGAAACGGATTGGCATAATACTAGGGTGGTTAGTGATGGTAATACTCATTACCGGTTGTAATCAAAAGCCAAAAATTGGTTTTTTGATGGATGATCTCAATAACGAAAGATGGAAAAAAGATAAAGAGCTATTTGTTCAAAAAGTAGAAGAATTGGGTGGTATTGCTGTTGTTGAAGTTGCAAATACCGACCCTCAGAAACAAATCCTACAAGCTCAAAGTCTGATTGATCAAGATGTTGATGTTCTGGTTGTTGTTCCCGTGGACTTGCTTGAAGCTGGAGAAATTGTTAAGCTGGCTCATCGCAACTATGTTCCGGTTATCTCATATGACCGTTTGATTAAGGACTGTAATCTGGATTATTATATTTCTACTGATAATATTAACATTGGTGAATTACAAGCTAACTACCTTACCAAAATATCTCCTGTTGGAAAATATGCTTTAATAAGTGGCCCTAAAAGTGATTACAACGCCTATTTATTACGTCTTGGTTGGATGAACATACTTCAACCCTTAATTGATAAAGGTGATATTGAGGTGGTTGTTGATGAGTTTTCTAACTTTTGGTTACCCGATGAAGCTTATCGTATAATGACAAATTATCTTAAAAATACGCAGGATGTAGATGCCATAATATGTGGTAACGACGCCTTAGCTTCCGGCGCTATCATAGCTTTGAAAGACATTAAAAAAAATGGCAATGTTCTGATTGCAGGACAAGATGCTAATATTCAGGCTGTACGTAATATTGTAGCCGGAGACCAAACTATCACCATCTACAAACCAATAGAAGCCCTTGCTTTTGCAGCGGCTGATGCAGCTATAAAAATAGCTGATGGTGAAGCTCCTTCAAATATGAATATCACCGTTAATAACGGAAAAAGATTAGTGCCAGCAATTCTTTTAGAAGCTAGTATTGTTAACAGGCAAAACATAAAAATGACTGTAATTTCGGAAGGGTTTATGGGGGAAAGCGAAATTTACAACTAGATTTTATAACTACTTCAATTACAATAGCCACTGAGTTAAGTGGCTATTTTTTATTTGATACACTCGATGTATTGGCTATTTTTGAAGAAATGATTATTCATGTCGCAACTTAAAATATACAGAGCTTCTGCTGGTTCTGGAAAAACCTACACTCTATCCGGAGAATTCATTAAGCTTTTATTCCAAGATCCTCAAAATTACAAAAGTATTCTGGCGGTTACGTTTACCAATAAGGCCACGTCAGAGATGAAAAACAGGATACTTGAGAATCTTTATGCTCTTTCAACTAAGGAGGATGCCGATTACCTTACTGATCTGATGACGATTCATCAAAAATCAGCAAAACAAATAAGAAATATTGCCCGACAACTTTTGATTAATATCTTAAATGATTTTTCGAAATTCTCAGTCAATACCATTGATAGTTTCTTTCAAAAAGTAATGCGTTCTTTTGCATACGAAGCCAACTTACCTGCAGGATTTAAGGTTGAACTGGATACGGACAGGGTTTTATCGCAAGCTGTTGATGAGTTATTGCGAGAATTAGAATTAAAAGGTAAAGAAGAGTTGCGCGATTGGCTGATTAATCACACCCTTTCAAAGATTGAAGACGGGAAAGATTGGAATATTGCCAATGAATTAAAGACTTTAGGTCAGGAAGTATTTAAAGAAGAATTTCAGAGTCTGGATGCCGATACTCTTGAAAAACTTCAAAATAAACAGTTATTACACGCCTATAACAAACAGTTAAGAAAGATCATCAAAGACTTTGAAATTTTCATCAAAGAAAAAGCTGTTGAAGGAATAGATCTCATGAAGAAACATGGTGTGAGTTACGACATGCTACACTTAAAATCCCGATCTCCTTTAAAAAACCTTGAAAAACTAAGCTCACTTCAAAAAAAGGATGATTTACTTACCATTCAAAAATTAATACCTCTAATTGATTCACCTGAAGAATGCCATAACAAGAAAAACAATGAATCAGATAACAACATCATTACAGACTGTTTTAACGGTGGATTGAATAAGGTTCTATTCGATATCTCAGAACGATTTATTAAAGAAAAAACCAATTACTATACAGCTAAAACCATCTCTGCCAATCTTAATGCGCTTGGTATTGCCACCGACATAGCCCTTAAAGTTCAGGATATTGCCCGAAATGAAAATCTTTTTCTTTTGGCCGATGCCAATCGTTTATTACATCAAATCATCGACCAGAACAATACACCTTTTATTTATGAAAAAACCGGAACCCGATATCAAAATTATATGATTGATGAGTTTCAGGATACTTCCAGATTACAATGGAATAACTTTAAACCCTTACTATTAAACAGTGTTGCCGAAGATAAAATGGCAATGATTGTGGGAGATGTAAAGCAGTCCATTTATCGTTGGCGTAATTCTGATTGGAAATTATTAAGTGACAAGGTAGAAGAAGACTTTAAAGATTTTGGCACCAATCCTCAAATATTAGAAACCAACTGGCGAAGTTTCGAGCATATTATCAACTTCAATAATATTATATTTAAAGAAGCGGCACGTATGCTACAATACGAGTTTGTTAAATCTTCTGAAGAAGCCAACCCTCAACATTTAATGCCTGATGATTTAAAAACGAAGATTACCAAGGCTTATGATGATACAGTGCAAAAGACTTCTAGCAAATCGATTGGCACTGGCGGTTATATCAAAATGGCCTTCCCTGAAGGAAGCAAGAAGGCTGATTATATGAAAAATGCTACGCAACAATCTGTGGTAGAAATTGAAAACCTATTGGATGCCGGCTATGAATATAAAGACATTTGTATTCTTGTACGACGTAAAAAAGAAGGTCAACAAATTACAGAAGCGCTTCTTTCAGGACTCGATTCACCATCCAACCGTAAGCATCCGGTTATATCTAACGAAACCTTATTATTAGGAAGCTCACCAGCAGTAAATCTGGTTATACAGCAAATAAAATACATACAAGATCCTGAGAATGCCGTTTATGAGGCCTATGTTGACTTATACGATCAATTCTTTGACTCAGATTCGCTTGACGCAATTGAAAAATGCGATGGTTCAACATTAATTACTCAAGATAAAGGGATTACTGAAAACTTAAGGAATAAGCTATTAGAACTAAAGGGCCAGCCCTTATTTGAAATGGCAGAAACATTAATACGCCAATTGCCTAAAAACATTTACGAACATCAGTTTATTTTTATTCAGGGCCTTTTGGATGCCGTTCGCGATTATGTG
Organism: Carboxylicivirga linearis; assembly: GCF_018271995.1. Classification (GTDB taxonomy): domain Bacteria; phylum Bacteroidota; class Bacteroidia; order Bacteroidales; family Marinilabiliaceae; genus Carboxylicivirga; species Carboxylicivirga linearis. The sequence goes on from NZ_JAGUCO010000002.1 coordinate 343,664, forward strand.
ACTAATTACTCTGTTAATGCACACGATTTTATTACCTGGTGGGACGACAAAGGTCAGAATACGGCAATATCCGTTCCTGAAGGTCAAAATGCTATCAATGTAATGACTATACATAAATCAAAAGGGCTAGAATTTAAAGCCGTTGTAATACCCTACTGTAACTGGCCAATTGACGATAAAGGATTTGGAAGTTTAATTTGGTGTAAACCCCAGAGTGAGCCGTTTAATCAGATTGATCTGGTGCCGGTTTCATATAATCAACAGTTGCTGCAATCCAGCTTTGTTGATGAGTATTTAGATGAACGGCTTCATCAGTTTGTTGACAATTTAAACCTCTTATACGTTGCTTTTACACGCGCAAAAGAAAGTTTAGTTGTCTTAGGAGAGCAGCCGCCCAAAACAGGTGGAATTAAAAATGTTTCCAACGTACTTCATCGCATAGCTAATCAGCTTAATATGATTAATATCGACAACGATTCATTAAAAGATGAATTATGCGAAGCCTGGAACGTTGAAGATATGATTTTTGAGTTTGGAACGATTCCTTCCGGTTCAAAAGTAAAAGAAGAAGAGGTTACAAATGAGAATTTTATTGTACGAACTTATGCTTTGGGAGATAGAATTAAAGTTCACCCTGAAAGTATGGTTTTAAATTCTCCAGATGGATTAGCCAACCTGAAAAAAGGAAAACTAATGCACCAATTATTTGAGTTAATTGAAACATCAAAAGATACTATCAAAGCCGTAACTCAACTAATTTTGAATGGGCAGCTAAAAACCAATGAGAAAGAAAAGGTTTTAAATTTTATCAATCAAAAAATCAATCAACCATTAGTAAAAGAGTGGTTTAATCCTGAATATTCTATAATAAATGAAGGAAGTATTTTAACTCCTAACGGACTTTATCGTCCCGACCGTGTTGTTATAAAAAATAAAGAAGCAATTGTTATTGATTATAAGTTTGGTGAAAAACACAATGAAAAATACCGTTCTCAGGTTAACCGTTATAAAAAACTACTTAGCCAGATGGGATATAAAAATGTGAAAGGTTATTTATGGTATATGGGTGATGAAGATTTGGTTGAAGAAGTATTGGACCAGCCCCAGCAAGGAAAACTTTTTTAATTTAATTAAAACTGGTACTCTTTTATTTTACTGTTCATTATATTCAGCTGTTCTTTCATTAATTTAAATGATTCATTTACTTTTTCAAAGTTGTTATGTAATGACTCGGTTGAATCGTGTAAGTCATAGCTTTTACTATTGGTAAAACCTACATTTTTACCCAATATTTGAAGATCTTTACTTAACACATCTACATCCTCATTATTTTGTTCTACTTTGGAAATGATATCACTAATAATCTCAATCATAGAGTTTAGATTCTTACGAATTTCATTCGCTTTTAACGATACATTTGCGGATGAATCAACCGTCATATCAGCCAATTTTCGAACTTCACCGGCAACCACCCCAAAACCTTTCCCTGCCTCACCAGCTTTACTAGCCTCAATGGAAGCATTTAATGATATTATATTTGTTTGGGAAGCAATATTATCAATCTGCTCCAATGATCTTTCTATCTCATCGGAATGATGCACCATCTCTTCAATAACTTGTTTATAGCTGATAATTTTATCTTTGGTCAACTTAAAATTACTCTCAACAACCCCCATAGAGCGTAAAGCCGTATGAACTACCTCCTCTGATTCACCTGAACTTTTACCAAGCCTCTCTCCTATTTCCTTAACGTAATAAAGCGATTTATGTAAGTCTTCCAGCGTTGTTACACCATTATTAGCATTTTCAAAATTATTTAAAATAGATCCTGAATAGTCTGTGATTTTTAATATTTCTTCAAGCAAATTTTTAATACTTTCAATACTAGAATTTATACCCTTAATAATTACGCCTACAGCGTCATTACTTTCTATGGATATTAACTCCGGTATATTTTTTTTACTGAGGCTATTGGCTACTTCTGCTATCTTTTTCAATTTTTTAATGAGTAGCAATCGTACAAATCCATAACTAACTAATCCAACGATGATACCTGCACATATGCTACCTGCCAGAAACCAGATAAACATTCCCTCTTTCCAATGCACAAAGAAATTAGCATAGATTGGGAAAACAAATCCCATTAGAATACCAAATGCCAGCATGCAGAAATGCAGTCGACGAAGAATACTTTTTTTAATCATGTTTGGGTCGGTGTTTCGTTAAAAGCTTACGATCTAAACATATTAACATTTAGTCTGTCGTAAGGTTCAAAATAACACTCACTTATCAAATAATCACATACGCCCCTAATACTATTTACTTTTTAGTAGGCTTTCTTTTCTTCTTCTTTTTTTTCTTTTCAACTGCAAAACCAAATTTACCTATCTGCTTTCCAACTTCGTAGTAATGTCCATGTGAATAAGTAATTGGATTGGCTTTATTTAAATGAAAAGCTCCGGTTTTTTCATCAATATAGCGCTCATCAGCCTTTACATTAACTACTTCAGCAATAAACATGTCGTGCGTACCTAATTCTTTAACCTCGGTTACTTTGCATTCAATATTCACAGGAGATTCTTCTATAATTGGAGCTTTTACATTCAGTGCCGCTCCGGGTGTAAGATGCATTTCTTCAAATTTATTGAATTGCCTCCCTGATCGCACTCCACACCAATCAGTAGCATAGGCTGTTTCTTTGGTGGTTAAATTGATTACAAACTCGCCTGTTTCTTTTAATATCTGATATGAATGGCGTCCTTTTCTAACTGAAATATAACACATAGGAGGATCTGAACAAATTGTACCCGTCCAGGCAATTGTGATAATATTAAAATTTTCTGGTTTATCGCCTACAGATACCATTACAGCAGGTAGTGGATAAATCATATTACCGGGTTTCCAGTCCTGTTTTGCCATTTTAAACTGTTTTATGAAATACAAAAATAATACAGAAAGGTAAGCAAAAAAGCATCTTCCCATTTTTAAATACGTGTGAAACATTGTTTATTTGTCATAAGATTGATTTTTAACCTGACACTTATGAAGCACATCTTTATTGTGGCATTTCTATGCCTTAGTATTTTGGGCGTAAAAGCTCAAAAACAAGAACTATCAGTAAGCTATTCTCCGTTATCTATTTACCGGTTTGAAAAAATATTCGAAGGAACAGAAGCCTACGAGGATAATTATCATGTACTTGGCGCTTTTAACCTTAATTATCTTTATCATTTTAACAGTTGGTTTAAAGCTGGAGTTAATATCATGTACGACCGAGCTTCTAAAGATGGAATATCAAGCTATTACACCTTAGAAACAATGGACGACCCTGCCTTTAAAACCAGGGTAACCAAACAAGCTTTTATACTAGCTCCAGAATTCGATTTTCAGTATTTGAATCATCCAAAATTAAAGCTGAGCAGTTCACTTAGTGTAGGATATGCGTTTGAGTTTTTTGAGCAAGAAGGATATTACAATTCAAATTATGGAATGGAAGGACTAACTTACCACTTAAACCTTATTGGTTTCAAATGGGGACAAAAACATGGATTAACCGGTCAAATCGGATTTGGCTATAAAGGTGCTTTAAACCTTGGATATTTTATACGTTTTTAATCAAAAAACTCCCGCTTAACGGCAGGAGTTTCCATATATGGAATGATATTTCTATAATACTTCTAAGTGATCTTCAGTTGTAATTTTTTCGCAATAATGACATTTTAATGCCAACGGATCTTTACCGGCTAATTTAAATTTAGTGGTAATGGTTTCGTTATTGGTTATACACTTTGGATTAAAACATTTAGCTATTCCAACAATATTCTCAGGAATTTCAACACTTCGTTTTTCAACAACCTGATAATCTTTGATAATATTAAGCTTGGCAGTTGGTGCAATTAACGATATTTTGTTAATATCATCATCTTCAAAAAACATGTCAGCCACTTTTATAATGGCCTTTTTACCTTGTTTTTTACTTATAAAGTTGGTTCCAAAGGTAATCATGCTCTCAATCTTATCTAACCCCAGGATTGAAATTACTTTAAAAAGATGATTAGCTGGTATATGATCGATTACAGTTCCGTTTTCTATCGCACTTACGCTTAGTTCTTTTTTAATAACCATGATAATTCAGTTTTCTTCTGTTGTTAAATAATTACTTTAAACCTAAAATTGATGCAATAATTGCCATACGGGCATAAACTCCGTTTTCAGCTTGCTGAAAGTAATAGGCCTTTGGATTATCATCCACATCGGTATGAATTTCATTTACCCGTGGAAGCGGATGCAAAATGCGCAGGTTATCTTTTGTATTATTCAACATTGAATTACGCAATACGTATACATTTTTCACTTTTTCGTATTCGATCGGATCAGAGAATCTTTCGCGCTGAACACGTGTCATATATAAAATATCGGCAGCCGAAATTATATCTGTAAACTCGCTGTGCTCATAATACTTAATTCCTTTCGAATCAAGAAACAACTTGTATTCATCAGGCATTTTTAATGAATCGGGAGCAATAAAATTAAAGGTTGTGTTAAAATGCGACATGGCCATTAACAATGAATGTACTGTACGACCGTATTTTAAATCACCAACTAAAAATATATTCAAATTATCTAATGTTCCCTGTGTTTTGTATATCGAATACAAATCAAGTAATGTTTGGGTTGGATGTTGGTTAGCTCCGTCGCCAGCATTTATAATAGGTACACTAGCTTGTTCTGAAGCATATCGGGCGGCACCTTCCAATGGATGGCGCATCACAATTAAATCGCTATAATTACTTACCATTATAGTAGTATCTTTCAACGTTTCTCCCTTAGTAGTAGAGGAAGATGATGAATCGGAGAAGCCAACAATTCCACCTCCTAAACGGGTTATAGCTGTCTCGAAACTTAAACGTGTACGAGTTGATGGCTCGAAAAACAAACTGGCCACAACTTTACCATCCAGAAGCTTTTGATTTGGATTGGCTTCAAATTCTGCCGCCAACTCCACTATACGCATGATTTCATCTTTTGAGAAATCGGTGATGGATACTAAACTTTTGTTCTTCATTTGTAATTGTTTTAGCGATTAATCGCACGCAGAGGCACGATTGATATTTGGTTTATTTCTTTGGTTCGATAATGAAAATTTGGAAGAAAGAGAACAATGAATTTCACAAAAAAAAGACCTGATAAAAAAATCAGGTCTCTTAAAAAATATCTAAAAATGAAAAATTGCTCATTGTCAATAACACAGGCATTAACGAAAGAAAGATAATTGGCGGGCCTGCGGTCCTCCGGATTATTTTGATGGCGTTTTCGTAGCCAATATTTGTTTGTTTCTTTCTTCATTCCGGAGTTCAAAGATACGTAAATTTAATATTAAATACCAAGAGAATTTTCTTCTAAAAAATAACAATTGGGTAACATCAATAAATTACGATATTACCCAATTATATATTAATCACGCAAATGAATGCGCACTCAATTATTTATTATTCTTTGGTCTCTTTCATCATTTCTTCCACTGCTTTTTCTAATTGCAGATCTCTGCCTGAAGTCATTACTTCATAGGTGTTTTGAACTTTAATATCCGGTTCCAATTGTGAATTCTCAAGATATTGTCCATTCATATCTTTCGCTCCCACCTGAGGAATACCAAATACCAATGATGGATCTTGCATACGCTCCCACCAAACAGCCGTCATTGTACCCGGTACTGGCATACCAATCAGTTTACCTATTTCCAAGGCATTATAAGCAAATGGAAAAGCATGAGCATCGGAATAGTTGCCTTCGCTCATTAGTACACACGATGGTTTATTCCATTTGGAAATGGGTTCTGAACCAAAGTACTTTCCACCCGGATAGTAATCCACATAGCGTTTACCACTTAAGAAAGTAACCAAATCATCGTGCAGCCAACCACCTCCATTAAAGCGGGTATCAACAATAAGTGCTTTCTTTTCATGGTTACGACCTAATACTTCAGAATAAAACTCACGGAAGCTTGCCGAATTCATTCCTTTAACATGAACATAGCCAATGGTTCCGTTCGACAGACGTTCTGTTTCATCTCTTCTGTTTTTCACCCATCGCTCGTATAAAAGCTGACTTTCACTTCTTTGCGTGATAGGCTTCACTGTTTCGTCCCAACGATTGCCATTTGCCGGATTATACAAGCTTAATAATGTTGGCTTACCAGCCTTGTGGTTCATCAGTTTGTATTTATTGGCATTGTTTACAACTGTACCATCGATTTTTTCAATAATAATTCCGGCTTTGATTTTAGTATTATCATCAAGCACCGGACTCTTATCCATTATCTCTGCAATTTTTAATCCGTCGCCGCTGTAGTTATTATCGTAAAATAATCCTAAATGAGCTGTTTGATCCCCGCCTTTTGACTGATGACTATATCTACATCCTGTATGCGAACCATTCATCTCGCCTAACAACTCACTCATCATCTCAGAGAAATCGTAGTTATTATTAATATGTGGTAAGAATCGCTCATACTCTTCTTTGTAAAAATCCCAATCTACATTATGCAGATCTCTTCGATACCACTTCCGCATTACCTGACGCCATGCATGTTCGAACATGGCAGCACGCTCGCCATAACCATCTAAATACAATTCAGCATTATAAGCTACCACCTTGGTACTATTATCTGATGTGCTAATCTTCGTAATTTTACCTCCTGAAAGAACAAATATATTTGAGAAGGAAGAATCGGCTTGCATGTAGCCTCCGTATCCTCCCAGATTGGCCACTTTCTTAGTTTCATTTTTCTTAAAATCCTGAACCCAAAGATCGTGTCCTTTTTCAAAGCGGCTTAAATAATATAGTTTGTCTCCTTCGGGAGATAATAAAGCACCTGCCAGCGATGAAGAATGAATAGTTAATCGTTCTTTACGATCTTCAAAACCCTTTAATTCAATATTGATTAACTCATCGGCTTCTTCTTCATCTTCTTTTTTACTTTTCTTATCCTTAACTTCTTTATCCTCCTCTTTCTTTTTCTCTTTTTCCACAACTTCTTTTATTTCAAGCTCTTCTTTTGATAACTTAAACTTATCAAGGCTTTTTTGATTAAAAAACAATGCATAAACATCATCAGTTGAACCCCAGCTTCCATGATTACGCATACCATGTTTGTCGGTAAACCAAATCATAGCATTACCTTTCATCATCCATTGTGCACGATGATCGCCATAACCGCTGTTGGTAAGGTTTAATACCTCTCCTGACCCATCTGAGGCAATTAATCCAATTTCATTAACCTGCCAATGATAAGGAGTATAGTCCACCAAAAACCATTTTCCATCGGGCGACCATTGATACCATTGATCTCCATCAGAATAAGAATAATTGTAATCACTTCCCAAAATAGTACGAGTCGCCTTTGTTTCCAGATTAATTACTTTTAAAGTAACTCTGTTTTCAAGATAAGCTACTTCTTTACCATCTGGTGAATAATGTGGCTGAAATGTTTCTTCATCAACTTCTAAAATGGGCTCTTCCTTAATAAGGGTTGAGTTAGAAAAATACAACTCATCGTCGTTTTCAATAGTTGATTGATATAAGTTCCAACTTCCATTTCGCTCAGATGCATATACCAAAGATCTTCCATCCGGACTAAAACTTACTGATCGTTCCTGTTCTGGCGTATTGGTAACTCGTTTGGTAGTTCCATATTCGGTTGATGTTACAAAAACTTCACCTCTGACAATAAAAGCTAGTTCCTTTCCATTGGGTGATAAATCCATTTCGTTGGCACCACTGCTCATGCTTTTATAAACCAGTTCATCACCTCCGTTGTCTAGATTTATTTGAACATTGACTTTTTGAGGCTCTTCTCCGGGTATTTGTGTATATATTTCTCCATTATAGCCATAGCAAAGCATATCTGTATCCGAAATAGTTAAGAACCTAACAGGGTGTTTCTCAAACGATGATACCTGACTTACATCTTTAGGATTTGATAAAGGGAAACTACATACATTAAAGCTTCCAAACTGTTCACTTAAATAATACACTGTCTGTTCGTCTGAATTTAACACCGGCTGACGGTCCTCTCCTTCAAATGAGCTCAGCTTAGTGTGTTTCTTATCTACAATATCAAATTTCCACAGATCTCGTGTAACAGCTGAAGTATGGTGTTTTCTCCACGGATCTTCATATCCTTTATAATCGTGGTACAACATAAAATCGCCATTCTTACTGTATGCAACCTCTTCGGCAGGAGTGGTTAATAATTGAGATACTTCTCCGGATTCAACTTTAACCGTGTATAGTTCAGGAAAACGACCATACGGAAACTGCGTAGATGCAGCATCATCCAATATCACACCTGAGAAGGTAATACTCTGACCATCTGGAGAAAATGAATATGGTGTTTCATTGGTAGAATGGTATGTTAATCTACGGGCACTTCCTCCTTCAGCAGGAACGATAAAAACATCGAAATTTCCATATCGATCGGAAGCAAAGGCTATGGATTTACCGTTGGGTGACCATACCGGATGATAATCATGTGCTGGATGAATTGTTAATGGAACTGCATTTCCACCACTAACGCCAACCTTGTATAAATCTCCCTGATAAGAAAAAACAATTTCTGTTCCATCAGGTGATATTGCAGGATAGCGCATCCAAATAGGTTGCGCAAAGGACTTGATAGTAAGTCCTAAAAACAGAGCTATAAACGCTCCTTTTAGTAACTTCATAGTAAATGGGTATTAAAATTAAATTGTTACATTAAATATTGATGCACCTTTCAAATGTAATAAGTATCTTTTTTTCAGTCAATGTGATTAATATCAGTTTTTAACTCTTCCATTCGTACCATTTTTCAGATTTCAAAGACATCAACATAATATCAACAAGTTATTACTTTAAAGGTTGTCTAATTAAAAATATACAAATGTCCTATGCTAGAAGCACAACTATAGATATGGTACTTTGTATCATCTTTTTATTTGTAATTCCTACTCATATTATATAACATTTAGTATATTTGAAAAGTAAGAAATGTAATTCTTTATCAAGCCTTTCAACAACATTTGTATTCCCCTTGAACCTATTTTCAAAGTATTTTAATACAATTTATTGATGAAAAACAGTTGGCATTCATATCAAATTATCAAGAAGTACAATATCATTATAAGATATTTCAGTAAAAGTATTGGTATTAAAGATATTTATGCCAATATTTCAAACAGCTTATCAGATCCGGATTACAATTCAGATCTTAAAGTAATTTTCGATTTTAGAGATGCTGTTTTTAGTATTGATATGGATGCTATCAAAAAATTCGCAGACAATATTCGAAAACATCCTTCACTACAAGAAAAAAGGGTAATTGTTTTTTTAACTCACACCCCCAATCAGGTTGTTTTTAGTAACATTTTACATTCATTTCAACAATATCAGCGTTTTCAAATACATGTGTTATCAACCATGGAAGCTACTCTTTTGCATTTGGGATTAGAAAATAGCCTTATAACTGAAATGGAAGATACAATAGCAAAAATGAAACACAATTGTATAAGCAGTTCTACAACTCGTAAAAGGTAAGGTCAGGTACTCATCAATATTGCTTTTTATCTGAGTCAAAATCTTCTTTAAATAATAAAATATCAGCATTGAACTGTTGATTAATTACTGATGAAATCTGACGAATTCAATGCTATAATAACTACTATTTGATAATACATTTGCATGTGTTATTAATATAAATTCCAAGTTATCATGAAACTCATCTTTTTATCTCTTTTCTTAGGTTTAGCATTACTATTAAATGCCCAGACTTATAATTGGACGAGCAGTACCGAAGGAAATCTCTGGCAGCAATCAAAAGTCAAACTACTACAAAATATATCTGAAACACCAGATTTGAAAGTTAGTGGTGATGAACACATTGTTACCTTTAAGGCCTGGGGAACCTGTTTTAACGAACGTGGTTGGGACGCCCTAAATATGTTACCGCGAAAACAACAAGAAAACATATTAAAGCAATTATTCTCGCCCAACGGTGATCTACAATTTTCAATGGGGCGTTTTTCGATGAATGCAAACGATTATGCGAGAGATTGGTATAGTTGCGATGAAGTGTCAGGCGATTTTCAGCTTAAATACTTTAATATTGACCGGGATAAAACTACTCTAATACCGTTTATTAAAGCTGCTCAGGAACAAAACCCAAATTTATCTTTCTGGATTTCGCCCTGGTCTCCTCCCTCATGGATGAAGATTAATCATTATTATTCAGTAGTTAGTAATGATCAATTTAATGAAATGGACCCTAAGATGAATTTTCTGCTATTTGAAGGTATAGAACAAAAAGACAATAGTGTATTTCCACATCAATTATCGGTGAATGATTATTTTATCCAGGAACCCCGATATTTAGAAACGTATGCTAACTACTTTTGCAAATATATTTCAGCATATCAAAAGGAAGGTATTGACATTGATATGGTAATGTTTCAAAACGAACCATGGAGCTATACGGCCTATCCGGGCTGCGCATGGACACCTGAAGGTATAATTCGATTTAATGCCGAATACCTTGCTCCTGCTTTAAAAGATCAGCATCCTAATGTTGATTTGTACTTTGGTACCATTAATACCAATCGTTATGATGTTATTGATGAAGTATTATCCGACCCACGCATGCCTGAAACTTTTAAAGGTGTTGGATTTCAGTGGGAAGGTGGACAAATCTTACATCGGTTACGTGAAAAATATCCCAATTACAAATACGTGCAAACAGAAAGCGAATGTGGCTGGGGATCTTTTGACTGGGAAGCAGCAGAACACACCTTTCAGTTAATAAATCACTATTTAGGCAATGGTTGCGAGGAATATACTTTTTGGAATGCCATATTATATGATGATGGAGTTAGTGGTTGGGGTTGGAAGCAAAATGCTTTAATACGCGTAAATTCAGAAGACAGAACAGCTACCTATACACCAGAGTATTATGCTGTAAAACACTACACTCATTATATAACACCCGGCAGTAAAGTACTAGCCTTTAAAAATAATAAGGAGAATAAAACACCGATTATGGTTGTTGAAGATCCTAAAGGCAAATACCTGATACTAGCAGGTAATTTTAATGATGAAAGTAAAGAAATAAATATTGAAATAAACAATAAGTATTTAAGCGTTTCACTACCTGCCCATTCGTTAAATACCTTCGAAATGAAATAACACCATAACGTTATAACCACTTTGGTAAACAAATTGAATAATAGAAAGGATGAAAGTTTTGGCTTCTATCCTTTTTTTGTGCTCAAAGGAGCAAAAAGTATCGGCTATTTATAATTCAAAAAGGCCTTCAAGCCTATTATTAGGCTTATACATTACCAATTAAATGGTGTCTATCACAAAAAATAACTCTTTAGTCATATTGAAATTGACATTTACATATTAATGTTAGAATTTGCATTCGTGTAATGGAAAACAAGTAAATTTTTGAGATATGAACAATAAAAAGGGAGTTGAAGTATCAAAGAATACTTTTCTACGTCAATTAAAGACAGAGGTTAGCAGTTTAAACTATAAGCTGTTATTTGCAATCTTAACCATTGGTATGATCTCATTCGTATCATGTGAGAAAGAAGCAGTTGAAGAACCAGGAAATATACCTGGAATGGGATACACTGATGGTTCGCTCGAAGCACAATCTTATGATTTTAATGATAATCTATCATTTGGTGAAATAAGGGGTGTTAGTAGTACTTCATTATCTTCAGTATTAAAATCAACTGGCACATTTGATTTTAAGGTTTTTGGTTCAGGTGATCAAATCAGAGTGGAAATAACTGTTACCAATGATCATTCAACAGAATGTCGATCATTATGGTTTAGAGCCGGTACCGTTTTTGAAGTTGACGATCCCAATGTTCAACATGCAATATTGATGTGTCCTGTTAATGTTTGTGTTCCTCCTAACAGTGAAAAAACCTTCATTCTTGACTTATATTGTTTAAACGAAGGCAAGGACAGGCCAACAGAGAATAATACCTATACATTTCTTGGTGTTACCACATCAAAACCAGTATTAGATTTATTAACCCTTCTACAAGGCAAAAAAATAAACTGGGAGCATTATGTTGCTTACCCTGAGCCAGATTTAAACTATGCTGATATAATTGAGAGACTTCAAGAAATACTATGGAAAATTACCAACGGATCAGGATTAACTAGTGAGGACACTGAATTTATCAATGGTCTGCCTAATCTTCCAATTGGTGTTTTACCAGAAGGTGTATATGATATATATATTCCACTTCCGTTATGCTGGTGTTATGATGAGTGTAATGGAAATACAACAGGTGCTTTGAGTTTTATTTCTTTCGCATTTAACTGCGATGGAGAAGCAATGGTTGATTTAGAAAATGGGTTATATACAACAGACGGTTTTAATTTTAATGTAGAAACAAATTATAAACAAACATCTGGAACTATCAAATTTGAAGAAGCAGGTAAGCCTCAATTAGGAGAAAATGGATCTGTGGATATTGGTTACTTCACTTTTGAGTTATCATGTTTAGATTATGATGCACAATTTGATATTACCACAAAGAATCAAGATGAGATTACGCAAACGGTAACCATTGCAAGTTTAGGTGAAGGTATATTAATGACCAACGGCTTTATGGTTGAACTTGTTACCATTCTGGAAGTAGACAATGGATATGAATATACATTTAGAGTAATTAGTGACAGCTGCGAAGCAAGTGATATCAAATGATCAAGAGATTTAGAATATAGTTTTTCAATAAGAAAAGGATGAAGGTTTCGGCTTTCATCCTTTTTTTTATTACTAGAACCTTTACTTTATCCTTTTTATTCTATACCCCTATTTATTTTATAGCTATTTATGGAATAAATCTCCAATTTTGCTCGTAAATCCATACTGTTTGTCATATTGGAATTGACCTTTTATAATTATTAATGGACCTTGCCACCTTAAAATTATAACCAAAATTTCAAACCAGTATGAGAATAACAAACAGAATCTCTATCCTATTTTGTGCAGTTATAGCACTTAGTATGATAACATTTAGTTCATGTGAGAAAGAAACAGTTGGAGAAGCAGGTAATATACCTGGAATGGGAGAAACATCCGGAGCTTTTGAAATATCAAAAGCATTTGTGCTTCCTGAAGGAATAACAGTTTCTCCAATAACGGGCTTGTCTTCGGTATCTACAAACATTGACGATTTGACCTTAAAAAGTACAAATCATAGAAGAGAGAGAGGATGTGGAAGTGAAGTACAGTGCGAAATGACCTTTGGTAACACAAAACCTGAACCTTGCGATATTGAAATTGAAGGCGGTACTATATTTGAATGTTTAGAAGCCGATGGCCAAAGTGGAATGTGTATGCAAACGATCAGAATACATGTATTAGGGAATAGTCAGGTGCAAGTTAAATTTTATTTGCAATGCCTAAATAAAGGGCGTCCATCAAGCAGATTGGTTGATACATATAAAATTAAAGGAGTAACAGCTTCTAAATCTTTTACGGATTTAGTAAGCGCTTTGAAACCAAAAAGGATTGACATTTCTCAGTTTAGTGATAACATGTCGGATTATAACGTTATTCAGGGTAAAATCCAACGATGTGTATGGAGCTTAACCAATAGCATCTATGGTGTTAATCAAGAAGATTGGGATTATATTGCTTCGTTGCAGGATATGGAAGACTAGCAGATTTATTATTATTTCACACTCCTGTGAGGTTTTAAGATTTTAATTAATAATAAAGGATGAGGGCAGCGGCTTTCATCCTTTTTTGGTTTTAATACACATACTGCCTCTATTAAACCACAGATTATTAAGATTAAATGGATTATTTTCATTATTACTCCAGAAAACTCATTACTAAATCTTAATAATCTTGTTAATCTGTGGTTAATGTCATCTCTCTTTTTTAATTATAAAAACAATGTAAATACTCAACACGGCTGCAAACATACACCATGTTGATATCATATATTTCAGGTAAAAGACTTTTGCAACCACAAAAAACAAAAGCATAGCAATACCCAGATAATTAATCTGTCGTTTGCTTGAAAGAATAAAAGGTAAAACAGCCGGAAACAGATATAATATCCCACTCCACCAATTAGTGCTCTGGAAATGTCCTACCTGATAAAAAATATGTTGCCCGTCGATATGTGCTGACACAGGGTAAAACAACATACGATATCCAAGAATAATAAAGAGTATCACTCCTATTATTAGCGAATAAGCTATCCATTGTTTCCGTTGTTTATTCTGTTCTAATCTATAAGTTGACAACGGTACCCATACAGGCCATATCAATTGAGCAAATATTAAAAAGCCAAAGGTTGCCCACGCTTCAATATACTTGTAACTGCTATTCTCTAACGCAACCCACAACCAACCTTCAAAAAATTGCTGAATACCAAACATTAAAGGTATCATGGCAAAAAAGAGTTTCTCTTTCTGTTTATTCTTTTTAAGAGCTACCACTCCTACTGTGGATATTACGGCACTGGCTCCAAAACTTACTTCAGCTGAAAAACACATACTTTACTTTTTAGGGTGATTATCAAAAATAGAAATATATCCTTTCAATTCAAATCTTCTGCCTTTGACCTAACAACTTAAAAATAATTAGTTTTTAGTTATCTTCAGACTAAAATTTTACAATATGCCTCTAACTATCCACGACATAAAAAATGCCCAACAGCGAATTGCACCATTTATTAAAAAAACACCCATCCTTTCATCAACATTACTAAATAAGTGGTTAGGACATGAGGTGTTCTTTAAAGCGGAGTGTATGCAGAAAATTGGAGCTTTTAAGGTTCGCGGAGCTTGTAACACTGTTTCGTGGTTAATCGAAAACAATATTCGTCCTAAAAAACTAATAGCAAATAGTTCGGGCAACCATGCACAGGCAGTGGCCTACGCAGCACGGCAATTTAATATTCCGTCCACTATTTATATGCCCAAATATGCTTCAAAAGTTAAAATACAAGCAACCAAAGCATATGGTGCTCATGTAGATTTATCAGAAAACAGAATCATTACAGACGAAAAAGTTAAGAAAGCATCAGAAGAAGAAGGAACCTATTGGATTCATCCTTTTAATAATGTAAAGGTAATTGCTGGTCAGGGAACAGCTGCTTATGAAGCCTTGCATCAAGTTAACGATATAGATGCCGTGTTTGCACCATGCGGAGGTGGAGGTCTATTATCGGGCACATTAATTGCTGCCCGGGCATTAGCATCGCGCGCCAAAGTAATTGGAGCGGAACCTCTCAATGCTAATGATGCAGCAGAATCGTTACGTACCGGTTCTATACAAAAACTTACTTCTACACCTGATACTTTGGCCGATGGTGCCATGACCATGTCGGTGGGTGACATTACCTTTGAATATCTGAAACAGCTCGATGATTTTTATGAAGTACCAGAAGAAAATATTATATACTGGACTCAATGGCTAACACATCTGTTAAAAATACATATTGAACCTACCAGCGCCATGGCAATGGAAGCGGCCGTTCAGTGGCTGAAAAAACAAAAGAGTAAGAAAAAAGTCGTGTTAGTACTATCCGGTGGAAATATCGACCATTTGGTCCAGAAAAAAATATGGAACACTAATCATCTGGACATCACTCCCAATAGGCATCTATAATTATACAATTAAAGACAGCTGAACGTAAGGTTAACATATTTTAACCACCAACAAGAGTACATACATTGTTTTTTGGCACAAGTATTGCATTAAACCTATCAGATTTTTTTTCATAGATTTGGGTTAGGTTAGTAAAACGGATGATAGCAACGGTTATCATCCGTTTTTTTGTATCTATGATATACGCAACCTTTTAAGTATCTGTTCATCATTACATAAAACAGACACTATGAAAAGAATCTTACTAGCCATTTTAATCGCATCTATACTTGCATTACTTACTGCTTGCGATAAGAACAATAAAAACACCCAATACACCCCTATAAATCAAAGAATATTATTTCAAGTGGAGTATATTAATTATGCCTGGATATATCAGCACAATGGTTATCTGATAGATTGTTCCGGCAATATATATTCATTCAACAATCCGGAAAACTGGAATTTTATTGAAGATAATGGTACGATTAGTGAAGTTGCCATGAATGAAAACCTGTTATCTACCGATTCGATTATATATACTCTTGATGATGCTAATCTGGAAAATAAGCAATACAAAATTAATCATGCAGTAAAAGGAAATATTTCAGATCTTAAATGTGAAATGGTAGATGCTGGAACGATAGTGTATTCGACTTTTACTCTGAATAAACGAACCCATAAATACAAGCAGGTAATACTAAATCAGTGGGGTGATTGTAGTAGAGAAAACAGCTCAGCTGCTGCCAAGGATTTATATGAATGGCTGCGATATGTAGAAGAAAATTATCTTTTGAATAATTAATAATAACCTACTTTCTCAATTCCTCATGTTCAGATTATTCTATTAATTTTGCTGTTGATCTGATTTTAACCGCGGGGAATGAAAATATTTAAGCAATTACTTATTATTCTAGTCATTAATTTTGCCGGTGAGCTTATTAGCGAAACATTATCTGAACCCTTACCGGGAAGTATTATTGGTATGCTAATTCTACTAATTCTATTATTGACGGGTTTAGTTAAGGAAAAGCACATTGCCGAGACAGCCACTTTTTTATTGGATAACATGCCTTTTTTCTTTATTCCGGCTGGCGTAAGCGTAATGGTTTCGTATCAGTTTTTGGACGGACATTTGGCTGCAACCATCAGCACCATTGTATTATCTACCCTTTTTGTAATGATTGTTACTGGCTTGGTAACACAGTTCTTAATAAAAAGTAAGAAAGATGACTGAAACACTAACCAATACTCACCTGTTTGGCATTTTACTTACTTTGGGATTGTATTATGGATGCCTCTGGTTACGTAAACGATTACAAAAAAACTATATTAACCCATTACTAATAAGTGCTTTTTTAATTATTATAATTCTTACACAGGTTCAAATACCATACGAGCATTATACAAAGGGAGCTAATTTTATCCACGCTTTCCTAGGTCCGGTTACTGTGGTACTGGCCCTTCCCTTATACCGCCAGCGTAAACTATTGGTACAACATAAATTTTCGATATTAGGAGGTATATTTAGTGGTGTTGCAGCATCTTTTATATCAGTTATTGTGTTATGCCGCGTATTTCATTTAAATGAAATACTGGAGCGCTCTCTTATACCCCACTCCGTTACTACGCCTATTGGAATAGCGGTAAGTAATTCGTTGGAAGCCATAGAAGGCATTACAGTCATTTCTATTATTATTACCGGCTTACTTGGAGCTTCCATCGCTAAAATACTGTACCGTATTCTGCGAATTACTCATCCCATTGCAAAAGGATTAACTCTGGGTACTTCTGCACATGTTTTAGGCACAACTAAAGCCATTGAAATGGGAGAAACAGAAGGTGCTGTTAGTAGTTTAGCAATTGGTGTAGCAGCTATTACAACTGTTATAATGGTAACTGTTTTGCAGGTTTGGGGTTTGTATTGAAGAACTATATAATTGTCAAAACCAGTCTATGAAATATCTTTTGATTTTTATTTTAAGCATCTTTTTCACCAAGATAAATGCTCAATACCAAGGCCCTATCGACGCAATTACAGATGGATATGGTGCTAATGGCAAGAACGATGTGTCGGTAATGAATATTACTAACGATTATTGGGCGCTAAGGGACATTTCTATTTTCTACCCATTAGATATTTCGAATCCTGTTCCAACCATTTTTTATTCGCATGGATATGCATCTGTAGATACTGCTTTTCATATTGAGACCTTACGACATCTGGCATCTCGTGGATATGCTGTTGTTTTTGTACCTTATAAATCAATTGGTATTGATAATACCGAACGTTATGCCACACTTAGAAATGGCTTTATAAAAGCCGCCAGAACGGCCACATCCATTATTGATACAACCCGTGTTGGATTTTTTGGACAATCATTTGGAGGCGGAGCCACTCCTGCCAATGCTTATAAATTATTTACCCATTACAATTGGGGAGTTAACGGACGTTTTATGTATTGCTCAGCTCCCTGGTATTCGTTTGAAATAACACAAGACGAATTATTAAACTTCTCTTCCAACTGCAATCTATTAACTGTATTATACAATGATGATACCTCTAATGACCATCGTATGGGCATGGATATCTTTAATACAATCTCCATTGACAAAGACCACAAAGATTGCTTAATAGCTTATTCATCAACCATTGATGATTACAATTATGATGCAGATCACACTCTTCCTGCCCAATATACAAACAACGCTGAATTTGATGCTTTAGACTACTATGTTACTTTTCGTTTGCTGGATGCTTTGGCTGATTACACATTCACTGGTAATGTTACTGCCAAACAAATTGCGTTGAGTAGCGGCAGTACTGAACAGATTGAGATGGGATTATTACCCAACTTATTGTGGAGCGACAACCCTGAGCCAATATATGATCAAACAAAATATAACTCCCCATGTGGTAGCGAATACAATCCAAGAATTGAGTATTGTGATTCTAGTGTTGGCATTGATCTGGCTACTATTAATGAAAGTAATCCAATTGTATTTCCTAATCCTGCTAATGATATTTTAAATGTAAACCTCGATGATAATTCGGATGAATTACTAGTAGAAATTTATAATTCAAAAGGTTGTCTTTTACTTCAGGAATACAATCAAAAAACAATTCATATTACCCATTTAAAGTCTGGAGTTTATTTTTGTTTAATAAGCTCCTGCAATAATCAACAATGCATCAAATTTGTTAAATCAAAATAAAAAAGCGCATGACTACCGTTTCGTCATGCGCATTTTTTTAAAGGGTTGTAGGCATTTAATTAAACCTCTTCTATTTATAAACTACAACCCACTCTTCCAAGATTTTTATTTTGATTGCTAACTCAGCCAAAATTCTAACGAAAGCATTCTATATAAATGCTATTAAGAAATTGACAATATTTATTGAAGCCTTGGCAGACTTCAGGATTTTTCAAGCTTATTTTTGAGTAAGGTTTATTTTATTCTAATTAAACAGTTGCTCATAAATGGCAACCAACTCTTCTTTTTTTACTTCACCATTAAAACTCTTTTCTCTGTTTTTAATGGCGTCTAATACTTTTTGCGAATCTTCTTTTGAAAGATATACGCCAACTTCATTTAAAACAGACTGTATAATAGCACTTCCGGAATGCTTGCCTATCACAAACGAACTACTTTGCCCAATATCCTGAGGGTTAAAAGCATGATAACTCATTGGATTATTAATCAGGCTACGACAGTGTATACCCGATTCATGTGAGAAAACTCTTTCACCAACAATGGGTTTTGACACAGAGTTTTTTCGTCCTGAAACCTTCTCGATGTAATTACTTAATTCGGTGCAGGTCTCAAGGTTAATCCTATTGTTTTGATGAACCGAATAGTTTAAAGCAGCCACCACTTCTTCTAAAGCAGCATTGCCAGCTCGCTCACCCAAACCATTTACTGTTAATGAAGCGCAAGTAGCTCCCGATTGCAATGCAACCAAAGTATTGGCAGTTGCCATACCCAAATCATTATGAGCATGGAACTCCAACTCTATTCCTTTACAAAGCTCCTTGTAACGTTTAAACATTTCAGCGGTGCTTAATGGATGCATAATACCTACTGTATCGGCCAAGCGAATACGATTAGCTCCCAAACCCACTGCTTCTGAAATAAATTCTTCCAGAAAAGCAGGATCAGTACGAGATGCATCTTGTGCACCCACTGATACAAACTCAAACATATCAAGAGCCTGCCTCAACACCGATTGAAGCGAATGCATTAACCAGCTTCGATCTTTATTCATCGACGACAGGTGAATTGCAGATACGGGGAAGGAAATATTGATCCGCTCAGCTCCTGTACGTAGCGACGCTTCTATATCGGAACGGTGTGCACGCGCCCAACAAGTGGAGTCAAATCTAAACCCCTGTGCTATTAATGCCTTAATATCTTTTTCTTCTTTAGATGAAATTATAGGCGTACCTATCTCAAGCTCCTGAACTCCTGCCTCATCAAGCAAAGCAGCAATTTTCATTTTTTCTTCTAACGAAAAAGAAACACCCGGAGCCTGTTCTCCATCACGCAAAGTCGTATCTATTAATTTATAGGCCATAGCAAAGGGGTTTAAATTTGTATTTTTTGAAAAAGGTTTTTAGACCTCGAATTATTAGACTTTATCTATAAATGTACACCCATTGCAATGTGCAAATCAGTCTAAATTTTATAAAAGTCTAACATTCTAAAATTTAGTCTGTAATCAAATATTCTTCAACTGCTTCTCCTTCTTCCAACGCATCTAATATTTCATCAATTCGCTCTTCAGTAACACCACCATACCAAAGGTTATTTGGGTGGATTACCATGATAGGTCCTTGGGAACATACATTCAAACATCCTGTTGTTGAAACAGTAACGTCTAAACCGCGGTCACCACACTCTTCCATTAAATAGGTAAGTAAATCAGTAGCACCGTTTTTATTACAGTAACCTTGTGCATCGCCCGCCATACGGAACGAGTTACACACTAAAATGTGATAATCTGGCTTTTTCATACTATTCGTTTTTTTGTTTAGTTTATTTATGTCTGTTATTATTAGTATCAAGTAGCAAGACAGAAGTATCAGGATTATAATTCGTCATAACAACACTTCTGCCTTCTGCCTTTAAACTGTTCTACTTTTAAAATATCAACCACAACCTGAAGCATTACCGGTACATCCTGAACCACACTTAAATACTTCGGACTTGCATAAGGTTCTTAACTCTGTTCCTTTATACACATGATCAAGTCCCTGATCAATCATTCCGCTCATTTCTATTACCTTAATACCACTTTTCGAAAGAATTTTTGATGGCTTTGGACCAATTCCACCCACCAACATCGAACGACAATCATTTAAGGTATCAGCCAGTTCCAACCAGCGCTTATCACCTATTCCTCTATCAGGTGTTGTTCTGATATTAACCAACTTGTAGCCGTTAGGAGTTTCTTTGAATACATGAATACGATCTGCCTCACCTAAATGCTGATTAACCAAAATACCTTCCATACTGGCCACCGCCACATATGGTCTTTCTTCACCATCATTTATAGTTAGTTTAGCAGCTTCAGAAAGCAATTGCGCCGCTTCAGCTGAGTCTTTACCCAGTAGCCCCGCTGCATCGGCCCTGCAGCGTGCACAGTGCGACATAGGTGGCAAATAAGTTTCAACTTTTTGGCGCAATGCTTTCATCCACTCCGACGATGGTTCTGTTAAATCCTCGAATGGCGTATCTTTAACCGGAAACAATGGAATGGTATTCATTAAGTCCACTCCCATTTCCGCAATTTTTTCTGCAACTTCTTCAATTTCATTATCGTTAACTCCCGGAATAACAATAGAGTTAACCTTAACAACCATATCTAATGATTTCATTTTTTTGATGGCTGCTACTTGTTTCTCAAGAAGGACTTCTCCTGCACTCTTACCAAAATAACCTCTTTTATCGTAACGTACCCATCCATAGATTTTCTCCAATGTTTCGGGACGGAAGCTATTTAATGTAACGGTAACATGCGATACATCCAGTTCTTTCAACTCATCAATATAAGGTCCAACGTTTAACCCATTGGTTGATACACACAACAACATATCAGGAAACTCTTCCTTCACCAATCGTAGTGTCTTCATGGTTTTCTCAGCATTGGCAAACGGATCACCGGGACCTGCAATACCCACCACTGTTAATTCGGGCATTATATTTTTTAGATTTTTTACGTACTCTAAAGCTTGTTCTGGTTGAAGAACATTACTGGTTACACCAGGTCTACTCTCATTTACACAGTCGAACTTTCGATTACAGTAATTACACTTCACATTACATTGAGGTGCTACTGGTAAATGAACCCTTGCATTGGTATGATGCGCTCCCTTATTAAAACACGGATGTTTAGTAAAATCTTTCATGAGAGTATATTTAAAGAGGTTTATAATCTATAATCGGTTATTAAATGTATTTGTATCCTATTGGTGAATTGTCTTGTTTATATTCAATCAGTGAATTCACTATTCGATCAAACAATTCTTGTGTGCCTTCATAGCCAATATGCTTAATTCGTTGACCACCCAGGCGATCGTGAATAGGAAATCCGACACGAACAATAGGTATTTTTAAATCGCGGGCTATGTAATATCCTTTACTGTTACCCACTATAAAGTCAGGATTAAGCTCATGAGCCTGTTCATTTATTTGTTCAAAATCCGAATCAGACATCACTTTAATGGTTTCAGCATTTGAAGGACAATAGTGCTTTAATCTTTCTGTTAGATTATTATTGGCTCCGCTGGCTGCTAGTATCACTTCCACACCTATTTCATCAAGAAAAGCACAGATACCCAATACTAAATCTTCTTCGCCGTACACAATAGCTTTTTTACCAAAAACATATTTATGTCCATCGGCATATGAATCTAATAAGCGCGCTCTTTGTGATTCGTACTTATCAGGCATTTCGTAACCGCTCACCTTACCAATATTTTCGAATAAGGTATCGGTTGCTTTTACTCCAATAGGTAAAATGGTTTGATGATTTGTTACACCATGTTCTTTTTCTAACCAGGCAGCAGCACTTAAATTCCCGCTATTATTTTTACCAACACTTACTTTAGTAAATTCACCCATTTCAAAAGTAGCCTTAGCACCACCGCTTAACTTGATATCTTTAATGGATGTGCCTCCTTTAGGAACTCTGTAATACTTATCCCAGGCACCGTTATCAAGTGTATCGGAATAATCGGGTAAAATGGTAGCATCCAAACCGCAATCAGCAAATATTTCTTTTAAATGACGAATATCAGCCGGAGAAACCAGGTTAGGCAACACATTTACCTTATCGTTAGGAGTATTATCCTTGGCATATGTTTTTACCATTTGTAATATGGTGGCATGAAAACCATCCATATGCGTTCCCTGATAACTTGGTGTTGAAACCGTAAATAAATCAGGCCATTCCTCCTCATTAGTCAGGCTTTTGATATGTTTCAACATCAGAGCCACATCTTCACCAATGGTTTCACTCAGACAAGTGGTTGCTACACCTACAGCCTTTGGTTTGTACTGACCAATTACGTTTCCTAATGCAACTTTCAGATTTTCGGCTCCACCAAAAATGGTGGTTTCTTCACTAAAGTTGGATGATGCAATATCAACGGGTTCTTTATAATGACTGATCATATATCTGCGGATGTAAGTGGCACATCCTTGCGAACCATGAATGACAGGAACACATCCTTCGATGCCTTTTAAGGCAATGCTGGCGCCCAGTGGCGAACACAACTTACATGCGTTACGCGTTGAAACAAAAGGGCGTATATCTTTTAATCTTGGTAACTTATCCATAGCTATTCATTTTCGGTGGTTGATGATGATGGTCTGTTGAAAAACTGCCATACCGGGCTGCAAACCGATGCATACACCTCTTTGGCAAAGTTTAACATGCCTTCGTATCCGGCCAAGGCTTCCTTGCGTTCGTGGTTATGATCGCAAAAACCTAAACCAAGTTTGTAAGCTATGGGGCGTTCTTTAACACCACCAATGAATAAGTCTACTCCTTTTTCTTTCACAAATTCCGATAATTCATTTGGGTTGGAGTCATCTACAATAACAGTTCCTGCGTCGCAAAGCTTTGTTAAAAGGTTATAATCGTCTTTATTACCTGTTTGCGAGCCAACAACCGCAGTTTCCATTCCCAATAAACGCAAGGCTTTTACCAGGCTGATTGCTTTAAAAGCACCACCAACATAAATAGCTGCTTTTTTACCGGTTAATTTTTGTTTGTATGGTTCAAGAGCCGGAATTAACTCTTGTATTTCGTTGGAAACTAATGTACGGGCTTTATTCAACATCTCATCATTTTTAAAGAATGAGGCAACCTCGTACAAAGCTTCAGACATATCTTCAATTCCGAAGTATGAAACCTTTTTAAACGGTATACCATACTTCTCTTTCATTTCTTTGGCCAGATGCATCATCGATCCGGAGCACTGAACCACGTTTAATGAAGCTTTATGGCATTTACGTATTTCGTTTATACGTCCATCACCTGTTAAGCAGGTAATAATATTAACACCAATACGCTCATAATAATCTTTTAAGATCCAAAGTTCACCTGCCAGGTTAAAGTCACCCAGTATATTAATACTGTATTCAGGTGCTTGGTAATCATCATCGGTACCAACTAATGTTGAAAGTGCGTCGCAAGCAGCTTTGTATCCATCTTTTTTGGTTCCTTTAAATCCTTCAGCCATCACAGGTATTACATCAATACCTTGCTCTTTTGATACTTCTCTACAAACAGCGTCTACATCATCTCCAATAACGCCAACAATACAAGTTGAGTAAACAAAAGCAGCTTTGGGATTATACGATTCTATTAATTCAGTTAAAGCTTTTTTCAGTTTGGGTTCACCGCCAAAAACTACATCTTTCTCTCTCAGGTCGGTTGAGAAACTTAAGCGGTGTAATTGAGGTCCTGATGACATTGCTCCACGTATATCCCAGGTGTAGGCCGCACACCCTATAGGGCCATGGATTAAATGCAGTGCATCAGCAATAGGGTAAAGTACCACCCTTGATCCACAGAAAACACAAGCTCTTTGACTAACACTACCTGCCGTACTTTTCTTTTCACAAGCCAAGTCGTGCTCTGAGCTTCCTATGGTATGTATTTGAGTATTTCTTTCTTTTATTAACCTTTCCATCGTCGTCATTTTTATAGGTTAATTACCTCTATTTTGTAGTATCATTATCTATTAGAAACAGTCAATAATGATTGGAGTATTAAAAAAACCGGAGAAGTAGCCCATTTGAAACGTCAAGAGTAAATGGTGTATGATGCATTACAAAGGTCAATCTAATTTTAGAGAGAATGTTATAGCAGACACATTTCAAAGTTGATGAGAGCTATCTTACAACCGGTTGTTTTATTTTTTATTTCAAACAAACTTTTTTGCTTGAAGAAATGGATTGACGAGAAAGGAAGCAGGAGAATGAATATTTAAAACTGGAATGTGTCATAAAAGGTAGAGAAAAACTTCTCCTGCTCCCTGGTCATCAATTCATTTATTATAGGCTCAATAAATTGCAATTACATTGTCAATTCTACTTTCTCATCCGGACAAGTAGCATCCTGGTAGTTCATGATCTCATTAAGCATCTTTTCTAAGATACGGATACCTCCCATGTAACCTAAAGTTGGGAAGTAGCTATGTCCAACTCTATCTAGGATAGGGAATCCCATTCTTACGAAAGGAATGTTTTCATCACGAGCAATATACTTACCGTATGTATTACCCATTAACAAATCAACTCCCTCTTCCTTAATCCATTGGTGCATTAAGAACATATCTGCTTGTGGACCGTTTTTAAATTTAGCTTCAGGGCAACGCTCGCTTAATAATTCGCTCATGCGTTTTTCGAATTTCTTACCAGGAGTACCAGATACGATGTAAACAGGCTTCATATCCATATCTAATAAGAACTCTGTCAATGGGATTAATTGATCAGGATCACCATAAAGAGCAACACGCTTACCATATAGGTATTGGTGCATATCAGTGATTAAATCCATTAATTTACCACGTTCGTCGCTGATTGATTCTGGTACAGAAACTCCAGCTACTTTAGATAATGCTTGAATGAAACGGTCTGTTGCCTTGATACCAATAGGTAGATCTTCCTGAGTAAAGGCTACTTTACAACTGTTATCCAAAGCAATAGCAGCTTTATTGGTTGCCCATTCTCCAAGAGCTAACGTATGAAGACTATCACCCATGCTTACCATTTCAGGAATAGTAGTTCCTCCTTTTGGATACATAGCGTACTTACCTGTCATTGGGGTATCTAACACGTCAGAGGTATCAGGCAACAATACGTTGTTTATTTTCATCAAGCCCATGATACGCTTCAGTTCTTTCATATCTGAAGGCTCAACCCAACCTGACAATAAGTTGATTTGATTAATCAGTTTGTCAGTTTTTGTAGGGAAATATTTTACAATTCCTTCCAACATGTTGGCATAACCAGTAACGTGGCTTCCTACATAACTTGGTGTTGGCGCTTGAATAACGTGCTTTCCTTCTGGAATTTTACCATCAGTTTTTGCTTTGGTAACAATCTGACCTAAGTCATCACCAATTGTTTCTGATAAACAAGTTGAGTGAACAGCGATAATATCTGGTTCGTAAATTTGGAAGATATTTCCAATTGCTTGCAACAGGTTACTTTGTCCACCAAATACTGAAGATCCTTCGGTAAATGAACTGGTGGCAGCCATTACTGGCTCTTTATAGTGACGTGTTAAGGCACTTCGGTGATATGAGCAACATCCTTGCGAACCGTGGCTATGTGGTAAACATCCATGAATACCAAGGGCTGCGTACATGGCTCCTACCGGCTGACAAGTTTTAGCCGGGTTTACGGTTAAAGCCTTTCTTTCTTTTACTTTATCTGTTGTATGACGTAATAACATATTGTATCCTCCTATCCGTTAAAAGCGAAACTTCCTACAATCTCTGGCTCTGATTTCCATGGTGCATCAACCATCTTCCAGATATCGGTACCTAACATTCTTTCCATTTCAACATAGAAATTGATAGCTCCTTCAAATCCGGCATATGGACCACCATAATCATAAGAGTGTAACTGCTTTAAAGGCACCCCTAATTTCTGAACCACATATTTTTCTTTAATCCCTGCACAGAACATATCTGGCTTGTAGAACTCAATTAACTTTTCAGTTTCCCAATGGTTAACATCATCAATTACCAACGAATTCTTTTTCATCTCAGGCATCATTCCAACATAATCGCTGAATTCCATACCTTTTTCTTCCATTGCTTTTTTCTTGGCAACTAAATCATCGCGGAAAAGCTCTTCATCTTTAGTAACGGTAATCTCTTCGATGTTACGTGAATCAGCATCAATTTTGATGTTTGGAATTACGTGACGTCCTTCATAGTCATCGCGGTGAGCAAACTCATAACCGGCAGAAACAGTAGTAACACCTAGTTCATTGAAAAGATCCTGATAGTGGTGAGCACGTGATCCTCCTACGAACATCATGGCTAATTTACCTTCAGTTTTTGGCTTCACAGCTGCTTTTACAGCTTCTACCTTAGCCATTTCTCTTGCAACGATTTCTTCCACTTTAGCCGTTAATTCCGCATCATCGAAAAACTCAGCTACTTTGCGAAGCGACTTAGCAGTACCTTCAGCACTAATGAAGTTTACTTTAAACCAAGGAATACCGTATTTTTCTTCCATCATCTCAGCGATGTAGTTGATAGAACGGTGACACATTACAAGGTTTAAGTCAGCAGTGTGTGAGTATTCCATACTCTTGATAGTAGAGTTTCCTGAGAAAGTAGATAGCAACTCTATACCAGCTTCTTCGAACAAACGCTCTAATTCAAAAGCATCACCACCAATATTATATTCACCTAACAGGTTAATTTGGAATTTACCTTTACGATCGCGATCGTTAAGACCTACTACGTTTTTAAACACCTGATTGTTGGCAATATGGTGACCAGCAGACTGTGATACACCGCGATAACCTTCACAACTAAAACCAAAAATATTAATTCCAGTTTCTTCTTTCATCTCGCGGGCTACTGCATGAACATCATCACCAATCAAACCTACAGGACATGTTGAGAAAATACCTATTGCTTTTGGATTGAAAAGTTCCATTGCTTCGCGGATAGCATCTTTTAGTTTAGCCTCTCCACCGAATACGATGTTCTCATCTTGCATATCTGTTGAGAAAGCGTACATCATGAAGTTATCCTCTCCCTCAGCTGGGCGGGTTTGGTTACGGCGCGTCAACCATGCGTAGAAACTACATCCGATAGGACCGTGAACTAAGTTGATAATGTCGCGTGTAGGTCCTAATACTACCCCTTTACAACCAGCATAAGTACAACCTCTTTGAGTAATAATTCCAGGAATAGTACGTATGTTAGCTTGAATTTCTTGCTCTTCAGAAGGGTCGTTAACAACCATCCCTTTCTTACGTTTCTTAGCAATTTTTGTAGGGTATTTAGCCAATATCTCATCCATCAATTCTGATGGATCTGGCAATCCGTTTGTGATATCTTTCTTTTTTACCATTGCACTCATTTTTTAAATATCCAACACTGCATCTCCGCTTTCGCCGGTTCTAACGCTGATTGCTTCTCCCATTGGAAGGACGAAAATTTTTCCGTCACCAGGTCCCGGTGTTTGGTTAGCTTCGATAATTGTTTCAACACATGTTTCCACTTTATTGCTTGGTACTACAATTTGTATTACTCTTTGTGGACGCAAACGCGGTTCTTTTCCCAGAAGTTCAAGTGCCTCAGGAGTATCGTTTTTAGCTCCTTCTATTACTTTAGCATCCCATAAGCCTTTTCCTCTACCAAAAACTTTACCTGTTGCAGTCATTGAAGTGATACCTGCATCTCTTAAAGCTCTTTTGGTTTCGTTCATCTTATCGATGCGAATTATGGCCATTACACATTTCATATGCTTAATTTTTTAATGGTCATATGAAACTTACCGAAATCAGTACTAATCTTTATTTGTTAAAGAGGAATGGTACCCAGCACCTTTTTCGGTTAGTTACATAGATTCAGGTTAATTGATTAAAGTTCCTTACTACCTCTACTGATAGTGTATGATTCGTCAACTGGCGAAATAAAGATTTTACCATCTCCGAATGCACCTTTAGGTTCAGTGCGGGCTGCTTCCATAATAGTAGTTACTGCAAAGTCTTTATCTTCGTCTTTTACTACCATCAACAACATTTCTTTTGGAAGCTCATCATAAGTAACATCACCAATTTTAATACCTCGCTGCTTACCACGACCTACAACAGGCATTTTTGTAACAGCTATGTAACCAGCTTCGAATAAAGCTTTCAATACTTTACTTGTTTTTTCAGGGCGAACAATCGCTTTTATCATTAACATAGTCGATTCGTTTTAGTAAGTTATTTGTCTGAGTTTAATTTATTATTTACCAATCGTTTGACTAACAAATTAGTTAGCAATACCAAAGTCGATTAATAATTTTTCAAGTTCTTCAATCTCTAATGGATCTGGAATTACGAACATTTCGTTTGAATCGATAGCTTTTGCTAATGCGCGATATTCGTTTGCTTGATTGTGTTCTGGAGCAAATTCGATAACAGTTTTTCTGTTGATCTCAGCTTGTTGAACCATGTTATCACGAGGTACGAAGTGAATCATTTGAGTACCAATTTGCTTAGCTAACTGCTCAATCATTTCTCTTTCGTTATCTACTTTACGTGAGTTACAGATCAAACCACCTAAACGTACAGTACCTGCTTGTGCATACTTCTTAATACCTTTACAAATGTTATTAGCAGCATACATAGCCATCATCTCACCTGATACTACAATGTAGATTTCTTCTGCCTTACCATCACGAATAGGCATTGCGAAACCACCACATACAACATCACCTAATACATCGTAGAAAGTATACTCAGTTTCGAATTTTTCATCCCATGCACCTAATTGCTCTAATAGGTTAATAGAAGTAATGATACCACGACCAGCACAACCTACTCCTGGTTCTGGACCTCCTGACTCTACGCATCGTACTTCTCCGTATCCTCTTTTTACTACATCATCTAATTCTACATCCTCACCTTCTTCACGAAGAGTATCTAATACTGTTTTTTGTGCCAATCCACCAAGTAACAAACGTGTTGAATCCGCTTTAGGGTCACATCCAACTACCATTACGTTTTTACCCATTTCTACAAGACCGGCTACTGTGTTTTGTGTTGTGGTAGATTTACCGATACCACCTTTTCCGTAAATTGCAACTTTTCTCATGACTCTTAATTTTAATGGTTATTATCTGTCCTCCCTTAAAACACACAATGTGCCAATGACAAATATCATGTTGCATATTTTTTTACCAAACACATCGTAATACTCTTATTATCTGACATTTAAAATTTTATAAATAATTTTTTATGATTTTGGCATAGGTGTTTTTTCCTACATTTATGTAGAAACCTCCTTTATTGGTGACATTTCGCGCAAAAAACCGATAAAACACAGTATAACTGACACTTAAAAACGAAAGCCTTAATGTAAGTTCACATTTATGTTACATTTAGTGTCATTTTAGCTTCACCAAATATGGCTTGTTAAAGAACACTAAAACTTCAAAACTTCCCTTTTAATGCGGCAAAACAATATGTGTATGGCATAGATGTTGTTTTCTGAAGGCAACTCAAAATAATTACAATGAAACTTAACAACTATATATATATAGGTCTACTATTGATTTTGATGAGCACTATACAAACTAGTGCCAATGCACAAATTGATTCTGTCCAATCAGAAGTTCAGAAACAGTATCCGGGTTTAGGAAAAGCAGCTTCAGGAATATTCTTTTCTGAAAAACCTTGGTCGGTTAGTGGATTTGGTGAAATAAATGGTGTCGGCTATAATTACACACCTCCTAAAGCTGAACTGGGCGATGTAGAATTATATTATACGTCTTTATATAGGTTAGCATCCTTTTTTGGTTATCGCTTTACCGATAAGTTTATTTTTAATTCAGAAATTCAAGTTGAATATTTAACTGATGGCAGCGAAAGCCATACCGAACTAAATTTTGAACTGTTCTTTGATTACCGTTTTAATAAGGCATTTAATCTCCGCACAGGTTTTCAGCCAATATCTATAGGTTATATTAATAGTAACGATGAACCTTTATTATTTTATTCTGTAAACAGGCCCGAAGTAGAACGTATTATTATACCAACCACCTGGATTGAACTGGGTGTGGGTGCATACGGTCAAATTTCTCCCAAATTAAATTACTTTGTAAATTTTGTAACTGGGCTTGATGGCAAGGACTTTACAAGTGCAACATGGGTAAGAAGCGGACGCGATGCTTTTGATTTCAGATCATACGGGCTATCACCTCAATTAATCTATACACCACGTGCTGATCTTGATTTAAGTGTCTCTGGATATTTTGGAATAAATAAGCCGAACTCCTATAATATAGATGATAACAGTTTTGAGACTAACTCCAGACTTTCCATTTATTCGGGATATGTAAGATATACACCTAAAAACTTTCGTTTCTTGATGGTAGGTACCTATGGACGATTAACAGATACAGAAGGTATTTATCAACTAACAAAAGATGTTGACGGAAAGGGCCAGGTATTAGGAGAACAAGTGTATGGCGGATATTTTGAAGCTGGGGTTGATATACTTCATTGGCTGTGGCCTCAACGTAAAGACTGCCATAATAAATTGTATAGCACCAAAGAAATGAAATTACCCTTATTTATTAGGGCTGAACATTTAAATACACACGGTAAGGTTTCTGAGGTACTTTCGAAATACGATCGCGTTCAAAGCTACTTAAACATATTGGCTCTTGGAATAAATTTTAATATGTCCGAACACCTCGTATTAAAAATGAATTACCAGTTAAGAAAAGATTTAACTCCTCAAGAATTTTCAATTGAATCAGGAAATATCTTCGAGTTTGGTTTAGGTTTTGAATTTTAGCAATGAAATTCCCTATTATATTTCATCCCTCAATACATTCTATGTATTGGGGGATTTATTTTTCCATCATATATTCCGGTTTCTCAAGAGCTGTAAATCCATATTGTTTATATAATCCATGAGCATCAGCTGTGGATAAACGCCAACGCTTAATTATTGCCAAATCTACATCTTCCATTATTGAAGTCATTAACTTCTTTCCTGCTCCTTTACCTTGATAATCGGGTAATACAAAAACATCTAATAACCATGCAAAAACTGCATAATCGGTTATCACTCGTGCAAATCCAATTTGTTGGTCATTGCTATAAATACCGTAACAGATTGAATTTTGAATTGATTTCTCTATTACTTCTCTGGTCCGCCCTTGTGCCCAATACGATTCTTTTGACAAATATTTACATATAACATCCAGGTCTAATAAACCTTTATCTTTTGAAATAGTGTACATTTTTTCGAGATATGAGTAGGCTCACCAAGATAATAAATTACTACAATTAATAATGACTTGAATAGCAGAGCAAAGTCATTCAATTATCCATTCAACGGCAGCATCGATCGTTGAGAACGGTTTAATTTTAAGAGCACCTTCTTTCTCCTCTCCTAAGGTGGGATAAACAACAATTTTTGGCTTATTACATATTACCGCCAATTTAATTTTATAAAAACATTCGTTTTGCTTTAAATAACCCATCAGCATTTTAAATGAGTCCATATTCATGTTTAAATCGCAATCTAACAAATTATTAATAACCCCTTTTAGTTTATCAGTTAATAAATCATTTTCTTTCAGATTTTCCCAACTATTAATAATCTCATTAACATCCACCGAATTCTTAAAATCCCTAATAAGAATAGCATCTGGAAAGTCAGAATGTTTTTTGTATAAAATACTCATATCATTAGGTTTTGGTTAAAATCAAAAATGATAATGCGTATTTAATATAACACTTTTCCTTTAAAAGATCAACAATCAACCTGTTGAAAATTCATGAATGCTATTATTTTAATTTAACTTAAATAAAAACTAACTATTATTCAGGTAGTATCTTTCAATCTCAGTATTCAAAAATGGAATAGAACAAAATACAACAGTTAAGAAATCTAATTTGATTAATATTTAAATCATATAAATAATACATTAACTTGATTTAACTCTTTAAAATAATATTCAACATTCTATGGCATGCGTATTGTAATATTACTATCAGATTTTTTTTCATAGATTTGGGTTAGGTTAATAAAAAAGGATGATAACGTTGGTTATCATCCTTTTTTTTAAAGATTAAATTATTTCAAACGAATACATTACATCTTTGAAACTAACATTTTATAAACAGCCTCAGCCCACTTATCATCCGCATTTAAACTTTCGGTAAAATTAAACTCTCCCCCACCATTTTCAATAAACAACTCTTTATATTGCTCACCAATTTCTAGCGTAGTCTCTAAACAATCTGCCACAAACGATGGAGAAACCACTAACAAATTTTTGATGCCTTTTTTTGCTAATTCTTCAATAGTCACATCTGTATACGGTTTTATCCAAGGCGATTTGCCTAACCTGCTCTGAAAAGAGGTGGTATATTTTTCCTCACTGAGGCCTGTTTCTGCAGCAATTAATTTGGTTGTATTAAAACAGGCAGAACGATAACAGAAACGTTGAACCTTATTTTCCTTTTCACATTGACAGTTTGGCCAGGTACATAATTTATTGTTTTGCTTTTGAATGTTTTCTAAATGCCGCTCCGGTATACCATGATAACTAAATAACACATGATTGGGTTTCTTTTCCTGCATATCAGCCTCTACTTTTTGAGCAAAAGCCTTAATATATTCAGGTTCATCATGATAATCATTAATAAATTCAATGGAAGGAATCACTTCCCATTTTGAAATGATTTCCATTACTTTTTGCGCTACCGATCCAACAGTAGCAGAAGCATATTGTGGGAAAAGTGGTAAAACAACAATACGTTCAACAGCCTTTTCTTTTAACTTATTAAGTCCTGATTCAACAGATGGACTTTGATATCTCATAGCCAGTTCAACTACTGTTTCATCGCCATCATTATTAAAAAGTCCTTGAAGTTTATTTACCAGTTGCTGGCCATAAACCATTAGAGGGGAACCATTTTCTAGCCATAACTTATTGTACTCAACAGAAACCTTTCTTGAACGAAAGGGAGCAATAATCCCACGCACTAATAGAAAACGCTTCCAAAAAGGAATATCTATAACGCGACCGTCCATTAAAAATTCTGCCAGATACTTTTTTACATCTTTACGCTTATAACTGTCTGGCGTACCTAAATTAACTATTAATATGCCTGTTGTACTCATTAAATTGCTTTTCAGATCTACCTTTAAACACTATCCAACTGTCTTTGTTCATAAATATCGCAAAAGAAATAAACAATAAATCAATTTTTCTAAGTGTTAAAATCCTTATACCTTACAAAGAAACTTTTAATTTTATCAGAACCAAATAGAGATGCATAACATGTAAAGACCTAATATTTTACCAAATACTTACGATTACCCCTAAAAAACAAGACCTCGAATTTATATTTAGTATAAATTAAGCCAATAAACTTACATTTCGTAAGGGTGTGTTAAATATTTTGTATTTTTGAAGTGAGAATACAACCACAATAAAAGCCTATGAAGATAAATTGTAGAAAAGTTGGAGATGAATGTTACGGATTTAGAGAACTAACTTTACTTTTTGACATAAGTCGGCGCCTTCTTGAAAGTAAAGAGTTAAATAAAGACCTAAATCCTATATTGGCCTCACTGGTGAAACACTTAGAGGCAGAACGAAGCTTTGTTACAATATTTAATCGACAGAATAAACAAATACTCATTAAATCGGCATACGGCCTTAGTGAATCACAACAGGCTCGTGGAAAATACAATTTAGGAGAAGGAATAATCGGAAAAGTTATTGAATTAGCTAAGCCGGTTGTAATACCCGAGATTTCTAAATCGAAACTATTCATTAATAAAACCAAAGCCGAATTAACAAAAGACGGACAGGAATTAACCTATATATGTGTACCTCTATTGTTAGACAATGTAGTTTCCGGAGCTCTTAGTGTAATTAGAATATATAATCCAAAAATTGAAAGCAGTGAAGATATTCAGCTGCTAAGTATTGTTGGATCAATGATTGCCAAAACAGCACGCTACAAACAAGAGAAACTGGAAGAATTGGAGCGTTTGCGTGAAGAAAACAGAAATCTTCAGAGCCAGATTAACGAAACTAAAAATCATAATATTATAGGTAACTCGGGCAAAATGAAAGATTTATTTGCCCTGGTAAATCGCGTGGCAGAAACGAACAGTACCGTTTTATTAAGGGGTGAAAGTGGTATTGGTAAAGAGTTATTTGCTGAAGCTATTCACAATAACAGTAATCGTAAAAATAAAAGCCTGATAAAAGTAAACTGTTCTGCACTTCCTGAATCATTGATAGAAAGTGAACTATTCGGTCATGAAAAAGGAGCATTTACGGGTGCTGATCAACAACGAAAAGGAAGGTTTGAATTAGCTCATGGAGGTACCATATTTTTGGATGAAATTGGTGATTTACCTCTACCCACTCAGGTTAAACTTTTACGAGTAATTCAAGAGCGGGAATTTGAACGAATAGGAGGTTCAGAAACAATAAAGACAGATGTTCGCATAATAGCTGCTACCAACCGAAACCTTGAAGAACAGATAGAAAAGGGTGAGTACCGTGAGGATTTATATTACAGAATCAACGTATTCCCTATTTTCATTCCACCGTTGCGAGAAAGAAGAGATGACATCCCAACATTGGTTGATCATTTCATCGATAAATTCAATAAAAAGAATAACCGAAAGATAAAACGGATTACCACATCAGCCATTAACATGCTGATGGTGCACAGATGGCCTGGTAACGTTCGTGAACTCGAAAACGTTATTGAAAGAGCCTGTATTATGTGTAAAGATGATGTTGTGCATAGCTACGACCTCCCTCCTACACTCCAAACTGCTGATTCGACCAATACAGGTTTAGAAGGTGGAATGGTTCCAATAATTGAGCAAGTTGAAACACAATTAATTCGTGATGCTCTAACTACCACCAAAGGTAATATCACCAAAGCTGCAGAAGTATTAAAAATTACCGAACGAATGTTAGGAACACGAATTAAAAAATACGAAATTGACGCTTGGAGGTTTAAAGTATAAAGCAGATCATACAATGTGGAACAATTCATTAAAATACGAACTAATTGATTTAAATAATAAAGAGCATACCAATGCTCTTTTTCTTTTAATGGATAATTATATGAGAGATCCGATGGGATCTGAAAAACCATTATCAGAGGATTTATTCGATAAAATGAAAGAAGGCTTGAAAAAGCAAAATAACTACGTTGGAGTACTTTTAAAACACCACTCGCAATATGTTGGGTTAGCTAATTGCTTTTATGCATTTTCAACGTTTAAAGCAGCCCGCTTATTAAATATCCACGATTTTATTGTTTTAAAAAGTCAAAGAGGTTATGGATTGGGACATCAATTAATGAAAGCAGTTAAAGAAGTAGCTTCTAAAAACAGTTGTTGTAAAATAACCCTGGAAGTCAGAACCGATAATCCGGTTGCCCAGAATCTGTATTTAAGTGAAGGATTTGACAAAACCGATCCTGAATATTTATTCTGGCAAAATAACATTCTATAAAATAAAAAAGGGCCACACGGCCCTTTCTAATATTTTGATCAGATAAGATTACTTAACAATCTCAATCAATTCTACTTCAAAAATTAATGCTGCAAAAGGAGGAATTACACCACCTGCACCTCTTGATCCATAACCTAGCTCATAAGGAACATACAAAACAGCTTTACCACCTTCTTTCATCAATTGTAATCCTTCAGTCCAACCAGGTATTACACCATTCAATGGAAATTCAATAGGCTCACCTCTGTCAAGTGAACTATCAAACTTAGTACCATCAATTAAAGTTCCTGTATAATGCACTTTAACAGTACTTGTGGCTTCCGGAGTATTACCAGTACCTTCTTCTATAATTTTATATTGCAATCCACTTTCGGTTGTTTTCACCCCTTCTTTCTGTGCATTTGCTGCTAAAAAGTCTTCACCTTCTTTTCTTTTCTCATAGGTAACAGCATCGTTAGCCTCTTGCATAGTTAACTGACCACTTTTAGTTAGCTGCTCTCTTACTCCTGCTGCAACCAATTCTGGATCTAGTCCTTCCATATTTGAAAGTTGATTGGCAATTAAAATACCATAACCATAACTTAAGCTATCACTTTGTGTAGTTAATTTTGCTGGTTGATTAGAACCATTCTGTTGACAAGCAATTGCTCCTAAAGCTACAACTACCGCAACCATCAATTTTGAAATCGATTTCTTATTCATTTGTTTCATTTTTATTTCGCCCAAAGATATATAAATAGTGATAGGAAACTAAAGATTATGATGATATGATAAAAAAACAGGCATTGAAAACTCAACACCTGTTCTTGATTATTATATTCCTTTATTTATAAAAATTCATATCGAACAAAAGCTTCAAAGGCTTCGTACTCAGCCATGCCTAATTCGTTATACAACTGTGCTGTACCTCTATTTCGGTCTTCTGCTCTTTGCCAAAACTCACGGCTATCACCACCCAAGAACATGGCGCCATCTTTTTGCGATTGATGCTTAAAAATAGCATTACGCTTACGCATTAATTCATCCGGACTAATTGGCACTGCCATTTCAATATTGTGAATTTCCCACTCATGCCATGCTCCACGATACAACCACACCCAGCAATCTTTCATCCACTCTTCTTTCTTCAACTGATCAATCGCCTGAAATATTGCATCTAAACAAACACGGTGTGTACCATGCGGATCAGATAGGTCACCGGCTGCAAAAATCTGATGAGGCTTTACTTCTTTAATTAGGTCTGCAATTATTTTTACATCCTCTTTACCGATAGGCTTCTTCTCCACTCCACCTGTTTCATAAAAAGGTAAATTTAAGAAGTGAGTGTTACTCTCTTTTACATTTGCATATCTACAACCTGCTTTTGCTTCACCAACACGAATTAAAGTTTTGATTCTTCGTATTTCAGGCAAATCAATTTGATCATGTTTTTTGTTAGCTATAAATTTCCTGATTTTATCATGCTCCGCTTTTATTTGCTTTGAATCTAAATTAAGACCACCCGTATAATCACCGATAAAATCAATGTAACGTAGCACATCATCATCTGAAACAGCCAAGTTACCTGATACTTGATACGCAACATGCACATCATGTCCCTGATCTACCAGGCGAAGCATAGTACCTCCCATTGAAATTACATCATCATCGGGGTGCGGACTAAATATGATAACCTTTTTCTTATCCGGAGATTTTCTTTCCGGACGATAAGTATCATCGGCATTGGGTTTACCACCCGGCCAGCCGGTAATAGTATGCTGAAGTTCGTTAAAAATACGAATATTAACCTGATAGGCAGATCCTTTTTCAGCAATTATATCGCCCATTCCATTATCGTTATAATCACGATCGGTTAGTTTTAAAATAGGCTTATTTACTTGCTGACACAACCAAACAACCGCTTTCTTCACTAAACGATCATTCCAAACAACACTATCAATTAACCACGGCGTTTTAACTCTTGTCAACTCATTACCTGCTGCTTCATCTACAATCAC
This sequence comes from Carboxylicivirga linearis, assembly GCF_018271995.1. GTDB lineage: Bacteria > Bacteroidota > Bacteroidia > Bacteroidales > Marinilabiliaceae > Carboxylicivirga > Carboxylicivirga linearis. Next base: position 382,097 of record NZ_JAGUCO010000002.1, read on the forward strand.
ATGACAATTTTCGTGTTTTTGCAAAAACGATGATGGTACTTCCTCTGAAATCTCTCCTTCTACCGTTTTTTGAATAATAGCAGCTTTTCCCTCACCCCATGCCAGCACTCTAATGCGTTTTGCTTTTAAAATGGTAGTTATTCCCATTGTAATTGCTTTACGGGGCACATTATCTTTTCCAAAAAAGTCTGATGCTGCAACCGTACGAGTAATATCATCTAAAGAAACAATACGCGTAAGTGAATTTGATGATGAACCTGGTTCATTTAAACCAATATGTCCGGTTCCTCCAATACCAAGGATTTGCATATCAATACCACCTACTTTTTCGATTTGCTCCTCAAAGGTTCTACAGAAATCGTATATCTTTTCTTGCGGAAGTGTTGCATCCAATCCAAAGATGTTTTCTTTAGGAATATCAATGCGATCGTAAAATTTCTCACTGATATTTCGGCTAAAGCTTTGCAATGCATTTGGGGCAATAGGATAATACTCCATTACATTAAAAACAATCACATTCTTAAAGCTTAAGCCATCTTTTTTGTGCATACTAACCAACTCGTCGTACACCTCACTTGGAGCTGACCCAACGGCTAATCCAAGAACGCATTTTTTGCTTTCTAGCTCTTTAATCTTAATGATGGAAGCAATTTCAGAAGCCAATGCCTTTGAACCTTCGGTTGAAGATCCATAGATTTTTGTAGCAATTTTTTCTTCTTTCGTGATTAATGACCGTAGATACGGATCATCATGATAGCCTTCATTCTTAAATTTTCCGGCTGGTGAAATTTTTTGATTAAATTTTTCTATCATAACATTAAATGTTAATGTGATTGTGCTTTAAGATAGATGGCAAATTTATAATTTAAATTGATTAAAAATAACAAGAAACAAAGAAAATATAACCTTTTAACTATTTTTAATAAGCTTTCGAAAGCTTTCGTTTAATTACTAGTTTTCCTTCCTTACGCTCCTTTTTCTACTTATCAACCCTCTAAATCAGAAAATTACATACAAATTACAACAACCAACAAGTAAGATCAACCAAAAACTGCTATTACACACAAAAATTAACGGTCAATAATTGAGTGGTATAAAACATCCTGAATATTGGTTCTCACATTCGACTCTATCAGTTTTTTGTTGTACGAATGCGGATGGATGCGATTAGAAAGAAATATATATATAAGGTCGTAGTCGGGATCGATCCAAACCATAGTACCCGAAAATCCGGTATGGCCATATGACGAAGGTGATACCAGCAAAGAAGCCGGACTTTGTTTCTCAGGATCTAGCTCTGGCTTATCTACCCCCAGGCCTCTTCTATTAATAGAATCATGACGAGAAGTAAAATAATCGATGGTTTGAGCATCAAAAAATTTAATTCCCCCGTAACGCCCCTTATTTAAAAACATCTGAGAAATTTTAGCCAAGTCACCTGCATTTGCAAAGATTCCGGCATTGGTTGCCACGCCTCCTATCATTGCAGCTCCTTGATCATGAACATAGCCATGCAAAAGCTCTTTTCTAAAAGATTTATCATTTTCGGTAGGAACAATTACACTTTCATCATACCTATCCAAGGGCTTGTATAGCAATTTATCAGCACCAAGTTTTTGGGTAAAATTGGTATAATAGTATTCATCTATAGATTGATGCAACTTTTCATCTAATACCAGATGAAGAAAATGATAACCTAAATCACTATATCTATAGTCCTTTTTCTCTCTTAATTTCGAACCATAAGCCGCCGCTTTCATAGTATCTAAATAACTACTATTCATAAACAAGCCTTTACTAACCCGAATGGCAAAAACTGAATTTTTGTGATTTTGAAAAACATCTTTCCGGTATTTGGCATTTCTATTTTGGTAGTACCAATTATCGAGCTTTATATTATATGTTGATGAATATCGGCCACTATGTAAACTTCTTCCATTTAACGATTCCTCATCAATTGCATTGGTATGAAACGGTATAAAACTTCTTAAACCAGATTGATGTAAGAGTAAATCCTTAATGGTTATATCCCTTTTGTCTGTTGTATCAATACCGGGTAAATAATGGATAAGTGAGTCATTGATATCTATCCTATTTTCCTCATATAGTTTCATTAACACAGGCAACGTTGCACATAACTTTGTAACAGATGCAATATCGTACAAATCATTATTTTGAGTCTTTATCCTTTTGGAATATGTATGATAGCCATATGCTTTTTGCCATACAATTTCCCCTTTTCTAGCTATCAAAATCTGTGCTCCTGGTGTTGCTTTATCCTTGATTGCTTTAGAAATAATATCATTAACCTCATGCAGAGTATCTGAACTCATACCAATAGCTTCAGGTAAAGAAAAAGCCAACCGCAACTTAGTCAATGATAGATTTTCAAATCCATAATCATAAAGATGATATGCTTTAGGGTTATCTCCGGTTATTCCAAAACCACTCATCATGGCCTGAGCTATCATATCCCATGTTATATCCTGTTCATCTTCTGCAACCACAATTGCATCAAATGCCTTTAATAATGAAGAATTGAAAAAAGGTGCATCCTGTCCCTTTGCAACCAAAACTTTGTTCACATTTTTCAGTGATTGATTCTTCCTTATTTCCTCAGTAATAGCTATTAATTTCTCCTGACTATCGCAAAGGACAATGTACATATTAAATCCATCAACCGAATCAATAGCATTTTTTACATTGGGCAGATAAAAACCCAGCCTATTAACAAAATCATCATTTTCATTAGTTCTATAATCATTTACTGAAACAATGGTTTGTTCAACATCAGTAACGGGAAATATCTTTTTCTTCTGATAGATAGCAATAGATTTTCTATAAGCAGCCAGTCTTAGCGCAGTTTGTTCCTGGGCAACTTTCAAAGAGGGAATCTTATCTAATTTTTGCTTGAGGCCCAAAGTATCCACTTTGTAACTATCGAGGAGCTGCGACTCCCTCAAAAGCAAATTGTACTCATATGCTCTAACTAAACTGGCATGATCTCTTGCAAAGTTCTCCGAATAAAACAAAAAACCTTTTTCCAGTAAGTCTTCAAATGATAATTGTAATGAAACTTCGCCGTGCCAATTCAAAAAACTCAATTCACCATACAAATCCTTCTCCCAATAAGTTAAACCTCCGGGCACTATTCTCTCTGTTTGAAAATGTTTATAGGGAAGTGTTTTTTTTATGTCATCAGGAAAATCCACAACCTGATAATCTTTAATATGCAACAGAGAATCTGACCATACCGATAATACATCATTACCTTTTCCATTTTGCATCAGTATACCATTCGCTCCCTTTAGCGTTTCAAACAATAATGCGGATAGTTTTAAACTATCGATAAAGCCTTGGGAGGTAATAGATTTCAATAAAGTGTTCGAAGGAAAACTGTATGCCAAATCATGTTTCTTACCGTACCTAAGATCTACTACCAGCTCCGAATTTTTATTCGATTCTTTTTCATCATCAGAAGCTATTAAAAACCCGGGTGGATAATCATACTCTGATTGTTGAGTAGATGAAGGTACAACAAATAGTGAAGCCAACTTCTCAGCATAATTATTACCTATACTATCTAATTCCGGAGATGCAAAAACCGACCGACAAACAGCTAACAACAATACAAACAACAGGTATTTGGTCATATTCACTTTTTTGAGAAGTTCGAAATAAACGAAAAGTCAAAAACTCTCAAAGGAATTAGAATTAAAATTATTAACTTAACGGTATACCATTTCAGACATATTATCAATTAATTAAAATTTAAATATCAATAATGCAAATTGTAAAGCTGACAATAATGAGCATATGCTTATTAAAGAAAATTATCCTTAATAAGACTCATTATAAATTAATCAGATGATGACATAAATCAACTATACATCCATATATCTATATATATTTGCATTGATACTTATATATACTTTAATAACCATGCTAAGAGTTACTACATTTATTGTTCTTGCAACTGTGTTGATACTTTTATTGGTGAACTTACTCCACAAAGATGATCCAATAAATAAATCACAGTACGAATTAAGGCAGAAATATATTTTCAAACCCTCTGCCAAGGTTGATCACAGTAAGTTTACTGCGCTACAACGAGATTTTGAAACCCCTCAGGAGGTAACAGAAACTTGCATAAGCTGCCACAATGAACGCCACATTGAAGTGATGCATTCTAATCACTGGAACTGGGATCGTGTTGAGTATGTAGAAGGAAAAGGAATTGCTAAACTTGGGAAGAAAAATGTACTTAACAACTTCTGTATAGGTGCCAGTGGTAATGAACAGGCTTGTGCTAAATGCCATATTGGTTTTGGTATGGATGGCAATACATTTGATTTCACCAATGCTCGCAATGTCGATTGTATGGTATGTCACGATCAAAGTGAGGCTTATTTTAAAGGTGCAGCACTTGCCGGATACCCCGACAGAAATGTAAACTTAACTGAAGTAGCTCAGCATGTTGGTCGCCCTAACAAAATAAATTGCGGAGCCTGCCATTTTTATAGCGGCGGTGGAAACAATGTTAAGCATGGTGATTTGGAAGAATCTTTACTATCGTGCTCAAGAACAACCGATGTTCATATGGCGAGTAATGGTATTAACATGGATTGTGTTGACTGTCATACGGCAGAAAAACACCAGATTAAAGGGCGCCTGTATTCAGTTTCATCAACCAACACCAATCGTTTGGAATGTACTGAATGCCACACAACCAAGCCACACCTGAACGATTTATTAAATCGTCATTATTCAAAAGTATCATGTCAAACCTGTCATATACCAACGTATGCTAAAGAAAATGCAACCAAAATGAACTGGTTGTGGTCTGAGGCAGGTAAACTGGATGAAAATGGTCAACCATACCATGAGGAAGACACCATGGGTAACCATTCATACTTATCTATCAAAGGTAGTTTTAAATGGGAAAAGAATGTTCAGCCAGAATACTACTGGTTTAACGGAAAAGCTAAACACTATGCACTGGGCGACACTGTTTCCACTTTCCCAATACAGGTTAATGCTTTATTAGGTGATGCCGATGATCCACATGCTAAAATATACCCGGTTAAGGTACACCGAGGAAATCAAATATATGACCCTAATACTAAAATGCTAATTCAGCCTCGCTTGTATGCCGAGAGCAAAGGTGATAGTGCATTTTGGGAAGATTTCGATTGGGCACTTGCAGCAGAGGCAGGCATGAAAGATGTTGGACTTCCATATAGTGGAGAATACAAATTTGTTGATACCGAAATGTATTGGCCGGTAAATCATATGGTAGCTCCTAAAAACGAAGCCTTGTCATGTAACGAATGTCATGTTAGTCAAAACGGAAGATTAGCCAGCTTAGAAGGATTATATTTACCGGGTAGAGACCGAAATTACTGGATTGACCTATTTGGACACTTGCTTCTGATCGGCTCATTTGCAGGCGTGGGTATACATACATTTGCCCGTATCGTTGCATCAAAATCAAAAAACAACTAAACACCTAATAAAATGCGTAAAGTTTATATATATAAAAAGTTTGAAAGATTCTGGCACTGGACACAAGCTGCATTAATCTTCTTTCTTGCCGTAACCGGTTTTGAAGTGCATGATTCCTTCAGCCTATTTGGATTTGAAAATGCGGTTATGTATCACAGGATAGCTTCCTATCTTCTTTTAGGATTGATTGCCTTTTCAATATTCTGGCATTTTACAACCGGAGAATGGAAACAATATGTTCCTACCATATCAAAACTTAAGGCTCAGGTGCATTATTATACAGTTGGTATGTTCAAAGGCGAACATCATCCAACTATTAAATCGCCACGTAAAAAATTAAATCCATTGCAGGCGATGGTCTATCTGGGTTTTAAATTAGTAATGGCACCCATTGTAATCCTTTCAGGTTTATTATACATGTATTACAAAACATTTGATGCCAATGACACCATTATAATTAGTGATATTCCACTTGATATTATTGCATGGGCACATACCCTGGGTGCATTTTTACTTTTGTCATTTATTATTGTTCATGTATATATGACAACCACAGGTCACACTCCTACTTCTAACATCAAAGGCATGTTAACTGGTTGGGAAATGCTGGAAGATGAAGATGAGCAGAATAAAGAAGAAATATCTGTTGAAAAAGACGAAAAAAAGCGAATAAAATGAGAGAAGAACCTAAAAAATATATGAATCCATACCTTGCAGGATTTATTCTCGGATTCGTATTACTAGCTACCATTTACATCACCGGTCGTGGACTGGGAGCCAGTGGTGCTTTAAAAAGTGTGGTGATGCAAACGGTCAATGATGTTGCCCCTTCCCATGCAGAAAACACAGCTTACTATAAAGATTACAATGCCAGTCACCCGGACGGCCCTTTAAAAAGCTGGTTATTCTTCGAAGTGATTGGAGTTATTATTGGAGCTTTTGTTTCAGGGTTGATATCCAACAGAGTTGCATTTAAACTTGAACGTGGACCTAAAGTGCAAAAATCAACCCGTATCGCAGCAGCCATATTAGGCGGTGCCCTCTTTGGTTTTGGAAGTCAGTTGGCAAGAGGTTGTACGAGTGGAGCAGCATTAAGCGGGATGGCAGTTATGTCTTTTGGAGGAATACTTACCATGATGTCAATATTTGGAATGGCATACGGAGTAGCGTTCTTCTTCAGAAAATTATGGATTAATAAATAAGATAACAATGGGACCATTAGTACCAAATATTATAAGTAGCGATTTTAGCTTAATCATTGCTATCATACTAGGTTTTGGATTTGGCTTTGCTTTAGAGCAAGCTGGATTTGGATCAACTCGTAAATTAGTGGGATTGTTTTATGGTTACGACTTTACTGTATTAAAAGTATTTTTTACAGCCGGAGTTACAGCTATGATAGGCGTTGTTCTATTAAATCACCTGGGATTATTAAATGTTGATATAATATATATCAACCCAACCTTTTTATATGCAGCCTTAGTTGGAGGAGGCATAATGGGAGTTGGTTTTATTTTGGGGGGATTCTGTCCGGGAACAAGTGTATGTGCGGCAGCCACAGGCAAAATAGATGGCATGACATTTATTTTTGGAGCCTTGTTAGGCATCTTTGCTTTTACCGAATTCTTTCCATTAATAAGCACTTTATACACCGCTGAAAGCATGGGTAATGTATTAATGTTTGAAATGTTCGGACTATCAAGAGAAGTATTTGCTCTTGTAATGATCTTTATAGCAGTGGGAGCGTTCTACTTTGTTCAAAAAATTGAGGATAAAGTAAATGGGGTAACTCCATCAAGTTCTAAAAAAACAATTCTTAATTATTCTATTGTAATTGGAGTAGCTATAATTCTTGTTTTAATTACAATTATTACCCCTACCCGATCAGAATTAATGCATCAGCGTATAGAACATATGCTTTCTGATGAATCTATTAACATACATCAGATGGATGGTGATGAAGTGGCCCATGAGTTAATGAATCAATATTATAAATACAATGTCATTGATGTAAGGTCAAAAGAAGAATTTGACAAATTTCATATCCCTACAGCCATTAACATACCGTTAGCTGAACTATCAAATCTTGAGAATAGATCTGTTTTTAGTCAAAGAGAAAAGATTAATATATTTTATGCCGGAGAAAGTGTAGACGCACAAAGAGCGTACCTAACTGCCGAATACTTTGGTAAAGCTGAGAATATTGCCATGACAACAACAGCAGATCAGTTTAAGAAGAATTACTATGAACTGAACACTGTTTCTGAAAATAGTTCTAAAAAAGAAAAAGACATCTATCTCTTCAGAAGTAATGCTGCCACTAAGCTAAATGAAATACAGGAAGCTTTATTAAAAATGGATCAACCAGTTGAGAAAAAAGTGGCACGAGTACAAGGCGGATGTAGTTAATAATATCAAAATCTAAAGCAATAAAACTTTTATTGTTTGTAAACCCCATTGCTATAAAACTTTGGGGTTTTTTAATACATATTCATATAATTTATCAATCTCTTCTTCTCCATTTGTGCAATTATAAACTGTAGCACCGTACATCACAAATACTATCATTACACCTTCATTTTTCCTTCTATAGTGAAGTTTTTTTTGCAATAAATGCTTTCAATTTTGACCACATAAGTATCTATACTCATAATCAAAAATAATGTAAAAAGTACTTTTGTAATGTAATTATTGTAGTAATTACCGAAAATGCAAGTTAAACCGGATGTCAAACGTGGCTGGTAGGTTTAAATTAATAAATAGGACAAGCTCTCTTACTAAACTTGGTAAGAGAGCTTTATTTAACCTTAGCACTCTTATAGATCTTTTGCAATATATTCTTTTTGTAAATGAAAACCAATAAATTAATCTTTTAATTACTAATTCTTAAGACTAAATCACTACTATTATATAGTAAAAAACACAAATGACATTTGAGAATTTTATACATTGATACTAAAGCTGCCTTTCGAGGTAGCTTTTTTGCTCTTCAACGCTTGGCATTAAATTTGATAATAATCAATTTCTTCCTTTTCTAAGGATTTGTACCTACCTGTATTTATTTATGATAACATAACTTTAGCCCACTAACCAGCTCAATCTTTGTATTTAATTATTAAGCACTAATACATGTTAATAGCATTAGTAAGCTCTATATTCGTTCAATTAATTGCAGCTTTGATTGCCATTAGAATTGCTATAACAACTGATAAAAATTACAGTTGGTACTTAATTTCTTTTGCCTTTATATTAATGGTTTTAGGACGTATTGTAGCTGTATTCGCTACTACATTCGATGATTATTTCAGGCTGGATACCTTTAATGCTTTTCTAACCTTATTGACCTCAATTACTTTTTTATTTTCATTAAAAGGAATAAGAGACCTTCTTAATGCCCAAAGAAAGTTAGAGACCACTAAAAAGGTCTTTAATCACAAAATGCTTAAAGCAATGATTAACACCGAAGAGCAAACAAAAAATAAGTTTGCTATGGAGCTTCACGATGGCTTGGGTCCATTGCTTTCTATTGCACAAATGACCCTTTCCACAATAAAAAGTCCAAGACCGGAAAACAACGATAAACTGAATCACTCAAAAAAACTGATTGAGGAATCAATACAAACCCTTAAAGAAGTATCAAACGGATTGAGTCCACGCGTATTAATCGACTTTGGCATTGAAAAAGCACTTAAAACCTTCTGTTATAAACTGCCAACAGAAGAAACACCACACATTCAAATTCACTACGGACTAAAGCAACGAAGGTATTCATTTGAACTGGAGATAACCATGTATCGCATTATATGCGAAGTTATTAATAATGCATGCAAGCACGCAAAAGCAAATCAAGTCATAATTAACCTGGTACAGAAAGATGACACAGTTACCATTCGTTGTCTCGACAATGGAATAGGTGTTGATAACGATGCAATGACAAAAATTAATGGCAATGGTTTTATTAACCTTCAATCACGTATGGAATTTTTGAATGGTAAAGGCAGTATTAAAACATTAGAAGGCAGAGGAACATATGTAGCTGTATCATTCAATACTTTAAATAACGAATCACAAAATTAAACCATTTTCCAGATGAAGAGTTTATCAATAATAGTAGTTGACGATCATAAATTGTTTCGCGAAGGATTTTGCAAATTGCTTAGCGGTTTACCCTATATTAGTGAAGTACATCAGGCAGAAAACGGATTAGCTTTTATTCGTATGCTTAACTCGCAACGTTTTGATATTGTTTTTATGGATATTGCAATGCCACACATTGACGGACTAAAAGCAACATCGGAAGCGGTTAACCGATTTGGACAATTGAATATTATTGCATTAACCATGCACGGCAGCGAAGAAACATTTAAAAGTATGATTGAAGCCGGCTGTAAAGGATATATGCTTAAAAGCTCAAGTTTTGAAGAAATTACCAATGCCATTCAAACAGTTTATGAAGGGGAATTATATGTTTGCTCTGAATTGCAAGAAATCATTACAAATACAGTAAACTCAGAAAGAGAAACCAATAATTTCACCAACCGAGAAATGGAAATTATACACCTGATTGCAAAGGGACAAACAAGTCAATCCATTGCAGATAGTTTGGGCATCAGAAAGAAAACTGTGGATAAACACCGCGAAAATATTTTTATAAAAACCAATGTAAACAACTCTATTGAACTGGTTATGTATGCCATAAAAAATAAAATTATTGATGTGTATGAAATGATGGAATAGCGACTATTTAATATGCAAACCTATGCCTCCTTCTACCTATTTAGTCATAAAAGAATCCAGTCACATCCATTAATTTTTTAAGTTCTACTGTACAAAAGCATAAATGCGTTGTTGTAATAATAGCATCATTTATTCTTTTTTTACAACTTGTAACATTGCCACCTGCATAAAATATCTACTTTTGCACGATATTTTTTACACAGCGTGGGGACTTTACTTAACATCTTATCTTGTTTCTTACTATTTGCCTGTTCAAATAGTAATGAAATTCGTCTGAATAACCAGATAGAAGATGAGCATGTTCTATCCCATCAAATTGTCAATTACAATATTGATTCGCCTGATTATAATGGTGAATTAGACGATAATGATGCTGGTTCACAATATTGCAAATGTTCTTCAGGAATTCAGCTTTACTATTTCACACAAGAAAATTACTTCTATTTTTCTCAATTTATTGGTTGCTTTATAAACTTCGAAACCGATAAATCACCCCCTTTTCTTGCTTAGAAATAAGATTCAATCAACAAAATTATTCAGACAATTTAACTGAGCAAAAAGCTCATATCCATTTATTTATTCAAAACTTTACCGAAGATGTTTTTATTAATGCTAATCATCTTTGTGCTGGGCTATGGTTTTATCGTTTTCGAGCACATCAATCACATTAACAAAGCTGGAATAGCCCTTTTAATGGGCTCGCTAATTTGGGCAATTTATGCCATAGGTGGCGAGAGTATTTTAGGCATGGGATATAGTTCCGCCTGGGAATCGTTCAAAGCCTTAGGAAATGGCACTGAAGAGTTGCATCATTTTATTACCGAGCACGAACTTTACCACCACCTATCCGAAATTTCCTCAATTCTATTCTTCTTAGTGGGTGCCATGACCATTGTTGAATTAGTTGACAAATACCAGGGATTCAGAATTATAACCAACAAAATCAACAGTACTAACATTGTTAAGCTATTATGGATATTAAGTATTCTTACCTTCTTTATGTCGGCTGTACTTGATAACCTTACAACAACTATAGTTATTATAACCGTTCTACGTAAACTACTTACTGATCAAAAGAATAGATGGATATTTGCCAGTATGGTTGTGATATCAGCAAATGCTGGTGGAGCCTGGTCACCTATTGGTGATGTAACTACCATTATGCTTTGGATTGGTAATCAAATTACCGCAGCAAGTATTATAGCATCTGTTTTACTACCCTCTCTGGTTAATATGATTGTTTCAACGTTGCTTTTCTCATTAATGTTAAAAGGACAGGCAGTAAGACCTGTATTGCATGACGACGAAACAAGAGAATTCACCACCTATAAAGAAAGGGTATTCATGCTCGTTGTAGGTATATTAGCACTCATATCCGTACCTGTATTTAAAACCATCACTCACCTCCCTCCTTTTATGGGAATGCTGCTAGGTTTGGCTATTTTATGGATAATGACAGACAGATATCTAAAAAACAGATCGGGTGAAGATAAACGTAAACTTACTGTTACAGCTGTTTTAAAAGTAATTGATATGCCTACTGTATTATTTTTCTTAGGTATATTAAGTGCTGTTGCAGCTTTGCAATCAGCAGGTCACTTGGATATTATGGCGCAATACCTGGACAAGCATGTGAAAAATATTTACATCATCAATATACTTATCGGGGCCATATCATCTATAGTAGATAACGTTCCTTTGGTAGCAGCCTCAATGGGAATGTACAATATTGCTGGAGCAAGTGCTTCGGGCTACATGGCCAACTTTGTTCAGGATGGTAACTTTTGGTCGTTTCTGGCCTATTGTGCCGGAACAGGAGGTAGTATTTTAATTATAGGATCTGCTGCCGGAGTTGCTGCCATGGGATTGGAGAAGATTGATTTTATGTGGTATCTAAAAAAAATTAGCCTGATTGGAATAGCAGGCTATCTAGCAGGAGCATTGGCTTTTTATTTACAAACCATGCTCTTTTAATTTAGTGATTTAAGTTATGTTTGAAAGCCGACTTTTAACGAAAAGCCGGCTTTTCTATTTTTTCATGCTTTATTCGAAACTAGGATCTTTGGTGCATAATGTTTTTGTCCTATATTTCTTGCTGTATTCAGACCAAAACCTAGACCTATCCACCATATACGTTTTAATAGCAACTCATAAACCAATAAACTCCCAGCAAAGCTAAATAGATTAACACCTGCAAATGTTATAAAAGCAGGCATTTGAAATGGTATTAACAGTGAAGCTCCCCAATAAAGGAATATCATATGTAATATATAAACCGGATAAGCAGCTTTGCTTAAATAAGCTAATGCTTTATTTGAATGATTTAAATATCTATATCCAAATGAAAAAATGGTATATATCCATAAAATTGATTCAATAGCTGTGAAAATATGTGAAGCAATCAATTCATATTTAATTACACGTACCAAATAAAATGTAATTGCAAGAGTCAGATATATCCATCGCATCGAAAGGACTCTTTGCCAAAATGCTTTTCCACTGTATACCATTAAAAATCCAATTAAAAAGGCAATAAAGCCCAATACATAACCATGCAAAGTCATCGCATACAATTCAAAACTATCAGGTTTAACCACCACAACTTCAATCACAAATAGTGATATTGCTATTAAAATTGAAAGAGGATGACTAAACACCTTTGACACATAACCCTGAACAACATCAGCTTTGTGTTTTAAGAGGTAAAAAACAGGCAATAATATAATAACATAGCTAAATATATTACCCAAGAACCAAAGATGTCCTCTGCCCCAATCATAGCTTAAAGGTTGACTATAATAACGCTGCCAAATAAAAACATGTATTGGAACAATCACAAACATTCCCACTATAAAAGGCAATAAAATACGCTTACTCCTCTCCCACACTAATTGCTTCCAGTTTCTTTTTCTCATCGCAAAGCAAACACCCATACCCGACACAAAAAACAATAGAGGAATTCGCCACACATTTAACATCGACATAGCTACCCAAAGCCAACTTAATCCTTTATTACTCTGTATAAATCCGATTAACACACCCCAGGGTTGAAAAACTATTGCCGAGTGGTATATTAAAAGTAAAGCAATAGCAATTACCCTTAACCAATCAATATCATATCGTCTTTCTGTAGTTTTCATGGCTTCTGATTGATAAATAAATTACACTTTTATTTTTGCAGCAATACTACCATCTTTGGTCTGGTCGCTTCTAAATAGTTTAAATCCAATCGTAAACCTAATGGCCCCAAATCACGGTTAAGCTGCTCATAAATTGCTTTGACATCTTCGAATGAACCTGAAACACTTTCTACTGGAGTTGATCCAAAACTATTCTTCAACGTTTTATCAGCCCCTTTTTGAAGTAAATATTGAGCAATTTCAACCCTACAGAAAAATGCTGCAGTATGTAAAGCTGTTGAGCCATCTGCACTTTTCAAATTTAAATCTGCCCCTCCATCAATTAAGGCTTGGGCGGCCTCAATTTTATTAAAGGTTGTAGCAATAATTAAAGGAGTAGAACCATACTGATCTTTTTGATTCAAGTCGGTACCTATTGCAATGTGGGCCTTAATGGCATTAACATCTCCCATAAACGCAGCTGCTGGCAAATCCATCGATGGTTTAGCCGTTTGGTGTGTTTCTTTACCTTCTTTTTGACTTACACTATTACACGCCTGCATACCAATCATACTTAATGAAAGTAACATTAGTACTAAAATTCGATTAACATTCATCTTTGTTTTCATAGCTTTCAATTTTATCCTGTTGACAGGTTAATTAGTAATTAATTTTGATAGTGTAAAGTTGCGTTATAAGGTGACGCACTATTAATCAACCATGCAGCCAATAGCATAAAGTTTGAACAGCTCATAAAACATATGAAGCAAGCATATAAAATATGACGCAAACGAGGTAAAATCCCAAACTTATTAGTTCATTTCTTTTTGTTGATTTAATGATCCAACACTTTCTAATCGAGTCGTATTTTTTATTCACAAATCAGTTAATCCCTTTATTTAGTATCTTGCAAAAAGTATTTATTCGAAAGCATCCTCCATCAATGGTAAAAAATTTTATAAACAGACTTAAACAGGAAGTTCTGAATAATATCGAAAATGAAAACTTTGGTGTTTCAGAACTGGCAGAAAAAGTTGGTATGAGTCGCTCTAATCTTTTACGACGAATACAAAAGGAAAAAGGTTGTTCTGCCAGTCAGTTTATAAGAAAAATTCGTCTTGAAGAAGCAATGTCCTTATTAGAGGCAAATGAGAAAACAGTATCGGAAGTTTCCTACATGGTAGGATTTAACAGCACCTCTTATTTCATTAAATGCTTTAGAGAACAATATGGTTACCCTCCGGGAGAAGTGAACCAACAGAGTAAAAAGATTGAAGTAAAAACAAATCAAACAAATAGCATTAATTCATTTTTTAAGTATTGGCCATACTTTACAGCTGCAGCATTACTTATCATTGCAATTTTCATTTACCTAAGCCAAAACTATTCTTCAAATAAAACTGAGGATAAATCCATAGCCGTTTTGCCTTTTAAAAACGACAGTAATGATTCAACCAATCTTTATTTTATTAATGGTTTAATGGAGTCTGTTTTAAACAATTTGCAATCTATTGGTGAATTGAGAGTTGTCAGCCGAACCTCTGTAGAAAAATATCGTAATTCAAAGCTTTCGGCACCTGAAATAGCTGAAGGGCTTGGTGTAAGTTACATTGTTGAAGGAAGTGGTCAAAAAATTGGAAATCAAATATTATTGAGCATCCAACTTATTGAGGCTAATAAAGACAACCATCTATGGTCGAAACAATACAACAGACAAACCGCTGATATTTTTTCTATACAGATGGAGGTAGCTAAAAAAATTGCTAACTCTATTGAAATCATCTTAAAACCAGAAGAGAAGGAACAAATTGAGCAAATTCCAACACAAAACATAGTAGCCTACGACTATTATTTGAAAGGATTAGATCATTTACATAAAGAATCATTACCCGGATTAAGGGAAGGAATTGAATTGATAAAGCTTGCTATTAATGAAGATCCGGAATTTGCTCATGCACACGCTGTTTTGGCGTTCTCATATTATTACTTAGATCTATTCTCACCCAATAAAACATACACCGATTCTCTTATTCATTATGCTGACAAAGCCCTTCTTTTTAATCCTAAACTGGCTGTTGCTTTAAATGCAAAAGCACTGTATTACATTAAAAATGCAGATTATAATCAAGCGGTTGAATATCTTGAAAAAGCGCTAGAGTACAACCCAAACTCAGCAACAGTTATTAATACCTTATCTGATGTTTATACCAATCATTTGCCTGACACCAAAAAATATCTCGAATATGCATTAAAAGGTATCCGGTTAGATATTGCCTCCTACGATTCTTCCACAACCAGTTATATATATCTTCATTTAAGTAATGCACTTATACAAACTGGCTTTGTTGATGAAGCATTGACTTCCATTGATCAATCACTACAATACAATCCCGATAACTTATTTTCGGAATATGTAAAAGCTTATATTTTATATGCTAAGAACCAAGATCTGAATCAAACTAAAAACTTACTAAAACAAGCATTGGCAAAAGACACCAATCGTTTTGACATTATTCTGGAAATAGGAAATGTTTGTTATTATCAGCAAGAATGGAATGAAGCAGCAAAATATTTCGATAAATTTTTAGCTATTAGAGAATACATGCAGTTACAATCCTATATCCATAAAAATGTTGAAATGGCATATGTTTATCGTAAAGTTGGCAAGTATGTTGAAGCAGAGAAATTAATTACTGATTATAAAACATTTATAGAACAAGATCAATCAGTATATCGCAACTTATTTTGGTCAGCATATTACGCTTATATGAATGATGATCAGAATACAATACGATACTTAAAGAAATTCTCAGAAGAAGAAAGTATTCAAATATGGGTACCCCTTTTCACCCCTAATGATCCACTTTTTCAAACTATTAAAAACACTTCAGAGTTTATTGGTATAATGGATACCATTAAACAACAATTTTGGCAAAACCACAAAAAGATAAAAAGTAAACTTGAAAACGAAGGACTTATTTCCACTCTCAAATAGAGATAATTAAGTGAGTTGCTTGAATAACAATGTATTGTTTTTTAGTATGAATCAGTACTGTCCGATTAATTAAAAGAATTCAAGAAATAAGCCTCCTCAGTACAACTCCAGCAGAGTTGCATGTAAACAAAAGCATAACATTATGAATGAAGATATTTAACGGACACCATTAATTAAGAATACATAATCAAATATCAATACAAAACACTTTCAACTAATATGTTTTGCGACATCACAGGTTACTCAAAAGTAACTTGTATTTTTATTCATAAAGCATCTTGATTCTGTAATATTAATCGACTTTTTATATAAAATTAAAATCAAAGGATTGAAACATTTCAGTCATATATACCTAATCAATGATCACATTTACCCCACTTATCACATCCATACACCTCATTATGTGTATCTTAATAAAATAAGCTTCACATTTGAGTAAATAAAATAGTAATGACCAATTCTTATTTCGGTAAACTATTTATGTATTCATAATCCAATTTAATGTAACAAAAATACACTTTCATCATAATGAAACAATCGTGAACATAAGTATGAATTCTTTTTATTTATCTTAGCAATATCTTTCCAGACAGGTTGTTTTCCCCTTGCCCCGTTCGTTTTCTTTCCTTAAGAGCGGGGCTTTTTTTATTTCCAAAAAGCATCTTTTCCCGGGTAATGATATTTGAGCACAGCAATTTTCAATGGAAACAGGTAATATGCAACATCAGCACTGCTGCAGACAATACCCTTTTGATTTATTATTTCGGTTTTTATAACAGCTTGCTCTGACGTCTTATTTTTTACGGTTGCCTTTATTTTAATGTATTCAACATTTGCAAATAATGGTCGATGATAATTTACCTCCATCTTTTGAGTTACACCAGCGGTTCCTACTATCGAATAAATTGTCCAACTGGCAATCTCATCCATTAATGTAGCCTGTATACCACCATGAATAACATTTTTGTATCCTTCAAAGTGTTTTCTGGGTTTCCAATCTGCATATACACACTCTCCGTCAGAGTAAAACTCCATCAACAAGCCCTCAGAATTATGAGGTGAACAGCCAAAACACTGATAATCTCTACCTTTATTTTCTAAAAAAGGATTAAATATTTTTTTTAATTCCGACATACAATTTGATTTAAAGCAAAAAAATTAAACTGATATGAATATTATACAAATAACATTTTATAATTGATATTTAGATCATTATACACTCTGTACAATCTTCAAAGTACTCTTTTTATAAAACATGAAAAATATACTATCTAATAAAATTAGATAAGAAATATAAAACATGAAATTTACCTTACAAACAAATAACTATTTTTGTATATTGCTTACTGAGATTGAAAAACCACAAGAGTATACTTAGTAAACTAACTTAACCGAAAACATATTCTATCCAAAACCTATATTCAAATGAAAAAAATTTTCCATCTATTTTTTATTGCATTGGTTTTTGTGCAATGTACATCACATGGTGTTAAAGTGCAGGAAGAAACAATTCCTGTTTACATCACTCAACCTGAAGAAATAACTGTTTACTTCGATTTTGTTGGTCAAACTTATGGCTTGTTTGATATTGCTATCAGAGCCAGGGTAGACGGCTATCTTGAAGGAATCCATTTTCAGGAGGGAGGACATGTAAAGAAAGGTCAGTTGTTATACAGCATTGACCCAGCACCATTCGATGCCAAGGTAGCCCAGGCATTGGGTAAAGTTGCTGAAGCAAAAACACGCTTAATACAAGCTCAAAGTGATTACGAAAGGTATAAACCACTATCTGAAACCAATGCTGTAAGTAAAAGTGATTATGATGCTGCTGTTGCTAACCTAGGTGCAGCCAAAGCCGGATTAGAAGCGGCAAACGCCAGCCTTGATTATGCAAAGATACAACAAAGCTATACCAAAATTTATTCTCCTTTGTCGGGTATTATTGGCAGATCAGAAGCAAAAGTATCTGATTACGTGGGGCGTGAGCCTAATCCGGTTGTTTTAAATACAGTCTCTAGATTAGACACTATTCTGGTTCGATTTCACTTAACAGAATTGCAATATCTAAATATTAGCAAAAACAGAGAATCTATAGAAGAAATGCAAAAGGAAAGGAAAAATAGAGAACCAAGAATGACGTTGATTTTTGCTGATGGTTCGGTTCATAAATACAAAGGTAATGCTGATTTTGTAGGACGAAATATAGACCCAACTACAGGTACATTATTGGTACAGGCATCCTTTCCTAATCCTGATGAATTAATCAGGCCCGGGCAATACGCCAAAATCAGAACTGAGCTAGCAAACTTAAAAGAGGCAATACTTATACCGCAGAAGTGTTTACTTGAAACTCAGGGCAAATACAGTGTTTACGTTGTTAATGGTAACAATGAAGTTGAGCACCGATCCATTGAGATTGAAACTTTTGAAGCTGACATGGCCGTCATTAAGTCGGGAATTGAAGCTAATGAAAAAGTGGTACTGGAAGGTTTAAACAGGATAAAGTCAGGTATGATTGTTAATCCTGTTGATACAAAGTTTAATTCAGTACGAAACACGAATCAATAAGCTATGGGAAGTTTTTTTGTAAGGCGACCAATAGTTGCCATGGTAATTGCAATAGTTACCCTCATTGTTGGCGGTTTATCCATCACAAACCTACCGATGGAACAGTATCCGGATATTACTCCACCTATGGTACAGGTTAGAGCTAATTATACAGGAGCCAACTCTCTTAATGTTGAACAATCGGTAGCCACACCTTTAGAACAACAAATAAATGGTGTTGAAAACATGCTTTACATGAAGTCAACTAATGCTGGAGACGGAAGTATGGCAATCGATATCTCATTTGAAGTAGGAACGGATCCTGATATGAACACTGTATTTGTTCAAAACAGAGTTTCGGCTGCTACTGCAAAATTACCCGAAGAAGTAAAGCGATTAGGTGTTACCACTCAAAAAAGTATGAGTAGTATTGTTTTAGCACTGAGTGTTTTTTCCGATGGAAGGTATGATCAGGAATTTTTAGGAAATTATTCCATCATTAATATTCAGGACGTTCTGGCTCGTATTAAAGGTGTGGGACGTGTTCAGGTATTGGGTGCCAGTGATTATTCGATGAGAATATGGATTAAACCCGATCGTTTATCACAATTAAATATGACGGTACCTGAAATTATGGCTGCCATTCGCGAACAGAACATTATTGTCCCGGGAGGTAAGTTCGGTGCTGAACCTGCTCCTGATGGAACAGAGTTCACTTATACAGTTACAATGCCTGATAGATTGGTATCGGAAGAAGAATTTGGAAAAATAGCCATCAGAACCAATAAAGACGGAAGTCAGGTTCTTTTAAAGGATATTGCTGAGATAAAATTAGGGGTTGAAAATTACAGTACAAATGCCCAATATCAGGGTAAACCAACTGCCATATTATCCATTTATCAGTCACCGGGAACCAATGCGGTTGAATTAGGTAAAACCGTGATTGAAACCATGGATGAGCTTTCACTAGGTTTTCCTGAAGGAGTTGAATATGATATTGCACTGGATGCTACTGCTCCAATTACAGCTGGTCTTAAAGAGGTTGCAATAACATTAGTAATTGCCCTATTGTTGGTTATTCTGGTTGTATTTATATTTATTCAGGATTGGAGGGCAACCCTGATACCAACCATTGCCATACCAGTTTCATTAATTGGAGCTTTTATGTTATTTCCCCTTCTTGGGTTTACTATTAATACACTTTCGTTACTAGGACTGGTATTGGCCATAGGTATTGTGGTTGATGATGCCATTGTAGTAGTGGAAGCTGTTCAGGTAAACATCGAAAGCGGACTTAATCCCAAAGATGCTACCATCAAGGCGATGAAAGAAGTAACAGCCCCGGTTATTGCAACCACATTAGTATTGGTAGCTGTTTTTATTCCGGTTGCATCAATGGGAGGCATTACCGGTCGATTATACCAGCAATTTGCCATTACCGTAGCTGTTTCCGTATGTTTTTCATCAGTAAACGCTTTAACATTGTCTCCTGCCCTTGCCAGTTTATTATTGCGCAAAACAGATTTACCCAATAATATCTTAGGAAAATTCTTTAAAGGATTTAACAAGGTATTTGATCGATCGGCAGTAAGCTATATGAAAATAACCAATATTGTTACCCGTAAGATTACGCGAAGCGTTATTTTTATTGGTATTTGTACAGTAGCTATTGTGATAGTCGGTCGTTTTGTACCAGGTGGCTTTATACCGGAAGAAGACCAAGGCTATCTATTTGTAAATATACAGCTACCCGATGCTGCATCCATTCAAAGAACCAATGAAGTTGCATCTGAAGCAGAGCAGATAATCAGAAGTCTTGAGGAAGTAAAAAGTGTAGCTACAGCAACTGGTTTTAATCTTCTTTCGGGAAGTATGGCAACCAATGCCGGAGTTATGTTTTTAACATTGAGCGATTGGGGCGAACGCGATAAAACAGCCAATGAAATATCACGTATTTTAAACGGTTTATTATATACAAAATTAAAAGAGGGACAAGTTTTCACCTTTGGACCACCAGCAATTCCCGGCTTAGGTAACGGATCAGGCTTTACTATGATACTTCAGGATAAATCAGGCCAAACGCCACAATATCTGGCAGAACAATCAAGCCAATTTATTGCCAAGGCAATGCAACGTCCTGAAATTGGTAATATTTACACCACATTTAGAGCTGATGTTCCACAGCGAAGATTAAATATTAATCGGGATAAGGCTCTTAAAGCCGGGGTTCCTTTAAGTGATTTATACACTACTATCAGCTCATTCTTGGGAGGTGCTTATGTAAACGACTTTAACCGATTTGGCCGTTTATACAAAGCCTATTTACAAGCCGAACCTGAATATCGTCAGAATGAAAATCAGCTGAATAGCTTCTTTGTTAAAAATAAAGATGGTATAAGCTTACCCCTTTCATCTCTGGTAACAGTTGAAAAAACTACTGGTGCTGATTTTACCAATCGTTTTAACCTGTATCGCTCTGTAGAATTAACCGGTTCACCTGCCGAAGGATTTACTTCGGCTCAGGCATTAGATGCTCTGGAAGAAGTGGCTAACGAATCACTTCCTGCAGAAATGAGTTATGAATGGTCAAACATGTCATATCAGGAGAAAGTCGCCGGTGGATCCGGATCAACCGTTTTTATATTTGCTATCATCTTTGTGTTTCTAATTTTGGCAGCACAATACGAAAGCTGGACATTACCATTTAGTATTTTAATGGGAACTCCCTTTGCTGTTTTGGGTGCCATGACATTCATTATGATCTCACGCTGGTTTAGCCCAAGTTTTGAAAATAATGTATTCATGCAAATATCATTAGTAATGCTGATTGCCATGGCTGCGAAAAATGCCATATTAATTGTGGAGTTTGCCAAACTAAAATTCGATGAAGGAATGAGCCTTTTCGATGCAGCAATTGAATCAGCTAAATTACGTTTCCGTCCAATTCTGATGACAGCCTTCTCGTTTATTTTAGGTGTTTTTCCTTTAGTGATGGCGTCGGGTGCAGGAGCTGAAGCTCGCAAGGTAATGGGAATGGCATTATTAGGTGGTATGACACTCGCTACTGTATTGGGGGTTGTAATGTATCCTATGCTCTTTGTTTTTATAGGAAAAATAGCCGGTTACGAGAAAAAAAGAGAATTAGCAAAGCCAAAAGAATAAACTATGAAGAATACTATATATTTATTCATCACTATAATATTTCTGGGAATAGTAAGCAGTTGCAGAATGGGCAAGAATTATTCTCAACCTGAAATGGATATTCCCCAAACCTTCATTAATAGTGA
Organism: Carboxylicivirga linearis; assembly: GCF_018271995.1. Taxonomy (GTDB): domain Bacteria; phylum Bacteroidota; class Bacteroidia; order Bacteroidales; family Marinilabiliaceae; genus Carboxylicivirga; species Carboxylicivirga linearis. The sequence continues at coordinate 404,287 of NZ_JAGUCO010000002.1, forward strand.
TGATACTACCTTTAACGCAAGTATTAAATGGTGGGATGTCTTTGACGATCCAACACTCGATACACTCATTGCAACAGCTTTAAAAAACAATTACGACATATTGGCTACAGCACAACGTGTAGAAGCAGCCATGCATGCCTTGAACATTCAAAAAGCTGAAATGTTGCCAAAATTTGGATATCAGGGACAGGCACAACGAGGAAATTTCGCCCTGATTCAAACAGAAGATGTAATGAATAATTTCAGCGTTTTCGGGCAAGCAAGCTGGGAATTGGACTTCTGGGGGAAATATCGTCGTTTGAATGAGAATGCCAAAGCTCAATACCTGGCTTCTGAATATGGTTTAGCATCGTTAAAACTATCTTTAATTTCAACTGTAGCATCTACCTACTTTACCCTTTTGGAGTATCGTGAAAAAACTGAAATTGCGATTCAGACATACGCTACAAGGGATAGCTCTTTAAATATTATTCAACAACGATTTGAAGCCGGAATTATTCCAGAGATAGATGTTAATCAGGCTCAAATCCAAAAGGCAATTGCTGCTAAGGCTATCCCTCTTAATCGGCGATTAGCAAAAAAAGCAGAAAATGCGCTAAAGGTTTTATTAGGTGAAAACCCTGGAGGAATAGTTTCAGATGTTTCTTTGCAAAGTATTGAAGGAATTCCGGACATTCCACCCGGAGTGCCTGCAGATATTTTATTGCGTAGACCTGACATATTGCAAGCAGAACAAGAACTAGTAGCCCAAAATGCTCTAGTTGGAGTAGCTCTGGCTAATCGACTACCATCAATTAGTTTAACCGGAATGCTTGGCCTTGCCAGTAATGATCTAAGCCAATTAACATCTGGAGATCCTGCCTGGAATATCAATGGTAGTTTATTAGGTCCTATATTTAGTTGGAATCAGAATATTAACCGAGTAAGAGCTGAGAAAAACAATAAGGAAGCAGCCATTTATAACTACAAAAACGTGGCATTAAATGCCTTTAGAGAAGTAGAAGATGCATTAATTACCATTGAAACTCTAAAAGAAGAAAACGCTGCAGTTAAAGAACATGTAAGAGCTGCTCAAAATGCTCTATTACTGTCTGCAGACAGATATGATAAAGGAGTTGCCAGTTACATCGAATTCCTGGAAAATCAACGACAGGCGTTTGATGCACAAATATCGCTGGTTGGAAATGAAAAATTATTACTTGAAGCCTATATTAAATTATACCAGGCCTTAGGAGGAGGATGGGAATAATATTGATATAAAAATGCTAAAAAAAAGGATGGTGAAAACCATCCTTTTTTTTTTATTGTACTATTTTAATATTCACCTAACTTCTTCAGAAATCCTCTTACTGCTTCAACAGATTCGAGCTTGTAATTTGCTGCTGTTCGTTTTAGTCCCACCTTAATACTAATTGTTTCATTAGGTAGTTCACGAAACATAAATTCATCAGTCCAGTCATCACCTATGGCAGTAATAAAATCGAATTTCTTATTTTTTATAAACTGCAAGGCTGCAATACCTTTATTTATACCACCGCTTTTAACCTCTATAACCTTGCTTCCTTCCATTATTTCCAGATTCAGGTTACCAATCAATCCTAACAACTCATCTTTAAGCTCATTAGCTCTTATTTCACTTTGCTCCGGTTCTGCCTTTCGATAATGCCAAACCAAAGAATAGTTCTTTTCTTCAATAAACGAACCAGGTGTACGATCAACAAAACGCTCCAGAATAGGACGAATCATTGGCATCCAGTCGTTATTTACTTTGGTAAGTGTTTCCCACTCCTCACCTAATTTTCGAAGCCAAACACCGTGCTCACAAATAAGGTTAATAGGCACATCGGCAAACCATTTTTCTAAGGTATACCTATCTCGTCCACTAATAATAGTAACGGTATTTCTTTTATCTTCGATTAACCGATTTAGTATATCAAATAACTCCTGATTTGGCTTTGCCTCCAGAGGATTTTTATGAAAACCGGTAAGTGTACCATCATAATCAAGGAAAATAGCTCTTTTTTGAGCACTTGCATATTTCTCGTCAATCTCTTTATAAACTGTTTTGGAGATTTTCTTTGCCAAAAACTCTTGTTGCAATTCTTTAACCTTATTCAAATCATTTACAAACTCACTTGCCCACTTAAATATAGAGTATCTCTGAATACGGTGTTGTAATAGCTGCATTCTCTCTTTTTGCTCATCCACAGGCATGGTAAGAGCCTTATATAGAGCATCTGCAATTTCATCCTCATTAATAGGGTTAATGGTGATGGCCTCTCCCATCTCTTTACTCACTCCTGCCATTTCGCTAAGAACAATAGCTCCTGTACCGGTGATACGTGAAGCTACATACTCTTTTGCAACCAGGTTCATACCGTCGCGCAACGGAGTAATCAATGCTACATCACAAGAGGCGTATAACTCTATTAAGTTTTCGAATGGTAAAGAACGATAGAAATACCAGACCGGCACCCAGTTTACCTTACCAAATTCACCGTTGATATTGCCTACCAACTCATCTACCTCTTTCTTTAATTTCTGATATTCTTCTACATGTCCCCTACTAGGAACAGCCAGCATTATCATGGTTACTTTACCTCTGAATTCAGGATATTTTCTTAAAAAGTTACCAAATGCTTTCAGTCGTTGTGGAATACCTTTCGAATAATCTAAACGATCGATTGATAGGACCAATCTTCGTTGAGGAGCCATTAAAAAATATTTCTCCAGCTCTTTATGAAGATCTGATCGTTCATGAATACTTTTATGCATGATGTCAGTAGATGCGTTCACAAACTTATCGTAGTCTATACCCATCGGATAGGCATCCACTTTAATGACACGATCTTCGAGGTTTATTTGATTAAAATTGATTTCATACCCATACAACCTTCTAACCGAACTGATAAAATGTCGTTCGTAGTCATAAATATGAAAACCTAATAAATCGGCCCCTAGCATACCTTTTAACAACTCCATTCTCCAGGGTAATATTCTAAAAACCTCGTAGGAAGGAAATGGGATGTGTAAAAAGAAACCTACCGTAACTCCAGGTTTTTTCGACTTGATCATTTCCGGCACCAGTAACAACTGATAATCGTGTACCCATACCGTATCTCCCTCTTCACAAACCTCCAACACTTTATCAGCAAAACGCTGATTAACTTTTTTATAAGTTTCCCAATTTGCAGGTGTATAATCTACATATTGAGTAAAATAATGAAACAAGGGCCAAATGGTTTTATTACTAAAGCCCTCATAATATTCTAATATTTCATTTTCGCTTAAAGGTACGGTAACACAATTTTTTTCACCTAACAGAGAATCTATCTTTTGTGATTCTTTCTCTTCAAGATCATCCGAATTCAGGCCAGACCAACCAATCCATTTCCCTCCATAGTCTTCATAAACAGATTTCATCCCCGTTGCGAGGCCTCCAACACTAGCAATCAGCTCTATTTCATCATCTTCTTTCTTAATACTATAAGGTAATCGATTAGCTACAATGTGTAATTTCGACATAAATTCAAGTTATATTTTAGGATTTAAAAATATTAATTCGTCAACAAATGCTACGAAAAGTAGCAAAATACATAAAAATAAGCTTTTTTCGCATTATTGAAGCAAATAAGCTTACCGTTTTAACAATTAAAATCGATAATAGTTATTAGCCTATGAAAAATCTCAATTATGGAATAATTGGTAATTGTAGAAGTGCAGCATTGGTCTCGGATAAAGGCTCGATAGAATGGCTATGTTTACCTCATTTTGCATCCCCGTCAACCTTTGCAAAATTGTTGGACGAAAAAAAAGGAGGATCATTTGGTATCAGGCCCGTTGAAGAGCATAGAACAGAACAATTTTACCTATGGCGTACCAACATATTAGTAACTCGTTTTATATGTGCCACCGGAGAGTTTGAGTTGCATGATTTTATGCCACGCTATAGAAATGAAAACGGCAAGTATTATACTCCACCTGATATTGTTAGATACGTTAAGCATATTTCGGGTAAAGTTGATGTGGTGGTAGATTTCAACCCACGTTTAGAGTATGCTGAATATCCTACTGAAATTGAGATTCAGGATGATTATATTAAGGCTCATACGACAGAAGGAGAATACGATTCAATTTATTTATATTCTTCGCTGGATAAACAAAATATTATTGATTCTAGTACAATAACGATTGAAAAAAGTGAGTTTTTTCTTTTAAGTTATAACCAGAAACTATTAAAACAAACCACTAACCGTTCGTATGTAAAACATCAGCGAACAAAAATATATTGGTTAAACTGGACTGAGCGTACCACAACATTTCAGGAGTATGAAGATGCTATATTAAGAAGTGCTTTAGTTCTAAAACTACTGAATTATCAAAAATCGGGCGCTATTCTGGCGGCACTTACCACTTCATTACCTGAAACCATTGGAGAGGTTCGAAATTGGGATTATCGCTTCTGTTGGATTCGTGATGCCTCTATGGTGGTAAAAATCATGACTCGATTAGGCCATACGCGTATTGTTGAAAGATATCTTGACTTTATCGTTAACCTGATGCCGGACAAAGGTGAAAAGATGCAAATCATGTATGGAATTCATGGAGAGAAATTCCTGCATGAATTAGAGTTAACCCACCTTGAAGGGTATGAAGGCAGCAAGCCTGTTAGAGTTGGTAATGCAGCATACGTTCAGAAGCAAAATGATATCTATGGTATTTTGATGGATGTAATTTTACAATACTTTAAATTGTATTCCATCACACTGGAACGAAGCGAGGATTTATGGACCATTGTTAGAAATATTGTAACCATTGTTGAAGACAACTGGTGTGAACCAGATAAAGGTATTTGGGAAATTAGAAGTGAAGGAAAACATTTCACCTTTAGTAAAGTGCTTTGTTGGGTTGCTATTGACAGGGCGGAAAAAATTGCTCGACTGTTGAAATGCGATCAATATGCAAATGAATGGAAGATACTGAAAGAAGAAATTCAAATTGATATTCACAAAAATGCATGGTCTGAGAAAAAGCAAGCATTTACTCAAGCGTATGGTAGCGATGATTTAGATGCTTCTGTACTATTGATGGAAAGCTATGATTTTATTCATGCAAGCAGTGATCAATACCAAAAAACCGTATTGGCTATTCAAAAAGACCTTGAATACAAAGGTTTGATGTTTAGGTATAAGAATGAGGATGACTTTGGTGAACCACAATCCGCTTTTACCATCTGTTCATTTTGGCTAATAAAGAGTTTGTATAAAATCGGTTTAAAAGAAGAGGCTAAACAAAAATTTGACGACCTTTTAAAGTCAGCCAACCACTTAGGTTTGTTTAGTGAAGATCTGGACTTTAAAACCAGAAGATTATTAGGGAACTTTCCGCAGGCTTATTCGCACTTGGCTATTATTGAAACAGCTATTACTCTATCTGGTGCGCAGATAACCGAAGAAGAACAAATCTTATATACTATACAACACTAAAAAAGCCCCGAAAGGGGCTTTTTTTATGCTTTTATAGGTTTCAATTATTCTGCACTTGCAGGAACACTTCCTCTCATTCCCATTATATCCTGGTCGAACATATACAAACTATGATCGCCTAAAATTCTCAACTTATCGTTAATACTAGCAACCGAAGCTTCTTCTTCTATTTGCTCATTAACGAACCATTGCATCCAGGTTTGTGTAGTAAAGTCTTTTTCTTCCACACAAACACCAATAATATCATTAATAAGTGATGATATATACTGTTCATGTTCCAGAGTCATTGCAAAGACTTCTTTCATACTACTAAATTCCGAAGGTGGTTGTTCTATTGATGGAATCACAGATTTTCCTCCACGTTCGTTTACGTACTTAATAAACTTAAGCATGTGCAAACGCTCTTCATCAGCCTGAGCATAAAACCACTTAGATGTACCTTCAAACCCATTCGTTTCAGCCCAAACAGCCATTGAAAGATATAAATTTGAAGAGTAAGCTTCCTTCTCAATTTGACTTACTAAAGCTTCTTCAACTTTCTTGTTCAACATATCAGATAAATTTTTTGTCATATTAATAATCCAAAGATATTAAAATAATAACCAGTGAATTTGCAAGAGGTTGAGCTCATTTGCTATTTATAATCATTCCACACAACAGACATTTTTATTTGTAAATTGGAATTTATTAATCATTTTTGCATTCGGAATTTTAGATCCTTTATTATTATATAGAACAAAAAATGTATTTAATTTTTTATATATCTGAGCAATTAAGCTTGAAAAAGAAACCCTTATTTCAATTATGATTAGAAAAGTATTAGTGGCTAACCGTGGAGAAATAGCGGTTAGAGTGATGAGATCTTGTCGCGAGATGGGAATCTTATCAGTGGCTGTATTCTCAGAGGCTGATCGTAAATCAATGCACGTTAGATATGCAGATGAAGCCTACTGTGTTGGACCGGCCAGTTCGGCAGAAAGCTATCTTAATATTGATAAAATCATTGAAGTAGCAAAAATAGCAAAAGCTGACGCTATTCATCCCGGATACGGTTTTTTATCTGAGAATGCCAACTTTGCCGATAAAGTAAAAAAAGCTGGCATTATATTTATTGGCCCTTCTATTCATGCTATCAATACAATGGGCGACAAATTAACTGCACGCGAATTAATGATTAAATCAGGTGTTCCAGTCGTTCCGGGTACTGAGGAAAATATTACAGACAATAACCGCTTAAAGGAAATAGCAAACCAAATCGGATATCCTGTAATGATTAAAGCCAGTGCAGGTGGCGGTGGTAAAGGTATGCGACTAGTAAGAGACGAAAAAGATGTAGTTTCGGCATATGAAATGGCAAAATCCGAGGCTAGTTCTGCATTTGGCAACGATGCTGTTTACATCGAAAAATATATTGAAGGACCCCATCATATCGAATTTCAGATAATGGCCGATCAACATGGCAATTACGTTCACCTTTTTGAACGCGAATGTTCGGTTCAAAGACGTCATCAAAAAGTTGTAGAAGAGACTCCTTCGCCTTTGATGACTCCTGAGTTACGAGCAGAAATGGGTAAAAGAGCCATTGATGCAGCCAAATCAGTCGATTATATTGGTGCCGGAACGGTTGAATTTTTGGTTGATAATGATCTTAACTTCTATTTTCTTGAAATGAACACACGCCTGCAGGTAGAACATCCTATAACAGAACGTGTGACGGGAATTGATTTGGTTAAAGCACAAATTAATGTAGCCAATGGGCTTCCGCTACCATTTAAACAAGAAGATTTAAGGCAAAATGGTCATGCAATTGAATGCCGGATCTATGCCGAGGACCACAAAAACAACTTTATGCCTAGTCCGGGTGTGGTTAAAAGTATTTCAGAACCTTTAGGTTTAGGGGTTAGAACCGATGGTTACGTGTACGAAGGTTATGAAATACCATTTCATTACGACCCCATGATTTCGAAACTAATATCGTGGGCCCCAACACGAAGTGAAGCCATTGAAAGAATGAAAAGAGCCCTTTATGAGTATAAGATTATTGGTGTAAAAACATCTATTCCATTCGTGTCAAAAATAATGGAAGCAGAAGACTTTGTAGAAGGGAAATACGACACTCATTTTATAGAGAAGAATATGGACTTTCTAATGACGGATGATGATTGTTCAGACTATTGTGAAGACATTGCTTTATTGGTTGCTTACCTTGATTATACTGAAAAGATGAAATTGGATGGTGAGCATACTCTGGATACCAAAAAACAAAATTCGGAGTGGAAAGAATTCGCAAGAAGACGCAATGTAATACGACTTTAAAACAAATTATTATGCCATTAGAACTTAAAATAGATACAAGAGTTGCTAAAATCCATGTTCTTAAAAAGGAAGGTTCGAATTATAAAGTGGAGATAGATGGCCGGATTTATGATTTAGATATTGAGAAAGTAGAATCAGATGCGTATTCTGTTTTGCTCAATGGTAAATCGTATAACATGGAAATGATCGAAGGCGATACGCCAAGTCAATATAAGGTTAGCACCCTCAATAATTATTACGAAATTGAAGTGGTTGATGCTGTTGCCCGTTACAGAGCTAAAGCTAAAAGCCATCTCGAAGCGGGTGGCAATGTTATTTCGACACCTATGCCGGGCAAAATTGTTAAAATACCAGTTAAAGAAGGTGATACAGTTGAAAAAGGCCAAACCGTAGTGGTTGTTTCAGCCATGAAAATGGAAAGTGAATACAAGAGTGCTTCTGACGGAATCGTTAAAACCATTCATGTTAAAGAAGGCGATGCCGTTGAAGGACATCAACCCCTTATTGAAATAGAAGCTCAGTAAATCCAGGAAAATCACAAACAATGCAAAATTTAGACGATAAATATAAGAAGTTTGAAGAGCGCAACCAGCAGGCCGAAGCCGGCGGTGGCGAAGAAAGAATTGCAAAACATCATAAAGCAGGAAAACTAACGGCTAGAGAACGAGTTAACTTATTTCTCGATCCGGGAACTTTTGTTGAATTAGACAAACTGGTTACACACCGTTGTAACAATTTTGGCATGGAGAAAACAAAATTTCCGGGTGATGGATTTATAACCGGTTACGGTAAAGTAGATGGTCGCCTTGTGTATGTTTTTGCACAAGACTTCACGGTATTTGGAGGCTCATTAAGCAGAACCAACGCCGATAAAATTATTAAAATATCAAAGCTGGCTCTAAAGATGGGGGCTCCCCTAATTGGCTTAAACGATTCAGGAGGTGCTCGTATTCAGGAAGGCGTTCAAAGTCTGGCAGGATATGGCGATATCTTTCATTTAAATGTAAAATCTTCGGGTGTCATACCTCAGATTTCTGCCATTATGGGACCCTGTGCCGGTGGAGCTGTTTACTCTCCTGCCCTCACCGATTTTATTTTTATGGTGAAAGATTCCAGCTATATGTTTGTTACCGGTCCTGAGGTTATCAAAACTGTAACACACGAAGAAGTAACCAAAGAAGAGTTAGGCGGTGCAATGACTCACAATTCAAAAAGTGGTGTGGCTCATTTTGTGGGTGATGATGATGAGCATACCTTGATGATGATCCGTGAATTGCTGAGTTTTATACCTTCCAATAATATGGAGGATCCTCCTGTAATAAAATCCACTGATGATATCCGTCGTGAATCGGAAGAATTGCAGTCATTAATACCTGCTGATCCCAATAAGCCTTACGACATGCACGATTTGATCGGTAAGGTAATTGATAATGAGCACTTTTTTGAAGTGATGCCACATTATGCACAAAATATCATTACCGGCTTTGGTCGAATGGATGGAAAAACAGTTGGTATTGTGGCCAATCAGCCAAACTATCTGGCTGGTGTTTTAGATATTGACTCCTCAGCTAAAGGCGCTCGTTTTGTGCGTTTTTGTGATGCTTTTAATATTCCATTGGTAACCTTTGTGGATGTTCCAGGATTCCTACCCGGAACCGTACAGGAATATGGTGGAATTATCAAGCACGGCGCTAAGCTGCTTTATGCCTATGCCGAAGCTACTGTTCCAAAAATTACGGTTATCACTCGCAAAGCCTATGGAGGAGCTTATGATGTAATGGCATCTAAACATTTAGCTGCTGATATTAATATGGCCTACCCAACAGCCGAAATTGCTGTTATGGGTCCGGAAGGAGCCGTTAACATTATTTTCCGCGGAGATATTGATGATGAATCAAAAGCCAAACGAGTGGATGATTATCGTGAGAATTTTGCCAACCCATACCGGGCTGCTGAATTGGGCTATATAGATGAAATCATCTATCCTAAAGAAACACGATTTAAACTAATACAGGCATTGGAAATGACAGAAAACAAAAACGAATCCAATCCGCCCAAAAAACATGGTAACATTCCATTGTAAAATATAAAGAGCAAGGCTTTCAACCTTGCTCTTTTTCTATATTAATATTCCTTCATTCACCAGTTCTACTGGCTGCCATTCACCGTTGATTAATTCGTGTACGGTATTTATTCCTGTGGCTAGTAACATTTCAGCCACTTGCTCAAAACCTAAAGTCAGAAACTTTGTAAGGTGAGCATCGCTATTGATGGTAATGGGTATGTTATTTTCCTTAATAAACCGAAAATGCTCTTTACCGGGGAACAAATGATTACTGCGCTGAAAGGCTTTGGTATTGATCTCAACCACTACCCCTTTTTCTTTGGCCAATAGTAATGTTTGATATACCTGATCGAGATACCATTTTTCGTTTTCATCAAATAGACTAAAGGTTTCATTATGCATCTTAATCTTATCCATATGCCCTAAAATATCAGGCGTATGGTTTTGCAACATCTCATTTTGCAGAGAATAAAATTCCAGGGCCAACTTTTTAAAATCAGAATGAAATATTTCATCAAACCCCTTTTTAAATTCAGGTGCCGGACCATCAATTTCCCAACAGGTACCATCAATAAAACAATTTACGTAATGAACCGATCCTATGGTATAATCAAGGTTTAGTTTTTTAATTTCAGCATGGGTAGGCGACATTTTTTCGGGGATATAATCAATCTCAAGCGATTTATATATATTGATCTTATCTTGGTATTTAGCTTTTACCAATTCAATATCATTAATATAATTTTCAATTTGATCGGCCTGCATATTCCAAACCGAATGAAAAGGTACCGGTGCATGCGATGAAATGCCAATACAGGCCATATTCAATTCTAATGCTTTCACAACATAATCCTCAATTTCACCATGTCCGTCGCAATACTTACTATGTCCGTGATAATTAGTCCATCTCATATCTTTCATCTTTACTTTGTCTTCTGCTCCTAAACTGTTAACAGTATTAAAGTTGAAAAAATAGAAATTATCATTCAAATAATATAGAAATTAAAGGACTTTTTGCAGGAATAAATTTCAGACAACTCTTTTTCAGAATATAATGAGCATATCCCATGATAGGATGATAAAAAAACGGGATAGCTTGCTTATATCCCATATTAGAAGGATAATATCCTGAGATATGATGAACGTATCCCACATTAGAAAGAGAATATCCTGGGATTTAGTGAACGTATCCCGGGATATTGTCTTTATATCTTGAGATATGGTGTTAAAAAAATGGAATATAATGAGCCTATCCCTGTTTCACACAATCATATCGTTGGATATGATGATATTCCCATGAGATAAAGCCTCCTTTGTTTAGCAATAATGATTCTGACATTCACCTTCCTATAACCCCATTAAATGGTTTAGTTAATTAAGTCATTATTTTTTTAGAAACATTAAGCATAGAAAGCTGTTCATTTGAATGGTTTGTGTAAATTTGCACCTCGAAAAATTAAGACCATGGGATTTAAGGAAGAGATTAAAAGAAGACGAACCTTTGCGATCATAAGTCACCCGGATGCGGGTAAAACAACATTAACCGAGAAGTTATTGCTTTTTGGAGGTGCCATTCACGTTGCAGGAGCTGTAAAATCAAACAAGATTAAAAAAACAGCAACCTCCGATTTTATGGAGATTGAAAAGCAAAGAGGTATCTCAGTTGCCACATCTGTAATGGGTTTTGAGTACGATGGTTACAAAGTTAACATCCTTGATACCCCTGGTCACCAGGATTTCGCTGAAGATACTTTCCGTACACTTACTGCGGTTGACAGTGTAATTATTGCTGTTGATGCTGCTAAGGGGGTTGAGGCTCAGACCCGCAAACTGATGGAAGTTTGTCGTATGCGTAATACTCCTGTTATTGTATTCATCAATAAAATGGACCGCCCAAGTAAAGATCCTTTTGATTTGTTAGATGAAGTGGAAGAAGAATTAAAAATTAAGGTTCGTCCACTTAGCTGGCCTATTGGTAATGGTCCGGATTTTAAAGGTGTTTACAACCTATTCGAAAAGAGTCTTTACCTATTCGATCCCGGCAAGCAGGTGGTTGAAGAAGGAGTTTCGATCGAAGATATTAACGATAATCAACTTGACACGGATATAGGTGAAGAATCATCGGAGTTACTTCGCGAAGAATTAGAATTAGTTGAAGGAGTATATCCTGAGTTTGAAATGGATTCGTACCGCGATGCTTCAGTTGCTCCCGTATTCTTTGGTAGTGCATTAAATAACTTTGGTGTCCGCGAACTACTGCATTGCTTCCTTAAGATTGCCCCTACTCCACAGCCTTCACAAGCTGAAGAGAGAATGGTAAATGCAGAAGAAGAAAAGTTCTCTGGTTTTGTATTTAAGATTCATGCCAATATGGATCCTAACCACAGAAACAGACTAGCTTTCTTGAAGATCTGTTCGGGTAAATTTGAACGTAACACTAATTATAAGCATGTGCGTTTGGGCAAAAACATGAAATTTTCAAGCCCAACAGCTTTTATGGCCGATAAAAAGTCGATTATTGATGAAGCCTACCCTGGTGATATTGTTGGGTTACCAGATTCAGGTAACTTTAAGATTGGTGATTCAGTTACACAAGGTGAAGACCTTCATTATAAAGGATTACCCAGCTTCTCTCCAGAGCTATTCCGTTACATTGAAAATGCTGACCCAATGAAATCTAAGCAATTGGCAAAAGGTATTGACCAGTTGATGGACGAAGGAGTTGCCCAGTTATTCACCAGTCAGTTTAATGGACGTAAAGTTATTGGAACGGTTGGAGCTCTTCAGTTTGAAGTTATACAGTACAGACTATTGCATGAGTATAGTGCCTCGTGTAGATATGAGCCTATTAACCTGTACAAGGCCTGCTGGTTGAAAAGTGATAACAAAGAACAGCTGGACGATTTCAAGAAAAGAAAGCTTCAGTATATGGCTAAAGATAAATACGGAAGAGATGTATTTATGGCCGACTCAGCATACATGTTGCAATTGGCTCAGGATAACTTTAAAGACATTGAATTTCATTTTACATCGGAATTTTAATCAAGACTTTATTTCTTTCATTGAATAATGTATATTTGATCACGCCAATACCCCAACACCTATGGAATCGACGCCTAAGAAAATAACGGATAATCTATTCAAAGAGAAACTCTCTGAAGGTACTTCCTACGAGAAGGAGGTGATTGTGAACGAAACTGATTTGGCGACCCGATTGGGTACTGCACATATCGAGTTAATCTCCACCTCGGCACTTATTGCCTATGTAGAGCAATGTTGTGCAGAAATGGCGGATGAATATTTATTGGATGGATTGGTTTCCGTGAGTGCTGAAGTCAATTTCAAACACCTTTTTCCCGTAAAAAGCGGTGAAACTATTTATTGTCGTAGTGTATTAAAATTCATCGATACCAATCGCTTATTCTTTGATGTAGTAGTTCTGAATGACAAAGAAATATCGGTAGGCATTGGAGCTCATGAACGCTACATTGTTGATAGAAAAAGCTTTTTAGGAGAAAATCAGTAACAAAATCAATCATCAATACATAGTTCAACAATATTATAAAATCAAGATGTCTTTTTCTGATAGCACTTTCTATGTGTATGTTGCCATTCCTTTATTAATTTTCCTGGCACGCGTTTCCGATGTAACAATTGGTACTATACGCATTGTTTTTGTATCCAAAGGAATGAAACTATGGGCTCCTGTCTTAGGTTTCTTCGAAATTTTGATATGGCTGATAGCTATGAGTAAGATTTTCGAGAATCTGGATAATTGGTTTTATTTTATCGCGTATGCTGGAGGTTTTGCAACGGGTAACTATGTTGGATTAAAAATAGAGGAACGTTTAGCCTTAGGCTATGTAAACATCCGTATTATTACACAAAAATCGGGCATGGACCTGATTAATAAGTTATCGTCGGCAGGCTACGGAGTTACATATATGGATGCGGAAGGTAGTCGTGGTCCAGTTAATATTATCTATTGTGTAACCAAGCGTAAAGATATTGTTCGCATATCTGAAATTATCAAGAAATACAACCCCAAAGCCTTTTTTACTTTAGAAGATATAAGGTTTGCCAACTCAGGCGTATTTCCTGTTAAAACATCAGTTATCAAACGCAACTTTATACCCTTAAGAAAAGGGAAATAAATCTACTAATACGTAATTAATTTCTTGTATTTTTTTTGCCTAAGGTAATTTCCGATAATGATCCGGGTATCGCGGTTATCATTAAAACATGTAATATGCTCTTTGAATTCTTCAGGATTTTCTATTGAGGTATCTTCATAAATATACCCATAACCCAGGTATTTGCCATTTTCGATAACCACAATACCTAATTCATCAGGAGTGCGTCCTTTATCTAAAATAACTGCATTATTATGCCCATAAGATAGTTTTGTAATTAGCTGCAATACTCTTTTATTATATGGTTGATCAGACTCCTCTCCGACACATGCACCTTTACATGTTTTAAGCTGATACTGAAAACAGCCATTTTTACCTTCATATAACCCACAAAGTTGTTGACAAAGCTCGTACTCATCAATCCATTTAAAAAGTTGCTCACGACCTTCTTTCAGGCTTTCAAAAGTGCAATCCGGAATTTCTACACCTGAATTTGGTTTAAGGATTAATCTCATATACCCTTTTCGATCGGTATAATGATATAACCCTACCTGATTACGTGCTCTTCGTTGAGCCCGGTTAAATCGTGGTTTTTCCTCCTTTATTTCCTGCGACTCCTTCAATAAAGCAATTAATTCACTTCCTGTAAGATGATAACTAATATCAGCTGTTTTCATCTTCATTTCAATCCCTTTTTTAGTTTTAGGATTGCCCATATGAGTTATAATTCTATTGCGAATATTCTTACTCTTACCGATATATATTAATTCTCCATCTTCATTATGCAGATAATATACTCCTGTTTCACCCGGCAATGATTTTATAAACTCAATAGATAAATCTGGATGCAAACCATCAGCGGAGAATTGCTGATAGGGATCTTCAGGATTAATCAGTCCATTATTTTTATCCAATAATAATTCGAATAGCTTTACTGTAGCCAATGCATCACCTGCTGCCCTGTGCCTAGCTGATATAGAAATACCTAACTCATCACATAGCTTTCCCAGACTGTAAGATTGATGGCCGGGAATTAGTTTTCGTGATAACTTAACTGTACACATTGATGGCATATCAAATTCGTACCCCAAACTCTTGAATTCATGTTTGATAAAATTATAGTCGAAGCCAACATTATGAGCCACAAAAACAGCATCCTTACAGATATTAACAATATCTTTTGCAAGGGCATAAAACGGAGGGGCTGATTCCACCATCTCGTTGCTAATACCGGTTAAAGAAGTTATAAATGGTGGAATTACACATTCGGGATTTACTAAACTCACAAACTCATCAATAATCTTTTCTCCATCATGGCGGTAAATAGCAATTTCAGTTATTTTACCGTTACTCATGTTTCCTCCGGTTGTTTCAATATCAACGATGACGTACATTTTTTCCCTTCTGAATTTATATGCTAATTATAAGTGTAAAATTAATAAATTAAGGCTCAATCACTAACACTTAAATCGCTTTAAATCCCTTTATTTTTCTTGGTTTTGACAAGTTGAAAGGTTATATTTGTAATACGATCTTTGATACAAAAAACACCGCATCAGTCGTTTTGATTGTTAAACTCAACGCTATCAGAACACCGAGTGACGCTATGCTTTCTAAGGGCGGGCCTCACCTACGGGTTGCTCTCCGGAGCACGGAGGATTACCGAGGATTGTATGCACTCAAATCCTGTTTTCAGGAGTTTAAATTAATCCCGGTTGATGTGGTTCTTTATAAAAAAGCGACGTTTCTTTAATGATTCGTCGCTTTTCTTTTATAAATCTTTAATTAGAATATTTTCAGAGCTTTCAACCAGTTTTTTATTGAAGCCATCCAATATATTTTGCAGACGCCCAAGTCCTTTCGTTTCTTCGAAATGCAAATCGCGACTTCCTTTGGCTTCAATCATGTGAAGTGTCTTCATTACTGTTAACTTATGAATATCAAAAGCAGGCTGATAAACTGTTTCTTTAGTATCATCTATTGCTATCTCTGAAAGGACCTTACTCTCAACCAGGTCAAAAAGTACCTGATTAATAAGTCGAATAGGTAATCGAAGTTCAACAGATAAAAGCATATTAGAAGGACCACTCTCTCCTTTTTCAAATCGTTTTACAACATTTGCAACTACCATCAAGGTAATCAATCGTTTATACTCATAGCTTATTCGTCGTGTATCAGCATCAAATTCAAATGTATTCGCATTCTGATAAGCAAAGGACATTTCAGCTCCAAGTAATACTATTAACCAACTTGCCTGCAACCAGAATAAGAAGAATGGTAAAGCAGCAAAACTACCATAAATAGCGTTATAGCTTGTTACCATGCTTTGAAAATGAATATAACCAAATTGCAATAGCTGAAATAACGTTCCGGAGATAATACCTCCGAATAAAGCAGATCGGAATTTAACCCGGGTATTGGGCATTATATGATGTAAAAAAGTAAACACAATCCAGATTAGCACATAAGATAACAAGAGCATCATTTTTGGCCCAACCATACTTTCGTAACCATAATTCTTGAGTTGCTTTGTTACAAAAACAAACATTCCGCTACTTGAAATCATTAAAAGTATCCCAACTAGCATTAACGATATATAATCGCTGAATTTGCGGATAAAACTTCTGGCATGCTTTACTTCCCAAATATCATTAAACGAGTTTTCGATATTTCCAAAAACCTTCATTATCGACCAGAATAAGACTATCAAACCAATTCCGGCAATTTCTCCTCCCGGTGTTTTTTCCAGATAATTAAGAGCAAAATCAGTAACGAACTTTAAAACCTCTTCCTGACCTTCAAGTTTTGTTGCTAACAAAGCTTCAATACGTTCATCAAAACCAAACCCTTTAGCAATACCAAAAACCATGGCTGCCACAGGTACTACCGATAATAACGAGTAAAATGTAAGAGCTGAAGCTTTTTGTTGGCAATTATCATTTATAAAACCTTTAATTGCCAGATATAGAATACGTGCTGTACGTATAAGGAAGAACTGCCTTTTGGAAGTATCATCGGCACGGACGCGCCAGATCTCTTCATTTAAGTAATGAACTATTTTAGACAGTAGGTTTTTCATTAAATATGCGTTAAGAAAAGAAAAATAGCAAGCCTGTAAGCCGGGTCCTGTTTCCTTACAAGTAAGGCGTCTATCATTTATCTAAATTAATTGTCACCAATTAATTTAAGCGACCTACCCCTCACAACTTTTCTTACGAAAAACAAAACGGGCCGTTCTGCTCCATAGGAATTATGATATACATGGTCTTGCAATCCGCCAGATGTACAGCTACCAATGTTACCACCGGTACTGGTGAGCTCTTACCTCGCCTTTTCACCCTTACCCTTACGGGCGGTTATTCTCTGTTACATTACTATACTCTCACGAACATCTTCCTCTTCAGAAGGACGGCGCCCTACATTGCCCAGACTTTCCTCTTTCACATTTGTGACAGCGATAGACCGGCTTGCTATGCCACAAAAGTAGTACTTATTATTCGATTTGAAATGGTAAATAATTATCTAATTCCACTAAAAAGGCACCTTTATATCCCAGTTCTTTTATCTTTTGTAACTCTTCTCTAGCATCTGTACCAGGAAATTCACCAACACAATATCTAAATATCTTGTCCTTCATTCTGAATTCCATTACATTATCCAAATTCTCAAAATGGCTTAAATAAACCGGAAAACGAAATGCACTTAATTGAACGGTATAGGTTTTTGAAGGATCAATTTTCTTATTTGAAGCAGTAAAAGATGATTCTTCATTTTCCATATTATACTCAGCAGTATTTACAACAAAAGCCTGATCATAGCCAAGGTTTTTAAAGTAATCTAAATTACTTTTTGCCTCTTCATAACTGTTATACTGACCAACCGCATAGCGAACAAACCCATCAGTACATACATATTCGCGTGCTACATCTACAGCCTGAAAAAATGATGCTACACCCGGTGGATGTTTGAGAGCAATAATTTGAATGGCCCAATAAGGAGCTTCAGCCTCGTCCATTCTAATTATCTTTTTTGTAGTCCTCAAATAGGCAATATCTTCAGCTTCACCTACAAAGGTACCAACCACAATTGCTGTTATTATAAGTAAGAATTTGAGTCTCATTTTTCAGATATTTTGCCGTTTCCCGACTATTAATTCAAGTTTAGTTAAGTCTTTTCCACACAACAACCTCAATACGCCTGTTTTTTATGTGTTCACTTTGTTCGCAATATACTCCTCTCTTACATTTGTTTAACAGATATCTTTCTCCATATCCGCGAGGAATCATATTTTCATCATTTACACCTTTCATCATCAAATATTTTTCAGCTGATTCAGCAGCTGACTGCGATATATCAAGGTTTTTATATTTATTCCCTTTAGCTTCGGTATGACCGTTTAACTTCACTACTACATTTGGATTCTGCAATAAGAACGCGGCCAGTTTATCCAATATAACTTTACCTTCTTCAGTAACTTCATCTCCGTCATATGGGATAACAAATTTACCAATCTCATTCAACGAAGCCTCTTCAAATATTGGAGTTAAAGATAATCCATTATTATTAATATCCTCAATCTCCATAATATGAACAATCATTCTTTTGGCATTGTAATCGTCTCCTTTAGATAATTCTATTTCAAATTCCTGACTATCATTTTTATATTCATCCGGAATTGGAATCAACACCTTACCACTGGCATCAGAAGTTCCAGTAGCAACAATATCACCAGTATTAGCATCTTTTATTACCACCTGAGCTCCATCAATTGGAGTTCCCTTAAATGTTGATGTTAAGGTGGTTGAAAAGGCAACCGGATACATTGACAAATCATTCACAGGAGGTGCTACAATAACCGTTGTCTCCTCAATCGGTTCTGGCTCAACTGCCATTTCATCGAATACAGGTATACTTTCTTCACCATCATCTTCCATCTCATTAGTTGGTAACATCATAAAAATACCATCAGTACTTCCGGTACCAATACGGTTTGTTGAAAGAAAACCTTTTCTACTATCGTTGGGATCCAAAACAAAACCAAAGTCGTCCTTACCACTATTGATTGGTTGGCCCATGTTGGTAACATTAGTGTACTTACCATTTACTAATTCAGCCTTAAAAATATCAAGTCCACCAAATCCCAGGTGACCATCGGAAGCGAAATACAAATCACCTTCCTTACTAATATATGGCCATTTTTCATTACCAAAGGTATTTACTTCATTACCGACTGATTCTGGACGATCAACATCACCATTTGCTTTTATTTTGGCTTTATAAATATCCTGTCCTCCAAAGCCACCACGTTGACTTGATGTAAAGAACAAATACTTATCATCAGGTGATACTGCCGGATAACCAATATCGTAATCATCGGAGTTAGCACTTAATTCTTTTTCATTCACCCAATCTTTACCGTTATGTTCTGAAGTAAAGATTTTAATTCTACTACCTCCTTTTATCTTAACTACTTTAGTATAATAAATACGTTTGAAATCACTTGTAAAGGCAGTCGCTCCAACGTGAAAATCATATTCGAGGTTACTTGAAAAAGATGTACTTCCTTCCTGAATTTCACCATCAACATATTTAGATGAAAATAAATTTAAGAATCCTTTTCCTGTATTATCCAGTTTTTTTGATCCACCCGTCTTCTCTGCAGAATAAACTACTTCATCTTTATAAAACTGAATTCCGAAAGATTGACCACCAATTAATAAATCAGCAGGGTTTACCCTTACATCCGGATTATATATTGGATTTTCACTTGCCCATTTACAAGCTTTTATAAATTCATTTATATCCAAAGGATTAACCCCTTCAGCATCTTTTGCCTTTTCATACCATTCAATAGCCAATTCATATGCACCTAATTGCTGATAACAGGAAGCGTAATTTATAAAATCCTCACCATCTGTTATATCTGATTCCGCATTCTGGTATATATCAAATGCCGCTTGATTATCCTTTAGATTAAAATAACAACGAGCTATTTTAAACTTTGTATCTATGCTATTATCGCCTTTTTCTACAGCTGCATTAAAATACTCTAAGGCTTGATAAAAGTCCCTATTCTCGTATAAGTTTTCAGCACGTCTCAGTTCTGTTCGCTGTGCACTTACAAGTTGTGCAACTAACATCAAACCCACTATCGCTGATATTCTAAAGTTAGGTATCATAGCTAAAATATATTTAGGCAATAACATTTGTATTATATCGTCAGGTGAATTCTTCATAACTCCTCAATTAAAAATACCTGATTGAACGCATTCCCGGACGCTTATTGAAAGAGAAATCGAATTGGATACCAATTTCATGCGTTCCGTATTTACCATATGTATTTAACGGTGATATTGAATAATCGAATGAATATCTTACCGTAAACTGTCGATTAATAATATACTCTGATAAGAATACCACTTCAGAAATACTTCGGTATGATAATCCTAACCACAGCTGTTCAACTAAAAGAACATTTGCTGATACATCAAAAGTTAAGGGTGCTCCTACAACAGTACGGATTAATGCAGTAGGTTTTACCTTTACTTCTCCCCAATCAAATACATAACCTCCATACCAGTAGGCATGTAAATTTTTATAGTTGAAGGTATTCTTAAACTGTTCTTCAGCTTGATCAAACTGTGGGTTAAATAAGCGAGGAATAGAAAAACCAGCGAAATAATCTTTGGCATAAAAGTACGCTCCAACACCGGCATTAAATCCAAAGTTTGTTTCCTTTCCCTGATAAACAGGATCACCAGGATTAATAGTAATGGCTTTTGTTCCATCATATACTTTAGAAGTTACCCCTAATTGTAAACCCAATGATAAAAACTTACTTCTATCAATTTGTAGTTTATAGGAAGCAGCCCCCATAAATTCAAATGTATTTGTAAAACCTATTCTATCGTTGGTAATAATAGCCCCAACACCCAGATTGGTATCTTCAATAGGTCCATGAACATTTATAGCTTCGTTCATAGGAGCATTCTCCATTCCTAACCATTGGTTACGATGTACAATTAAACCACTGATAATATCACGTGTACCATTATAAGCAGGGTTTAATATACCCTGATTACTGATATAATGATTGTACTGAGCCTGATCCTGTGCTTTTACCGTACCGGTAAAAACCAAAATCAATAATATGGGGATTATATATTTCATCATGGTCATCATTTAATCTAACGTCGTAATTCAATTGAACCATTATACTCTCTGGTTTCAACCTTTGTTGAGCCCGCTTCAGAATTATTAATCTTAATAGAAAAAACATAGAAATAAGTACCGTCCGGCAAGTTATCACCTATTGAAACCATTGCACCGGCATTGGATTTCCCATCCCACGAATTATCATACTGCTTACCTTTAGATCGGTATACTACTGTACCCCAGCGGTTATAAACTTCCAGTTTTGATTCTGCAACCTGATCTTTAAACTCACCATCAATTTCAAACCGATCATTTATATTATCGCTATTTGGTGAAAAAGCATTAGGAATTAAAATACTATTATCATCATCCACATCAATATTTCCAACAAAGAAGTATACATAAGCCGTATCTATTCTTTCTGTATATTCAGTATTACGAACAATGTATCTAACAGTATCTCTACCGTAGAAAGTTGGAGATTTTTTGAATTCTAATTTACCACGACTGTTAATATTCACTCTATTTCCATAATCAGTAGTTACCTGAAGATCTTGAGTAAATTCACCACTTGCAGATAAATACAATAATTCAAATGCGATGTTATCTCCAATTTTATCAAGTAGTTGTTCATCTTTAATATCATTAGCCCAAACATCAATACTATCAGTAACTAATCCACTCTTAATCATTAAAGTATCATTGATCGCAATAAGTGGCTCTTGATATAATTGGATGGTTCCATTCATCATCGATACACAACCATACTCCGAAACAGCTTGAACTGTAAAATAACCAGGTAAATCTCGAGGACCATAATTGATGGCATAAGCAGTTCCCAGACTATCAACTGCAGGAATAAACGAAGTATCATTTATTAATAACTCATAGCTAGTTCCTAACTCTGATCCATTAAGTACTAACGAGTCAACACCTACTTGTCCCTGGCAAATTTCAGAACAATCAAATAAGTTGTCACCATTACCCAATCTCATTTCTAAATCAAATACAGTAGGTAAAGCATCCTCAATAACCTGAATTGTATCAGACCACCACACTTCACAACCTGTATCAATATTTACAGCGCGAACTGAGTATTCAACAGTATCAGACTCGGCTCCCATAAAATAGCCAGAGAATAACCTGTTACTACCATCACCACTTATATAACCTATATCATCAGTAAAATCTCGGTAAAGTATATATGCTATTCCGTCCTCTGTTGAATTAACTCCTATTTCAACTCCCATTCCATTAGCACAATAACGGGCAGTATCAGAAACCTGTGTACCATTAGATTGAGCAAACATTGTGTAATCCGATGGACCATCTTTATAGGTAATATCTATTGTACCCATAACTGCATTACAGGTTGTATTAGCTATTGCTATAATTTGATAACTAACAAGTCCTTGACTACTTTCTGATACATTCCATGATAAATCATTTCCATCACCAGTTAAAGTATCTCGTTGTGTTGTTCCATTATCAATATAGTACTCAATACCAACCTGGCTTTCTGATAACCTGATCGTTGTTCCTGTCGATCCGCATACACTATATGCATCTGAAGAAACAATCTTACTTTCAGGTTCAGCAATTCCGATAATTTCAACAGAATCAGTGCTATTCATCAAGGTTCGGCATCCTAATTCATTATAGGATCCCCAAATTGCATATTTTCCGTCAGTTAAAGGCCCCATATCAATTGGTGAACCAGCTGTTCCTCCAAGTGCTTCAGCAACCACCTCGCCATCGGCATCTACTGCAATATATAACACATCAGTTTGTTGATCTGACAATTGAATAATTACACCTTCTTCAGATGAGCAATATTCAAATACATCACCATCGATAACGTCTTGTTCAAGTATATCAACACCGACTTCAATATTTACAGTATCACGCATACTTGAAGTACATCCCTCCGGAGACATACTATAAACAGTATAAGACCCATCTTCGGTAATTGGGATAAATTCCAACTCGTTACCTGTACCATAAACAGTTTCTATTGGTACATTACCTGTACCATCATTACGTAACAGGATATATTCATAATTAAACTCTGATCCATCCAATGTTAAGACAGCAGGATCATCAGTACAATATTTTTCAGCACCATACAACCTAAAGGCTTTTGGTAGTGGATTATATGCAATATCCACACGATTTAACATTTCGTTACTACATCCGCCAAAGTCAGTAATTACATCGTCGTAACCAATAACCATATACGTTCCTTCAGCAAATAATGCTTCGAATTCTATAGGATCAGTAGAATGAGACTGTAACAATGTATCTATTGCAATACTATCCCCCTGACTACTTAATCGATACAACACATAATCAACATCTGCTTCAGGATTATGAACTCTTACTGTTATACTTCCTGATCCAACGCATATAGGTCCTGAAGGCACATAATCAACCACACGTTTACCCACAACACCAGGTATCTGAACATGAATCAAAGGATTATCACCTGTATTGTTTTCCATTAGGCTCATACATGTACCATTATAGGCTTCAACTCTATAATAGCCATCAGAATCAAATAATTCCGCAAATGATATATTACCACCATCACCAATTATTTCATAACCGGGAACAGGCATATCGGTTGCAACATTGACAAGAACATAAGTAATTCCAACTTCTGAATTTGGAACTGTAATTACAGTACCTAATGAACAATCTGTTCCTGGATTTACTGTAAGGATACGATCTTCAGGTAATGGAGTCTCTGTTACATCGATAGCCCCATTCATAATTGTTGGCTCACAAGCAATGTCTGGATTTTGTTTCACGGCTCTTACTGTGTATAAGCCTTCAGTTCCTACAGTCCAAACTATCTGAGCACCACTAACAACACCGAAATCTCCTGTTGGATTACTGTCTAACATTAACTCATAATCTACATCACTCTCTGGATTATTGATAAATAACATGGCTGTTCCTCCACCTTTACAGAAAGCTGTATCGCCTTGCAGATCAATAATCACAGGTAAAATATTTTCGCTTACTTCCAGTGAATTGGCCATGGAAGCTTCGCAAGTCAAACCTTCTACATTAGCAGTAACTGTATACACACCAATAGTATAATCACCTGAAAACTCTAACGGCATACCACTGGTTGTAGATAAAATATCTTCGGCATATACTCCATCTTTAAATAAAGTATAACGTACACCGGCATCCTGATTATCCAATAAAAGTTTCACTCCGGCATCTCCCGGACAATAACTAGGTATATTGTTTTGTGCAATTAAATTGTATGCTACTGGTTGTTGTTGAATTGTTACAATAACATATTCATCCATTGGGAAGTAACATCCTCCTTCTTCCACAGCAACAGTATATGTTCCTTCTATTGTATGCAAACCAAAATCGACAGGTGATCCAGCCACCCCTGTTACAGTTTGTATCTCGCTACCATCTCTGTATAATCTATAAACAATACCGTCGTCAGCATCAGATAAATAGATATTAACACCTGTACCATCCTCACAGTATGTACCATCTCTCGGATCAATGTTAGCATCCGTATACACTTCATATGGATTACCTGAATACGTAACATCAATCTCATATTGGTTATTCATAGTTGATATACATCCGGTTACTGAGTTAATAGCAACTACGGTATAAATTCCAACTGTAGTTTGAGGTCCAAAGTTTAAAGAATTACCATCACCGCTAATTACGCTAACCACATTATTGCCATTAACCATTAAGTAATAATCAACTCCTACTTCAGATCCATCTATAGTAACATCAGAACCATTGGTACATGTAGTTTCTACAATAGCCGGACTTAATTCAAATACTGTCGGTAAGTCATTTCTGGTAATGGTTACCTGATTATTCATTTCAAGACGATCAGCTGGTACACTTGGATTATAGGCTTCCACCTTATAAGTCACAGTACCAATTATATCATCCCAAACAACATTATTACTTCCATCGAATGCTATACTTGAAACAACAGAATTATCAGATACACGAATTAGATCATAGGTGATACCGATCTGTGCTCCACTTAAATAAATACTAATGCCAGTAGTTGTTTCTGTACCATCGCCACAATACTCTGATGCTGATGCAATAACATCAAAAGGTAATAATCCTTCAAACACACTCACTACTAACTCAGTACTATCTTTACAACCTGTACTAGTTTCAGCAATAACACGAATTACAGTTTGATCGTCATTCTCATCGACAGGTGTCCATAAGTATGTATCAGAACCATCATGAGAAGTATCTTCTACTCCATTTATTTTATAAACATAATTAACAACATCTGTACCGCTTCCCACAAAGGTAATTTCAGTACCAGCAAGCACACTTAAACCTGGTGATGCTGTCAATACTACTCCTGCTAATGGATTAACAGTAACATCTAGTACTGATGCAGAAGGAGCATTACATCCATTTGTAAACTCGTAGTTTACACTTACTTGTTGTGCTCCGGAAGTTTCCCAGCTGACAGTAATTTCATCCGTTCCATCACCTGATATTATAGTACCACCGGAAACAGTCCATACATAATTCAGATAACCAGATTCAGTTGAGTATACTTCAATATTATTATTACATACTGTTGCTGAACCACTGATAGTTGGAACTGGTGTATCTTGTACGTCTACATTCAGAACAGTTGGAGAAGCCACGTCACATAAATTAGGATCGGTGTAGCTTAAAGATATAGTTTGAGTTCCAACCGTATTCCATTCAATTG
Source organism: Carboxylicivirga linearis (assembly GCF_018271995.1). GTDB lineage: Bacteria > Bacteroidota > Bacteroidia > Bacteroidales > Marinilabiliaceae > Carboxylicivirga > Carboxylicivirga linearis. The sequence goes on from NZ_JAGUCO010000002.1 coordinate 430,186, forward strand.
TAACTTCTTCAGTACCATCACCGGAAATTATAGCACCACCGGTAACAATCCAATTGTAATTAGACATTCCGCTTTCTGTTGAATATACTTCAGCGTAAGTATTACATACTGTTGCATTCCCTGTAATTGTTGGAACAGGTAAAGGATGGACAGTAACATCCACTTGCGTAGGTGAAACCGCATTACATCCACTTGAGTTATCATAATTAACTTCGACAGAACCTTGTCCAACTACATCCCATGTAACAGTTATTTGTTCTGTACCTGCACCGGCAGTAATTACACCTCCTGTCACAGTCCACTGATAATTATTTTGTCCTGATTCAGTGACATATACATGACCACTTGTATTTAAACAAGCTTCAGTTGGGCCAGTCAAAGAAACAGTAGGAATAGGATTCACAGTAACTGGCAGTACAAATGGGGTTGCAGCCGGACATGAAGCCAATTCATAATTAACACTAATTTCTCTATCCACACCAGTTGTCCAAATAACAGCCACTGTATCTGATAATTCAGGATTAGTTGTAAGAATTGTACCTCCAACAATTTGCCAATCGTAATTTGTTGCACCTGATTGAGTTCGGTATGTAATAGTATGACCTTCACAAACAGTATCATCACCAGTAATAGTTGGTGTTGGCAAATCAACAACAGTAATATTTGTTGATGTTGGAGTGATAGGATCACAAGTATTACCATCGGTATAAGTTACCGATATAGTATGTGTTCCATTGGTAGCCCAATCTATAGTAATGGATTCGGTTCCCTGTCCTCCAGAGATAGTTCCACCTGAACCAACAGTCCAAACATAATTAGACATACCTGATTCAGTTGAATAACTTTCAGTTACTCCATTACAAACTGTAGCCGATCCTGTAATTGTTGGCGTTGGTAGAGCATTTACATTTACCGGATATTCGGTAGGATTAGTAGGTTCACATCCATTTCCATCAGTATACGAAACACTAATTGATTGTGCACCTGAAGTATTCCAGGTTACAGAAACTGATTCAGTTCCATTACCGGAATCAATAGTACCTCCGTTTATGCTCCACACATAATTAGACATACCACTATCTGTAGAATATACGTTTGCGGTAGAATTCTGACATACATCTGCTGAACCTGTGATAGCAGGAACAGGCAAATCGTTAACCTGAACTTCTAGTAAAGCAGGACTAACAGCAGAACAGTTACCATTGATTGTTTCGTAATTAACACTAACACTCTGTAATCCAACTGATGTCCATTCCACATCAATGATTTCAGGATTCGCTGTTGGGATTATTGTGCCCCCTATTACAGTCCAATCGTAATTAACGTATCCTCCTTGAGTTGAATATTGTTCAATAGAATTTAAACAAACATCGTTACTACCACTTACTATTGTAGGATTTGGTAAATCGTGAATAACTATAGCTAAAGATGTTGGTGAGCTGGCAATACAACCATTTGCGTTTTCATAATTAACACTTACTGAACCATTTCCGGGCGCAGCATCCCATATCACCGTTATATTACCATTATTATCATCTGTTTGCACACTTCCTCCAACTATAGTCCAATCATAATTAGTCATACCGGTTTCAGTAGTGTATGAACTTGTACCATTAATACACACATCGGTATCTCCGTTTAATGAGATAGTCGGAAGAGAATTAACTGTTATAGATTGAACAGTTGGTGTTGCTGGCGCACAACTTTCTGCAGATTCATAACTTACAGTAATTGATTGAGTACCCGTTGTATTCCAATTAATATCTACATAATCGAAACCATTTCCACCACCATCAACAGATCCACCGGTAACATTCCATATATAATTATTAAATCCTGAATCGGTAGTATATCTTTCAGTAGTATTTACACAAGGTGATAAATTACCCGATAGAGTTGGAACAGGTAATTGATTAACAGTCATTACTAATTCTGGAGCTGAACTTGCCTGACAAGAATTAGTGGTTATTACTGTTACAAATACCAAATCTCCATCAGACAATGTACTTGATGAAAATGTATTACTTGCACCACTCTGTTGACTTACACTATTAACAAAAAACTCATAATTTGCAGGCACTACGTTTGCAGATGCATTGGTAACATTTGCAGTAAATGTTGCTGTGGTGCCATCACAAATAGGATTTGCATCAACTGTCAATTCAACAACAGGATTAGCATTCACTGTCATAGATACACTACTTGAGTTATCGCTACATCCAGAGTTTGTTTCTGTAACAATTACATAAATCTGATCTCCGTCTTCAAGAGCACTATCTGTAAAAGTACTGGATGAACCGTTTTGCACAGATACATCATTTACACCACGCACTCTATGAAAATCATAATTGAAGTTTGCTCCAGGATCATTTGGCGTTTTCACTGCACTTGCATTAAAAGTAACTGGTGTACCCGCACAAATCTCAGAACCTGGTGATGATATACTTATAGATGCAATTACTTCATTAACTGTAACGGTAACATTAGCTGTTCCATTACAATCAGTTGATGAACTTGTATCATATCCAACAACTATAATTACATCTCCATTAACTAATGCATTATCAGCGTAAAAATCATCTGTACTTCTTGGCTTAACAACATTGGCTGGATCGATTGCATTCTTGTAAAAGATATATTCATCAGCTCCACCCGCTGTGAATGTTACCATTGTTCCAATGCAAAATTCATCACCCGGTTGATCGGACGATAATGTTACAACAGGATTACTATTAATTATAACATTATGATCCAGGGTATTTGTACATGTGCCATCATCAACAGTTAATGTATAAACTCCCTCATGAGTTAATTTAATTGTTGTAGGTATTGTTAATGTTGATCCACTTACCGTTGATGCATCTGGTAATAACCATGAGTAGGAAGTACCTCCTCCACCAGTTAGGCTTAAACCATCACCCTCGCAAAGTTCAGTCGTTGTTACAGCAACATCGCCATTAATAGAAGGCGTTGGCAATGTATTTATCACAACATCAACTGTTGCTGAATGCGTACACGAGTTATCATCCGTTACAACTACCGTATATCCACCATCGTAAGTTGCCTTATCTACTGAAGCGATAAATGGGTTTTCATCTGAGCTTGCGAAACCATTGCTAGCATGCGACCAACCAAAAGTGAATGGAGCAGTACCATTTGCTCTATTGGAATACAACTGCAAATCACTACCATCACATGTAGGATCGTAGGATGGCGATACAGTTGGCGCTTCAAAAACAGTAACTGTTATACTTGCCGTTGAGCTACACTCTGTAGCATACGTCATATCAAAACCTTCAACAGTTACAATATCTCCATCAATTAGGGTATTATTAGTATATGTATTTGTGGCCCCTCGGGGTTGATCTTCCACTCCATTTACATAAAAGATATATTCATCTGCTCCACCGGAAGTAAAAGTAACATCAGTTCCAGGACAAAATTCATCATTGGTTTGATCACTTGATAAAGTAACATTAGGTGTTGGATTCACAATAACCGTCCAATCCAAAGTCTCCTCACAAGTACCTTCAATTACTTTTAAAGTATATGTTTCACCCGCCGGTGCAGTTGAGGCCATATTATTTATTGTGAGTACATCCGATAGTATTGTACTCATATCCGGTAGGGTCCACTCATAAATAGCACCACTTGCTCCTCCACCACCTGTAAGTGTTAAAGTTTCACCTTCACACATTTCAGTTGTACCAGAAACAGCACTTCCATTTATTGTTGGATTAGGTAACTCTTGTATTGTTACGTCTACAAAACTTTCAAGACTGGAACATCCGGCATCGTCGGATACAATAGCCCCATACTGAGCAGCATCACTTAAAGAAGCATGATCGATAACTAAAGTTGAACCTGTTTCTCCAGAAATCAAGACTCCATCTTTAGTCCATGCATAATTACCATATGAACCACTACCACCTGATGCTGTTGCTGTGATAGTTAAATTACCACCGACACACACAGGTGCGTTATACGACAAAGTAACTGTTGGAATAGAATTAACAGTTACTGTTGTTTGATCTGTATTTTGGCAGGTATTGTTATCAGTGACAGTTAAGGTAAAAATATGATCACCGGAACCATAGCTTGTTGATGACAATGTAACATCCTGAACTGAACCAACAGGATTTCCACCTGCATCAGTCCATGCGTAATTTGTTAATCCATCAGGATCACCTTCAAGTGTGAAATCTTCACCTAAACAAACAGCCCCTGTATTACCGGCAGAAACAGAAGGTAGAGAATATTCAATTAACGTAACTGAAGAAGTCATAGTTACCTCACAACTTGGAGCACCACTTCTCTCTACATCTACAGTATAAGTACCACCTGAAGTAACTGTCCATTGCAATGGAACCCCCGTATTACCACTAATAGCCATTTGTTCGTCAGCACCATCTAACTGCAATTGATAACTATATCCAGATTGAGAATTTGAAAGCGTGAGGGTGGCTGAATTTCCAGCACAAATAGCTGGAACATCACTAGTTAACATATATTCCTCAGAAGACATATACACTGTAGTAAAGTCAGTTAAGATACCAACTTCTACTCCACCAGCATCATAAGCTCTTATAATAATATATACCGGAACCCCATCATATTTTCTATCAACTCTACTTGGAAAAAACTCAAGATATGAATCCAGACCTGTATCATATACATCTCCCCAACCAGGATGATCCAATGTACCTTCTCCAGCCAAATTTGTAATCATTTGCCATTGAACAGTAGCTGTATAAGCTGGCAAAGAGTTTTCTGGAATTTCAATTTTACTAAAACCATCTATCGAACAATAATCTGATGCTAATGTTGGCAATGTACCATAACCACCTTTTAACACAGGAATACGAGTACCCAGATAGTCCCCTATTGCTTTAAGATCATTCGCAACATTTTGCCTTTGCCCAAAAGTATTTGACAAAAACAAAAGTCCAAATGCAATTACTAGCGTAAGACGTAAATTTCTTTTCATAAACGTTTGTTTATCTAATCCCCAACTTCACAATCCAACTACGTACGTTAATTAATATTTACTAACCATCATTTTATGTTAGTTAAATCTATTATTTAAACATCTATTCCAACACATGCTCTCCATTTATTTAATGATTTCCAGCTCTGATCTTCCGAAAACCATTGAAAAGTCGCAATAAATGTTCTGTTCAATAGTATTAACGTTTCTACGAAGCACCATTCAAGTTGTTTCATTAAATCTGCTTCTCATTCAATATTTTTGATAATTAATTATTAACACCAACCCCAAGACTCTGTAAAGCTTTGGGAGAATGCTCTAAAGCAATCCGAGCAATTTTAATAAAGTCACTGACATAATTTTGCATTTTTATCACCATCTTCTTCCGCTGTGCTGTAAGTCGCTTTAGCTCTGCAGCACTTTTAATGCACTCATCATTCACTTCATTTAACTTTACCAACTGCTTTCGCAAATCTTCAATTTTGACTACCTCTATTCCATATTGAGCCATTCTATCCTGATAACCATCATCATTTTTAAGCATGATAGAACAGAATACACTCACCTGAAAATACCACTCTTTATAAGTACGTTCTCTCCCTCCATCTAAAATCAGAACATTACGAGCTTTAAAATCTTCCGCAAAAGCAATACGTGCAATCTTTAAATACTTCATATACTCTTTATGAATCTTTGATTGCAAATCCTGCTTCAGCTTAAACTTCTCCATTTTATCAGACTTTGCCTGATGTTGTTTAAACGAAATCTCCTTTAACATTTTAAACACCTGCTCACCGTCGTCCAACCGCCGTTCATCATAACCATACTGCATTACAGCATTCTTTATATCATCTACATGCTTGCTATTATACACAAGTATGCCTGCCTGATGAATAAATGATGTTATCGTTTGCTTAGTATAATGCATATAAATCTTAATATTTAATTCTAATATTTAAAATTTAGAGTATAGATTTAATATTATTACAAATATTTACAAAATAATTTAACTAATCCAAATTTTTATTAAAATATTTTTAAAAAAAACAAATCTAATTTGCTTTTAAATCCTTACATTTATATTTTAGATACGTTCATTAATATTAAGAATAGCCATATTAATTTTAGCAATCAACAATAATTTATTAGATATTAATAATAATACCAAGATAGTCCCATTAATAAAATAGATCGTAAAAAATTAAAATCGTTAGATGTATTTAAAATTTAGAAACATGACTTTAGTAACTAGGAATGAGTATCTATAAATAGATGAAGATTAGACAAAATAGAAAGACACATAAAAGCTTTAGCATCATTTCTAACAGAAACTCAAAAACAGAACTTTAAACACAAAAAAGCCCGCTTCCAAATGGAAACAGGCTCAATAAAACAAGCGTTTGTTTATATTTCTTATCTATAAATTAAGTGACACTTTAGCCCGAATACCAAAATTAGGAACATTTAACTTCGACTGCGGAGTAACTCGCCAGACAGCTTCTATACGAATCAATCGAAGAATATTTTCAAAACCGGCACCAACCTCCAGATAAGGTTGATCTACCCCTGAAACATTAGCGGGAATAGTAATCCCATCATACTGCTTATCACTTAAGCTTCCTATCATTGATTTTGCCGATAAAACTTCTCTTAATCCCATGCTTCGAAGCAAAGGCATTCGATTAACCACAAACCCATTTAAATGATATTCAAAATAGGCGTGCACATATCTATCATGCGCAAACTCAAGGTAATTAAGCATATTAAAGTCGTACAAATAGTACCCAAAGGTTTCGTTTCCCCTGGGTAATTCCAGCAAGGTAAAAGGCACGCGACCAAAAATCATCCCTGCCTCAAAAGCATACTTAAAAAAAGTCTGCCCCATAAAAACACGATGCTTAAAGGTTGTGTGTATTTTTGAATAAACATCATTCTGCCCAAGATACCGCGCCTGTCCTGCCGTAAAAGCAACATGTATTATTGGATAATCGGTAGATACATACAGACGCATAAATTCATCATCAATCACCTTTTCTTTAAACGAAAACCGAAAATCAAGAGTAGATTCATATATATTAACATGCTTCACTTGACTGCCTTTATATTCAAAAGGATAATATTCAGGTGAGTACTGAGATTTATAGCCCACATTTAGTTGTGTTGTGAAACCCGTTCGCCATTCATGCTCATAACTAACATCCACTTCTTTCTGACGCAATAATTCATCAAATGGATCGCGCACAAAAAAAGCTGATACTAAATTATTCTCAGATGGAGTCAGCATATTTTCATACAGATACAATATCTTTCGGTTTTCACCCATCCGTATATATCTATCATCATAATATGCTTCTAACACCCTACGCTTTGGATGCTTAAATTTATATCCCCCTCCCAGTAATCCAGACATCTTTTCGGTTTGAAGACCATAACCCAATCCTCCCCACAACATCCAGTTTGTACTGATTTCCTTGCTAGTACGAGCTCCTGCAAACAAACGCACGCCTTCCACTTTATTAAACTGTAGAAAATTCATATATGGCCCCAACTCAAACTTACCAAGATCATAATAGCCAGTCATCATCATGCGGGCAGTATTATCCAATATTTTAATTAAAGGAATCTCATTTATTGAATCGATAGAGGCATAAATTTGCTTATCAATATCAGTCAAGGGAACATGACGGGCTTTATCCCAATACAATGAATCCCGAGAGTATGATCCATCAAGTTTAACAGACTCATAGCTCAAATTTCGTGCACTAAGCTTAACCTCTTCTTTCGGACTTAAATCAACATTGGTAAAGGATGAATACTCGTTAAACTCTAATTCCATACGATTGGTCTGCCCGGGTATTTCAAAAGGCAGATAATCGAAGGTTGCAAACACTTTTTGGTCTTTATAAAAAGGTTGATTATCACTTACTTTTTCATAAGAAACATTCACCTGCATTTCTTTCAAAAAGTTCATATTTGTTTTTGAGGATAATGCGGCATCTATACTTATAATTGAGAAGTCTTTATCATCAACAATCATATGTCCTCTAAACACTTTGTCGTGTTTTCGCCGGGGAGTAAATAAAATTTGATAATGCTTATATCCCTCATGCTGTATACTATCTACCAGATAATATTTATAATAAAACCAACCATTGGAAGCCGCCGGACTTACAAAACTTTCTTCAAATACCTTTATATAATTGTCGTAAAAATTGTATTGATTATTGAGTCCCGCTGTATATCCACCCACTTCATAATCGCCTAAAACACCAAGACCTTGAGTATTATCAGCAACTATCACAGACTTCTGTCTTAAAGGTTTATTCTGAAACTGATTATGCACAATCTGCTCAGAAAGATATACGGGCAAATATTTTGTGCCATCAAAAGCAGTTTTGAAATAAGATTTGTAATTTTTAAAAGGTCCTGAATACATTAAAGCACTATCAACATTTGCCAGGTGATACTCCCACTTGGTGTATTTCTCATAGGAATAATAAGGATGTTTATCCGGATTATTGATTGGTTTGGCTTCAACCATTTTCTTTAAAATATACCTCACCCAACTATCGTCTGGTTTTACAGCCACTTCACCTAAATTAATTTCATCGGGATTAAGAAATACCTCAAATGGCGTTTTGATTTTACTTACCTTAATTTCTTTTTTATGATATCCTACTGAAGAAAATACAATTGTATCATTGTATGAACGCAGCTGAAGCTTAAAATAACCGATTGAATCAGTTATTGTACCTAAAGTAGTGCCTTTAAGGTAAACATTAACCATAGGAATAGTGGCGTCTGTTTTAGAATCAATAACTAAACCTTCGACCTCTTGCTGCCCATGCATTGCAAATCCATTACACAATATCAAAAACAACAGGCTTATGAAACGACAACTTCTCAATATTTGGGTATTTAGGTTAATGAAATTCATTAGTTACTTTTTACCTACTGGCAAAACTTAAATTAGTTACAATATTAGTTAAACTCCCTCAACTTTGTTACACATAATGTAACAAAACAACTAATTTGAAGTATGAATCGAAATATTGCAATAGTCTAACAAGAAAAAGCTAATTTCGGGCTAAAATAAAAACAGCTAGTAATGATTCCAACGCTTATTGAAATTGATAAAGACCTACTGATGTTTCTCAATAGTCATTTCTCTACCTATTGGGATAATTTCTTTTGGATGTTTACCAGTAAAGAAGTTTGGATACCCCTTTACCTAAGCATAGCCTATGTTCTGTTTAAAAATCATGGAATTAAAGGCCTTGTAACCTTGTTGTTTTTCGGATTACTTGTTGCTCTCTGCGATCAGATATCAACCAATGTTTTTAAGGAAGGTTTTGAACGTTTGCGACCTTCACACGATGAAGAGTTGAAATACCTTGTTCATTTAATTAATGGTAAACGGGGAGGTTCATACGGATTTGTATCGTCACACGCAACTAATTCCTTTGGCTTGGCAATGCTAAGCTCACTTTTATTCCGTAATAAGGCTTATACCTTTATTATTTTTGCTTGGGCAGCAATAAACTCCTACTCTCGAATATATATGGGAGTTCATTTTCCCGGCGACATTATTGGAGGTTGTCTTTTGGGTATTATCCTGGCTCGTATCGTTTACGAAATATATTTGCGGGTTATCACACGTTTTATTGTTATTTCGCATCATAACAAACGCTTGTTAAAATCAGGTTTAGCTGAGAGTTTCGGAAAGGACTCACGCATTATCTTCTACACTATTATAGTTATGACAGGCACACTGTTATTAGCTGCCAAAGTGATGCTAAAATTAGTTGCTTAGTCGTTCTCTTAGGTGTGAAAACACATTATTATCGATTAATTCTCCACGTAATCCTTCAACTCTCTTTTGCAGGCTCTAAGGTTACGAGGTTTCACCGGAAGAATTTCTCTATCTAAGGCTTTTTTGTATAAATCGTTACACATTACAATTCCCTTATTTAGCAATGCAGTCTTTTCTTTTCGGGTAATAGATGATAAGCAAGTAATTGGATGCAGATTCTCCATTTCTATCCATTGCTTGAGGCTTGCTTTAGCAGGATAATCCCAGGCAAGCAGATTCAGACCATAATCAGAACCAAATTTTTCGGCATCCTCGGTAAATCGGGTATTGGTAATAATCCAACCTTCGGCATTTATATTTTTAAGTTGATGATCGTATGAACGGGCTCTATTGATATCATCAAAACGAGAGCGAATATACATCGGCACTTTTACATCAGACTTGGTTCCCTGATAGTTATGAAATTTGCATTCGACAAAAATATGCTTGTGCTCATTTTTTGCAAAAACATCTATCTCATGACGGACACTGTAACCATTCACCAATTTACCCACTTCAACATCAAAACCTCGCGCCTTAAATAATTCCCCAACAAAATGTTCGAATGGATAACCCGACGGTCCCAATTGACCTACAGCCTGCTTTAATCTATAATTAACGGCAATTTTGGTTTCTTGTTTTCGAAGTATTTCGTATGCCTTGTTATATATTACTTTTGTTGAAATACCATCATGCATAATCATACCAACAGCCGTTAAAATAGTCTCGGCTATTTCATCTGATGCTCCGGATCTTTTCAAAGAAGAAAGTAGCTTTTCACTTTCAAAATAAACTTTATCACCCGATGCCTTTTCTATTAAAAAATCATTTAAACGTTTAGTATGCATAATTATTTCAATTTGCTTAAAGATAGTAAAAGAGTTAATTGAAAAACTACCTCTACAATTTTTTCATGTTTAACTTTTAAAATGTTTGAATAAACAAAATGAGATTCATCCTGTTTTTCTGAAAAGAATAAATTCATATAAATAATTCATCAATGGCATTTTATCAATTTAGAAGACAGCAACTCGTTCACACTAAACAGGAGACATTATGGAACTTTATATCTTCACCCGAGAACTTGAGCAAAATCACACCGGAACATATGAACTTTCATATAACCACACCCGATCTACCGAATAAAATGTATAAAGGAATGATAATTGCCTATCGTCTTCGATTGTTTTCTGCATTTAAAGCAACCTGGGTAACTGAAATAAGCAATATTGAAGAGGGTAAATATTTTGTAGATACTCAGTTAATTGGCCCATATAAACTTTGGCACCATCAACATATACTTACCCCCACAGATAATGGTATTTTAATGACTGATATAGTGAGTTACGCTCCACCTTTAGGTATATTCGGTATAGTTGCCAATCACCTGTTTATCAAGCAGCAATTAAACAACATCTTCATTTACAGAGAAAAGGCTTTAAATAACTTATTTAAATAGCTACCATACAAAAAGCATCACTACACCAGCTACTGCTATAAAGGACCCTATTATTTCCATAATAGTTACCTTTTCTTTAAATAATACAACTGCGGGTGCAATAATTAAAACCGGCACAATTGCCATAATAGTTGAAGCTACACCTGTTGTGGTATATTTAATTGCCCACAATGATAATGACACTCCTAAAAAAGGTCCAAAGAAAGCACCAATAGATATGCGAGCCATGGCGGCTCCATACCTAACAGCTTTTATTACTTTAGGCCAATGTCCGGTAAAAATAAATATAAAAGAAAAGCCAATTACGCCGGTAATCACACGGATCATAGTTGCCGGAACCGGATCATAATCACCCATCCCCAACTTACTTAAAACCAATCCCAATCCTTGCCCGGTAGCGCCACCAAAAGCCAGTAATATACCTTTAACCGAATATTTTATCTGAATCCTCTTGCCTTTAACCGGCCTACCTAAAATAACCAGTGATATTCCAAAAATGGTAACCACCATACCTAATATGTTACCTAAAGTGAGTTGTTCTCCCAAAATGATCCATCCAAACAAGGCAGCCAAAGGAGGAGCTAATGCCATTATAAGCATTGATATGCGTGCCCCGATAACAACAAAAGCCTGAAATAAAAGCAAATCACCAACAACAAATCCAACCAAACCACTAATCGAAAGCCAAACCCATTGAGAAGTTGTTGCACCTTCTGGAAAGAAATATCCGAAACGAATAAAAGACAGACTGCCTAGCAAGAATATTGCCATTACCAATCGAATCAGATTTACTGACATAGATCCGACTTTTTTCCCGGCCGATTCAAAGGCCAGTGAAGTAAAAGTCCAGCATACCGCAGTTAGTAAAGCAGCCACTTCACCTTTGTGCGAAAGAAAGATTTGTTCCATGCCGCAAAGTAAGCACTTTACTCACAACCAAAATCGTACTTCAGCTGTTTTTTAACAGCTGCTTAACAAGTTTTTATTTAACCATCAGATAGAAACCTATCTAAAATGTATACTTTTGAACAAAAATCATGAATTAACAATTTAAACCCATGTCTCGTAAGCAAATAATCAATACTTTATCTATTCTAAGTTTTGTAACCCTAGGCATTTTGGTCTTTTTTATATTTAAAAGTATGAAACAACCACCTAAAGTTGCCTTACCGCAAAAAGCAATTAGAGGAATTCATACTATAACCGCAAATTACAAAGACTTACCCGGTACTATTGAAACATCAGGAAGAATAACTGCTTTTGATGAAATTATTATTAGTAGTGAAGTAAGCGGTCGCTTAGCCAAAGGTGATAAATTATTTAAAAATGGTGCTTCCTTTCAAAAAGGGGAACTGATTGTGGTTGTAAAAAACGAAGAGTTTATTTTTCAATTACAGGCATCTCGAAGTCAGTTTATGCAGAACGTTGCAGCGAGTCTGGCTGATATAAAGATTGATTTTCCTGAATCGTACGATAAATGGTTTTCTTTTTTTGAAAAGATTCATTCCCACCAGAACCTTCCTTCATTACCTGAAATTACCAACTCAAAAGAGCGGGTATTTTTAGCCGCTAAAAGCATTTTAAATGATTATTATACCATTCAGAGTAATGAAGCACGATTAATGAAACATTATATTCGTGCCCCTTTTAATGGCACACTTAAGCTGGTTAACCTCGAAGTGGGCTCTGCAATTAATCCAGGCACTCAATTGGCTACTTTTACGCGTACTGATTTATTTGAACTGGAAGTGCCGATTGCCTCAGAAAACATTGACATTATTAAACCTGGCATGAAGGTGCAAATAAAGAACAAAAAGGGAGAATTATTTTGGACCGGAACAGTTAATCGCATTGCTGAAGTTATGAATGCGGCTACTCAATCTGTTAGTGTCTATATTTCTATTCCCAGCACATTTGATCACCCTTTGTACGATGGTATGTACCTATCTGCTCATATCGAAGGTAAAGCAATTAATCAGGTAATTGGCATTCCCCGAGATGCTATCTTTAACGGCAACTATGTTCATGTGTTGGAGGCAAAAAAACTGAAAGCTAAAGCCATTGAAAAAGTATTTTACAATAACGAAACGGTATATATTAAAGGTATTCCCGAAGGCTCAGAAGTAGTTACTGAACCCATCATGGGAATAACTGATTACCTCGAATTTGAATCCATCAAATAAAGTTCTGTTACAACATGAGAAAGTTAGTTGAATCGTTTGTAAAGTACCCTTTCTATGCCAACCTTGTTGTGGTGGTTTTAGTTTTAGCTGGTGGAATAAGTTTCTTTTCGATGAGTAAATCCTTTTTCCCCGAAAGAGAATCTAAGATGATATACGTTACGGTAGCGTATCCAGGAGCCTCACCCATTGAAATGGAGGAAGGAATAACATCCAGAATAGAAGAAGCCATTCGAGGAATTGCCGGCATCAAAGAAATAACTTCCACCTCTTCAGAAAATTCAGCGCGTGTTACTATCGAAACCACGGGCAAATTTGATATTGATGAAACTTTAACCGAAGTAAAAAATGCCGTGGACGGTATCACCAGTATGCCGATAGATGCTGAACGTCCAATTGTTTATAAGCAACGCACTACTACGCCTGCTATGCGATTGGGACTGTCCGGCAACATGGAACTGATGAAATTGAAGAAGCTGGCTTATCAAATTGAAGATGATTTTCTGGCTTCCGGATTGATGAGTCAGATTACCATTAGCGGAATACCAGCCACCGAAATAGCTATTGAAATTTCAGAGGAAAACCTCATACGTTACGGTATAACACTGGAAGAAGTAAGTACCACTGTTGCCCGAACAAACCGTGATGTCTCAAGCGGAATGCTGAAGAATGATCAGCGAATGATTTATATTCGATCGCGTAACAGAACCGTGAATACAGAAATTATAGGTAATACGGTTATAAAGGCAAGACAAGATGGAAGTCTGGTGCGCATTAGAGATGTTGGCGAAGTTAAAACACAGTTCGAAGATGTTCCTAACAAATCATACTTAAACGGCAAGCCGGCTATCAGCATAATGGTAAGTAAGCTAATCACTGAAGATTTACAGGATATTTCAGAGTACATCAACCAATATGCTAAAGAATTTAACGAGCTATATCCCAATGCCAAGATATCTGTATCTTTTGACTTTATGGGAATGCTAAATTCCCGTATCTCCCTATTATATCAAAACGGATTTATGGGGTTAATACTTGTTGTTATTGTTCTGGCATTATTCCTTAGTTTCCGATTGTCACTGTGGGTTGCCTGGGGAATACCCGCTTCCTTTTTGGCAATGTTTGTCGCAGCCAACTTATACGGTATCACCATTAATATGATTTCGTTGTTCGGGATGATATTAGTTATTGGTATCATAGTAGATGATGGAATTGTAATAGCCGAAAATATCTTTAGCCATTTCGAAAAAGGCAAGACTCCCATGAAAGCAGCAATTGATGGAACCATGGAAGTATTGCCGGCGGTAACCACATCTGTTACTACCACTATCCTGGCCTTTGTTCCTTTATTTTTACTGGAAGGAAACATGGAGTTTTTATTCGAGATGGCCTTTGTAGTAGTTTTCAGCCTTGGTTTTTCGCTGATTGAAGCCTTTTTTGTCTTACCGGCTCATATTGGAACACCTCATATTTTAAAGCGAACTACCAATCATGTAAGTTTTGGAAATAAAGTAAGAAACCGACTTGAAAAATTCGTTGCCTTTTTAAGAGACCGATTATATGGTCGCTTTCTGTCATTTATTCTTAAATGGCGGTTCCCCGCATTGGCTTTTCCGGTATTTGCCATTTTATTGACTGCAGGTTTATTTGCTGGTGAGTTAATTAAGTACACCTTTTTTCCAAGTATTCCGCCGGATGATTTTGATATTAATGTAGCATTTACTCCTGGTGAAGGAGAAAAACAGACTTTTGATGCACTGCAATATTTCGAAAAGGTTGCTTGGGAAGTTAACGAAGATTTGAAAAAAGAATATAACGATACTTCAGACTTTATCATCTACACTTATTTAAATACAGGTTCATCGTTCAGTGGTCAGGAAAGAGGAACACATGCCGGACATGTTTCGGTAAATCTAAAAAATTTGGAAAAAAGCCCTATTTCAAGCTTTGATATCGCTAGTCGGGTACGTAAAAAAATTGGCACTGTGCCAGGTGCTGATAAGTTTACCGTTGCAGGTCGCAATCGTTGGGGAAGTCCTATTGAAATAAGTTTATTAGGTAGTAATCAGGAAGCTTTGGAAAAAGCTACCAATAACCTAAAGAGTGAGCTTAAAAAGATATCGGAATTAACCGAAGTTGTGGATGATAATGCTTTAGGTGCGCAAGAGATAAAAATAAAATTAAAACCCAAAGCCTATTTTCTGGGATTAACTGATTTTATGATTCTTAATCAAGTAAGAAGTAGTTTCTTTGGAGCGCAGGCTCAACGTCTACAGCAAGGAAAAGATGAAATCAGAGTCTGGGTGCGTTATCCACCCGAAGACCGGGAAGATTTTAGTCAATTAGAAAGACTAAAGATTGTTACTGCCCAAGGAGAGTTTCCATTAAAAGAATTGGTAGATTACGAAATAACTCGCGGACCGGTAAGTATTAACCGTTTCAATGGTAAGAAAGATATTCGTGTATCTGCCGATCTGGTTAATCCTACAACCCCTGTTCCACCTATTCAGGCTTATATTACGGACAGTATTATGCCAGATATTTTGGCTCATTCGCCAGGTGTAAGTTTTATGTATCAGGGACAGCAAAAGAATGCACAGGAAAACATGAAGTCAATGCGTTCTTTCTTTTTACCGGCATTTGCCTTGATCATTATCATCATCATGATCCATTTTAAGTCTGCCGGTCAAGGTCTGATTATTGTATCCATGGTACCTATGGGATTTATTGGTGCAGCATGGGGACACTTACTTCATGGCCTGCCGGTTTCGATGTTAAGTGTTTGGGGAATGGTAGCTCTATCTGGTGTTATTGTAAATGACGCAGTCGTATTCCTCTCGAAATACAATATACTGATCAGAGAAGGTTACAAAGTGCGCAATGCTATTTTTGAAGCGGGATTATCGCGTTTCAGACCAATAGTACTAACAACACTTACCACAACCATTGGTTTATACCCAATCATATTAGAAACAAGTCGTCAGGCACAATTCCTAATTCCAATGGCTGTAGCGTTAGCATACGGAGTATTTTTTGGTACGTTCTTTATTCTAACGGTATTTCCTATAACCATATTTGCACTTAACGATGTACTGCGCACCTTCAGATGGATAAAAACAGGTGTTTGGCCAACACGAGAAGAAGTGGAGCCTGCAACAATTTATCACAAACGAGATTTGCAATTACATCCTGATATGCAAGAACAGACTAATTAAAAAAATAATGAAAAAACAGATCATATACATCTTCACACTCATTTTACTAAGCGCTTATTCTCAAAGAGGATATAGCCAGGAAGAAATGACATTGAATGATGCCATCATAACAGGACTTGCCAATAATTTTGATATTCAGATAGGCGAAATGAATTATAAAATTGCTCAGGTACAAAATTCCTGGGGTAATGCAGGCAAGTGGCCATCCATTTCTCTTTCATTGGGAATGAATAACTCATTAAACGATCGTTTTAACGAAACGAATCAAACCGGTTACTTTTCCGGTTCATTGCAAGCCAACTGGGTGTTATTCGATGGCTTCGCTGTTAACATCAGAAAAAGCCGTTTGGAATATTTGGAACGTATAAGCGGAGGCAATGCAGCTGTTTTAGTTGAAAACACCATTCAGGCAATAATTTTAGGATTTAACAACGTTCTATTAGAACAGGAACGTAGAGAGGTATTAGAATCGGTGATGAACTTGTCGAAAGATCGTTATGATTACATTCAGCACAAAGCCGATTTAGGAGCAGGATCAACCTATGAAGTATCTCAGGCTAAAGGCGACTGGCTAACGGACAGAGCTAATTATTTGAATCAAGACATGACACTTCAATCAACCAAAAGACAGTTAACGTACCTTTTAGCTTTAGCACCCGAATCAGAGATTGAGATAACAGGCAGCTTAACACCTGACTTGATGGAATATGAGTTGGCGGCACTGATAGATAAAATGACAACTGAGAATCGCACATTGCAGAATCAATACCTTAACTTATCAGTTTTAGATAAAGCTCTTCAGCTTGAAAAATCGGCTCGTTACCCAACGTTGTCGTTTAGCACCGGTATTTCAAGCAACTATTACCCCGATGGTTTAAATACCAATGATAATATTGCAGCTTTTAGCGGCACCTATTCTACCTTTGCTAACCTGTCGCTTAGTTATAATTTATTTAACGGCAATCAGGTAAATAGAAATATTGAAATTGCAGAAATACAGGAGCAAATTGGCGAAGTTCAATTGGCAGATATGAAATCTCAATTAACTATTCAGCTACACGATTTTTTTGCTCTATACAATGTAAGAAAAGAGTTATATGAATTACAAACCGAGAATCTGGAGACTGCACAGTTAAATATGGATCTTTCAACAGAGAAGTATCGTAATGGCGCAATTTCATCATTCGATTTTCGCAATGCTCAACGCACCTATCTCGAAACAGCTATCAGGCAGATACAATCAGTTTATAACTTAATTGAAACCAATACTAACTTAATTAGAATTACAGGAGGTATTATTGCAGAATTTGGAGAATAGTTATAGATTTACTTCTGTAACTATCATCCAATTAGAATGAAAGGCATTTCATTTGAAATACATAAAGCTAAAAACAATCAGCAATTATTGGAGTATTTAAGCGGACTTAGCAATACAACAAAGAAACGCTTTGGCCCTCATTCATTCGAAATTAAAACAATCAATAATTTAGCTGCTAATCCTGGTTTCAGACTATATACAGCCTTTTATAGAAGAAAAATAATTGCCTATGCCATCATCAAAATTGGTTGGCTCGATCACGAAAAACCTCGTTTGATGAAATATGGTATTGTAGAAAATTACCATGATATAACATTAGCTCCTTCCGTTGCAGATGAACACCAGAATAAAGGTATAGGTACTCATTTCCTGCAGTTTATTCTGGACGACATTGATAGTTTAATGCCACCCGGTAACATTTATTTATGGGGTGGTGTTCAGAAAAATAATAAAAGAGCAGTGCATTTTTATCAGAAAATGGGCTTTACTATTTTAGGTGAGTTTAAAACTTCTTCAACCTACTTGGATATGAACTTAAATAGAAGAGATCGCCCACCCATAGAGGACACTTCTTTGACATTGCATAAATTGGAACAATAGTTAATAGAATCGTGAATTCTATTTACATTTTAAATCAATCTACTCAAAGATTTTCTTGCAGATTTACGATAAAATCAGCGAGTTCTTTGTTGCTAGCATATAAAATACCCGAACGATTCATAAAAACAGAATCTTTACGGTTTAAATCCAGTTTTTTTCCTTTACTATCACTTACAATACAATTAGTTTTACTTCCAATTGCAACAGTTGCCGCATAATCCCAAACGCTTCCTCCTCCTTTGCTGGGCTTTGGATATTTAAAATAACAGGCATTGATATGTTGAATTACATTAATAGCATTCACAACAGCACCTGCTCCACTTATCACCTTAAATCGCTTTAAACCTATTCTTTTTGCATATTCATCCAGTTTATGAAAGATTCTATTATATTTTGGATGACGTAAAAAGCTTTTATCGCAGTACATTACCAATTCGTTGGCACCTTCTTCTGATACAGGAAATTCAGTATCTTCTGAAGATATCAGGGTTTTACTAAAAGGCATATAAATAACTCCTAATACAGGATTACCTTGTTTTGATATTAATGAAATAGAAACAGCATATCCGGGATACATTTCCGTAAAAGCCAAAGTGCCATCGAGCGGATCTACACACCAGAAATAATCCTTTTCAAACCGACTGCCATCATCCTCTGATTCTTCACCTAACCAGCCCAAATCATACTCAGCAATAGTCGGTGTCAGTTTATTAAATATAATTTCCTGAGATTTCAAATCAGTTTCTGTCAGTACTTGTGAAGCCAAACTGTGTCCGCTCTTATCATCCAGCCTCTTTTGAGAATGAATCATACTCTGAATAACACTTCCGGCTTCAACAGCAGCTTCTTTTGCTATATTATTTAACTTCTGAAGATCTTTCTTATCTAATTCCATTACAATGTCACTCCTAATTCTTTGATTACTTTACGGGCCATTTTTTCACTATAGCTATTCAACTTCCAATGATCAGGACTCCAACCTTTTAAGAAACGATGAAAATCAGTCCAGGCATATGGATACAAGTCTCTCCACTCCTGTTCAAGATCATCCATATCAACTTCTATATTTAATTTAGCAACAGCTTCACGTAATTGTTTAAAGTAGTATTTCAATAATGGTTGTTCATATTTTTTACACTCCTCTTCGTAAATACAGCTTCCAATAAAATAAGCTACATCTTTCATACCACAACCACCACCAACATACTGAAAATCAACAGCAGCTACTTGATCCCCATCAGAGAAACAAAAGTTAGCCAACTTGGCATCGCCATGCACAAATGTAAGATATTGACATTCATTTAATTTTTGATCCACAAGAGGAGCCGCTTCTTTCAGCAAAGGATCGTCCATCACTTCCAATTCATCCGGACGAGTGGCGAGATGCCAGTAGGTTCCAACATCCCATAACTCAACAGGCTTTTTATGTAAAAAGGTTGCATGAAAATAAGCCAGCCAACTCAGACAAGATTCCATATCCTTTATACTAACAGAATGCTTGCGCACAGGAAAACCAGAAGCATCCAGATCTTCTAATACGATCAACACTTCATTTTCGAGTTCTTCCTGAAAAAGACATTTGGGCACCCTACAGTCATTAGTACAATTATGGCTATATTGTTTATACCAATGAGTTTCTACTTCATAGGATTTTACTTTTCGCTGATGTGAAAAATCAGTATTCCAACCTCTGGGATGATTGGCTGAATCGGGCAGTTTTACATGCTTAACAATTATGCTCTTCTCTTTTCCTCCATCTACTTTATAGCGTACTATCTCGCCATATCCACTCCACAAATTTTGTATTACCTCTAGTCTGGTAATATTTTCTGCACCTATATTTTTTGCAATTTTATGCTCTAAGAGTTTATTCATAATAAAACCTGTGAACTACAAATATAAACACAATACTCTGATTGTTTTCTGTCAGAAGTCACAACTTTCTGTAGAATTTCGTTAAGAAACTTAAACAATATTGTATTTTCTTACAAGATCTGAAACGATAATTTGATTTTAAAACTACACCACCCCTTACTCAATAGCTTAAAAATGTTTTAAAAAAGTACCTTATTAGGGATTTGTCTTTTATTTCTAATTTTACTGTAGGCTAATGATATAAACACGCTTACCACTGCTATCACCGCATAGGATACCCAATAAGGTAAAAGAGTAACTCCGAAAACTAAACCTATAATTACACCTGTTATAATCATACTTATAATCATTCTACCCGTATACCCACCTTTTTTTAACATATCACGATGCACAGAAAAAGGTAAAGGTTGTTTTTGCAATGTTATTCCAAAAACAGTCCACAATACAGTTAGTAAAGCTCCTGCCACAATATAAATAGCTTCCTGTATTCCCCAAACATAAAAAGTAAAACAGATTAAGAATAAATATATCGGGGTAAAAAATTTAAAAATAATAAGCTTTAAAGCCCCTGAATGTATATGGTTCGTATTTTTAGGTTTTGCTATTTTATATATCCATGATGCTTCTGGGGAATCAGTATAAGGAAGTATACTTGCAGAAACAACACACATAAAGCCAATAAAAATAAAAGCCAGATACTTTTTAGATTCCGCAATCTCCTGCCAAAAATTATTTAAATTTTTAAAATCAGGCATAAGCATCACAACCGAAAGTATTATGGCGTATGCAATCATTGGATAAACCTGTTGCTTAAATTTCCGGTCTCTCTTTGTAACATTATTTGCAAAATTCCAACCTTGACGTTCCATTGAAGAAACACAGACTATTTTACTCCACCATTCTAAAAAGCCTTTACTCTCCCCTTCAATTCTTTTCGTTTTTTTATTTTTTGTGTTAACCTCACTATGCTGACTTAACACAACATCAAAACCATTAGCTAATAAGCGAACCACCACAAATGCTCCGAAAATTGATGCAACTATGGCTGTTAATGCCAGTATTACACCACTCAATTGCATTCCACTAATAAATAAATCAGTAAAACCCGCAAACCAAACGGGTGGAATAAGATAAACCCACCAATGCATTTCTAATGACATATTTCCTACACCCTCAATATCAAATATTCGGGGTAATATCTGATAACCGCCTAAAATGATAACTGTTAATCCAATTTGGAAATAATTGATAATATCTTTGAATCGTTCTCCATTTACTAATTGAGCCATTGACATATAAAAACCAACTACTACTAATAAAGTAAACAGGGAAGCAAGAAAAACACCTATCAGAAATGGAAAAAATGCGATTCCAAATTTTATAAGAATAAAGATAGAAGCAGGCAAACTCAATGAATAGGTTATTATTGAGATATACGTCATAATATGTGCCAACCTTGTAAATAAAAGAGTTCGGGAAGAAATCGGTCGCGGCAATAATATGTAATTCTCATTCTCGTCGAATAGTACAGAGGTAAATTCCACTAACATTGTAGAACCTGTCATCACCATAATCATTGCGAATAGAATAGAAAACGAAACCTTAGGATCTTGTACTGCAAATAACAAGGGTAACATTACCAATCCAACTACTCCATACATTAAAATCTGTTTCCCAAACGTTTGCTTCTTTCCGCCTGCTTGCATTCCACTGGGTGTTCTACGAAAATCCATTTTCATTTTCATCGAATACAAAGAATAAAAATGCTCTGCATTCACCCCCAGTAATTTTAGGAATGGTGTAACAATTAACTTTTTAATCATTCCTATTAGTTTAAGGATTCAAACATTGCTTTACTTTCTTCTGTATTCTCTGTACTTCCGGTTAAACGGGCAAACACTTGCTCCAGTGACGAGTTGTCTAATTTTAACTCTTCAAAAGTACCATCAGCAATTACCACACCATCATTAATAAGTACAATGCGATCTGATATTTTTTCTACCACATCCATTAAATGAGAGCTGTAAAAAATGGTTTTACCTTGTTCGGCTAATTTGGTAAGCATTTCTTTAACTAAAATAACCGAATTGGCATCTAATCCCGACAAAGGCTCATCTAAAAAAATAATGTCGGGATTATTGATAATTCCGGCAATAATTAAAATTTTCTGACGCATCCCTTTCGAAAAAGAATCCATCCTTTGATCGGCATATTCAATCATACCAAAGAACTTTAGCAGACTATCGATTCGTTCTTTTGTTTTTACCTCAGGTATTTCAAATAATGTTGCTAAAAGAGAAAGGTATTCATTTGGCGTTAGTGTTTCGTAAATTGCTGAAGTTTCGGGTACATAACCAATTTTTGATTTTATCTCCATTTCATGATCTCTAAGGTTCAAGCCATTCACCTGAATATCTCCTTCAAAATCTTTTAATAGCCCACACAAAATTTTTACTGTAGTACTTTTTCCTGCTCCATTGGGTCCGATATAACCAATTATCTGGCCACCCTTCACCTCAAGATCAATACCTTTAAGCACTTCTTTACGATTAGTTCCTCTTCCATAGGATTTGCGCAATCCTTGAATTATAATGGCAGAATTATTCATTTAGGTAAGATTAGATTTTTAAAAGCTTAAATATAAAAAAAGGGTGCGAAATTCGCACCCTTATAAACATATTATCGTTGTATGATTATTTTGCCATTGCTCTGTCTTCATCTTTCTTAAGAGAATACTTTAATATTAAATAACCGGCAAAACCAGCAATTATTGACCCTACGAAAATTCCAATTTTTGCCTGATTCAATAAATGTGGGTGCTCTTCAAACCCTAATGAGGCAATAAAAATAGACATTGTAAAACCTATACCTCCCAGTAAAGCAAGTCCTAAAAACGACATCCATGATGAGCGTTTTGGCTTTACAGCAAATCCTAATTTAACAGCTAACCACGAAAAGAAGGTAATACCGATGGCTTTTCCAAAAACAAGACTAAACGCAATGGCTAAGGATAGAGATGTAAAAATCTCTTCTCCTCCTTCGTGAGTATAAAGACTTACACCGGCATTTGAAAGAGCAAAAACAGGTAAAACAAATAAACCTATAAAACCATGAAATTGGTGTTCTAAACGCTGTAGCGGACTTTGCACCTTACTTACACTGTACTCAACATCATTTATGGCATACAACTGCTCATCGGTTAATACTCGATAGTTATTACTTCTGTCGGTGTTTGAAAAACGATGAACTCCATTTTTAATTCGATCTATAAAATCATCCACTTTTACTTTTGGACGTGCTGGAATAGTAAAGGCAATTAATACTCCAGCAATAGTACAATGAATACCGGATCCTGGACCATCAACACCTGACATCAGGAAGAAATACCAAATAATAAAACCTAGAAATGTATACAGTTTTAAATCCTGAATATTTTTTAGGTTAGCAATAACCAATACGGCCAATAAAATACCAGCGATTAAAAGATAGGTCCAGTTTAAATCACCACCATAAAAGACGGCTATAACCAAAACTGCTCCCAGGTCATCAACAATAGCCAATGCTGTTAAAAATACTTTTAAAGCCAAAGGCACTCGTTTACCCAACATGGCTAAAACACCCAAAGAAAATGCTATATCGGTAGCCATAGGTATTCCCCATCCTTCGGCAGCATGACCATCAAATCCGAATGAGAAGTATAAAACGATAGGTATCACCATACCACCTATAGCGGCAAAAATAGGTAATGAAGCCTGTTTAAAAGAGCTTAATTCACCGGCCAGAAATTCGCGTTTTATTTCAAGACCAACCACAAAAAAGAATATGGCCATTAATCCATCATTCACCCAATGCTGCAACCCAAGCTTAACGTCAAATAATTCAGACTCTACTTCGAATAAACTATGCCAGAAATGCTCATAGCTATGATGATCAATGTTGGCCCATAAAATAGCAACAAATGTAGCTACCATAAGCATTACACTCCCACTACTTAGGAAACTTATGAATTGTTGAAAAGGATCTCCCAGCCTCCTTTGATTAGATTTTTGTTTCGTAGACATTTTTCAATAGTTGATTAGTAATTTAATTTTGCTTCATTAAGTTTATCCACTGTACCAACATCAAACCATTTATCACTATCGGCAATCTGATAACCTGCAATCTTATATCGATCAGCCAGATTAAGATAAGCCTTGATTATTGAAAATGGGCGGGATTCTCCCATCGCCTCTATCAAACTTGGTTCCACAACATGTACCCCACAAAATCCCAGTTTATGATGAATTGATTCTTCGTTTACCTTTATCTGCTCATTGCTATTTACATTCTCCCATCCTATTAAACGATAATCATTATTAAACAGCAAGTAACGCGATGTGTTACGATTCTTTACCATTAAAGTTGCATCGTTACCTGAGTTTAAATGTGAAGATATACACTTTTTTATATTTGTAGATATTAATATATCGGCATTTTGTATTATGATCGGCTTATTTGGAATAAATCTAGATTTCGCCTTTACCAAACCTCCACCCGTATCAAGTAACAAATCAGATTCATTTGAGATCAATACCTCAGCATTCCATTGATTGCTATTAATGTACTCAATAACCTGTTGTGCAAAATGATGAACATTAACAACAACTCTTTCTGCTCCTGCATTAATTACATTCTGCATAGCATACCATATTAATGGTTTGCCTTTAAATTCAACGAGTGCTTTGGGTTTATTATTGGTTAATGGTTGCAGTCGGGTTCCCAAACCCGCTGCAAAGATCATTGCGTTCATGCATTATCAGTTTACAGATATACTCGCTAACGCAATTGAAAACAATCAACGTTGAAAGAATATCTTTATTTAGGTTTTTATTTTACGTGGTTTACAAAGCTTATCCTCTTTCTTGGCGCTTGCACCACACTTTTTACATTGGTATTTGTGAGAATCTTTTACCTGATTAGGTTCGTTTTTATCCTTACACTTGGTCTTTGACATCTTTCGGTTATTTACGCTTCATATCCTGTTCGACATGCTTCAACTCAACCTTTAC
This sequence comes from Carboxylicivirga linearis, assembly GCF_018271995.1. Taxonomy (GTDB): domain Bacteria; phylum Bacteroidota; class Bacteroidia; order Bacteroidales; family Marinilabiliaceae; genus Carboxylicivirga; species Carboxylicivirga linearis. The sequence goes on from NZ_JAGUCO010000002.1 coordinate 455,720, forward strand.
TTTGTATTTATTGAGTAGATGAGCACTTAACTGTTCAGCACTAAAAACTGAACGGTGTTGTCCACCTGTACAACCAAAATTTACCATTAAATGTTTAAAACCACGAGCTATATATTTCTCTACTGATTTATCAACAATAGAATAAACATCAGTAAGAAATTCCGACATTTCGGGTTCTTTACCAAAAAATGCAATGACTTCTTCATCCTTACCTGTTTTTTCAGCATATTCAGGATATCTACCAGGATTATGAATGGCTCTGCAATCAAAAACAAAACCTCCTCCATTACCAGAAATATCAACGGGGATACCTCTTTTATATGAAAAACTGGTTATACGCACAGTTAAAACTTCTTTATCCTGAGAAATATTAATTAGCTCTTCCGACTCCGTTACATTTGTTAATGCCGTAAAAAGTGTCGGCATCTTATCTTTAAAATCAATAATAGAAAGCAGATATTTTAGATTTTCGATGGCATAAGGTATACTTTTTAGAAAATGTTCTTTCTTCTCATAAAACCCTCTAAAACCATAAGCCCCCATAGCCTGCATGATACGAATTAACACATATCCGAAATAATGCTTTTTAAACTGGTCTTTATCGATTGGTTTAATCTTATTTAATTCGTCAATGTAGTAATCCAATAACTCATTCCGGATTTCATTGGGTATATCTGCTTTTGCATCAAATAAAAGGGAAGCCACATCGTATTGCAAAGCTCCCTTACGACCTCCCTGATAATCGATAAAGTAAGGCTCTTCGTCAACTACCATTACATTACGTGACTGAAAATCGCGATATAGAAAATAATCCTGTTCTGCTTCCATTAAAAGCTCAATCAACTGATGATAATCATCTTCCAGCGATTGCTCATCAAAGGGTACGCGAGCCAACTTCAGGAAATAATATTTGAAATAATGTAAATCCCATAGCATCGACTGCTTATCGAAGGCTTTTCGGGGATAACAATAGGTGTAATCAAGTCCATTATTTCCATCTACCTGAAACCTTATCAGGCTCTTTAAAGTCTTTTTGTAAAAAGCTTTTAACTCATCCGGAAAATCGTCACCTTTTCTGATTCCCTGCAGAAATCCATACAATGTAATATCTCCTAAGTCTTCCTGCAGATACACATGATTCGATGAATCTTCACTATAAATGTCCGGAACAGCTAATCCTTTAGCTTTAAAATGTTTAGAAAATTGCAGAAAAGCAGCATTCTCTTTCTCATCAGCATTGTATACCCCCATGGCTGTTCTATCTCTTCCGGTAATACGATAATACTCACGATACGACCCTGAAGGAGGGAGCATAACAAACGAACGGGCCTCTTCTCCGGCCCATTTCTCAAACATATCTATTAATAATAGCTTTGTATTCTTTTCCACAATTTCTAAGTCTTTTAATTCGGAAACCAGGATATTTTAATCCAGGTAAAAACAATTACCAGTATTAAAGCCGGTAACATATTCATTACTTTTAATTGTTTTATCTCTAAAATATTAATTCCCAAGCCAATTAGCAATATACCACCAACAGATGTTAATTCAGTTACAATCTGCTGAGCAATAAAATCGCCTAACCAATAGGCTAAGAGCGTTATACCTCCTTGATAAATAAGCATAGGAATAACCGAAAAGGTAACACCAATACCCATGGCTGAAGCAAGCGCCATTGATGAAAATCCATCCATCATTGATTTGGTTAACAATACCTCCGATCCATTACCTAACCCTTCGTCTATGGCTCCCACAATAGTCATGGCTCCCATACAAAATAATAAAAATGAAGTAACTAATCCATCAGAAAAGTGTGGATTGCCAATTTTAAATATACCTTTTATTTTTCCCGATATTCGTTCTGTATTCTCATCAATATGTAAGACTTCACCAATAATTGTACCTACAATAAGGCTAAATACAATAACCAGCATTTCATTCCCCTTTAATGCCATAATAATACCAATGACAACAGTAAATAAACCAAGAGCCTGAAATACACTTTTTACAATTCGCTGTGGCAACCGTGTTCCCACAATAATACCAACAGTACTGCCTATTAATACAGCGATAACATTTACAATTGTACCTTGTAGAATCATTGAAAAAATCAATTATCGTATAAAAGTAAAAGAATGTATTCAATAATAAAATTCACATTCTATAAGCTGTTTGTAATATTTGCATCACATGATAAAACTCAGCTTTTGTAAGCACCAAATATTCAGCTAATAAATTATATTTGTTAGCAACCTTTGATGAAGTTTAAACCAAATAAAATCTAGCATTTATGACCAAGAAAATGACTCCCGCTGATTATATCGAAAGGGAAAATAAGTACGGTGCCCACAATTACCATCCACTTCCCGTAGTTCTGGAAAAGGGCGAAGGCATCTATGTTTGGGACGTAGAAGGGAAACGTTATTTCGATTTTCTGTCTGCCTATTCTGCCGTTAACCAAGGCCATTGCCACCCAAAAATCATTAAAGCACTTACCGACCAGGCAAAAGATTTAACCTTAACATCAAGAGCTTTTTACAGCAGTGTTTTAGGTGAGTTTGAGGAATATGTAACCAACTATTTTGGCTACGACAAAGTATTGCCCATGAATACAGGTGCTGAAGCTGATGAAACAGCTTTAAAACTATGCAGAAAATGGGCCTATGAGAAAAAAGGGATTCCTGAAAATGAAGCTAAGATTATTGTATGTGCCAACAATTTTCATGGACGTACTATCACTATTATTTCCATGTCAACCGATCCGGATTCATATAAAGGATTCGGCCCCTTTACTCCAGGATTTGTAACCGTTCCATACAACGATTTGGAGGCTTTAGAAAAAGAGCTGGAAGACCCTAATATTGCAGGATTTTTAGTAGAACCCATACAAGGTGAAGCCGGTGTGTTTGTTCCAGACAATGGTTTTCTAAAAAAAGCGCATGAGATGTGCAAAGCCAAAAACGTTTTGTTTATGGCTGATGAAGTACAAACAGGAATTGCCCGCACAGGTAAATTACTAGCCTGCGATCATGAAAACGTTCGTCCTGATGTTTTGATTTTAGGGAAGGCCATCTCTGGAGGTGTATTTCCGGTATCAGCCGTACTGGCCGATGACGACATTATGCTGGTAATAAAACCTGGTGAACATGGTTCAACATACGGAGGTAATCCTTTAGGATGTAAAGTTGCTATAGCTGCATTGGAAGTAGTTAAAGACGAAAAACTAGCAGAAAACGCAGAACGCTTAGGTAAGATTTTCCGAGAAGAGATGGAAAGCACCAACTCCGACATGATTGAATTAGTTAGAGGTAAAGGTTTACTAAATGCAGTTGCCATCAAACCTAAAAATGGTAAAACAGCCTGGGATGTTTGTGTTGCTATGAAAGAAAATGGTTTAATCGCCAAACCTACTCATGAGCATATTATTCGCTTTGCTCCACCATTAGTAATTAATGAAGAACAGCTACGCGAAGCCATTGCCATTATAAAAAATACTTTGACTCAGTTTGAATAAATTGGATTACAACATAGAAAGTTAAAATTCTCGTACATATAAAAGGTGCTATCTATGCACCTTTTTTTTCATTTGTTAGTTTGATGTGACCAGCAACGAAGCCAATAAAAAACCGTTGACAGACCAAACTTAAAGCTTAAAAGACATGGTCAAAATATTTACCGATGATTTTGGGGCTCGAGAAGCGGTGGTCAAATCTTATACATACCCTTTTCTTGCAAAAAAAGCAGTCGTAAAATATTTAACGAACCTACTTTATCGATAAAAAGCCACCGTCATAACTTTTACGAACACATTTAGCCGTTATTATTCCTTGGTAAAAAAATACACGCAGACTTTTTAATGATGAAAAACGTTCGTCAAAACTTTGACGCTTACTTTTCAGATCATGATGCATACGTCATCGTTTTATAACTTACTATCCCTGATTCGCCTATTGATATTTCATCTTAATAATAGTTCAAATCAGCTATCAATATGGATGCATTGTCAAAAACTGCATTATTATTCATTTCTTCATTGTATATTTATTGAGTACATTTAAGTATCAGCACCAAATTATTGTTAAAAAACAGAAAGCATGGCAGATAAAGAAACTTATATGGCCCTTCTTAAAGAGCAGATGCTTCAGATTGATCAAAAGAATTTTGACCTTAATTCCTGGAAAAAAGCAACAGGTTTAGTAGTTGAAGGATGCTTTGGAGCTAACTCTCCGCATATTAAATCCATTGAAAACATCAATTATGAATACAATAGCTGGGTACTTCGTGATGAGTCGGGAGTTACCGATCCGGTAAAAACTACCTGTAAGAGCATCTTAAAAATTATTATAAAACAGCTTGAAATTAGTGATATCAACACTTCATCATCTCAAACAAATGCAGAGTTAGAATTTGTATGGTTACCTTTTGAAGATGAATTAACTGGTGCTTCTTCCAAAAAGCTTAAACAACTGATTATTGACTCAAAGACATCAAAAGAAAACATAGAAAAATTTTTGAAAGATTTGCCCGGACAAACCGCTATTGATATTTTAAACAGTATTATTACTTCAACTGAATTCAAAAACTGGTTGGGTAAAAAAGAGTAAAAAAAGACGATGATAACATATGCTTATGTAGACAATTATCTACACGTTACCCCTTCTAAAGAAATTAATTACCTGGACTTAGTTGATTTTTTGATGGATTTTTCAAAAATGGAGGCATTGCCAGATGAAGTAAAAGTTTTATTTGACCTGAGAAATGCTCATTTAGATTTGCATCTGGACGACATAAACAAACTGTCATCTTTAGCAGAAGAATTAACGAAGAATGTACAATCTATTCGTACAGCATTTATTGTTGAAGATCCTAAAGTAACTGCTTATACAATGCTTTACTCTTGGATGCCCAAAGATGACAGGTTACTTCGCGAACATTTCTCAACTGAACAAGCTGCTATTGAATGGCTAAATAAAAAAGAACGGATATAAAAAAAACCGCTTTCGCGGTTTTTTTTATTTGTATGTGTGCAATATTGTTGCCCCTGTATAAATAATTTACTTGAAAACTTTATAAATTATTTTTAACCTTCAAATCCATCAGCTCTCTTGCTAATTTCTGCTCTCTTTTCAAGGCAGTTTTTCTATGTTTTTCAAACTCCTCCTCAACTTCCGTCAACCTCTCTTTTGTTTCCTTTGTGACAGCATGACTACGCTTGAATAAGAAAAACAATATGGCAGACAAACCAATTAATACAAAAATAAGTCCCCACATTACGGAGTTATATAGAGTTTTCTCTATTTCCTGTCCTAAAAAAGCCATGCTGTTTTTACTGGTTGTTACAGCTTCCAACTCTTTTTGTACATTAGTTAGATTTGTTTCCAACTCATTTTGGGTAGCTTTTAGCTCATTTATCTCTTTCTCGTTGGTATTAATTTCTGTTTTAAGGTTTGAAATACTATCCAGCGAACTCTTTTTTAAAGCCATCATATGCCTATATCTTACAACCTTAAACTGTTCATAGGTATTTGACTTTTCTATTACATAATCAAACTGATCATTTATAGATGACTGTTTTAATACGTCCTCATCCTGAGCTGCTAATGGGGAAACACAAACAATAGTGATTAAAATAACAATGTACCGTCCAATCTTTCTCATCTCATTTTTTTTACCATTCAATAACTTTCTTAATTATTAGGTCAACGCTACTCTTGCCGGCAATATTGTGTGATTATGCCATTTTTGACCTTTATTAAAGAATTTAATCAAATTTATCAATAAAATTAAACTATAAAAAGCGAAAGAGCCCCCAAATGGAGGCTCTTTCTATATTTAAATATCTTTTCTTACAATTACATTCTTTCAGGTACATCAATTCCCATCATCCACATACCATTTTTAATAACCGTTCCAACACTTTTACACAAAACTAATCTCATTGCACGTTTTGCTGTATCCTCCTCAACTGCAATAGGTGATTCGTGATAAAACTGATTAAATTCCTTTGCCATATCGTAAACAAAGTTGGCAATTAAAGCCGGACTATAAACTTTACCAGCCTCAGCTACTATTGCCGGAAAGTTAGAAATCATCTTCATTAACTGAACTTCTTTCTCAGTTAACTCTACATCAGTTCCAGCTTCTTCAGGTATAATAATTCCCTTTTCTTGTGCTTTACGGCCAATTGATTGAATACGCGCATACGTATATTGAATAAATGGTCCGGTATTTCCATTAAAATCAATCGATTCTTTTGGATCGAAGGTCATATTTTTGCGAGGGTCAACCTTGAGGATAAAATACTTTAACGCACCCAAAGCAATAGTTTTATAAACCTGTTCAGCTTCTTCTTCGGTATAACCTTCCAGTTTACCTAACTCTTTCGACATTTCGCGCGCTGTATCAATCATGTCTTTCATCAAGTCATCCGCATCAACAACTGTTCCTTCACGAGACTTCATTTTACCTTCAGGTAATTCAACCATACCATAGCTGAAATGAACAAGATCTTTTCCCCATTCTAACCCTAATTTATCTAATAAAATGGCTAAAACTTTAAAGTGATAGTTTTGCTCGTTACCTACCACATACACCATCTTATCAATTGAGTAATCATCGTAACGAAGTTTAGCCGTTCCGATATCCTGAGTCATATAAACACTAGTGCCATCTTTACGTAACAACAATTTTTCATCTAAGCCATCATTTTGAAGATCGGCCCAAACACTATTATCGTCACGGCGATAGAAAACTCCTTTATCAAGACCTTCCAACACCATATCACGCCCCGTTTTGAATGTGTCTGATTCGTAATAGATTTTATCGAAATCAACCCCCATCATTTTATAGGTCTCGGCAAAACCGGCATAAACCCATTGGTTCATCATTTCCCACAAACCATAAACTTCTTTGTCGTGCGACTCCCACTTAAGTAACATCTCACGAGCTTCAGCCATCAATGGTGATTGTGTCTCAGCCTCTTCCGTAGTAGCTCCTTTTTCGATTAATTCAGCTTGCTCCTTCTTGTATTCCTGATCGAACTTCACATAAAAATCCCCAACAAGGTGATCGCCTTTTTTACCTGTTGATTCAGGAGTTTGACCTTTACCCCACTTTTGCCAGGCTAACATCGACTTACAAATATGAATACCCCGATCGTTAACAATGTTCGTTTTCACAACATTATTACCGTTGGCAGCAACAATACGAGATAAAGCAAATCCTAATAAGTTATTACGGATATGCCCAAGGTGAAGCGGTTTATTGGTATTAGGTGATGAATATTCAATCATCACCAATGGAGAATCGTCTGTAGCGGCCATCTTCCCATGATCAACATCCTGAACCAATTGGTTTAACAAACCTAACCAATAAGCATGCGAAAGTTGAATATTCAAAAAGCCTTTAATTACTTCAAAAGCCGAAACTTCTTCACAATCATTAATTAAGTATGATCCAAGATCCTCACCCGTTTGTACAGGATTTTTCTTAGATACCTTTAAAAGAGGGAACACTACAATAGTATAGTCTCCCTTCATATCTTTGCGGGTTAATTGCAACTGAACACTTTCTTCAGCTATTTCGGCCCCGTATAATTCTTTAACAGCCTTGGCAACAGATGCCTTTATGCGATTCTCAATTACCATTTTCAAATTTGTTATGAGTATGCTAAATTTTCGAATTCGCAAAGGTAATAAATTAACGCCAACTCTTTAACATTTACATAAGATGATAAGGTAATAGTAAACTTTTAAAGAGCAATCTATAATCCTAAATCAAATTCAATAGGAATCTTATATTCACTTAATAAAGCCCGACCTTCGTGAGTTGCAGGAAAAAAATGCCAGTCTTTCGGTATTCTGCGTGCTGCTTTTATTACTGCTTGATCAAGGTCTGAGTGTAATTTCTCAGAAATATAGAAACCGTAGATTTCACCATCCTCATTAATCTGAAGAGTAAGCACAACTCTTCCTGTAAGCTCTTCTGCTATAGCTTTTTTAGGATAAAAAACATTTTGAACCATAAAAAGATATGGTACCATTTGACTACCTTCAAAAAAACACGGGGTATTAAATCGTGACGTCTCAGTTATACGTTCTCCTCCAATTCTGGTTATTACCTTACTATCGAAATCATATTCGTAATCAAGAATTTTATTAAAACTATAAAACTGCCATTTACCTACCTTTTCACCATTTTTATATTGACCTTTCTCAACCAAATTATCTTTGTAAAACAGTTGGTAAGAGCCATTTCGCAATCCATCTTCTGACTCGATAAATTTAGATTGCAACAAACCTTCATCTCGGGTAACTTCCTTACCTTGTGCACTAATAGTCATTGAAACTATTAACAAAAGCTGGATCATCACTATTTTTCTACACATCTTCATCATTCCTATAACGAACAAAAGGCGCGTAAGTTTCTAATTTTTGTTCTTTCCTATCTCCTCTTTAATCCCCTGCACTCCTTTAGCAATCTCTTCCATTTGAACCAGAACATGAGCTGTTTGATTATTATCACCCATACCTTTTAGTTTATTATTGCGAACAAAGGTCTCTTTTAGTTCCTTCCAGCGTGTTTGTTCCTCTGTAGTTATCACTCCATAAATCTCTTTAAACTTCAGGATGTTTGCTTCTGCACCACTGGTCAGTGTTTGCGCTTCGTTTCGATAATGCGATTGCAGTAGAGTTTCCAATTCCTGATCATTCATAACAGGAAGAATCTTCTCTGATATCTTATTCATATCACGATACGAGCCCTGTAATTTAAACGGAGGTTCTGTTCGATATTCATCCGCCTGAGCAGCTGAGGCTATGTATTCCAGATTCACTTTTAAGATGATATCTCGAGCTATTATCAGCTTTTTAAGTACGGTAACGTATTCATTCACTTCTTCAGGCGTATGAGCCGATTCAAATTCTAATCCGTCTTTTCGACCGGTTTGAGCGATGGAAATTAGGGTATATAAATCCTTTTGACTCTTGGTGGCCAGTTTATTCAATATCGGATTCGATGTTAAAGAGTTTTCGATATAACTCATCTTGAATTCTTCATCGGAGCCACCAATAATATCACCAATATTGTAGATATCGGCACGGTTGGCCAACATATCAGGAATCTTGAACTTCTCACCACTCTCAGTGTAAGGGTTACCAGCCATTACCACACACACTTTCTTACCCCTGAAATCGTAGGTTTTACTCTTGCCTTTGTAGACCCCTTCCACCTTGCGTTGAGCATCACAAAGGGAGATGAACTTCTGCAAAAACTCAGGATTACAGTGCTGAATATCGTCAAGGTAAATCATTACGTTATCACCCATTTCAAAAGCCAGGTTCAATTTCTCCAATTCCTCACGGGCAGCGGCATTGGCTGCTTCAGAAGGATCAAGCGATGTAATAGCATGACCAATAGACGGACCGTTGATCTTCATAAAGATGATTCCTAAACGACTTGCCAGGTATTCCATTAAAGTGGTTTTACCATAACCCGGAGGTGAAATCAACAGTAACATACCCATTAAGTCGGTGCGCTTACCAGCACCTTCGGCTCCAATTTGTTTAGCAAGGTTATTACCTATCAATGGCAGATAAACCTTATCAATCAACTTATTTCGCACAAACGAGGTGAGCACACGAGGTTTAAACTCATTCAAACGTAAATCGTCAGAACAGTCTTTCACCAATTGCTTTTTCAGAATGTTATATTGCTCATATTTAATAACACTATCACCACTAAAAAATCTCAGCTTATCCATAAAGCGATTAAAATGGAAACGATATTGTTGCCCTTCAATCAACTGATGAGAACCTTTCAAACCGACCAGTACATTATGCACAGGCTGATCTATGAGTTGCTTTCTCAGTTTAGAATCCAGCATTAGCGTTATTGTAACCTCATTCAGATATTCTTCTGATTGTTTTTCCATGACCAGATAGGCTTTAACCCATTTTCTGATTAATCGATACGAGGCTTTTTTATCATCTTCCAATGGCTTGATAGATGCTTCATAATTTTTAGTCGCCCTGTTTTTGCGCAGATAGCCTGTAAAACCATCCAACAAACTCACAGCATCTTTCGAAATAATAAATTCATCGGCTTCAGCCATTTGATAAAACAGAAATTGTGCAGCATCATTAATTATAGGCACACAAAACAAGTTTGTTTTCTCCTGAAATTCTTGTAACAGACTTTTCAATGTGTCTATCAGGTAATCGAACTGCTTTGTTTCCGGAAATACTTGAACAATCAACCCCGCACCTTTCAGGTTGTTATTTAAATCCTTGCGCAATTCGTCATCACAATACACATTCCAAAAATACTCAGCCATAGCACGAGCATCTGCTGAATAGCGCAATAAGCCAGCGTTGAAATATACGTTCAACAACTCTTTTAGAATAATGGCAGCATCCTCATCATGAATGCCTTTAGCATATCCTTCATTGTATCGCACCGACATAGCTTTTTGAACATAACCAACTAGTTCCTTCTGCTCCAACTCTGCCAGTTCCTTTAATCCTAAATGCCCTTCTTCTTTATTTAACGATGAAGTATACAATAGATAAGCCAAATATTCAGCACGATAAACGCGATCATTCTCCGAGGGTAATAATTGATTCCAGATAGTTTTGGTAGCCTGAAAATCAGCATTAGTTACCTTCTCAAAGAAATTAGTTCCGGTAAGGTGATAATACATCTCACCATCCTTATTCACCATCGAAAGCTCCAACGGCTGCGTGTTCACCGAAAATTTATGATTGCCAAACTTGATGATGTTGGCCCCTTCTTCAAATAACTCAGTTTTATCTTTTATCTGACGGATGGTTTCTTCCTTCACTGACTTTAGCTTACTCTCTAGATCATCCGCTTTTACATTATCATCCAGTTCTTTGAGTTGAATAACCACATCACGAACCTTCTCAATCATCAGATCCGAAGCAAAATAACCATTCACATCATTTACATCTTTAAACTTAGAAGCACGATTACGAATCGCTTTTAATATTCTTTCAGCAGATGATTGTAAGGAAGTTGTTTTACGGTTACGTTCTTCAACCAAGCTCAACTTCTTCGATTCAAAAGCATTGTATACCTGCTCTCGCTTCTCTGAAATACCATCCATAAATTCTTCGAAGTCGGAAAACTTACCTTCCAACTCTTCCAGCTGAACCATCAATTTAGATAGATATTCATCTGCCTTACCCGGAGAATCACACAGGTCGATATAATTGAGCATACCTTGCTCAACCAACTTCAATTGAGATGTAAATTCAGCCTTAGCTTCAACTGCACGCAAGCCTTTACGTTGCTTTTTTAGTTCCGATTTAATCAGGTTAAACTGCGAATATACAGCTGAAATATTATTGATGATTTGTGTGGTTTGAGTAGCATCTTCAATCTTCAGGTTGCTAACAATATCAATCAACATCTCCAGCTGATCTGCCAACTTCATTATCTCTTCCGAAAGTTCATCAGCCTCGCTTACCTTTTTCACCTTACTAACGTTGGCTCTGATCTCATCTACTTTATCGTTGTATGAATCTAAAGCTTCATCACGCAAAAGAAAAGTAACACAGTTCTGTGAGAGACTTTGCGTTCTCTCTTCCACCTCTGTTTCGAGCTTTTGAACCTTATCCAAATCAACATAGCGAAGCTCACGAAGTGTAATTATCTCACCTCGAACCGTTCGTAATGCAGCCAACATATCAACATATCTGTCGATATGATTCATATTCTGCCTGTTGAGGTGACTGATAATCTCGTTTACTTTATTGTCAGTTTCTTTAACTCTATCCTTGGTATTTTTTCTAATATTGCGGACCTTTTCATATTCTGTAATCGCAGAAAAGGCTGATTCTTTTATCTTAACTAGTGGTGATTTAATATCAAACGCATCCTCCTCGGATAACCAATAATAAGTATCCATTACGTCGGTGCATCGCTTTACCAAATCGCCATAAACACCCGAATACGATTCATCTTTGTTTACAAGCAGAATCACCTCGTTACATTCGGCCATGGCTTTTACCACATCCTTATTTCCAATCTTAAACAGGCGATTATTATTGGTAGGTTGTTTTTGATATTCAACAGCCATAAATGGCGTTTGCCACATTTGAATCACATGGTGACGAGTAGGTTCATCTGGTTTCTTGAAATAGCAAAGTTCACCTGTTTCAAAAATAGAGAAACCATTACAAACGATAGGCGTTTCAATTTTTTGATTGATCAGATTATAAATCAATAAAACATAGGCTCCAATCTCGCGATTGTAAAATGTATATAAGAAATCTTCGCCATTGATTGAGGCAATTTTCTTTTCAAACATCAGATCATCAAAATCTGTATCAAACAGCTTAAATTGGCCATTCTGTAGATAATATCCATTAGCAAATATCACCCCTTGATTATCGGGTAATAAAACACATGAATCTTCCAAGGCATCAATACGTTTTACTTCCTGAACTTTGGAATTATATACAAAATATCGATATTCTTTTTCTTTATATGGAAGGATACGAATGACAACCAGATTACCGATAATGGCATAATCAATATCTGCATCATCCAGAGTTTGGTCATGAACTTCAACTTCCTCGGCATAAATTCCCATGCCGCTGTCAGTATTGTCTTCAATCTTAAAGGTGATATCACCTCCAACAGCTTCCACAAACACAATATCCTCGATTGATACATGCGGATGCTCGCCATACACATATTGCTCACGACTGGCTTTCACCCATTGAAACTCATGTTGATCGGGAAACACAAACTCATGCGTACTTCTGTTTCCCAGATATTCTAATTTTGTACCTTTTACCAACCACTTAAACGCTTTGATATCATCAACATTTTTACCCGTTTGAAACACCATAAACAAATGGGGACCAATGATAGCAAACTTTCTGAATTGCGTTTCTTTGTAGTATTCATATAAATTCTCAAAATCGGTAACAAACTGTTGATCACCGATTATATTCATATTCTTTTGCGCGAATTTATGTTCTTTAAAATCATAAACACTGAAGACATCATCCAAACTGATTTTGGATTTAAGACCCATTATTACATTGTAACCAAACAACATAGTTTCACCTAATGCAATCATATCCGCAGGGGTACAATTGTTTTGCGTATTAATTCTATCGGTTGCAATAAGGGTACTCTCCACTGAACCAAATACCTCTTTACGGGCTGCGTTCAGTTTTTCCAATCTTTGATCAAGGTCATCAGCATTCTTTCGAAGTCGGTTCTTTATTATCTCATAAGTTCCTTCTTCGAGTTGTTCTTTATTTTCGGGATTGGTGTTTTGATTCTCAGACATAAAATCAAGTGTTAGTTAAAGGTAGATGGCACAATCAGCCAGAAGCATATTCCTTAATCAAGTATGATACTCCTAACCTATCACCTTAAACAAATATTCAATAATATTAACCACTAATAAGAATGACTGTTTTGAATTTTTCATCCACTCTTATTTTCAAACTATGGTATGCAAAATATATTAATCAAGGAACGATTTTCTATTTACGAAAATCGTTCCTTTTTGAAGTATTAATTTGCGTTTAGATTAATCCTAAACTCTTAGCTGAGCTATTTGAAACACCCAAACTTTTGGCTATTTCACTCAGACTGGTCAACATGTTGCCCGTTTTTTTATCGGTATTTTTTTCCATCATCTGACCAATTAAAGCACTTATACTTAGGTTGCGTATATCTTCTGACGATACTCCAAACTGATCAACGAAAGTAGCAAATTGATCCTTAAAGCTTTTTCCATCCGGACTATCAAAGAAATGTTCTTTGATATCAGTTATAATCTGACTGTTATTTACTACTTTATCTACTTGCTTACCTTGAGTGATGGAACCAATAATCTTATCGAAGAACATAGTTTCACCACCCACAATATCGATATTGGCAGCTTTCAGTGCTTCAGCAATAACCTGAGCCTGGGCATCAGCAATACCTTTCTGAATATTGATACGAGCCAATTCAAGCTCTTTTTCCATATCCAGTTTCAACTTGAATTCTTCGTGGTCACGACCAACAGCATCCAGTTTCTTCATAGCCATACCTTTCTCTTCGATACCTTTTGCTTCAACGCCATAGCGTTCGTCAAGAACTTTGTTTTCAGCTTGTCCTTTTTCAGCTTCTGCATTACCCTTAGCCTTAATCACTTCAGCTTCAGACTCACCAACTTTCTGGATTGACTCAGCTTCTGCTTGTGCTCTGGCTTTGGTTCCTTTCGCTTCAGCTTCCGCTTTTAATTCCATAATACGAGCCTCGTTAACTCCTTGTTTTTCCATTGCATCAGCTTTGGCTTCAATTACCTGAGCTTCAGCAACACCCATAGCAGCTTCTTCAGCAGCTTTAGCCTCAGCCATAATCTTAGTGGCTTCCGCTTTTTTACCTGCAGCTTCAAACTCCGCTTCGGCATCAATCAACTTAGTTTTAGCATTGTGCTCAGCCGCATTTTTAGATGCTTCAGCAGCTTTAATCTCACGAACAAATGCTTCTTCCGCATCCATTTCAGCTTTGGTAATAGCCACTTTTTTAGCCCTGTCTGCGGTAGCAAATTCTTGCGTATCTTTAATTTTCTCTTGCTCGGCAACGGTTGCTTTTTCTACTTCAACACGCTCGCGAATAACTTCCTGAATTTGCTTTTTCTGCATTTCCACTTCTTTCTCTTTCGCTATCTGAGCCAGAGTAACTACTTTTTCGCGTTCAGTTTGCTTTAAGGCACGCTCTTGTTCTACTGCTTCTGATTCGACCGCTTCAACTCTTTCGCGGTTTTTCTCAGCTATCACAACCTGACGTTCTTTATTTTTTTCAGCAACTGCCACTTCCTCTTCAGTAGCAATACGAGCTTTATCAGCTATTAAACGTTGCTCCTGTGCAACTTTAGCAATTTCAGCTGCCTGACGATCTTTGATGTTGGCTATTTCACGCTTTTGATTTTCTTCCGTTTCTGCTAACTGACGTTCCAGTTCTAAAACAGTTTCGCGTGCTTCAACATCCTGCTTTGTAATGGTTTTTTGCTTGTCACGCTCAATTTGGTTAGATAGAATTTTTTGTCTGGCAGTAAGCTCAACAATCTTCTTAATACCCTCTGAATCCAGGATATTATTTTCAGATAGCGATTCCAAAGGAGTTTGCTCCAGGAAGTCAATGGCACAGTCATCAAGGATATAACCATTTAAATCCGTACCAATGATATTCAAGATTTCGTGTTTGAATTTCTCTCGGGAGTTATACAATTCCACGAATTCAAACTGTTTCCCAACTGTTTTTAATGCTTCGGAGAATTTAGCATCAAACAGTTCAACCAATGCCTTGTGATCAGAAGCTCTGTTACATCCGATGGACTGAGCCACCTGAATAACATCTTCACTGGTTTTGTTTACACGAACAAAGAAAGCCACTTTAATATCAGCTCTCATATTGTCCCTACAGATCAAACCATCTTTACCTTGACGTTCAATGGTTACCGTTTTCAGTGTAATATCCATTACCTCCATTCTGTGGAGTATAGGTATAACAAACATACCTGTAAAGGTTACCTTCGCACCTCCGGCACCGGTACGCACCAAAGCATGACCTTGCGTTGCCTTGCGGTAGGTCTTTATAATCAGTGCAATTATACCAATTGCGACTATTACCAGTAAAATAATTACTGAATAACTTAATGATTCTAACATTCTTTAGATTTTATAGGGTTCTACTAAATAACATTTCTTTTCAGGAATATATTCGATAATCAATGCGGTTTGACCTTTATCAAGTACAATTGATTCATCTTTAGTAAGGATATTAACACGATACGTATTTCCATCGCGTTTAATTTCAGCCTGACCAAATCGATTATGGCTGGCTTGCATCAGAACGGTACACATTTTACCAGTGTATTTAAACTGATCGTCATCGTTCTTTTTAATTTTTGTAAATATGGCAGCAATTGGAGTTGTGAGAATTTTAGAAACTAACAAACTTGCAACTACATTTGGAATAAGAGCTACCAAAGAAATTATGAAGGAACTATTATGAAGGTAATGATTAAAGAGAATGGATATCACCCACATGGGAATTATCAGGAAACTTAACCATACCATAAAGGGTATTTTACCTAGGTTGAAGAAGGTTAGTATGGAGTTGAGAAAGGCTACCGAACCAATATCATGACTATCTGCTTCTACGTCCGAATCAACATCTGCATCAGCATCCATATCAACGTCCGCATCCACATCTACGTCAACATCTAAATCAACATCGGTTTCTATATCAACATTGATTACATCCATATCCATGGCACCAATAATGACAAATATCCAGTAAACCAGTATCAACAGCAGGAAAACTGTAGGGATTATATTCACTCCCGAAAACGCAGCTTCAAATAGTTCCTTCATGAGTTAGGGTTATTAATAGTTCATTTGTATTTAGGCAGAAAGTAATCCTTAATCTATAATTACTTATCTAACTAAAATCTGGTATTCATAAAAAGAGGTTAATGCACTTTTGCACTAACCTCCCAATGTTATTCTTCTTTTTTATTTGCAGCTAATTTAGCTTTTAACTGTGCTAACGACTCAGATGCTTCAGCTTTATTAGCTCCACCTATTGCTGTATCAATCTCATCATCCAATGATTTTGATTCACCGGCAATATCACCATAAGCTTCTGCCAAAGCTTCTTCTTGATTGACTTTTTCCTTCATCTTTTCAAGCATACTAATAGTACTTCCTGAATCGATCTGAGCCATTTGCTTATTTATATTTTTGGTTGCCGAACTTACTTTAACACGAGCTTTTAAAGTACGCAACTCGTTTTCGTAAGTACTGATTTGCGAACGAAGCTTTTTAATGTTTGCATCTAACTGAGCAATATTCTGGTCGAATTTATCTACTTCCTTCTGCTTATCGGAAGCAAAGGCAGCACATTCTTCTTTTTTAGTTAAAGCTTCCGTTGCCAAACGATCAGCTTCATCAGCAGAAATCTCCCCACTCTCAGCTTTTTTCAACAATAATATAGCTTTGTTCTCATAATCCTTGGCGCGATTACGATTGGTTTCCAAGTCGTTTTTAGAACGAATAGCTAAAGCTTTAACTTCAGCAAATGCTTTAAGACTATCGTCCAAATTCTTTTTTAAATCCCTGATGCCTTGTTCTGTCATCTTAATGGGATCTTCTAATTTATCTATAGCTGAATGAGCCTCAGCGGTTCCTATTCTAAATAATCTACTAAATACATTCATGACACTAATTCTTTTGAGGATAACTTAATAATTTCGTTTGCATACTCGCTAAGGAGCAGACTTAGAGAGTTAATTGAACCTTCCAGTTCATTCAAATCCAAATTTTCAATCTGAAGTGTATCCCTGAAGATAACTTTATGTCCGCTTTCATCTAAAACAAAAGCTCCATGAACGATGTCCCTGTTTTTCATCAATAGTTGTTTAAATACACTCAGACTATCTTCTTCGATCTCGAAAATGAATTGCTCCATAATAAGGATAGGGTCGGCACAACCAAGAACCAAATTTGCAATACCTTCTTCAGGTTTATTCACTACAAAAACACCATCTTCTTCGTGCTCTGTAACTATTTCACAATTTAATTCCAATAGGTAGTTTCTTACTTTTTCAAAATACTTGTCCATTGTCGAGTGATTTAAACTAATTTTTCGGGTTTTGAATTTAAATAATTTTCTCTTTTCATAAAGCACAAATTGTTAATTTAAAAATATTCTAAGAAAAGGTTAAAGTAATTAGCAATTATCAATATTATTTTTTTATTTTGACAATTACATTAGCAAATATAAATACAAAAATCATATTTGCAAATATTATTAGCATTTATTTATGAGTTTTTTTGGAAAAAATATTCGCAAGATTCGCTCAATTAAAAAAATAAGCCAATCAGAATTTGCATCTATCTTTGATTTATCAAGGGCTAGCGTAGGATCATATGAAGAAGGAAGAGCTGAACCTAAAATTGAAATCATTAATAAGGTAGCTAAATATTTTAGCATCACAATTGATGAGTTGATAAATAAGGAGCTGACCGTAAATGAACTTTATCACTTCGACGTTGGGAATGAACCTGCATTTAAGAACGCTTCTATTAAAAACATATCAGTCAGAAGGATTCCTTTTTTATACTCAAATAAACTAAGTAGTATTAATAATAAGGAAGGGCTAACTTCTGAAACGTATATTGAAATACCTCTGGAGAGCAATCTCACCAATTGCATTGCTATACATATAAACAATAATGATTTTGCATGCACTCCGCATAACATACAAAACCAAAGTACCGTAACAATAAATTTACAACAAGAATTGCCTTCCAACGCAAGTTCATATTACTTGATTAAAACAAGCAATGCTATATTTATTAGCAAGCTAAATATTTTAGCAAATAATCAGTTTCATATTCAAGACGCATTGAATGACTTTACCATAATATCAGCCGATGATATTGTTTTTTGTTATCCTGTTGTACAATATATGGGTGGCCTACCCTGCGAAGACCCAAATAGCAGAATAGAAAAACTGGAGCAACAACTCAATCAAATCATATCAAAATTTATACAATAAACTTCCCATGCAAGAAACATTAGACTATCTCAAATCTTCACTTGAAGACAAAATTTTATCGAAAGCTGAAAAGAAAGCTTTAAAATCAATTTTAGTAGATAAAAATCTTTCGAAGCATGATTTAAACAGATTAAGAAGCGACATTTTTAATGCTGCACGCGATCATCTTCCTGAATTTAAACATCAACAAATATTGGATTGGCTGGAAGAAGCTAATAAACTAATCTTACCAAAGGCTACTCCATCGTTTTATTGCAAATCATACTTTAGTCCGGGTACTGATTGTGCCAATGCCATAATGAATCAAATCAGTTATGCCGTTAACACAATCGACATTTGTGTATTTACCATTAGCGATAACGATTTAAGAGATAAAATTGAATATGCTTTGGGTAAAAAGGTTAAAGTGCGAATCATAACCGACAATGAAAAAACATTAGATTTGGGTTCGGATATAGAGTACCTTTTTCGTAAAGGCGCATCCATTAAAATAGATAATACAAGTCATCACATGCATCATAAATTTGCTATTTTTGACAAAAGCATCTTGCTGACCGGAAGTTACAACTGGACACGCAGTGCCGCTCAATACAATCAGGAAAACATACTGGAAACCAACGATCCGAAAGCTATAAATGATTATCAGAATGAATTTAACCGACTTTGGGAGACCATGGAAGATTACTATTTTCAATAGAAAACAACCTATAGCATGAAAAGAAAAGCACTGATTATTGTAATATTAACTTTACTAGGTTTAATTTTTGGCTACTTGTTATTTGGAAAAATAGCAGGAGAATATGTTAAGATTAGCACCATTTTCAGTAACTCAGGAGGAAGCCTGGGTGACTTTGGTCGCAGCATTACAGGCATTTCAAAAATAAGAAACAACATATTAATTAGTGGCAGTGCAGGATTTGTTTTAGGCATTGTTTTGATATTTGTTAAAAAGAAGTAAAAAAATACTATCTTGCACAAGGCTTTTGACCGTGAGTACCCGTAGCAATCAATTCCATCACAGCTGCTACTGGCGTGATCGGACAAAGGCCTTTTCTTTGCTTTCCCCACAAGTACTCAAACTAAAATTCATAAACTCTGAATATTAATACAGAAATTTCTCATTTTTTGATATTTTTACGCCTCCAATTAAAAATAACTTAAAGTGACAAAAACCGATAAGCAATTCGAGCACGTTATAAATATCTGTAAAGACATCTTTGAAAAGAAAATGCGCGATTATGGCACTGCCTGGCGAATTCTTCGCCCATCGAGCATGACAGATCAGATTTTTATTAAAGCACAGCGTATCCGAAGTATTGAAACCAAAGGCATATCAAAAGTTGATGAGGGTGTTCGCTCGGAATTTATCGGAATTGTAAATTATTGCGCAATGGCGCTGGTTCAGTTGGAACTTCAACCGGCTGATCAACCTGAAATGGATGCTGATGTGGCCCTAAAAATGTATTTGGATAAAATATACGGCTCAAAGGCTTTGATGGAAGATAAAAATCACGACTACGACGAAGCGTGGCGTAAAATGCGCGTGAGTTCATTCACTGATTTGATTTTAATGAAGCTTCATCGCACCAAACAAATTGAAGATAATCAAGGTAAAACAATTATTTCGGAAGGAATTGATGCCAATTATATGGACATGATCAATTATGCCATTTTTGCTTTGATTAAACTGGAATTCCCCAACGACGAAGAAAACGCTTAACACTATATTTTATGCTAAGAACTATAGCACGAATCATTATTGGTATTGTATTTTTATTTTCAGGTTTTGTTAAGGCTGTAGATCCCCAGGGAGGCGCCATTAAAATTGCTGAATATCTGGAAATAGTGAGCATACATAACGCCAATACATTATCAGTGTATTTAGCAATAGCCTTATCAACCATTGAATTTATGATTGGTTTCATGCTATTCTTTGGGCTTAAAACTAAAAAAGCTGCTCTGCCGGCCTTTTTGTTTATGAGCTTTTTTACGGTTCTTACCTTGTACAGTGCAGTTTTCAATCCGGTAAGCGATTGTGGTTGTTTCGGCGATGCGGTAAAACTAACCAATTGGGAGACATTTTTCAAGAATCTGGTTCTTTTACCCATTAGTTATATTATCTATCGAAAAAGAAATGACTACACAGCTTCGATAAGCGGATTGAAACAAAGTATTGGTGCTTTTTCGGGCTTGATCTTTATATTGGGTATATCGATTTACTCATTGGTTTATCTTCCATTGCTTGATTTCAGACCTTTTAAAGTGGGCCAAAACATACAGGAAGGAATGAGTACCCCTGAAGACGCTCCTCAATCCGAATATGTTACTACCTTTATTATGGAGAAGGATGGTGAGCGTAAAGAATTCGACATGGATAATTATCCATATAATGATTCTACCTGGGTATTTGTGGATCAAAAATCAAAACTGATTAAAGAAGGTTATCAACCACCAATCCAGAATTTTATCCTTGAAAACATTGATGGATTAGATGTAACTCTGGATATTCTTACCAGCGACAAACCTGTATTTCTAGTGATTGCTCCTAAAGTTGAAAAAGCATCGACCAAAAACCTGGATAAACTAAAAGAAATAAGAGTGATGTGCTTGAAAAATGAATACCAGTTTTTTGTACTCACCTCTTCGTTGGTCGATAACTACTTTCAGTTTGATACCACACACTCGCTTGGATTCGATTACCTGAGTGTTGATGAAACCCTGTTAAAGACCATCTGCCGCGGAAATCCCGGTATGATTATTTTGGACAAAGGAACCATTATTGCAAAATATAATCACACAAATCTGCCCGAAGCCAATGAATTATCGAATCCATTATCGTATTCGTTTAACTCGTACAGAAGCCTTAATAATAATTGGTTTATCATAGCTTGGGCTTTACTGTTGGCAGGATTTGTTATAATATTGTATCGACTTAAATAAACTTTAAATTTTTATCTGATGAGACAGAACATTGTTGCAGGAAACTGGAAAATGAACAACACCCTTGAAGAGGGTATCGCTTTAGCAAAAGAAGTAAATGCTATTTTAACTGAGAACAAGCCTAACTGCAAAGTAGTTTTGGGTACTCCATTCATCCACATTACTGAAGTTGTAAAAGCTGTTGACAGCAGTTTAGTGGGCGTTGCTGCTCAAAACTGTGCTGACAAAGCTAGCGGTGCTTACACTGGCGAAACTTCAGCTGCTATGATTCAGTCAACTGGTGCTCAATATGTAATTTTAGGTCACTCTGAAAGAAGAGCATACTACGGTGAAACTAACGCTATTTTGAAAGAAAAAACTGATTTGGCTTTAGCTAACGGCTTAACTCCTATTTTCTGTATCGGTGAGGTATTGGAAGAGCGCGAAGCTGAAAAACACTTCGAAGTAGTTAAATCTCAAATCGAAGAAGCGTTATTCCACCTTTCTGCTGAAGATTTCGGTAAAATTGTTTTAGCATACGAACCAGTATGGGCTATAGGAACAGGTAAAACTGCTTCTCCTGAGCAAGCTCAAGAAATTCACGCTTTCATCCGTAAAACTTTAGCTGACAAATACGGAGCTGAAGTTGCTGATAACACAAGTATCCTTTACGGTGGTAGCTGTAAACCATCAAACGCAAAAGAATTATTCGCTAATCCTGATGTTGATGGTGGTTTGATTGGTGGTGCTTCATTAAAAGCTGAAGATTTCCACGGAATTATTGCTGCTTTCTAAGAAAGACAACACATATTCTTTATACAAGAGGTTATTCGAAAGAGTAACCTCTTTTTTATTCTGACAGCCCATGTATTTTCTGCTGAATATGTGATAGATTTTGACTAATGCCTGCTAAAATTTAGTGATACAAAATTAGCTTGCCCATTGAGAATGACCTATGTTTGTCATCATTCTTATTACCAAAAACCATAAAAGTTTTAACCACATACTCAATGAAAAAAACTTCTTTAAAATACACGTTTGTAACTCTTTTAACCACATTAATATTTAGTAGCATTTCATTTGCTCAGATAATAGAACCAAAACCTTCTACCGATTATTATCTGATTCATTCAAGCGGAAATGTAGTTGCTGAAAACACCGAAACCAGAACTGTTATTAAGGAAGTATCTGGCTCTGATGACCAAATCATGCATTTTATCCCCGATGGAACTGGATATTACTGGATAAAACTTAAAGATCAGAAAAAGTTCATGGCATTAAGTGGTAGTTGGAATACTTATTTTATTACTGATTCAACAACTGACTATTCAAAATATGCCATCGAGAAAGTTTCAAGCTCATTTGTTAGACTAAAATGCAAAGCTAACAGTAGATATTTAGGCACCGATGATATTACCGACGGTTCTTACATCTATTCTGATAAAAGTGGAACTGAGAGCCGTCATTATTGGTATATTTCTGAAGAATATCATCCAGTTCCGGCAGATACAATAAAATACCTGATAAATCCAAATGCAAGATTTACAAATAGTTTTGAAGGATGGGGTGTTTCACTATGCTGGTGGGCCAATATGTGTGGCACCTGGAGCGATGATAAAATTGATGAAATTGTTGACTGGTTGGTTAGTCCTGAGGGCCTCAACTATAATATTTTTCGTTATAATATTGGCGGTGGTGATGATCCTTTAAACCAGAATTGCGATCCTCATCACATGGCAAGCGGAAAAGGTATACGAGCCGAAATGGAAGGATTTAAAGATTCATCTGATGGAGATTACGACTGGAGCCGCGATGCTGCACAACGTAAGATAATGCTTAAAATAAAAGAGAAACGGCCTGATGCCATTTTTGAAGCTTTCAGTAATTCTGCTCCATATTATATGACATACAGTGGATGTTGTGCGGGGAATTTTAACGCTTGGGAAGACAACCTGAAACCGGAATACTACGAAGAATTTGCCAACTACCTTGTTGATGTATGTAAACACTATAAAGAAACCTATAATATTGAGTTTAAGACTCTGGAACCATTTAACGAACCCGTTACCAATTACTGGGCTGCAAATGGTGGTCAGGAAGGCTGTCATTTTAGTACAGCTGCTCAAATTGACTTCTTAAAAATCCTTTCTCCTATTTTGAAAGAATCAGGACTAAATACCGTTATTTCTGCATCTGATGAAACCAGTGTTGCTCAATCAGTAACTGATTTTAATGCTTATATCGCGGATGGTACTGTACTTGATTTGGTTGATCAATGGAATACACATACCTATTCTGCCACAAACCAGGATAGAGCTAATATAAGAGCCTTATCAACAACATATAATAAAACACTATGGATGAGTGAGGTCGGAGCTGGAGGAACTGGTTTATACGGCAACCTGAACATGGCACAAAAGCTCATACATGATATCAGATATATTCGCCCTGAGGCTTGGATAGACTGGCAATATATAGAAGAGAATAACGATCAGTGGTGCCTGGTACAAGGTGATTTTGCAGCACAAACATACGAGCCTGTTAAGAACTTTTATGTACGCAAACAATTCAGTCACTATATTAAAACAGGAGCAAGATTTCTGGATGCACCCAATGATCAAATCCTGTCTACCTTGAATGAAACAAATGATACACTTACCATCGTTTTGTTAAACAATTCATCATTAACAACCTATCACGAAATTGACTTGTCAATGTTTGATCAGGTGGACAATCCAAGTCATGTAACACGTACCTCTGAAACAGAAAACAACATAGATGTTACATCTTTTAAAACAGAAGGAGACAACTTGTTAGTTAGCCTTCCTGGTTACAGCTTAACAACTGTTGTAATACCTGTCAATACCGATCCTGTTGATAATGAATTACAAACTGATATTCCGTATTTAATTCTTTCACGAACTGCAAGTCTGGTAATGCAATCAACAGATAATGAAGTTCAAATTAATAACTATCAACATACCGATTCTACCCAATTATGGGTTTTATCATCCAATTCAAACGGATATACTATCAGTAATTTAAAAGGTGAATACCTTACAGATGCGGGCACTTATTACTTGTCTACATCATCAGTACAAAATCCTATCAACCAAACATTTTTAATTGAAAGTGTAGGTGACGATTGTTATAAGATTGTTTCAACAAACACTGGTAAAGCATTGGATCTGGAAGGTGCCAACAATACCGCTGGTACCAAAGTGGGATTATACGACTATGGAACTAGCGCTGCAGCTAGCCACAGGCAATGGATGTTTGCATTTCCACCTTCATTTAACAACCAGGATATTCCAAACAATATTAATGAGATTGAAAAGGATGACCATACCGATTTAGCACGAATTATTGGTACTAAGGGTGCTATTTTAGTGTTGCAGGCTTCAGAATTATCTGGTCAAGCATGTATTTATACCCTATCCGGAATTGAAGTAGCCCAACAGGAAATTAAAGGATCATCAAGCCTAGTACCTGTTAAAAGGGGAATTTACATAGTTCGTTACAATCTAAAAAAGCAAAATAGTATAATAACCACTAAGGTGTTTGTAAAATAAACACATTCCATCATACCTTTTTAATTGTAAAACAATTGTCTTATACCTTATCGAATCATAGACTAAAAAGTTAAAATGAAATATCTTGATATTTTCATAAAACTATAATCATTAAACCTATATATCAAACACTATATCAATTTCATTTACGTTAATTATTATATTTACCCTACTAATTTCTGTGATAAACATCTAAAATCAATCAAATTTATGAGACTTACGTTTTTCATTTTATCTGTACTATTGTTAGCATCATGCAGTAACAACAACACAATTACCTTAAGCGGTGTTATTACTAACCCCGATAGCAATGTAATAACACTTAACATCCCTTACACGCAAACCCATGACACTATTGCAACCCTTGCTGAAGATGGAACATTTAAAGCTACCATTGAAATAAGTAAGCCACATATGGCCAATTTAATTAATGGGGATGCTTATTTGAAATTAAACCTTGTTCCTGGTGCCAATCTCAATATTAAATTTGATGGAATAGAATTAAAAAGTGGAAAAGCAGCCAATGTAACAATAACTGGTGAGGGAAGTGAAAGTTCCTCTCTCCTTTTAAATATGAGAAATGCCGACACTAACAACAACCTGAGAGCGGTATTATCTCTGCCGACTGCTGAATTTGAAGAAACAGTAACTTCAGATGCGATGCTATTAAGTAAGATGATTGAAGAATTTGAATCCTCAAACCCCGGTAATGATACTTTTATTGAAATGCTTCGATTGGAACAAAAGGTTTTATTAGCTCAAAAGTATGATTACTTTGTGATGTATCATGCCAGATTTGCACCCAACGATACCTTACCAATTCCGGAAGAATACAAAACATTTTCGGCAACCATACCAACCGATAACTATGAAGCTTTTAAGGAAATTAGAGTTTATCAGCAGTTTGTGGTTAATGAACATACTTCTAAAATAGAGAATCAAATAAAAGAAGAAGAAATTGAGGAAAGAAGTGCTGAATTTGTTAATAGG
Organism: Carboxylicivirga linearis; assembly: GCF_018271995.1. Taxonomy (GTDB): domain Bacteria; phylum Bacteroidota; class Bacteroidia; order Bacteroidales; family Marinilabiliaceae; genus Carboxylicivirga; species Carboxylicivirga linearis. The sequence goes on from NZ_JAGUCO010000002.1 coordinate 481,802, forward strand.
GAAATTGATATTATTAAAACATTAGAAGTTCCCCAAATTGTAAAAGATGAATTAGGTAACCGTTTATTAGGCTCATACACTTATCAGCCAGACAGCATTAAGAATATAATGAAAGAACGCTATACTGAAATTATCACTAATAAAAAATACACTAAAGCATTTACCGTTTTACTTGCTCAACTCGAAAAATTACAGCCGGGAGCAATTGCCCCAACCTTCGCTTATAATGATATCAATGGAGAGAAAGTAACATCTGAAGATTTAAAAGGCAAGGTAATTTATATTGATGTTTGGGCAACCTGGTGTGGACCGTGTAAGGCTGAAATCCCTCATTTAAAAAAGATGGAAGAGGAATTGCACGAGCAAGACATTGCGTTTGTGAGTATCTCGGTTGATAACAATAAAAGTGCCTGGGAGAAAATGGTAGCTGAAAAAGAATTAAAAGGTTATCAGCTTTTTGCTCCCAATGACTGGAACTCAGAAATCATAAAAGATTACGCTATTCGAGGAATTCCTCGTTTTATCATGATTGATAAAGAAGGTAAGCTGGTAAATGCAAACGCCAGCCGCCCTTCCAACCCTGAAACCAAAGAAAAATTAATTGAGCTGGCAAATAGCTAAATCATAAAGCAAAGAGGGTCACTATTGATTCTCTTTTTTTTCCAAAAAATCCAAAATCCTATGACTATGAAAAATGTACTCATTTTAATTATTACACTATTTTTTTATTCGTGCACATCTAACAATAAGATCAAAATAAGTGGAAAGATCCATAATTGTCCAGATTCAATTGTTCGTGTTTATCTGCCAGCCCTTCAAAAATACGATACAATAGCACATATAAAATCAGACGGAACTTATCAAGGATTATTATCTGTTCCTAATGAAATGATAGGCTACATATATTGGGGGAAAACATACATCAACAGCAATTTTAAACCCGGTACAGAAATTCACATTGAAGCCAAATACAATGAGATTCTAGAGCATAATTATTCAAATATTGAATTGAAGGGTGATGGAGCTCCTAATGTTAAATTATTGTTGAAATTAAAGTCCATTAAGGGCAATTTCTCCCAGAAAAACCTATTTAACCAGTCATTTAGTAAATTTAAGGAAGAAATTAACTCATTAAATTATGATTTAGGCAAGACTCTTAATAAATACAATACCCCAAAGAATACTAGTTTCTTGACTAAAGTTCAATTAATAAACGATGTTTACGTTGCTAAAATATGCTCTGAATTCCTTAGAAAACATAAAGCAGCCAATAATGATTCAATACAAATGATTCAAGTGCTATTTGATGAAGTACCGTTAGATAAAATCGAATTTTACAAGGAAATATTAACCTACAAATATTATGTGGTAGATCATTACGAAAGAAACATCGATGATACCCTAAAGAATAAAAAATTGAATAAATATACTGTAAAAGGGACATCTGAAGTATTTGATCAAATTGAAAAACTAAATTCTAATCAACTAATAAAGGACGAACTTGGAAACAGGCACCTAAGACATTACTCGATGTCTCCAAGAAATACACAGGAAATAATGGAATTGAGGTATCATAACATTATTAAAAATGAGATATACTTAACTGAAATAGAATCTGAAATAAATAAAGTAAATAAGTTAAAAACAGGTGTTATTGCACCCGTTTTTTCATATAAAGATATTAATGGTAAACTGATTACTTCTGATGATTTAAAAGGCAAAGTTATATATATTGATGTTTGGGCAACTGAGTGCGGACCATGTATAGGTGAAATACCATATCTAAAATCGTTGGAAAGAGAATTAAAAAATCTTGATGTCGCTTTTGTAAGTATTTCGGTTGACAATGATAAAAGCAAATGGGAGAAAATGGTAGTTGAGAAAGCACTGTGTGGATATCAACTTTTTGCACCTGATGCATACGATTCTGAAATCATAAAAGATTACGCTATTCGAGGAATTCCTCGCTTTATCATAATTGATAAAGAAGGTAAATTGGTTAATACCAATGCCAGTCGCCCTTCTAATCCTGAAACCAAAGAAAAATTAATTGAGCTGGCAAATAGCTAATATCTAAGAGACAATACAAATTAAACCTGGCTTAACAAGTCAGGTTTTTTTATACCTCCCAATCAACCATTCACAGTGGTTTTTAGCAATATTCAACAACTAAAAATCAAACTCTTAATGAAGAATTTTCTCAAATTATTTTGAAAAGAAATTTTTCTCTTATACTTTTGACTGAACGTTCAGTCATTTAAAAATATTATGTCACCACGAACAGATACTCAAAACGAAAAAATACGCCTAGAACGCAAACAACAAATAATGAATGTAGCGCTCAAGGTAATTGCCGATAACGGTTTTTCGAATGCCTCCATTTCCAGAATTGCAAAAGAAGCCGGAATTTCAAAAGGATTGATGTATAACTACTTCGAAAGTAAAGAAGATCTGGTTATCAACATTATGCTGGAAGGGTTCAATCAATTAACAAACTCCTTCGATCCCAATCATGATGGTGTTTTAACAGAAGAGGAACTGCACTTCTTTATTGATCAATCTTTTCAAACAGTAGAACAAAATATTCCTTTCTGGAGAATGTATTTTATGGTTCTTTTACAGCCCGATGTTTATTCTATCATTACTCCCCAATTAGAGAAAATTCTAACTCCTTTTTACAAAACAGCCATCAACTACTTTGCCAGTCAAGGATATGATGATCCCGTTACAGAAGTTCGATTTTTTGCTGCTATAATGGATGGCGTAGGCTTGCATTATATTATGGATCCTGAAAACTTTCCAATGGAAGGCGTTAAAACCAAAATACATCAATTGTTTAAATGTAAATAATCAGACAAACTAAAAATAAGACAATGACAACTATCAAACACCTAAAACCGATGCTTCTTGCAATTATTATATTGATTTCAACATCAATGCAAGCTCAGGATGCAAAGGAGATTGTGAAGAAAGCCGATGATAAAATGCAGGGTGAAGAATCAAGTATTTCAACCATGTCAATGACGATCAAACGGCCAACCTACGAACGTAATCTGGCATTTAAAAACTGGACAAAAGGCACCCAATATGCCATGACTTTAGTTACAGCACCGGCTCAGGAAAAAGGTCAGACTTTTTTAAAACGAGATCGTGAGATGTGGAACTGGAATCCGCGAATTTCTCGTATGATTAAACTTCCGCCATCAATGATGTCGCAAGGATGGATGGGATCGGACTATACCAATGACGATGCATTAAAAAAATCATCTATTGTTGAAGATTACAATCACACTTTAATTGGAGAAGAAAAGATTGATGAGCAAGATTGCTATCATATACAACTAATACCAACAGAAGAAGCAGCCGTTGTATGGGGTAAAGTAATGATGTGGATTACCAAAGACGAATACCTTCAAATGAAGGTTGAATATTACGATGAAGATGAGTTTTTAGTAAAAACAGAACTGGCGCATAATATCACCACCATTGGAGGTAGAATCTTACCCTCGCAGTTTGAGATTATTCCTGCTGATAAACCAAATCAGAGAACCATTATTAACATTGAAAATATAGAATTCAATGTTCCTATAAACGATAATTTCTTTTCACAGCAAAGCATGAAACGAATTCGCTAATCAATTAAACATCAAACCATGTCAAATAGCGAAACAAAACTAGCCTGGCGTAATATCTGGCGCAACAAACGTCGAACTCTAATAACTGTTGCATCCATCTTTTTTGGTGTAATATTAAGTACTTTGATGACTTCGATGCAAGATGGAACTTATTCGAAAATGATTGATAACGTGGTAAGTTTTTACTCTGGATATGTACAGATTCATCACCCTGATTACTGGGAAACTAAATCAATTGATGATCTGTTTGTACCAACTGATTCCTTAATTGATATTGTGGCTGACAATAAAGACATTGACCTGATAATTCCACGTATGGAGTCTTTCTCTTTAATGTCATACGGTAACAGCACAAAAGGTGCAATGCTGATTGGTGTTGATCCTGCAAAGGAAAACGAACTAACACGTCTGAGTCATTGGGTAAGCAAAGGTAAATATCTAAACAAGGACGATGACGGCATTTTGATGGCAGTTAACCTGGCAAAGGCACTGAATGTTGATTTGGGCGATACATTAGCCTTGATCAGTCAGGGACATCATGGATATAGCGCAGCCGGACTTTTCCCTGTAGTAGGAATCCTTGAATTCCCCTTCCCTGCCATGAACAATTTCGGAACCTATATCACAATTGACAAAGCCCGAGAGTTTTTCTCTGCACCAGGCATGGTCACCAGTCTGGTATTAACGGTTGATGATTACGATGATGTTTATCCCATTAAGCACGAATTGGAAACAAGTCTCGGTGATCAATATTCTGTAATGACCTGGGATGAAATGGACCCGGTAACAAAACAAATGATCGAAGGTGATAAGGGCCAAGGCATCATTATGAAAGGCATTTTATACATACTAATTGGCTTTGGTGTTTTCTCAACGGTAATTATGATGATTGCCGAGCGCAGAAAAGAATTGGGCGTAATGATTGCTGTTGGAATGAATAAGTTAAAGCTGGCAAAAGTACTGTTTTACGAAACCATGCTAATTGGTATTGTTGGTGTTGTATCGGGCTTTGCGGTTAGTGTTCCGTTAATCTGGTTTCTGGTAAAAAGTCCAATCCCACTAACAGGAGAAGTAGCTGATGTGTACGAGCAATTTGGAATGGAACCAGCCATTTATTTCGGAAACGACACAATGGTTTTTGGAGGTCAGATACTGATTGTATTTGCCATCACATTATTGGTATCGATTTATCCGCTAAGTAAAATTTTACGCTTACAAGTAACCAAAGCTCTTCGTTCATAACCTTTAAAAACAAAAAATCATGATACTATCCATATCCTGGCGAAACGTGTGGCGAAGTAAAACCCGAAGCGCCGTTATACTTTTTGCCATTGCCTTGGGAATTTTCACGGGTGTATTTAATTATGCATTTTACAATGGGATGGCCATCCAACGCATTAACTCAGCTATCTCAACGGAAGCATCACACATTCAACTACATCAAAAAGGCTACCTCGAAGAGCCTGATGAAAAGAAGTATATTGAAAATGCAACCACACTGGCAGTAGACATTGCAGCTGAAGATTCTGTTCAGGCAACATGTTCTCGCTTTATTGTACAAGGAATGATTCAGTCTCCAACCACCTCATCAGGCATAAAAATAATGGGAATAAACCCTGAAATTGAATCAACCGTTACCAACCTACATACAAAAATCAAAGACGGTGCGTATTTCGAAGGTATCAAGCGAAATCCGGTTGTAATTGGTCAGAAGCTGGCTGATAAACTGAAGTTGAAAATTCGCTCTAAAGTAGTAATCACCTTTGCCGATAAAGAAGGTTATATCTCAGGAGCTTCGTTCAGAGTGGCAGGCATTTATCAAACTGCCAACAATATGTACGACCAAACCAATATTTTTGTGAGAGCTGAAGATTTAACTTCGTTGTATGGAGTTGATGCTTCTGCTGGACACGAAATTGCAGTATTATTAAATCATTCTGAGAACGTTCCTGCTGTTTTGGCAAATTTGGAGAGTAAGTATTCGAAATACGATGTTAAAGAATGGCGGCAAATTATGCCTGAGGTTTCAATGCTCGAATCAAGCCTCGACATCTCTATGTACATCTTTATGATCATCATCTTACTGGCATTGGTTTTTGGTATTATCAATACCATGCTGATGGCTGTATTGGAACGCACAAAAGAGTTAGGTATGTTAATGTCGATTGGAATGAATAAATCGCGTGTGTTTAAAATGATAATGATTGAAACAGTCTTCCTCTCACTAATAGGTGGCGTTGTTGGAATAATTATGGGAGCCGTTGTTACTATTGCCACAGCTAATTCAGGCATTGATATTTCTATGGTCTCTGAAGGATTTGGTGCCATGGGTTATGATTCCATTGTTTATCCTGTTCTGAAGATTAAAAATGTAATTGATGTTGTAATTATGGTATTTATTACGGGGATGCTGGCAGCCATCTATCCTGCCCTAAAAGCATTAAAATTGAAGCCTGCAGAAGCGATTCGCATTGATATGTAAAACTCTTAAAAACCAAACATTATGAATGTAATTGAAGTTAAAAAACTGACCAAAACATATAACGATTCAGAAGTTAAAGTCCATGCTGTTCAAGGAATTGATTTAGAAATACAAGAAGGGGAATTTACAGCTATTGTCGGACCATCAGGATGTGGAAAAACCACTTTTCTGAACATGTTAGGAGGATTAGATCAACCAACTGAAGGAAATATTCGCATCGGAGACACTATGGTTCATGACTTAAAACCATCAGAACTGATCGATTTTAGATTGCACAATATAGGATTTGTTTTCCAGGCTTATAACCTTATTCCTGTGCTAACCGCCAAGGAAAATGTGGAATTTATCATGCAACTTCAAGGTAAAAGCAAGGAAGAGCGAGACAAAAGAGCTATTAGCCTGTTAACCGAAGTTGGTTTAGGTGATCGTGTAGACGCACGTCCGTCACGCTTATCCGGAGGGCAACAACAGCGCGTGGCTGTAGCCAGAGCATTAGCTTCCAAACCTAAGTTTGTTTTAGCTGACGAACCTACGGCCAATCTTGATTCTACCTCAACAGAGACCTTGCTCGATATTATGGAAAAACTAAATCGAGAAGAAAATATCACATTCATTTTTAGTACTCATGATGCAAGGGTAGTAAATAAAGCTCGTCGTGTTATACAGCTTGAAGATGGCAAAATTATTAAAGACGAACGCAAAGCATAGTTTTTTTGATAGTCAAGATGCTTTATGGAACGGTTCTTTATCAACATCTAGCAAATAGAGAACCGTTCCTTAGAGTTAAAATTATTATTCGTAGTTTAATTACTGAATCATGTTCAAAACCAAATTATTAATCCTCGGAATACTATCATCCCTGTTACCGTCGATTGTTTCTGCGCAATACGGCGACTCAGGCAAAAAACTGGTAGTGAACGGGTATCTGGTAAATATGCAATCTGTATCCATCTCAAAAATACCCTTTGAATTACCCGATTCACTTGATTATATCAAGCAAGATGATAATCATATGTACATCACTGACATCTATTTTCAAAACCGATTAAACCTGTTTTGGTATGCCAGCGATAAGCTAACCATCTCTGCTCAAATGCGAAACCGTTTGATGGTAGGCGATCAGGTTAGATTAGATTTTTCTAATCAGCTTAGAGATGGATTCGAGAAAAACGGTAATCTGTTCAATCCATCGTGGAACATCGCTGTCGGAAACAGTTATATATTAAATATGGCTTTCGATCGTATTTATGCAGAGTATTCAACAGGCAATCTTGATTTAACAGTTGGTAAGCAACGAATTAACTGGGGCAAAACGTTTGCATTCAATCCTAACGACATGTTTAATACTTACTCCTATTTCGACTTTGATTACGAGGAGAAACCCGGAACCGATGCCGTTCGGGCTATGTATTACACAGGAGCTACATCTTCCATCGAATTTGCAGCCAACATCGACAGCGCCAAGCAAGTATCAGCAGCTTTAAAATGGAATGCCAACATCTGGAATTACGATTTTCAGTTTATCGGAGGTACTTTAAAAGGTGAAGATTTGGCTTTAGGCTTTGGCTGGTCAGGTTATGTAAAAAACTCTAGTTGGCGGGGTGAGTTGGCATGGTATCAGCCTTTCGAGAATTTTGCTGATACATCAGGAGTGATAATGCTTTCAACAGGTATGGATTATTCCATAGGCTCAAAATGGACTGTTCAAGGCGAAGTAATGGTAGCTAAACTGCCGGAAGGAAAAGACATTGTATTTTTTGATGCATATGCACCACCTCAATCGGTTAAGGACTTAGCAACTTCCCCTTTCCAATTACTCGGAAGCGTGATGTTTCAGGCTACTCCCTTATCTACTTTTTCGCTGGCAAGTATCTGGTATCCTCACCCTGATATTAAAGGAATATTTCTGGGACCAACCTGGACTTATAGTGTTGCAGATAACTTTAGTGCATCGCTATACTGGCAATATTTCCATGGAAACTTCCCAAACAGTTTAACTGGTGAGGTTAGCACACAAGATGTAAACTCTGGCTTTTTACGTTTAAAATATAGCTTTTAACCTTTTATTTAGAAGACGGATAATATGGAATGGTTAAACTAAAAGAAGTTCCTTTTATTGATGAGTCTAGCAGTTTAACTTCTCCATTCAACATTTCAGCAAGATTTAGACAAATAGCTAAACCAAGTCCTGTACCAGGAATACTAAAGGTTTTTTTATCCTTTACTTGTACAAATCGTTCGAAAATTTTTTCGTGAAACTTTTTAGGTATACCAATTCCGGTATCAGAAATAATAAATTGAAGTTGATCCTTAACTATAGAGGTTTTTAAAGTAATAGATCCTTTCCGCGTATACTTAACCGAGTTATTTAATAGATTTGATAATATCTGTCTTAACTGAACCTCATCTGTTAACACAAGCTTCTCTTCTAGTTCTTCTGCACTATCGATTATAATCTTTATGTGCTCCTTATTAAAATTATACAGTAACGATTGTACATTAAGCTCCAAATTTCGAAGTAAATGAGAAATATTTACCGGCATAAAAGTAGGTTTAACGTAACCAGCTTCAATTTTTGAGAAATCAACTAAATCGTTAATAAGGTTAAGCAGATGTGAGCTGTTATTTAAAATTATATCGGCAAAATCCTTCACCTCACTCATTTCCAGGTTATCTTCCTTTATAAGTTCCGTAAATCCACAGATGGCATTTAGTGGTGTTCTGATTTCATGACTCATATTTGCAAGAAATGAAGACTTTAATCGATCTGATTCCTCAGCTTGTTCCTTTGCATCAATTAAATCAAGTTCAATCTTTTTCCATTCTGAAATGTTTCTCGCTATAGATAAAATAACTTTCTTATCATCAAGGGTAAATAAATGAGAGTTAACTTCAACCGGGAATGTTGTACCATCTTTTCGCTGATGGATCACCTCAATCTTGCTTGTTTTATTCACCTCTAATTTCTCCAGAAAAGGCTTTAATTGGCCCTTCATACCTTTTACCATCAAATCAGATGGTGTCATATTCATTAGTTCATCATACGAATAACCTGTCATTTCAATGGCTGCCTGATTTACTTCCATGCATCTTTTGATACTCGCAACACCATCAATCTCCCATAAATAAATGGCATCATTTGCTTTTTGAAACAACTGATGAAATTTTTTTCTTTCAATATTTAATTCATGGTTGGTATTTTGATGTGTTTGAATCTCTTGAAAAAGCATATTATTTAGTCGGGTTAACTCAGTAGTCCTGGCTTTTACTTTTCTTTCCAACGATTGATTTAATTTCTTTAACTGAAGAATTAAACCTAAACGCTCCCATTTATCAGTAACAATTTTCACGAATTGATTAAAGATAAAAAGGTCATCAAACACTTCTTTATTGTTGATATCACTAACAAATACAAACACCCCATTTTTTACATTATGACTATGGAAGTGTATTAATACAATTTCGTATGGTTCAAATTTATGCTTAACCTTATCTTTAAATACTGCAGGGTCAACATCATCACATTTTATTTTCAACACTCCCTGACTTTGAAGCTGTGCAATTATTTCTTTTTTCAAGACAGGTTCAACACAATCATTTGAGCCACTATCATAAGCACAATAACTACTAATTACCTTGTAACTTCTTGATTTAATTTCAATACAATAACAAACTGGAATTTCTTTAAGAATGGATATTTTTTCCAACAAAGCCTCTATCAATTCCTTATCATTACTGATAGAATCAAAACTCTCAGAAATAAAATTGAAAAGAATAGTTTCCTCTACCTGATCCGAAAGTGCGTTGTTTTGTTTTTCCAGATCGGTAATTCTATCCTTAAGCTCTTCTATTGAATATTCTTTGTTATCCTCTACCATTTAATCCCCTGTAGAAATTAAGTATTAATTGTGAAAGCTGCTCTGGTTCATCCTCTTGAACAAAGTGACCTCCTGTGCTTATTTTCTTATATTGCGAATTGTGAATATTCTTATGTAAGTCTTCACTGATTACCTTTCTTAAAAATACATCTCCCTCTCCACGTATAATTAAAACAGGTAAACGCAAGGCGGCCAAATCATCTTTGATTTCCATTAAATCTTGATTATTTAAACAATGAGCAAAATATAAAAATGCTTTTCGCCCATCCCGTGTATCCATCGGTTTCCAAAAGAATGACATTAATTCATCATCTACTCGATTACGATAATACATCCCACGTTTTACTAAAAGCCGGAATGCCCCCAAATCAAGACTTATCATTGCCAGATTACGGATAATGGGCGTGCGCATTGAAATAATAGGTTGCACAGGCCAATAATCATAAGCTACTGAATTAATAAGAGTCAGACTTTTAAATAATATAGTGTTATTCACAACCATTATCTGGCCAATTCCACCACCTACATCATGACATACTAAATGAACATTCTTAAGATCAAGATGTTCAATCAATTCTGCTAACATGAAAGCATGATTTTTAAGAGAAAAGGACCCTTCAATATTCTTACTCGATTCTCCACACCCAGCCAAATCAACCACAATAACATCATAATCATTAGCGAAATACGGCCAAATATTCCTCCAAATAAATGAGTATGTGGTGATACCATGAATAAATAAAACCGGCTCTCCTTTTCCAAATCGATGATAGACAATTTGCTGCTGATTAATATCAAATGTATAGGTTTGATCAAAAGAGGTCATGGTAAAGATTTAAGTTATTTCAATTTAGTAAATATTTTTCCTAATTGTAAAGTATTACCTACGTTTTATTCTATTGCTTTTGATGTACAATGAAAGTGTTATTTATGTCTTTCAGAAACTATTTGGAACAATAACTGGTTAGTGATTTACAGAATATGAAGTTTTATGAATAAGAGTATTGGTCTGTTATTATTCAAAGACAATATCATTCAATTACTTTTTACAGGTACTGTAAACCAAAATTCAGATCCTTCACCCAGATGACTATAAACGCCAATTTCACCACCATTCTTTTCTACAAATTCCTTACAGATAATTAGTCCTAAGCCAGTACCTTTTTCACCATGCGTACCTTCCTTCTTTAATTTCTGATCTATCTTAAACAGTTTATCACAGCTCTCTTCCGACATACCCATTCCATTATCTTTTATACGTATTCTTAAATGATGCTGATTGTACTCTGTCTTTATTTGAATCATACCACCATCATCGGTAAACTTTATGGCATTTCCCATCAAATTCCTAATCACTGTATTAATACTGTTACGATCACCATAAGCCCGCAACTGACCATCATTTTCCTGAAATTGTATTTGAATACTCTTTTTTTGAGCAGCTATACGGTAAAGGTTTATATTTTCATGTATTATCGCGCTGATATCAAAGGCTTGCGGCACATAACTAATTTTACCTCGTTGTGAACGCGACCATGTTAATAAATTCTCGAGTAAGGAATATATTTGTTTAATTGAATGATGCATTTTTCCAACACACTCTTTTCTATCCTCTTCAGCATACTCATTATAATTATCGTGCAGAATATCACTAATGGACATTAAGCTTGTAAAAGGATTTTTTAAGTCGTGTGAAATAATTGAAAAGAATTTGTCTTTAGTAGCATTTAAACTGAGTAGGTAGTTTTCCGATTCTTTAAGGCGCTCATTAGCTTGTTTGATAGCACTATTCTGTTGTTTTAATAATTTATTGGTTCTTTGGCGTAATAAATACTGGTAAATAAATATTACAATCATTAAAAGCAATAGCACTTCAATGATAATAAACCAGCCCTTAAGCCATAAAGGAGGCTGAACTATAATTGACAATTCGGCCACCTCGCTACTCCATCTCCCATCGGCCCCGGAGCTTCTCACCCTGAAAGTATAATCTCCTGGATTAATGTTTGCATACGATACAAAATTACGCGTACCCGCATTATTCCATTCTTTATCTAATGGCCATAATTGAAACTGGTATTGAGTCTTATCGGAGAACATATGGTTCATTCCCGAAAACTCCAGAGAAAAGAAACGTTCTGCATAAGGAAGTGTAAAACTCTGAAGATATGAGATATGATTATCCAGCCAAAGTTGATCCTTATCATCGCGATATAATAAGTTCGATTTGGAAAGTTTTGCATTGGTATTTACTCTTGATCCCATTACATCTAAACGAGTAAATACTGTTTTATTCGTCTTACCTAAAAAGTTGTTTTTATTGGGATCAATAACATTTAAACCATACACTCCTCCAAAATAAAGTTTACCGTCTCTACCTTTGTGAAAAGCTCCTCCATTAAACTCATTGCTCTGTAATCCATCATTTATATCAAAATTAGTTGTTTTTCCGGTTTGAATATTAAAACAACAAATACCATAATTGGTGCTTAACCACAAACAACCTCTTTCGTCGGGTAACAATCCATATATCACCTCATTGGGTAAACCATCTGCAGTGCCATAAAAAGTAACTTCCTTAGTGCTTGGATTAAGACTATTTAATCCCTGATTGGTACCAATCCACAACAGCCCTGTTGAATCTTCATAGATCGAAAATACAATATCATTAGAAATTGATACTGATGTTTTTGTTGTATAATGAGTAAAAGACAATGTTTTTGGATCTATCATGTTTAATCCACCGCCATAAGTACCCAACCACAACCTTCCGTATGAATCTTCCATAATGGTTGAATAAACAAAGTTGTTACTAATGGAAGTGGAATCGTTGGGATTATGCATAAAACGACGAGCAGTATTAGTTTCCCGGTCGAATAGATTCAAGCCTTTTTTGGTCCCCACCCATAATCGGTTTTGCGTATCTTCAAATATTACACGAACAGAATTATCTGATATAGTTTGAGGATCATTATCATTATGAGCAAAAACAGTAAATCCATTCGTACCGTAACGACATAGTCCGCCTCCATCGGTACCAACCCAAATGGTTCCGCTACGATCTTCATAAATATCCCTGACTGATGTATTAGGTAAGGAATGATTGGTATCATCCACATCAAAATATTTGTATTGATCCGTTTGTGGATGATAGCAAGTGATCCCCTTATCGTTTGTACCAATCCAAATACAGCCATCACTAGCCTCACAAATCGTCCAGATAAAATTACTCGACAAACTATTTTTTTGCAACGGATTATGCTTCAAAATTTCAAACTTATTGCTACTTGAATTGTAAATATTAAGCCCGGCACCATATGTTCCCAACCACATGTTCTGATTAACGGGATCCTGATAAATACAGTTGATCTGATTTTGACTTAAACTTGACGGATCAAGAGGGTTATTGGTAAACCGACTAATATTACCCTCTTTAATTAAGAACAAACCGTTGCCATGTGTTCCATACCAAATATTAGTCATATCGTCTTTAAGTAAACACTTGTTTTGATTGACGGAAAGGCTTTTAGATTTTTCGGAAGCGGTAACAACTTTCTCCAGATAATTAATGTTGACTTGAAACTTATAAAGGCCGTCATCTCCACCAATCCAGATGATATTATTATCACCTGCAACAATATTCTCAATTCTTGCTATGACATTATCTTTAACCAATTCATATTTTATCCACTTATCATTTTCATATTCTTTATACCACAAGCTATTCTTACCGGCTGCCCATAAACCCTTTTTATCGAAAGTCAGATCATTTACCGCCCCTTTCACTTGCACCTGTATTTGATGGTTAGCTAAATCAACGGTGAACAATCCATTTTCTGAGGCAATCCAAATTCTATTTTTAATTACATCAATAGAATTTACCCATCCTGTTTGCGGATAACTTTTAGTTTGCAGATTATTAATTTCAATAACGGATAAACCATTGGCTGTACCAGCAAGAACAAATTCGTTATAAACCTCAAGACTTAATATGGTATCATTAACAATTTGAAATGTTGGATCTATAGTTGAGAAATTGGTAAATATCTCCTTCTGGGGGTTATATCTCGAAAGTCCGTGAGCTGAGCCGAACCACAAACATCCTAACGAATCTTCTGTGATGTTTTCAACCCACTTATGACAAATACTATTAGGATTGTTTGCCTCTGAACGAAAAACCTGAAAATGATATCCGTCATAGCGATTTACTCCATCTTCGGTAGCAAACCACATATATCCTTTTGAATCACGAAAAACACAGTAAACAGAACTCAATGATAAACCATCATCAATGTCAATGTGTTGAAAGCGCATAGGTGGATTTTGAGCTTCAACACATACGCACAATAAGGCATATAGAAATGTAGATAATAAGTATCTCATTTTATCAGGGTTAGCTATAAATATAGCTAATAATTAAAGGAAAATCAATCTAAAAGTATTCCTGCCTAGTTCTTTTGCTTTCTGAACTGCTTTCTGTATTCTTTGGTCATTTTTTCAGTTGCATATTGAAAAATAAGACGGGCAGCATCATTCTTCCACTTATGCAGAAACTCTTCAACCGGCTTTGGTTGCTTTTTCCAACATTCGCGCAAAAACCAACCCAATCCCTGATGAACCACTCTTTCATTATCCATCATCATTGGATCGATAAATTCTAGCAGCAGAATTAGATCGTATCCCTGCTTAAATGGCTTAATAAAACCTACAGGAACGGCTCTACGTTGAAATTTATTAGCAGCATCACGCCACGATACAAAATCATCTATTGTAACAATCTCTTTGTCGATAAAAAAAGGAATTAATTCGCCACAAATAGCATCGGTAATAGCCCAGTTGTTAATCCCTTTTTCAAACCAACTTTCAACAGACAAGAAAGTACTTTTAGTGAATTCTTTCTTATATTTCTTTGTTAAAGCAAAAGCAAAACTCATCTCTTCATATTTTCCTGTTGGGATGAGCAAGTTGGCTGTGTTTAAAACTAAATCCAGATCTACATCTTCTCTACTCGCAATTTCATCAACTTTGGCCAGTAATAATTCGGTAGTTAATCCGTAGGCATCAAAACCTTCCTTAAAATAGCGACTGTATTTTTCAACCACCTTTTCATCTGCGTTAGCAATGCAAAACGCGCGAAGTTCGTTAAATAAGTTATTGGGATTCATAGTCATTAGGATTTGTTTATTTATTAATAAATATAGTAAAGTAATTCCATTATATTTTTTCTACAGACATGAGTGTTTCTTATTGTCGGCATGTGCCGAAAGTTCCATGCAGTAGTGTTTGACGTTTTCAACCATGGTAGAATTTGCCATGCAGGGGTGTTTGGCGTTTTCGACTATTGCCGAAACCTTCAAACAAGTATGTTTGATCGTTTCGGCCACAACCGATGGGATGAAACACCCTTGTTTGAATAAAGAAGCTAAGAGTTTGTTTGTTTTAGGATCAATTTAACAAATCGTTTCATAAAAAAAGCTCCATCTTGGGGAAGATGGAGCAAACTAGAGTGAGCGAAAGGATTCTTGGGGAGAATCCCTTCAGATGGAGATCTTTTTGAAAAATTTCTCTCTTGTCTTAATTAATTGTTCATTCAAAGAAAACTCTTCTACGCTTATAAAGTCAACAAAAATGTCATGAAGCTGCAATTTTGGTGTATAAAACGCAAAATTATTTGCAGAAGGTTTTTTTTACTCTGAAAAGTCTAGTGTTGGACAAAGAACGGATGTGAATCCCCCCATGTAATTAACAACCACAAATAAATATGAGGACTGACGGATACGATCAATTAATGACATTTGTAGTTCATTGTTAGTATACACTTTAATAGAGCCATTGGCATAGTGTACCGTTAATTGATCTACCTTTTCCAATTCCTTATTACTAGACAGTAATTTCTTTGTCCAACTTAAATATCGAAAGCACATAAGAGTTAATTTTAGGTTGAACCAAAACTAATCTTTCGACAAAAATTGAACTCATTAAAAATGTATGAAACGGTAATTTTTGCGTTTGAAATATTTACTTGGCAAATCGCATACGATATTTAGGAGAAACTTTACCTTCAGCAATCTGATTTAGTTTATTCTTCATTAATCGCTTGCTAATACCCGAAACATGATCGATATATAAAATTCCTTCAGTGTGATCATACTCATGTTGTATTACACGCGCATTATATCCCGAAAAGGTTTTGGTTTGTTTATTAAAGTTTCGGTCGTAATATTCTATTTCAATGGACCAAGGGCGTTCCACTTCTCCATTTAAGTCTGGTAAACTCAGGCATCCTTCCTGATCTGTCCACCATTCGTCTGACTCATCAACTATTTCAGCATTGATAAAAACTTCTTTAAAGCCTGTTTCCTCTTCAAAAAGTTCAGCTTTTGCTTCATCATCATCTATACTATCGTAAACCTGTGTTGTATCAATTACAAACAAACGAATAGCCTTATTCACCTGTGGAGCTGCCAATCCTACTCCTCCCGCTTCATACATGGTTTCCCACATATTGTCAATCAAATCATTTAGCCCCTCATATTCAGGAGTTATTTCATCACATACTTTCCTCAATACTTTGGTTCCATATGCGGTAACTGCTAATGCCATCTCTTTGTTTTTTATTTACGGAGTGCAAAATTAATATAAAACATCAACAAGCCAATTATATAAAAGTTGAATACTAACACTGTTAATCTTTTCCCTTCTGAAAAAAACAGCAATTGAGAAAACAGCTTTTTTAATCATCGGATTGAGATTCACAATATATTTTGTTCTTTTGTAGTCAATTTTTCATAATACATTGAATATTCATTCATCAGCTAAAGATTTAAAACCAAAATGAAATCACTTGTCGGATATCTTTTGTCACCCATATTCCATTTATATTACGGATTGCTATTGGTAATCTTCCACCCAATTCAAGTGCTTGCTCATAAAATTTTCGGAGATAAAACCCGAAAGAAAGTAGTGGACATACTTAATCTTCTTTTGGTAAAAGGACTATATATTATGGGCTGCCGTGTTTCATTCAAAGGGTTTGACAGTATACCTTCTGATCGTCCTATTATTATAGTTTCAAATCACCAAAGCATGTACGATATCCCTGCCATTGTTCACGGATTTAAAAAATATTACCCACGCTTTATTTCAAAAATTGAATTAGGAAAAAATCTACCTAGTATATCGTATAATTTAAAGCATGGTAAATCGGCTTTAATCGATCGTTCCAATAAATCACAATCAGTCAAAGAGATATTTAAAGTTGGACGGCTGGTTCAACAAAACAAGGAAGCTATTTGCATCTTCCCTGAAGGAACAAGAAGCAGAAAAGGCAACCTGAAATCGTTTAAAAGAGCAGGTATTGAAACTCTTTTACGCGCTACCCCCGATGCTGTTATTGTACCTTTTGTTATTAATGGCCACGATCGTTTAGTTACCAAAGGAATGTTTCCACTCCAATTTGGAGTAAAAATAAGCTATACAGTTTTAGATCCGGTTGAACCTAAAGGTCAGGATATTGATGAGTTAATTCACAACCTGCACACCATGATTAAAAATGAACTAACAAAATAATCTTTTTCGAACATAAAACTATTTTGTTCTAATATACTGTAAATAAATTAGAAACATCATAGGGTTTCCTTTTTTATGTTACCCTATAACATTACCTTTGTCACTTATATTAACCATAGATCAAGATGAGCATATTTAAACAGCACACCTTTCATATTCCAGTGTTAGGTTTGGGCTATACGTTGGACACACCAATAAAGGTGGCACCATTAGGAATTTCTTCGGTAATTTCGTTGGTGGATGATGCATTGATGGAACAGCTGCGAGAATTTTACAGTAAGCAATTCAACCTGCCGTTTCAGGCAATATCTGAAAAAGCAGAAGATTTCAGGGCCGAAAGAATTACATCATACCTGAATATGGTAGATGATATTGTAAGTACCAAGGTTGCTAACCTTAAGCAAGCCGCTTTTGAAAAAGGTAGTGAATTTGAGAAATATATAAATCTTCTTCCTAATTTTTCAGAGATTGCTAAAAAATGGAATCTGGCTGAAAAGAGTAAAGAGGTAAAAGAAGATTTTAAGCATTGGATTCAAGATCATCTGCACATTGGTGATATTGATGTTAATATCATGACCAAGCTGGATAAGACCAATTACAAGGCAGGTGAAGAACTACCGATTGAATACAATGATGCACATGCTGCATTAAGAGGATTTGCAAACAGTAAGCTAAACTCATCCATTGTGTTATCAGCAGGTATGAGTCCAAGATTATATTCATACATCGAAAAATTCAAAGATTTCTTTCCTGACAATAATGGCGAACTTAAAAAGAAAATTATTCTTAAGGTAAGTGATTTCCGTTCGGCATTGGTACAAGGTAAAATGTTAGCAGCAAAAGGCCTTTGGGTATCTGAGTATCGTATAGAATCAGGAGTTAACTGTGGAGGACATGCCTTTCCAACCAATGGAGTATTATTTGGCCCCATATTAGAAGAATTCAGACAAAAACGTGATCAGTTACTGGAGACTTGTAAAAGTGTATACGAATCTACATTAGCCAAGAAAGAGATTACACAGCCTACGGAGCAACCAGCTATTAAAATAACTGCACAGGGTGGTGTAGGTACCAATGAGGAACACCAGTTTTTGATGGATCACTATCAAATGGATGGTGTTGGATGGGGAACTCCTTTTATGTTAGTTCCTGAAGCTGTAAGTATTGATACTTCAACACTTCAATTATTGGCTGATGCCAAAGAAAAAGATCTGTATTTTTCTGGCTTATCTCCTTTAGGAGTTCCTTTTAATAGTGTTAAAGGAGCCAGCATGAGCGTTCAGCGCCTGGAATATGCACAGGCAGGTAATCATGGAATGCCCTGTACCAAACAGTTTCTGAAGTACAATACAGAGTACACTGAAAAACCAATTTGTACAGCCTCTAAGCAATATCAGAAAAAGAAGCTGGAAGAATTAAAAGCACAAAACCTCAATGCCGATGATTATCAAGAGGCATATGATGAAATAATTGAAAAGGAATGTTTGTGCGTTGGGTTAGGTATCTCGTTGTTAGAATCGAAAGGAATTGAGGTAAAACCAACCGATAAGGTAACAGTATGTCCGGGTCCTAATTTGGCCTATTTTTCAAAAGAAATGACTCTTAAAGAAATGGTAGATCATATTTATGGGCGTGTTAATGTTCTGGATAATCGTCATCGACCACATATGTTTTTAAAAGAGTTGGGTATGTATCTCGATATCTTTAAAAAGCGTCTGGATAAGTTTATGAAAACAGCCGACGATAAAAAAGAATTGAAACAACTTAAAGCTTTCCAGAAAAATGTATTTGATGGAATAGAGTATTACAAAGGGTTGTTTACTGAAAAGAAAAAAGAAATACTGGATGAAATTGAACACATGCTTCAACAAAATCCTAGTATAAACACAGAGTTATAGTACACCAAATTATTCTTAAAAGCCGGGGAAATTATTCTCGGCTTTTATTTTTTTAGAACTCTGCGTTCGCTATCAATTGTTCAACTCTACATCTAATTGCCGCCCCTCTTCTTGTGCTTTTTTATCCATACCAGCACCAATGGCCATTCCTACAGACAATCCAATGGGCAAACCTATTCCTAAAAAGGCCATTTGATGAAAAACAGTACCAAACGCTACACCAATAGGAATTCCGAAAATAGCCATACCAATAGCCAACCAAAGATTTCGGTAATGATTTTTAGGTACTATCTTTAAATGTTTTTCTAATAGTTTTAAAATCTTAAGCTGATGTGCCTTTATTGCTTTATCCAGCGGCTTATCCACCGATGGATGAGTATTAATTGCTCTAATACTGTCATTAATCTGTTCAACTATAGAATCGGGCAGTTCTTTTTTAGCAATCTCAATTAATAAACTGTTGAAAATCCGCAAACGCTTCCCGCATTTGGAATCATAGTTTAATTCTTCACGCAGAGTTAATTCTATAAGTTTCATTGGTTGTAGGATTAATAAAGTCAGACTGAAATACTTCTACAAAATATTTATTTCTCAATATTAAAAATATTTCTTACCACAAGCAACCCTTTTTATTAAACCTGCATTTATCTTAGTAAACTCATTGCCCAACAAGTGAAAAAACTAATACGAGATTTAAAAAAGAAACGAAGCAAAGCACAGTTCAAAATATTTGAACTCTACTCCGACTTTCTGTTCAAGGTTGCCTATCGCTATCTGAAAGAAACACATTTGGTGGAGGAAGTGGTTTCGCAAGCTTTCTTTAATATCTTCGAAAAGATAGCTCAAACCGATATTGAAGAAGAAGGAGCTTTTAAAGCATGGGCTCGTCGTGTTACCATTAACCAGGCTTTAATGGAGATACGAAAGCATGTCCGCTTTCAGGAAGACATCAGCTTGATTGAACACATTGAAGAGTCGCCTATTCGAACGGATCAACATTTGCACGAACAAGACATTGTAAAAATGGTATTGCGGCTACCCGATGGTTACCGAACCATATTTAATCTATATGTTATTGAGGGATACACGCACAAGGAAATAGGTGAAATGCTTTGTATCTCAATAGGAACTTCCAAATCGCAATTAAGCAAGGCCCGAAAATTATTAAAGAATTACATTCAACAAAACGAGGAAGATTATGCAGCCATTCGATGAAAACAATATACGTAAGGCCTTTGAAAAGTGGGACAACGAGCCTGCTACCTTGGACTTCAATAAAAGCAAAATACGGAATAAACTAGGTATTGGAACCATTGCTTTATGGCGACAACGTTTAACACAAGTAGCTGCAACAGCCATCATTATACTTTTAAGTGGTGCATTAGGGTATGCTCTTGTAAACAACATACAAGCCCGTGAGGATAACCAACTTCTGCTTTCACAACAACTTAAACAGCAACAACTAATGAAGCTGTTACGTGATTCGCTAAACAATATTAAGACAGCGAAAGAAACTAAGTATGTAACTGTGATAGAAGAAAAAAAAGTGCCTGATCCTGAATGTGATCAGAATCAGCTGCAATTGCAACATCAATTAGCAACATTAGACAACGAGAATATGAACCTAAAAGCATCGCTTCAGCAATTATCAACAGCCACCGATGAGCTAACAGACAGTATTCAAAAGTTACTTTCCAATATGGATGCCATGGAGCAGGAATATATAGCGGTGATTGATAAGATGAAAGAAAAACCGGGCTTCGATATTAACTATAACCAACAGATGATGGCATCTACAAGCCCTGATAAGTCAACTCAGCAATTAAACGAGATAAATGAAGAAAAAGTACAATTAAAACTGGGCAGTGGACCTAACCGTACAGCACCTTTACGTCGTAGTTTCTCTTTCAGATAAATAACCTTAGCTAAATAACCATGAAAAAATTATTATTTATATTATTAATAACCTGCATTGGTACTCTTAAAATTCAGGCAAAAAATGAACATAGAGATACTATACGTCTGATTTTGCCTAATAATGTAATGGTAGATCAGTTGGTTTATTATCGTAAAACTACAGACACAGATATACTGAAAGAACTGAAAAAAAACATAAAAGCTTTTTTAAATGATTTTAATAAATTGGAAACCGAAGAGTTAAGTGAAAAACATCCAATTAAGTTTACATACACAATAGGCAACGGTTTTATTGCTACCAGTTCTATCACTTTTACTGATTATCGTACCCCAACTACTATCCTGTTTACCCAAAACGAAACTAACAAATTCAAAGACGGCAGTGAGAAAGAAGAGTTAATTATAAAAAAACGAACACACCTGCTTGAAATAATTGAACATGTGCACCCACACAAATTCAAATCCTTAATCCATTTTAATAGTATTGATCAATTAGATGCCTTGTTAGAATACGATTTTGAAGAAATTAATGAAAAGCTTCAATCCCTGATGGATAAAGATAAAAGTTATAAGGGTAAACCATTTATAACGTATATAAGAATCAACGAAGACAATCAACCAGAAGTGATCAAAACTGATTACCCCAATAACAGAAGTGACGTGATTCAACTATCGGCAGGTTCTGGTCTGCAAAATTTAAAAGGAGATTGGCTAGGAAGCTTCAGCACACAAGCCACCATGATTCTTGCCCGCAAAGGAATGGATAAACATGCCTTTAGTTTTTCTTACGAATGGCTATACAATTTTACTGCACCCAACGAAAGATTTATTAATGAATTTATTGATTTAGGATATGCCTATAACTTTTCTAAATCCCCCGGCAATGACAGTTGGGTAGGATTAAGTTTTGGCTTTATGACCAACCGTCGGGGTGAATTCTTTGCCAACAACAGCTATCGTTTAGGGCTGAATACAAGATTAAATAAACACTTAACGGTGGGTCCGGAAATGTATTTTAA
Source organism: Carboxylicivirga linearis (assembly GCF_018271995.1). Taxonomy (GTDB): domain Bacteria; phylum Bacteroidota; class Bacteroidia; order Bacteroidales; family Marinilabiliaceae; genus Carboxylicivirga; species Carboxylicivirga linearis. Next base: position 504,200 of record NZ_JAGUCO010000002.1, read on the forward strand.
CGACTTTTTCAAAAATGTATATCCTGGTGTTAATGTAACTATCACTGTCCTATAAACTTCAATCTCTCATATAACCTTAAAGCCTGAATGAGAACTAATATTCTTTTTCAGGCTTTTGCATTCAGTATAGAACGAATGAGTTACTAATAATATCTTTCATCAGAACAATAATGAAAAGATCTTTTCTGTATTTTTGCAAAAAAAAATAATGGAATATACTAAAGTAGCTGTAACCGTTACCCCCTCCAATGAAATTGCCAACGACCTGTTAATGGCGCAAATGGGTGAACTTGGATTTGAAAGTTTTAGTGAAACCGATTACGGTTTTGATGCATATATACCTACTAAAGATTTCAATTCTAGTCTTCTTAAATCAATTGAAATTCCGTTTGAAGATACAAAGCTTGCATTCACGAATGAAGTAATGCCTGATGTTAATTGGAATGAGGAGTGGGAGAAGAATTATTTCCAACCGATTATTATTGATGATAAATGTATTGTTCGCAGGCCATTTGATAAAGTAGAAGGTAGTTACAAGCATGAAATTTTGATAGAACCTAAAATGTCATTTGGTACCGGACATCATTCTACAACCAGTCAAATGTTGCAGTTTATATTAGAAACTGACATAAAAGGCACCAAAGTGCTGGATATGGGCTGTGGAACAGGAATATTAGGTATGCTCTGCGCAAAAAAGAAAGCTGCTTCGGTTGTGGGCATTGATATTGATGAATGGGCGTACAACAATGCTATTGAAAACTTAGCCTTAAATAACATTAGTAATATGACCATTGAAATGGGTGGAGCCGAAAAAATAGGTGAACGCTCTTTTGAAATCATTCTGGCAAATATTAATAGAAACATTCTACTGGAAGACATTAAAAAATACCAAAAAAGCCTAGTGCCTGGAGGCAAACTTATCTTAAGTGGTTTTTATCAGGAAGACCTAGAAATAATTACTCAGGAATGTCAAAAACACCAATTGAATTATTATTCGCATAAAAATGACAACAATTGGGTGGCAGCTGCGTATATACTGGCTAAATAACACAAATTAAAGCCATTGCTGAAAAGTTTATAATCTATGATCAAACGTTTACGAGCTCTATCATTATTTCTATTTGTTTTAACATCTGTATCAGCCCAAGTAACAAAGTTCAGTGATTCACCGGAAGTTTTTCTGGATGAGATGAACGATAAATTCAAGAATGTAGCTAATAAAAAAGCTGCCAAAGAATTTATGGATAATTTTGAGGTATTCTGGATGAATCCCGAAACAGATGACTCACTTAAACAGTTAGTTATTAATACCTGTAACCAATTAGGGAAGAAAAGAGCTCGTCCCTATCCTGATTATAACATCTACCTTTCTACCATCATGACCTTTAAAAATAACGGTCATGATGAAATCAGCTTTAAAAACTGGCATAATAAGGTCACTTCCTTGTTGGAAACCCCTCGCTATCCTTTACGAAACCTGAATAAGTTCTTAAAGATTAGTGAGGACCTTATAGCAACTAATACCATTTTTTCCACTCCTGCAGTTAGCTGGAAATGCAGCACAAATAATTATAAATATTTCTATAACAATAATAAACTGGCAATTGAAGTAGGTGAAACTAATTTAATTTGTAATTCAAGAAACGATAGTATTATTATTTACGATACCAAAGGTATCTTTTATCCAATCGATAAAATTTGGAAAGGTGATAAAGGACGAGTTACCTGGGAAAGATCAGATTTTAAACCGGATATGGTATATGCTACTTTTGATGATTATGAAGTAGAAATGGATGATCCATCTTTCGAAGTTGATTCAGTTCAGTTTTATAACAAACACTATTTCGATCATCCGCTGGAAGGTAAAATATCCAATAAAGTAATGGCTATTTCCTCTCCCAGTTCAACTATTTACCCCAAATTTATAACTACCAAGCAACGTTTTACCATTGAAAAAATACATCCAAATATTGATTATGAAGGTGGATTTGCACAAAACGGAGCCAAATTCATGGGGGCTGGAACTGAAGAAAATCCGGCAGTCATAACTGTATCTCGAAATGACACAGCTTTTATGACAGCCAAATCACTTTTCTTTGCCTTAAGGAAAGATCAGATATTAAGTAATAATACCGAAATCAGCATCTCGCTAGATACTCAAAACATATATCATCCCGGACTTATTTTTAAATACATGGCCGATTTGAATGAAATTCATTTAATAAGGAATGGTGAAGGTTTAGCTTTGAGTCCCTACTTCGATACATTTCATAACATCAGTATGGATGTTGAGCTTATCAAATGGAAGGTTGGAAGTCAGTATTTAGATCTGGAGATGATATCAGGAGCCGCTCAAAACCAGGCTTTTTTCGAGTCACTTAGTTATTTTCGTGAAGATTTTTACAATCGGCTGCAAGGTATGGATGCCATTCACCCCTTGCAAGGACTAAAAAATTGTAGTAAATATTTCCATGGAAGACCATTTACCGCTACTGAATATGCTCAATTCATGCATTTACCAGAAAGTCCGATTCGTCAGCAAGTAATACAACTTTCGTTTTATGGATTTATCGAATACAATGTAAATACCGATGAAATTGTTATCCGTCAACGATTAAAAGATTACTTACTTTTTCGTTTAGGTCAAAAGGATTTTGATGTAATACGCTTTAATTCTATTACACCGGGTGAAATTGCCAATGCCCGCCTCGATCTTAAAAACTTCGACTTAAACATGAATGGAGTAGAATCTATTTCTATCTGCGATCATCAAAACGTAGTTTTCTTCCCTCAAAACAAAGAGATTATTTTGAAAGAAAACAGAAACTTTGTTTTTAGTGGTGCTATTAATGCCGGTATGTTAAACCTCTTTGGTAATGGGTTTAAATTCTCATATGAAGACTTCCGGATTGATATGAGTAATATTGATTCTTTGAGAATGAAAGTATTATCGGGTGAAACCGATTATTTTGGACAACCTCTTTTAAAGACAGTTGAAAATACCATCGCTAATCTATCTGGATACTTACAAATTGATGAGGCTGATAATAAATCAGGTGCTAGGAGAAACTCTCATTTCCCTATCCTGAACAGTCAAATTGAATCGTATGTTTACTTCAATCAACCCAATATTCAAAACGGAGCCTATAAAAAAGAAGATTTCTTTTTTACTCTGGATCCTTTCGAGATGGACAGTATCAATACTCTAAAACCTGATAACTTTAACTTTGGTGGAGAATTTCAATCGAATATATTTCCAACTTTCAGGGATAGCTTAACCATACGACCTGATTATTCCCTTGGATTCACTCGTGATACTCCTGCTGATGGATATCCGATATATAACAACAAAGCTGTCTTTACCAATTCTATTGATTTGAGTAATGCCGGGTTAAAAGGAAATGGAGTACTCGAATATGTTACTACTACCTCTCACTCTGAAGAATTTACCTTCTTACCCGATAAAGTAAAAGGACAAGCGCATAAATTCACTAACGAGAAAAGAGTGGAAGGTACACGTTACCCGGATGTGCAAGCAAACTATGTATCGATCGAATACCTGCCGGAGCAAGAAGAAATTTGGGCTCAAAGTCAGGAGGAAAACTTTACCATGTTTAATAAAGAAGCTCAGTTGAAAGGTCGCTTAAAAGTAACACCTTATGGTTCAACGGGTGGAGGCACATTCTATATGAAAAGTGCCAACCTGGTTTCAAAAGAAATGGACTTCAGCGATCATACCGTTGTGGCTGATTCTTCAGACTTTAACTTATCCAATGCTGAAATGGGAGGCGTAAGCTTTGCCACTACCAATCTTATTTCCAATATTGATTTCGAAACGCGTCAGGGAACTTTCTCCTCACGTTCTGGTGGTAGCCGGGTTGACTTTACCGACAACCGCTACATCTCATTCATTAGCGAATTCTCTTGGGATATGGATCTGAATGATATCTATATGGGTGCGCGTGGATCGAAAGGTAACCGCTTTATCTCTACTCATCGTCGTCAGGATTCATTATCGTTTTATGTTCCTATGGCCCGATATGATGTTGAGTTAAAAACAATCTTTGCTGAGGAAGTTAAACAAATTGATGTTGGAGATGCCAACATGATTATTAGCGATGGACTTGTTACCATTAGAGAAGATGCGGTGATTGATCCACTGGACAGTGTTCAAATAATCCTGCAGCAAGATAGCGCCTTTACTCATGTATTATACGAGTCTCATGTAAATATACTGGGTAAATATGAATACAATGCCTACGGTAAATACGACTACTTTAATGGTGAAGGTAAAAAGCTAACGCTCAACATGCATAATATAACTCTGGATAAGGAAAACAAAACGTTTGCTGAAGGCAAAATCACGGAAAAAGATCTTTTCACCTTCAACAGTCATTTTGCTTTTAAAGGAGATATTAAGTTAGAAGCAGCTTTTAAAGACCTTAACTTTAATGGAGGTGCACAAATGTTACACAGGTGTTCATCCGGTCCGCAGACATATGTAAGATTTGATTCGCGTATGGACGCTAAAAACGTTAGAATACCTATCAATGAAGAGACTCAAAGTTTCGAATACAGTAATATTTATAAAGATTTCTTTATCACCAAAGACAGTACTCATGTATATAGCTCTTTCCTTGAAAGTAGAAAAGACTATAGCGATATTCCAATGCTAACGGGTTCCGGCTATTTAATTTACAACGATAAAGAGCAGTCGTTTGATATTGCTGAAGAGTATAAACATGCAAACCCTGATTCTACAGGTAATATTATTCGATTCCGTGAGACGGATTGTAATATTGTTGCGGAAGGACAAATTGATATGGGTATTGACTTAGACGAAGTTAAACTCAAAGCATCTGGTTCGTTATTAGATGAGCGCGACAATAACATACTATCAGCCAGTACCATGTTAGGCATTGATTTCTTCTTTAATCAGGAAGCTTTGGATAAACTTTACAGTTCTATTTTAAATTCATCAGCTAAAGATTCGAAAGTGACGAAAGAATTATTTACTAAACGAATGGCTGAATGGATTGGCAAGAACAATTCTGAAAAGATTGAAAGTGAAAGAACAGGCACCGGAATATCGGAGAAACTACCTGAAGAAATTAAGCAAATTCTGCTATTTAGTAATATTGATTTTGTGTGGGATTCGGGAGAAAGATCATTCTGGGCTGATGGTGAAGCCGATCTTGCCTACCTGAATGAGTATATCGTGAATAAAAAGGTAAAAGTAAAAGCTGAGCTGATGCGCAAACGAAGTGGTAACTCACTTGATATGTACATCGAATTTGATGAGAATACCTGGGTATACTTTACCTATAAAAACAACATGATGCAAACACTTTCTTCTAACAAGGAATACAACCAGATTGTACAAGCTCTTAAAGCTGAAGATAGAAAGCAAAAAGGTAAGCCATTTACTTTTATTATGTCACCAGAAAGTAAGAAGGCCAGATTCTTAAAACGATTTGAATAGAGCAACAAATAAAAAAAGAAAAGCCGTTGAAATTCAACGGCTTTTTTTTATGCTAAAATTAAAAATATAGCTGGTCGTTTATTAATATCGGGCAGTTTCCCCTTCCATTGCGCTATGGTTTTTGTAACAATATACTCAGTATCGAGTGTTATATCGCAGGCAATACACAAACGTGTTTTTGGACTGCATGTTTGTACTATATCCTGAAGCATGCGCATATTTCTATACGGTGCTTCAATAAATAACTGCGTTTGATTTTCTTTTCTCGATCGATCTTCCAAGGCCTTAATTGCTTTGGGTGCCTCTCCTTTTTTTACCGGCAAATAACCATGAAAAGCAAAACTCTGCCCATTTAATCCTGATGCCATAACAGACATTAATATGGATGATGGCCCCACCAATGGAATTACATTTATCTTGTTTTCATGGGCCAGCTTGGCAATATCAGCTCCCGGATCAGCAACTCCCGGACATCCGGCCTCTGACAGCATTCCCATGTTTTTACCATCGTGCAATGGACGTAAAAAAGAAGGAATATCATTAGGTTTTGTATGCTTATCCAATACAAAAAAAGTCAATTCATCAATATCAATTTCCTTATCTACCTTTTTTAAAAACCGCCTTGCCGAACGAATATTTTCAACCACATAATACTTTAGTGATTTAATAATGTCTATCACATCAGCCGGAAGGTTATATTCAATGGCACTCTCCCCCATTGTATTGGGGATCATATAAAGTTGACCTTTCATTTTAAATAGTTCATTAGTTTTTAGGCAGTAGTCAGTTGAATTACCAATCGCTTACAACCGGCTACCACATGCTTCAGTATAAGCTAAATTACAACATAGCTCTAATAAAAGTGCTATACCTACAATTTTCAGATTAAAAAATAAGAGGAGTTGGTCTTTTCAAAAGTTCATCGTAATTAGGTGGCAAATCAAGAATGTCTGACATCAGATCATTAAGTATATCCAAACTCTTATTCGATAATAATTCCATTACCTCGTCAATGGCATCGCCACACACCATATATGGAGCCTGGTGAAACAGAATATCGTTACCAATACACAAAGCATAAATCTGAAATTCATCTACTTCATCCATCGATTTGTTTTTGACAATACAATTCTGAAGCCATATATCAGTCTCAAATAACTCGTATTTTTTTAACTCCTGATCTCTTTTATCTATATCTGTATTTTCTTTGAAGTAAGCCTGTATTTTATCACGCGACTCTTGCGATAACGATTCATTTATTTGTTGCACGCAATCCATACAATAAGCCAGTTCAAATACCACTTCCCTCCTTCCTTTGGTCAGATCCTGACCATATGCCTTTTCGATAATATAAGGTTCGCCAGATCGAATAATATCTTTTTGGCACACCTTACATTCTGTAAAAGGCTGATTCGACTTATCGGAATGAAAAATACTTGGAATAGGCAAAGTATGAAATGGTTTTCCAGACATAGTTGTTGTATTATTCTTCAAAAATAGGAAAGGTTTTGCAATTAACTAATAACCTGAGTTCGATTTAAATTTAAGGCAAAGGCCGAATTCTTCAGTTTTGGTGCCAAACAGATTTACGTAAGGCCTCGCCGCACAGTTTTGAGGCTTTCCGTAAATACGCAAAGGCTGAATTCTGTAGTTTTTATCTCTTTCGTAAATACGCAAAGCTTTGCCGCACAGTTTTGATGTTGTACCTAAATAATCCAGAGGTGATTCTATTTGTTCTATAGTAGACATATATCATGTTTTGCAAGTAAAAACAAGGCGCACAATTTTGTATGTTTGTATTAACCCCATCAATCAACTAAAATGAAATCAATTCTTTCATTACTCTCACATCGGAATACAATTTTAATTATGGCAGTTGTATTTGGGTTATGGTTGGGTGATTATGCACATTTTCTTAAATTATTTACTACCTATATTCTGGCCTTGGTTATGACCTTTTCAATGACCAACATCAGAACACAAAGCCTCTACCCTGTTTCAAAACTGCTATTTCCGATGTTGAAAGGTGCGCTATTTAACTACTTTATTTATGCAGTTATAATGATTGGAGCTGCTCACCTGTTTATTAGTGATAAGGAATTGTTTTATGGCTTTGTCATCATTGCTACTACAGCACCAGGGGTAGCTATTATACCATTCTCAAGTATTCTTAAAGGAGACATCGAATATGCAGTAAAAGGAGTTTTGGGCGCTTTTATCTGCACCATTGTTCTTACCCCGTTTTTGGTTGGGTATTTAACCGGAAACGATGGCATATCATCCTCGCAACTATTTATTTTGATGGTTAAAACAATCATCGTTCCTCTTATCCTTTCCCGCTTATTATTGCATCGCTCAGTAAAGAGTATGGTAAATAAAACGCGCGGTAAGATTGTGGATATAGGTTTTGCCACACTTATTTTTATAGCTATTGGAGTAAACCGATCGGTATTTTTCGATCAAACAGAAATGCTAATTGGTATAGCTGTCGTTCTTTTTATATCGCACTTTGTGGTGGGTGTGATACACGAAAAACTAATTGGCCATTTTATCTCCAACAAGGCCAAACTAACATCAGACAATTTGCATCTGACCATCAAAAGTTCAGGCTTTGCAGTGGTAACAGCTCTTCAGTTATTCGGGCAGAAAGCTGCTATTCCAACAGCTGTACTTCCCATATTTGTATTGTTTTACTTACTGTATCTCTCCTTCAGAAAGGGTAGTTGATTCGGCTCCTTTTTCAACCGATTTTAAAAATAAAAAGATACTGGAACCGGTTAACACCATAAAAACAGCCCCTATAATGGTAAATGCCTGACTTAATGACAAGCGATCGGTTACATACCCGAATAAGGGAGCTAAAACCGAAAAGTTAGCTCTGATTATTAAACTACGTATTGATAAAACCGTTGCCCGTATATCGGATGATGTAATTCTGTTGATATAATCTTTTAGTACAGGGGTTGCAATACCACGGGAGAAATAAAAGACCACTAAAACCGGAAGTACCCAATACGAATGTATTAATCCTGCCAATATAAAAGCACCAGTAATAATAACGGTGGTACCAATTACTGTTGATTTAGGCTTTAGTTTTTGCTCAATTTTATAAGCCGCCAATGTGGTTAATCCCACAATTAGATTTAGTACCGTACTGGTGGTTCCAATATGTATTTCTCTAAAACCAACTTCTTTCAGATACAATGGATACACCCAGGCCATACTAAGAGTTGCCGAACCTATTATTGATGAATATATGATGTTATATCGGAGGCTTTTATTTTTAATCATTGCATACTTTACCACATTCCATATATCTTTCCATGTGGCCTTTTGTGTGCGGGTATACAATTGAGGTTCTATCAATAAAAAAGCAGCCGGAACAGCTATAAATGCAATACCTGTTTGAAAAACAAAAGGCATTCGAAGACTCCACTCGGCCAATGCTCCTCCCATAAAACCGGCAATGGCCTCGCTAAAATTTCCCACCGAAAAGTTTCGCCCCTCGTACTTTAAATAGTCCTTCTCACGGCCGTCAGCCTTAAGACTATCGTATAACAATGCAGAATCGGCACCACTAATAAAACTCTGCCCTATTCCCAGTATTAACTCGGCCGCCACAAAAGCGTAAAATCCACTTGATAAGGAATAAATTGCAAATCCAACAGTACCCAATATACTGCCAATAATAAGAGTCCGTTTACGTCCGAGAACATCAGCGGCATACCCCGATGGTATTTCAAATATTACAATGGCAATACTATAAATAGCCTTCAGCTGAAACGATTCTTCCACCGTAAAGCCTAAGTCCTGATAAAACAGCATTAAAATAGGCATGGTTAGCATAAACCATTTCGCAATTTTTATCAGATATAATTTTGTGATATTGCCTGAATACATTCGAAAAAATTTTCGCAAAAATAGGCTTTCAAAAACTTCTTTACAAAAACGTTTTAAACCAATTCATTCTAAATAGCGCCAATCCTTCACATCTAGGGGTTGGAATAGAAAATTCGATATCTAGCCTTATGAAGTACTAAGAATGTGAGTTAACTGATATAAATAACCATTTTGAGTATAAACACAACTTTAACAGCAGACTTTATAGACAGACTCTAAATAATTAGTTTTCCTTTTGAATTAGCTCAGATTTACAAAGAAAAATGTTTTATTTATGTAAACCTTTACTCACACTGTCGACAAACGATTCTCGACAAGGGTAATCTTGCATAAAAAAGAATGAAATTAGTTAAGTACACACTCTGGCTTCTGGGCATTTTGGCTTTAGGTATCATCGCCTTCGTTATTTATTTACAATTTATAAAAGTTGAAAAACTTAAGCCGTTGCAAGCTATGCGTCCCGAATCGGTTATAGTTATAGAAACTCAAAACCTCACATCGGCCTGGCGCGAGATTAAAAAGAGTGATTTATGGGAAAGTATGATTGAAGCAGAATACTTTGATGAATACGAAGCTAATATGATGTATTTTGATTCATTAATGGTTGAAAATCCATTTGTGCGCAGCGTTTTTAAAGATCGGCCACTGGCTCTATCTGTTCAAATGCTGAATGACAAAGATTTTGAAACCGTATTTGCTGTTGACATAGGTAAATATGGAAAATTATCGGTTCTGCCCAAACTGGCTTCATTAATGAATTATGAGTTAAAAGAGAGATTGGTTGACAGCACATCTGTTTATAGCGTCTGTTACGATCAACCCAAAGATATTATTCATTTATGCATTCACGAAAACCTGCTAATAGGCTCGCTTTCCGGCAAACTTCTCGACCAGACAGTAACAGCGATTAATTCCAAAGAATGGTTTAATAGTCAGGAGTTTTTAGAAGTACAAAACGAAACTTCTGCAGGAATGATTGACTTCTATATCAATTATTCGCAATTACCCGTTTTTGCAGGTAGTATTGCTCCAGAATTAAAAGAATCATTAGAGAGTGTCAGTCAGATACTGGCCTATTCATCACTTATTACTCAATTAAAAGACGAAAACATCAGCCTGTCAGGGTACACCAACTATTTCGATTCAATACCATCCATCGCAAATGCTTTGGTAAAGGCTGATGCAGGTAAACTGGAGGTTCAGAATATTCTACCTTCTGAAACAGCTTTGTTTATGTCGATCAACACCACTAATTTTCAACTATTCTATAATGACTTGTTAGAACAATATAAACTGGTTGATTCAATAAATTATAACAGCTACGTTTCTGGCATTAAAATGACTGAGAACTGGCTTGATCTTAACTTTAACGACGTTTTATTTTCGTGGATGTCAGGTGAATTTGCCCTAGCCAAATTACAACCTCAAAGTAACGCACGCGAACTGGATGCTTTACTAGCAGTAAAAGCCAATAATATTGATGAGGCCAAAGTGCATATGGAAACTTTACTAAAGCACATTAAAAAACGAACTCCTGTTAAATTTGACCAGGTCACCTATCGAAATCATGACATTCATAAACTGCAGATGAAAGGATTCTTTAAACTGTTTTTTGGTAAGTTGATGCAGGGAATGGAGAAACCATATTTTTCGTATATCGACAACTATGTAGTTTTTTCCAACTCAGTAAATTCTTTAATGAATATGATTGATGATTACCTGGTAGGAAATACAATAGCTCGCACTCCTTCATTCAAATCCTTTTTTGAACAGTTTGATGAGAAAAGTAATTTTTCATTGTTTGTTCAAATGCCAAAAGTATACCAGCATCTATACTATTACAGCGATGCCAGTTCAAAAAGAAGCTTGAAGAAAAATAAAAACCTGTTGATAAACTTTGCAAATATAGGCTGGCAACTAAATGCAAACGGCAATATGTTTGAAACAATATTATTAGCTCAACACGATGAAAGTGCCATGCTCTACGAAGAACTGGAAGCCATGCAAAGCGCGGCTGAAGATCTTTATATTGATGAGTACCGGGAACTCCGGTTTAAGATGCGTTTGGACGAAACTTTCCCTTGGAATGAAGGACACGTTAATTATTATGTATCCCATCCCGAAAAAGTACAAGACAGTGTTTTAATTCATGAAGGCGAAATGCGAGATAGCATACCGGAGGATTTATGGCGCAATTATTATTTCTCCAGCAATATTTCATCGGCTATTCCCTATGATGAAGGTAAAGTAGACGGTACAGCCATTTTTTATTTTGATGATAAGGAACACACAGTTAAAGCTGAGGTGAATTTCAATGATGATGTAATTGATGGAGACTACATTGAATATTATAGTAATGGTCGTAAGAAGGCAGAACTGGAACTGGATGAGGGTTTATTTGATGGTAATGCCTACTATTATTACAGAAATGGTCAATTAAAAATTGAAGGCAAATATAAAAACGGCTTACGTCATGGTAAATGGAAATACTACACCAAAGCAGGTGACTTAATTAGTAAAGAAAACTGGAAAAAAGGAAAAGAATAAAAAAGGGGCTGAAATTCAGCCCCTTTTCACATATCTTTTAATTAGATCATTAAAATTCACTAAAAGTTGATTCGCCTTTTATTGACATTGGCATTTCCATTGGAGCAGGTAATTGAGCTGATTCAATCGAAACATTACCTGACAAATCCTGAGTTTGTTTAATAGTAATTGGCCAACCTGTTTTGGCATTAATCTTAGCATTCATGGTAACATCTCCTTTTAAATCAAAGTGCTGAGTCATACCCATTCTTTCCTGAGAGAATCCCTCTTTAGTTGCCATAGTACCCGCACCTTCCATCTCAACTACTGATGAGTTAGCTGAAGATATTTTATAGTTATACTTGCTAATCAATGGCATTGCTCCACTTTGTTCAATGGTAGTATTCCAGCTTAAACCCGTTTTTGGTTTTCCATCGGGGTAAACTATAAGCATAGAAGCCAGACTTTGCTTCATACTCTCATCGCTAAACTGACTTTTTAAACTTTCTTGTATCGGTCCGGATGCCTGACCTCCAGATTCAGCTTTGACTTTTTCCATTAACTTTTCAAAACCATCTACTTCAAGAATCTCTCCTTTATCATTAAATTTCATGGTAAATGAATATCCAACAATAGATTTGAAAAGTTTAGTCATCTCATTTTCTTCCTGGTTTGAATCATTCGAATCATATCCCATCGAAAACATTGGACTCTCCATCTTAAAAATCAGACTAGCAAATACAAAATCACTTGTATAAACATTTCCGTCTTTCGATTTAATGGTAAATAAAAGGTCACCTCCAATGGTATTTTTAATATTCTGAGTCATCCCCTGAACGGTTTGGGTAATGTCTTGAATGGTTAATTGCTTCAGGCCATACTTTTCACCAATTTCTAAATTATAACGAAGTTGAGCAAAACTCACCAACGAAAAGGCCATTAAGGCAAAAACCAAAACTAGTTTCTTCATAACGTATAGGTATTAATTTAACAGAATACGAATCTAATACATTAAAAACAATATTTCTAGTGATGTCAAATAAAAAAGCCTTACCTCTTAAATAAGAGATAAGGCTGTGTTATGCGATTATTCAATGACTAATAGGACCATTCTTTGGCTGCTTCATACATTGCAACCACATTTTCTACCGGTGTTTCAACTTTAAGTTTATGTGAGGGTCCTAACACAAAACCTCCTTTTGGAGCCATCATATCCAAAAGATGTTTTACACCATCTTTTACTTCTTTAGGTGTTCCCCCTCTCAAGAGCAATTCTTCGTCAAGGGCACCACAAAAAGTAATGTAATTACCAAAATCTTCTTTTAACCCTAACGGCTCCATACCAAAAGCACGGGTTTGAATAGGATCGAGTATGCTTGCTCCCAAGCTTATAAATTCAGGTAATAGTTTACGCACTCCTCCGCAGGAATGCATGTAAAACCGAACACCGTGTTGTTTTGGTATTTCGGTATACGCCTCAATTGCAGGTTTACAATATTGCTCCCAGATATCATTACTAATTGCCAGTCCACTCTGTGTTCCAAAGTCATCAGCAATACGAATAAAATCTATTTTATCACCTCCATTATCAAAAAATTCGGCGATAAAATCAGTATAGAAACCAACAATCTTTTGCGATAATTTCTCGAAAAATTTTGGATGATACATAATTACATCCAAGAAAGCTTCTCGTCCCAACAAACGCTGGATAATACGAAAAAGACCAGGCGATGAATAACCGGGAGCGGTCATTATTGCATAGTCTTTGTACTTTTCAACTTTAGATGTTAAAGTTGTGAAATCAAACAAATTCGTTGTTGGCCAATTATAATCTTCAAGAACAGAAGGATCGGTTATTCCTTTTAAAGGAAAATTGGTAGCTTCCCAATATTCAAAATCACCATTTTTGACTTTTGAATATCCAACGCCCCATATATCAACCTTCTTCTTTCCGTCTTCTTTAATTAACTGTTCGCCAACATAGTCTGGTTCCACCCATCGAAAATCAACATCTAAATATTCGAGTAATTGATCACGATTTTCTAACCCCAGGTGTTTCATCAACTTAACACCAAATTCGGGTACGTCCCAATAGAAAAACGGTACCCTGTCGGGTTGCTCGTTATTCAATGCTTTCAGGACTCTTTCCTTGTGGATCATAAACGATGTTTTTGATTAAAAAATATGATTTTCCTCATCGCAAAACCTTTCGAATTTAGAAACATTATGAGAAAAAACAAATTTCTGATGATAAAATTAATGAAACCTTACACCAAAAACACCGTATAAACTTGCCTATTTCCGTGTATTTACAGGTAAATTTACTTGTTTATAAAATTTTATTTCCTCCACTTAAGGATTTCATACATTAAAACTCCCGCTGCAACCGATACATTTAACGACTTAATCTCACCTTTAAGTGGTATACAACTTTTATAATCAACTATTTTCAATATCTGATTTGATATACCAGTATCTTCAGATCCCATAATTAATGCCACAGGTCCTGAATAGTCTAATTTATCATAGTCTTGCGCTCCTTTTTCGGTAGCAGCCACTAGTTTTAAACCGCTATTTTTTAAATATTCTACTGTTTTAAACAGGCTTGATGTTCGACATACTGGCACGGTATGTAATGCTCCGGCAGATGTTTTTATGGCATCAGCGTTTATTGGAGCTCCACCTTTATCTGTTATAATTATAGCATCAATACCAACACATTCGGCCGTTCTGGCAATGGCACCAAAATTTCTAACATCGGTTAACTGATCTAAAACCAATACAAAAGGTTCTTTACCTTCATCGTATAACATTTGAATTAGTTGTTCAGCATCCTGATAAACTACCGGTGAAATAAAAGCAATTACCCCCTGGTGATTTTTACGGGTTATACGATTTAATTTTTCGATTGGAACAAACTGAAATGGAACATTATTAGCTTTTACTTCATCTAAAAATTCCTGAAAAAGATCACCCTGCAATCCTTTTTTAATAAAAACCTTATCTACTTCCTTACCTGCAGCAATTGCCTCAATAACCGCACGTATACCAAACACCATTTGATCTTTTGCCATAATTTAATCCAGTTTATTCTTTTGTTCCTGTAATTCTTCTAATTCAAGTTGAGCATTTTCCCAGTCTTCCATTTGCTTTTCAAGCTCTTTTTCTGCCTGATGATAATCTTTAAACATCTGTTCATCACCCGCATTTTCAGGCTTACTGATGGCTTCTGTCAGTTCTTCTAACGTAGCTTCCATTTTAGCAATTCCCGACTCAAAATCAGCCACCATTCGTTCTGCTTTTTTAACCTTCTTACTTAACTCTTTTCGTTCTTCATAAGAAAGTTTAGATGTTGATGCAGCTTTAACTTCTTCCTTTGGTGATACATCAGCAGATTTTATATTTAAATCATTCAGATTTTCCAGCTTTTTCTTTTCAAGGAAATAATATATACCTCCCAGGTATTCTTTAACCTTATGATGACGAAACTCAAATACCTTATCGACCAAACCATCTAAAAATTCGCGATCGTGAGATACCAGAATTACCGTTCCTTCAAAGTCGCGCAATGCATCTTTTAATATATCTTTAGAGCGCATATCCAAGTGGTTTGTTGGCTCATCGAGGATTAGTAAGTTAACAGGTTCTAACAACAACTTAACCATTGCTAAACGCGTACGTTCACCTCCGGATAAAACACTTACTTTTTTATCAACCGTTTCACCACTAAACATGAACGCTCCAAGCAAATCACGTATTTTAGTTCGTATATCGCCCACAGCAACCAAATCAATGGTTTCGAATATGGTATGACTATCATCTAAGCGCTCCGCCTGATCCTGGGCAAAATAACCAATCTTCACATTATGTCCCAAGTCCATTTTACCCTGATGAGCCAATTCATTCATAATGATACGTGCCATGGTGGTTTTACCTTCACCATTACGCCCAACAAATGCAATTTTCTCACCTCTTTCAATAGACATATCAATCTCATCCAACACCAATAAATCGCCATACGATTTGGAAAGTTTATCAGCTTTAACAACAACCGTACCTGACCGTGGTGCCGCAGGGAACTTTATATTTAAGGCAGCCTTATCAAACTCATCCACCTCTATCCTATCAATCTTTTCGAGTTGCTTAATACGCGATTGTACCTGAACTGATTTGGTAGCTTTGTAGCGAAAACGCTCAATAAACTTCTCTGTATCTTCAATCTTTTTCTGTTGATTCTTATAGGCATTCAGCTGCTGCTCTCTCCTCTCCTGACGCAACTCCATAAAGCGCGAATAGTTGGCTTTATAATCATAAATACGCCCCAGTGATATCTCTATACTACGCTTGGTAATATTATCTAAGAATGCCTTATCGTGCGAAATAAGAACAACCGCTCCACTATAGGTTTTTAGAAAATCTTCCAGCCATTGAATAGAATCAATGTCCAGATGGTTGGTAGGCTCATCCAAAAGAAAAATATCAGGTTGCTCCAGAAGAATTTTAGCCAGCTCTATTCGCATACGCCAACCACCACTAAACTCACCCGTATTACGACTAAAATCTGACTGTTCAAATCCTAAACCTTTTAAAGTTGATTCAATCAATCCGGTATGATTCGCTCCTCCCATTAAGTTAAAACGCTCAGTCTTCTCGTTTAAACGATCGAGCAATTTCATATATGATTCCGATTCGTAGTCGGTACGTTCAGCAATTTCCTGATTAATAGATTCAATCTCTCTCTCAAGATCTTTAATCTCCGAAAAAGCTTGTTCCACCTCGTCCATCACATTACGGGTATCGGTATAATTCATATGCTG
The DNA here is from genome assembly GCF_018271995.1 of Carboxylicivirga linearis. Taxonomy (GTDB): domain Bacteria; phylum Bacteroidota; class Bacteroidia; order Bacteroidales; family Marinilabiliaceae; genus Carboxylicivirga; species Carboxylicivirga linearis. The sequence goes on from NZ_JAGUCO010000002.1 coordinate 520,925, forward strand.
AGGCAAATAACCAATCTTAAAATCACGCGGTTTAGTCACCAATCCTGAAGAAGGTTCCATATGTCCCGCAATAATTTTAAGCAAAGTTGATTTACCTGCTCCGTTTTTTCCAATCAAACCAATACGGTCTTTAGGATTAATCAAGAACGAAACATCCTCAAACAACTTAAAACCTCCAAAATCAACTGTCAACTGATTAATCGATACCATTCGCAAAAAATTTGTGCAAAGATAGTGGTTTTACAAGCACTTCACAGCGAAAGGTTAATCATTTTAGAAATAAGCTTTGGCAAAGAATTATTTATTCTTATCCTCTTCCAAATCATCGATCTTCATTCGATCCCACTTTTTGATTTTTAAATGATGCGCTGTTGCACCAATAGCATGCGAAGCAACAGGTGTGGTAATAAAAATAAATACAATGATTAATATGGCTTTGACAACAATTGCCCAAGTTGTGAAATACAACACAAAGCCTAAAAGCATCAACATCGCACCCAATGAAGGGGCCTTTGTTGCTGCATGCATCCGCATAAAAATATCGGGGAAGCGAATTAAACCAATTGCTCCCAAAAGCATTAATAAACTACCTAGAGCCAGTATGATTATGATCGCTATTTCCATCATTAGTATCGTTTTCAGTTAAATATTTCGACATACCCACAGTTCCCATAAACAGGATGAGTGAGATAATTAAAACCACATCCAGATAAATACTGTTGTTTTTTAATATACCAAGGCAAATAATTATACCTATTAGTATCGACCCAATCATATCCAATGAAATTATGCGATCGGGTGTTGATGGTCCTTTCACCAGCCTGATTACAACTAAAATCAGAGCCAGCAGTAAAACACCAATTATATAAGGTACAGCTGTTGCTATCATTTTAAAAATCGTTTTATACGTTTTTCCAACTTCTTAATATCAGCTATAAAGCTCTCTCGACTTTCGATGTGCATCCCATGTATGTAAAGTTTCTTTCTATCTTCAGAAATATCGAGCGATAAAGTACCAGGTGTCATTGTTATTGCATTAACCAAAGCCAGAATACCCACTTTTGATTCCAGCTCAATATCAACTGCAATAATACCGGGAGGATTGCAACGATCTAATGAGCCAACTATAGATTTCGCTATAATGAAGTTTGACTTAATCAACATTCCAAGATAATATGGAACAAATAATATGAAATAAAACACTCTCATCATAGCTTACTTTTTTAATACCGTTTTAACATATCCATCAATATCCAATAACTGATCGGCGGCAGTACTACATACATCAATAATAAACTTACTTCCAACTGTTAAACCAAGTGTAACTACCACGAGAATAACAGAACTCACAATTAATTGATTGGATGGTCTGCCCCATTTAAAACCATTCTCTAAAACAGATTGCGGAAGATCTTTCGCATACGCTTCGTTCCAGATTTTTATCATAGAGAATAATGTTAGAAAACTCACGGCTAAAGCACTGGCAACATGAATAAATTCTTTGGATTCAATCCCCGCTTTTATCAACATAAATTTACCAAAGAAACCGGATAAAGGAGGAATGCCGACCAAGGCCATTGCGGAGATAAAAAACAAGATAGCCACAAACGGACTTTTCTTGATCAAACCACCACTTTTCTTTAAATCAAAGGTACCGGTGTATTTATAACCTATACCACTCAGCAGAAACAAATTGGTTTTTACTACACAATGACCAATGATATAAAACACAGCACCTGTAAGGGCCAACTTGGTAAATAACCCAAGTCCCAGAATCATATATCCAATCTGCGATACAATATGAAAGCTTAATAAACGACGTACTTCAAATTGCGAAGTTGCCATTAATACGCCTGATATCATGGTAGCTGATGCGACAAACAAAAACAGTTGGTTATAAAACACATCTCCTTCTACATGAATCAATGAAAAGAATCGGATCATTGAATATACTCCTACTTTGGTCAGAGTACCTGAGAATAATGCTGAAACAGGCAACGGTGGAGTATGATATGAATCGGGTAACCAAAAGTAGAATGGAAAAATAGCAGATTTAACTGCAAATCCCATTAATATAAGTGCTGATGGAGCAAAGATATTTAACTCACTTCCCATTTCCCGGACACGATAAGCCAGATCTGCCATATTTAAAGTACCAACTTCACCATATAACACAGCAATACCAGCCACAAAGAAAAACGATGATACCAAATTCATGGTAACATACTTCAAAGTTCCTTTTAGCTGAACTTTACCACTTCCATATGAGATTAATACAAAAGATGAAATCAGCATTACTTCGAACCATACGTACAGATTGAATAAATCACCCGCCACAAAGGCGCCGTTCATTCCCATCTGAAGTCCAAAGATCAGAGCATAAAAGACCGATGTATTCAAATTATCTTCTTTCCAAGCCAAAGAATACAAACTAACCACACCAACGGTAAGCGATGTTAGTGTTAGCATAATTCCCGAAAAGGTATCGGCCACCAAGGTAATACCGTAAGGAGCCTCCCAGGCCCCGGCCTGAGCCACAATCATTCCTTCAGACAAAACAGTAGCCAAAATGGTCACTCCTACTCCAATGGTAATAATATTACCCGCCATAAATACGATTCGCTGAGCCGCATTAGAAGCCTTGTTTAAGGAAAGTGATAGAATAATAAATAATAATGGAATTATAATAGGTGCAAATACAATCATATTAAAACGCTACAATTTTTAAACCTTACTTTAACTGATCCATATCCTCTTCACCCGTAATCTCGTGTGTTTTTCTCAAGAGTGTAAGCAAATAAGCAACAACACCAAAGCTGATTACAATTGCTGTTAAAATCAAAGCCTGCGGCATTGGATCAGCCATATTTGATGAAGCTGCTTCGGTTGAAGATGATAAAAACGATGGTTGAGCATCGGGAGTTACTCCTGATGCTACAAATATTAATAAGTTAGTGGCATTGCCTAAAAACAACACCCCCAGTATTATTCTAATCATACTACGGCGCAACAGAAAGAATACACCAACGGTATACAAAACACCTATTACAATAGATAATATTAACTCCATTTTCTGTCCTCCATCAATAAAAGTATTACCATCACCATTACGCCAATAACTGCAAAATACACTCCTACATCAAAAATAAGCGGAGTACTAATGTCAATAGCTCCAATCAATGGCAGCTCAATTTTCCACCATAAGGCATGTAGAAAGCTTTCGCCAAACAACACCCCCAGAATTCCGCTACCTAAGGCAAGAATCAAACCAATAACCCGCATGGGTGCTAAAGCACGCAATGTTTTTGATAATAAAGGATGATTATAAAAGGCTATTACATACACTACGATTCCTCCTCCAGCTAGCAATCCGCCAATGAAACCTCCACCTGGTTGGTTGTGCCCCCGGAATAAAACAAATACCGAAGCTATAATCATTACCACACGGATAACTCTGGCTGCTAATTGTAATAAGATTGCATTCATATTATCGTGCTTATTTAATTTTTAATAATGAATAAATACCCAATGAAGCCAATACCAAAACTGTTATTTCGCCCATTGTATCAATACCCCTGAAATCAACCAGGATAACATTTACAATATTCTTTCCATGAGCCACGCTCAACGAAAACTCCTTAAAATATTCTGAGATCTTATCAACATCGGGATTGGTTGCAGCTGTAAAAGCAATGATCCCCATAGCCGAACCAAATGCCCCGGCAATCAGCAAATCTTTAATGGCTCCTTTGGTTTTGGTATAAATCACCAGCTTAGGAAGCTTAGGTAACACCAGCACCAGCAAAACAACTGTCAACGAATCAACCAAGAATTGAGTAATAGCCAGATCAATTGCTCCATACATCAAATAGATTGCCGATATTCCATATCCTACACCACCAATAATTGTAATAACTGATATTCTGCGTAACGTTGAAGGCAATGACATAAATGAAAGAACCACAATAATTGCACTAATAACGGCTAACACCCACGACAATGAATCGAAATCAACTACAGATGGCTGCCCCCAGGTTTGTACAATAATATACCATAAGAATAGTGCAGCAACAGAGAAGATGGTAGCCAGATAAAAGCGTTGGTAACCATGCTGAACCACATCAGCTTTCTTCTTATTTACCTTCATAAAATTATCAATTCCCTTAAAAAACTTATCTGAGAAATGAACACTGAATATGCTTTCATAAACCCATGTAAAAAGAAGAATTGTTTTTTTACGAAATACAAAAAGCAATACTCCGGCCATTACCGTAATAATGCTCAGTATTAATACAAGGTTGAAACCATGCCATAAATGAATGGACAGCTTGATATCTTCGGGTCTTACAGAATCAATGGCCAATTGTAAATAAGGTTGAATATATCGTTGCGGAAGAATACCAAAAAGCAAGCTGAAGGTTGCCAATAAAAATGGGCCAAATACTTTTGAGATTCCAGCTCGGGTTGGTTCTTTAGGCCATTGTATTTGTGTTCGGAAGAAAACCCTATAGGCCACATAAATAGATACAAATACCATAAATATATTACCCAACACACTAAACGTAGTCATATAAGGGGCCGCTTCTGGCACTTGCAGTTTGGCTTCGTAAATCATCTCCTTACCAAGGAAACCAATAAGAGGTGGCACGCCCGCCATTGAGGTAAGTACCAGAACAGTAATAACCGTTACAACAGGCATTTTCCTCCATAATCCACCCAATAATCGAATATCGCGTGTACCTACTCTTTTATCAATAATACCCGCCAACATAAATAAGGCCCCTTTATATAATGAGTGAACCAATAAAAACATCAATGCTGCCAGAATTGATAAATCGGTATCAATACCAATTAACATTACCAAAGCACCCAACGAACTAACTGTTGTATAAGCAAATATTCTTTTTAAGTCGGTTTGAACAGTTGCAAAGAAGGCTCCTAATAAAAAGGTGATACTACCGAATAAAGGCAGTGTAAATTGCCACATGTCTGTAGGTCCAAAAACAGGCCCCAGACGCATTAACAGATACACACCAGCTTTTACCATCGTTGCCGAGTGCAGATAAGCACTAACCGGCGTTGGTGCCGCCATAGCATTGGGTAACCAAAAGTGAAAAGGAAACTGAGCCGATTTTGTAAAAGCGCCTAATATTATCAATATCAGAGCCACCGTTGAATAACCACTCGAACGGATTAACTCTGCGTTATCTATCCAGTCTTGTATTTCGTAGCTTCCAACAACGGAACCAATAATAACAAAACCTCCTAATAGTGCTAGCCCTCCTACGCCTGTGATCAATAGAGCCTGCAAAGCTGACTTTCGCGAGTTTTCCTTATCATGAAAAAAGCTAATTAATAAAAAGGATGAAATACTGGTCAGCTCCCAGAATATGAATAACAAAATCATATTTCCAGCACTTACTAAACCCAACATGGCCGCCATAAAAAGTACCAGAAAACTGTAGAACTTCGATTTGCCGCTGTAACTTTTCATGTATCCATTAGCATAGGCGAAGACGAAAATACCCATACCTAAAACCAGATAGATGAATAGTGAACTTAATCCATCAATATAGAAATTGATATTCAAGCCAAGTTCAGGCAACCAAGAAGTACTCTCCAATATAGTACTTTGATTAAGCACATCTAATGAAGCAAATGCAGCCAACAATATCGCAGGAATTAACGCGACCAACCATCCTTGCACTTTTTCGAGCTTTGAAAACAAAAATGGCAACAAAGCTGATAAAAAGGCCAATAATAATGCAGTTAGAATCATTAACAGTTAGATTTAAAAAGATAAAAGAAACTGTGTTTCTAATTAAAAATCAATTTTGATTACATAAAATTTAAGAGAGGTCAACGGCGAATATAAACAATATTTTAATCCTTATGGTTTATACTAGTTAACACATCAAGTATTTAATGTATTTTAATATTAATTTACACACTCAATTGCAACTCATAAATTGATAAAAGAACAACTCCTACATATAATATGATTAATTTACATTAACATATTTATGAGTTGATACATTCTTACTTGTCAGCAGAGAAATTTCTGTTTAAAAACTTAAGATTCCAGATTTTTTCGGCATTGTTACCAATTAACCAAAATGTAGCTGCCAGAATCAAAAAGAAGATCGCCTTATGCAAGGCATCCCAGAAAAATTCGAAATATCTGGTATAAAGATTAATAAATAAGAATGTCAAACCAAAGCTACGACTGGTATAATCATCTTGCTTCAATCCCCACCAGATGGCTAACAAAGCAACTATACCAAAAATAATGCCATATCCAATCAAATGGATTTGCTTAGTTTCAAACCAGTCATCGAAATTACCATAATTACCAAAGATAGACATCATCCACAATGAGATAAATAGATATAGAAGGCCAAGAACGTAGGTGCTTTGTTGAAACTTCTTCAAAAAAACAATGTTATTGAATAGAAAGCTCATACCAGTTAGTATAAGCCCAAATAGCACAAAACGAAGTGGATAATTCATTCCCAAATAATATGCACCCCAACCCGACACATAGCCTGTTTCGGTTCCAAACCACGCGCCCAACGACAGAATAGCAAAAATCCAAACTAAAACAGAAGGAAATAATAAGCCTATAACACCATATATACAGGCAGCAATCAATAGCAAAATTGAAAAATGCCCACTTCCATTATCTAAAGCCATTCCCAAATAACCAATGGAAGTAGCTGTTGATAAAACAGCCATTATCAGAATAAACTCGTTACTGTAAATCTTATTCGGATACTTCCGACTACGCTTATAAGCCCAATAATAAACTACTGCAGCTGTAATGGCAAAAACAATGCTTAATGTGAAATTAGACGATGAAAATAGTTTTTCTACTAAATCAATTAAAAACTTATCGGCAAACATGGCTGCAAAGGCAATCACCACACAAATCATTGCAATCCAGAACGAATATTCTGCTAATTTCTTCCATTCAAACGAGCGAACTTCTATACTATCTTCCAATTGCTTTTTAGTGTCATCATTGATAACACCCGTTTCGTGCCATTGATCAATTATATCACCAATAAACTTCCCTTGTTTTTTACTTAGTCCTAACTTCATATGATTGTTTTGAACACCGTTTAAAACTAAATGTCTTTTGAGAGATATCCCAAACGAACCAATAACTAATATCTACTTGCCTGATTTTGAATACAAAGAATTCTGCTTATTGTTTATCCGATGTAAATTTTTAACTGTAAAGCTAAAAGTACTCCCCTCATTTACAACAGACTCAACCTCTATAGTTCCTCCCAATAATTCAACAAGGTATTTTGATATAGCTAAACCTAATCCACCACCTCTGTATAGGTTTTGTGATTTTTCTTCAATTTTTCGAAACCGATCAAAAATTTTATCCTGATCCACTTTTTCAATACCAATACCCGTATCCTTCACATAAAAACCAACATGCCAACTTGATGAATAGGATACACCAAAAATAATTTGGCCCTGATGGGTAAATTTAACCGCATTATTGAGCAGGTTATCCAATATTTGCTTCAACCGATCTCTATCGGTAAAGGTATGATCGCTAAAACCATCAACAAGATGCTCAATTTTCAACTCAACTGTTTGATTGTATTCAACATTATTTCGGGATATTTCAACCTGGTAATATTCAAATAGCTCATTCAATATTTGTTCAATGGATGTTTTTTCAATAAATACATTGATGGCATCTGTTTCAATTTTAGCGTAATCAATTACATCTTCAACAGTCTTCATTAACGTATATCCGCTTGATTTAATTACCTCAAAGAATTTTCGATTATCAGGATTGGTTAAATCATCACCGATTACATTAATAAAGCCCATAATTGCATTTAGTGGAGTACGTACTTCGTGACTTATATTTTTAAGAAAAGAAGTTTTTAATCGATCACTTTCCTCTGCTTTAACTTTTGCTTTATTGAGCTCAGCAGTTCTCTCTGCTACACTTCTTTCTAAATCATTAGCATATTTCTCCAATAATTTATTATTCTCGAAAATGACATCTCTTTGATTAATTATTTCTTCTTTTTGCTCTTCAATCTCCTCCTTTTGCTTGCTAAGTTCCTCGTTTCGCAACATTAGTTCCTTAGTTTTTATGGCAACTACTTTTTCTAATTTATTCTTTTTCTGAATTAGCCTTCTATTTTTTAAATAGATTAACAATAGTACCATCAGAGCAATGAATATAATAGCAACAATTATGAACCATGTACTATACCAAAACGGAGGATGCACAGTAATTGTTAAATCAATAGGTTGCAAACTTTCTTTCCCATCAGAATTAACACCGTACACTGTTAAATTATGTGATCCGGGTTTAAGGTTCCAAAAAGTGATGTAATTATTAGTGGCGTCGGCATAATTCCAATCCTTATTCCCATCGAACTTATATTTATACCGGTTTGATTTGGCATTGGCAAAATGCAATACATTAAAAAACAATGTAAAAGAACGTACCCGATAGCTTAAATCAATATTTTTTGTTTCATATACAGATTGATTTAACACTATCCTACCGTAAATTTTAGAACCAGACACAACTTTTTTTCCTTCAACATTAATTGAAGCTAAATAAATTTCTGGTGGATAAGGATTGGATAATATACTATCTGAATGGAAAACATTAAAACCATTATCACCACCAAAATAGCAATAACCATTACTATCCTGATAGCAGGCATTATAATTGAAATCACGACTTTGCAAACCGTCTTCAGCAATAAATATACTCACCTTATCTTCTGAAAGATGATTAATATCCTTCAATCTTATTAATCCATTATTTGACGAAACCCATAATGTATTCTTATTCCCAGTAATACCATAAATTTCTTTAACACCGAGATTAAGCTCTTTTGAAACATCGATAAACTTCCTTTTATCAACATCATACTTCGTTAAGCCTTTATAGCTTCCCACCCAAACATTCTTTTCTGAATCGATATACAAAGCATCGGTTCTAAATATACTTGTATCACTATTAAAAGAGATGAAATTATCCGATGCCTTATCGTATAGGTAAAAGCCATAATATCCACCAACATATAAATCTCCGGAAGGAGACTCAGCAACCCCCATAAAGAAAGGTCTTTGATAGTGAATAAACTTTCCGGTTTCCCTATCAAATCTACTGACTACCGATTTCGATCTATCCCAATCCTCATTAGATACAACCCATAAAGTATTGCTGGAATCAATGAACACATTGTAAATCTTATCAGAAGGCAATGAGTTAGGATCATTTGAGACGTGTTTGTAAAGCTTTATTAAACGTCCTTTGCTATCTAACAAATTCAAACCTCCCCGGTTAGTTGCTACCCATATCGAATCCTTCGATTCAATAGCAATATCTTTTACATCATCATAACTTAGTGATAATGGATCTGAAAAATCATTTTGCCAATACGTAAATCTCTTTTTTTCTTTATCAAATACATTAATTCCATTTTCAGTCCCTATGTAAAGCCTGTTTCCGGATTTAGCAAAACAATGAACTAGTAATGTATTTAAAAAGCGAGAATCATTCTTTACATATTTAATATGATTAAATTTATTTTGTAGTGTATTAAAGTAGGTAACTCCTCCTGAATGGGTTCCCAACCAAACATTCTGATATTTATCAACAAAACTGCAAGTGACAGAGTTTTGGCTTAATTTTGAGATAGCATGATCATCTAAAGCATACAATTCTGAAATTCCAGATTCCTTATCAAAAAGAAACAAGCCTCGCCGGCTACCTAAATACATCTGACCTTTATTATCTTCAAAAATTGTACGAATACGCTTTGTAAACTCCTCTTGGGGATCAATCAAGAAGTGGGTAAAAGTGCTATCTACCTTATTAAACCGGCAAAATCCTGTATTATATGTTCCAATCCATAAATTATTATTTCTATCTAAATATAAATAATGAATCCAGTCATCAGGCAAACTATTTGTATCCAACGCTTGATGTGTATAAGCTGTAATTATGTTTTTTTGTCTGTTATAATAATATAATCCTGTCTGATAGGTAGTAATCCAGAGATTATTATTTTCATCAACAAGCAAACGATAAATAGAATCATTGGGAAGTCCATGATCCTTCAATTCAATTTTATGAAATTTTTTCGAATCAGACGACCTCGCATACAGCCCGCTGGATGTTCCAACCAATAATTGTTTATCATGATCCTCTGCAACACAAAATACTTCACGCTTTGTTTGACCGTCAGGAATTGTTTCCGAAATAAAATTCTGTAATCGATAATTAAAGCGCTGAAGTCCTTTATCCGTTCCAATCCAAAGAGTTTGATCTGAATCGATAAAAAGAGAAGAAATATAATTGGAAACCAAAGAAGTTGAATCTGTTTCGGAATGATAAAAACAATCAATAGTTAATCCGTTAAACCTATTTAACCCAAATGTTGTGGCAATCCAAATGTATCCGTACTTATCCTGATTAATAGCTTTTACATAGTTATTTGAAAGACCATCATCTGCTGATAAATGATTAAAGTGCCATTGCTGATGTATACTATTATTAAATTCGTTAGCATGTAACTTACTTATTCCGGCATACAAGAGCACCAATACACAAAGGAAATAGTGTTTGTATAAAACAATAGCCGGATTGATTTTCATAAACTAAAACTGTTACAGGATTAAATAAAACTAGCAAAATCCTATATAAGTTTAAAGTAAAACATGTAAATAATCAAATATTTCCATTAATCTAAAATGCAAAGAGAGTATTCTATACACTACGTATGATTTAACAATCATAAAGTTAATAGGTATTTTAATCGTTTCTTATTTAACAACAGCTAATTCTGGCCCTGCGTAAATAAACTCACCTACTACCATTATTCCTTCTACGAAAAGGCTTGCAGATTATAAATCATCAACAATAAATCCGACAATATTTCCTATAACTTTCCATAATTAGCAGTATACAAAAAATGGATAAGTACGTTAATTACTTATCCATAATTCAATAAAACTCCTATTATTAGGGTTCTTTTATATAATTACCATGGTGGCTCCATAGCCGTACTCACGGAAAGAAGCATCCTGATAGTTATGTTGTTTATACTGTCGCTCCAATAAACGACGAATTTCATTCTTTAAAGTTCCTGTTCCAACACCATGAATAAACACCAACTTTTTACCTTTAAACTTAGCATTATCCTTCATAACCTGCTTGAACTTATCAACTTGTATATTCAATATCTCACCTTTACTCAATCCAGCTGTCGTATCAATCAACTCATCAATATGCAAATCCACTTCCAGAATACCGGGTTCATCTCTTTTGGCATATTTTTTTCGCACTGGTTTTGCCTCCTTTTCGCGAAGCACCTGATCAACCTCATTCTGAGTTAATTGCTCTAACTTTTTCTCAAAATCGCCTTTTATAACAGGTAACAGCACTGCTTTTTCGTGATAATAATCGTTATCTGCAAAGCTATTCTCTTTGAAAAAGCGAGCCGCTTTAATCTTTATCTCTGTTGAAACAGCTGGTAACTCTTTATAAGCTTTCCCTTTCTTAAACATCAAGATGGATACTTTCCAGATACGATCATCAAGCTGTAATACCGTCCTTTTATCCAGACTTATCTTAGTATTAGGTTCAATTAAACCATTGAATTGCAATTCCAAAGTTTCGTCTTTTTGTTTCTTCGAAATGGTGTAATAGGCAAAGTAATTACTATCATTAACCAATTGAATTCTCAAATGCCCCGATTCAACTCCTTTCTTCTCTCCCGGAAGAAAAGCCACGTAAAACTTTGGATCATCATCTCCACCTTCCTCTTCGGTATATTCATAGGATTCTTCTTCCACTTCTTCCTCGCTTTGTTCTGAAGCTTGCGGTGTTGAAGGCTTTTCGTCTTTTATTACCACCAACTCATTTACCATTACAGGTACTTCAAAACCATCTTCATCCTCCACAAAAGCCAGCTTGCCTTCTACTCGAGAAACTGTTCCTCCTCCACTAATATTTAAAAAACGTACTATATCTCCTGCTTTTACTTTCATGATCTATTTTTTAATGAGAGAGAACATTTGAAACAATTCACAATAATAATCTTTCCACTGTAACTTAACTTATATCGTTCAAGCCCCGGAGGCTTTTGGTTTCATTGAAAGATGATTCTCTGTTAAATTTCAAAAAACACTAAATATTACTTTTATCTAAGTAATTTGATGATGTTGTATTTATTTCAAAGTCAATTCTCTGTATTTTACAATTATCGTTTCTAAAAATCGCATAAAGTTAACTAAATTTGCGGCCTCAAAAACAAGAAAAAATGATTAAGCCGGATATTGCTATTGAAGAATTCACTTATAACCTTCCTGATGAACGCATTGCCAAATACCCACTTAAAAACCGTGATTTATCAAAACTGTTAGTTTTCAGGAATGGCACAATAAATCAGAAGCAATTTCCAAATATCAAATCGGTATTGCCAGACAACGCTATGTTGGTTTTTAATAACACCAAAGTTATTCAGGCCAGACTAAAGTTTAAGAAAGCTACTGGCGCCGAAATTGAAATTTTTTGTTTAGAGCCACTTAGTCCGATTGAAGTACAAATGGCATTCGATAGTCGTGAAACAACTACCTGGAAATGCATAGTGGGCAACGCTCGTAAATGGAAAAACGATCCTTTAACCAAGACCATCAGCATTGATGGAGAAGAAATAAATATAACTGTTGAAAAAGGCGAACAACTCACTGATGCCTATTCGATCGTATTTAGCTGGGATAATTCTATTTATTCTTTTGCTGAGATCATCGAAAACATTGGTCTAACCCCTATCCCTCCATACTTAAATCGTGAAACAGAAGAGATTGATCTGGATCGATACCAAACCGTATATTCCGAACACAAAGGTTCAGTAGCGGCCCCTACTGCTGGTTTACATTTTACTAATGAAATATTGAGCAATCTTCAGGATGAAGGTCATAAGTTGCTAAATATTACTTTGCATGTGGGAGCCGGCACCTTCAAACCGGTAAAATCAGAGAAGATTGCCGAACATGACATGCATACCGAGCATTTTGTTATTACTCAACAGTCCTTAACAACACTTATTAATAATGCGAACCCAACTATTGCTGTGGGAACCACTTCGGTACGCACATTGGAAAGTTTATATTGGTATGGAGTAAGAATTCTAGAAAAACTTCCAATTGATAAAGGTGTACAACAATGGGATCCATACAATCTAAAAAATACTTATAGTCGTATTGAGGCATTAAAAGCCCTACTGGGTTTTATGACCGATAACAAAATCAACACCTTGTCGGGTCGTACATCAATTATTATTGTAACTGGCTATCAATTTAAAATGATTAACGGTTTGGTAACCAACTTTCATCAACCACAAAGTACCTTACTACTATTAATAAGTGCTATTGTTGGTCAGAAGTGGAAAGATATATATCAATACGCTCTCGATAATGATTTTCGCTTTTTGAGTTATGGAGATAGCTCATTGTTGATGATTGATTAATAAAGCTACCAGCTATTAGCTTCTAGTAATTAGCTTTTTTATTAGCAAGTTTACTAGAAGCTAGTAGTTATTGGATATTTAAGCGTCTCGCTTCGCAATTTCTTCTTCCAGAATTTCCTCAATATCAGCCACACAGCTTCCACAAATAGTAGCCACATCTGTTTCATCCTGTAAATCATCAAACGAGGTAATATTTTTTTCGCGGATTACCTTAATTATTTCAGCTTTAGTCATGCGCATATGGCGACATACAAAATCATTTTCTTCAAACATTGGCCTTAAATTATTTAGTTTGCTATTAAACACCATCAATTGGTAATTGTTCCCACTGCCCTTGATTAAAATACAAAATTGAATTACCACCCTGATCTTTTATAACATTAACTGCATGGTCAAACTCCTTCTTCAACTCATCCGGATGATGAGCATCTACCGAAATGGTTAATGGAATATCCAATTCTACACATCGTTTGATAATTTTCTCGTTGGGAAAAAAAGTATGATACTTACCTCGATAAATACCTCTCGTATTAACCTCTATAATGGTATTACTATCGGCAATTACCTGTAGCGTCTGCTCCACCAATTCCTGATACCACTTATCCTCTTCCCTAAAAAAACGCCCTTTATTATTCATTATCACCTTATCCATATGAGCAATTACATCCGGCTTCTGAGTTCTTACCATTTCCTGTATCTGATGATAATACTGCCTGACAGCTTTTTTTACATCTCCTCCAAAACACTCATTAATGCCTATTTCATAATTCTCCGATGGCCCGTCTAAAAACCACAAATCATCAGGAAATTCTGGATTCATTACTAAATGAACCGAACCAATAATATAATCGAGTTCGAGCATTTGACGCCATATATCATAGTTAATTGATTTACCCAATGGAATATAATCAGCTTCTAATGCTGCATAAATGTCCAACTGATTTTTATATTCATCCTTGTAATGAGCAATAGCTTTTCGGTATTCTATAGCATCTTCAAACTTCATCGCCCATTTTGTTGAAAAAGGAACCGGGGCATGACTGGAAAAGCCCAATGCGCTTAATCCAAGTTCTGCTGCTTTTTTGCATACTTCTGACATATGTGCTTTTCCATCACAAAAATGAGAATGAGTATGAAAACTAAAATATTTCATTTGGTACTTTATTGAATTTCTAAGGATAATTAGGTGACAGTAGTATTCGCAACAAAAGTGTTAATATTTCCTTAAAGGACCAATTAAGAGCCTGAATCAATCTCAAACTAATTATTTATAAATCACTTTTTATGTGAACTATCTTAAAAACCTAGTACTTTTGTTCGAATTCGAACGTTTGAAAAGTTAAAATCCAACAGTATCACTAAAAATAAGAATCGTTAACAATAGGTTAAAGTCCTCTGATATTAACAAATTTTAACGACTTTCGAATACTGAAATCACTTGACATATTGTTATTTTGAAGAAGAACGCAAAAAGAAGCATACATTAATAAAAAATTAAGAATAAAACCATTTTATCATGGATCAAAACGTAGATATAAGAGCTATCAATGAGAAGATACAACAAGAGAGTTCGTTTGTTGACATGCTAACCATTGAAATGAACAAAGTTATTGTTGGTCAGAAACACCTGGTTGAAGGTTTATTGATTGGTTTATTGTCCGACGGGCACATTTTGCTAGAAGGTGTTCCTGGATTGGCAAAAACATTAGCCATCAACACTTTGGCAACCATTGTTGATGCTAAATTCTCTCGTATACAGTTTACACCCGACTTGTTACCTGCCGATTTACTAGGTACAATGATTTACAGTCAGAAGAAAGAAGAATTCATTGTAAAACAAGGTCCTATCTTCACCAACTTTGTATTGGCCGATGAGATTAACCGTGCCCCTGCAAAAGTACAAAGTGCCTTGCTAGAAGCAATGCAGGAACGTCAGGTTACCATCGGTGAAAATACTTTCAAGCTAGAGGAACCTTTCCTGGTAATGGCAACTCAAAACCCAATTGAACAAGAAGGTACCTATCCACTTCCTGAAGCTCAGGTTGACCGTTTTATGCTGAAACTTGTTTTGGATTATCCTAAAAAAGAGGAAGAGCAAATGATTATTCGTCATAATCTGGCGAAAACATTCCCAACTGCATCATCAATACTTAAACCAGAGGACATCATCCGTGCGCGTAACGTGGTGAAAGAAGTATATATGGACGAGAAGATCGAGAAATATATTGTTGATATTATTTTTGCGACTCGTTTCCCTGAACAATACGGAATGGAGAAATTCAAAGATATGATCTCTTACGGAGCCTCTCCTCGTGCAAGTATCAGCTTATCAATGGCTGCTAAAGCATATGCATTCATCAAACGTCGCGGTTATGTAATTCCAGAGGATGTACGTGCTGTTTGTCACGATGTAATGCGTCACCGTATAGGATTATCGTACGAAGCGGAAGCCAATAATATTACTTCTGTGGAGATTATCAGCGAAATCCTTAACCAGGTTGAAGTACCGTAGGTTTAGCCATTAGCTACTAGCTTCTGGCTACTAGCTCAAATGACTATTTATGTAATAGCTTATTTTCAACAACCTACCTGGCTAATAGCTATCAGCTAGCGGCTAGCAGTTAAAAAAAAGAAACTTGGAAGCAACGGATATCATAAAAAAAGTTCGTCAGATAGAGATAAAGACGCGCGGTTTATCCAGCAATATATTTGCCGGAGAGTACCACTCGGCGTTTAAAGGTCGTGGTATGACTTTTAGTGAGGTGCGCGAATATCAGTATGGCGACGACATTAGAAATATCGACTGGAATGTTACCGCTCGTTTCAATCACCCTTATATCAAGGTTTTTGAAGAAGAAAGAGAGTTAACTGTACTATTGATGATTGACGTTTCGGGTTCGCGCGAGTTTGGTACTTCATATAAATACAAAAAGAATGTGATAACCGAAATGGCTGCTGTTTTAGCCTTTTCAGCTATTCAAAATAACGATAAGATTGGTGTGGTTTTTTTTAGTGATCGAATTGAAAAGTTCATCCCTCCTAAAAAAGGCCGTAAGCACATTCTGCATATTATTCGTGAACTGATTTCGTTTACTCCCGAACATCGCGAAACCAATTTATCAGAAGCACTGAAATACCTTACCAACGCCATTAAAAAACGTTGTACGGCATTTATCATCTCCGATTTTATGGATGAGAATTTTGAAGATGCTCTGAAAATTGCTAATCAAAAACACGATGTAGTGGCGTTAAAAGTTTACGATAAACGCGAAACCGAAATTCCATCGATTGGTTTAATTAAACTAAAAGATGCTGAATCGGGCCAATATCAATGGGCCGATACATCAAACAGAGCGGTTAGAGATGCCTACTCTAAGTGGTGGCGCGATACAGATGCATCAACCAAAACATTATTTAGTAAATGTGGTGTTGACAATGTTTCAGTAAGAACCGACGAGGACTATGTTAAAGCACTGATTGCTTTATTTAAAAAGAGAATATAATGGTTAATGCTAAATTGACATTTTTCAATATTAAATACCGAATACTACTGGCGGTAATTGGATTGACAGCTTTTGTTCAAACTAACAATGCTCAGAATATTACGGTATCAGCCGAAATGGATTCGACTTTGATTTTTATTGGAGGTCAGATTGATTTGCGATTACAAATGAGTCAACCAGCCGATATGGAAGTTGATTTCCCCCTGTTGACTGACACCATCATCAAAGAGATTGAAATTGTAAAAGCCAGTAAACTAGACACACTGAGTCGTGAGAATCAGCGTTTGCTTCTTCAGCAGACTTTTACAATTACTTCTTTCGATAGTGGTTTACATTACATTCCTCCTATTGTTTTTGAGGAAGCTAGTCAAAAGCTCGGACAGAAGATCGAAACCAATCATCTTTCGTTAATGGTGGTAAATCCGTTTGAAGAAGTAGATCCTCAAAAAGGTATTACCGATATTAAAATGCCTTTGAATACTCCTTTTCATATTTCGGAGTTATTAAAATTCTGGCCATGGTTTTTAGGTATAATAGTATTGGGTGGAATCATCACACTTGTAGTAATGAAGCTGACAGGTAAAAAAGTACCAACCAATATCTTCAAAAAAGAAGAGCCTCAATTACCACCGCATGAAATCGCCATTAAGGAGTTGGATAAGATCAAGGAGGAAAAGTTATGGCAACGTAACTTGGTAAAATCTTATTATTCGAGAGTTACAGATACTTTACGCCATTATATTGAAGATCGGTATGAGTTCAGTACCATGGAACAAACTTCCGACGAGATACTGGATTCATTCAAAGAAATTGAAGATATCGATAAAAAATCGTTGGAGAAACTGAATACCATATTAAAAACAGCCGATTTGGTAAAATTTGCAAAGTACGAACCTTTACCTGATGAAAACGACTTAAATATGATTAATGCATACTTCTTCATCAATCAAACAAAAAGAGAAGAAGTTAAGTCGCTGGAAGAAGAGAAAGAAGCCATGTTGCAGAAGGAAGAGGAAGAGAACGAAGAAGCTGTAACTAATAAATAGAAAACAGGATCATGAGTGATATAACATTTTTACATCCCTATTTTTTCTGGTTACTGCTAATAGTGCCAATTTATATAGCGTGGTATGTATGGAAACAAAAAGGATTGCAAGCCTCGTTGCAAATATCAAGTATCAAAGCATTTGCAAAGGCCCCAATCTCTAAAAAGGTGTATTTCCGCCATTCACTGTTTGCTTTCCGCATGCTCACTATCATTTTATTAATTGTTGTTTTGGCTCGTCCACAATCGAGCAATAGTTTCCGGAACGAAATTACTGAAGGTATTGATATTATGATGGCCTTAGATATTTCGGGAAGTATGATGGCTGAAGACTTCAAACCCAATCGTTTGGAAGCAGCCAAAGATGTAGCAACTGATTTTATCAAGGGAAGACCCAATGATAAAATAGGGATGGTAATTTATGCTGCTGAAAGTTTTACCCAATGTCCCTTAACAACCGATCATACCGTACTACATAACCTAATGCAGGATATTACATTTGGTATGTTGGAAGATGGTACGGCTATTGGCATGGGGCTGGCAACCGCCGTTCAGCGTATTAAAGACAGTGACGCCAAAAGTAAGGTGATCATACTCTTGTCGGATGGTGAAAATAACCGGGGAGAAATTGCTCCTCGTACCGCCGCCGAAATTGCAAAAACATTTGGTGTTCGTGTATATACAGTAGGTGTTGGAACCATAGGAATGGCACCTATGCCTATGCAAACGGTTTTTGGAACCAAATATCAGAACGTAGAAGTTAAAATTGATGAAGAACTTCTGCAGGATATAGCAGATATGACAGGTGGGCAATATTTCAGAGCAACTAACAAAGAGAAGTTGAAAGAAATATACGCCGAGATTGACAAAATGGAGAAAACGCGTATAGAAGTTAAAGAATACACTAAACGCAAAGAAGAATATTTGCTGTTTGCCCTTTTGGCTGGCTTATTCCTTCTACTGGAGGTATTCCTTCGCAATACAGTTTTCCGTAATCTGCCTTAATTGTTAATGAATTAAAGAATTAAAAATGGATATATTTCGGTTTGAACATCCCATATTTCTTTATCTTTTGGTACTGATACCCGTGTTGGCCTTTATACATTTATTGCTGACCAACCGACGTAAAAAAGCATTAGAAGAGTTTGGAAACATGGAACTTTTAGAAGATTTAATGCCTAATGTCAGCTTCAAGCGTCCGGGTATTAAGTTCTACTTTCTGTTATTGGCATTAATTGTTTTAATCTTTGCCATTGCAGGACCTCAATTCGGTTCCAAACTTCAAACAGTAAAACGTAAAGGAATCGAATTAATGATTGCTCTTGACGTTTCAAATAGTATGATGGCTGAAGACATTCAACCTAATCGTTTGGACAGATCTAAAAGAGCCATTTCAAGATTAGTGGATAAATTACAAAACGACCGTGTTGGTTTTATTGTATTTGCCGGTGATTCGTATGTACAATTGCCCATCACCACCGATTATGCATCGGCTAAAATGTTTTTAAATACCATTACTACCGATGCTGTTTCAAAACAAGGTACAGCAATTGGATCAGCTATCAACAAAGGCATCCAATCATTTACATCGGACGAAAATGTAAACCGTGCCATTATAGTTATTACCGATGGTGAAAACCACGAAGATGATCCGGTGGCAGCGGCAGCAGCGGCAGCTGAAAAAGGCATTAAGGTGTATACCGTAGGAATGGGATTACCCAAAGGTGCTCCTATCCCGTCGAACAACGGACGCAGTAACGACTTTATGAAAGATAAAGACGGTAACGTAGTTATCACCAAATTAGATGAAGCTACTTTGCAACAGGTAGCCATCACAGGTAACGGAGCTTATATTCCTGCTAACAACATCCGCAATGGCATTAATAACCTGATGGATGAGTTGGGAGGATTAGAGAAAACAGAGTTTGAAGCAAAAGTATATGCTGATTACGAAGACCAGTTTCAATGGTTTGTAGGCTTTGTTTTATTATTAGTAATTGGTGAATTTTTGATCTTGGAACGCAAAAACAGAAAATTGAAACACATCAATATTTTTGAGGTGAAGAAAGAGAACAAAGAAAACTGATGTATCTTCAATAACGATAAAGACATGAGATATTTTATAGTTACAATATTACTGGTACTTTCTTTTGCTACCCTTCAGGCACAGCAAGAAAGAAAACTTATTCGTAGCGGTAATGCAGAGTTTAATAATGAGAATTATCTGGAATCGGAGATTGAGTATCGCAAGGCTTTGGACAAAAAACAGGCCTCATACGAAGGTCAGTTTAACCTGGGAGATGCTCTATTTAAACAAGAGAAGTACGATGAAGCGTTAAACCAGTATCAAGCATTGGCAGGTACTGAGAAAGATCCAAAACGCTTATCGGAATTATATCATAACATTGGTAATACGTATATGGCAACACAAAAAATTGAAGAAGCCATAGGTGCCTATAAAAATGCATTGCGTAACAATCCACTGGATAATGATACACGATATAATCTGATTGCGGCACAAAAAATGCTGGATGATCAACAAAACCAAGATCAAAACCAAGACCAGAATCAAGATCAGCAAGATCAAAATAAGGATCAGGAACAGGACCAAAATCAAGATCAAAACCAGGATCAGCAGCAGAACCAGGACCAGCAAAATCAAGATCAACAGCAGAATCAGGATCAAAATCAAGATCAGCAAGATCAACAGCAGAAACAAAAACAGCAGCAACAACAGCAGCCGCAAGAACAAATGTCGAAAGAAGATGCGCAACGCTTGTTGAATGCTATTCAGCAAGATGAGGATGCTTTACGTAAGAAATTAGAAAAAGCAAAGGCAGCTCAGCAAACAAATACTGAGAAAAACTGGTAGAAGTACTATTTTTGCACAAAAGAAATGAAAAAATGAGAATAATCTTCCTCTTAACACTGATGATTGCAGGGATAGCCAAACCCTTGAGCGCACAAGATGCTAAATTTACAGCTCGTGCTCCTCAGGCAGTGGTTGCCGGAGACAAGTTTCAGTTGGTATACACATTAAATGCTGAAGGATCGGATATAAGACTTGGAAACACTGATAATTTTCAGATTTTAATGGGTCCAAGTACTTCCTACTCACAAAGCACTTCCATAATTAATGGTAAAGTTACACGCGAAACAACGTATTCGTTTACCTATGTTTTAAAGGCAGAAAAGGAAGGAAACTACAATATTCCTCCAGCTTCCATTAAAGTTGATGGGGAAAAGATTGAATCTAATGCAATTGATATAGAAGTTGTAAAAGCCGGCACTCAAAGTCAACAACCAAGTCAGGGACAAAGTGCACCTTCAAGTGCAGCTTCCAGTGATGATTTGTTTATTACCGTAACACCTTCTAAGAAATCAGTATATCAGAATGAGTCATTGGTACTAACAACAAAAATTTATACCAAAGTTCAGTTAGATGGATTATCAGATATCAAACAACCCAATTTAAGTTCGTTCATTACTCAGGAATTAAAACAACCAGAGGGAATCAATTGGTCAATTGAAAACATAAATGGTCGGACATACAATGTTGGTACTTATCAGCAGAAGTTGTTGTTCCCTCAGAAGTCTGGTAAATTAACCATTGAACCTACTGAAATTGAATTTTTGGTTCGTCAGCGAACTGCTCGTCGATCAAGAAGCATTTTTGATGATTTCTTTGAATCAAATTACCGAAGCGTTAAAAAATCAGTTAAGTCAAAACCAATTACCATTAATGTAAAGCCGCTTCCTGCAGGCAGACCTGAAGGATTCTCAGGAGGTGTAGGCCGTTTAAACATGACAGCTTCAGTGAACAAAACAGAAGCAGAAATAAACGATGGTATTACATTAAAAATAACAGTTGATGGAACCGGGAACCATAAATTTATTGAAGATCCGGAAATAAAATTCCCGGCTGATTTTGATGATTTTGACCCAAAAATTGCCAACAACACTACCAATTCGATTGCAGGTATGAAAGGAAGCAAAACATATGAGTATTTGCTTATTCCTCGACATGCCGGAACATTCACCATTCCATCAATCAAGTTTAGCTATTTTGATCCATCAAGCGGAACTTACAAAACAAGTAACTCGCAAGATATTACCATTAATGTAGCAAAAGGTGAAGGTGGCGAAACCGGAAACAGTACTGTTGTTAGATCAACCGTTACCAAAGAAAATGTAAAGTTTATTGGTAAAGACATCCGTTTTATTAAAACAGGTAATGCCAGGTTAAAACCAATAGGCACCTTTATATTGGGTAGTTTAAGTTTCTTCTCATTATTATTAGCGCCATTCTTCCTGTTTATTTTACTTTTTATTGTTTACCGTAAGAAAATAAAGGAAAATGCCAATATTCAATTAACCAAAACCAAGCGAGCTAATAAAGTAGCGAAAAAACGCTTGAAACAATCGGCTCATTTCCTTAAAGCGGGACAAAAAGAAGCATTTTATGAAGAGTTACTAAGAGCTTTATGGGGCTATATGAGTGATAAATTAACCATTCCATTGGCTAAACTTTCAAAAGATAATATTAGTGATGAGCTTAGTAATTCAAATGTACAAAGAGATGTAATTACTGAAATTATTGATATTATGGATACATGTGAATTTGCCCGTTATGCTCCAGCTTCAGGCACCAGTGAAATGGACAAATTGTATCAAAAAACAATTAATACTATAAGTAAGTTGGAAAATCAAATAAAAAGAAAATAATGAAACGATATATTTTATCCATACTATTATTTATTCCGCTTGCTTTATCTGCTCAAGACGGAAGATTTGAAAAAGCCAATAATCATTATATTAATGGTGAATTTGAGGAGGCTATTTCAAGCTATAACGAGATCCTTCAAACCGGCATGGAAAGTGGTAACCTGTATTATAACCTGGGTAATGCCTATTATAAAAACGGTGAGTTGGCCAATGCTATATTAAATTATGAACGGGCATTACTCCTTAAGCCTCACGATAAAGATATACAGTACAACCTTGAATTAGCATACAGCCAAACAGCTGATAAAATTGAAGACGTAGGGGAGATTTTTATTACTAAATGGATCACCTCATTTCGTAACAAAGCAACATCAGACTTTTGGGCTTATGTGGGAATAGGCTGCTTTATATTAACCTTAATTGGAGCTGCTTTTTTCATTTATTCACGTTCAGTAGTATTAAAAAAGATTGGTTTTTACTTCGGAATAATATTTCTAATTCATGTAATTGTAACGCTATCATTTGCGTACAAACAAAGAGATAAACTCATTAACCGTGATCATGCCATTGTATTTAGTCCAACGGTTACGGTTAAAAGTTCACCAGATGAAAGTGGAACAGAAATATTTATTCTACATGAAGGAACAAAAATAAAAATATTAAGTACCCTTGGCTCCTGGAAGGAAATTGAAATGGGTAATGGCAATATTGGATGGATTAAAGAAGAGGCTATAACTATCATCTAACATCTAGAAGAATCGATAGATCTTTGATTATTTAGAATATGAAAGACCTGTTGGAATGTGGATACATTTTGACAGGTCTTTTCTTTTTAATAGTATATCATAAGTAAGATTTAAAAGATACCTAGTAAAAAGCAAAAAACCTCTTTCATCCGTTGATGAAGAGGTTTTTCATAAAACACCCAAACTACCGATTGATGGACCACGGGCGTGGTCTGCATCAATCTACTTATCTTTATTAATAACCAGTTCGTCTATAATGTACCAACACATGAACATTCCTAAGACTATACCAACTATTGTTATTGAAACCATATCATTAATCTTTGCGAGTAGTATTTCAATACCCTTGCCAAAAATTATATAACATTGATATACTGATATTTAATAAAATCACCCGCCTCCACTCATTCCATTATTTGGAAATTTGTTCGTTCTATGGAATAATTACAGTTTTTAAAAACTATTTATTTCCTTCTTTTAGTAATTCTTGAAGAGAAAAAGATATTTCTTGTATACCGTCGGCATAGGATGCCACCTGATATTGAGGAAAGTAAAATTGTATTGAATCATTTGACAGAACAAAATGAGAAAAATCGCTTAAGGTTTCTGTACCTTCATCCACAAATCCTTCATAACCTAACTTCTTCTTCAGCTGTTTCCGGCTTTGTGCTTGAAGATTTTCAAAATATGAACCTTTAAGAACATCTGCTAAATCAATCAACTCCTTAGTATTAGCATCAATTACGTAGGATTTCAACAATGTATTTCCATGCGCACCTCCAGTAAACAGATAATTATAAAACAGCAAAGACACCTTTCCATCATTTGACGTAAAAACCTCTACATTAACCACTTGTTCATTTTTCCAATTTTCGGAAATACGCTCTACCCCTATATCCGATTTAAATTGTTTACTTTCTTTTTCAATTTCAGTTAACACAATACCATCAATAAACTCATTGTTAAAAACAGGGTAATTAAATAACTGCTTAAAATTATCTGTCTCTTCAGATACTTGCTTGACTTCATATCTCCATTCATCATTTGAAGTTCTTGTACAATTACATGATGCTAACAGAAGTAATGAAGCCGCCAGAATTAAAGTAAATTTCATAAAAAACGTTTGTAAATTATGTCATCAATTTACAAACGTTCTTCCTAAACTTAAACCTAAAACCTATAAAGTAATCTTTCTTCCGAAGATTTTATTATTTTTCGATAAGATGAGATAATAAGGAGACTCCTCATCTGTTACTTCAAATTCCTTTTTCATTTCACCCGATGGTACTTTTTCTTCTTTACTGGCAATCTCACCATCCTTTTTAATCATTTCTACATCATATTTTCCACCTTCGGGTAAAATACACTCAATATGCAGTAAAGTTTGTTTCAACTCATTTTCTATCTTTTTCTCCACCTTCACTTGAAATTCCCTTACATCAAGTGGTTCATTTAATAATTTTTTTGTCGATACACCTATCTTTTTCAAAAAAGCTACTTCGTCCATAGGAATGGGCTCAATTGAAACAGTAGTTTTTGTGTGCCATTTAACAGGTGCTCCATCCCTAACCGATTTAATTACATAGGAGGTTTTATCATCTCCTTCTTCCCCATCTCTAACCTGAATAGTTTTCTTTATCACCTTTACATGATTACCTTCTTCATCCACAAAACTTTCTACATCAACAGTATTTTCACCAACTCCTTCTCCAATAAAAATCATTTTATGAGGTTCAGCAATATCAAAACCTTCCAAATCTTCCATTTCAATACCCTTCTCCTTCATTATTCTCTCAATTTCCTTATGCATCTCTTCCATATTGCCTTCAAAATTGAAATTGAAATCCATATCAGTCAAAGAGTCCATTTTAAAGGCTAGCACTTGCATTTTCTTATCCAAACCTTTTGTATGTGCTTCTACAATACTATCAATATTCATATGCATTGCGTCTTCATCAAAATCAAAGACCATCACCTCTTCTGTAAATGTTGAATCAATTTTAACAGTAGCTGAGTCACCATCCGTCACCACCTTCACCTTTACTACTTTTTGTTGAGCAAAAGTTGAAAAACAACTTATCATCATCAATGCCAATATCAATATCGACAAAGGATTTCTTTTTTTGTAGTTTTTTGCCATAATTTGGAGTATTAATTAAAACCATTCCTTACTGTTTACAAAGCTACAAACACCCTGATTTCAATACGGTTAAGCTTCGGTTAAAAAGAGTTAATGAAAAGTTAAGTTCTTTCTGATGCATAAGGTAATCTATTATCTTTACACCTGAAAGCAATGCCTATGAAACGTAAGTCAATACTTGGATTAATATTATTAATGAGTCTCTCGCTGTTGGGAATTATTGCTGCTCAATATCTTTGGATCAAGCAGTCAATTAAAGTTCAACGCGAAAAATTTCATGTTAGTGCCTACGAAGCTCTTGATAATACAGTTAAAAGGCTGGAAAAGGAGTACAATGCACAGTTTCTTTATAACAGCTTCTTTCCTAACATGAATACAATTCGCCCCTCTAAGAGGACTATTGATTCAAGCAAAGTGGTGATACAACAAAAACTTTCGAACGGCACCTATAAATTTAAGCAAGATACTGTTATTACTAAGAATGGAGCTCGCATAGAGGCGCATGTTGAAATTGGTCCTAACAGCAGAGAACAAAAAGTATGGATAAGCGCAGGCGGTCCCTCTATCAACCTTCAGGACCTGGAGGTTCAAATGAACCAAATTGAAGACTCTATTAACGATGTATTGGAAGGTGTAAGCAAGAAAGACAATGCATTGATAGAGATATTTAATCAAATGCAGTATGAAATAAAAAACCGTCATAATCCACTACAAAACAGATTGAATCTGAAGAATATATCAGATGTAATTAACGACGAACTTAATCAGAATGGTATAGATACCGATTTTGAATACGGTGTATTTGATCAATATTCGAGAAAACTACTTCAATACCATTCCTCGGATTTTGATCTTGAAACAGCCAAAAAAAATTCAGCTATTGCTGTTAACCTTTTTCCCCGTGATATTTTCAGAAGCATTTCGCCATATGAGTTGGTTGTTTATTTTCCTGATATGGCAACCTACTTATACAAAACACAAGGATGGATGTTATTTCTGTCAACCATCTTTACCATTTTTATCTTGATCACCTTTTTCTTAACCATTCGAATGATATTAAATCAGAAAAAGGTTTCGCAGATAAAAACCGACTTTATCAATAACATGACCCATGAGTTTAAAACTCCTATTGCAACCATAAGTCTGGCCACCGATAGCATTTTAAATCCAATGATTTTAGGAAACGAGAACCAAATGAAAAACTTTCTTAAAATTATAAAGGAAGAAAACAGTAGAATGAACAGCCATGTGGAGAGGGTATTGCAAATGTCGCTGATAGAAAAGAAAGACTTTAGTGTGGTTAAGAGTCCGCAGGATATTCACGAAATCATTCTTCAGGCCATCGATAGTATACAATTACTGATGAATGAAACTGGAGGAACAATCACTCATCAGCTCAAGGCCGAATTATCGGTTTTTAAAGTGGATCAGGTACATTTTGGTAACTTAGTTGTGAATTTGCTTGAAAATGCTTTAAAATATTCCGATAAGACACCAGAAGTACATGTATCAACGCAAAACACCAATAATGGGTTGGTACTTAAAGTGAAGGATAAAGGTATAGGAATGAGCAAAGAACAGCAAAATAAAATATTTGAAAAATTCTACCGCGCTACAGGTGGAAATATTCATAATATCAAAGGTTTTGGTTTGGGCTTAAGCTATGTAAAAGCTGTTGTGGAAGCTCATGACGGAACAATATCAGTAAAAAGTAAAATCAATCAGGGAACAGAATTTAGTATTTTTCTTCCTTATAACGAATAACACACATGGCAGAAGTTAAGAAGGTTTTTATGGTTGAAGATGATCGTAATTTTGGTACGGTCATGAAAGCTTACCTCGAAATAAATGGATTTTTAGTTACCTGGGTGAAAGATGGAATGTTAGCCTATCAAAAATTCAAAGAATCGGAATATGACATTTGCGTACTTGATGTTATGCTACCCAATGTTGATGGATTTACTATTGCCCGCCAGATAAAGGAAACCAACGCAGATATTCCTATTGTTTTTCTAACCGCAAAAGTAATGAAGGAAGATGTACTGGAAGGATTTAGAACCGGAGCAGATGATTATATCACCAAGCCTTTTGATTCTGAAATTTTAATTTACAAGTTAAATGCCATCCTTAACCGTAAAAAATCAAGCGAAAGTAAGGAAACCAAGGAGTTTTATGACATTGGTGAAGCTAAGTTTAACCACTCGCTTCGTTACATAGAATTCCGCGACCAGAAGCATAAATTATCGCCCAAAGAAGCAGATTTACTAATGTTATTATGCCAGACTGAAAACAAAGTATTGGCCAGAGATACTGCCTTAAAACAAGTATGGGGTGAAACCGGATATTTTACAACCAGGAGTATGGATGTTTATATTACCAAATTAAGAAAATACCTAAAAGACGTTCCTAATGTGGAAATAATAAATATTCATGGAAGTGGTTATCAACTAAGTACCATACAACTGTAACTATTAAACAACTGTAAGCGTCGTATAACTGGTAACAAAAATTTAAAGACAGATGCAAAAATTTTTATTCATTCTAATTCTTTTATCAGTTGGTAGGTATACATCCGCTCAGGAGGTAACCATTAATGAGTCGTTTGAAAACATAACAACTGTAGAAATCAACACTATTTTTAGCGATATTGAAATCTATGAAAGCGAAGGAAATAAGGTAACAGTTGATGGTTATGTCCGCTACTCGAACTCCAACCAGGAATACGAAATTAAGGCAATAAAAAAGGGTACAACTTTATATGTTTCTGTTGAACACCCTAAACGATCAAAAGGCAATGCTTCGGGGAAATTTAAATTGACAATGCCGGCCATGACAGATGTTAGTTTAAATACTGTTAGTGGTAATGTAATTATCCAAGGGGTAGGTCAGAAGTTTGTAAAATTCAACACTGTTTCGGGTGATGTTTTAGCAGAAAAGATTGGCAGTAATTTAAAAGGAAACACTGTATCTGGTGATATTGAGGTAAAAGATATTAAAGGAAATTTAAAGCTAAGTTCCATCTCTGGCGATCAGTCTATTTCTGATGTAGATGGTAATTTTGATGGTTCTTCTATTTCAGGTGATTTCCGAATTAATAACCTCAAAGGCAATCGCAACATCTCAACAATTTCAGGTAGTGTAAGATAAATCAACCATAAGTCAAAACATAAAAAAAACCGACATTCGATTCTTCAATGTCGGTTTTGTATTTTATTACTCAATCAGAGCTCTATTTTCTTCGTTAAGGTTTTCCACTTCCATTTGTATTTAAACCCAAATAGACCAATAAAAACAAGCCCCAATAATAATACCGAATATAAATCATCCCAACTAACAACATCATTCATATCTCGCAACAACGAATCAGTTTGAAGAGCACTACTTTTACTAGTAACCAAAATACTTACAAAGATATTATTTGCTGCATGTGCACCCATTGCTAATTCAATACCATCGTCTAACACAGACGTAAGTGCAAAAATTAACCCAATGGCAAAATATTGCGACATCATTAACCAGAACCCGTGCTTCACAACCTCTGGATTAACGGCATGCAACAAGGCAAATGCCATGGAAGGGATAATTAAAACGGCTATCCTGTTTTTGGTTAAAGCACCTACCCCTTGTGCTAAATACCCTCTAACAAATATCTCTTCAAAAAAAGTTTGAAATGGAAGCATTAAGAAAGCTACCAGTGTTAATACTATTAATGCTTTAGGATCAAATCGTACCTGATAATTACCAATATTCATATAATAATCAACCAGAATTGAAAATACTGTAATGATGCCCCAAATTAAAAAGCCATAAAAAATACGACGATAACGAACTTTACCTCTACCGTTTATAACTTGAGTAAATGATCTTTGATGAAGAGGTTTTACTAAAGCTTTTAACGTAAAAAAGGAAACTATAAAAGGAATGACTATTAAAGCCAAACCAAAAGATGAATTAATTCCTAAACTAGTAAAATCAATTACATTTCCCTCACTTAAGGCTTGCATCCCACCATCAGCTGTTGCCAGAACTATACCTAAAGGTATTCCACCAACAACCTGCGCTATAAAAAAAGATACAACAATAATTACCAGATAAGCCCACCAATCATTTTTAGTCTTCAGGGCACTCTCTAAATGTTTCATAAAATTATTTGACTATTTTTTTCTGGTACTAAAGATTACGAATGTCGGATAAAGTTAATACAGTCTAATCTTTCGTTATATACTTATTGATCAGTTATCAATATTTTAGGATTAACGTCAAATAAAAACGCCCTAAGAATATTAGGGCGTTCTAAATATCTTGTTTCAGATTAGGGTAAAGGCAAAACCTTTCTACCATACGTTTCCAACAATAAGGTTGCAATGGCAATATATAATGCACTTGCACCACAAATAACCCCTTCAATACCGGCAATAGTATGAATCAGATGACTACCTGTGAAACTAGCTAATGACAGTAAAGCAAACAAAACGACAACTGTACCAAAAAGCCAAATCATTGTTTTTGACATTTTTAAAGTTGCAATCCATAATCCTAAAGTAAATACTCCCCAAACGCCAAGGTAATAACCCATAGCAGTTGATGATGGAGCATCTCCTAATCCCATTTTCGGAAGTATCCATACAAACACAAGTGAAATCCAGAAAGCACCATAAGAAGTAAAAGCCATCTGACCAAACATGTTATTTTTTTTCCATTCCATGATACCTACAATAATTTGAATCAAACCACCCATCATGATTCCCATTCCCATTATCATGGTATCTAACCCAAACAATCCAGCATTGTGCAAGTTTAAAAGCATTGTAGTCAAGCCAAATCCTGTTAAACCAAGAGGCGCAGGATTATTGGTTACATCCTTTGCAATAAAAACGTTCTGTTCCATTTTGTCCTATTATTTTTTGAAGGCGCAAAATTAGATAATTATTATAATTAAAAACTCATTCCAACATAAGTATTCAGTAAATATTTTAATGCTTTATATCCCAACAAAAAAAAGCCTGACAACAATGCTGCCAGGCTAATTATTCTGTTATTTCTTCTATTATCAGATCAAATCAATACTACGCTTAACAAACTTGGTTAATGCTTCACCTTTAAGCATATTATTTGATAATAAAGCTAAGTCGATTAATTGAGATACTACTTTATTTTTAGAAGCAAATTTAGATAGTTCTTCATCCTTCTTCGCATTTAAGTCAGTAATCTTTTTAGTCAAATCTTCTAACTCATCTTTATCTGCCTGAGGTATTTCTTCTTCTTTTTTACCTTCTTTGGCTTTTTCAAGTTCAGCTTTTTTCTTCTCTAAGCTTTCAACTTTACTGCGAGTTGAAGATACTTTCTCACCCACTTCTTTTTCCTCAGCATCCAACACTTGTTTTACCAAAGTATGATTTCCGTTAACCACCAAATTGTAGCTATCAGGCATTTCGCCGTAGAAATTCATTCCTCCGCCACCCATGGCACTCATTTCCTTCATGCGTCGCATAAACTCTTGTTGAGTAATCATTACCGGTGCGTCATTCTCGCTCAATGCTTCAAAAGTCACAATAAAGTTTGCCTTATCAACATTTGGTACTTGTGAGCTGAAAATAGTTGTTAAATCAGCTTTTTGAGGTTCTGTTAAATCCAACTTAGCCTCGTCTTCTTTTTGGATTAGTTTATCAACTACGTCACCATCAACACGAACAAAGCTTGAGTTTTCAAATTTACTTTCAAGGTGGTTAATGAAGTGGCTATCTAACTGACCATCCATTACCAATACATCGTAACCTTTATTTTTAGCCGCTTCAATAAAGCTATGCTGTCCCTGAATGTCAGTTGTATATAAATAAATCAACTGTTTGTTCTTATCGGTTTGGCTACCTTTAATAATATCTTTGTATTCATCAAAAGTAAAGCACTTACCTTCAGTATTTTTTAGTAGTGAGAATTTCTTAGCTCTATCGAAAAATTTTTCTTCAGTAAGCATACCGTACTCAACAAAAATCTTAAGATCATCCCATTTTGCCTCAAAGTTTTCACGATCTTTCTTATAGATTTCCTCTAAACGATCTGCCACTTTTTTGGTGATATGGCTTGAAATCTTTTTAACGTTACCATCACTCTGTAGGTAAGAACGAGAAACGTTCAATGGAATATCAGGTGAGTCAAGAACACCATGCAACAAGGTCAAAAATTCAGGTACAATTCCTTCAACCGAATCGGTTACGTAAACCTGGTTACAATACAACTGAATTTTATTCTTTTGAACCTCCACATTGTTTTTCAACTTAGGGAAATACAAAACACCTGTCAGGTTAAAAGGATAATCAACATTTAAGTGAATGTTGAATAACGGATCCTCAGACATTGGATACAAATCGCGGTAGAATTTGTTGTAATCCTCATCCTTTAATTCAGATGGAGTGCGAGTCCATAAAGGCTTAGTTTCGTTAACAACATTATCGTTGCCTGTTTCTACTTCTTTGCCATCTTTCCACTCTGTTTCTTTACCAAAGACTACTTCTACCGGTAGGAAACGACAGTATTTTTTCAGAAGATTGTCGATCTCAGCTTTAGTAGCATATTGCTTATTTTCATCATCGATGTATAAAACAATATCTGTTCCTCTGTCTTCTTTTTTGGCATCTTCTAAAGTGTATTCAGGACTTCCATCACAACTCCATTTTACTGCTTGTGAATCTTCTTTAAATGATTTCGTAATAATTTCAACCTTTTTCGAAACCATAAACGAAGAATAGAAACCTAAACCAAAATGCCCAATAATAGCATTGGCATCTTTCTTATATTTTTCAAGAAACTCATTGGCACCTGAAAAAGCCACTTGATTAATATATTTATCAATCTCTTCGGCAGTCATTCCCACTCCTCGGTCGGAAATGGTAATTGTTTTTTTCTTCTCGTCAAGTATTACTCTTACAGGAGTTTCTCCTATCTCACCTTTAAACTCACCTACAGAAGATAATGTTTTTAGTTTCTGTGTGGCATCAACAGCGTTAGAAACCAACTCACGCAAGAAAATTTCGTGATCTGAATAAAGGTACTTTTTAATGATGGGAAAAATGTTCTCGGTAGTAACCCCAATATGTCCTTTTTGCATCGTTACTAATATTTAAATTTTTTAATAAATCATTTTAACGCATCAAGCTACTCAAAGCATATGCCAAATACCAAAACATGCCAAAGCGACAGTTTTGACATTTCTACACTAGAACAAATGACAGATTGTTTTGACCTTTTGTCAATATTAAAAGCCGGAAATATGGAATATTAATGATTGATTTTAGGATTACGCAAGTCTATTTCTTCAATAAACTCCCAATGCCCTTTTTGAAATTTAAACCCATTATAAGAAAAATCGGGTCCGTAAAATCGGTAAACACCTTTATAGAAAGACTCTGTAGGCACTAGATTATCCATTACAATCATTTTCATTTTATCATCGTATCGCATCATCATAGTAGCACCTGCCGAATATTGATATATCATGCGATTTCGGGTTAATCGATCTTCTTTAAAAACAGGAACACCAAAACGTAGTCGGTTATTCTGAATTATCAATACATCCAACAATCTTGTTTTTACAAATTCATCATGCCCTTTATACCCAATTAAAGTATAGTAGGTCTTATCCTTATACTTAGCTTCGATAATATCAAGATATATGGCACCATACCATTTTTTCTCATTTAATGATGCCCGCTCAGGCGATCGAATATCATCCGATGCATCTGTAAGGTTATAAACTTTAACAACACCTTGTGTTTTGGTGAGTACAGCACCATAAAATTCATGCTTAAATCCTTCTTTTTCGATATTGTAAGTTGATATCTTAACCTTTTTATCATCTGAAAGAATGGTCTTCATTCGATTCAGTCCGGTAAGTTCCGACTCAAATAAACCCGGATTTTTCCATAACTTATTTAATCGACCTAATAAGATGCTATTAATTGAATCTTTGGCTGCATCTGACTCTTGAATAAACAGATTTTCGAACCAGCAATTGGTTAGCAAATCTTCAGTAGTTACATACACTCTTCCAGCATGATTGGATATTGTCAGATTATAAAATTGATTGATATTATCATCCACTATTGTAGCAAACAGTTTGGGGTACGTTTTTGATGGTTTAACCTTCACTTCTTTTTTAAAATGCCATATCTTACCGTTTCCGGTAAAATCTTCCTTTACCAACCAGTCAATTTGCAAAGTATTAGCATATGTAATTGCCCAATAAACAATAACACCAATCTTTCCATCTTCACTTTTAGCAATCGATAATTTATTACTTAACGACTTTATTTCATCAATACTACTTTGTTTCCACTGCTGAATAATTTCATCGGCAATCTGATTTAATTGAAATTTCTTTTTATTAAAATCCTTTTCATTTTGCATGCTATCAAGCAATGTAACCCATTGAGTTTTTTCCTGTGCTACAGCATTAATTGATATTAATAAAGTTAAGAAAAGCCAAAAACGCTTGTACATATATAGATTTTTATATATTTGCATGTGTTAAATATGATAATCGAAAGTAATGAAGATTTGGGAGAAAATAAAAAGAAACTTAAAACTCCGAAACCTAATTGGAGTGCTTATTGGAGCAGCTGGCGGATATGCTTATTATCATTTCATAGGTTGTAATTCGGGCTCTTGCCCCATTACTTCAGATCCGACTAACAGTGTTCTTTATGGTAGTATAATAGGTTTGGTTTGGACTATTAAATAAAAAAGCTTAGCATTCAGCTAAGCTTTTTTTATGTATTTATCTAATCCCAGTTTAATAAAACTTTACCACAGTTCCCCTCTTCCATCACATCAAATCCTTTTTGGAAATCATCAATTGCAAATCGATGTGTAATAATAGGTGATAAATCTAAACCTGACATTAGCATCTGCTCCATGTGATACCAGGTTTCGAACATCTCACGGCCATAGATTCCTTTTAATGTCAAACCTTTAAAGATAATGTTATTCCAATCCACTTCTGTTTTTGGAGGTAAAATACCCAAAAGTGAAATTTTACCGGAATTATACATACTAGCTACTAGTTGATTAAAAGCAACGGGTGACCCGGAGCACTCCAAACCAATATCGAAACCAATCATACCTAATTCATTCATCACTTGGTTTAAATCTTCTTTGATCGGATTCACCACACGAGTAGCTCCCATTTTCTTAGCTAGTTCTGCTCTGAATTTGTTTGTTTCAGTTGCCACAACATATCTGGCCCCGGCAAAACGAGCTACTGAAACTGCCATACTTCCTATTAAACCAGCTCCGGTTATTAACACATCTTCACCAATTAAAGGAAAGGATAACGCTGTGTGAGTAGCATTTCCGAATGGATCCATAATCGCTAGAATTTCATCCGGTATTTGCTTGTTAATCTTCATTACATTGCTGGAAGGAACTTTTACGTACTCAGCAAATGATCCATCAATATTAACACCAATACCAATGGTTCTTTCGCAAATATGCTGACGACCTCTACGACAATTACGGCAATGACCACAGGCAATATGTCCTTCGCCGGTTACCCTGTCTCCTTCTTTAAATTCCTTTACTTCACTACCTACCTGAGCAACATGCCCAACATATTCGTGCCCAATTGTCATTCCAATCGGGATGGTTTTCTGAGCCCATTCATCCCATTTGTATATGTGTAAGTCAGTGCCGCAGATGGCTGATTTTTTCACTTTGATCAATACATCATTGGGTCCTATTTCCGGAACTTTAACCTCTTCTAACCAAATGCCTTTTTCGGCTTTTGATTTTACAAGCGCTTTCATTGTTGCCATTACTGATGTTTTCTAACTTGTTAAAATTATCTTACAGCATTATTAAAAAACAAAGTTGCAAAAGGGTTTTGAGAAGTGTTTATGATTATTATCACTTCTTTTATTTATTTTCGATAAAATATGCCTTCTTAACCTACAATAAAAAATCAATAATCTCAATATTCTATTTCCACATCTAATTGAGATATAACATTGATGTACTTTTTCCCTAATGATAAAAAAGTATTGAACAATGCCTTATTTCTACAATTAAAAATAGCTTATGTTTTTGTTGATTAGTAAAACCTGCCTTAAATTCGGGAATCAAACAGATAGTAAATGAAAAAATCTCTTTATGTAGCTATTTTTTTAATAGCAATTTTATCTAACAATCCCCTCAAAGCACAGGTTAAAATACAGCCTAATCATTCAGATGGAATCTATAAAAAAGGCGAAACTGTTGAATGGAATGTTCATTTCGCCAGCGATGCCCGATTCGATTCATTGCATTATTCGATTCTTCCAGGAGCATTGAATTCAATTTCTGAAGGTTTGCTTAAACCCAACGACACTATTATTTCATACACATTTGATTCTCCTGGTAGTGTATTACTTAAAATAGGTTGGAAAAATGCAGAAAATGAAATTAAATACGCCAAAGGAGGTGCCATTGCCGATCCCAACAAAATAAAACTATCGGATAAGAAACCCAAAGACTTTGATGCGTTTTGGGAATCGAAGGTGAAAGAACTTGAAAAAACACCTAATAATGCCAAACTAAAGAAAGGAACTTCTGACGTTGATGGAGTCGATTATTATAAAATAACAATGGACAACATTCGCGGAGCTCATATTCAAGGTCAGTTAGTAAAACCCACCAATGGAAAAAAACTTCCTGCCATGTTGGTTGTCCAATGGGCTGGTGTTTATCCGCTCGAAAAAGATTGGGTGCAATACTACGCCAAAGATGGATGGTTGGTTTTAAATATTCTTGCCCATGACTTACCAATTGACAATGAAAAAGAGTTTTACGACAATCAGTTTAAAAACGAATTAAAGGATTATTGGATGATTGGCAATGAGGATAAAGACGAGAGTTATTTTCTGAGAATGTATCTTTCTTGCTATCAGGCAGCAGAATATTTAACACAACGAGAAGACTGGAATGGCGAAACCTTGGTGGTTACCGGCACCAGTCAGGGTGGAATGCAGGCTCTGATGACTGCAGGGTTACATCCTGATATTACCAGCTGCGTTGCATTGGTACCAGCTGGTTTTGATATGATGGGGCCAAGTGTTAATCGTAAAGGAGGTTGGCCACAATGGTACAACTGCACCTGGGGAGGACGTGATGCAGAGAAAGTCAGAGAAACCAGCAAATATTACGATGTGGCAAACTTTGTATCTAATATTAAATGTCCTGTTTATGTAGGCGTTGGATTAATTGATGAAGTATGTCCCTTAGAAGGGGTTATTGCCGGGCTTAATCAATTAAAAAAGAAAAACAAGGAAGTTATGATACTGGTGGATTCACCTCATCAAAATGTAAATAAATCGCAAGAACCTTTTAATCACATGCGCGATAAGGTTTGGTTTCCGGCACTAAAAAACGGTAATATTCCATAACAATTTGTACTCGACTTTCATATACGGTTAATAGGTTAACAAACCTAAGTACAAGAGTGGGCCCGACAGAGATGTCGGGCTTTTATTTGGCTATAATTCACATTAAATACCATCATATTTTACCCACATCATTAAATACACTTACCATACATCAATATTATTTCTTATCCAATGTCAAGTTCATGAGGCACAGTCTCCATCTATCTTTGCAATGTTCAGTTAAAACAAAAGAATGAACAATAATTATTAATCATTAAATATTTAAATCATGAAAACAAATTGGATTTTCAGAACATTGAGCTTATTATTATTTGTATCAGTATTTGCAGTAAGTTGTAAAGATGACTTAGACAAAGAAAAAGAAGACGATTACAAAGCTCAAATTGAAGCACTACAAGCTGAACTTGCAAAGTATACAGCCGAAAACGCAAACATTGAGGAGTTGCTGGCTAAATTCGATGATCTGGACTTCGAAGTATTTACTAACCAGGAGTGGACGCGATTACACGAAAGCCATGCTGAAGACATTTTAGTACACTGGCCTGATGGAAGTACAACTACCGGTTTAGACAGACATATTGAAGATTTAGCAGCTATGTTTGTATACGCTCCCGATACCCGCATTGAGCAACATCCAATTGCTATTGGTTCGGGTAACATTACAGCAGTTATGGGTGTAATGGAAGGCACATTTACAGAACCTATGCCTATTGGTGACGGTCAATTTATTGAACCTAACGGCAACTCCTATAAGATTTCAATGGTGACTATTGGTCTTTGGAATGAGGAAGGTGTGATGTATGAAGAATATCTATATTGGGATAATCTTACCTATATGCGCCAGTTAGGTTTAGCTGAATAATTGAATCATTAACAGATTTTTCTCCGAGCAGGTAAGCGGCTATTTTAACTAAATAATTACATAGGCCGTTTACCCTCTCTTACTTTACCTCTTTCATAAAACAACGACTATCTTCCACATTGATATAAGGTCCGTAATTAGGGATTAAGCTATACCCATTCTTATTGTATAAGGCTATGGCTTCAGGCTGACGAATACCGGTTTCTAGTATACACCGTGAATATCCCAACTGAGTTGTCCATATTTCTAATTCTTGCAGAACCAATGAAGCAACTCCTTTTCCTCGTACAGTAGGCAAAGTGAACATACGCTTTAATTCCATCGATATCTCATCATAATGTTTTATGGCACCGCAGGATATGGGCTTATCCTTATCAACTATAACAACCACATACTTTAAATTGTCAATCTTATTATACTGTGCATAAAAAGCATGTTCATCTCCATCGCGTTTGGCCAGATCTGCATCTAATAACCTTACCAGCTCAATAAAATCAGGATCTTCTGCGTGCGTTCTTTTAATTTGCATATGTAATTAATTACTTGGATTTCAGTCTTAGTTAATGATTACTAAAATAAGTAAATCGAATGAACAAACAGAATGCCTCTCTCCTTATTTACTTAAAAATTGCAATCATGAATAATTCAATAGTCAGTAATATAAAGCCATTAGGATTTACCTGGGTTACCAACGATCCTTTTTTATTTTGTGTACATCATAACGATCAATACCCCAAAGGTAATGATCAACTCGGACCCAATGCATCATTAAATGGCCGAAGTATTGGTCAGGATTTTGCTCAGGAGAATGATTGGCGCATGTATCACGGACAAACGGTTCCGGGATTTCCTGCTCACCCCCATCGTGGTTTCGAAACAGTAACAGTTGTTTTGGAAGGTTTTGTAGATCATTCCGATTCTAACGGATCAACCGGAAGATATGGTAATGGAGATGTTCAATGGATGACGGCAGGATCGGGTTTGCAACACGCGGAGATGTTTCCATTGGTTTATAAAGACAAACCCAATCCTCTGGAGCTTTTTCAGATTTGGTTGAATCTACCTAAAGCTAAAAAACAGGTTACTCCTTATTATAATATGCTTTGGTCTGAAGATATACCCAAAGAAAAAATTACTGATGATCAAGGAAAATCAAGTGAAATTACCGTAATAGCCGGAGTGTTTAATGACACTCAGGCACCAGATCCAGGCCCCGACTCA
Source organism: Carboxylicivirga linearis (assembly GCF_018271995.1). Lineage (GTDB taxonomy): Bacteria > Bacteroidota > Bacteroidia > Bacteroidales > Marinilabiliaceae > Carboxylicivirga > Carboxylicivirga linearis. Next base: position 560,113 of record NZ_JAGUCO010000002.1, read on the forward strand.
TGGGCGACAGACCATGAAAATTATGTAGGTATTTGGTTAATAAAAATGGAAGCAAATGCAAAGCTTAATCTTCCTAAAGGTGCTGAAGGGATTAAAAGATCAGTTTATTTCTATAAAGGTTCTGAAATAACAATTGCCGAAACCACTTTAAAAAAATATCATTCAGCCGACTTGGATGCAATGCAAGATATTGAAATAATTAATGGAGATGATGAGGCATTTTTGTTGATTCTTCAAGGAAAACCAATTAATGAGCCGGTAGTTCAACACGGTCCGTTTGTTATGAATGATGAAGCTGGTATCAGGCAGGCTTTTATGGATTATCAGAAAACTCAGTTTGGAGGATGGCCCTGGCCTAATGGTGAAGTGGTTCAACCCAGAGAGAAAGGACGTTTTGCCATTTATGCTGATGGCAGAGAAGAAGTAAAATAAGAAAATAATGATACCTCTTTAAACTAATTAAAAGTCGGGTGGTATATCATACTTAACTAAAAAAGTATGCACACCCGGTTTTTACTTTTTAGTTAATCAGCATAGTTAACAGCTACACGTCTGTTTAAAGCTAAAACTACTTTATAATGCTGTAGTCATTAATTGTAGTATCTTTGCCCCATTATAATAAAACAACAAGGCATCGCTATGGTAGCAATGTGCTCTTAATTCACCACTATTATTTTGTGAGCCCTTGTTATCCATAGAAAACAATAAATGAAATTCGAAGATTTAAAATTACATCCTGCCATTTTAAAAGCATTGAAGGATGAAAACTATTCAGAGCCCACTTCCATTCAGGCTAAAGCTATTCCTCTTGCACTTGAAAAAGCAGATATATTAGGTAATGCTCAAACCGGAACCGGTAAAACAGCAGCCTTTGCCATTCCAATCATTCAACATTTGATAAAAGAAATTGGCCAAACCAAAGGAAAAAGAAAAATCACTTCTTTGGTGGTTACTCCTACGCGCGAGTTGGCTATTCAAATTGGTGACAGCTTTAAAGCATATGGAAAATACAGTCACTTGCAGAACACGGTCATCTTTGGTGGAGTGCCGCAAAACCCTCAGGTACGACAACTACGAAAAGGAACTGATATTTTAATTGCAACACCCGGCCGTTTGCTCGACCTGATGGATCAGGGACATATTTCGTTACGCGACATCAAATATTTTGTATTAGACGAGGCAGACCGTATGTTGGATATGGGATTTATCCATGATATAAAAAAACTATTGCTTAAGTTGCCTAAAGAGCGTCAGTCGTTATTCTTTTCTGCAACTATGCCGCCAAAAATTAAAAATCTTTCGCAACAGATTCTTGTCAACCCCAAGACTGTTACGGTTAATCCGGTATCGTCAACTGCAGAAACTATACAACAACAGTTATACACCACCAACAAAAGTTCAAAGAAGAATCTGCTGTTTCATATTCTTGAAAACGATGAATTGGAGCAGGTATTGATGTTTTCCAGAACCAAACATGGAGCCGACCGAATTGTGCGTAATCTTCGCAATAAAAAAATTGAGAGTGCAGCCATTCATGGAGATAAAAGTCAGAATCAGCGACAAAAGGCTTTAAAGCAATTTAAAGAAGGTAGAATTAGAGTGCTGGTTGCTACAGATATTGCAGCAAGAGGTATTGATATTGACAAGTTGCGTTTTGTTATTAACTATGATATCCCCAACGAACCCGAAACGTATGTACACCGCATCGGACGTTGTGGACGTGCAGGCGAAGAGGGAATAGCCATCTCCATGTGCGAGCCGGAAGAAAACGCATATGTTAAGGATATTGAGAAGTTGATTAAGCAAAAAATTGAAGTTGTCAGCGATAATCCTTTTCCTCAGACCGATAAACCTATGAACAGCGAGGAAAAGAAGGAATTTGAAAAAGAGAAACAACGTAAGAAGCAGGAATTTTTTGCCAATCGTAATAAAAAACGCGGCGATCAAAATCCTAAATTCCGACGAAAAAGAGGTAAGTAAGTACTTTACAGGAGGATGTTCTTTAGAACATCCTTTTTTTGGCTCTGTATGGTTTATATTGGGTAATCATTAAAATGGGGCTTTGCCCCAATCCCCACTTCATTTTCTTGCCTTGATACAAGAAAACAGAAGCAAAAGAAAATCAAGGCTGCGC
>NZ_JAGUCO010000030.1 GCF_018271995.1 Carboxylicivirga linearis
TATCGACTTGGAGAGATGGCAGAGTGGTCGAATGCGGCGGTCTTGAAAACCGTTGTACCGCGAGGTACCGGGGGTTCGAATCCCTCTCTCTCCGCAATATAGCTTGATTATCAAGCGATTACAAAATTTACACGCAATTTTACACGCATCACTTTTTTAAGTGATGCTTTTTTTGTATTTAAACTTTACTAAACCCTATCAGCAGAATAGGGTAGATACAAAAACTGGATTTTGCGAGACATAAATCAATCCCCTGTAATTTCCTTCAATTCCAAATATTCTGATAGGTTTGATCATATTTAATATTTGCTTTCTTGAAAATAAATATGTTTTTTTATGATTCGTAATTAAACCTAAGTCTGAATTATACAAAATCTGTTTGAGTGGTAGAATGATTAGTGATGATAGGCATATAAGAGTATAGTCCTTGACTTTAGAAACATCGGCTTACTCGTAAATTGTATTGTGAGTGAGACGGCGAAGCATTTCATAAACCTATCTGAAAGCATTTTAACACCAACCATTAAATACCTGAAGTTGATAACTATAACTGGTATTAGTAAGCTATATCATATAATGCTGCTGCTGGATCACTAATACCTTACCCACTTCTGAAGATTGAGTATAACCATAGTCATAACAGAAATAATATAGATTACCTCCTTTACTTTTCCATGTATGGGTTAGGTGTTTAAAATCCATGCCTAGTTTCTTAAGAAACTCTTTACGTACTGTGGCTTTCCCTTCAGGACAGGCTCTGTGCATGGCACTTCTGTTGGCACGAAGCTGCTTATTAACAGATCGGACATAAGCCTCTATTGAACTGGTCGATTGATTGTGATAAGAACTCTTACATTGTACACAGCAAAACTTTTTATCGCTCCTACCCCTCATCGGTTCATGGCAATATAAACAGGTTCTTTTTTCCATTGTCGTATTATTAGACGTTTAATTACGTAAGTAGACGATTAATAAACTTTTAAATTACAAATTATCCTTATGTTGGTCAACAATAAGGATGAATCAAAAAGCAATCATATATCTGAACCAAAGACGATACAACGATACATCATATTGCGTGCTTTATTTTAAACGTAATGATGCCATACTTGAACGTATAACACAAAATAGCTGGATCAGATGGCATCATGAACTTAATGCTTATACCACCTCCATTCAACCCAATACAATTGGTTTACTAATGGATGTATTTGAAGATCTTGCAGAGATTAATGATTTTTATTTGCATGCCCGCTTGAAAGAAAATACTGATCAAATCTCTATTGGGGACGATTTGTATTTTAAAGGCGTGCTGAAAAAAAAGGAAAAATTAGGGTTCTTAAGCATCATACCTGTGAAAGATACCCGAAAGCTTTTAGCCTTACGTTATAAATATAACAAACGGATTAATCAATGCTTGAAAGACAATCGCTTTACCCAATGGAACGATAACTATAGCACTTATGTAATCGAAGCCAATAAGGAGAGTTTAAACGGATTTATAAAGACGGTTCTGGATACCGTGACTATAAGGATAAACAGCCAATTAGTTGTGAAAGACTACCAGGTAATGCAATTGCTATTTGAACAGGCTTATGTGAAAAACAGATACTTTAAAAGTTGTCCTTTGGAATATATACGTTATATGTCGCTCAAAGGATACAGTTTTAATACCATCAATACCTATTACATTATTTATTAAGGTATTTCAATACTTACCGACAAAACAGCATCTCACAGATTAATGCTTTTAGTTCTAATCAGATTAACGTCTATCACAAGCTGATGATTGGGGATAAGAACTATTCTAATCAAACCATCAATCAGAGTGTCAGTGCCATTAAGTTGTATTATAATGAATATTTAGGTCAATCAATGGTTCTGGAACAGGTGATCAGGCCTAAAGTTGGTAAATTGTTGCCCAAAGTGTGGAGAAAGGAAGAGATTGGTCGCATTTTACAAGCTACCGAGAATTTAAAGCACAAAACCATATTGCTCTTATCTATGGAAGTGGATTGAGAATTGGGGAAGCCTTAAAGCTTAAGATTAACGATATAGACTCGAAACGAATGCGTTTGCGTATACTGGGAGGTAAGGGCAAAAAGGATCGTTATACCATATTAGGCGCACATATCCTAGATTTATTAAGGCAATATTACCGAGCCTATCGACCCAAAGACCTCTTATTTGAAGGGCAATTTGGTGGAGCATATTCCTCAACCAGTGTTAGACACATATTGTACAAAGCAATTGAAAAAAGTGGTGTAACCAAACGTGGTGGTATTCATTCGTTGCGCCATAGTTTTGCCACTCACCTGCTGGAATCGGGAACAGATTTACGTTACATCCAGGAACTTCTTGGCCATAGTTCATCGACCACAACAGAGATATACACCTATGTTAGTAATAAGCAATTACAACAAATAAAAAGTCCATTGGATGCCATTTCTATTTAAAATATACTTAGTTTAGAGGAATGTAAACCAGTGGATAAAGCGGAAATATCCGCAATAGACTTAACGTTACAGAATAGTTAGGCACAATGCTAAAAAACCAGACGAAACGAAATGACTAGAGAAGAAATCGGAGATTATTTAGAAAAACTTTTTGACAAAAAAGATTTTAAAAGGTCAACGAGAGACACTTATAAAAGATGGCTTTTAAAACTCCATGACTTCTACTCAAATAAAAAAATGTCTGAATTAACTTTTGAGGACATTGAAAAATATACAAAGCAATTAATTTCTAGAAAACTAGCTTCTCCAGATTCGTTAAAACAATTAATTTTTGCAGTAAATTTTCTTTACAACACTGAATTAAATAGGAATTTCAAGTTCTACAATGTTAAGATTCCAGAAGCTAAACGAAAGGAGAAAGACTACCTAACTCAAGAAGAAGTTATCAGATTAATTGATTTCATTCCCCATAAAAAACAAAAAGCAATTATTACAACAATTTATGCTTGTTTTCTCGAAAGGAAAGAGGTTTTAAATTTAAAAATCGAAGATGTAGACTCAGCCAATAAACTTATTTATGTGAAAAGCGACAATGCTGACCCAACAAGAGAATGTATTCTTTCAGATAAACATTTAAAAATTCTCCGAGACTATTTTAAATCGGTTAACCCAAAACCAAAAGTATATTTATTTGAGGGGCAAACGCCTGGTAATCCGTATTCTGGGACAAGCTTGCTAAACGCTTTAAAAAAGAATGTAAAAGATTGTGGAATTAATAAACAAATTACACCGACCACACTCCGTAAATCCGCAATAAAACATATGATTGAGCTCGGTGTACCATTGCTCACACTTCTAAAAGAACTAAATCTAAATGACTACAAAACTTATGAGATTTATAACGAGTTTTGCTATGAAAACTATAAAATTAACTTTTCGCCTTTAGACAAAATTGTAGTAAAACCGAAATTGCATGAGTTTGACTTATTGGATATTGAGGAATTAGTTTTAGACATAAAAAATGAGGAACTAAAAGATTACTTAAAAGAAGCTGTTTCGTGTTTGCGAGTTGGAGCATTGAGAGCTGGTGTAATTTTTATTTGGACTGCAGGAATAAGATTAATACAACAACGAATTATCAAGAATTATCCTTTAAAACAAATTAATGAAGAATTGAAAGTCATTTACCCTAAAGCAAAAGAGATAAAAACAATCAATGACTTTTCGTTTGTAAAAGATGACTTTACAATTCAATTGAGTAATAGGCTTGATATGTATGATAAATTCCAAAAAAATGAATTAATCAATTCTTGTCTTGGGTTAAGAAACAAATGTGGGCATCCATCAGAATATAATCCGCACCCCAATAAGGTAAAGGCATTTATAGAGGATATGATAACACTAGTATTTAATGAAAAATAATAAAGCACAGTGCCTAACAAATTGTAAATTGCATTGCGGGGTTGGTGGTGTGCCGTTCGCTGGATTCTCGCAACATCGTTCCGTCCTGCCGGACAGGAACGAGCTCCGAAATCCGCAACGACAACTTACAAGTGACCGTTGGGCAGTATTAAAAACAATATAATCCGAATTGTGAAAACACTCTTTATAACATTTTTACTAATCATTTTCAATATTGTGGACGCTTACTCACAAGACACAATACGAATTAGTACAGAACTTATTAAGGAAACAGCGATTTATGGTGGATATTCCTTTAACACAGGAGACACAGCAAATAAAAAATCGCACATTATTGAAATTGGAATATGGAAATCAAAATATGTGACTCATATTGAACCTGCTAATTTCAATTACTATATCGGGACTGAATTCCTAATTCACGACTCCCAATTAGCAATTGGACCTAAAATAGGTAGTTATGTTGGACTTTGGATGTTTTGCCTGGGAACTGATTTAATTTATTACACAGACTTTAATGAAAGTGCATTAAGACTTGTGCCCTACGTTGGATTTGGTGGGCATTCATTTAAACTGACATTTAATTTTTATGCCAACTTGACCAATAAAGAATTTATATACACGAATCCTTTAAGCATAAATCTAGCTATACAATTGAAGTCACTAAAAAGAAAATAATAACACTGCCCAACACGCCGCCATAGCGCATAGCAGGGTTCAGCTCGTTTTGGGCGTGCAGATTCCCGCTTCGATAGTCTCGTCCTCTCGGACGGACAATCTCAACGCAGAATCTGCTACAGCGCCATGCGGCCAACCGTTGGCTGCAAGCAAAACCCAATACGTAATGAATAAAGTTATTCAAATACTATATAAACCGACTCATGTTTTTAGACAATTAGACGAAATGTTTGAGGAAGACTTAGATACCGACAGCAATTTGATTGCTTCAGTTTTTGGTTGTTTAGTCGGACTATATTCTGTTGTTTATGAATTTGAAAACCTCAATGAAATTTTAAGCGGTTGGTGGCTAATTGTTGCTTGCTTAATTGGGATTTTAGTTTCATCAGGACTGTGTGTTCTAATGTATAATTACATATTGACTTACATACTATTCGGATTTGGAAAACTACTTGGTAGTAAAGGTGTCTTATCTGATACAAAAACTGCAATTGTATATTCCATTATTCCAATAACTTTTGCTGTTTTTATATCATTAATTCTGAAACTAATACCTGAAACATTTTTAGATATTAAAAGCCAATATTGGATTCTGAGAATCACTTCAAATTTAATCTGGATTTGGACAATGACAATTTTAGCAATAGGATTTAAGAATTTGAATAAATATGGAATATTTAAAGCTGTAATTAATGTATTGCCATTACCGATAATTGGACTGATTATTCTAGCGATAAGATATTTATAAAACAATAAGAAATGCCAGCAGCCAACAAACCGCAATAAAGCATATGGAGCCCGACTCATTTAGTGAGGTTTGTGACTACGGCAACCAGCGCCAAATCGTTGATTTGGCTTTAAAAATGAAAAGATAAAAACAAATACAACGCTTTGACTCCGCTCAATTTGGAAAGTTAGTAAGGTTAAATCTCCATACGCTTCATGCGGCAGCCGTTAGCTGCAAGTGAAAAGAACGAAACTGCAACATTGAAACCTGATTATAAAATTTGAAAAAACGGATAGAAAATATTAGCTCATTGATTGAAGGTTGGAGCAAGAAAAAATTAGTTTTTGCCCGCCCGCTTCTGCCCTTCGGGACAGTTGGGGAAGCCAACGCACATTGCACACATTTGCAAATCGCACAAGCCGCCCCACAGACCAAAATTTGCAAAAGAGTGCAATTTTTCCTCCCCTCAGAAAACAAGTACATTTAAGAATGAATTATTTACAGTGGAATACAGCTATTACTAATCATTTCTTTAATGAAGAAAATGAGGAAAATGAAGTTACATTATATTTCAGTGAGAGAATTATTTTAGAAATAGGTGCTGCGAATTTTGAGGAACCTGAAGATGGCTACCTAAAAGACTTTTTTACAGCTCTAAGGATAGGCGTTAATGGAATTAATAATAATGACTATATCCAGAGAATTATAGATTTAGAAGACCGATTCCTCTCAGGCACAATCGCTATTGCTGGAGTTCCATTTAAATACCCCCCTTATTTAACTTATTTATTAGCTTTTATTCTGCCTTTTACTTCTGGTGAGGTAGATGATAGTTTTAGCATGAGTAATTTTCATGGTGTTGCTAAAAAGTATTTTGAGGATAAGCATCTAACAATAAACTATGATAGATATATACGCTTAAATCTTTGGAGAGTGGACTATCTATGGACTAAATTAAGCGACTGGTTAGTAGAAAAAAATGAGTTTAACTTAGGATACATAGAAGAAATAAATGACCCTAGCCAAAATAGAAAATATGTAAGTAAATATGAGTATCATATACTATTTCGCAAAGAACAAGAAGAACGTTTATCAAAAGTTTTTGAGAAGGAAAACATACTTCCAGATGATGCAATAAGTGAAGAACAGATTAAAAATTTACTTCTTGAAAATAGCTCATACCTTAAGATTACAAAAAAAACGAAAGATAAAATCGATACTAACGATTATATCGGAGATAAAATTATTAAAAGAGCCCACAGATTTTATAAAAAATGGACTGGTGCAACTCATATAGTTGATGGAGTAAGAGGTTATGCAAGAAAAAAACTTATTCTGTGCTTAGATTTTAATACTTTGAGTCAAAAAATAAAACTAAAGTATCTTCGGGTATATACAAAAGATGCCTTACCTGTAAATTCCAATGTTAATAAGCCTAATGGTGAATTAATTAATAATCTTACTCAAGAGATAGAAATATATTCAAACCCTATATTAGATTGTTTTACTGATTTAAATAGTAATGTTGAACTAAGAGATGAATCTAACAGAATTAAATATAGTTGGAAGACAAAGGAGTTTTATATTTTTAAAAAAATATCTCACTTAGACTGGGTTGAAATACCTAAAGTTGAATTTAATGCAGGGAAAAGCTTAATTATCTGCAAAAAGGAATTCTATAAACGAGAATTAGATGGTTGGTTCAATAGCTTTCTTGGTGCAAAAAAACTACTAGATAATAATGAAATAACTAATTTAGACAATCAATGGCTGGCTCTTTGGATTGATGAAATAACAAAGTCCCCTCACCCTGCAATTTTGGAACTACAGATACAACAGGAGGATAAACCCAAGATAAACTTCAACAAAGAATTGTATTTCGGAGGCTCGTTTTTCAAGGATAAACTTCCATATGTTTGGATTGAAAATACAGAAAATAAAAATCCTATTTATGCAATATTTGAAGATGAAGAAATAAAACTAAATCAGAAGTTTGAAACTGAAATTGATGAAAATGGTAAAGTAGTCGGATATCCTATTAACTTATACAATTTTACTGATTATCATCTAAAAAAAATAAACCTACCATTTAAATTAAAATGTGGAGAAATTGAATCTCAAAGATTCTTAACCATAACAGACTTCAAAAAAGTTGAGAATACAATTATAGATTCCATACTACCCAAGCGTAACTCTATCGGACAAATAACGAACAATAGCATTGACTATAGTAAAGGTATTGAACACTTTTTTTCAAATGATAAAATTAACTCAATAAAAATCTTTCAAAATATACTGGACAACCAATATTCTGGTTTTAAAAACAAAACATCCACTTCATATGCTTCTGTAGGAGAACACTATAATCCGCAACATGTAGGAAATATTTTAATTAATTATATTTCTGCAAAGGGGCGTTTGACAAAAGTTGATTTTGAGCTAATTATCGCAAATTTATTAGTTGCAACAAAAGAGAAAGGTGAAATAAAAAGAATAGCGGATAAGGTTAGATTTCAACTTCAGGATACTGGGTTTATTGATTACAATATGAACACTAGTTCATTAATTGTAAACAAACCTCACTTAATCATTAAACCAACAAAAAAAGGAACAACAACTATATTAACCGGTGCTAGGGATAATAATTTCATTAAAGAAATAATAGATTATGCAAATTCCAATTCAATAACAATTGATGCCAAAAGTGAATTTGGAGAGTTATTCCCTCAAGTTATATTTTTAGAATTTCTTGGAAACTCAAACAATTCAATAATTGATTTTACGAATAGATTCAATTTGATTTATAAAAAGTCTGGTTTATATATGCAGTTTGCTTTATCTTATCATTTCTCTGATATTTCAAAATGGAAAGATTACATAAGTCCAGTTGAAAATTTTTTAGACGATTTTGAGGGAGGATATATTTTTAATATCGACAAACTACATTACGCCCCAAAGCCAAATAATTTTAATAAGCATTTATCATTGGTCAAGTTTACCGGAATTTCCGGTTATAAAACAATACATCGTTTATGGTATGAGGGTAATGCCTATGATATATCCAATCAACAATTTGGCATTTTTCTATATTTATACCTTTACAGGTTAGAAAAAGAAAAGGCATACAAGAGTAAAATTAACGATGAAGGTTGGGTAAATTGCGGACAGGAATTGGAAGAAAAAGAACATGCTGAAAAATGTTCAAATATTCTTGTTTATGATGAAAATCATGAATTCTTAGCTGTCCCTTTGTACTGCCGACTTCCTAGGTTTTTTTCCCAAAGCATCTCCCTTTTATCAGGAAGTAGTGCGGAAATCAAATACTTAAACCTTGAAAAAGTGAAGTATCAAGGAAAGTATTTAGTATATAAAAATGTTCCTAGCTTATTTGTAAAGAATGTGTTTGTGAATCTAAAACAGAAGTTAAATTACACAGAAATAAATATCTGAAATGAAAAACCCTATTCAAGTTTTTGATAAAATAAAAGATAGCTTTATTCTATATGTTAAAACAGCGTTTAGCACACGTTACCCCGTTTTTGAACAAGAAAGAGAAACGTTACTTAATCAAGATAAAATTTTTGCACGTTCACCTTGGGTAGAACCATTGCCTATTTACAAAGCTTCGGATTACAAAATAAGTGAAATCGGTTCAATTGCAAACTTGAATGATGTAGAGCTAAAGGTATTTAAAGACATTGCAAGCAAAGGATTAGTTGGTGATTTCAAAATCTATCAACATCAATATGAAATGCTTACAAAAGCAATGGAAGGAAATCATTGTGTAATTACTTCTGGAACAGGTTCTGGAAAAACAGAATCGTTTTTACTTCCTCTTTTTGCTTATTTGAGTAAAGAGTTAAATAAGTGGCGAACCAATTCCAATACAGTAAATAATACAAAATGGTGGAATGAAAGAGGTTGGGGGCCAGTAAGAATTGTAGGAAATGGTAATACGACATTGTCAGAAGAAACAAAGCAGAGGCCTAATCCTCAAAGACCTGCAGCAATCAGGGCAATGTTAATTTACCCAATGAATGCGCTAGTTGAAGATCAACTGTCAAGATTAAGAAAAGCTTTAGATTCCGATGAATTAAGAAATTTATTGATTTCTGATTATAATGATAATCGAATTTATTTCGGGAGGTATAACTCTACTTCACCAGTACCAGGCAATGCTTATAAAGTTGATGAAAATGGAGACATTGTTCCAAACAAATACAAAATTCAACAGCTAAAAAAAGAGTTAAATCTAATTGAAGGTAACATTAATCAATTGGATGATTATATAGCTCAAAATCCTGATAATTTAAGCGAATCTGAAATTATTGACCTTAAAGCAAATTTTCAACAATTGGATGGTGCTGAAATGCGCACAAGATTTGATATGCAACAATCACCACCAGATATAATGATTTCAAATTTTAGTATGCTTAGCATAATGCTAATGCGTGAATGCGAGGAATCAGTCTTTGAGAAAACAAAAGCTTGGTTAGAATGTAATACAGAATTTGATATTGAGCTAACTGAAGAAGAAAAAAATAGAGAAAAAAAGGAGCGCATTTTTCATATAATTATCGATGAATTACATTTATATCGAGGTGGTTCGGGTTCTGAGATAGCATATTTAGTTAGGTTATTACTGCAAAGGTTAGGCTTAACCCCTGATAGCAACCAGCTAAGAATCTTAGCTTCAAGTGCATCATTGGAAGGTGAAGAAGGGAAAGCATTTTTAAAGAGTTTTTTTGGAACAGAAGAAAAAGAAATACAAATAATTCAAGGGGTTGAAGAAAATCCTGGAAGCTTAGAAACAATAGTTCCTTTAGAAAAGTATGTATCGGACTTTGCCTTAGTTGGCAAGAATGCTGAAATATTAGACGAAAAGTTACCCAATACCATTGAGGATATAAATGAGATTGATTCTGAAATTAAAAAACTTACTTCTGCATTAGAAGTAGAACTTTTTAGAATACTTGTTAATCAAAACAGAAATGGTTCTTATTGTAATTCAGAAATAAAAGAAGCTCTATACTCAGCTTTTACAATTAATGATAGAGTTCGTGCTGTTCCTGCATTTAAAAATGGTTCAGAAGACGATACTCATGGAGCAAAATTTATTTCAGAAGTATTATTTGGAGATAAGGAGAAAGAGAATAAGTATGCCATTAAAGGCTTCTTTTTCTTACTGGGCTTATTGGATAAGTATAAGATAAATCATGAATATCCAAGATTAAGATTTCATTTATTTTATCGAAATATAGCTGGCATGTGGGGCGAGCTAATTTCTGATAATGATTCTAAAATAAAAGGTGTGCCGATTGGACAGATGCTTACTTCACCCAAAATTTCCCATAATAATCATAGGACATTAGAACTATTATATTGTGAAAATTGCGGAACACTAGCATTGGGAGGGAGTCGTGTAAAATATAAAGATGAAGAAGAGAACTCATTTACAGAATTGTTGCCAGTTAGTCCAGACATTGAAGGAGTTCCTGAAACCTCCCCAGCAACAATTGTAGAAAAAAGAAAATATAATGATTTTAGTGTGTTTATTCCAGGCAACTATGAAAATATTGACCCCGAACACCCTATTCCAAATTCGGGAGGACTAAGATATAGATGGCATCCGGCTTGGCTTAACATTTTTTCTGGGCGAATTCTTACTTCAAATCCCAACAATGAAGATAGTTATATAAAGGGTAAATGGTTGAGAGTTAAAGATGGAGATAATGATATAGCGGATATTGAGAGTAATATTTCAAAAACAATTAGTTCTTTACCTCCTGTTTGTCCACATTGTGAATCTGATTATTCACATCCGATGAAAAAGAAACAGTCGCCTCTTAGAGGTTTTAGAACAGGTTTCGGTAAAGTAAATCAAATATTATCCAAAGAACTTTTTGAGAGTTTACCAGCTGGTGAAGCTACGAAAAAGCTTGTTGCATTTTCAGATAGTAGAGAAGATGCAGCTAAACTAGCTAAGAGTATTCAAGAAGAACACTATTTATCCCTTTTAAAAGAAGTTGTCGTCTTTAACTTGACAAATGATTTGCATTATGAAAACAGTATCATAAAAGCGCTAGAAAATGATGACAAAGAACAAAAGTCAGTACTGAAAAGCCAAAATGAATCAAGATATCTTGAGATAGGTCAATTATGGCAAAAAGCAAATGGTGAGTTTGCAACCTCAATTGATAAGAATAGGTATAGTGCTATAAAAGAAAACATTAAATCTGTAACTGATTTTGTAAGTATTGTGATTGAAAACTTATTAAAGTTCGGAATAAATCCTGCAGGTTCTTATAAATCAGTTGAGAATTTCAAATCAGGTAATGATTATAAACCTTGGCAATATTTCTATAATTTTAATCAGTTTCAGCTTGATGAAACAAAAGACGGATTTGAGAATGCTCAAAGGTTTACTCAGGAAAAAATTGAAAGTAATATATCAAGTTTTATTTTCGGTCGTCTCTATTTTAGCTTTGAAGCCTCCGGTTTAGGTTTTGCAACAGTCTTTAATAATGAATACCTCGAACAAAATGCAAATAGGATTGGCTTACCAATAGAAACCTTATTGGAGCTCTGCAACTCTTTTATCAGAATTTGGGGTGATAATTACAAACACAATAGAACTGACTTTCAGGTAAATCCATATGACTCCTATAGTAACTTGCCTCAAAATAGGAAAGAAAGAAGGTATGTTAGAAAAGTTGCTCTCCAGTTTAACAAAGATGAAGAAACTCTAGGTGATATTATTTTTCAAATATTGCAGCATAATGGCCATAGAGGTATTATCGAAATTCAAAACCTAAATATTAAAGTTGCAAACGATGAAACTGCTTATTATAAATGTGACAATTGTGGTACGGTTCATTTACATAAATCAGCAGGTTATTGTGTGTTTTGTTTAAGCCCATTAAATACGGTTGTCGCGGGTGTTGCAAAAGAATTGTGGAGTACAAATTACCTTACTGCAAATCTAAACAAAACGTACAGCCCATTCAGGCTACATACTGAAGAACTGACAGGTCAGACTGATGACCAATTACTTAGACAAAGGCAATTTAAAAATATTTTTCTTAATCCAGAGGAAAAATTAACTCAACAGATTGATTTGTTAAGTGTCACAACTACTTTAGAAGTTGGTGTTGATATTGGAGCCTTACAAGCTATTTTATTAGCGAATATGCCCCCGCAAAGGTTTAACTATCAACAGAGAGTTGGTAGAACCGGTAGGCGTGGTCAATTGTTTTCTTACTCTTTGACATTTGCTAGAGGTCGGAGTCATGATGAATATTATTTTGAAAATCCAATAAGTATTACAGGGGACAAACCTCCTCAGCCATTCTTAAGCTTAGACCAAGCGCGTATTTTCAAAAGAATGTTTGCAAAAGCAATATTAAGGTTCTGTTTCAAATTGTTAAACAGGAATGACGGCTCTGTTCATGGTGAATTTGGTACAGTTTCATCATTTAATGAACAGGAGCTTAGAACCATTATAGAAAATAATTCAGTTTCTATTCAAAATATTTTTAATGCTTTAAATGCAGGCATTTATTCAAATGGTATTTTGAGAAAATTTCAATTTGATGAATTTTCAACATGGATTAATGAATTACCCACTGAAATAGCAAGTCTTATCCAATCACAAAGAGCAACAAATGATGCTGATTTATCTGAATTACTTGCAGAAGCTGGCATTTTACCAATGGCTGGTATGCCTACAAGAATTAGAAACTTAATACATGGTTTCAAGCCAATAAAAGGTGATAACAATTCAAATGAAGGTTATGAGGCTTTATCAGTTGATAGAGACCTTAGTATGGCAATTTATGAATTTGCCCCTGGTGCTCAAAAAACAAAAGATAAAGGCGTAGTTCAAGCTATTGGTTTCACTCCAAACATTAAAGGAATAGAAAAGGTTCAACGACGTGGGCAGGAAACTACATTTAGAGCCCAAGTGATGCATGACGATGCATTTAGCGATAGAAATTGGCTTATTCAAGACAATCTCACAAAAGTTATTAAGTCAGAGGCTTATAATGATAGCACCAAAGAAGCTGATGAAGAAAGGTTGATTCGTGAAAACCCTGATTGTTCAGTGTATGTTGGTGCAAGTCCATCTGCTTTTAGAACTGATTATAAGTTTCCAAAGGATTCTAATGAAGAATTTGAAATTGTTATATCCAAACCTCTGACATTTGCTGAAACGACAAATGAACCTTCTATAAGGGTAGATGGTAATTTGAAAATTTGCTATGCACAACAGGAGTTGACTTGGAAAATAAACAATAATGGAGGAAATCAGTTTGTTGGCCAATATGTAAATCAAACCAAGCATTTTACAACATTTGAAAACCAATGGATTACTTCTAACTTTATTAATCCCCAGTTGGGAGATATTCAACGTTTAGGTTCAGAGGAAACATTATCATTAGCTTCTTGTAAAGTAACTGAAGTATTTAGGATTGAACCTAAGCAACTGCATTTAAGCTTAGATATCAATCCTTTTGAAACATCCGATTTATTCAAAGCTTCTTCTTCAAAAGGTGCTTTTTATTCTGCGGCATTCTTACTTCAACGAACTTTAGCTGATGATTTGGATATTGACCCTGAAGAAATAGAAATAGCTGCAATTGATAGCATTGATTTACCTGAAGTCAATGGAATTACAGGTCGCAAATCTGCAAGTATTGTTCTTGTAGATGAGCTTCCCAATGGTTCTGGTTTTATAGAACAATTATATTCAAATTTTGACAAGTATGCTAAGAAATGTATTAATCCAGATAAGCTTGATAATTATAATTATTCAATAATTACAAATCAAGAATGTATGGACTCAAGCTATACGGACTTGAAAAATTACCGGAACATGAATTTCCATCCATTATTGGACTGGAGGCTTGGCGTAGGATTAATAAGAGTATTATGTAATGAAAATTATCAATCAGGTTTGACAGATGACGATTATGACTTTCCGGAGTTAAAAAACTGGTTGAGTTTCGCAAAAGCATTAGGTGAAAACATGGAAAAAGACTTTGATAATATTGAGGCTAAAACCTTTGGAAAACTACACGGGTTTTGTATTTCTGATATATACAATGTTATTATTGTACATCCATTTTGGAATTACACTACTCACCAGCCTAATGAAGAATCCAATGTCTTAACAAGTGCAATGGAAATTGCTGGCTTAGAAAACCTATTCTTTATTGATACATTTAATCTGCACAGAAGACCAGGTTGGTGCTATGGTGAACTTGTAAAACAGATTGTTAGTGCACAATAAGATTGAATACATATCGCCAAGTTCATTTTATTATTGGGAAAAATGCCCACTTAAAGGCTTGTATTCAAAGACCTACAAGAATAAAGAGCTGTTTCCTAAACATCCTGATGCAGATATTGGCACTTTAATCCATAATTTCTATGAAAAGCATAGTGAATGGAATATAAATTCAACAGAACTATTTAATGCAAAATGGGAACAAGAGATTAATTGTATTAACGAAAATTACAAGCGTAGTTTATTACAAAATCTTTACTATCCAGTACAATGGCACTCAAAATTCTATGCTGTCAAAAAGCAACAGCTGTGCTCTAATATTCTGAAATCAGTGTCAAGTAATAATTATTCAAGTAATAGAAATAATGTTGTTTATGAAGAGTGGATTAGCAATGATTATATTGGTGGTTATGTTGATTTAATTGTTAAAGATGGTGATATAATTAAGCAAATTGTAGATTTTAAAACAGGAAGCATTTTTGAAATAGTCAATAATCGTAAAACAATTAAAGAAGTATATCAGCAACAACTAGCCTTATATTGTGCAGTTATTTTAGAAAGGCAGTCAACGATGCCAGAATTGTATTTAAAAACATTGAATGGTTATAAGCATCAAATAAACATACATATTGATGCTGTTAAAGAAATAGCCATACGTGCTTTAAATTTGAAAGAAAAAATTAATAAAGCTGTTGAAAATGATGATATCAATTCTTTAGCGCACTGTAATGTTGAGAACTGTGTTAACTGCAATTATCGAATGTTTTGTAAAAATTATAAATACATATTCCTAAACGAAAGATGTGGAAAAAGAATTGACTTAAATGGAGAAGTTCGTCAGATAGGGAGCAATGAGATTCTATTTGAAGCAGGTGGCAATTTATTTATTATTAAAAACATTAAAGAGTTAAAAGGTTTGTCAGAAGGAGTGGAACTTTCTATTTACGGCCTATTCTATCCAGTGGAATCTGAACTAATTCTTTATATCATGAACAATACAATAGTTTACAATGAGTAAAACAAAAATATTATCTTTTTTTAGTGGTGGCGGATTCTTAGATATGGGTTTTGAGATGGCTGGTTTTAATATAGTATTCTCAAATGAATTAGACCCTGATTTTGCTCAGTTTTATCATGAAGGTATGAGCAATTGGTCAGGTAAAAGCAAAACTATCACTGAAGTTGGTAGTATTGATGACATTAACACTAGCAAGATTAAATTACCACAAAAAGAGTTATTTGGTATAATTGGAGGTCCTCCTTGCCAAGATTTTTCCATCAGAGGTTCAAAAAATGGATTTGAGGGGCTTAGAGGTACATTAACTTATCATTTTTATGAGAAAATTATGGATTTACATCCTGACTTTTTTTTAATGGAGAATGTACCTGGTCTCGTTTTATTAAAGAAAACAAAAAAATCATTTGAAGCAATACTAGATTTATTCAAGGAAGAGTATTTAATAAGTACAAACAGATTGAATTCTCTACATTATGGTGTACCTCAGAGTAGAGAGCGTCTTTTTGTATTTGGTGTAAGAAAAAGTTTATTAAAAAAGTCATTAGTAGATAAAGGTGACAATTGGTTTTGTTGGCCAACTCCTTTGTATCCTGACGCAGAAAAGACATTCAAATGGGGAGAGCCTTCAAGTCGTATGCTGATTAATGGAGATTTGCCTTCTCCCCCCAATTCATTATGTGTTGAACAATATTTAGTTCCAAAATCAGAAGAAGACACCTTACCTAATTCAAAAGAATTGTTTAAATTAAAAAAGCCAGAAAAAATTCGGAGAATTGAAGAAGGTGATACTTATCGTCCTTCATTTAAAAAACTACATAGAGCTAAGTATAGCCCAACTGTCTGTTATGGTAATAACGAGGTTCATTTACACCCTACTGATAACAGGCGATTGTCTGTAAGGGAAGCATTAAGATTGCAAGGTGTTCCTGATAATTATATATTAACAACACCGAATAAATTAAGTAAAAAGTTCAAAATGATTGGAAATGGTGTGCCTGTACCTCTAGCTAAGATTATTGCAAAATCAATAAAAGAATTCATTTATGAAAATATCAAATAGCCAACCCACACAGCCAAGCACAATTGCAATTCGCACGAGCCAATTCTTGACCAAAAATTGCAATAGAGCTTGTCTGTTTGCCACCGCTTTTTTGCCGACCCTAAAAACTAATTTTTTCGGGAACAGTAGTGCTTTAATTGGGCTGATTAATGACTATAAAAGACTGATAATTAACTGATAATGAATGAACGCCAGCAGCTAACACGGTATATAAAACATTTGGCGGAAAGTGCTAATTTTAAGGTCGGTACATTTAATATACATCGCAACGGTTTGATAGGAAATCGCCTTGAAATGCCAAACGTTTCATATACCCATCCGTTACCCACAATTACCCCAGAGACAACAATGAGATTATTTGATAGATTAAAAAAGAAAAAAACTGATACTACGTTTCCAGAAAACGAACTTGAGAAGTTATTAATACGAGCAGCTTCAGATGCATCAGCACGTAATGATTTTTATACAAAACTTCTTTGGAGTGAATTGATTGTAATTACAAATGGACAAGAAGATATTTCAAAAGGAGCAAAAGTGCTCGAAAAAGATACAACAGTTCAGTTCGTAACCTTTGAAAATGGACACATTCCATTGTTCACATCGACCAACAGGATATTTGATAAAGGTGTTGTTAAAGAACAAGTTCCATTCATGGTGATTAAAGGACAAGATTTGTTTGATTTTACACGTGGTGCGACATTTATTCTTAACCCATACTCTGACTATGGTAAAGAATTGATTCCGCAGGAGATTGAAAGTTTGCTTAATGGTTCGATTTACAAGCAAAACGACGAAATGACAATTCAATCTAATACAGAAGTGCATATTGGACAACCTGCAAATTATCCTGATAAATTAGTTAATGAATTGAAATTGTTATTTAAAAATAGACCTTTTATTAAAGCGGCTTACCTTGCAGCAATCAAGATGGATAATAACGAGAAGCTTCCACATTTAGTTATTGCAATTGATTTGGAAGGAGAATTGAGAGATATTTCAAAAGAAGCTGGACCTTTAGTAGAGAAATTTCTTGATAAAAACGAGATTGTTGATTTTATGCAGATTGATAACAAAGGAGGTATCTCTGATTATTTTATCAGTCAGACAAAACCATTTTATGAAAGACAATAATAACTGTGGGTAACATTTTGTAAATTGCAGTGTGGTGTTCGTAGTACGCCGTCGTCGTTGCACCTTTCTTGACCGTCATGTCCTTACCGGACATTGACGCTCTTCGAAATCCACACCGACAACTTACAATTTACCGTTGGTGGTAATACTGATTTGCAGCTTGCAATAGACTATGAATAAAATAACTATGAATGAGATTAAGCTCTATAAATTATATTTTGCAACAGTTTGCGGATTAATACTAATCTCTTGTAATAATCATCAAGAATATGACAGTAATGAAGAAATAAATGTTCTAAATGATGTTTTCGTTGAATTAATGGGAACAGACAACTATTATATGCCTTTACCTGCACCTCCTTATCCATACTCGCTTGAACTTTGTGAAAATAATGAGGATTCAATGAAGTATCTTCGATGGGAAAATGAAATTAGCACTTTAATGGTTAATCCTAAAGAAGACTCACTTGATTTGGTAATTGCTTTCTCAGACACATTAATATCTCCAGACAATTATGAACATGAGGGAATATTAAATCGCATTAAACATATACAATCATACTTACCTGACTCAATCGATGGGTCAGTAATTTTACCAATGTTGAACTTTTTAATTGACAGCACCAAATATGAATTACAAGATGGACTTATTGGAAAGATTACTGATACAGGTAGGTATAAATTGAGAGAACTCAATCAATTAAGAAAGGAATACCCTAGATATAAGAACATGGTCAGTTTTCGTTTTATTGGTGACTTAAGACTTTCAAGAGTAATATTTAACGAAGAAAGAACTCATGCGGTTTTCTACCAAGAATATATTTGTGGCGCAGAATGTGGAGCGGGTGACCTTATTTGGGTAAAGAAGCAGCAAGAACAATGGACTATAGTATGGAGAATAAACCTATGGGTCTCATAAAGTACTACCACCAACAATGGCTAATAAAGCATAAGTGAGCCGACTAATTTTGATTGGTTCGTAGCTTCGGCGACCAGCGCCAAATCGTTGATTTGGCTTTAAAAATGACAAGATAACAACAAATACAACGCTTTGGCTTTGTTAAATTTGAATGTGAGTACGGTTAAAATCTCACTTACGCTTCATAGCCGAGCCGTTGTGTGCAAGCTTAAGAAACATAGTGCAATGAAGAAACTTTTACCAATATTATTTTTTACTCTATCGGCATGTGGACAGAATAATTCTAAGATTTTATCAGAAAAGCATCCGATTCAGATTGACTCTGTTGAAACCATTTATATAAAAAAGTCATCGATTGATAAGGATTCTATTAAGTTAAGTGAAGGACAGATTAAAGCGTTTATTGATAAATGGAACAGTTCTGAATCGGTTGGATTTTATAAATACTTACCTGATTATTGGATAATTATTACAGAAAAGGGTGGCTCGATTAGAAAATTCCGAACTAATAAAGACAAGATTAAGGAATCTAATGATTGGGCATTTTCTATTGGTGATACATTGTTTATAGAATCTTTGTGGCATTCAAATAATCCTTTTCCACGACCTGAACAATATGACCCGATTACATTTATTAAAGCAATGTCAAGAATAATAAAATCGGATAGCAAGAAATTTATTCCTTGTATGACTATGATTGACAAATTCCCAGATGATTGGGTAAAAAGAGAACATATTGATACTTTAATGACAATGTTGGATTCAAGAGATTCTTGTGGCTGTTTCTTAAATCCACTTTCATCTTATATTCCGAGTGGATTTGCGGAAAAAGGTGCATACGCAGCGATTTTTATAAAATCATATAAGGATAAACAACCAGTTTCGTTCGGATTATATGCATGTCCGAAAATTGATGAGAAATTAAATAAAGAACTGATTGATTGGTGGTCTAAGACAGATGGAGAATAAAAGCCAGCACACAGTCGAGTAGGTAAAGGGGAATCTCACCCCTAAACCTCTCACAGAACCGTACGTGAACCTCTCAATTCATACGGCTCTTATCATGCAGTCAATTACAATCATTAGGTCAACTGGTAACCTAAAGTCCAATGGTAAAACAGGTTTGGAAAACTTTTACAAATACGTCTCAACCACCGTACGGCTTTAACCTTACTGCGTTTGAAACGCTTGTATTTGTTCAAAGCCCATTTTAACAATCGATGATGCAGGTAATAAAACACAGGTCTCAAGCATCTGCGATTAATTTTACCATAATAATTTAACCAGCCACGAATCTTTGGATTAAGCACTTCCGCTATATCCTGAATTGTACGTTGAGTTTTATTATGGAATTGCAGTTCCCGAAGAACGCCGGTAATTCGCACTTTGGATTTCCGACTCATGATGCAGTCAAATTGAAGAAAGCTTCCTCCTCTTTTCAAATGCATCTGTATTGGACGAAAACTAAAACCCAAGAAATCAAATTGCACAGAAAAGCCTTTTAGGTTCCTACCTGATTTCTTGCAATATACCACCTTGGTCTTCTCTGGATGAGCCATCAGACCACAGTCAACAAGACGTTGCTTGATATTTGCCAATACCTGCAATGCTTCCCCATACGTCTTGCAATGCAATATTAGGTCGTCTGCATAACGAACCATCTTTACCGTTGGATAGTACTTCTGAAGCCATTTATCCACGCAGTAGTGCATAAATAGATTGGCTAACAACGGACTGATTACACCTCCTTGAGGCGTTCCTTTCCCTGTGGTCATTTGTATTTTTCCATCTGGTAATCGTACGGGTGCTTTAAGCCAACGTTGAATATACAGCAATACCCAATTCTCTGACACGTGACACTTTATAGCTTTCATTAACAGCTCGTGATCTACATTATCAAAGAAAGCCTGTATATCCAAATCAATAGCCCAGCTGAATTTCCGAACGTATCTGCGTACCTCATTTACTGCATCCAGCGCATTCTTCCCTGGACGATACCCATAGGAGACATCTAAAAACTCAGATTCCAACCTGGGTTCTATGAATGTCTTTATAACTTGCTGGGCAATACGGTCGCATATGGTTGGAATTCCAAGCGGACGCATTTTGCCTCCTTGCTTCGGTATAAAAACACGTTTCACCTCTGGCGGAAAATAACTGCCTGAGGCTAACCGATTCCAAATTTTATACAACAATTTGGAACGGTCTTGGTCGAATTCCTCCAAGGTCTGTTGGTCTACTCCAGCTCCACCTCTGTTACTTTTCACTTTCTTGTAAGCTTCCCAAACCATCATCTTTGTTATGGGAATTGACTTTGTTTGTTCGTTAAAAATCATCCTTAACAGTCTAAGTTGTTCTTAATTAAAACCACATGATTGAAGCCCTTTGCTCCACTTCCATTACAGAAGATTCAACACTACTACGGCTTCATCCGCCACCTTAATGGTCATTGGTAATTGTCTTGCAGGCATGTCCTGTTTGAGTTTTCCCTTTAGCATACCGTTAAGGCTTCCTGCGTTCCATTATAAAGCCTGAATAAGAGTCATGCCTCCTTTATGACGGTTGCCGAACAGACAGTAATTAGGTAGCCTCTGAACTTATCCCTGACATCTCGATATCTATCAGGTTTTGACAACTACTAGACATTTCGTCACTTCATCGGATGGTTCGCTTTCGCTCATCTCTCTTATTCGTACCTGACTATTTATTATAGCCTTTTCTTCTATCGCTTCATGCATTAGTGTCACCACCGAAAAACATCATAGAAGTGGTTTGACAAGTACTCCTAAAAATCCTTGCCGGAAGGTCTGCTTCCATCTCTATAACAGTTACGTTGCCTTTGCAACTCACAGCACACATCGAGTAGCCAGCCCCACTAGCAAACGCTAGCAGGGAGAAGCTCTCACACCACGACTTTTTACTTCATAAAAAGTACGTACGGATCTCGTATACGGCGGTTCTCTACATTAAGGGGAACAGCGTGTTGTTGTAATAAAACAAATCCTTAGTCATTAATCGAAACATATTAGATAAACTGATATAGCCCCGTTTTTGAAGACGTTCTTTGGTAATGGTAGTACCTAAAATCGGACTTTGGGCAATGGCCCAACCTCCCATACGCGAACGGCTCCAGGCGTAGGCCATATCGGGTTTAACTCCCAGGCGAATAAGATTCTTTCTTTTGCGCTCGGGTTTCTTCCAATGATGCCAGATACAGTATCTAAGGCGATTACGAAGCCAACCATCAAGTTTTTCCAATTTGAGTTTGATATTAGCATACTTGAAATTATTAATCCAGCCTCGCTGAATTTGAGTAATTTTCTGAATGCGTTCATCAAAACTCATTGGAGTGGTTTTACGAGTTGCCTTCTTGAGTTTAGCCTTAAAGCTTTGCCATCTTTTGGAGGTTACAATCAGTTGATATTTACCTTTGATTCCTCTTTTATAGATAGGAACAAAGCTAAAACCCAGTATTTGAAAGTTAACAGGGCGACGGATACCACTTTTATCTCTGTTGATAGGGAGTTTGAGTTTGTCCCTAAGAAATAGATAAATTGTATTTCCTGCTTTACGAGCCTCCGACTTTGTTTTGCAATATATGCTAAAATCATCGGCATATCGTACAAAGCTAAGTCCTAGCCTTTCCATTTCCATATCCAACTCATGCAGAATGATATTAGATAGTAATGGACTGATAGGACTGCCCTGTGGTACTCCAATTCGTCGTTTGTATAAGCGTCCATCTTTCACAAGAGGTGCTCGCAGCCAACGACGAATCAAACGGAGGTTTTTTTTACATTTAATCTTACGATATAAAAGTTGCAGTAATAATGTGTGATCCACTCTATCGAAGAATTCCTTCAAGTCTATTTCAACAATATGTTGATAGTCGGAATTTATTAGTGATACCGCTTTTCCTACTGCTTGCTGTGTGTTACGACGCGGACGAAAACCAAAACTATAACTAGAGAATTCGGTTTCATAATGCATCATTACCACTCTGGAAACAGCTTGTTGCAGCGTTCTATCAATAGCGGTTGGAATGCCTAAGAGTCGGGTTTTACCTTTGCCTTTGGGTATTTCCTTTCCGCGTATGGGTTGTGGTAAGTATTGGCCATTGCGAATCTGTGTTTCTAATTCTTTTCGGTTCTTGTCCAGATGTGATTTTAGTTCTGTGACTTTCATCCCATCAACGCCACCAGCACCTTTGTTTCGTATTACATCCTTGCAAGCCGTTGTGAGGTTTGCAGGATGTAATATGCGTTCAATTAAATTAGTTGTGTTACTGTTGTCTCGTTTCACTTTAAAATATTCCATTCCCTGCTACGTTTCTTTAGGGCTGGTATCCGGCAACTGCCGGATTAGACCTCCGTTAAAGATCGGTAGCAATGTAAAGTTCAGCCCTTCGCCAAATTGTGAGACCTCTGTATATTTTATTACAGCTCGTTTCCTTTGGTTACTATGGCGTCTGCTGACTGCTCCGCTCTATCAACGCGTGATTACGGAGCTCTCCCTCGGTAAGGGTATTTTCCTTCTTCCAATGCCTGCCAGATCTACTATTTTGGTCTGCATTCCGTTGAATGTTTTGGACGTTAGTATGATGTGTTACCTTATCCGACCTCATAGCCTCATATCTGGTTTCTGTTCGTCAGTACCGGAATTTGCAGTCTGGCTTCCTTCACTGCTAACGTCACCGATAACCAGCTTGCCACTTGCTATGGTTCGATCCGGCAGCTGCCGGACCGCCCACTCGGGACTTCCTGCCTGTCGGCAGACAGGGCACCCTATGGAAAATATTTACTCATAGCTTGGCTACTTATCAAAATAAATTTGCATATTTATGCCTTTTTGATAGCTTACGCTATAAGTGCATCGCTACCCATGCGAGGCACACACACGCAATAAAAAACATAGGGCGGAAAGTACTAATTTTAAGTGCAGTACAATTAATAAACATCGCAACGGTTTGATAGGAAATCGCTTTGAAATACCAAACGTTAGATATACCAATCCGTTACCACCAATTAAACACACTGATGTATAGAATATTCTTTTTAGGTTTCACACTTATTTGTTTAATATCTTGTAAAACTAAAGTGACAGTTGAAGATAAGGACGGAAATTCGTTTCAATTAAAGTTGTCTGACTTAGAATTGGCTTCAAATGAAAAGGAAGAACAAATAGAAAAACAGATTATTGATAACGTTAATACGTTTTTACAGACAAATAACTCATCAATCGTTAGAAATTATTGGTTTTTATGTGACACAATAAACATCAAACCAATCAGGAATTACAAAGTGAAACATAAAAATGAAAATATTGATATACATTTAAATCTAAAAACTGTATCAATCAGACCGATACCTGGAACATATCTTATAAGCGAGGGACCTTTTGCTGAATACAAAATAAGTAATGACTCTCTAGGAGTTTTACATAGCTATGTAATTGATTTAAACCTCACAGAGAACTATCAAATCTCTGACTATAAAGCAACATTGAGATTTAGTAAGGAAATAAATGGCATAGATAAAGAGACTTTTAAACATACAATTCGGGAAGGTGACAATTATAATATTGAGAGTAATATAATAACAAATAACTGGTGGTAACCCTTAGAATATAATTAATCACATGCTGCCGAAAAAGGCCTATACAGGCTTTGAGAGTGATTAAATATATTCGGATGTTGAACGGAACCGGCCGACACCAGTCTTATGTATGGGGATTGATTGAATCAGAAACTTTCTATTTGATGCCATGTGCGGAAAACAAAATCAATAAATGTCATTTTAAGAGTAAATACGCCTGGCATCAAGCAATCTCAACTCCAAAATATTCATCGTTTTAAGGCTCAGTTTGCTTCATTGTCGGCATATGGGCGTACCTTCCCCATTACACCAATGGTAGTGTTTATTAAAATGGGCAGCTGAGGGGCAAATTTTGGAGGCTTTGAACAGCTGGACTACCCCTTATATTGGGCTTAAAAGATGCAATCCGGAGCATGGTTCCGGTTTTACATTTCGGGCATTGGTTGTGATACGTTTTTTTAAACCCGAATTCTTTAATGCAGATTCAAACACATGTTTTATTGATTCATTATTATAAGACTGATTTTTAATGCGTCCATTAAATAGATATCCCTCAGGTTGGTAAAATCTAATATAACGTTTCAGTTCAGGTTCTATTGATCTGGCCAATATTGTATACCTGTCTTTATTGCCTTTACTATCTTTTACAAAAAATTCGTTTGTTAGAAAAGTCAATATGATCTATATGTAATCGAATCAATTCACTACGTCTGAGACCTGCTGAGTTCATAACTTCTATTAACATACGATGTTTCAGACATTGTGCCCCGTTTATTAATGCTAAAACCTCTTTCCCAGATGGAACAACGGGTAAAAATTTGGTGCGTTTAGGAAAAGGTATATCCTTTATGATATCTATCCGTTTATAAATACTTTTATACATATAGCGAAGGCCTTGTAAATAAATGCGGATAGTGGCACGACTTAGCTTGCGTTCATTTTTAGTATATAACAGAAATTGATAAAGATTCTCTTCATTAAGTTGATCGGGGAGTTTTCCATAATAATTACATAATTCCTTTGCAGAACGGAAATAATTCGCGATGGTACTATGTGAAAAGTGTTCAACCTCCATCCTTACATGAATGCAATACAATAGCTCTTTAACACTCTTTGGTGCAGAAGTACTTTTTTTCATGATAAGAAACTATTTTATAATATGAATTCTAAAGTTATAATCCTTTAATAACCATGCTTAGATATACCTATGAAATTTTAATTCAACAGATTAAAATATGGCATAAGAGGATTTATAATATATTATTTTTTAACATCAATCCATTTGACGCATTAATAAAACCTGTTTTTGAGTCTGCCAAAGCTCATGTCGAGTACAGAAAGAAAAATTATCTCAGAAAAGGGTGGTTTCTTAAGTCTCCACTTTCCTAAATTTTGCGCATTTCAACCAATACTAAACGTTGAAACAATCCTCAAAAAACACATATTTATTCAAACAAACCGGATTCTTGCGCATTCTCCCACTTCTTTTAACAAAACCTCAAACAACTGACAAACAGCACCTATCAGAACAAAATCCAGATATTTCTATAAAAAAACATCTGGATTTGCGCAAAAATTGACTTTTCTATCTGTTGAATAACCGAAGAAAATAAACGGTAATATTAACCGGTTAACAGAGACTCATACTTGAGAATACGTGCTTCATAAAAGCGCATTTCATGCACAAGCTCGGTAGTCTTTGCAATGTACTGTTCTTGTTCAATTTTTAGGGAATCAATGTGATCTTGCAATCCTTGCAATTCCCAATTTAACTTTTCCAATTGTGCACTTAACTTGCTTCGATAGTTTAGGATTTGCAATTTCAATTCTTGGTTAAATTTACTCTCAACATCATCCTTTGTTTTCAAACGTGATTTGGCATACTTGTCACCATTCTGCTTTGCTGTTTGATAATCCGTATTCAAATAATTGTTGTATAGCGCAAAATCAGACATTTCTGCCCGCTTTTTTAACTGGAGCTTGTCACCCATCTCCATCGTCACAATCTGTTGTTTTAAGGTGACCATATGGTGATTTAGGTCATCACTTTTACTTTCATGTGTTCGGATTTCATCTTTTATGCGCAAAATATGCTTTTCAAAACTGCCTATTCGTTCATTTAAATGAGTCAGCTCTAGTTTTCCACTTAACTCAATCTCCATTTCTGAGGTATTGAGTATGTCACTATTTGAATCGAATTGCATTTTATGATTTTTGCGCTCTTTACGTTTGTAATTGAAAGAAGAGCGACACTTATCGGAACAACATGTTGCATCTGACCTTTTTGCCTTGAATGTTTTACCACACTCTACGCAGACTTTTGTATTCATAAAAAATAATTTTAAACTGTTAAGATTAAATCCAACTCATTAATCAATAAAGTCAGATTTGGATTACTGGATTCCATCTTCCTTAACTTTTCAGAAGGGCTCTTGTCAAGCTCCTGCCTTTTTATCTCAATAATCAAATCGACAATATCATCACCATCAGGAAGGGAAGTTCTTTCAAGGGTATCATTCACTGCCACTGTAAAGCATGCTTTATCTGCAATTTCTTTCCATTTGCTAAAAGCCCTTCCCTTATCAGGAAACAGAGTTACATTGTATAATTTTAGCGCATTAAGCTTTTCGACATTAAGCATTGTCACACTGCCTACAGCAAGCCAATTATATTGCGGAAAGTAGAGAGCACCCAATATCGCATTTTTTTCACCTTCAGCAATAGCAACTGGTGTCTTTGTATCCACTAACAAATGTGCTCCAAAATACAGCTGCTTAAGGTTAAAATTCTTGTAACGTGAATGAACCCAATCAATATCAGAAGTTCGCTTTAATGTTAAACGATCGTACTGCATTATCTTACCGGTTCTTACCTCACCTTTGAGACTGACCTGCCAAAAAATAACTTTTCCGCCCTTTGCTGTACCTACACAATACTTTTTAAGAACTGCATTGACCTTTTCTTTAGGAAAGTATTTATAAAGTCCTAACGCAAAATTATTGATTTCATATAGTCGAAGCGTTGCAATGAAATCATTTTTGTCTATGGTTGATGGCTTAACAACCTTTTTCTTTGGTTTATAATCAAAAAAGAAATCATTTTGTTGCTTATAACCAGTGCGCTCAAAATACATTTTTGGAGTATAGTGATAGGAACATTTTTCCTCCCTACTGCATCTTCCTACATAATCCGCCAGGTGTTGTTTCGTTTGATTATCTATGTAGCGGGTAAAGGTTTTCTTGCTACAATCAGGACAGAAATACCTTGATCTCATACCTGTATATTTCTCTAATGTATATCTGAAATCCTTCATTTTGATTCTATTGGTGGAATTAGTGGAAAAGTGGAATAAACAAGATAATCACCCCTTTACAAGTCCACCCTTGTCCACTTTGTCCACTTCTCGTCCACTCCAAAACATCATTTAACCTCCTGTAAAAGAGATTTTATCCAGTTTTCCACTAATTCCGTTTAATCACCATAGACTTTACTTCGATATTGCCCCTTTCCTAACTCCTGAGTCAATTTACCAATAGAGAGTAACTCATAGCTTCTTGATTTTCCAATGCTATGAATTTGCTTAGCTTTTTCGATAAATTCCCTACTTGAAAAGGTTTCCTTTCCTATTGCTTTAAGTATCGCATATACTTTACCGTTTGGGGTGTTTGACTCATATGATTTCTCCATGATGTCATTAATTTTTAAAGCATTTTCAAAGAAGTAGTTCTTCAGCATTATGGCACGCTTCATACTGTCTTCTGAGATATCTTTGACTGGTTTAGAGTTAAAAAAGCAATGGGTTACCTCTAAAATAAGGGCGAACCGCAACATATAACGATCCAGTTTGGACAGTATTCCAGAAACATTGCTATCCTTATTTGATGGCTCAACATGGCTATTACGTTCTTGATCAAAAAGCCTACTCGCTTCTGGAGAAAGTCCAATTTCTTCATAATTATGACGCCCAAGCATATTTTCAAGAAAATCATGCATTTTGCTTATATAAACAGAAATCGTGTGCTCATTAACCGGAGTTTCAGACACAAATCGTTTCTCCATCTTAAGCGGCACTACAAATAGCATGCGTTCAAAAAAGCCATCTTTCGTGTCTTTAGACTTCAAAGAAGCTATCACATCATCCTGTATCCCCCCAACAATATTTATACACGGTTTGTCAATCGAAGCGCTTTCCGCATCTTTTCTATCTGACGAAATAGGAGCTCCATCCCATAGCGATAAGTAACTGCTGCGGCGAGATGATCCGTTATATCCAACCAAACCGTCAACAAATGTTTTAAATTCATCTGGTTTAATAGTGATTCCGTGTGGATTATCCTTATGCATTTTGAGCAACGACTCAAAAGTTGGCTCTGTAGAATAGAGTTTTTTCTTTAATGGCTTAGGATCTCCTAAACCAGGATCATAACTGTTCATGGCTTCTTCATACTCACGGTTTAATTCCGACTGCTTGTTAGTGATTGCCTTGTAGGCAACCTTTTGAGGAGCACTTTTATTTTGCCCATTTCTTCCAACCATCACAATCCACAGAGAAGGGTTTTCACTCCATGTAATATCTTTTCTAACATGAAATTTGTTACCAATTGATGAGGCCAAAGCTGAAAGAGCTGCCCCAGATATATAATCCATATTAAAACTTGAGTTTTCATATAATTCTAAGATCGCTTCCTGAATAAAATCAGGAAGGATTTCAACCGGAAATTTTGAAATCAGTTTCCTTTTAATTTGCGAATTAGCTTCCCGAAGGCTGAACATTTCCTTTTCCATTACACCCCCCTCCCCGATCTAGCGAAAAGCTCACGAGCCATTTCAACATCAACAATAATTTTGCGTCCATACTGCGTTATGGCTTCTTTTAAAATACCGTCCTTATACTTTTGCGCAGTCGCATGCGAAACATTAAACTCTTCTCGGATGCCTTTTAATCCAAATGCGTATTTTTTATCCGAATAATCCTTGTGAATAGGCTGTTCCTTTGGTAATAGCACTTGTTGTATTACGTCCAACAATTGTCCTACATTTAAATCTCGAACTGGTGTTTTGTCGTTTATTAAATTCATTGTGATTAACTTTAAAATGAAAAAATAAGCGACTAGCTAGTCTTTGTTAAATCAAATTTGACATTGCGAAAATGCCTAGAAGTTCAATAAAGTTTAAGTAAAATGGCTATAGTTTAGCACCATACTTAATAGTTCAAATGGTAGGTAAAATGGTATAAGTGGTGGGCAAAACAAAAACAACATACTCTTAAATCATTAATTACATGCACCTTATATCATTTTAGGTATTATGCTATTTTTTTCACAAGTGGGTGGGATGATTCTCGATTATATCCGGATTCAACGCCCCAATTAAAACAGTCCCATTTTATTTTTGAAGTGGTTTAAAATAGTTGAGAATGAAATTATACAGAATTTTCCATCTGTTCTGATAACGATTTTGAGTCTACTAAGTAGTTGTATTTTCCGAATCAAGAACTTTTTGCATCCCATCTTGAAACTTTGGATAAGAGTTTGTTCTTACTTTATGCTTTGCTTTTAGCGGTTCTAACTCTCCTTTATCATTATATATCATAAAACATTTGTTAAAATAAGCATTGCTCCATTTCAGCAAATCTTTAAATATTCGAGCTTTTTGATGAGATGCATCCCATAAAACACGTTCTGTTTCAGCTACTGGTAACTTTTTATTCTTTATTATATTGACAATAATATTTCTATCTACACCAACTAACACCCTCTCTTTTACTAAAAAATCAAATATCTTGTCAATAGTTGCATCTTTTAACGCATTTGGCTCTTTATAATTCTCAAGAAACTTAATATTATACTCATTTTTTTCAATTAGATGAAAATTGAGCTGCATTACCTCCCATTCATCTTCATCAAAATCATCTTCATCTAATTTAGCTCCTATTTCAATAATGCCTTTCACAAAGGTTACTGGATGAACCTCCAACAATATTTGCTCCAATGTTTCTTTCTCATTAAGAGAGTTAAAACCATGTAATTTTAGTTCCTGTATATGATTTATTGCTTGTTCATATCTTACACTCCCCTTATACAAGGTTAAAAGTTCAAAACCTGAAAGTTGCTCATTGGGTTCTTTTTTCAGAAATAATTCGCAGAACTTATTAATGTCATTAATCTGTTTTTCAATTATCTCAGTCAGATCTGCGATTACATTGTATTCGTATATATCTATTACATTTTCTGCACTTTCGGTAAGTAGAGCATGCGACCATTTTAGCAATACATAATCATACGTAGATTCTAACTCAATTATTATTTGATTATCAAAGTTAACAGACATAGATTTAATTGTCTTAAGCAACATATAAATATCTGTATTCTTTAAAGTTTCAATGTTTCGAATAGTAGACTCATTGATTTCAATCACCTTAGCTTCTCCAAATTGCAATTGATTTGATATTTCAGCTACGGTATTGGTTATTAAGTTGGAGTTGGCCTGTAATTTTTTTAATAATTCTAACATGTACCAGTTTGATTGTTTTATTGCATGATATGTGAAATTGATCAACGATAAGCTAATCTAATGAGATATTTTCCAGCAAATCAAGGTTATCTTCGAGCGCAGCGGATTCTGCATCCAAGATATCTTGCATCTCATTTAAATCTAATTTGATTTCAACAATATCATCTTCAATTATAAAGTCGTCAAATTCCTCAGTCAAATTCATAAGTGATTATTAAAAATTAATAAATCTATCCACCATATTATCAACATCCTTACTCACTATATCAATATACGGTTGCATTGCCTTATAATCAGAGTGACCAGTAATTTTCATTACTGCATGCGCTGGCATGCCATTTAAAAGCGCATTACAAATAAATGTTCGTCTTCCTGTATGAGTACCTACTAAACTATATTTGGGGTAAGTGTTTTCGATTCGTTTATTTCCTATAAATTCAACAATCTTAGTAGGGGTGTCTATTCCTGCAAATTCGCATAAATCTTTTAAGTAATCATTCATTTTTTGATTTGAAATGACTGGTAAAGCTTTATGATCTTTAAAGGGTGCAGTTTTATACTTATCAATAATAGATTTTGCTTTATCATTGAGCTTGATCCCTAGATTATCAACTGTTTTAACCGTAATCACTGAGATTTTTCCATTTACAATATCATATGTCTTAAGCTGTTTAGCATCAGAGTAACGTAAGGAAGTGTAACAACAAAACAAAAATACATCTCTTACTCTATCTAGGTAGCTCTTGGAAGCTGGAATTTTATAATTTCGTAGTTTATCCAACTCTTCCTTAGTCAAATAAACAACTTGATTATCAGCAGTCTTCAATTTCGGATTAAAGGATTTGTATGCAATATTTGAGGTATATCCCATTTCAACTGCCCAATTTAAAAACCACTTTAAATAACCCAATTGCTTTTTAATGGTTCTGTTTTTCATCTTTGCTTTCAAAAGCAAATACTCAACAATATCCATTAGTTTATCAGAATGAAGCCTGTCTAGATGCAAGTTTTTATCAAACTTTACAAGGTGCTTCCCAAGAGACTTAAACTTAGTATAAGTGGCATCTGTCCAATTGTTTTGTTTTCCTCTTTCTATCTGAAACCGTTCCCATAATTCGAAAAAAGTATGTTCTTTTATTGGCTCCTGGTGTAAAACGTGCTTTTTTCTAGCAAACTGCTCGGCAAATTCTATTTTCAAATTTTCCAGATCAATTTCAGTTTTCTCAAGTTGATGCCTCAATGAAAAATTATCCAAGAAACTTTTTTGTAACGCAAGATTTGAGTTAATGATATTATATGGTTCCTTCTGCTTATTAAAGAATCCTTGTTTGACAACTTGCCCTGATTCATCCCAAGCATTGGTATCAATCCTGTAACCAGTGGATAATGTTATTCGTTGACCATTGTGATTAACAGTTATTCTAATAGGGACATTATCTTTAATTAGCTCGCCTAGCTTCTTTCGCTTTTCTAATGAAAGTTTGTATCTCATTTCTGCGTGTAAAATTATTACACGCAATTTTACACGCATTTTTCGATATATCAAAACGTATTTTAATAAACTTTAATAAATTAAATATTCTACAAAAACCGCTATTTAAGCCTTACAGAAGTATGTATTAAATTGACATAAATTATAGGTTCGAGAGCCTCTCTCTCCGCTGAAAGCGAAAGCAATTTAAAGTAAAACCCTGTAAGTCAAGACTTACAGGGTTTTTTAATGCGCAATATTTTGCAAAAAGAAGCAAAAAAACGCAGTTTTTCGGTGGATTTCTGGTGGACTAAAAAAGTCCTCATTTTAGTCCACCAGAAACGGTTAAAAAAGCTCTGTATTACGCTGTATTGCTCGGTTTTAGATTACATCAAAATGAACTCATAAAAATAATTTTAACATCAAAAATTTATTATTATGAGTGGACTTGAGACCATCAAAATCAACTTCTTCATAAAGAAGACAAAATTGCTTAAAAACGGAGAAGCTCCAATCTTCGTTCGAATCATTATCAACAAGGAAAGAGACGAGTATGGCTTAAAGCAAAGTATTCTGCCTAAACAGTGGAATGAATCCAAACAATTCGTAAAAGGTAATTCTGATCAGGCTGAGAAAATCAATCAGCTCATTGAACTTCACAGAACAAAAATCCAATCATATTTTAATTTTATGACTATGGATAACCAACCTATTAATCCAAGAATTCTCAAAGAAAAGATGGTTGGTAAAAAAGAAACCAGACGTACTATCCTGAAAGTTTTCCAGGAACACAATGATAATGCAAGAAAACTAATCGGTATTGACTTCGCCCCTGATACTATTCAACGATACGAAACCTGCTATATGCACACCAAAGACTTTATACGTTGGCAATACAAACGTGAAGATATTGCGTTAGAAGATCTGAACCATCAATTCGTACGTAATTATGAGCTATATCTAAAAACCGAACGTAAATGCGCTCATAATACTGCCATTAAGTATTTAAAGAACTTTAAGAAGATAGTCAGAATTGCCCTGGCTAACGGCTGGATGAAGAAAGATCCATTTGCGACCATCAAATTTAAATTAAAACCTGTTGATGCTATTTATCTAACTAAAGAAGAACTGGATACCTTAATAAAAAAGAATATTAGTATGGCGCGATTAAGACAGGTACGTGATGTTTTTGTTTTCTGCTGCTTTACAGGATTAGCCTTCTCTGATGTAAAATCATTAAAAAGACAACACATCACAACCGATGCAAACGGAATTACCTGGATTCATAAAAAACGTACTAAAACAGATCAAATGAGTACCATCTTTGTAATTGAAGCTGCTAAAAAATTAATGGCTAAATATAAAAACGAACCGGAACTTATTGAAAAGGATGCTGTCCTACCTGTATTGAGCAATCAAAAAATGAATGCATATTTGAAAGAAATCGGAACTATCTGCGGTATAGATAAACCTATATCAACACATACAGCCAGACATACCTTTGCGACTACAGTTGCTTTAGAAAACAACATGCCTCTTGAAGTTGTATCAAAGACTTTAGGTCATTCCAGCACAAAAATGACTCAGCGCTATGCCAGAACGACAGAGGCTTTGATTAGTAAGAATATGGAGAAGATTGCGAATTTGTATTAAAAACAAATAGGCTTAGAGCAAATATCGCGATATGCGATATTTGCTCAAGACTTATATTTAAATTTCATGCTAATAAAGGTCGTTAATTAATTTGATTCACTCCATTAATTGCCTTTTGGATCGTTATAATAGCATTTTGTGACACGCCACACTCTTTAGCTATTGAGTCCCAATGAGAAACTGCATCTTGCACTTCTTCCAATATCAGCTCCGGTTTCTTTATTCCAAAATGTAAGCCTAACTCCAACAAATGTTTCCTTCTCGGATTCTTACTCTCTCCTGCAACCATTGTGCTATGAAAACCATATGCTGAATTTGAAAAAGTGAGATCATATACAGGTGCAAAACTCCAATTACCTTTGACATCCATTAAAAAAGAGAAGTTCTTACTATGATCATCCCGATTGTGAGCAAACACATTAAAAGCTGCCAGACGTAATACTTTTTCGTATGCTTTCACATGTTTTTCAAGTTGAAAGGCACAATCCATTAAATGACCATAATCCATGGTGCTCATTCTAAAATTATCATGCATCAATCCACTTGCAGTATGCATGTGAATTCTTTTCTCTTTTATTCTGTCAAAGCGTTTTGTACCAAAGTATGTTTGTCCCGAGCGTCCTGTGAATAGTTTACAATCGCTCATTACCAATCCGGCTTTTAAAGCCATCTTATGGTAAGCGTATTCAATATTGGCAATCTCTTTAGGATCAGACGACGATGGAAATTTAATAAGCCAATCTTCAAAACCATCTGCCAGCTTTTGTTGACCATGCATTAATTCTTTGGTGACATTATTATACCCAACAAATATTTTAGGACGTGCTCCACCGGAAGAACCACCTAAAGTAAATAGCTCTTCAATTATATCAGAATCGCTTCCTTTCAAAACATGATCCATTTCCCGGGCTATCATATCCAGTTCAATTTCAGACGAAATTGAAATATCTTCCTCGAACTTTGGTCTGTAACATAAAGCACCCATACCCTTATCACCAACGTAAGCTAATCGATCCAATGGAGTTATATTTTGCATACTTACTCCCTTCGACGCAAGGGAACGATCTAACAACAACCTTCCCCAACCATCAGGTAACGAATCGTTAAAAACACCATATAGCCCATCAAAAGGTTCTGAACCGGCGGAATTGATTTCATTATTATAAGGCAGCTTAATTGGTGAAATATTGAGACCACATTTCAAAAAATCAGCATTATAGCGAAAGTAGATTGTTCGATTATCCCTTACCATTTCCCCTACCTCATAACTTTGGCCTTCAAGCTCCAAAGACACTAAAATATTTGTGATATTTTCCATAACAATTTCTTTACCTACTATTTAGTCGAAAAAAGATCCTCAATATTGCCTAAGTCTTCTTTGGGTTGGAAAACTAGTTTAAAATCTTCCAGTCTATCAAGAAGGTGAGCTAACTTAAGCAATGATTCCAAAGATATTTGTCCGGTAGTTTCAAAACGTTTTAAGCTACCTAAAGAGACACCAGATCTCTCTGCCATATCTGATTGTGATAACTTTAATTGTTTACGCAAGGCTTTGTGGCGTTTGGCCAATTCCTTACCAATTTCATAAGGTGTTGGGTTAATTGAGTACATATAGCTAATATTTTAGTCAAATATAACCTCTTTTTCATTATTTAGCTAATATATTAACCACTATATTACAAAATAACATTTATCACTCGATTATATAAGTTGGAGGCCGTAGTCCTAAACTAAAAATTTGCTTTTATAGAGATAGATATCATTTTCTTTGTAATGATTAGCTATCTAAAACTTAATGAGCAATATAGATCATCATATAGAACTGATTCAACAACTCTTTAAATGTCGTAAAGATGTTTTTGCTATCCGTTGGGAAAAAGGAAGTAAAAAGGTTATATGCCTGCATATAGCTACGATTCGTATGCTTACAAACAATATTAAATGAGCGGTGATACTTTAGCAAATTTTAAAGACAAAATAAGAAAACCACTCACATCCAACGAAATTAAACTTCATCTTGAAGGCAAACATTTTATTGGTATCTATCCTCTC
The DNA here is from genome assembly GCF_018271995.1 of Carboxylicivirga linearis. Classification (GTDB taxonomy): domain Bacteria; phylum Bacteroidota; class Bacteroidia; order Bacteroidales; family Marinilabiliaceae; genus Carboxylicivirga; species Carboxylicivirga linearis. The sequence continues at coordinate 35,984 of NZ_JAGUCO010000030.1, forward strand.
TTAGAAGATAACACCTCCTGGTTTTTAGTTACAGACTTTGATAAAGAAAACTGGAAGGAAGAATTCGCACTCTTTCAAAAAAATGTAATGAATATAGCACTTCTGCATATTTTGAACGTTCATAATCTGGTAAAGATGCTCATGTTTAGATCATTTTTTAAAAACCACTACCTTAAATTAAGATAAGAAAAGCATTTATAACATTATACCTAAGAGCCTCATTTAATAAGCTTTGAAATCGAAATTATAAAACTTTGATACTTGTTACTTTATATACTTGTTAATAATCATTAAATTTAGATATTTCAGTTCTAATATGTGAATATTGAAAATATATATTAAAAATATGGTATGTATACGCTGCCAAATGGTGGTTAAAAGTGAACTGGAAAAGCTCGGTTTAAACTATATTTATGTCAATATAGGCGAAGCAAATGTTACTGAGAATCTATCTGATGATCAGTTAAAAAAATTAGATTATAGTTTGAGAAGATCAGGACTGGAATTGATGGATGATAAAAAAAGTATTCTGGTTGAAAAAATAAAAGTTGCTATTATTGAACTGGTACATTATACTGATGATCAAATAAAAGTAAACTTATCTGACTACCTTAGTGAAAAACTTAATCATAACTATACATATCTGGCAAATCTATTCTCAGAAGTTAAAGGGATAACTATTGAAAAGTTCTTTTTGACACATAAAATTGAAAAAGTTAAGGAACTCATTGTTTATGATGAACTAACTCTTTCTGAAATAGCTTATAAAATGCACTACAGCAGTGCGGCACACTTGTCAAATCAATTTAAAAAAATTACAGGACTTACCCCATCCCATTTTAAGGATCTCAAAAATAAAAGGCGCGACACGCTCGAAAATGTGTGAATTATGTAATTTTTTATTAGAAATCTATAACGCCTCCATTCTATTGTTTCACGAACTTTAACCTTAAATAGTTGAAGCAATTTTAATGCATTAGAAAATTTACAACTGGGCTGAATATTTAAACTTCATTTATAGCCAGTTCTTCCTCAATAGTTTACTCAAAACTTATTTTTCCAATGCAATTAAATAAACCAACGCAAGAAAAATAGGCATGAAAATATTATTTATATATCCACTCTATCCCGATTCCTTTTGGAGTTTCAAGCATGCGTTAAAGTTTATTTCAAAAAAAGCTGCTGTTCCACCTCTTGGATTGATTACTGTATCGGCAATGCTACCCACCAATTGGCAGAAAAAACTGATCGACCTTAATGTTTCTGAACTAGATTTAAAGGATGTTGTCTGGGCCGATTATGTATTCATCAGTGCTATGTATATTCAAAAAGAATCTGTCAACAAAATAATTTCAGAATGTGTGAAACTTAATAAAAAAATTGTTGCCGGCGGTCCGCTTTTCACCCAGGAATACAAAAATTATCCCCTTATTGATCACTTTGTTTTAAATGAGGCTGAAATTACATTACCCTTGTTTCTCACAGATTTGTCTAATGGGCAACCTAAAAGAATATATACAACCGATCAATATGCCGATCTATCCCTTTCGCCTGTGCCTGATTATCATTTGTTGGAGTTGAAGAAATATGTCTTTATGAACATACAGGTATCACGAGGGTGTCCTTACTCATGTGACTTTTGTGAAATTACGTCTCTTCTGGGTCACAAGGTAAGAATGAAAAACACCAGTCAAACAATAAAGGAACTGGAGGCATTATATCAACTAAACTGGCGAGGCCCTGTTTCGATTGTTGACGATAATTTTATAGGTAATAAAAAGGAAATTAAGACACATTTTTTACCAACATTAAAAACATGGCTGCACAAGCATCAGTATCCTTTTGTCTTTAATATTCAGAGCTCAATTGATCTGGCTGATGATAAAGAATTAATGTCCTTAATGATTGAAACAGGTTTTACCTCAACTTTTATTGGGATTGAAACACCCGATGAAATAGCGCTTCGTACGTGTAATAAAGTGCAAAACAAAAATCGCGATTTACTGGAGTCCATAAGAGCAATACAAAATTCAGGACTACAGGTATCAGGAGGCTTTATTGTAGGCTTTGACAGTGATACCCCCAGTGTTTTTCAGCGGCAAATCGATTTTATTCAAAAGAGTGGAATTGTTTCGGCCATGGTTGGACTATTAAATGCCCCAAAAAACACAGTTTTATACAAGAGGTTGGAAACCGAAAACAGATTGACCACTGAAGCAACGGGTAACAATACCGATTCATCAATGAATTTTATACCCAAAATGGATCTGGATGAATTATTGGACGGATATAAAAAAATAATTCATAATATATATGCAGCTAAACCTTATTATAAAAGACTCCGACGATTGTTAATGAATTACAATAAGCTTTACAAAAAGCGAAAAAAAATCAACTTCTCTCTTATAAATGCTTTCTTAAAATCGATGTATGTTATTGGGATAGTAAATAAAGGAAGAATTGAGTATTGGAAGTTACTTATCTGGACACTATTTAACAAACCGGGATTATTCTCAGATGCAGTAACGTTTGCAATTTATGGATATCATTTCAGAACAATATATGGACTCAGACAATCCCGGCAAAATGTGTGAATGATGTAAATTAAACCATCAATAGTATAACACATGGTTCTATTGCTTAAAGTACCTTTAATTCAAAACAAAGCGAATGGAAACCACTGAAATGGAAAAATCAAAATCGCATATTTTAATTGAAATAATTGAATATGTCCCGAATTCGGTGGTAACAAAAACCATCATTAGAAAAACCACCGGAAATGTAAGTGTTATAGCTATTGATACCGGGGAAGCACTTGCAGAAAAAATCTCGCCATTCGATACGTTCATTCAAATTATTGAAGGTGCTGCTGAGGTAGTAATTGACGAAAATAAGAACATACTGAAGACCGGTGAAGGCATCATAATTCCAGCTCATACATCAAATAATATTATAGCAAACCAGAGGTTTAAAATGATTTCAACTACCATTAAGAGTGGTTATGAAGCAGTTCAAATTTGAAAGGATTTTGTATTAATGAAATGAAAAATTATGAAAGAGCTAAAGCTTATTAATCACTCAGAAGTCATGTCAAGGCATCAGTTTTTAAAGCAATTTGAGATAAAAGAAAAAGAAATGAATGCCGACAATAAGAAACTTATAGCAATAATTGGGCATGACATTAAATCACCAATGAGTTCAATCATAAGTTTTTTAGGCTTGTTAAAAGAAGGTGCATTTGAGTGGAATAGAAATAAGGTTGAAGAATATATTGAAATCGCTCTAAAATCTGCTGAACAAACAATGAAACTACTTGATGGTATTCTTATATGGGCTTTGGCTGAAAACTATAATAACTCATTTCAACCTGAAATTATTGACTTAAAAGAAATCCTGGTTGAAGAGACCAATAACCTTGAATTATTTGCATCGCTGAAAGGTATCAAAATTACTCTACCTGTTTTTTCTGAAATAAAATTATTTGCTGATAAAAACATGGTTAAAAGCATATTGAGAAACTTAATAAGCAATGCCATTAAGTACTCACATGCCAACGGAAAGATCGACATAAGTACATTGAGTAAGAACAATAGGTTTCTTGAAGTTACGATTAAAGATTATGGCGTTGGAATGGAAAATGAAGTAAGCAATACACTTTTTGAATCTGGTAAAAACAGCTCATTACCAGGTACAAATAGTGAAACAGGAACTGCGTTTGGTCTATCACTTTGTAAGGAGTTTATAGACATTCACAATGGTAAAATATGGATAATAAGCAAACCAGGAAAAGGAAGTGAGTTCAAATTTACTTTACCTCTGGGAAAACAATAAAATAAATTTAAACTAAAAACAAACATCATGTCAAAAGAAAAAGAAAGTAAAAAAAACAACAAGAAAGCACCCGAAAAAACACTAAAAGAGAAGCGGTTAGCCAAAGAAGCCAAGCGCAGAGAAAAAAACAAAAAAAGCGAAGTCTAACTCAGGTATTTCTCTCACTTTATGGGTTAATTCTCTATAGTTAAGTATTGCATGTATCAATTTAAAAAGAAAAGAGGATAAAAATGAAAATTGCATTTATAGGAACATACCCACCCAGAGAATGTGGTATTGGAACATTCACAAATGATTTATTCAACTCAATGGTTAATAATCCTGACAATGAAAACGATTCAAACGAAGGGTTTGTTATCGCATTAAGTGATTTTCCAAATGAGTATGAATATCCCGATGAAGTAAAAGGTATTATAAGCCAGAATAGGCAGGAAGATTATTTGCAAGCTGTAAAATTAATCAACTTAAGCGGGGCTGACCTTTGCATACTCGAACACGAATTTGGCATATTTGGCGGCCAAAGTGGTGTTTATATTTTACCTTTACTGTATCGGCTTGAAGTCCCTCTTATAGTTACATTACATACTATTCTCAAAACACCTTCCTATAATGAGAAAGCAGTTTTACAGGAAATCTGTAAAATGGCCAGTAAAATCGTTGTGATGAGTCATAAGGCCATTGAATTTTTGGTCGAAATTTATCAGGTACCAGCTGATAAGATTGAATTCATTGACCACGGCGTCCCTAACTTACAATTTGATAGTCAGATATCGCGAAAAGAGTTAAAAATTGACGCAAAAAAAGTATTAATGACATTCGGGTTTGTTGGACGTAACAAAGGCATTGAAACTGTAATTAAAGCTTTGCCAAAAATTATAGAAAAGCATCCCAATGTTATTTATATGGTTTTAGGTAAAACTCATCCGAATGTTGTCAGGCACTCCGGCGAAGAATACCGTATTTTTTTAATGCGTCTTGTCAAAAACCTAAAACTTGAGAACAATGTCGTTTTCCTGAATGAATTTCTGGACGTTAAAGACCTGTTCAAATACCTGTCGGCTACCGACATTTATATTACACCATATTTGAACGAAGCACAAATCACCAGTGGCACATTATCCTATGCCGTTGGCGTTGGATCAGCAGTAGTATCAACACCCTATTGGCATGCCGAGGAACTATTAGCCGATGGCAGAGGCCAACTTTTTAACTTTAATGATGCAGAGGAACTTTCCTCCATCATAATAGAACTCTTTGACCATCCTGAACAATTAAATTTGCTCAAAGCTAAAGCCAGAGCATACGGCCAAAAAATAACATGGCCAAAAATCGGCGAGAAGTATTTGAAAGTAGCTCATCAGACTTTAACAAAAAAAGTTGAGAAAACTGCAACTAAAGATACCATATTGGATCTGCTTATTCTGCCACCATTTTCAATGGCACACATTAACAGATTAACTGATGACACTGGTATTATTCAGCATGCAAAATTTGGCATCCCAAATTTAAAAGAAGGTTACTGCCTCGACGACAATGCCCGTGCTTTACTGATGGTATTAATGGCACACAAACAAATAAAAGACTCCAGGGCACTTGAACTGTCTCCGGTTTATTTAAGCTATATCCACTATATGCAAAACAAGGATGGCACGTTCAAAAATTTCTTAAGCTTTAGCAGACATTATCTCGATGAAATAGGTTCTGAAGATTCATTTGGCCGAACAATATGGGCATTGGGGTATTTACTGGGAAACGCTCCCAACGATGCCTATTATCAAACCGGGAGAGAAGTATTTTTCAATGCTGCACCTAACTTTGAAAACTTAAAATCCATACGTAGCATTGCAAATACCATGATTGGTGTTTGCTATTATCTTAAATCAAATCCATCAGATGATTCCATGACGGAAAGGTTACGGAATATGGCGCATAAACTAATTAAGCTCTATGACGAAAACGAAACAACAGATTGGCATTGGTTTGAATCGTTATTGGCTTATGATAATGGCATATTGCCACTGGCACTGTTACACTCTGCCGAAATCCTGAACGAAGATAAAGTATTGGAGGTTGCAATAAATTCAATGCAATTTCTAACCGCACATACACTTAATGAAAATTACCTGTCAGTAATTGGCAATGAAAAATGGTATAAAAAAGATGGCGAACGCTCAGTGTTTGCGCAACAACCCATCGATGCTATGGCCATGGTTTTAATGTACCATCAGGCATTTATTGTTACAAAAGACAAGGAATACCTGAGCAAACTGTACATCTCATTTTTATGGTTCTTAGGTGAGAACGATTTAAGAATGAGTTTGTACGATTTTGAGACCAACGGTTGTTGCGATGGCTTTGAAAGTTATGGTGTAAACCGTAATCAGGGTGCTGAAAGTTCGTTGGCGTATTTAATTTCCCATCTAACTGTTTTACAGGCTTACGAAGAGTTTCACACCATCGATATTAAAAGCAATGAGGAAAATCCTGATGTAAGAGATGATGGTCAATTGCCACAAAGCCCCAAAAGAGCCTGGCAATCTAATTCATAATAACCAATGCTAATAACCAGATATCAATATAATCCTATTCTTACAAAGATGGATGTGCCTTATCCGGTAGCAACAGTACACAATGCTGCAGTAGTTAAGCACCACGGTAAATATATCATGATATTCAGGTCACATAAGCTTAATGGGCGTAGCATATTGGGAATAGCCGACAGTGAAGATGGTTACAACTTTAAAGTAGATGATAAGCCATTTATGGTGCCGGCTACCAAGGGAATTTTTAAAGAATATGAAACCTATGGAATAGAAGATCCCCGCATTGTATCAATCGATGGTGAATATTTGATTACATATAGTGCCTATTCAAAACATGGGGTTCGAATTGGGCTAGCAAAAACTAAAGATTTTAAAACCGTTGAGCGATTTTCATTAATTACTGAAGCCGACTATCGAAACGTAGTCATCTTCCCTGAAAAAATTAACGGATTATACGCCCGACTGGATCGTCCTCATTCGGAGATATCGCCATGGTCAATCTGGATATCGTATTCGCCTGATTTAAAATATTGGGGCGAGTCGAAACTTATCATGAAACCCATGAAATACCATTGGGATGAAATGAAAATTGGTCCGGGAGCACCACCCATAAAAACACCTCATGGTTGGTTACATATATATCATGGCGTTTTTCCTACAATGGACGGCTGTGTATACCGCCTGGGTGCAGCTTTGCACAACCTGTTGGATCCATCTGTAATTATTGCTGTTGGAGACGAATGGATTCTCCAACCTGAAGAAGATTATGAAATAACAGGCTATGTACACAATGTAGTTTTTTGTTGTGGTGCAGTTTTGGAAGATGACGGTAACCTGAAGATTTATTGGGGTGGTGCTGATACGGTCATGTGTTTGGGAACTGTAAATATTGATGTATTGGTTAACCATTGCTTGAACAATAGCAGGCCAGCTTTGGGTTGAAACAATTATTGTGGCAGTAGTTAGATGCAGCAACTGATTACTGTAGCTAAAAAACTTAAAACTAAAACAATGAAAATTGCAATACTGTCATCTATAGCCTGGCGCACACCACCTCTTAAATATGGGCCTTGGGAGCAAGTCGCTTCAAATATTACAGAGGGATTGATTGAAAAAGGAATTGAGGTAACATTATTTGCAACCGGAAATTCCATTACGAAAGGAAAACTGTCATCGGTAATCGACATCCCCTATGCCGAAGATTCATCTGTTGATCCAAAAGTTGCAGAATGCCTTCACATCAGTAATTTAATGGAACAAGCCGATCGCTTTGACATCATTCATAACAATTTTGATTTTTTACCACTTACCTATTCAGGACTGATTAAACCACCAATACTCACCACTATTCATGGTTTTTCATCTCCCAAAATCATTCCGGTATATAAAAAATACAACCATTCTACTCATTATGTTTCCATAAGTGATTCTGACCGACATCCAGAACTTGATTATATTGCGACTGTGTATAACGGAATTAATATTGAAGAGTTTACTTTCAATAGTGAACCTGATGACTATTTACTTTTTTTTGGCAGAATTCACCCCGATAAAGGAACTTATGAGGCGATAGAAATAGCTAAAAAAGCAAAAAGAAAACTAATCATATCCGGTTTAATACAGGATCGGGAATATTTTGATCAAAATGTGAAACCATATATAAACAATGATGATATAATATATGTGGGAAATTCTGGCCCAAAAGACCGTCAACGAATTCTAAGTAAAGCTTTTGCCTTATTACATCCTATTCATTTTGCGGAGCCATTCGGATTGAGTGTGGTTGAAGCCATGGCTTGCGGCACTCCTGTTATTGCTTTTAACCTTGGCTCCATGTCTGAATTAATTCTTCAAAATAAAACAGGTTTCCTTGTTTCTAACATAACTGAAGCTGTTGATGCTGTAACAAATGTAGAGTCGATTAATCGGCATTATTGCTACGCTAGGGCATCTTCTTTGTTTAGTCATCATAAAATGATAGAAGGTTATTTGACGGTATATGAAAAAATTCTCAGAATTATATAAAAAAGTCCCGCAAATTGCGGGACTCAAGATTTTTAAATGGTTATATAAACTATGCTAGTTTAACATTAACTGCATTTAATCCCTTTTTTCCTTCTTGCAAATCAAAAGTTACTTCATCGTTCTCCGATATACTATCCTTTATACCTGATGAATGCACAAAATATTCTTTGTTTGAATCTGCATCTTTGATGAATCCGAATCCCTTCGTTTCATTGAAAAATTTCACTGTTCCTTTGTTCATTTTTAAAATAAATTTCGCTAAATAAAAAAAACTAATTATCCACAAATTAGCTTTAATTTTAATATTAGTCAATGATTTAACGCTTCTATTTAAATACATGGCCAACAATTACCATAAGAGTAGTAGACCCTAAAATTTCACTTATCATGTCCGGTTTAAAAACATTGAATTCGAAATGGCCGCCTGAACCGGCCGTATAAATAGTTGTGTCGTTGCCCAATATTTGAAAGCAAACCATTGTGACAGCCTCTACTTGTTTGGGATTGACTTTACCCGGCATTATCGATGCCCCTGGTTTGTTATTGCTATAAACTACAACTTGATTACCCTCCACCCCCGATAATTTTCCTCGACAGATTGATCCAAAATGGGCTTAGAAACAAGGTAAGCGCAATAGCACTAATTACTAATTGGTAGTCGTAAATTTTAATAATACCTAAATAATAACCTGATGATCCTAAAATAAAACTGAATTCTCCAATCTGAGATAGCAATGCACCTGCATAAAAACTTGTTTTCCAGTCTTTACAAAAAATACGCATGGTCAAAACATTAATGGTATTATTAACAATAAAAACAATGAGCACAAGTAAACCAATAGTAAATGCATTCTCTTTTAAAAACTGCAAATCAATTAACATCCCAATAGAAACAAAGAATAGGGCAACAAACATTATTTTAAAAGCATGTAGGCTGTCATGTACCCATTGGATCGATTTGGTTGATGATAATATAATGCCTGCAATAAATGCCCCCAATGCTGATGATAAACCCAAAAATGCTGTTAATATCGAGAATCCAAAACACAAGGTAAACGCAACAAACACCTGCACTTCATGGTCTTTTTCAATATATTTCATGAAGGGAAGTTTAATTTCCTTCTTTTTAAGAATATAAATGATTATGCCTATAATCAATACACCGCCAATTAACTGTTTCAGCATTTGGGTTATATGCGGCTTATCTCCTCCCATATAACTCATAATGATAAGCATAGGTACAATTAAAATATCCTGAGCGATAAGTACACCAAGCACATTTTGTCCCACTTTTGTCATTAATTCGTTTCGTTCTTGTAAGAGTTTTACTATTACTGCTGTACTACTTAAGCTGATAACAAACCCCAGCATAACAACCTGATTGATTTTCCAATTAAAAGTTGCACTCAGAAACCACACAATTATTATACTTACACTTATCTGAATTAAGGTTCCCAAAACAGACACCCTCCAGTTTGTTATTAAATTTGGCAGATGAATTTCCATTCCTACAAAAAACAACAACAAAACCAACCCCAGTGACCCAAGATTGGTGATTAAAATTTCATCAGTGATAAGCCTAAAACCGTATGGCCCAACCAAAACACCTACAATTAAGTAGGTTACGATAGAGGGCTGTTTAATTACCCTGAGCAAAAAACCTACAACCAAAATAATCATTGACAGTATGACAAATTTGGAAAGTACAGGATCAATGAGAATTGCAAAAATCATATCACGTTTTGATTTTTAAATACTATTTAAGACATAATTTACTGATTATATACAGTAAAACTTTTTAAAGCCTTTCCCAGTTCTTCCATATCATGGTTGAGTTTCTGTTTAAAAGAATCCCATTTCTCAGAACCATCATTTTTATACGTTTCGATTCTTTTGCTTATTTCGTTCTTTTTTAATTCCAATTCTGCTATTGCATCTTCGTATTTATTTTTAATAGCATTGGTACTGAAACCCCTTGAAAACAAAATTCCACCGGGTACTATATCTTTCTCTTTCTCAATTTTCTCAAGGGATTCATCAAGAGCAATATCAAGTTTTTTCTTTGATTCACTAAGTTCTTTTTTTGCAAGAATTAGTTTTTGTTTGGCTTCATCAACTTCTTTTCTGGCATAGTTTAGCTTCTCCTTTGCTTCATCCATTTTTTTCTCTAAAGATTCGCATTTGGTTAAATCTTCGCCTTTAACAAAACCAATAACTGTCAGGTGTTTTAATACTGTTTTTTTCATGGTATTTTTTTTAATTAGTATTCAATATCTACCCAAGTTACCTCCATGTTCAACAAAAGGCGTTACACAACTTCAAATATATATTACAACATTCACACCTTTAAGGCACAAATTAGGATTAACTACACAGTTATTGGGTATTTGTTTTTCCGGGATCAATAACCCGATATGCCAATAATTTCAAACGATCATTGAACAGAAACCAAACCAATGCATACCCCCAAACAAACAGTGCCCAGCCCCAGCCAAGTGGAGTCATAAACAATCCATAAACGGCTATCAGAGTTGATATGATTTGGGTGCCGACTACGGCAATCCACAAAATTCGCGCAGGTCGTATAGACCAGAATGGGCCACGTGTTCGGGTTAAAAAGATTGTAAGGTGACCTGCAACTGAGAGTTTCAAATACATTAAGGTTTGGATGTGTTCGCGGCCGAGATGAAAAACACGTTCACCCAAATAAAATAAACCAAATGCGGAGATCACACCAATTACACCCAGCACTGTTGAAATACCCAACACCATTCTCATATTCCATGCTTCGGGTTGATCTTTGTATTTAACCTTGTCATAGGCTATTGACAGGATGGCGCCATCGTTCAGAAGGGCCAGCATCACAAACATGACGGCTGTTACCGGATAAAAATTGAATACCAATATTGATAAGGCCATGAATAGCAACACGCGCAGTGTTTCAGTTATACGGTAGATGACATAGCTGTTCATTCGCTGGAATATATTGCGGCTTTCTTTAATGGCATCAATAATGACCGACAGGCCCGGAGCCATCAGTACAATAGATGCAGCTGCCCGGGCGGCATCGGTTGCTTCGGAGACTGCAATACCGCAATCGGCTTTTTTTAATGCAGGCGCATCATTTACGCCATCGCCTGTCATACCAACAATGTGACCCATTTTTTGCAACACATCTACAATGTGAAACTTGTGTTCGGGAAATACCTGCGCGAAACCGTCGGCCTTTTCGATAGACTTGGCCACTTCTTCAGTCTCGACTCGTTTTGAATCATCCAATCCACTGGCATCATAAATTGACGAGCCCATACCCAATTTTTGGGCAGTTTCTTGAGCAATGGCCAATGCATCGCCTGTAACCATTTTAATTTTAACTCCCATTTTGCGTGCAATAGCGATTGTTTCCGCTGCATCTTCTCTTGGAGGATCGAACGAGGCAACACTCCATCGAACTGCCATTTACCTTCTCCATTGGTATGGGCAACACCCAATGAGCGAAATCCACGAGCTGCAAATTCATTGACGGCCTCATCCACAACAGACTTGATTTGATCGGTATTATGAACCAATTCAAGAATTACTTGCGGTGCTCCTTTGGTTACTTTAAATGTCTTGCCATCTTTATCTTTAACAGTAGCTTCTGTGCGCTTGTGTACCGGATCGAAAGGTTGAAAATGAACCACTTCATAGTTATTCAATTCATCATTATTTTTAAGACCTCCAAGTACTGCCAGATCAATGGAATCATTATTATCGGCTCGCGATGCCAATGCCCCATTCAAGATCACCTGGCCACCGGTAATATTATCCATAAGGAAAGGATCATCCAGAGTTAATTTATTTTGGGTAAGGGTCCCGGTTTTGTCTGCACAAAGCAAGTCAACTCCGGCCAGTTCTTCAATGGCCACCAATCGACTTACAATGGCCTCTTTTTTCGCCAGTAAGCGAGCTCCAACTGCCATCGTTACCGATAAAACGGTCGGCATAGCAACCGGTATTGCTGCAATGGTGAGTACCAAAGCAAACTGCAAGGTGGATAAAATCGGGTCGCCACGATAAATGGCTACTGCAATAATTATTGCCACCAAAGTAACTGCGAGAAAAATAAGGTAGTTGCCTATTTTTAATACCGCTTTCTGAAAATGGCTGACAGTATGCGCTTCCTGCACCAATTGTGCTGTTTTGCCAAAATAGGTGTTTGTACCGGTAGCATAAACCAGAGCCCCAATCTCACCACGGCGAATAACTGAAACGGAATATATTGTTTCTCCAGGATTGTGTGTAACAGGTAGTGATTCGCCGGTTAATGCCGACTGATCAACTTCTATAGGATCGCCTTCCAACAAACGAACATCTGCAGGAACAATATCTCCCAACCGTAACCGGATAATATCACCAGGCACCAGTTCACATGCTGATGGATTGACCCATTTTCCATCCCTTTTCACCCTTGCTTTTACAGCCAGTTTGGCTTTAAGGGCTTCAATAGCATTGCCTGCTTCATGTTCTTCCCAATATCCTATTACTGAATTAGCGATTAGCAAAATAAGGATAATGAAAAAATCAGGCCAATGCCTGGCAACTGCTGATAAGATTACTGCTGCCTCAATCATCCAAGGTATAGGGCCCCAAAAATAGGTGAGGAACTTTAGTAATAAATTGGTTTTCTTTTCTTCTATCTCGTTGGATCCGTATTGAGACAGCCTTTTTGTTGCTTCGGCCTGTGTAAGGCCTTCCTGTGAAGAACCCAGTTTTTTCATTAATTCGGATACAGAAAGAGACGTAATATCGTCTGCTACATTGGAATTTGCATCGGCATCTCTATTACTCTTTGTATTTGGTTTCATACTTCACAATCGATTAATGTACTGTTTTATATTATGGAATTACCTCTACCCATCCGTCAATCCAGGTATGGGTATGGGAAAGATAAAATCAATCAGGACATTGTGATGTGCTCTTGAAATATGATCTTTAAATGATTTCATACTTTGATGCACATCAATAACGTACTTTTTCCCCAGCCTTTTTAGTATTTTATCAAGATTTGCCAATTCCTTTTTGATAGCTGCCTCCCTGCTAATTTTATCTTTCGGCAGTTCGTTTTCGAGTTGTTCCAGATTTTTTAGAAAGACTTTGTCCGCCTCCAAATAAAATTTCGTAAGAACCGGATTGGAGGTAAATGTTTTTGTATGTGCAAATTCAATGGCAGCTTTTTTTTCGGTTTTATCAAGGGTATCATCAAGACTTGCTGCCAGAATTGAAATATATACAGGGTATTTTAACAATGCCTCTATCTGCCTATTTGTAAGACGTTTAAATATTTTCATGTCAGGTGTTTTTAAGATGGAGCTCTTTGCATTTTCATATTGAATCATTCCATTTTCAGTTAAATATCTCAGGCATATCCAGACCATATTTTTCTTTGTATTGCTTGTGTTTGACAAGTTCGTACTGCATAAGCCTTGAGGTGTGCTCTCTTATTGCCCAAATCCGGTATCCTATTGTTTACATCCTGAACCTGATGAAATCTGTCAAGCTCGCTGAGAACGGCCATGTCAAAGTAGGTGGTAATTGAATGTATTGATAAGTTGTTTCTGTATTTTATTCACACAATAACATCATTTGTAATCCCAAACTCTTCTGGACATTTCTGTTGCCATTACAACAGTCTCTAAACCACTTTGATCTATTGCATTACTTCTGCATCTTTCACATTTAGTATTGCATCAACTTTACGATGAGGATCATTCGGGTACTAAGCACTTATCTATCTGGAATAAAAACAGTAGCAAAATGACATTGCTTTGGTAAATCATTCAATCCATATAGAATCATCCTTACAGATGAAGTATCAAGTTCATCATTCTTGTTTTCTCGCTGGAATAATGAAAAGCGGTATAGAAGATTGCTTTAAAACTTTCTCAGTTACGCTTCCAACGAGCATTTCTTCTAACCACTTATGACTGTGGGAACCAATAGCAATAATATCAGCATGATAGCCTGTTGCAGCCTTTATGATCGTTTCGGCTTGCTCACCTTCCTTTACGACTATTTGGATGTTCTTGTCACCAAGGTGTTGTTTCATTTTTTCAAGATAATGTTCCGATGCCAATTGAAGTGTTTCAATGCTATTTAATTCCAAAGGACTCACGTCCATAAAACCGGTAAAGCCCACAATCGGAGAATAATCTGGAGTAGAATAGTAAACCGGATCTATTATTACATGCAATAATATAACCTTAGCATTCATGGCTTTTGCCATTGAGAATCCCACTTCCGCTACCTTTTGCGCAGTAGGTCCATAATCCAAAGCAATTAATACCTTTTTCATATGATTATAATTTGTTTTTTATTTGTCAGATGAAACTCGCCAAATTAGTCATCCTCGTGTGTGAGAATACTTTTATCATGATCGTTTCATTTTTCCTGATTTTGAATAACTCTCATATCTATGTTGCAAATGGCTTTTTTAAGCTATTCGAGGTTTCAACTAAGTTACATCCTAATCGCTTTTGTGTTTTCTTTCAAGCGGAAGTAGTCCTGCCATATCTCCGATAATATTCACTAATTCAGAACCTGTTGGAATAACTATTTTAGCATTGTTTCCTAAGGATGCTTCCAATGCCTCCAATTTTCTTAACATTTGAGCATTGCCAATAAAATATTTGTCGGCAGCTTCGTTTACCAGCTTTATAGCTTCTGCTTCTCCTTCTGCATGAAGAATTTTAGCGCGCTTATAACCTTCAGCTTCTTTAATTTTAGCTCGTTTCACGCCATCAGCTACTGTTTCAGCTGCTGTAGCCGAATCGATAGCTGCTATTTTTTCGTTTTCAGCTTTTACTACTTTATTCATCGTTTCCTGCACGTCTTTAGGCGGGTCGATTTCTTTCAATTCGGTGCGAACGATATCAATACCCCAACTCTTGGTTTCGTCATGCAGTGTTTTATATAGAGCATCGTTAATTTTTCCACGTTCGCTGTTGGCAGATTTAAGTGTTAAGGTGCCTATGATATTACGCAGTGTTGTACGAGCAAGGTTCACAATCTGCCAGGTGTAGTCGTTTACATTGTAGATTGATTCCTTAACATTTTCCTCTTCAGCTTTCACCCTGAAGTAAACCTGTGCATCAACACTGGCATTTAAATTATCATTTGTGATGATTTCCTGTGGCTCTGCATCTATCATTTGTTCAGTTACATTTACCAGATAGAGTCTGTCGATAAGTGGTATAATCCAGTGAAATCCTTGATTGGCAAAACTATGATATTTTCCAAGCCTCTCAATAAGCCCACGGTGAGTAGGCCTTACAATTCTGATTCCTGCAAAGAAAATAATTACAACCGGAATCATTAATAAATAATAATTCATAATATTTTTCCTTTTTATTTCTGTTTATAAATTTTCAGCAATCCCAACCATTTCATCCAAAATAAGAGTGTCGAACTCTAACAAAGGTGCCTGTTTAAAGACACCCTTTGCCATTTATCCAATTTCGATATGTTTTGGACCTTTTTCCTTTGCTTCCTCCTTTTTGGGAATATTAATAATTAAAATGCCTTCTTTGTACGTAGCTTTAATAGCCTCTTCATCTACACTGGTTGGCAATGTAAATGAACGGTTAAAGGATGTGTAACTAAATTCCCTACGTGTGAACTTTTCATTGTCATCTTCTTTTTTTAATATTTTTTCAGATGAGATGGTAAGTACATTGTGGTCAATATCAAGTTTGAAGTCTGTTTTCTCCATGCCTGGTACTGCCATTTCAATATCAAATTCATCAATAGTCTCTTTAACATTCACTGCTGGTATTGATAACCCCACGTAAGATTCTTCATTTGGCCACATTGGACTGGAGAAAAAGTTATCCGTCCAAGCGGGAAATAATGTTGGATTTTTTAGTTTTGGATACATTTTCGTTGTTTTTAAGATTAAAAATTATTTTCTCGATAATTGCTTATCAAAAATAAGTCTGATAAGTATAATTAAACCTGCTACTGCAAGTAATAGATGAACAGCTCCTGAGGAATTAAATCCCCAAAAAATGATTCCCCAAATTACCAGCAACAATGCAACAATAACATAAAGTAAATTTTTCATGACCCCTTTTTTTGTATATAAAATTCTTTTATAAAGTTATGTTGGCCTAAAAAAGAAAGCATTACATAACTCTGCAAATAAGTTACATCATTCACACTTTATTGAGTGAGTATATTGAAGGAAGGATAATGAAAAAATTTTAGGAAGGTTCAGTAAAACAAAAAAATAAATGAGGCTTCGAAATTGTTTATTTTGAACCCTTTAATTCATTAATAAGTTCTTTTAAATTAACCGAAGCATAAGTAGATGAGTAATCAGACATAGCGTATGGGATAATCAAATCATTGTTATGCACAATTGATCCGCAAGAATACACTACATTAGGGACATAGCCTTCCCTTTCATCAGAGTTCGGAAAAAGAAGCGGGGTTTTTGAACGTCCTATTTCTCTTTCAGGATTATCAAGGTCAAACAAGGCTGCCCCTAAAGCATATTCACGCATTGGACCTACTCCGTGTGTGATAACCAGCCACCCATCCTTCGTTTCAACAGGTGAGCCACAGTTACCAATTTGGATCAGTTCCCATGGATATTTTGGTTGTTGCAATAGCTGGGCCTCACGCCATACAGTAATATTATCTGAAAAAGCAATGTAATTATTAAATCCGTCTATTCGGCAAAGCATGGCATATTTACCATTTATTTTTCGTGGAAAAAGTGCCATCCCTTTATTTTTAGCAATCTCGCCATGTAAGGGCATTACCTTGAAGTGATAAAAATCTTCGGTCTCCAGCAATTTTGGCAAAATAGTGGCTCCATCATACGCAGTGTAGGTGGCGTAGTATTTAATTGTGTTGTCGTCATCAACAAACTTAACAAAACGGGCATCTTCAATACCGTTCCTTTCATTTGCTGAAACCGGAAAAATAACTCGTTCCGATATATTCGTATCCAACGAGAACTGAAGTTCGTAATGCGATGATGCCAGCCAAATGATTTGATTGAAAAGAAATTCTTTATCAGATGCTAAATGAACAGCTTTACGGGCATCTTCTATACATTTTCGAAGTTCGCCATAAGTAAATTCTTCTTTTAGTTTATCCAAAATTAACGCAGGAGGAATGATTCCATGTACTTCCATTTCATCCAACTTATGGGCAAACAAGCTTTTATTATATGTGTGACGACGGATATGTTCCGCTTCTTCAAGCAAATTGCCAATTGGCTCAAGAGTTAACTTGTTGTTTTTATCAATAATTCCTGTTCTGAAAACTATTGATGAAATATGTCCCTCACCTGTAGCCCTGAAACTTAATATAACTCTTTTTGCTTCCGGACTAATTTCGCTCTGGTCAGGATGCTCTACCATTGATGGATTAAAGAATGCAGCCGATTCAATTGAATATTCCATGGTAAAATAGGAACCAATGAGAATTTTTTTGGAATACCCGATCGTATCTGGTAATACATTCATAAGAGGCAACAGGTGCCTAATTCGATTAAAATGCTTCTCAAATATTTTAGAAATGTTCCGATGACGCATCGAATAGTCTCTAAGGGTTTGCTTTAATGCAAAGGAGGCCTCATCTTCATTCATGTCTACTACAAAACGTATAGTATTGATAGCCCTTTGTTCTTCTGTAAACAGAAATCGAGCTATTACTCGACTTGGATCTGGGTTGAATGTGATATTTTTTCTAATTACGGATACTAACATTATCTAAATTTTAGTAAAGGTAACTGCAATTATTGGATATAAACATTGTTTAATTACATTTATCACTGGTAATTACTATTTAAATGTTAGGAGTGGAAATCGAATGTTTTGGTAATTTGGAGTAGCAATATGGCGACCATTTTTGAGAATTAAAATTGCTCTTATTTATAATATCATCTTCTGTATTATAATTCCTCTCTAATAATTTAAAACAGATTCATGTAATCAATTTTGAATATGACAACTAAATTGTAACACCCAAATCAAATATCTCCAATAATAGATTTAAATAATCATTCCTTTTTTTAAACCTATCTAGAAGCGCTTCCGGACTTGCATTATATTGTTCCTTTTTTATGGAGATAACCAAATCAGCAATATCATCACCTTCATTTAAATCTGTATACTCCAGAACGGTATTTACACGAACATCAAAGCAAGCACTTTCGGCTATCTTGCTCCACTTCTCAAATGCTTTTCCTTTATCAGGAAATAAAGTAACGTGGTAATCCTTGAGGG
Source organism: Carboxylicivirga linearis (assembly GCF_018271995.1). Taxonomy (GTDB): domain Bacteria; phylum Bacteroidota; class Bacteroidia; order Bacteroidales; family Marinilabiliaceae; genus Carboxylicivirga; species Carboxylicivirga linearis. Next base: position 54,660 of record NZ_JAGUCO010000030.1, read on the forward strand.
CATTTAGCTTTTGTAGATTGAGCATTTCAACGGAGCCTACAGCTATCCAATTATATTGCGGATAATACAACGCACCGAAAATGGCATTCTTTTCACCTTCTGCAATAGCAACTGGCCTTGATTTATTGATAAGTAGATGTGCGCCAAAGAAAACTTGCTTCAAGTTAAAGTCCTTTTGTTTGATAATATGATGCACCCAATTGATGTAGCCATTACGTTTTAATGTATGAACATCATATTGCATTACTTTACCTGTTCGTACTTGCCCTACTCGATTGACTTGCCAGAAAATTGTTTTATTTCCTTTGGCAGTACCAACGTAATACCTCTGTAATACCTCCCAAACCATATGCTCCGGAAAGAGTTTACTCAATCCTATAGCAAAGTTATTTTGGTGATAATTGGTAAGAGAGGTTAGCATTAACTTTGGGTCAATACATGAAGGTGGTTTTACAATTGTTTTTGATTTAGGCGTCAATGTATAATAATCATCCGGTTCGTATCCGTTTTTCTCAAAGTACATTTTAGGTGTAAAATGGTATGCACATTTTTCTACCCGGTTACATCTCCCGGTATAATTTGACAAATACTTGTTGGTTTGGTGGTCTACATACCTGGTAAAAGTCCTTTGATGACATTTCGGACAATGATACCTGGTTGATCGACCTTTGTATTTTTCCAATGAATAGCGAATATCTGGCATAAAGGAAAGTTTTTTGTTTTAGTGAAGTTTATGGAGTTGTGGAGGATTGTTGTTTTTCAAGTATTTACGACTCCATACAACTCCACTCACTCCACAATTCCATCAAATTTGCGATAATGATTGAACTATCTGTGGTGCCCCATACTCCACAGTTACTACACTCAAACTACACACGTAAATAATTGTGAATCAACCAAACTCCACAACTACGCAAACTCTACAATATTCCATATTTTTCTCTGAGCCTTTATGGCAGCAGTAAGATTAATTGAGCACATCTGTTTCGTAAACACCTTTCTGTTTCTTATGCGCCAGTTTTGTATTGCTCAGCAATTGGTAGGCATATGATTCCTTGGCTATATTGAGTTTATTGGCCATCTCAATAAACTCTTTGTTGGTAAATTCCCGTTTGCCAATCTTCTTTAAAACCTGAAATACCTTACCTTCCTTTGAATTGTCCTCATATACATTTAAAACCATGTGATTTAGCTTTAATGCATTAGAAAAGAAATAATCCTTAAGCATAATGGCTTTCTTCATTGAACTTTCGCTTACCTGCTCGATCACCTGCCCTTCAAAAAAACTATTGGAGACTTCAAGGACCAGGGCAAACCGTAGTATATATCTATCGAGTTTTGACAGAATTCCAGATATGGCAGCATCCTTATTGGATGGCTTTACGTGTTTGTTTACTTCATCAATAAACAAGTCCTCTGCCTTCTCTGATAACGGTAACTCTATGGTATTAATACTCTCTTTAATTTTATCCATCAATGCTTTCATCCTCGAATGAAATTTCTCCACCATATAATCATCCGGATTTTTTCTTTGGATATATTTCTTTTCCATTTTTAATGGAATTGCAAAAAGAATCCGCTCAAAGAAACCGTCTTTAATATCCTTGGCCTTAAAGGATGCAATCACATCGTCCTGAATACTGCCAATGATTGAAACACAAGGCATACTCAATGAAGAGCTTTCAACTTCTTTACGATCCAGTGAAATAGGTGCACCATCCCATATGGATAAAAACTGACTTTGCTTTGAGGTTCCGCTATAACCAATCAAATTCAATATAAAACTCTTAAACTCATCGGGCATCAATATCATACCATTGGGATTTTGCTTATGGATATTGATGAGAGCCTCAAAAGTCGGGTCGGTAGAATACAACTTTTTCTTAGTCGGTTTCTTTTCACCTAAATCAGGATCATAATTAGCTATGGCTGCTTCGTATTCCTGGTCGTATTGCTTTTGCAGATTTTTTATGGCTTTAAAGGCTGTTTTTAAGGGCGCACTTTTATTCTGCCCTGACTTACCTACCAAAACCACCCACATAGATGGGTTTTCTATCCATTCAATATGTTTACGCAAATGATACGAATTACCAATTATCCCAGCTAAGGCGGTAAAAATGCTTACAGCAGTATAATCGATGTTATAATTTCCATTGTCGTATAGCTCAATTATGGTATCCTGGATAAACTTCGGAAATATACTTAATGGAAATTCAGATTCCTCAGCTGTTTTCAATCTTAAGTTGGCTTCTTGAAGAGACATCTTACCAAACGTAAGATGCGACCTCCCCAGTTCTGTTTTATCTTTTTCAATTGATTCCATTTGCAAAGGATTATCCATTAATACTTTCCAGGTAGGCTTCAATATCAGAAGCCTTGTAATAAATCTTGCGTCCGGTTTTCTTAAAGGCAATGATTTTATTATCGCGCATGGTTTGCAAAGTTCGCCTACTAACATTTAATAGTTTACATACTTCTTCGGTAACATACCAACGGTCTTTAAAACCATCATTCTTGGCCACATTGATACTATCTATCTTATCGTTAATATGATCAATTTTGCCCATTAACTTATTAAAGAGATGCTCATCTACAATTACAACTGTCTTGCTCATTTTTATACGATTTAAACTTGTTACTAAATTTTATTTCGTCAAACCTAAGCAATACGGTACACTCACTTTATAGTTAAAGATAGGATCTGATAGTAAATGCGAGTAAATGGTAGTAAAAGAACGTATCGTAACGTATTTTATCGTTTTTGCGGTTTTAATTTAGCGCAAGTAAATATTATTGAATACAGATCAAATTACATCACAGTTATAATTCCTGGTATTTTTCTTTTTACTGCTATTTATTACTATTTGAATATCAACTATTTTTACTTTTATTACTATTTATTACCATGTTCTACATTCCTTTTGAAATTGCATTCTATTTCTCTATAATTGAATCAGAAAAATGCAAAAATGA
>NZ_JAGUCO010000031.1 GCF_018271995.1 Carboxylicivirga linearis
TGAACTCGCTACGCTCAAACAGCACCGATTTTAACGGCAACTTCACCTTGCTTTATGGCTCACCAGACAAGGCCGATCTAGGGCTAACTTTTACCCGAGAATTTTCACTCACTCAATCTCATAATGAACCAGAATTATAAATCTATTCTGAACTATTTTGATCGAAGAATAAACCCTCGACCCGATTCGATTGTTTGTATATAACTTCACCTCATGCTGGATGGGGGGTTGCATTAATTAATGATTACCTATGAGTAAGAAATTAAATAAAGAGCTGGGGTTATTTGACGTATTTGCCATTAGTACCGGAGCCATGTTCAGTTCTGGTTTCTTTTTACTTCCGGGTATCGCATCTCATTACACCGGGGCATCGGTATTTATAGCCTATATGCTTGCCGGAGTTTTGATTCTTCCAACCATGTTTAGTATTGCCGAAATATCAACCGCCTTACCCCGGTCAGGAGGTGCTTATTTCTTTCTCGATCGCAGTCTGGGTCCATTATTCGGGACTATTGGAGGTTTAGGCACCTACTTCGCATTAATGCTTAAAACCGCTTTTGCAATTATTGGTATCGGAGCGTATGCTGCACTTTTTTGGGAGGTACCTACAAAACTAGTCGCCATTATAGCAACCCTCTTTTTTATGGCTTTAAATCTGGTAGGAGCTAAGAAAACATCTGCCTTTCAAAAGATATTTGTGGTATTTCTTCTCATCATTTTAATTTCTTTTATTGTAGATGGCATTTACTCTATCTTTTTTCAATCAACCATAAGCAAAGAAGCGCTGAACACACAATTCACTCCCTTTCTTTCTGATGGATTAGGTGGATTATTTACCTCTGCCGGCTTTGTATTTGTATCATACCTTGGTTTAACACAGATTGCCAGTGTAGCTGAAGAAATTAAAAATCCTGAAAGAAATATTCCGCTTGGGATGGTTTTATCTTTAGTGGTGACAGGATTAATATACGGAGTAGGTGTTTTTATTATGGTGGCATTAATCGATCCGGCAACTTTTGCTGACGAATTGGCTCCGGCGGCCGTAGCCGCCTCCAAAATCTACAGTTGGTTACCCGAAAACACCGGAGTTATTTTAATGTCGATTGCCGCATTGGCGGCTTTTGCCTCAACAGGTAATGCGGGATTATTATCCGCCTCGCGCTATCCGTTTGCTATGGGAAGAGATAAGTTAATGCCTGCCATTCTCTCAAAAATATGGGGCAAAGGCACCCCTGCCATAGCCATCTTATTTACAACCATTTTCATCATTCTGTTTATCTTACTTCTCTCCGAAGAGGGCATTGTAAAACTGGCCAGTACCTTTCAGTTGCTAATATTTATCTTTATTAATTTCTCGGTTATTGTTTTCCGTAAGAGTAAAATTGAATCGTACGATCCGGGCTATCAGTCGCCTCTATATCCATTTATGCAGATTGTTGGCATTATTATTTCATTTTTATTAATCGTATACCTTGGGTGGATGCCTATCCTTTTCACTACCGGCATTATATTGTTGGCAGTTATTTGGTATCATTTTCATTCGCGGGGAAAAGTAAAACGCGAAGGTGCCATTTTTCATTGGTTTGCACTTCTGGGGCAATACCAGTACGATGAATTGGAAAACGAATTAATGACCATTGTAAAAGAAAAAGGTTTGAGAGAAGGTGATCCTTTTGACGAAACAGTGATTAATTCCAGGATTAGCATCTTAAAGCAACAAAGCAGTCTGAATCAAATATTAGATAAAGTCACTGATTATTTCCAAACCGAACTGCAGTATAATAAGAAAACTATCAAAGAACGATTCATTCATTCACTTGATGAAGACTCTGTGATTGCCTTACCCGGTGTTTTGTTTTTTCATGTGAAGGATAAAAATGTGATGCACCCATCCATTTACTCAGTTGTTAGTAAAGTTGTCATATCGGATGTTAGTCCGTTTAAAAATCCCGAACCATTTTCGCCCATTCATATTTGTTGTTTTATGATTAACTCCGACGAAAACCCAAAACAACAATTACGCATGCTGTCACGAATGGTTGATATTATGGAACGACCTGGTTTTGTTCAGGAGATTATTAAGATGGACAGTCACCGTGCAATGAAAGAATATATGCTGCAGAACGAACGATTCATCAGCATTAAACTCCTGAATGGAACGGCTCAGTCTGCTATGGTAGGACTTCAGCTGAAAGAAGTACAACTACCCAAAGATGTGTTGGTTGCTTTGATTGAACGTGATAATAAAACCTTTGCTCCAAACGGCTCCACTCTTCTTCAAGAAGATGATATACTTACCATAATAGGCGAAGAAAAATCTATTTCAAAACTGTTTAAAAGCTATATCAGTAATAATATTTGATTTATTGATTCTATGCTACCAATAGGATCGCAACTTCTAACCATGATGCAAATCAAAGATGCGATCCTAATAAAATTAACCTTCCGGTTTAATATTCTGATTCATATGAAAGAAATTATCCGGATCATATTTTGATTTAACGGCCGACAGCTTTTTATAGTTTTTACCATAAGCAGCCTTCACCAGACTTTCACCTTCCTCTCCAAGGCCGGCGAAATTAACATACAATCCACCAGGAGAGAATTCTTCCATATCATTTAAATATTCCCTCGCATAGGCTATTACCTGATCATTATTTTCAGCACCAGTCCAGATAGCATCAACGCTGAACAAATAATTAGACTTTCTTCCGGTAAAAGCCGTTTGTTCATCACTAATCCGACTCATGGCTCCGCCAATATGCCAGATAGCCACTAAAATCATGGGTTGTGGTGGAGCTATGGCCTTGGGCACAATGGCCTCAATCGTTTTCTCATCCAGATTATTCAGGTACTTTGATTTGAAATAATACAATTGCTGAGCTTTTGGAAAGAATGGATCAAACATCCCCTGAAGCATTACCCAAGGAATAGGTGTACTTAAATCAACAAGTGGGGTACTGATTTCACGAAGTGGCTTTAATATATTAACCCCTACATCAGGATTACCACAATGCACCGCTGACAGTATAAGCACTCTTCTGCCGTGTACCTCTTCAGGGAAATCAGGCACCGATGGAATGGTCCAAAACATAGCTGTTGACGAGACCTCATCTGGAGAAGTTTCCACAAAAGCTTTCCAAACAGGCAAAATTTTGTTAGCCTCTTCTGCAGGATAGAAAGGTAAACATAGAGCAACCATTGGCCCTACCAGATGGAGTTTATACTCAAATGAGGTAACGATACCAAAATTACCACCTCCCCCTTTCACAGCCCAAAAAAGATCAGCATTTCTATTCTCACTGGCCGTAACAAATTCTCCTTTGGCAGTAACCAGGTCAATCGAAAGTAAATTATCAATACTTAATCCGTGCTTTTTACGCAACCATCCTAATCCTCCTCCAAGTGTTAATCCGGCAATACCTGTAGTAGAAACAACTCCACCCGGAGCAACAAGACCAAATGCCTGAGTTTCTCTATCCAACTCTCCCCAGGTGACGCCTCCCTGAGCATGAACAGTTTGTTCCTCCGGATTCACCTTAATGCCTTTCATTAAGGATAAATCAATCATTAAACCGCCATCATTGGAAGCACTTCCTGCTACATTATGTCCACCTCCACGAACCGAGACCAACAAATTATGCTCGCGTGCAAATTTCACCGAGGCTATAACATCAGCCACCCCTGTGCATCGGGCAATAAGAGCTGGCTTTTTATCGTGCATACCATTCCACAATTGCCTTACCTCATTATAATCGGCATCTGAACCCGTCAATAACTGACCTCCCAGACTTGTGTTAAAATCATCAATCAGCTTCTGATCAAGACTAACCCTTCCTTCTGTACTTAATACCACATCCATAATCTTTTATTTAGATTTACATTAGTAATGTGGAGGTTGGAAATGTTTACAACAGAATTAAACAGCCACTTGCGAAGGCAAAATGCCATATTTATTCTGAAAACATTTAGCAAAGTAAGACGGGTTATTAATTCCAACATCCAAAGCAATCTCTGTTATATTCTTCTTTTTTTGTTTTAGTAAGGAAAGTGCTTTTCCCAGTCGTAAATCCCTAATAAAAGCCACGGGTGATGCACCTGCAATACTTCTTAATTTACGATACAGGTGAGGCCTGCTTAACCCAATAGCACGACTTAAAGATTCTACATTAAACTGTTCATCAGGATAATTTCCTTCTACTATATTAAATAAACGATCTAAAAACTCTTGTTCTACTTCGGTTATTACCTGTAGCGTTTTATTCTCTACTTCCTCATTACAAAATACACTCAATTTACCAATGGAAGATGAAGACATTATTTCGTTGTCGCCCGCAATTTTACAAAAACGATAACTCTGCTCAACCGCTTTTTCAAAAATCACATTGTCATTTTCTGTAACCGGCTGACCAACGCTTATTCCCATTTTAAATTTGATATTCCAGCCATTATTTTTGTTGTCAGTTATATTATTATCAAACTCATTTTTTATGGCCACTGCGCACTGCACAGCACTTTCGGGTGTATAAAAAGTGGTTATAAGGCAATCGTTTTGCAGCTGTTGTAAAATTCGTCCCTGGTAACGTCTGATAATATCTCTTGCTTTCTGTCCGGGCTTCTCAGGAAATTTTAATGCCTCAAAATTAATACTATCCTTAAGGCTTGTCAACGATATAATATCGAGGGTTAGGATAAAACGAAATCCTGAATCAGGTTGCCCCGGATTTTTCATCACTATATCTTTATCCAACGACTGCCCATAGGTCATAAAAGCTGAATACATGCCTCCATCAACCTCAATAATATTACACACTTCAACTCCGTTGGCCTCTCTGTGAGTTGCTACACATGATTCCATATCCGGGCCTTCCATCAGACAAAAAACCATTCCGGCCTCTTCGTTTACCCAAAATTGATGATACTTTACATGGTACTTGTCCTGTACAGCAAGATCTTCGAGGTGGGCTTTTTGGGCATATTCGATTGTAATACCAGGAGCATTGTGATAATCCATAAACAGTGGCATAACTCAATTATTTAAGTAATGAAGTACTTAATTTAATGCATATCACTATTAAAAGCAACTTTTATTACAACGCCCCTTAAATTTGGCTATTTTTTCGCATTCATCTGGGCTACCTTATTTTCGAAATGACTCACTAATTCTCTGATGCCTTCTTCAGGTCCAAAACTCACCAAAAGCAAATCTTCTTCAACTCCACCTGTATGACCCGGTTTCATGTAAAAGGCTTCTCCCTCGCGAAAAACTTCGGAAGTACCATCTTCGTAATCCATTCGAATAGCACCTTTTACTACATACCCCCAATGTGGAACCTGGCAATGATCGTTTTTTAATCCTTCAAGAAGAGGTGTAAATTCCGTTCCGGCTGGTGCATTATTAATATCCACACACATTCCTCCCCATCCTTCAATCATTGGAAACACTTGATCTTTTGGGAAATCATTCAGATTTACATGTGTTTTATCAGGTGCTTTGTTTGCATCCACTACAAATTTTCCTTCGGCATAAGAATTTAAATTAAGCATATTAATATTTAAAATTTTCCAGTCCTTATTAACTCGCTTCAGCACATAAGCTCTCCGATCCTGTTCACTTTTATCCTCGTTAAATTGCGACATATTTACCCATGCCAAATCACCATCCACCTTTATAAAATGATACTTGAAATCTTTCGGATCTTCATAGGTTTTAATGTCATTCTCTTCTTTCCAGTCCATATGATCTTTAAAACCTTTACCTATTTCTTCCCATCCTTGTAACAAATAATAGTTCTCCATACCGGAGTATAGGAACAAGGCCTGCTCATCTTTTACCCAATTTTCGGCATATGCTACAAAATCATTATTGTTAAAAGTGGTTCGTTCGTTTTCAAGCAGGTTGATTATTTCTTTCCGCGCATCTTTATTACCTGCATTGATAAATAATAAACCTGTTGCAACCAGCAAGGCAGCGACACCTAAAATACTTAATACCTTCTTTTTCATGACTTATAATTTTTAGTAATAATTAAAGACTCTTTTTCAAGTCGTTATAACAAAAGCCAAATTACGATAGGTATTATGCAGAAGGCGAACACGTTTAAATCTAAGAATGCAACATTTGTTGCATCAGATCATTCTTTTACCTGAGAAGTTTTATAAATATAAAGAGAAGAGCTAATTAAGATAACATAGATAAGAAACGGTTCTATCAAACCGTAATGGCTATAAAGAACCGTTCCCAAACATTGGATATTATTATAACTGTTACTTTATTGCCAGTGCCACACCTGCATTTTCCAATCTCCATCTTCTTTGGTTAGTATCGATGTAAAGGCTGATTCCCATTCTTGGGATTCATCCGAACCTTTGGCTTTAAATTTCTGACATGCAACTCCGCATACAACGGCCTTATTTCCTTTACCCGATATTTTAACCGGATTTAGCAATGCAAATTCAAATTCCCCTCCTAAAAAGTATTGCCATCTTATTTCCATATTGGGTAATCCTACATTCGATCTATGATCGCCATAAATTTCAATACTCTGAGGCATAAAATAAGCAGACTGTTTCTTCAGCATTTCTTCTGTTACCTTCACATTAAAATCGTACAATGACGAGAAAGACTGACATAACTTTTTGATCTTAGTTTTATCTTCATCAGTAAAGGTCCCGTCTTCGTAATAATGTGAGACTATTATTTTCCAGTCATCATCGGCTTTATCAACCAGAAAAATAGCATTGCCATCATAACTGGTTTCTTTTCCGTTATTGTTTTTAAAGTCGCCGTTAGCACTACCTATTACTGCTGCAATATTCCCCAGTCCAATCACATCATCAATTTTAATATCAGCCCGCGAGTATGTACCATTATTGTATCTTCTCTCCAGATTTGCTTTGATATTGTATTTACCTACATTAACCATGTTGTTTTTATATATTTCTATGGCCTGATTATGCATCACTGCACTGAGCTTCTCAAAATCCTCATCTACATAACTCTCTTCGCTCTCAATACAAATATCTTTGATGGTTTGAATATCCTGTTCGCTTATTTCTGTAAACTTTCCCCTTGCTTTTGCAATAGCAGCCTTCTTTATCGACACTTTCATACCCATAGCTGCGGCTTTATCAAATGATTCGCCGGCCTCTTTTAACATACCGTTTGCCATAAACCAGTCGCCTTTTGAATCGTATGGATTGGCATGATCAGGTTCAAGCGCCAGGTATTTGTCGAAACACTTCTGAGCCTCATCCATATTTTTCAGTTGCATTTGTTTATACCCCATCATATTATAGGCCGGACCAAACTTTTTATTGGATTTAATTATTTTATCATTACAAGCCACACTTTCATCAAGGTTACTCATAAAAAATGTTAGCCATAAACTAAGTTGCGGATCCTTAGGATATTTCTTAAAAAACTGATTGAAGTAATTAACCGATGATTCACCTTTTAGGTTGGCCTGAAATCCATCCATAAATAGTTGTTCATCAGCCGACATTTTCATCCCTTGTATTTTATCCAGCTTTTGTTGATAAGTCATCTCATCTGGTCCCATCAATACAACAAATGCACAATCGGGATCTTTTTGCTGAGCCTTCTTAACCAACTCATCTGCTTTACTCATATTTGCCATGTAATAATTATCGATAGCCTCCCTCAGTAACTGAGAAACCTCATTGGAAGAAGTTGTAAATTTCAGCTTCTCACCCTTCTGACCTGTAACAGCAGATGTAAAAAGTACAAGTGCCATAACCAAACTAAACTGTAAACCTTTCATAATGATGATTTTTTAATGAAGTAAACAAGTATATAAGTTACGCATTTATCCAGCCTAGGTCAATATATATCATACAGTTAGGCATTGGCATTTCAACCTCCCCCTAATCCTTAATTTAATATACATCAGACACAGTTCTGTCTAACCTTAATGCCTATAGTAAACCGTGCGCTATTGGAAATAATCTTATCAAGCAACTTCAAACCATAATGCCATCCTGAATCAATTAATGGATAAAAAACAGCCGTTGATGGAAGAAAAATCACCCAAAATTTATCCTCGATATATTGATCAAAACAAGAGTGTCATTGATGTAAATAGAATTACCATCTTCTGTTTTGTAGCGTAAACTGGATAAGATTTACAAGCTGTTAAGAATCAAATACCAGTATTATGAAAACGAAAACAACACTCATCCTATCCGCTTTGCTTTTAATCAATAGCACGTTCGCTTTTTCGCAATACGAGCAATTTTTTACTGTTGATGACAACTCGTTACTGGCAATTGATTTAAATACAAATTCTAATTATGATGGCACTTGCCAACAGTTCTTCAGCAATAAGCAAATTGCCTGGCAAATGACCATTGAGGATGGTACACCCCTTGAAATGAAAAACTGGCATAAGAATGGTCAATTAGCCGACAGCACCATCTATATGAACGGATTTAACCTGTTTAAACGATTTACTTTTGACCGTAAAGGTCGGGTTATTACCGAAGAATTACTGGAGATGAAAAGCATTGCTCAAAGCAATGATAAAAAGGTAAAGAAAATGGCCGGTAAAAAGAAATATGCCTCTTCAACGGTTTATGAAGATTGTATTATTCTTAAAACCATCAGTTATTCAAAAAACAATACTCCGCAATTCATCAACAAAATTATGTACAATCAGTCAAAAACATTGCTGGTTCAATATCACCAAAACGGAAATGTTAGTGATTCAACTTTTTACACGCATAAATCAATTGGCGATTCGAAATATACACCGGTAAAAGACGGAACCTCTGTTGCATATGATCTTGCTGGAAATAAAAGTTCAGAAAAAGTATTTGTAAATAATAAGTTAGTGAAAGAAACTGTGTTCGACAATAAAAATACAGCCCTGATAATAATTGATAATAAAGAGAAACTTACAGAAGATGCTTTGCATATTTCAGAAAATGATGAAAACGTAAAAGTATGCGTAAAGCAAAATTGGCAAGCAAACACCATCATATATCAATAAACACACCTGCTAAAAATAATAAACGGAATTACACTCGATGGCTTGCTCATATCAGTCCTGAGCTTGTGAATAAAAACGTATACCAGGCTACTGCAGGCCGAAAAATAACCCGTAAAAGTTTTACCACACATTGTGCACACTGCAAAACCCCGGTAAAAAGTTTTACCACCTTCATACCACATTAAAATAGCATGGTTAAAGTTTTTACGCCCCTCATGCAAGTTCGAAGCCGCTGCGTTAAAAGTTTAACCAACATTTTTCGGCTCGAAAAACCTACGAATAAGTTTTTACGCACGTTGTGAGGCCCGAAAAACCTGTGTCGAAAGTTTTACCGGCCTTCATCAGCCTGTAAGTAAGCTCGTCATACTTTTTTGGGGAGGCACCTTCAATCCTTTATCAACTATAAAGCATTGATAAAATATAAAATCCCCGGCGTAGCACTAGAACAACACCGGGGAAATCAAATCAATTAACCCATTTTTAATCTTCGTTACTTATTTCGATTTGTATTTTTGATGCTTTGGTAAGGTTCGGAAATAAGCGTTGTGCAAACCGTTTATCAAACATTTTTATTGCATCGAGGTAATTATGCTCGTACTGAAGACGTAATTTACCTTTTGCAATTTCTTCTTCAGCTTCAACCATCTTCCATTGAGTAATCAAATCTTTTAAGGTAGCAATCGATTCACGCGATTGGGCGATAGCCTTACTTAATGCACCTGTTTCCTGCTTTAACGGATGATCGCCTAAACTATCGATACGTGTAATTAGCTTGTTTGCTTCATCGGGCTCGGAGTAAAGCGGAGCCTTTACAATGTCGCCATAACGCTCCTCAGGAAAGATCATTTTCATAATTTTGCCGGTAGGATTATTACGGTCGTACTTTTTTACCTCATCAAACAAATTACGTACTTCATCGTCCAGAACCGCATCATGCATATTAACCAAATCGTTGGCTGCTTCTTTATTAATACGGGCCTGCTCTGTTTCGGCATATGCAGCTTTAAGATCTGTAATAGCTTTTTCAATAGGAGAGATAAGCGACTCGGCTCCTTTTACCTGTGAACATAAACGCATATGACGATAGGCTGTGTTCAAATGCATTTCGGTGGAGCGTCGCTCCGGGATCATTGTTGCCATAAAAAATGGTTTTTTAAGTTAGACATCTCCAACAGCTTCAATCCTTCATCACATTAATTATAGGTTAATTGCAAAAACCTTATTATCGTAACACTTATTTTTATTATGTTGTGATAAACAGATTATATTACCTGATGAATTACCCGTTTTTTTATGATTAACAACAAAACCAAAAAGCAAACATCCTTCTAGGCATACAATAATGTTGATATATTTTTAGAATTACGCCAAGTAATTGTAAGCAAGAAAGTTTTTAATTTCCATGAATAATAAAATAAGGTTTAATCCTTACTCAATTACCATTAATGCAATAAGATATTAAAAACAGTTAAGTATTTGAAGAATATCGTTTCTTATTAACTTATAACGCTATTTGTTAACTCTATTTATTTTTATAGTTTTATAATGTGGGATAGAGAGCATACTCCGTCTATCATGTAGTTATGCACCATAATGAGTCGTCCTAAAAAAAGGCTACACAAAATAACAATGAAATATATTTTACTCTTTTCAATTCTATTATGTCATATTGAAATAATAGTGTCTCAGGATCTTAGTAATGCAAGCATTAATTTTCCTGACAAAATTGTATCATCAAAGCATAAAATGGGATTTAAAAAAATGAAAGCTAATGGAAAGACTATAAAATATCCACCAAAAGTAAAATCTGACAAAGTCACTTTTATGGGTGGTATTGGAACTATTAATTACTCTACAAATCTATCCCCTGAAATTTTATTTAAAAGAAAAGGTTACCATTTATTTATACCAACAGGAAGTTATATCATCTTCGGTTTTGAGAATGAAGTTTGTGACATTCCAAATACCGATGACATATTTATCACTTGTACTGGTTTTATATGTGGAAAACATCTAATAGATAGTGCTTGTATCTCGGTGAGTAACAACAACAAAAAATATTATAAGATTGGTAATGTACATAGTCGACAAGATACAAGTTTTGATCTAAAGAATGCTAAAATCAAAAAGCCAATACATTATATTAAAGTTGAAGGATTAAGCGCATCAGCATATCCATATGGCTATGAATTAGTCAGTGTTTGTGGTCTAAAAGAAAATAATAATTCATATCAGTCAGAAGCAACTGAATTACAAAAAATTCTTATAGACAGCCTCAAACGCAAGCAAAAATTTGCAGTGTTCCCAGATATGTTCTTCGAAATAAACGATTCTAGAATTAAAGAAGATCAGAAAGGTAATATTGATACAATTTGTAATAAATTAAAAAGCATATCATATAAGAAAATAATAATTACAGGCTACACTGATGCAAGTGGTGATAAAGAGTACAATCTTAAGCTATCGAAAGACAGAGCATCTTCTCTTGCTATCGAACTCGAAAACCATGGAATTGAAAGTGATCTAATTGAAATCAAAGGGCTCGGTGAAGAAAAACTGTTAGATGGCGAAGATATATATAGCAGTAAAAATAGAAGAGTGGAGATTGAAATTATTTATTAAAAATACGGTGCATAACACGCTGGTATAAAGCATGGCTCGGTTTGCTCGTCCTGACGCCTTTGTCTACTATCCTGTCATCGCTACCGCATGACACGACACCACGACTAACGCGCCACGACTTCATCCAGCAAACGTTAGCTACCAACATATCGTACAAAACACTTTTAAATTATAATTGTAATTTGACAATAAGAACATGGAATTTAATCCTCCGATAAAAGAAAGAGAAACAATAGAATTAATCATCATAGCACATGGTGACACTTATCACTGGCAACAGGAGGCAATTGATCAAGCAAAAAGCGAACTTAAGAGAAGAAATATATCGAAAGAATATGAGTCTTCAATACTAAAGCAACTAGAGCAAGAAAAACAGATAGAAGAACAAAAAATTCAAGAACAAAGGCGCATAAATGCTACTGAAAGCTATACTGTTGCAAACCAAATACTAATTATTGCTTTATCAATTTGGATTTTAATTGGCAAAAGACGTTATGACATGTCTCTTAGTGAATTGAAAGCTGATAATTACATACTAAAGTATGGACAAAGAAGAAGAGCCTTAATATTTGGAACCTTTTTATACATTCTGACTATTTATATTCTTACAGAATTTAATGTTTAACAACAAAATTCAAAAGAAAAAACGGCAGCGAACCCGCTGGCATAAAGCATGGCTTGGTCGACTCGACCTGACACCGTTGGCAGTAATATTAACCCAACATTCTTATAAATACTTAATTTTATCTATGATTACAAATAATTCCAAATACAAAAGCTTAAAAGGACTATATCTTACATATCAAACTAAAGGAATTCTTTGTGTTATTGGAATTTTATGGTTCCCAATGTTTTCATTGATGAACTTTATTTCGATAATATTCCTATCCCTAATATTTATACTTCTATTAAAATTTAAGGATAAAGTAATTTCAGTTGAAATTGATGAGGATTATAATTCTTTTCAATTCACATTTTATACAAAAAAAATAAAAACCTTTCATGTTGACCAAATAACTTATAAAACAGCTCTAGGACAAATGGTTTTGTATGAAAAGAAGAAGAAAAAGATAGTTAATATTGAAAAATATACTTGGTCGAACTATGAATTGATATATAATTTCGTCGTTGAAAAATGCGAAATAAATAATTATAAAAATAAGTTTAAAGAATTGGCCACTGAGATTATAAAAGAGGAAGCGTTGGATTATGATTCATATACTTAATAGCAATTAGTTATAGATTTGATTAAGAAAATACTACTGGCAACCCGCTGGAAATAAAGCATGGCGCGCTTTGCTCGTCCTAACACCTTAGTATACTGTCAGGTAAAAAAGAATTGATTCAACACCACTACAAGCACGTAAATTAGAATAAATGTTAAGCGAATTAAATACCGACCAAAGAAAACTTGCGGAATATATGTCCGACTTATCTGAACAAGCTTATTATGCAAGTTGGATGAAAAACTTAGCGTTTGATTTATGGAAGGGAATGAATGGAATAATAACCGAGTATGGATTACTTACCTTGACACATGAAATAATAGAAAAGCTGAAGAATCTTTCTCAAAGGGCCGGAGGATGGATTGTTTTTGACGATAAATACGGAGAAACATTCATTGATTGGGACGAATGGGAGAATCTAGGAAATGTTGTGAGCAAGTATAACAGACGCACTTTTTAGATTATAATTAGTACAGAGAAAGTTCACAGATTATCAATATCCTTTAGACAATTTTATTTTATACTGACATACAAGTATAAAAATCATAACTTGCTGAAATCATAAGACATATTTACACAAAGGAAGAATACAGCTATAAACACACAATTTTAAAAAATATGAATACAAAATCTACCGGAAGAACCTTTATTGTACTATCGGTTTTATTAACCATCCTTCTTTCTGCCAATGCACAAATTACGCAATTTCGCGGGCCAAACCGCGATGGTATTTTTCCCGAAACAGGTCTTATAAAAGAGTGGCCCACCGATGGCCCTGAAGTTCTGTTTGTAACAGAAGGATTAGGTAAATCAAATTCATCAACCATTGCCACTACCGACCGTATTTACACCACCGGAAATATCGATACACTTGAATATATAAGCTGCCTTGATTTAAACGGCAAAATTCTTTGGCAAAAACCTTATGGACAAGCATGGAAAAATTCATTCCCCGAAGCAAGGTGCACGCCAACACTTGAAGGCGATCGCATTTATTTACTCTCGGGCATGGATGAAATGGTTTGTTTAAATGCTAAAACCGGGAATAAAATATGGAGTGTCGACTTACACAAAGAATACCAAAGCGATTGGGATATGTTTGGAGTATCAGAATCATTACTATTGGTTGACGATAAAGTAATTGCTTCCATTGGCGGAGAAACAGCCATGGTTATTGCTCTGGATAAAATGAATGGCCGTTTGATTTGGAAATCGAAATCATTAAAAACCAAACGTTCTAATATGTCGCCTGCTTTAATTGAACATTGTGGCAAAGAATACATTATCACCTCCAGCAAAACACACGTGCTTAGCATAGATCCGGAAAACGGTAAAATTACCTGGGATTTTCAACATAATTTCCTTAGTCCGAACGGCGACAACTCCACCATTTTGTCAAATATACCAACCTATAAAGATAGTTGCCTGTGGATAACTAGCGGTTGGGACACTCCTTCCACCATGCTGCAAATAGCCCCCGATGGCAAGTCGGTTTCGGTAAAATTTACCGACCAGACTTTCGACAACCAAAACCACGGTGTTGTTTTGGTTGATGGCTTTTTATATGGCTCGAATTTTACGGGAAGGCAAAGCGGAAAATGGATATGCATGAACTGGAAAAGTGGGGAAATTACCTGGATTGGCGATTTTCATACAAAAGGCCCAATAATAGCTGCCGACGGAATGCTTTACCTTTATGACGAAAAAAGGGGGAATATGGCATTGGTAAAAAGCAACCCTAAAAAATTTGAAGTAATAAGTTCGTTTCGTGTTACCGACGGGAATGGTCCGCATTGGTCGCGCCCGGCAATCTATAACGGAATATTGTATGTCAGGCATGGAGATGTTTTAGTGGCTTATAATATAAAAGAGTAGTAAAAATCAGCATCAAGATTATCTTCTGGCATTCAGCAGAGCAAAATATTAGCTTAGGAGTCAATTGAATTTGGTTAGCATCGATGTTAAAAAAAACTGGACCTAACCAAAGAAAAGATGGTTGTATTTTAAGAGGCGCAATTGAGAATACCTGGAATTAAAATCGTTGAACGAATTTTGAAAGTATATGTTGACATTATACTCCAATGCCTAAGCAACAAATTTACACCACGACTAAGGAGCAATATGAGAATCCAGCAATTGTTGTATTCAATTCATTAGAATAACATATTATAAATGAAAAAAATATTATTAATTACAGGTCTAATTATATTAGTTAGTTTTACTCATCGCCATTCAAAATCACCGAACTTTATTGGAAAATGGAATAATACCTGGGATAAAGAATCGTGTTATGAGTTTACAGAAGACGGCAAATATAATATCCTGTATCATGCCTGGATAGGGGAAGATTTGGTTCCTGTAACTCATCATTTTTTATATACAGCAGAAAATTATAAGGCAGGGTGGTTGTTAAAAATATCTAATGCTGAGAATAATCAATTTATCCATGATATCTATATTCATTTTGAAAATGATACCATGATATTGACCTCTTTTAAAGCTAAAAAAGAGAATCCAACAGAGATTGATGAGATACAAGTTCTTGTAAAGCCAGATAAAAAAACAGTTTCTAAAAAAAGAAGTGTCAATACAAGTAAATCTGTATTCTATATTCCAGAGAATTACTTTGGCTTATTCCATGTTTTGTATGATAATTCAATGGATAAAGAGATTGCAAAAAACAATCGAATTTACCGAATTCCGGACAGTGGCATTTTAAGCACTGCATTTGAAGCAAGGCCAACAGACTTTGCTTTAAAAAGAGAGTTATTTTATAGAGGAAAAAGAAATAACCGGCTATCAACAGTTACCATAAGCAACTTAATAGAATTTAATAATGCAGGCGCTGTTAGTCCTCCTTATTGTATCGATTCGGTATACGTTTTAACATTAGGATTTAATCAAATTGAGGGTAAAAGAAGAGCAAAGGTAACAGATGGCGTATTCGTTAAAAACATTGAAAGTTTTAAAATCGACACCTTAAAAAATTTAATTAACAAAAAAGTTTATCCGGCAGAATATTAAATTTATTTGATGACCCTTTCTTTATGATAAGAGGAATAGTGCAAAGCAAACCAGTGGTTTTACACTACTCCTCAAATACTTTTAATTGAGTTATTTTATTTGGTTATAAGTCATCAAAACCATATTACAAAAGGAATTTATACATAAGACTTCTAAGCAACACTTATTTTTTCTGCCTTTTTCTCAATTATGGTAGTTGATACAAACCACAATAGCAATGAAAACAAATAAATGAGTAAACCATAGACCGTAACAATCATGGTTACTTTTATTGCTCCATACACCATTATCGGTTTTATTTCCATTCCTTTTGCAACAGCCCCTTCAATAGCTTCAAACATGGCAAGAAATCCAATCATTTGTCCAACAATTCCTACAATCAATGTAAATAAACCAAATGTTTTACCGTAACTAAGTTTACGCAAGGTTTTTGGTAGATTAATTTCTTTTGCGGTATAAAAAACAACAAAATGATAAATAAACCAGGCAGTAGTAATAATAAATAAGATGGACACCAGTCCCATAAAAAACGGACCTCCTTTAATAAATAATTCTTTCATAATTTTTTAGTTTTACTTTGATTAATTACTACTGCCAAAGTATATGAGAACGAATAAAATAACAATGTCGAATCCGCATCTTAACCGGTAATCTGCCTACTCTGGCTTGTTATTTTAATATCTTTCCCGAAATTAGTTTGAAAAGAGAGAAATCAATGCATAAAATATTAAAAAAGCCACATTACCATATAGCTTATTGGATTCTTGTTGTACTTGTTTTATTATTTGCGTTTCGAACAACATGGGGAAACGGTACTCTGTTATTCTTCTTTGTTAGTATGATGCTTCCAATAGTTTTAGGCACCTCCTATTTTTTTAATTATGTACTTGTTCCTAAATTCTATCTTACTAAAAGATATGCACGATTTACATTTTATACCTTTTGCACAGCTATAATTTCTGTTTATCTCGAAATATTAGTAATTGTATTTGCCTTCGTATACCTATCAAACTTTAGTTATGTGATGCCCAATACAACGCAGATTACTATAATGACAGTCATCATGTATATGTTAGTTTTTGTAGGTTCTTTTTTATTGATGATGAATCAAATTACGGAAAATCGCCAAGTCATTCAGAGCCTAATAGATGATAAGGCAAAAAGAGAAAAATCCTTTCTCGAAATAATGTCGAATCGTAAGATGATACAAATACCCTATAACGAAATTATTTATATCGAAAGTTTGTCTGATTATATCAAGGTTATCACTATAAAAGATGAGATCAAAAGTAAAGAGAAAATAAGTAAGCTGTCAGAAAAGTTACCTAATGTTTTTTTAAGAATTCATCGCTCTTTTATCATCAATACGGAGAAAATTAAAGAACGCTCTTTGGATCAGGTCTTAGTCGATGACTATCAATTAAATATTGGCAGAAGCTACAGGAAAGATGTTAAGGAATTGCTGAATAGCAGAGATAAAACAACAACAATTGTCAACACTAAATATACTAGTAAGGGGTAGTATTGAATTATCAATAAGTATATTGTTGTGGCCCTAAATCTATCTGATCGCAACCAAATTAAAGCAAATAAAAAAGCCTCTCTTGGAGAGGCTTAGTTGAATAATATAGTTAATGTGATCCCAACGGGATTCGAACCCATATCATCAGAACCGGAATCTGACATTCTATCCATTGAACTATGGGACCAAAACGGATGCCAAAAATAACATTTTTTTATAAAAGAACATGTAGTTTGAGATTGCCTAATTCTGCTTTCCCAAATAAATGTTGTCAGTTTAACTCATAACTAAAAAAACCAGTAGAAACATCTTCGATATATCTTTCCATACAGATATTAAAACATATTTTACTTAAGTCTTCACAAATCAGTTGAATTGACATAGAATAGTATATAATTAATGAGCCTGCCCAAAAGAATTTGAACAGGCTCATAGGTACGTTTAAAAATACAGATCCTCTTATTTTGTAAGTTTTTTTATTATTTTTTCTCCATTAGTGCATTCAATTACTACAATATACACCCCTTTTTCCAGCTTAGATGTATTTATAATTAAATTAGATTGCTTAACAACCTCGTTACCACTAACATCATACATCGAAATTGATTTTACACCGGAAGATGTCGATATTGTTATTTGACTATCGAATGGGTTTGGATAAACCAACATTCCTTTTTCAGGATTAGAAGAGATATCCGTAGATACCAATTGAATATCTACATTTTCATTTGATCCATTCACCTCAAACTGTCCGACAACAGTTTCGTAATCAACTGTTGTTACCGTATAATTATATACTCCATCTGATAATTGAGTAACTATTTTCCCATCTGCCCCAGTAACTAAAGTACCTTCTTGACCATCTATTGTTAATTCTGCATTTTCTATGGCTTTCGAATTATTGGTTATTGCAAATGTTACATCATATACAGCTTTAATACTCAAATCATCAATGTAAATTTGGCGATAGGTTGATTGTCCCACCCCTTCAAAAATAAAGAAGCCTTCAGTAAGATCACTACAATCAGCTAAAAATTGGTATTGATACCAACCTGCTTGCTCAACTGCCGGTTCAATGGCGATTGATCGACTTACTGAACCAATTAAGATAGCATTTTCAACAACCGGATTTTCATTGAAATACACATTCACTTTGTCATCAGTGTCAAGATAATATTCCATATCATCACGATACATCCAAAAAGAAACCTTGTAATAATCACCCGATAAACTTATGTTGGGGGTAATCATATTAGCGTTAACGTAATCATATGAAGAAAACCCTAGTACTGCATCTCCGTTATTAGCTGTAGCATTAGGCCCATACAAATTACCAGTCAATTGCATCCAGGTGGTTGATGTGGAAGCATCAACTGTCCAGAAATCAGGGAATGTATACCAATCTTCAAAACTTGTTTCAAATGGTAATTCCATTGCTTCACTTGAATAAATAATCTTAGCAAAAGAACCAGTGTTGTTTCCATAATAGTCATCAGGCTCAATCGCAATATCAAATAATGCATATACGTATCCTTGATCAGGCGTCCATTGAAACGAAATTTCAACATCACTAGCTGGTTCAACTACTCCAGTAGTCAATCCATCACTGATTACAGTACCGTTAACTGACAATGAAATTTCTTTTTCTAAGGCACTTTCTCCATTGTTATGTACTTTAATTGAGAAGTTTATCGGATCATTTGCATAAAATGAAGATGTATTTGTTACTCCAAAATCCACTAATTCAAGGTCATCCACCACGGGGAGTGGTGTTGATCCATATACCTTATCCAAATACAAATACCCATACTCTCCTACTATCTCAAAAGAAAAATATCGACTCCCTACAAAGCCTGTATTTTCGTTAGCATCAAAATTAATCTGGTATGATAAAACATCATAAATATCTGATAGTTCAATGGTTTTAATGACTTCCCAATTTCTTCCATCAACAGAAGATGCCACCTCCAGTGTTCCTGAAATGTAAGCATCAAAACAAAGAGAATCACCTAGGGCAACATCTAATTTTGGCGTAATTAATTTATAACCTGAAGAGGTGCAAGAAGCACTAAAATCCCCATGGCTCTGATTAAAGTTAGCAGCAGACCATATCTCCTCACCTTCAATAGTCCAATAGACAGGAGGAAAAACATCTCCTTCGAAGCTTTCCAATAAAGCGTCCTCAGGGTATAAAAACACAGATCCCTCTAAACTATTATTGGCTTCAAAATCATCGGAAGAAATGGAAACCGTAATCTGATGACTTCCTTTACTTGCGGTTATTTGTTTTGAAACAGTTATTTCTTCGCCTTCCGTAAGCGAAATATTTTGGACTACATACTCTACTCCATCCAAATCAAAACGCACTGGTGAGTCAACAACACTGTTCGAACCGAGATTCTTGATAGTGGTCGAAACCGTAATCTGATCATTTTCATAAATAAATGGATTATCAGAAGGCAATTCCAAATTCTGAACCTGTAAATCATTATTATATTGAGCTTGGGCAACTCCCGTTACATCATCAATATAAAAGGTAGTACTGATATACCCCACTGCTTCAAAGGCAATATAAACAGGACTATCAACATAATCAGATAAATCAATAGTATGATATTCCCAATCGGTTGTTATACCATCAGCTGTCGTTTCTGCACCTGTAGATAAGGTTAATAACTCTGTTGAGAAATCGGCAAAATCAGTATATCCCGTTGATATTAAAATATGTAAAGATACACCCTCATAATTATACTCACCACTTCGTATTCTGAATTGAATTTGATTATTATCGTTCGTTGGTAACAATTGTGGTGTTATAAGAAAATCATCTGTATTGCCATATCCCGAAAACCCGGCAACCCTATTCGCAGTCTCATTACCTGGCTCGTCTAATACTGTCCAGTTAATGCTTCCAGATAACAATTTTTCTTTCCAGTTAACAGGAGGGAAAGCATCTCCAGAAAAATCCTCATTCAAGCTACTACCTGCCACCTGTGCAATAGCAGCGTTCATTCCAACAAGAATAAACAAAAACAAAAAGTAGATCTTCTTCATAATAAAGTGTCGTAATGTTTAATTAATAATTAGATTGCTAAAAATTTATTCTAACGAATTGTATTCAGGTACTTATAGCAGGTATCATAAAACTCATATAAAGAGTAAACCCTACAAGTTGCTTTATGATATTACCCTTGAAATAGTGCTATCGCATACGACAACACTATTTCAATTCAGCTACCATTTCACAACTTTTTCAAAACCAATAGATTGTTCTTCTGAAATAAGGTTTATGAAGTAAACTCCTTTGGGCAAACCTGAAAAATCAATTTGTGCTGTACCCAACCCAACCGGAATAACTACTCTTCGAATGACCCTTCCTGCACTATTGCTAATTTGAATTAACACTTCTGATTCAATAGAAATGTTATCAATATTCAATAAGTTACTAACCGGATTTGGATATATCTGAATAGTATTTGGATTGGTTTCCATATCAATTGATGTACCAACAGGTAGGGTTGCATTGACAGCTTGCATAACATCGTGGGTTGGGCTATGCTGTACAAATGCAATGAGCTTAAAGTTGGCAATATCAATATTTTTATCAACATCAAATTCAACCTTAACATTTGCTGTACCATCAATAAATTCGAACGGAGTACCTGATGCATCCGGATACATCGATTTTAAAATAGAGTTGATAGTAGCAGGCTCAGCCCATGTAAAATCAATATTATTCTCAACCAGAGCTAGATACAATACATATCCTGATTCATGTAGTTTGAATAATTCATGAAGGTCAACAGTTGCGATACATTTACCATATTCCTGGCGCTGCAGCTCTAGATTCATTTCAATAATTGACTTCTGTGCCAACCTGGTTAAATAAGCCTCTTTATAGGTATCAACCAAAGAGGTTGTTGCGCTACCTCCAATCCGGGTTACTCCATCAACCCTCACTGCAAGCTGGTTTTCAGCATAATAATCTTCAACTCTGGCAATACTAAAATCGTTTTCATATGCATCGCCAATGCAATAATTGATATTTGATACACTGTATCCTTGTATTAAAAGATCATTAAGGCCCTTTTCAATACCTGCACTATTATTCATTTCTGTATTAATAACAGATTCTAAAAGAACTGTTTTACGATCCGTTGTTTTATCACCAACATAGGCAGCTTGTTTAATGTCAGAAGGTGATGATTCAGCGCCATTGTATACGCTTGTTACATAATAAGTGTAAACTCCCGGATTAATTACCTCATCATAATTAGTTGTTGTAATATTTGCTATTACTTCATTATTTCGATAAATATTATAAGTAAAACCGCTTGATGACTTGAGTATAGGCTTATCAATAGTTATCGGTGATTCAAGTTTAATTGATTGAATAGGCTGATCAACAAAGTTATTTTTTGTATTATCGCCTAAAACAACCGACTGTACACCTACTGAATTAACCTGAGAATTAGAAGTTGCATATGCTCTAATAATCCAGTTATAATCAACCCCATAATTAATTGATGCACTAACAAATCCATCACCTAAATTCAGCAAATCAGTTTTATTGGCAATGGCAGGCCCTTCATCGCATCCAATAGGGTATCCTCCGGGTGTAACAACACGGTATCCAATATATATTGCCTTGTCAACATCAATTACATATGGAGTATTTAACTCAACTATATTTAAGCTATTCGCTTCATATGAGTCAATCAACTGCGAATACATATCATTTCCATCTTCATCCCAGATATGCATTGTATACTCAGCATCCAAACTTTCAGAATCAATGTACGGTGTAAAAGCAAATTGTGTGATTGCAAATCCATCGTAATTGGTAAAGTCATCTTGATCTAATTGTATGGCTGCGTCAAATACTGCTTCTGAATTAGTTCCAATACCTGTTTTAAGAACTCCACTATCAAATTTAAACCACTTTTGGGTGGCATCATTTACCCATGATAATTCAACGTCGGGTTGATAATATGAATTGTTTAGTGAAAAATTAACAGGCTGAACCACATCTAACACTAATTGGACAGGCTCTACAGCTGTAGCTACAAAACGACCATTCTTATACTCATATCCAATGTCAGCAGCTGCAGAATATTCATAACTCATACCTTCAACCAGCTGAGTAAAGGTTACCTTACCATTAATATCAGTAATACCTGTTAAACCATTAACCTCAACCTGAACATTTTGAATTGCATTATTATTTTCATCTGTCACTAGTAAATTGGTTGAGATAGTTTCATCAGATGAAATACTTGTTCTTACAGAAACAGCATCTAGATTAATTGTGTATATATCTTTACAATCGTAATGTACCCAGGCTATTCTTATTTTTTGTCCAATATAAGAACTTAAATCAATTGTACGTTGTTTAAAGTTCAACGCAATATCTCCTGCCTCAATGGTTTCTTCATATATAATATTGTCATCAGTAAAATTACTGATATCAGTACCATTTGTTGAAACCACACATTTGTAATGTTCTTGTGGATATTTAGCATCTCCGGGACCAATGTAATAGCTCAACGAAGCTGTGGATAATTGAGATAAATCAATCTCTGGAGATATCAACCAGTTTTCAGGAGTTAATGTTCCGGATTCAGAATCCCATGATTTTGATGAGATACAACTATTGCCATCAATCGCTTCTCCTTCTTCTAATTCTTGTATTCCCCATTTGAATCCGTCTCCATCACCATCTGTATTTATCCAATCAGAAATATCACCTTCAAAGCTTTCGAAGAAGATCTCCTGATCTAGGAGCAGTTCCTCTCTAATTCTTACATTCATTCCATCAATAAAAGTGTGACCTGACTTTGTTGAATACCTGTCAGCACTTATAGAATAATCGTATTGTCCGTTTGGAATAGTAATGATAGCTTTTCCATTTTCTTCTGTTGTATAGGTCGATTCATTAATAGCAATGGTTGCTCCGGCAATTGGTTCTATTCCAAAAGCGACCTTAAACCCGACGGTGTACAATTCAAAATTAGAACAATCTCCTATGTATTGAACTTTAACAGACTCACCTGCATTTCCAGGACTCACGCCACCCCAGATAACATCTCCATTATAAAGAATTTCTAACCATGCAGTTTCAGAAGGTGTAACGCCATCACTTTGTTTAAATCCATTAAATTCAAATGTATAGCAGTTATAAGATTGAATACAAACATCAATATCTTTTTGAGTATTGAGTGGATAGTCAGAATACTCTTTAACAACCGTACCATTTTCATCTTTGATGGTCCATCTATTGTCAGATCCAGAACCGGAGTATGCACGAACTGTAATAACAGCATCCCCATTATCAACCGTAATAGTTTGCTGATTGTTGTCTGTTACTGTCTCGTTATTTATCTCACATTCTACAGTGATTTCATATCTTCCCAGAATAGATAAATCAGCTGTCTGAGTAAATTCAATCACTTGATGGTCACCTGGTGCAATTAAAACATTATCAAAAACTTCTTCAACGGGAGTATCCCCATTAATTGAATAACGCATCGTTAAACTGGTGATATCATAACCGCCATAATTAGCAACCATTGCTGAGATCACTTCTGAATCACCAAGGCTACAACTATTTTGATTATTCGGTGAGTCAATTGAAACAATACAGGCATCCTTTGAAATATTCTTAAAAACTTTAATGGCATCCAAATTAATTCTATACTGGTCTGTACAATCATAATGCACCCATGCAATATGTATTTTACTGCCTACATAAGGAGTTAAATCAACCGTTCGAATACCAAATCCACTGCTCAAGGTTTCCTCCAGTAATATATTATCATTGCTGAAATCATCAACAGTGTTACCAGTGGTTGAAACTATACATTTATAATGCTCTAATGGATAATTTTCATCCTGAGCCCCTACGTAATATTCCAGCTTATAGATACCTGACTTTTCACTCAAATCTATTTCTGGTGAGATGAGCCAGTTTTCGGGAGTTAATGCTCCAATTGAATAGGATTCTGATGTAATGAGTTTAGATCCATCAATAGCAACGGTCCCTAATGATTTAACTTCCCAGTAGTAACCATCCCCATCAGCATCAACCAAAGTCCAATCCGATATACTATTTTCAAAACTTTCGAAAAAGAGAACACCGTTATAGGTTAATTGGACATTCTTATTTAAATCTGTATCAATGATCGTAAAGGAATCTGAATAGGATGCATATTCCATGAAAGAAACAGTATAAGAATAGTTACCGGGTAATAGTGAAACAGTAGCAACACCATTTGCATCTGTTTGAAGAGTAATGTCTTCTTCAGGTAAATATATACCAGCATTAGCTATAACATTGCCATCTGTATTTTTTACAGTAAATACAACATTATACTGAGGTTGCTTATTTAATGTAATCAACTGATTATCTACAGGACCACTTATATTTATTGAACCACTATAACCATCATATCCTTTAGAATTAATAGTATAATTATGGTCTCCTTCAGGCAAAAATATTTGAGCTTTACCATTATTATCAGAAACCACTTTTCTGCCATCTTCAAAAACTATTGTTACATCATTAACTACTTGATTGTATTGATCCACCAATGTTAACGAAACAGGATAGCGAACTTCAGGCTTATAGATTGCAAATTTTAAGGATACTGTTGTTTCTTCTAATAGATCAGCTGTTAGCGACCAGTCTGTTCCAGTATTAAACAAATCAGGGTGATCTCTAAGTAAAGCTTCTTCATTTTTAGTATCCAAAATTGTACTCATATTCCATCGCCCGTCGTCCAATTCAACTGCATCAGGAAAATTACCGGCAACTGACAACCAGTATTTACCTGAATTTAATCCTAAGTTGTTTAATGGAAATACAGGGTTTTTAACATTAGCGGGATAAATAATATCATGAAAGACTATTTCACCTGGTCTTCCTTTATTGTCGGAATAAATAATTAGATAAAAAGATTGAGGGTACACATCCTGCGAGAATCCATATGCGTAAATATCAATATCATTCCATATGGCACCTACAGGAACAATAAAGTCATCTGCACTCTCGATTAAACCATTAGGAAACTCACCCAATCCTCCATAATTAGCCGAAATAATTCCATTTGAAGTGCCTTCAGTTGAAAAGTTATCCCACAGTACCGGAGTATCTTCCAATTCGAAATTTAAAGTCTGGTCTGCTCCTCTCATGGTAATTGTACCTGAAACAGCAGCGAACTCATTGGCTGAAATGGTGTAACTATGATCACCATCAATTATTTTATGAACAATTCCAATACCTGAAGAATTAGTCAATATAGATGTATTATCAAACTCAATTAATGCATTCTCAATTGGATTACCAGTTTGTTTTGACACAACATTAAAGGTTACATCATAGCTGGGCAATGGCAATAATTTAATGGATTGCATAAGATCCTCTCCGCTTACTGCGATAGAACCAGTTTGATCGTAATAGCCATACATAGTAACGGTATAGCTATAAGTGGTATTATCCAAAACAACAAAGGTAACTTCACCATTTTCATCTGTAATGCGCTGTAGTCCACCTACGTTTACCGTAGCCCCTTCAATGATACCATCAGCATCTGCCACTGTAAAGGTTGCCGTATGTACACCATCCATTACAATTCCTGTAACAATCAGAGAATAATCCTGAGCACCATCTTCAATTAATCCTTTATGTGAAATGGTAATAGTATACTCCTGACCCACAATAGGGTTATCAATTACTATCTTCTCAACATTATCAATGCTATTAATACCTGTTGTGGCTGCTGCTTCAGGATTATCTCGGTCTAATTTATATGGATAAAAAAATTCACCATCACTACTTATCTTAACATCCAGATCATTTACCAACATGGGATCAGCAGGATCCAACTGAGGCGAAACTGGTGTGCCTGGCAAATCAGTCCATACCATTGTAACTATAATTGGTTCTGTACCCGAAGCCTTAACTGTTAAAGTTTGTGGTGTACCATCATACGAACGCTCTTGTATTAAAGCCTGTGTATTATTTTTATTTATTGTAGTAGCAGCTGCTGCCGAATTTAACAATCCCCATCCAAACATATAATCAGGACCAGGGTTTGGGCCACATTCATCGGCTGTATGAATAGCTAAAGCTTTTAATGTTGCCGATTTCATATATTCGTTATTCAAATTATGATAATGTTGTTGAAGCAACATTAATGAACCTGCTGCAGATGGAGAAGCCATGCTGGTACCACTAATAGTATTATAGGCTGTATTATCAGTATCATATGTTGAATAGGTATCTACTCCTTTTGTAACAATATCGGGCTTAATACGCCCATCGTCAACCGGCCCCCATGCACTAAAAGAAGACATGATCACTTCGGATGGATCACCCTGATAACCATTACTTAGTTCTTCTACGGCTCCGATGGTCAAAATATTTTTAGCGGTAGATTGTGTTCCAATGCAATCATATGGACCATCTTGCGGATAAGAACCGTTGGTTGGGCCTTGCCCTCTGTCATTACCAGCTGACTTTACAATCAGATAATAAGGAGCATTTAAGGCGACTTCATCAAAATTACGTGCTGCTGAAGAATAAAATCCAAAATTATAGTCTTCAAGGGCACTTATGGTTGGATCTCCATACCATGTCCAGTCATATCCATCCGTTGACCAGCCCAAAACATAACCATATGAATGATTGGATATTAGAAGCCCCTTAGCCGCTTCAGCAGCCATTTCACTAATATCCGAATCCCAGTCGTAAGCATTTAATTCTCCATTATAGGCCATACCCTTGGCCTTTTGAACAACACCTCCTGCTACCATTGTTCCGGCAACATGTGTTGCGTGATAGTTGGTTGAAGAAGGGTTATCTTTTTGAGTAACTCTAGGAGCGCCTGTATTATTAAACTCCTGATGAGTCGTTAGAACGCCTCCACCATCCCACACACCAGCATGAATTCCTGAACCATCAAGACTTAATCCTAACAATCCTCCATCATATAATTGATCAGTAGATGTTGTCTTAGCTGCCCCTTCATTATTGGTAATATAATAAATAGGTCGGTTATTATCGTCAAGCCCTTGAAGTTCCATTAAATTGCCATTATTCTCACTACGAATGACCCATCCCTTTTCTTTGGCAAGTTTGTATGCTTCAGCTTTTCTGTTTTCATATTTATTAGCAAATGAAACAGATAACTTTCTTAGTTTGTCAGACTTTGTCAGCTTGGCCTGATATTTATTCTTAATCTGTATATTAGAATCCGATCTTGTAACTGTATCAGTTGTTAAGGCAGGATTTTTATTTATTTCATTATTAACTTTTGCAGACTTATCCACAACCCCAAAACTGTGTGTTGGCTTATTCTCACGTTTTGCCGGTAGTTTCTGTTGCGCTACTATGCTATTAAAACCACCATATACAAGTAGACAGAGTATTAAAGAAAAGTTTTTTAACCAAACTACCAGATCATTTGAACACTTTTGTTTATTGCCAGATCGTCTTTTTACCATCGAGATGTTATTTCGTTATAATATATTTAAGTCCTGTTTCTCAATACCTAGTTATTAGACACATTTCACCCCTATGTTCTTATGTTTATTTTATAAGAACAGCCAATAGATAGTCGAATGATTGTGATGTATGAGAATAATGGTTTGGTTATTAAGCGAATTAATAACCTTGAACCATTATAACATTTCCAAGAATTACTATTTAATCAAAATCCGCTTAGTTACAGATTGCGTTTTTGATTTAAAATTAAGGAGATAAATACCCGATTTTAAAAACACATTAATATCTGTTTTTCCAGAGTTAACATCCTTTGAATACAATGCGTTTCCTGAAATATCAAATATTTTAATTACACCCATAGTTTGAGTTTCCACAATCATATTTCCATTGTTTGGATTTGGAGAAACATCAAAACTGATTTTTGAGACATCACCAATGCCTGTTGAAGTTGAAACATTTAATGTAAAATCCTGTATCTGACCGTCTCCATATTCTCCACAAGCTCCTGTTGGCCAAAACATTGATGTTGAAGAAGGAGAATATGCATTTAAAATACGCATTCTGGTAGACCCACTTACAGCTATCTCTGGAACAGTAATATCTGCAATAACATATTGATCATCGATTCCTGTTGAACCCAGGACTGAACCAATACTATAAACTTCTCCTTCATCGTCTAATGTTCCATTATGATTCCAGTCTATAAAAGCTGTCAGTGTATTGGCTGAATAAGATGCATAAGAAACAGCTGACAGTCGCATTGTGTAGGATTCGCCTATCGTAACATTGGTAATTACGGATGTATTATCGATATATGCATTTGCATCATCACTAGAGGTATTCGTTGAAATTTGACCAAAATTAACAGATGTTATTGGCAGTGCTACTCCGCTTAAAGAAACTTCGCAATAACTATCAATACTTTCAATATCTCTAACCATTCTAAATTCACATCTTCCCCAACTATCTTCTCCTTCTGAATAATCAAATACAGAGATATTCCAAACTCCTTCGATTGAAGGAATACCGCTGGTTGCAAACGAAGCACCAATAGGTGTTGTTGGATCTATATGTAATGAAAAAGATCCTTTTACATCGGCATATAAATCTGAGGCTGGCATTACTTCTTTTCCTTTCCCAGATGGATAACCTATATTAATTTTTAACAAAGCCTCCGGATTCAATCCTGTAACTGTTAAATCTACTCCCGACTGTTCAAATTCACTTAAAGTTATTTCTGCCGGACTAATTGTCACATTTAAAGTTTCTGCCGGATCTTTGATAACCTCTATTTCAGCATCTGCAGTGTTAGCTTTTGCATCTATTGCAGATATGGTATGTATACCAAGAATAGATAAATTAGTCTTTGAATTTACCCAACCATTAAAATTTCCATTTTCATCAGTAATAGCCGTAAAATAACGTTTCCCATCATTTGGATCTGTTATTATTAATTCTAGTTCAGAATTAGCTTCAAAACCACTCCCTTCCACAGTAACTCCGGCAGCCCAAAACCAATACTCTATAATGGATGATATTTCAACCGCATTATAATCATATAAACGTATTTCTGGAGATTGTGCTTTTACAAACAAACCAAAAAATAAAAATAGAATAATGAGTAGATTGTTTTTCATACATGATGTTTTAATAATGAATGCGCAAAAAAAGCTAACTAAGATGGGAGAAAAAAACAGTTGGTGCCCACAATTATTGAATTTTCCCAAATCATTACGCATAAAAAACACCACTACCCCTCTAAACAACAATATTGTATGTACAAAAACACTTAATTGCCAATATACTTCTTAAAAACAAACACCAGTTTTATTACTAACACTAAAACAACAATTCCAAGAGTGAATACAATTACATTATGCCTCTTCATGTATCGTTCAACTTCGACTTTATTCGATTTAATATTTCCGGCGATTAAATTATCTATAACTAATTGCTCTTGAAGTATCATATGATTTAGAACTGAATCTCGTTTATTACTGTTTAAGGTATAATGAGTAATATCATTAACTGCCAGATAATTGTCTGCCAAAGCCTCATATAATTCAGATAAAAGGGCTGGATCTGAGGGTAACCCTAGAGAATCAAAAAGAAAGTTAAGCTTCGCAATTGCCTCTCGAAACTTCTTTTGGGAAGATAATACATTTGACTTTCCAAGTTGTGCATACAAATAAATATCTTGAAGACTTTGGTCCTTAACAAGACTTAAAGCCTTATCATAACAAACATTAGCTGAATCTAGCTGTTTCTGCTCATTATAAATATAGCCCATTTGTATTAGTGAAATGCCAATATTCCGAGAAGTACTTCTACTATCTACCTGCTCGTATACATGAATTGCCTTTTTGAAATATTTTATTGCAATATCACCATCCAAATTTTCTTTGAAATTAATGGCCTTTAAGAAGTAGATATTTCCATTTATATACCTCATCGAATCATTTAGCTCTTTATTTGAAATAATCGATTCGGCTCTATTCAGGTAGTTAATTACCTCATCTTTTACATTAATAATGTAATACTGATTACCTATAAATGCAAGATTAATCACTTGCCACTCAGTAGAGTTTATCTTCTCTGCTAAGCGCAATGCTTCTTTTGCATATTCAATAGCTCGATAACTATTATATTGAGCTGCATTGGCTGAAGCCTTTAGTTTTAGTAATTCAATCTGTTGCAGATCAGTTAAGGTCGCATGTATCTGCAAACTATCTAACAGTTGAACAGCCTCATCGGGATATGTATAAACCTTTTTTCTGGCTTGACTTAGGCATTTTACAACACTATCTACTTCATTTGCTAATGCGCTATTTACCAAAAACGTAAAGCATAATAAAACGAATACTAAAATATTATAAACCCTGTTTCTCATTCTCCTGATCACTTTTCCTAAGCTTTTCAATGAATATAGATGGGGATTCACCAACAACCGACTTGAAAGTAGTAGTGAAAACATTACGGGAATTAAACCCGCATAATTCAGCCAAATAAGCTATTTTGTAGTTTAACACCTTCTCATCGGATTTCAATAACTCAATTAAATAATATATTCTTAACTCATTAATATATCGATTAAAGTTCTTTCCATATTTTTTTTTAATAATTTCTGAAAGATATTTTGTATTTGTTTCTAGCTTTTTCGCAACTAAGGACAAGCTTAACTCTTTATCCAGATACATCCTTCGGCCCTCAAAATCAATCAGTTTTTTTTCAATTTGTTCTTCCGTCGTCTCTGGAATAACAAAAGGAGTTACATTCTTTGTATTACGTGAATTTTCTAATCTAACATCAAATTTACGTTTATTAATTTTGAAGATATATCCCAACACTATAATTAATACTAAAACAATAATTGCCAATGCATATCCAAGCTTAATAATTAAATCATTTGTCTGAACTGGTTCAATACGTCCCAATTCCCTGGATAAATTAACAGCTTTCAGACTGGCTTGTAATTTTTGCTTTTTTATACTATCCGTCATCATACGATATAGGTTATCGTACTTTTTAAATAAATCAATATCATCAACTTGCAAACTACTCTCCATTATCAACTTACAAACCGTCTCGCTATTGCTTAAATTATTGGCATTATTACTATTGGATAATTCTATAACTTGATCATATTCATTTAAGTAATACAAAGTAATCAATAACAATTCGGTTTTTTCTGGATAAAGTTCTTTAGGAAGCGAATAAGTATCAGAATACATTTTCTGAAGTGAATCTTTTTGCTCCTCCCGATTCCATAATTTTGCCTTAATGATTGATAGTTCTAAATCAAAACTTTTATTTTTCTCTGTATTCAAAATTAATTCTGCCTGATGTATAAACAACCAGCATGAATCATTTTTATTTAGATGAAAATACAGCGATGACAATGCTTCGTAATAAAAGAACTGTTGCCACGTATCGCTTTTTGATAAAGTTTGTTTTGATACCCTATTTAGATAAATATTTGCCGATTGATAAAGGCCCAAATCAATATATGTTTTAGCAAGAAGAATATAATATTGATCCTTGAAATCACCAGCCAGCTCTCCTGTATATGATAAACCTTCCTTTATTCTATCAAGTGTACTTAAATAATCCCCCCGATAAAATAAAGCATACGATTTAAGAACATTAGCTTTAAAAACAATACTATCATTTGCGCTGTTTTCGGTTATGAAATCTACTATCTTAATTACTTTTAATGGATCATTAGGAAGAGACTGAGAAGCTTCAATTAATAAGCTATGATAATCTGAAAAGGATTGGGCTTTTAAAACAACCACATTCACATTCAAAAAAAAGATAATTACTACTAAATGGGCATATTTCTTACTTATCGGCACAATATGAGCGTTATTATTTACCAGTTTAGAATTACAAAATTATTGAATTAAATTTTAATGACAACCTTACTATTTTTATTACATCAATAACGCTCTAGTATTTATTAAAGAGAAGTTATATATATTTCAATATTTGAATTTAAGATGAAGACATCTATCTTAAAAAATGACTAATTCTCTTGTAACATTTATATAAAAATACATAAACAAAAGGTATATCAGAATAAGCTACTTATTGATAATTTTTATGGTTATCTAATTTAACTCCTCCCTTAAATCCTACACTTAATCAACTGCAACCACCTCAACAATTTGCGGAACCGTTTTTTTAACAACCATCTCCACTCCTCCTTTTAGCGTTTGCATGCTTAGGTGGCAATTATGACACGATCCTTCCAGACGAACCTTTACAACAAAATCGTCGGTAATATCCAGTAGGGTAATATTACCTCCATCACCTTGTAAATAGGGGCGAATTGTCTCCAGGGCTTCTTCTACCTCCTGCAACAACTTTGCTTTCTCACCTTCTCCCATAACTTATTTTTTTATCTCAACAATCTTGGTTTCCGGTATACTTGCATTTCTATGCTCAACGCGTTCCACTACTTTTTGTGCTAGGTCAGCAAAGGCAATTCCAATGATAGAAGCTTCATTTAATGCGGCCGGCTCACCACTGTCTCCACCTTCGCGAATACTTTGTACAATTGGTATTTGTCCCAACAAAGGGACCTGCAGTTTATTGGCCAAGGTTTTACCTCCGTCTTTACCAAAAATATAGTATTTATTTTCAGGTAGTTCTGCCGGCGTAAACCATGCCATGTTTTCAATTAAGCCCAATACCGGAACATTAATATTTTTGCTCTTAAACATGCTAATTCCTTTTACCGCATCAGCCAGGGCCACATTCTGAGGCGTAGTAACAACCACAGCTCCTGTAATACTAATACTTTGTACCAATGTTAAGTGAATATCACTTGTTCCGGGAGGTAAATCCAATAATAAATAATCCAACTCGCCCCAGTTACCATCATTTATTAGCTGCTTAATAGCATTTGTAGCCATTGCCCCTCTCCAGATCAATGCATCATCAGGATTAACAAAATAACCTATGCTCAGCATCTTCACACCGTATTTCTCAACCGGAATAATCCGATCTTTGCCATCTACCTTTTCCAACACCGGACGAGCATCTTCGGTTTGAAACATAATAGGCACTGAAGGACCAAAAATATCGGCATCCAACAATCCCACAGAATATCCTGCCTTAGCTAGTGCAACGGCAAGGTTAGAAGTAATAGTAGATTTTCCAACACCACCTTTGCCAGATGCTACGGCAATTACATTTTTAACACCAGGAAGAACCTTGGTTTCAACGGGCTTAGGCTTAGGTTTAACCTTTACATATATATTTCCCTCAATCTCAGCTTCCTCATCCACATACGAATGAATAGCTTTAACACAAGCTTTCTTAAGCGATCCAACCAAAGGATCATTAGCCCTGTCGAATAATAAACTAAAACTGATTCTTTTTCCGTCAATTCGAAGGTCATCTTCAACCATTCCTAAGGATACAATATCCTTTCCTTTTCCCGGATGCACCACATGTTTCAGCGCATCTAATATTAAATTAGGATAATACTCCATACTTATCTTTATTTAAACCTTGTAAAAATAAGAATTTACAAATAAATACTGTCAACAAATCAGAATTAAAGTCATTTAACCATTCAATCCTCAAGCTGTCATTTCTTTTCATCAAAACCATTATGACGCATTATAGTTTATAATTATCTTCATAATTCATTAATCAGATGAGATGAGTTCTACTATTGACAAAATACTCTTAAGCCTTGTTTTATCTACACGCGAGGCATCCAACCATGTTGATTTGTTAAAAACGTGTTTACCCGTATATCTTAAGGAACTAAAGTGTGATATAATAACTGTATTAAAAGAAGATAATTACCATGTGTGGCAATCGGAATACATAGCATACAGTGATGATGCTAAACTGGAACTTAACGATCTATTCACCAATTCGTTTATTAATAACAACCTGATTCATATTCAGCAACAAATTAACAATTGGTTTATTTATAACTTCGATTTGAAGAATTATGGAAAGATTTTATTTCTAAAAGAAAACAATCCTATCAAAAAAGATATCATCAATCGGATTGATCCGGTTTTACAGAATCTGAGTCAGTTGCTTCAGTGTCATGAAAACAAAGTAAAAAAGCAAGATGCTGAGAAATCATTAAAAAAGAATCTTGATATTCAATCAATTTCACTTGAATTAAATAATGCATCTGTTTTTACCAATGACATACTATCCGGTGAAGCATCATTCACACCACATTTATATAAATATTTAGGATATAAACAGGATGAGATGCCATCCAATATGGAAGAAACCTTAAACCTGCTTCATAAAGATGATGTTAATGCCGTATTGCAAGCTATAGAAGATCATAAATCAGGTAAAACCCCGGATTATTATAGTGAATTCAGGTTACGAGCTCGTAATGGCCATTGGGTGTGGGTTGAAGGAAGAGGTAAGTTTATATCAACCAGCAATGGCGAGCCACATGTTTTAGTGGGCATATCGCAAGTAATTACCAAACGTAAAGAAGCCGAATTTGAACTAATCAAAGCCAAAGAAAAAGCCATTGAAAACGATCGTTTAAAAAGTGCTTTTTTGGCAAATATGAGTCACGAAATAAGAACACCCATGAATGGTATCTTAGGTTTTATGCAGTTACTTGAAGACTCCTCTATTGATGAATCAACACGCCAATCGTACATGAATATTATTGAGGATAGTGGCAACCGAATGCTAAACACATTAAATAACTTAATAAATATATCTAAGATTGAGGCTGGCCAAATGGAAGTTTACAGTACCGAATTTGATGCCATTGAAACAGCCAAAAGCGCCTTGCAATTCTTTACACCTGAGGCAAAACAGAAAGGATTAGAACTTTGTAATAATATTAATGAAGAGAGAAAAGTTATTATACATTCCGATAAGGAGAAATTCCATGCCATCATTACTAACTTTACTAAAAATGCTATTAAATACACTGTAAATGGTACAATTGAATTAGGTTATTTCAACCATGGTAATCCAACCTTTTATATTAAAGACACTGGTATAGGAATGCTTCCTGAAGAGCAGAAAACTATTTTTGATCATTTCTTTCAGGTGAGAGATACAAAAATTACGCGCAGAGAAGGTGCCGGCTTAGGACTATCGATATGCAGAGCTTATGCCGATATGCTTGGGTGGAAAATATGGGTGGAAAGCCAGAAAAATGTCGGATCAACCTTTTTTCTTTCCATCATAAAGAATGAGGTATTAGATTAATTCTTTGGATGGATCCCAAAAAACCTCTTTAAAGTTGGTTATCTGATTATCATCAACCAAAACCCCTTCATTTTGTAATAACTCCTTCATGGTTTCACCCCCGGGGAAATGTTGCTTACCTGTAAGTAGTCCACTACGATTAACCACCCGATGGGCTGGAATATAATTCTTCCACGAGCTACATTTATTCATTGCCCAGCCAACTATTCGGGCACTGCGAGCTGCACCTAAATATTTAGCGATTGCTCCGTAACTGGTTACTCTGCCATACGGAATCAATTCGGCTACCTGATAAACCTTATCGAAAAAATCATTTTTGGGCATTACTCTGAGTTCGGGCTTCACGCTCTTTTACCACACCTCGTCCGGCGCTGTGGTATGAGTCGTAGTCAATATCAATTTCCGGCTCAATCCATTCATCTCTTGGCTCCAGTTGATACTTCAAATATTTGATGTTTAAACCATGAGCTATCCATTTTGATTCGTAATGGGTTTGAATACTAAGTATTTCATCATCGTAACCCGAACCATATAAATCTGTTTCATTAACTAAAACAGGAAGTTTATTCTCCTTCACCATGGCTTCGGTGTAGGTATGTAAGAAGTTCGAATCTGTTTTTAGATGCACAATACCTCCAGGTTTCATAATACGCAAATACAACTTCATAAAACGGGTAGATGACAAACGTTTGTTTACCCTCTTCATTTGAGGATCACTAAAAGTCAGCCAAATCTCATCTACCTCATTCTCTTCAAAGAAATTAGTAATCAACTCTATTCGTGTACGTACAAAAGCCACATTGGTCATGCCTTTGTTTTTCGAGTCAGTGGCACCTCTGTGCATGCGGGCACCTTTAATATCAATTCCTATAAAATTCTTATCCGGAAACAGCTCCCCCAAACCAACGGTATACTCTCCTTTACCACAACCCAATTCTAAAACAATAGGGTTATCATTCTTGAAAAAGTCTTTGTTCCAGTTTCCTTTTAAGGAAAATGGCTGCTCTTTCAAATCGCTATAATCAGCCTGAAACACATGATCATAAGTTGCCATTTCGGCAAACTTCTTCAGCTTATTCTTTCCCACTTTTTGTACTTTGAACTGCTAAATCAGCTTCTTCTATTCTAATACCTATATTATGTATGCCATCCAAATCATCGGTGCGCATACCCTGAACTATTCTAAATGTATATTCTCCTTGCTCGGCTAACTTCACTCCCATTTGATACGGCACCGTTACATGAAAAAGATCCCCCCACCCGGAGCCTAACCATCGGCCAGTATCATCTGCCAAAATACAATCCACTTTCTGCTTGATTATTTTGCCGGACGGACTTGTTACATCAATAAATAACCATAGGTTGCTATTGGGATATTCCGAGCGATTGCGAATATTAATATAAATATCGTAAGTGGTTTCAACACTTTCAATATCTACCTTAAATACCGCCATTGAATCTTTACTCCATCCTCCGTCGGGAATAGTAACATACTGATCGAAAACAACATCCTGATCGCAACTAATAAAAACAACAGCCAACAAAATAGCTGCAAGAATGCTATTTCTTTTTATTGTCTTCATTCTTTTTCTGTTTGTTCTGACTATTTTGCCTGCTTTGACCCTTTGGATTATTTTGATTGTTTTGGTTATTGGGTCTTCGTCTTCTATTACTGTTTTGATTACGCCCTTTATTTCCTCCTCTGTTGCCTGATGGTCGACGTTTCTTCTTCTTTTTGTCTTCATCAAAACGAGTTAAATCATCCTCTCCAATTACATTCTCATAGCTAGGCTCAGCATGAATGGCTGCTCGTTTAAACTCATCGGAAACCAGTTTATCTACCTTTTTACCTCTGCGGTTCAGCTTAATAACTTCTTTGATACGATCAACAGATACTTCTACCACTCCGGCTGGAAATTCCTTTTCGGTACTGTACCACATCACTCGTTTAAAGATATCTGTTTTGAAGTGATAGTAAGGTCCTTCTTCCGTTTCCAAAACAATGCTGGTCTTTGGAAAATCAGCTTGTGCATCCAAATAAGCATCCAGCTCATAATTCAAACAACATTTAAGCTTACCACACTGTCCTGCTAACTTTTGAGGGTTCAGAGAAATCTCCTGATATCGGGCCGCATTCGTAGTTACCGATACAAAATTGGTCATCCAGGTTGAACAGCACAACTCACGTCCACAAGGTCCAATCCCACCAATTCTTCCAGCTTCCTGACGAGCTCCAATCTGACGCATTTCAATACGCACCTTAAAACGATCAGCCAACACTTTAATCAGCTCCCTAAAATCAACACGTTCATCGGCGATATAGTAGAAAATAGCTTTGGTTCTGTCTCCCTGGTACTCAACATCACCAATCTTCATGGCCAGGTTCAAGCGTTCAGCAATTCGTCTGGATTCCAACATGGTTTCGTGTTCCAGGTTCTTTGCTTCATCCCACTTTTCAATATCAACAGGTTTGGCTTTTCTATATACCCGCTTAAACTCATAAGTTTCAGGCGAAATATTGTTTTTCTTCATCTGAAGCAAAACCAGTTCACCTGTTAAGGTTATGGTACCTATATCGTGTCCCGGTGAAGCTTCTACCGCAACAACATCACCTTTTTCGAGTTTTAAACCATTACTGTTATTAAAAAAACCTTTACGTGTATTTTTAAATTGAACCTCAACAATGCTTGTACTATTTATACTTTCGGGTAAATCGCCTAACCAGTCGAAAACATTAAGCTTTCCGCAACGACTGGTACAATTGGTACAACCCGTTTTTTCTTGTTCCTTAACTTCTTCCATAATTTCAATAAATAAAAGGCTCTCTGACCTTGTGAATTTGCTTAGTCAACTATTGCTTCAACAGCATAATGACCTTCAAACACAAATCCATTAATATAATTCGAGCATTCCCATTTTGTTCAAGATGAGAATGTGCTAAACTTATCTCTTCACTCAGCTGCAACACGTTATTATCATTAATAAATGGCGAAAATCGTGTTGAGAAATTTCTTTCTTCAGCCGTAAGATACAATAAATCTTCTTCCTGAATGTTCATTATAAAATTTTCGCGTATTAAACGCAACGAAAAATCAAGGAAGCTTTTCAGCCGCTCCTTAGGCTGACTGTTCATTTCATCGCACCAATCAATCAAATCAAATAATTTTCGCTGATAGGCCTGACGCATCAAATACACAAACTTATCGAAAAAGAACTTGCGCTCATCACTTTGATCTAACAACTCCCGGGCTGCAACATAATTACCAACAGCCAGTTTGGCAAATTGCTGTGCTTCTTCAGCTCCCACGCTGAACTCATCCACCAGAGCATTGGCTACATCTTCGTTACTGATTCCTGGTATTTTCAGCATTTGAGTTCTACTCTGAATGGTTCCCAGTACTTGCGACGGATTATCCGACACCAACAAAAACACTGTGCCTGCCGGTGGTTCTTCCAACATTTTCAGAAGCTTATTAGCGGCTGCAACATGCATTTTTTCGGGCAGCCAGATAATCATTACTTTGTAACGAGCCTCAAATGTTTTCAGGCTAAGTTTTTTAATGATGTGCTGACTCTCTTCACTATAAATTAAGCCTTGCTTATCCGATTCCAAAAACGAATACCATTGCGGTAGGTTAAAGTATTTCTTTGTGAGAATAATCTGACGCCATTCTTGAAGATAAGAATCACTTACCGGATTTTTATGTTTTGGGCTTTTTACCACCGGAAAAACAAAATGCAAATCGGGATGCACCAACTTACTGTATTTGATACATGAAGGACATGTACCACATGAATCATTCTCCTGTCGATTCTGACAATTGAGGTATTGAGCAAATGCCAAAGCCATATTTAGCTTTCCATTCCCCTCCGGACCTGTGAACATCTGAGCATGACTCACACGTTCCTCTTTCACCATGTTAATTAAATGCTTTTTTATATGGTCGTGGCCTATAACCTCTGTAAACTTCATACTGAATTAATTCGCTTCTGCTCAGAATCAAATCTGATATTTTACTCTAATCCGAAAGTCTTCTGCTCTTTATCTTTCCTCTTGAATGAACAGAAAAAATCAAGCTCAAAGATAACAAATTAGTTGGTTGTTCAAACGAGAATAATTTACATCTACAGGGTACTGAAAAGGGCATTTTTACAACAAAAAATTACCTTTGCCTAAAATTTCGAAGCATGTCAACATTTTTATTCGACAAAACTGTTTTTGGACCTGTAATGAGTCGTCGACTGGGCGTTTCATTGGGCATCAATCTTCTACCCAACAACCGTAAAATATGCTCGTTCGACTGTATTTACTGCGAGTGCGGTTTAAATGGAGAATTAGGAGATAAAGAAAGCCCTATGCCAACAAAAGAGCAAGTGAAACAGGCATTAGAGCAAAAACTGAAAGACATGTTAAGCGAAAACCTTAAGCCTGATGTAATAACCTTTGCCGGTAACGGAGAACCCACGCTCCACCCCGAGTTTAGTGCTGTAATTGATGATACTATTGCATTACGTAACCACTACTGTCCTGATGCCCGTATTGCGGTTCTATCTAATGCATCGCGATTACATAAACCCGGTATTTTCGAAGCTTTGCTTAAGGTGGATGACAATATTCAAAAATTAGATTCGGGATTAAAAGAAACTATTTTAAGGTTAGACCAGCCTAATTATCCTTTTGATCTGGAGAAAACGATAGCACAGCTTCAGTCATTTAATGGTAAAGTTATCATCCAAACCATGTTTGTTGCCGGTAAAATAAATAACAAACAAATTGACAATACTACAGAAGAAGATATTGCAAGCTGGCTGAATGCATTGCAGCAAATCAAACCTTCTAAAGTAATGATATATACTATTGAAAGAGACACGCCATACAGTGGTCTTAAAAAAGTATCAATATCTTTACTCAAACAGATTGCAGACAGAGCTGAGCAATTAGGCTTTGAAATATCTGTTTCAGGATAGACGGATATGAAATTAAAAGCACCCCAATTCAAGCACATTTTAATCAGTCCATTAAATTGGGGACTGGGACATGCTTCGCGCCTTATACCTATAATAAATGAGCTGCTAAAAGAAGGACACCAATGTTACATAGCCGGTGAACAGCCTTCCATATCCGTTATTCAACAAGCTTTTCCCAAGCTAACCTATATTATTCTTGAAAATCTCTCCATTCAACTTTCCAATTCTAACCATCAACTATTAAAATTAGCCAGCCAGCTTCCTCAATTTATCCAATCAATAAAAAGGGATAAAAAAATTGTAAAGAATCTGGTTAATGAATTGGATTTAGATTGCATCATTTCTGATAACAGATATGGATTCCGACATGATTTTATTCCATCGGTTCTTCTAACTCATCAAACCAATATAATGACGGGTAAATTATTGAATTGGTCCAAACCAATTGTGCAATTCTTTTTAAAACAATGGATCAACCAGTTTGATGCATGCTGGATTCCTGATATTGATACACAACCTACTATTTCAGGTAAACTATCCAGTAAAATACTCCATCCTAACACCTTTCGTATTGGTATAACTTCTAGATTATCCATTGTACAACATGAAGCTAAGGTATCAAAGGAACTTCAAAATCCGGATGTTTTAATCATCTTATCAGGCCCGGAACCTCAGCGCTCTATTCTCGAAGACTTAATAGTCAAACGTTACATAAACAGGCAACTTCGGGTTGTAGTACTTCGCGCACAACCAAATAAAAAAAAACTCATTAAAAATGGTTCTATTACCTTTTTACCTCATTGTAACTCATCTTCCTATCTACACCTTTTAAACAATAGTAAACAAATTGTATGCAGGTCAGGCTACTCAACCTTAATGGACCTTGCGTATGTAAATCGCCAGGCCATTCTCATTCCTACACCCGGGCAATACGAGCAAGAGTACCTGGCAGAACATATGAGAAAAAACTTTCATTTCGTCACTGTTAATCAGAGGGAAATTCCATCAAGCCCTCTTCTATCTTTCCATGCAGACTCTAACCAGAGATCTTTTTTTCAGGTCCCTAAAAACTTTCATCTACCACCTCTTCCCCTTAAAAAATAGCAGCAAATCTTAAGCTTATATTCTACTCGTTAGTCATTGTTTTTAATTATTTCATCAACATTGTTTAACCATTTTTTAACACAGCTGTATTAAAAAATGCAAACAAGCATAACCATTTTAAACAATGAACGTATCATCGTTCATAACAACCTAATTCCAAAGGGAACAACACTAAAATAAACGCAATGACAATAATATTTCTCATCTTGATTCCAATTACAGCAGCTGGATTCTGGTTCTGGAAAAGGGGCATTTTTATGCTTGCAGAACGATATGCA
Organism: Carboxylicivirga linearis; assembly: GCF_018271995.1. Taxonomy (GTDB): domain Bacteria; phylum Bacteroidota; class Bacteroidia; order Bacteroidales; family Marinilabiliaceae; genus Carboxylicivirga; species Carboxylicivirga linearis. Next base: position 41,982 of record NZ_JAGUCO010000031.1, read on the forward strand.
GTAAGTCAGCTGGAATCGATACTTTTTAGTAGTGGATCTTCGCAAAAAGAAGAGATCATTTCTTCAATGAAGGAAATAACTAAAGAGAAATACTCAAATGAGGAACTTTTGGATTATTTTTTAAAGATAAAAGGCTTACAGGTAATAAACTTATATAATCCTGTTAGTTTCTGGACACGCAAATATTTAATGAGTCCTACCAAGTTAAAACTTAATTATTTTGAGCAGGTTAAGTTTTACGAAACATTTTTAAACTATCCTACGGGGTTAAATGGTAGCAATCAAGCTTCAGAAGAATATGTTTCAAAAGCACCAAAAGGTCTATTCATTAGCAACAAACAATTGGCCTGACCAGTCAGTTTAATAAAATATGGGGACAAGTAGGAAAACAACTTCTGCTGTCAGGAAAGCGAACCGGATAAGTAATTATCCGGTTTTGTTTTATGTAATTTATGACACTTTAATCTTATTTGGAAAATTATATCTTTGCTAGCTGATTTAAACAAGAAGATTGTATAAACAAACTGTAGATTTCAACGTTGATACAGCAGCGCTGAAATAACATTACAGGAATTACGATCAATATGAACACCAAATAATATTAATTTATGAAACGAATTGCATCACTACTGCTGATAGCAAGCATTGGACTTGTGCAGATGGCCAAGGCAGATGAGGGAATGTGGCTACTTCCATTATTAAACAAGCTTAACATGGAAAAAATGAAAGAGCTTGGCCTTAAATTATCAGCTGAAGATATTTATAGTATTAACAACTCAAGCTTAAAAGATGCCATTGTTATTTTTGGCGGCGGCTGTACAGGCGAATTAATTTCGGAAGAAGGCTTAATTCTTACCAACCACCACTGTGGATACGGAAATATACAAGCATTAAGTTCGGTTGAACACAATTACCTTGAAGATGGTTTCTGGGCAAAATCAAAAGCAGAAGAACTTCCGGCAGAGGGTTTAAAAGTTACTTTCATGAAATACATGGAAGATGTAACTGAAAAAATCAATGCTGAATTAACTGATGATATGAGCGAAGCTGATCGTCGCGCAAAAATCAAAGAAGTATCGGGTGAGATTATCAAAAAGGCTACTGAAGGGAACAAATACAGAGCTATTGTTGAAGACTATTTCGAAGGCAATCAATTCTTTTTAATCGTTTATGAAACCTTCACTGACGTACGTTTTGTAGGTGCTCCTCCATCATCGATTGGTAAATTCGGACACGATACTGATAACTGGATGTGGCCTCGTCACACTGGCGACTTCAGCATGTTCCGTGTATACTGCAGCCCTGATGGCAAGCCAGCTGATTACTCAGAAGATAACGTACCTTACCAGCCAAAGCATCACTTACCTATTTCTTTAAAAGGAGTAGATATGGATGATTTTGCAATGACCATTGGTTTCCCAGGAAGCACTGAGCGCTATCTTACATCTTGGGGAATTGAAGAGCGAATGGACATCACTAACGAAGCTCGCATTACCCCTCGTGGTATTAAGCAGGACATTTGGAGTGAAGACATGGCTGCGAGCGAAAAAGTTCGTATTCAATATGCATCTAAATTCTCAAGAAGTTCAAACTACTGGAAAAACAGTATTGGTATGAACCGTGGTCTTGAGAAATTAAATGTATTGGAAAAGAAACGTCAACTGGAGGCTGAATTTTCTGAATGGGTTGCTTCTTCGTCTGAGCGTAAAGCTAAATATGGAGATGTACTAAATAACCTTGAAAAGGCTTACGAAAATCAAGCACCTTACAAAAAGGCCAGTAGCTATATCATGGAATGTTTAATTAGAGGAACTGAGATATACAGCTTCTCATTAAATGCCCTTGAGCTTCAAAAAGCTTTGGAAGATGAAAATGATGATGCTATTGCAACTGCCATAGAGCATTTGAAAGAAGCTGGAAAAGCTTTTTATAAAGATTATTATCCAGAAACAGATCGCAAAGTACTAACAGCCTTAACGAAATTGTATTACGAAACCATTGAGAAACGTTTCCATCCTGATTTTTATAATACGATCAATAAGAAGTTTAAAGGCGATTACGCGAAATATGCCAATACTATTTTTGCTAAATCAATATTTGCCAACGAAGAGAATTTTAATGCCTTTTTAGCAAAACCAAAGCTTAAAACATTAAATAAAGATTTGGCTTTTCAGGCTGGTGATGATATCATTGAAACTTACCGCGAAATTTACGGTCAATTACGCGAAAGTGCTACCACCATATCTGAAGCTAATCGTTTGTTTATTGCCGGTTTAATGGAGATGCACCCGGATAAGGTTTACTATCCTGATGCTAACTTCACTATGCGTTTAAGCTATGGTACAGTAGGCGATTACGAACCTCGCGATGGTGTAAAGTATAAATATTTTACAACTATTGAAGGAGTAATGGAAAAAGAAGATCCTGATAATTATGAATTTATTGTTCCTCAAAAATTAAAGGATCTTTGGAAAGCAAAAGACTACGGTCAGTATGCCAATGAAGATGGAAGCTTACCGGTATGTTTTACATCCAACAATGACATTACCGGTGGTAACAGTGGTAGTCCGGTGATTAATGCCAACGGCGAACTATTTGGTTTAGCTTTTGATGGCAACTGGGAAGCCATGAGTGGTGACATTGCTTTTGAAACAGAACTTCAGAAATGTATTAATGTCGACATTCGATATGTTCTTTTCATCATTGACAAATATGCAGGTGCTACTAACCTGATTGATGAAATGACATTAGTAAAATAATAGTTCAAAAACAATATTCAGAAAAGTCGGCTATCTCAGCCGGCTTTTTTTGTTTAGTCGAGCCAATGCTGTAGTTTTACACTGCAATTGAATTTACAGTATGGCCAAAAATAAATACTACGTAGTTTGGAAAGGTGCTAAGCCGGGCATTTATCATTCATGGGCCGAATGTCAGGCTCAGATAAAAGGATTTGCAGGGGCTCAATACAAAGGATTTGAATCTGAGACGGAAGCTAAAAAAGCATTTAAAAGCTCACCTTATGCATATATTGGTCAGGCTGGCAAATCTAAGCCTTCGCCCAAATTCAATTCAAAGAGTAATATTATCACCCCCAGCATATCTGTTGATGCAGCCTGCAGTGGAAATCCCGGCGTAATGGAATACCAGGGAGTAAACACTCAAACCGGCGAACAGCTTTTTCATATGAAGTACCCCATTGGCACCAACAACATAGGCGAATTTTTGGCTTTGGTGCATGGTTTATCGTACCTAAAAAAACACAACTTGCCCATACCTCTCTACACCGACTCGAAGATTGCGATGGGATGGGTTAAGAAAAAAGAATGTAAATCAAAACTTGACGAAACGCCCAAGACGAAAGAGTTATTTGATTTTGTGAGGCGAGCAGAGCAATGGTTAAAAAGTAACACCTACTCAACTCAAATTTTAAAATGGGACACCAAAAACTGGGGTGAGATTCCTGCTGACTTCGGGCGTAAATAAATTAACCTGAGTTCGATTTAAATTTTAAAACTCAGATTGAAATAAAGAACTGATTTACAATGAATAATTTTAGAGTAATAGTGAACTATTGCGAT
>NZ_JAGUCO010000032.1 GCF_018271995.1 Carboxylicivirga linearis
AAAATATTTTTAAAACCTAAGAATTATGAAGTTGGAGAGGTAACCGTTAATTCAGAATCACTTGAAAAGCAAAGGGCTAAAAATATGCGATTATTTAAAAAGCATTTTATTGGCACTACTAAAAATGCTAAACAATGTCGGATTTTGAACGAAGACGATATTACATTTAATTATAACTCAGAGTCAGATACTTTAAACGCTTATGCTCTGAAACCTATTGAAATTGAAAATAATGGATTAGGATATCGAATTACTTATTATCTAGATAATTTTGAATATTCTACTAAAGATGATTTGGTGCGCTATAGTGGAAATATTATCTACAATGAAGACTTAAGTAAAACTGGAGTAAGCTATGAAAAGAATAGAGAATGGGCCTATTTAGGATCACGTATGCATTTTGTAAGATCATTGTTTACAGATGATTTATATTCTGAAGGTTTTGAAGTTAGAGGGTTGTTTAATCATATACTGGATATGAAAGAGCTTGTTCGTGTTGAAGAAAAGGAACAAGGTTATTTAAAAAAAGCCAGGTATAATACAGTTTTTTATAAAGGCAGTCGTAAAAGTTCCATCATATTTAACTGTGATTCGGTATTTATTGATAAAACTGGATATTATTCAAGTGGAATAACCTGGACTGGTGATATGAGCAGGAATAGAATTGGTGATTTGCTTCCGTATAATTATGAAACAGAACCCCAATCGCCAATCAATAGTGAAATAAGTGACGAAACAGAAATCCTCAAAAAGGTTTATCAGGCCAGATTTAATAACAGAAATACCAACAATATTTATTTCGAGGGAGCTTTTCGCGAAAAGCTCTTGGAAGGAGATTATCTACATTGTATTAACGATTACGGTTTTATACAGCAATGGCCAAGTATAAAAGAGAAAAAACTGCATATAATAAGTGAAATAAGTGGAGGAAGAGAGTATTATTCAACTGAATTTGATCAGAAAATAAAATTCACGTCTCTCAAACCTTATGGACCTATTCCTTTTACCGATCCGGTTTATAATCTTGAATCTTTTCTGGATCTGAATTTTCAGAAACAATACCAATATATTTTGTTAGGTCAGACCGAGTTTCAAGGGCGGAAAATGTATCATATCCGGTTCGATCAGATTGATGATTTACCTTATGCATATTTTGAAGGTGAATTATTAATAGATATGGAAACATACGGTGTGGCATGGGTTTCATGGAAACGTAGTAAGAAAGGCCAAAAATACATTATGCCAGATATGTATATTACAAGTGATTATGCTATTGGTGATTTTGAACTTGTTAACGAACACCGTGAAATGACATGGAAATTCAACGGAGAAACATGGGAACCTGACTTTGCAGTTCTTAATGTTTCTTTTTATCAGAATGGAGACTTGAAAAAGATAAATCAGGAAATAAAATGGGAATCTATTTCGCGTGATGAATACAAAAGTCAGCGAAAGAATATTCCAAAAGAATGGAATAAGAAAACCACTACAAAGAGAGATATAGAATACAATCCATCCGAATGGCGCGATAGCTGGATGCTTCCACCGGATAAAATGATAAACGAACAGATGAAATATTTAAATGAGTTAATCCTTTATCAATAAACCCAACTAAACTAAATCCATGAGAAAGTTACTTTTAATACTTTGTCTTTTTTGGGGAGTTACTTCTCATGCTCTCAGTTATACTATAAAAGGTGAAGTAAGAGATGCACAAACCAATCAACCAGTTGAATTTGCCAGTATTTATATCGATGGTACTACTATTGGTACCATAACTGGTATGGATGGCAATTTTGAACTAAGCTTTGAGGATAATTATAAGCAGATAGTTATCAGTCATATCAGTTACGACAATGCCGTACAGGATATAGATGTTAATGCAGACACCTATTTAACGATTTTATTAGTGCCTAAGCAGGTTGATATAGCACCGGTAACTGTTGAAAGTGTAAATATGAAAGCCATTCATATGGATTATTTCAAAAAGGTATTTTTAGGAGTTGACCGATGGGGTAAGAAAGCTGAGATACTAAATGATAGTGTATTGTATTTTGATGTTGAATATCCCGAAAAATTATTTGTGCCGGGTAAAGGTCCTTACAATTATTTTATAGCCAGAGCTTCAGAACCTCTTAAAGTTGCTTTGCCTGATTTGGGCTATGTTTTAACTTATGATCTGGTAGATTTTACCGAGAAATATAACCCACAGATAAAAAGGAATTCAATTCAATTATTGGGCTATTCGTTTTTCACAGAGGAAGAAGCAAAGTCTAAATCTCAACAAAAACGTTTTTATAAAAACCGACAGAAAGCTTATTACAATTCCACCACGCATTTTGTGCGTTCGTTGTATGAGGGTACTTTAGGTCAAAACGGATATAAGGTTTCACAGATAGTTAAAGACACTACTTCAAATATAGTTCAATTTGAATCTTTTGATATAGGTACCTGTAATTGCATTGTTTATATGGAACACGAAGCCTGGTTAAATGGATTAAAAGGGAATGAGTATGAAATATTGTATTACTATACTGGTAAGAAACCTCGTGATCTGATGTTTAAAAAGATTGATCCTAAGGATCAAAGAGTAAAAGTGTCGGGATGTTACTATCTAAAGGATATTTGTGTGGTACGCGAAGATGGTTCACTTCCGGGGGGTGAAATAATTTTTGATGGTGAGATGATTAATAAAAGAATAGGGGCAGCTTTGCCTTACGATATAAAATTTTAAACCTTAATTCTAGAAAAATGAGAAAGCTACTACTAATGGTCTCGCTGATACCATTATTAATTAACTGTACCAACCAAGAGGCTGGAATAAGAATTATCAAATCAAATGTGGAATTGATTGATATCAAAGATGGCGATCGGCTTATAAAGCAAAACTGGCGAATCAGTCCGCAAATCAATCCCGATGTTTTTGAAACCTCTTCCAATCAGGTAACCTTTTATACCGATTTAGATTCGATTACTTGCCAGGTAGGTCCTGAAAAAGATAGTGTTGACTTTATAATTGTATTAAATGAGAAGGATACATCTTATACTCGTGTAAAATATATACCTCCCTATCTCGACAAGTTAAAAGCTGCTGCTGATTATAATTCAACTCCAAACGATTCATTACCACCGTTTACTTATCAATCGAAAGATGATTCAGTACTGGTCAATTTAAGAGAGTATTATAATCTTGATTCCATTGCAGGACGTGGAAGTGAGGTTAATAGAATGATTAACCTGATGCGTTGGGTGCATAACGTTCTAAGGCATGATGGCAGTAGTTATAATCCGGATTCTAAAAATACCATTGATTTAATTAAAATATGTCAGTTGGAGGAAAGAGGTGTGAATTGCCGGATGATGGCAACCGTTTTAAATGAATGTTATCTGGCTATGGGATATCCTTCGCGTTACATCACCTGTATGCCTAAAGAGAAGGAATTTAATGATTGTCATGTGATTAATATGGTATATTCAAGTCAGCTGGAGAAATGGATATGGATGGATCCTACCTTTGCAGCTTATGTAATGGATGAAAAAGGGGAATTGTTGGGTATTGACGAAGTCCGGGAACGATTGATTAATGATCAACCATTAATCTTAAATCCTGATGCTAATTGGAATAGGCAGACAACGCAAACAAAGGACTATTACCTTGAAAATTATATGGCAAAGAATCTATATCGTTTCAGTGTGCATTTAAATAGCAGATATAATTCTGAAACAGCAGGAGCGTATCCTACGGTTGAATATGTTGAGTTACTGCCATTGAATATGGATTGGCAAGAAGATACCAAATCTGAATGGACAAGTAAGAAAACAGGTGTACATTATACTACCTATCGCCTTAATAATCCAAAGCAGTTTTGGCAAAAGCCAGTTGAATAAAATAGTATAACCAAATTACAATCTAAACCTAAACAAAATGAAAAAGCAATTAATAGCACTTATTTGCGGTGTATTAATAGTAAGTACAGGCTATGCAAAAAACAGTAAAAGCACTGTTGTTGCATCCAGGCAAGTAAATGGCCTGACGATTTCCATAGACAGAAATCAGGAATTAATCAGTATTGTGCAATACTTAGGTGATTATTTTCGGTTAAATAAACATGACCTGCAGTACAAGAAGGATGTTGATGAGTATTTTAAGGATTACAAGCAGCACAAAGCAGTGTTGTTTGTTCAGGAACTGACTAAAAAAGGTTTTAGCTATGATGCGCCACCAGCATTAATGTTGCATTTATCAGCTGATATGGATGTAAAGGTAGAGGTTACTGATTACCTGATTAAACGCATTGGAGGGAAGGAGAATCTGCATGAATTTCTTTCTGTGATGAAGGCTTTTGTACGCGAAACTCAGTTTGATAAATTTATTAAATCGTATAAATCGTTTTATGAAGCTTTGGTTGATAATATGGCTAATAAATTAGCTGATTTTGATGAAATACATACCATTGAACAATTCTATGGAAAGAAGCAGAATAGTTATAATATTATTTTGTCGTGTTTAAATAGTGGTAATTATGGGCCCGGGGTTGAGGTGGATGGAAAAGTTGATATTTATAATATAATGTCGGCTATTAACGAAAAAGATGGTCAACCTGTATTTGGTGATGTTAATTATGTAGAATATTTAGTGTGGCACGAGTTTGGTCATTCATATGTAAATTACCTTACTGAAGAAAACAATGAATTGGTTGATAAGTACAAGAAGCTATATGAACCAATAAAAGAGCCGATGAAGAAGCAGGCTTACGGAAATTGGAATACTGTAGTTAATGAGCAGGTGATAAGGGCTATTACTACCTATTTGACTAAGGAAAAATATGGTGTAATGCATGCTGAGATGGTTTTCAATAAAGAAGTGAGCAGGTCGTTTATATATACCGAATCTATGCTAAAGGCTTTGGAGACATATAGTAAAAACAGAGATGAGTTTAAAACATTTGCTGATTATTATACAACGCTTATAAAAACAGCTTTTGATGATGCTATAGCCAATGACTATGCTAACCGAAGTCTGATTAATTTGAATAATACCTTTGAGCATGTTGATTATTTGGTTGTATCAGAAGAGGAAGAGGGTAACGAGAAGGAGATAAAAGCCTATGTTACTAAAATTCGTGATCGTTTTATGAAGGAAACGCAGATTATAACGGATAAAGAAGCCCTTGCAATGGATGTGAGTCAATATTCGTTTATGGTTTACGGAACAGTTAGGAATAATTTGTTTCTTCAGAAATACAAGGAAAGCCTTCCGATACAATTCACTGATTCAGGTATACAGGCTGATAAAGATTATGAACTGGAAGATGGGAAAACCATTTTTAACATGCCTAATCCGACAAACCCTAAAAAGTACTTTATTGTTTATACGGCACAGGAACCATCAGGAATTGTAGATATTAATAATGTTTTTCATGGGCCTTCCAATTACGTTGTTTTTGAGGATCGTCAACATGTTTTAAAGTCAGGAATGTTGCAAAAGGTCAATGGTAAATGGATTTGTAAATAATAGATTCAAGCCTCATTGAAAATTTAATTTGGTGAGGCTTCTTTTTGCATCATATCATTGAGGTCATTTTTTCATCTAACCGAAACTTATATTTTTGCCACAAACAAATTGTAAATTGGTTTATAGCATGAAAATAACAGGAAAGGTGAGAATGGTTGGTTTTACAAGCAGATTACTGGGTGTTTTATTGATTGGGATTGCAGTATTTGGTTGTATGAAAGACAACGATGACTCAGATGGGTATGATGTAGAGAAGCAAATGGAGATCGATCGTGAGATAATAGTAAATTATATCGCCGATAATGATTTGGATGCTGCAGAAATAAATTATGGAGGCTATCCTTCTGGTGTTTTTTATTTTAATCACGAGGTGGCAGATCCTGAGGATACCGAAAAACCCATTAGCACTTCAGAAGTAACTGTGGCCTATAAAGGGTATTTACTGGATGGAACGGTGTTTGATAGTACTCCTGAAGGTGAATCAATTACTTTTGTTTTAAGTGGATTAATAGGTGGCTGGCAAATCGGTATACCTATTATGAGCAGAGGTGATAAACTAACATTAATCATTCCTTCTCCGCTAGGTTATGGCCCTTATGAGGCAGGAAGTATTCCTGCTAATTCAGTTCTTTTATTTGATATAGAGTTGATTAATTTTACGAATTAGTAGTAAAATATTTATAATATAGATGAGGCTGTCAGTTTGTTTACTGACAGCCTCATTTTTGTTTTATTGTCTGGCTCCAGCTTTCAGAATTTTATCAATTGCTTTATTAATATCTAAAGATGCTGCAGCTTGTCTGGGAGTGAATTCTTTAAATGTCATTAAATGTTCGGTTAATAATCCAATGGCAGGTTGCATTACCCACGATTTTTGCATTATCAGGTGAAAACCATTAATGTCGTCATACTTTTCAAATGGATCTTTGCGTAAGTTAAATAGTTGGGGCATGGTGTGTGTAACCATATCATCAAAGTATCTCTCTTTTGTGGCAAAGTGCATTTTCCATGGGCCAACGCGCATTGCTGTTAAACTGCTTTCGTAATAATAGAAAAAATGATTTCTGGCAGATTTATCTTTTTTACCAGTCCAGTAATCAATATTATTAAAGCCATCGATAAATACTTTATAAGTAGTATCGCCTATTTTTTTGCCTTGTTTTAATTCTTCGTTGATGTTTGGATTGCCAACTGCTGCCATTATCGTAGGTAGTACATCTTCATGAGCTGATATTCCATTCCTAATCATACCAGCAGGAATTTTAGCGGGCCATCTTACTAAAAATGGAGAACGGAGTCCACCTTCATAAGTAGTCATTTTTTCACCTCTAAACATGGTTACACCAGCATCAGGGAATGTACTTTGTTCAGGTCCGTTATCAGTGGTGTAAATAACAATGGTATTCTCCTCTAATCCCAGTTCATGCAAATAGTCCAATAGTTCACCCACATGTCCATCGTGTTCAATTAAACCGTGTCCAAAAACATCTATATCTGTACTAATATTTGTTGCCAGATTCTTTGATTCTTCTTTTAAATGTGTGTAAACGTGCATACGGCTGGTTGCATGCCAAATAAAGAATGGCTTATCAGCATCTTTGGCACGTTTCATAAAATCTTTACTTTTGGCAACAAGTTCTTCGTCAAAGGTTTTCATGCGTTCTGAAGTTAATTGACCTATGTCTTTAACTTTTTGTTTGCCAATTACGCCAAAACGAGGATCTTCTGTAGTATCAAACTTATCGGTTGCATATGATTCAATAATGCCACGAGGACCGTATTTTTCTGCAAACTTTTTTGTTTTTGGATAATCAGCTTGCTCTGGCTCTTCAGAGACATTTAGGTGGTAAAGATTTCCAAAGAACTCGTCGAAACCATGCACAGTTGGCAGATGTTCGTTTCTATCTCCTAAATGATTTTTACCAAATTGAGCTGTCATATATCCCAAGGGTTTCAATAATTCGGCTAATGTGGGATCTTCTTTTTTTAGGCCCAATGGATTGCCGGGTTGCCCAACAGTTGTAAGACCTGTTCTAACAGGTTTTTGGCCTGTTATGAAGGCAGCTCTTCCTGCGGTGCAACTAGGCTGTGAGTAGTGGTCGGTAAATAATGCACCCTCTTTTGCAATCCTGTCGATGTTAGGGGTTGGATATTGCATGCCTAAAGAGTAACAGCTTAAAGAATTAGGTGCAACATCATCTACCATTATTACCAGAATGTTGGGTTTATTTTGACCTAATGCGTTTGCGATTCCAAGAAGGAAAATGAATAGAGTTAGTGTTTTCATAATGATTGGTTTTATTACCATTCATTAACAACTTACTTCTTATTATTGTTTTAATTATTTGTAATTATAATATTGAATGACAGATGAATAGTGTGAAAGAGGCTGCTCTTGTATGTAATCACGCCGTTGTACAATATAAAAAATCCCGGAAAGCATCGTTATGCAATCCGGGTTTTTGGTGTAATTATAATCAATCAATCATGAGCGAAATTGCTATTCAATTCTGAACTGTGTATGCTTAATCCCTTCGCGGTTGTAGGTGTATAACACATGTATGGTTTTATCCGATGTTTGTATGATAGCCGGATAACTGAACTGTCCTTTCTCTTCATTTTCCAGGTCAAACAATTTATTCCAGTTAACACCGTCGGTTGAGTATTCAACATCCAGTATATTTCTGCCATAGAACCAGTCAGGACCTTGCTTAAGCGGATTATTTACCATTAAAAACAAATCATCATCAATGGCAATGGCATCAATGCCCGAGTTGGAATTCACTACATTAATGGTATCTAATTCGCTCCAGTTCGTTCCTGAGTAATCCGACCATGCTGTTACCACTTTGTTGTGTTTACTGCGGCAAAGCATCTCCAATTTATTATCCGGATGAGGTATAAAAGTGGGTTGAATCACTTCCAGATGTTTTGTATTGGGTATTTCAACCATCTTCCAAGTGTTGTCAGCCTCATTAAATATCTCAACATGTGCCCTCCAAATATTACCTTCAATACTTTCGGTGCTCGATCCACAAATAATCTGGCCATCTATCAGCTCAACAGGTTTATTCTTGATGGGGCCCAGAAAACCATCGGGCAAATACATGGGTTCCGTCCACGATTGACCTTCGTCATCCGAAGTAATCAAGGCACCAAACCACTCACGCGGATTTTTACCCGCTTTATAGAACAAGTACAGCTTATTGCTCTTGCTTTTAAACAGTACCGGGTTCCAACAGGCAAGAGTATCGTTATTGATAACAGGTGGTTGAACCAATTGAGTAGGTTTCTGCCATTTGTTTTGTGTGTAAAAGGCTGAGTAAATACCCACGTCTTTGGCACCTTCGTAGCTACCGCCAAACCAAGCCGCAATTAATTGGTTGTTGCTGATTTCTTCCAATGTAGCCGCATGCACACTTGGTGGAATGGTATCGTTATATGCAAATTCCGATTGTAGGTCAATTACCTTAATATCTTTCTTTGTGTTACAAGATGTAACCATCAAAAGGGTAATAAGTGCCTGAAGTATAAATGTTGTGTTCTTCATTTTTATATTCTTAATCACAGATTAATTAGATTTAGGATTACTAAGAATCTGTTTTAATCCCATAATCTGTGGTTTATTATTTAATGATTGACGATCTAATAATCTACCAGTCTAACAATCTAAAGAGTCTAATCAAGGTCTGTCCTTAATCTCTTTACCAAACTCTTTGTTAGGAGTGCTACCCATTTCAAATACCAACTCACCACCCTTCATAATTTCTTTATATGTGATGTAGGTACGAGTTAAATCTGCTCCGTTTAAGCTGGCTTTTTGAATGTACACGTTTTCTTTGCTTTGGTTATTGGCTGTAATGGTAAACGATTTATCCTCAGGTAATGTGATAGTAGCTTTATCAAACAATGGCGAACCAAATACAAATACACCATCGGCAGGATTTACCTGGTAAAGTCCCATTGATGATAGTATGTACCAGGCCGACATTTGCCCACAATCTTCATTACCGCAAATACCATCGGGTTGATCAGTAAACATCTCATCCATAATACGACGCACCAATTGTGCCGTTTTCCATTGCTGTCCGGCAAAGGTATATAAGTAAGGAATGTGGTGTCCGGGCTCGTTACCTTGTGCATACATACCAATCAAACCACTGATGTCAGGCGAAGCCATATGTCCCATATCTCCCTCAACAATAAACAGGCTATCCAACTTGCTGATAAAAGCTTCATCAGAACCAAATAAATCAATTAAGCCGTGTACATCGTGAGGCACTAGCCAGGTGTATTGCCATGCATTACCTTCGGTATAATCGCCCCATTCGTGAGTTGATTCAAACGGATTGAAAGGAGTTCGGAAGCTGCCATCAGCTTTAACGGCGCGCATAAAACCGGTTTCCTTGTCAAAGTATTTTTGATAAGCCAATGCTCTGTTTGAATAGTATTCAGCAACCTCTGGTTGATTTAAGGAGTCGGCCAGCTGTGCTGTACACCAGTCGGCAATGGCATATTCCAAAGCTTTAGAAACTGATTCTTTCTCCAATTCGGCAGGAATAAAACCTCTTTCTTTTAAATGTTTCACTCCATAATCATCGCGCATCGATGAAGCCTGCATAGCTTCTAATGCCAATGAGGCATCGATATTTGGGAATCCTTTAAAGATAGCATCGGTTACTACCGGAATAGCCGGAAACCCTACCATACAATCGGTTTCGTTACCATGCAAAGGCCAGATAGGTAATTTGCCTTGTTGCTGATAAATGGCCAGCAATGAGTTGATCATATCCGAAACACGTTCGGGTTGAGCAATGGTAAACAAAGGCTGTGCTGCGCGGTACGTATCCCAAAGCGAGAAGATAGTATAGTTATCGAAGCCGGCGTTTTTGTATACTTTTTTATCCGTTCCTCGATAATCGCCATTGGCGTCGTTAAATAATACAGGCGCTGTGTAAGCATGATATACGGCAGTATAAAAGGTACGAAGCTGTGCATCATCTTTCGATTCAACCTTAATTCTTGATAATTCTTTGTTCCACTTATTTTTGGCTTCAGCTACGGTATTATCAAAGTTCCAACCGGCATTTTCCTGTTTGATATTATCCAATGCATTATAGGTACTAACCGGTGATACTCCTACTTTTAATAAAACCTCTTCGTTGGCTTCGGTATCGAAAGATAAAACAGCCACAATGCTATCTTTGATGGCACTATGTCCTTCAATAGATTTCATGCCATCGAATAGTTGAGCCTGCGTAAATGGTTTATTGGTTTGTAGTGCAAAGAACAAGATCTGATCTTTTGCCCATCCCGATGATTTACGATATCCAACCACTGTTGAATCATTAATGATGGAGATGGATGATTTGCCCGGACGGTCCCAGCCAATGCCTCGCGCCAGATTAATGGCAATGCGCGCTTCATCACTTTCGGGATAAGTGTATTGATGAAAAGCGGTACGTTCGGTTGCCGTTAGTTCTGCCTTAATATTGTATCGAAGCAAATCAACACTGTAATAACCTGCTTCGGCGGTTTCTTTGTCGTGCGAATATAACGAAGCATAGCCTCCCAAAGGATTGGTTTTGGTTCCGGGAGTTGACTTAAGCTTGCCAGTGTAGGGTGAGATTAGTATATCGCCCAAATCGCCAATGCCGGTTCCGCTCAGGTGAGTTTGTGCAAAACCTGTCATGATTGAGTCGGAATAATGATAGCCCGAGCACCAATCCCATCCCCAGGTATAGTTGGTTGGGCCGGTTTGCACGCCTCCAAACGGAACATGAGCACCCAGAAATACATGTCCGTGATAGTCTGTTCCAATATACGGATCGACGTAATCAGTCAGTGCGACTTCTTTCTTGCTTTCCTGCTTGTTGGTGCACCCAACACCCATTGTTGCCAGTGCTAAAACTACTGCTAGTTTGTATGTTGATTTTATCATTTTATAATAGTATTAAGTATGTGCGGCCTCATTGGGGATGAGGAGTGTTTAAAAGTTAAACTTTAGTAAGACCGGGAAGCTGAGAACTTGTTCGAAGATCACCCGGCCGCACTTAAGATTAACAAATAAACAGGAGTCGTCACCGATGCAGCCTTGACTTTCTTTGTTTCGTTTCTTGTGTCAAGACAAGAAATGAAAAGCCTCCGCGGCTTGAGCGGTGGATATCAAGTGTACAATACTCTTTTTATAATAAAGTTGATTCATATTATTTAATTAAAAATGTATGTTCCAATACAGCCTCATTGGCATTTTTTGAAACCAGAATCTTATACTCACCTTTGTATAAATTCCATTTGCTACGTTTCAGATCCCACTTTTGCAAATCGCTCGTGTTGATGCTAAAAGTTAGATTTGATGAGTCGTTAGATTTGATGCTGGTGCGCTTAAAGGCTTTTAGCTCTTTAATAGGCATACGATCAATATCAGGATACTGGATATAGATTTGCACCACATCGTCACCATCAAAATCACCCACATTACTAACTTTTACATCAAAAGTAATCTCCTGATCTTTTTTATATGCTTTGGCAGGTTGATTGATCCACTCATAATCAAAACGGGTATAACTTAACCCAAAACCGAAGGGATAGGCAACTTCGCCATTAAAATAACGATAGGTTCTGTTGGCCATGCTGTAATCTTCGTATGCAGGAAGGTCATTCAACGATTTATAAAAAGTTAATGGTAACTTACCCGATGGAGAAACATCGCCATAAATAATGTTGGCCAATGCGGTTCCTCCTTGTTCGCCCGAGTACCACGAGTAAATGATGGCATCGGCATAAGGTGCTACTTCTTCCACATCCAAAGCGCTACCGGCTGTTAGTACAGCAATAATTGGTTTATCATGTGATGCACGTAACTTCTTTAAAAATTTTAAATGAGCTTCGGGTATACTTAAATCTTCCTTGTCACCACCACTTTTCGATAAAAAGGCATCGCCTTCTTCGCCTTCAAAAAGAGGAGTAAGGCCTAAAACAACAACTGATACATCTGACATACCTGCGCCCCATATTCCTCCAAAATGTGTAGTGTCGGAGTAGCTTACTCCAAAATCGTATTGAACCGCTGTTCCCGGGCCCGCTTTTGAAACCAGGCCTTCAGCGTATGTTACCATATTTCCCGACATACCATGATAGTTTCCAACCAATACGCTAATATTGGCTGCGTTCTCACCTAATACCATCATCGAACCGGTTTTACTCCTTTCTAATGGTAATATTCCATCATTCTTTAAAAGAACCATACTTTTTTCGGCTGCTTTCAATGCTAAATCAACATGGTAGTTGTTATTAATGCTATCAGGTCCAAAAGTTGTATAAGCCGATTCGCAAGGATCGTCGTAAAAACCAAGTTTAATTTGAGTAACTAAAGTGGTATAAATCGAGCGATCAATATCTTTTTCGCTTATTAAACCTTGGTTGATGGCATTCATAGCCTCGCGTTGTAAAAGAGGTGAGCAGTCCATGTTTACACCTTGCTTAATTGCAGCTGCTGCTACATCAACAGCGGTAGTCAATGATTTGTGGCGAAGATATATATCATCCAGCGACCAACAGTCGGTAGTTATCTGACCTTTAAATTTCCATTCTTTGGTTAAAATGGTTTCCAACAGGTTTTCGGAAGTACAGCAAGGCTCATCGTTTAAACGATTGTAGCCACACATTACAGCTGAAACTCCATTGTCAACTAATGTTTTAAAAGCTGGTAAATAGGTCTCGCGTAAGTCTTTTTCGTCTACTACGGCATTAAACTCATGGCGAACTGCCTCGGGACCACTATGTGCTGCAAAGTGTTTGGCACACGCCGAAATTTTATATTTATCAGGATCATCGCCTTGCAGTCCTTGTATAAAAGCAGTTCCAATTTGTCCTGTCAGATATGGATCTTCTCCATAGGTTTCTTGTCCACGTCCCCAGCGTGGATCGCGAAAGATGTTAATATTAGGTGTCCAGTAGTTAATACCTAAATATTGTAGTCTTTTATCTTTAGCTATAGCCATGTTGTGTTTGGCTCGTGCCTCGGTTGAAATAGCATCTGCCACTTGATTAACTAATACAGGATCGAAAGTGGCAGCCATGGCAATGGCCTGTGGAAAAACAGTAGCTTGTCCTGCACGGGCTGAGCCATGCAATCCTTCATTCCACCAATTATAATAAGGTATCTGCAGACGTTCAATGGCAGGAGAAGAATACCCTAATAATGATATCTTTTCTTCTAGCGTTAAAGCCTGTAACAAATCTTTGGCTCTCTCATCAATAGATAGATTGCTATCTCTGAATTTTGCCGTTTGACTATTTGCAAACTGGTTAAAGAGTAAAAATGCAATAAGTAAAAATTGAGTAACAGGTAGTCTTTTTTTCATGGCTTTAGAAATTTTTATCGATGCATATACACTTATGCCCCCTATAATTTAATAATAATTGCCTTTGCACATTAGATTTTAAGTGCTTCTTTTTTTTAGAAATAGATTTTTATTTCTGTAGGATTATTTCTTTTTCACACTTGTCTCTCCCCTCTGGAAGACTGATAAATTCTTAAGTGTATGACTTTAATTAGCTTGAGGCAAATGTAGAAAATATTAATAAATACTTAAGAACTTTAATAAAAAATTAATAAAAGATTTGCATTAAAAGTAAAAATATATACTTTTACATCAGCTAATCAATTAAAACTATTACAAAAGTCTATGAATAATTTACAATTTGATATAAAGATTGTAGAGCAATTAGAAGGTGTTGAAAGGAAAAAGTACATTCAACAAATTCGAATTGTAAAGGCTTTGTATGTAGATGGGGCTCAAACAACTTCTAAGTTGTGTAAGCGTTTAAGGATTAGTGCGCCTAATATGATGTCGATACTGTCTGAGTTGGTGGATGCCAATATTATTGAGAAAAAGGGGCAAGGGAAATCAATAGGAGGCAGAAAGCCTGATTTATTCGGTTTGGTTGATAATGGTTTCTGTGTTTTGGCAGTTGAAATGAGTATTTATAAAGTAAGTATTGCTCTTTTTAATGCAGAGAATAAACAAATAACAGATACTGAAGAATACTCGGTGGTTTTAAATAATGAAAAGAGCACGCTTGATTACATTATTGATTTAATCAAATCATATATACAACGATCGGGAATTGACAAGGCGAAGGTTTTAGCCATTGGAATCAGCATGCCAGGCTTGGTGGATTCTGTGAATGGAATCAATCATACTTATCTTAATTTTGGAGATAAGCCTGTAACAGAACTAATGAAAGAAGCTATAGGTTGTCCTGTATTCGTTGAAAACGATGCCAAGGCAATGGCTTTAGCTGAGTTTAGGTTAGGCAGTGCAAAAGGAAAGAAAGATATTCTGGTGTTGTACCTTGATTGGGGTATTGGTTTAGGTATGATACTTAACGGTAACTTATACAGAGGTACATCCGGATTTGCAGGAGAGTTTAGTCATATTCCAATGGTTGAAAATGGTAAACTCTGTCGTTGTGGTAAACTAGGGTGTATCGAAACCATGGCATCAGGAATCAGGGTGTTGGAACTTGCCGAAGAAGGAGTAAAAGAAGGAAAAACATCCATTCAGCTCGATAATAGTAATTCAAAATTTAAGTATCTGGAGCTGAAAAATGTTATCAAGTCCGCCTTAGATGGCGATCAATATGCAATAAAAATATTACATGAAACTGGCATTAACTTAGGTAAAGCCATTTCAATCTTAATACAGCTTTTTAATCCAGAATTAATTGTTTTATGTGGAATGTTAGCTCAATCCGGCGATTTAATAACAACGCCAATTCAGCAAGGGGTTAACACACATGCAATGAAACAAATTAGTGAAAAATCAAATGTTGTCATCACTGAATTTGGTGATAATATTGGAATGCTTGGTGCCGTAGCAGTAGTTATGGAGAATGCTTTTGAAAAGTATTTAGCAAGCTAAGGGAAAGATCCATGGTTTTATGAGGGGATACAGTATGGTATATACTGTACATAAAATAACTGAACGCGAAAAGTTGGGAGAAAATGATAAAGAACTGTTACATAGGAGTTGATGTAGGTGGCACAAAAATGCATTTTGCCTATATTGAGCAAGGGAAAGTATTAAAGCAATTTAAAACATCAACAGATGCCTACCGAAGTAAATCTGAGATTATTAAAGATTTGATCGAAGGGATACAAAACTTAATTAATGAAAGAGTTGTAGGTATTGGAGTTGGGGTTCCCGGCCTTATTGACGTGGAAAAAGGAATTGTTTATAATGTTCAGAATATACCTGCCTGGAAGAATGTAGAGCTCAAAACTATTTTGTCAGAATACTTTAGATTACCCGTTTTTATTGGTAACGATGCCAATTGCTTTTTGTTGGGAGAGAAATATTACGGTAAAGGAAAAGAATATTCTGATTTGGTAGCTCTGGCCATGGGAACAGGCGTTGGAGCAGGAGTTTTGGTAAATGATCAATTGCATATTGGTAATTTATCAATGGCAGGAGAGTTTGGGGGAATAGGATATTTGGATGCCGACTTCGAGAATTATTGTAGTGGTAAGTTCTTTCAACGTACATGTGGCAACAATGGAAAAGCAATTGCTGATAAAGCAAATGCCGGAGATAAAGATTCATTAAAAGCTTTTGAAGATTTTGGTGAACATGTGGCTCACCTGATTGAAACCATTATTTATTCATATGGCCCTAGTGCAATTATTCTGGGTGGTTCATTGTCAAATGCATATGCTTTGTTCGAAAAGGGAATGAAGAATACATTGATAAAGTTTCCTCATCAAAATGCTTTACAAACTACATCAATATTACCATCCGACAATAGTGAGATGGCTGTATTGGGTGCCGCAGCATTAGTTCCGTATTATATTGAAAATAAAAAGAAGAGAACAGCTCTTAAATCAGCATAGAATTACAGCTGTTACATAGGTGACGGTAGTTGATAAAATCAATTGATTGTATAGGGGTGTAATATATTGACAAAAGGCATAGTCAACTTTATATTACTCTATTAGTCACAGGTTTTTACAGAAAAAGAATAAGAAAATACTGAGATAAGATAAATACAATTCGATCATGAAACGAAGTCTGTTTATATATTTAGTTGGTTTACTAATAGTATCCCAAGGCATAAACGCCCAGCACGAACATCCTAAATCGGAGCACTATATGGCTCCCAAGGATGACAAAGTGGTTGCTAAACTAGAGGAATGGCAAGATCTAAAATTTGGAATTATTATTCATTGGGGATTATATGCTGTTCCGGGAATTATTGAATCATGGTCTATTTGCTCCGAGGATTGGATTGAACGAGACAGTACTATAAGTTATAACGACTATAAAGAATGGTATTTTGGATTAAAGGATAAATTTAATCCGGTAAAATTCAACCCACAGCAATGGGCAGAAGCGTCAAAAGCGGCGGGTATGAAATATCTGGTGTTTACCACCAAGCATCACGATGGATTTTGTTTGTGGGATACCAAACAAACCGATTATAGTATTGCGCACTCACCGTTTGGTTCAAATGAAAAATCAGATGCCTTAAAATATGTATTGGATGCATATCGTAATCAAGGTTTTATGGTAGGTACTTATTTTTCAAAACCCGATTGGTATTCAGAATATTACTGGTGGCCTAAATATGCAACCCCAAACCGAAATAATAATTACGATGCCAATAAATATCCATGGCGTTGGAATCAGTTTAAGCAATACACCTACAATCAAATACAAGAGTTGATGACAGGCTATGGTGATGTTGATTTACTATGGTTAGATGGTGGTTGGGTTCGTCCGTTAGAAACAGTAAATGATGAAGTAAGAGCCTGGGGAGCACCTATACCATCGTGGAGTCAGGATATTGATATGCCTTCAATTGCTAAAATGGCTCGTAAAAATCAACCAGGATTATTAATTGTGGATCGTACGGTAGGAGGGTTGTACGAAAACTATCAAACACCTGAACAAAGTATACCGGAACAGGCATTGGATCATCCTTGGGAAAGCTGTATCACTCTTGGAGGAGCATGGGGCTATGTACCCACAGATTCATACAAATCAACATCGCAAGTGATAAGAACATTGGTTGAAGTAGTAGCCAAAGGAGGTTCATTATTATTGGGTGTTGGACCTACTCCGGAAGGGGAGTTTACTCCTGAACAAATAGAGAGTCTAAAGAAGATTGGTAAATGGATGGATAAGAATGGGGAGGCTATTTACGCCACTAGGGCATTGTCTGTATGTCAGAGCAATAATGTATTCTTTACTCAATCAAAAGATAATAAAACATGTTATGCCATTGCCTGTTATGATGAGAATTCAGAATTGGAAAAAACTATAACATGGACTGGGAATGTACCCAAAAAAGGAAGTGCCATGAAGTTGATTTCTAATGGTAAGAGGCTTAAATATAAGGTTGAAGGAGAAACGGTAACAGTAAGTTTACCTAGTGATATGAATGAATTGCCATTGGGGAAGGCATTAGCATTTAAATATAAGAAGTAGCTTATTAAAGTAACTGTGCAGAAGGATAGGGGAAATGATAATCAATAGGAAAACATAAAGATATCGGAGTGGTAAGTTTCTTTTGGATCAACTTGTTACGCTTTGCCAGTTTCAAGTTGATTCCAAAAGGTTTTCAAACCATCCATAGTGCAAGCATAATGTTGTTTGTATAGGAATTTCCTACTCTTTTTTAAGCTATTTATTAGAGTTAGATCAGATATAAAATATTGTTAATCAATAATAAATCTTAAGACTATGGGGAAGATCTTTAAATGAATAACGAAATGAACTGAGAGATAAACTTTAAAAATTAAATCTAAAATTTTATTCACTTAACAAGTTGGAATCTATGAAAAAGACAATTGTTAAAGCAGCCAAACAAGGGCTTCACAACAGGATGAAGCTGTTTCTTGTTTTAGGATTGTGTTTAGTGGCTTTTACACAGGTTGTAGGTGCGGCAGGAAGTATTACAGATACTAATGAAAGCCTACAACAAGATGGAAAAACAATTACAGGGAAAGTAATCGATGCTAATGGTGAGCCATTAATTGGTGTTTCGATTGTAATTGAAGGAACTGTACAAGGGGTTATTACCGATTTAGATGGTAATTTCTCAATTGTAACACCTTCCGAAGATAATGTATTGGTGTTTTCGTTTATTGGTTATATGACCGAGAAGGTTCCTGTAGCTGGTAAAACCACTATTAATCTTACATTAATCGAAGATGTTACTGAATTAGAAGGTGTGGTAGTAACCGCTTTAGGTATTAAGCGCGAGAAAAAAGCACTTACTTATTCTCAACAAACAGTAAATACCGAGGAATTGAGTGAAGCACGCTCATTGAACGTGGCTAATTCTCTTTCTGGTAAAGTAGCCGGTTTGAACTTCTCTACTACCGGTGGTGGTGTTGGTAGTTCATCAAGGGTAACACTTCGTGGTAACCGATCATTAACTGGTAATAACCAACCGTTATATGTAATTGATGGTGTGCCAATGGATAACAATGTGGCAAATACAGCTTCTGCTGATATTGGTGGACGTACCAGTTCAGATGGTATTTCTAATATCAACCCTGAAGATATCGAATCAATGTCGGTATTGAAAGGTGCATCAGCTGCAGCTTTGTATGGTACGCGTGCCAGTAACGGTGTAATTATCATTACCACCAAAAAAGGATCTAAAGGTCAGGATGCCAGAATTTCGATTTCATCTAACCTGATGTTCTCAAAAGCATACAATATGCTGAACCTGCAGGATACATACGGACAAGGTTCGCAAGGTGTATATGATGCTGATAGTCGTTTAAGCTGGGGACCTGAGATGAATGGCCAGCAGGTTGATGCATGGCAATTATCTTTCAATCCAAATTATGATGGACCGTCGACATATTCTATGACACCACAACCTGATAATGGAATGGACTTTTTTGAAACAGGATATAACTGGGCAAAAACAGTTTCTGCTTCAATGGGTAACGAAAAAATTCAGGGATATTTCTCTTATACAAATACAACAGCTCAAGGTATCGTAAAAGGTAATGAGTTAGATCGTCATAACTTAAACATCCGTTTAACCAGTGATCTGACTGATAAATTGCACCTGGATACTAAGGCAAACTTTATATCACAAACTATCGATAACCCTATTAATACAGGTGAGAGTTCAGTAGGTGAAGCAGTATATACCATGCCTCGAAGCATGCAGTATAGTCAGTATAAGGATTTTGAATATTACGATGCTGCTGGTTTACGCCAATATAACTATATCGATCCAAATACCATTGGTGGATTGGGTGGTAACCCATACTGGTTTGCATTGCGTCGTCCATTTACCGAAGAACGTAACCGTTTTATTGGATTTGCTTCTGCAAAGTATGACTTCACAAGTGATTTAAGTTTAATGATTCGTTCAGGTTTGGACCAGTCTACTAATAAATCTGTTTCTTCGCAATATGCATCTGTTTCGGTTATTGCTAACGATGTGGGTAGCTACTCAGAAACTACAGGTCAAACAATGGAGTTAAACTCTGATTTCTTATTGTCATATAATAAAGACCTGGGTGATTTTAGAGTAGGTGTTAACTTAGGAGGTAACTCATTGTATCAAAGAAGATACTCATTGAATGTTGGAGGACAATTGAGCCGCAGAAACTTTTTTGCAATCAGTAACCTGGAGACAACAACTCCAACATCTAGTTTTTACGAAAAGAGAATTAACTCTCTATATGCATTTGGTCAGTTAGGTTATAAAGAATATTTATACTTAGATGTTACTGCTCGTAATGACTGGTCATCTACTTTACCATCAGATAACAGATCATATTTTTATCCATCGGTTGGTTTGACAGCTGTTTTGAGCGATATGTTTGATATTA
This sequence comes from Carboxylicivirga linearis, assembly GCF_018271995.1. Classification (GTDB taxonomy): domain Bacteria; phylum Bacteroidota; class Bacteroidia; order Bacteroidales; family Marinilabiliaceae; genus Carboxylicivirga; species Carboxylicivirga linearis. The sequence goes on from NZ_JAGUCO010000032.1 coordinate 20,385, forward strand.
AGTCAGATTTCCTAACTTTCTTAAAGGCTCGTGGATCATTTGCTCAAGTGGGTAACGATACCGATCCTTACCGTTTAAGTAACGAGTTGCAATTTTATGGATTCAATGGAGGAGTGGTTCAAGCTTCAACAGTTAAAAACAACGATCAGTTAAAGCCTGAGATTTCTACATCGAAAGAAGTTGGAGTGGATGCACGTTTCTTTGGAAACAAAATTGGTTTAGACTTTACTTATTTCCAAACCAATACCGAAAATCAAATCTTTACCATCAATGTTCCTGAAGTATCTGGATTTGCTCAGGAAGTTGTGAATGGAGGAGAAATCAAAAACAATGGTTTTGAGGTAACATTCAATGCTGATGTATTACACCGTGCCGATTTTACATGGGATTTATCAGCAAACTTTGCAAAATACAAAACCAAAGTGTTGAGTATTATGGAAGGTCGAGATGAACTTTCTATTACTACTGGTTATGAGCGTGTAGCTCAAACTATCGTTAAAGAAGGTGGTGAGTACGGTGACTTATATATCAGAGGGTATGCTCGTGATGATGAAGGTAATGTAATTGTAAATGCTTCTACCGGATTGCCTGAGTTTACCAATGGATTTGATGTATTGGCAGGTAATTATAACCCTGATTTTACAGCTGGTTTAACAAATCGATTTAGCTACAAAAATTTTACATTAAGCTTCTTGATTGATTTCAGAGTAGGTGGTGAAGTTATTTCATATACGCAAGCGCGTATGGCTGGTGCCGGTGTGAGCGATATTACATTAAATGGCAGAACCGATGGTTTTGTAGTAGACGGTGTAAATGTTACTCGTAACGAAGCCGGAGATATTATTTCATCAACACCAAATACAACTTCTGTTTTAGCAGAAGAATACTGGACGCAAGTGGCCAGTCGTGATCCACGATCAGCTGAAGACTTCGTATTTGATGCAACTAATATTCGTTTACGTGAATTAGTATTAGGTTATTCGCTTCCTAAGAGTGTTTTAGGTAATGGCCCGTTTGCCGGAGTTAGTTTATCTGTTGTAGGTCGTAACTTATTCTTCCTTATGAATAAAGCAGAAACTTTCGATCCTGAGCAAGGAGTTGGAGTAGGTAACCTGCAAGGTATTGAATCATTCAATATTCCTTCAACACGCGACTTTGGTTTTAATGTAAAATTAGACTTTTAAAAAATCGAGACATGAAAAATACTATAATAACACTATTATCAGCAGTATTCCTCGTATATGTAACCGGATGTACCGATGATTTCGATGAAATCAATACCAATCCAAATACGCTTACTACTGATCAATTAGACGCCTCAATGGCAGGACCAGCTTTTGCCAATGCTCAATACAAGGGCTTGGGAAACGCATCATGGAGTATACCTGGTGATGACCATGGTACTTATGGGTTAGCAACTATGTTACACTCAATGCTTTTTGTTCATTACTTCTCTTGTCAAAGTACAGGATGGCAAACCGAACGTAATGGTATTAACGATGGTTGGAGAAGTCGTGGTTGGTTACGATTCTACACTTTGGCTGTTCCTTCGTTACGTACTGCTTATACGGCAGCTCAAGGAAATGAAGAAGCTATGGCTGTATTAGATATCTGGAATGTTTTTATGTTCCACCGTATGACTGACTCTTGGGGGCCGGTAGCTTATTCTGAAGCTGGATTAGGAGGTACAGAAATTGCCTATGATTTGCAAGAAGATATGTACGATGAGTTTTTTACTTTGCTTGATGCTGCTGAAGAAACATTAAGTGGCATTAATGGAACTGTTGGAGTGTTCCGTGACTATGATGCTATTTATGGTGGCGACACCGAGTTATGGAGAAAATTTGCCAACTCTATGCGTCTTCGTTTAGCTCTTCGTATTTCAGATATTGATCCTGCTCGTGCGAAAACAGAAGCTGAGGCTGCTGTAGCTGCAGGAGTTATGGAAAGCAATGATGACTGTGCTTATTTTGAAGCTACTTCTGATACCTATAATAACTTTATTGAAATTGCCGGTGCATGGGGATTTTATATGACAGCCGATATGGAAAGTATCTTAGGCGGATATAACGACCCTCGTATGGGAATTTGGTATAATGTTAATGCTGATAGTGTATATGTTGGCCAGCCAAATGGTGGCGCAACAATTCGCGATTGGGACAACGATATCTTAAGTGGTTTGAACAGAGAGTCTGTATTTGCTGAGTCAAACACTAAAGATATAGAAGTAATGATGGCAGCAGAATCATATTTCTCACGTGCCGAAGGTGTTTTAAAAGGTTGGAATATGGGTGGTGATGCTCAGGATTTATATGAAGAAGGTATTCGCCTTTCAATGAACCAATGGGGTGTTACAGAAACAGCTGCAATCAATACATATCTTGCAGGAACTTCAACAGGAGCAGTTCCAACATTAGCGGAAGAATATACCAAAGTGGGTAAGAGTGCTACTCCTCCGGTGGATGTACCTGTTGCGTGGGCCGGAACCGAAGCTGAGCAGTTGAAACAAATTGCAGTACAAAAATATTTAGCTCTTTTCCCAGAGTCATGGGAGACATGGGCAGACTTACGTCGTTCAGATGCCGATATTTTATATCCATTGCTAAACACCGAAGATGTGGATGGTAACGATGGTTTAATGAGACGTTTGACATATGTGCCAACTGAGTACAGTACCAATGAAGCTGCTGTAAACGCTGCTGTTAGTTCCTTGCCTGGAGGTGAGGACAAAGGAAGCGCGCGCGTTTGGTGGGATGTAAACTAATTTTTATCAGTTTTTCATACAATGAAGAAGAGGAAGTTCGAAAGGATTTCCTCTTTTTTCTAATGGTTGACAGAAAGAAGGAAATATGAGATTAATTGTAATGATTGCCGGAGTATTAATGATCATCATAAGTAGTTGTGGTGTCTCTCCTGAAACCGTCGATTTAGTCAGAAATAATCAATCAGCCTATCAAATAGTTGTTTCGGTAAATAGCGATAGTCTTAGTAAGGTAGCAGGTAGTGAGTTGCAGGAGATTATTCAAAAAGTGACTGATGCAACCATACCTATCAATCATCAGAAGCAAAGCACAGGTAAACAGATCTTGATAGGAAAAGAATGGATAGATACATCGGCACGGATTGATACCTTGGATGAAGATGGTTTTATTATACAGGTTACAAAAAATAATATTGTTTTGGCCGGCAATAATGGTAAAGCCAATTTATATGCTGTAAATACCTTTTTAGAAAAGTATACTGGCTGTACCATGCTTTCTCCTACCGAATATTATATACCCCAAAACAAAAACATTGAAGTACCTCTTGGTGAAATATTCTACGAACCTGATTTTAATCTTCGTAAGCTTTGTTTCGATAATGATGAGTTTCATGATTATAAGAATTGGAATAAGCTGGAAGATCTCGACGAATGGGGATTGTTTGTTCATACCTTTCAACATCTGATTCCGCCGGAAAAATATTACGACAGTCATCCTGAGTATTTTTCGTTAGTTGGCAGTCACCGACTGAAAGACGGTCAATTATGTTTAAGTAATCCGGGTACCATTCAAACCTTAATTGCGAACCTAAGAGAAAGAATGGAGGAGCATCCCGAGATGAAATACTGGTCTGTTTCGCAAAACGACTGTTTTAATTATTGTGAGTGCGAGGAATGCAAAGCCTTGTACGAAAAGTATGAGACTATTTCGGGTGCATACATACATATGGCTAATCAAATTGCACAGGAATTTCCGGATAAAGTAATCTCAACCCTGGCTTATAATTTTACCCGTTCGGCTCCTAAAAACATCAGACCTCTGCCTAATGTTAACATCATGTTTTGCTCCATAGAGTGTAATCGCAGTATGCCATTGGAAGAAGATAAGCGAAGTGCCGATTTTGTAAAAGACATGAAGGATTGGAGTGAGTTATCAGATAATATATTTGCCTGGGATTATGTGGTTCAGTTTAAAAACTACCTTACACCTTTCCCTAATTTTAATGTGTTGCAGAAGAATTTACAGTTCTTTAAAAAGCACGGTGTTAAAATCATGTTTGAACAAGGGAGTGGGCATAACTGGTCTGATTTAAATGAACTAAAACAATACTTGCTTTCTAAATTAATGTGGGATGTTGATGCGAATGCTGATTCGATTATAAACGATTTTATTACTAAATATTACGGAGAGGCAGCACCTTACATTAAGTCGTATTTTGAATTAACGCATCAAAATCTAAATAAATACAAGGAAGAAGAACGTTTAGATATTTATGGATATCCGGCAGACTATCTTGATTCTTACCTTCAGCCCGGGTATTTGAAAGAATATAAAAAGATAATGGATCAGGCGGAAGAAGCGGTTAATAATGATTCGGTGTATCTGAAAAGAGTACGTCGAGCTCGTTTGGCTGTTGATTTTGCGTATCTCGATATTGCATTAAATAAAGAACCGGAAGGCATGTCATATTTGGATAGAAGTGGTGATGAAATCACTATTCGACAAGATATGCTTGATTATTTGGATCGTTATACCGAGAATTCGGTAGCCACTGGTGCTGTTAATATTAACGAACGTCTTTTTAAAACAAAGGATTACCGAACCTATGTTTTGAATAAGTTACACAGAATTACGGCACCTAATAAAGCAAAAGGGAAAAGCGTTGAGATACTTACTGAGTATAGCGAAAAGTACCCTGTAGGTGGTGGTAAGGCACTCAATGATGGAGTCGTTGGTGAATTGGATTTTCATCAAAAATGGCTGGGTTTTGAAGGGCATGATATGATAGCTGTGGTAGATTTGGAAAAAAGCCAGGAGGTAAAACAAGTTAGCATGAACTTCCTGAAAGCGATTAATTCATGGACATTTCTTCCTATTGAGGTAGAAGTTGAAGGTTCGGTTGATGGTGTGAATTATATTCAGTTAGGATCAGTTAAAACTACAGATACTGATCGAGGTTTTTTGGTACAGTCAATACCTTATACTATTGTTTTTAATACTACAAGTGTACGTTATATAAAAGTTACAGCAAGTTCATTAAAGCAATGTCCGCAATGGCATCGTGGTTATGGTAATCCGTGCTTTATGTTTGTTGATGAGTTGATTGTAGAGTAAACTACTTTTTATTTTCATATATAAGAAGGAGGAAAAACTTTGGTGTTTCCTCCTTTTTTTGCTTATTAATCATTATATAGTAGAAAAGAATACAGATGCCAAAAGAAATGTAATAAGCAATATTTGTCATAAATCTATTTCTTCGAAATAGTGCAGCAGGAAAGAGATCTGGAGATCCAGATGATAGCAGTCGAGAGAATTACATTTGGCCAGAGCTTAACAAAGATTTGTAAAGTCCATATTGATCCGGAAATAAGAAAATTAGCTCTTGGCAGAGTTACTTTAAACCTACTTTAAAAGAGGTCTTTGCAAAACATGAAGATGCTGAATTGAGAGCTATGACTAATCGGCAGTTAGCACGAATAGATAAAATTGGAAATTGATTATCAGTTGTTAGAATTAAGGAAATTAGTGTGGAGAGAAAAGTATTCAGATTGTTATTGTAAGTTCTTCCTTTAAAATTGATATGTTTTTTTAGAATGGGTTAGTTTTAAGGAGGATTTGAATTCATATTTTTCTTTTTTTTTGCTAAAATTGTTGTTGGGATCATACTAATATTCTTAGCAGTATATGCTTGGTCTGTATTATGTCGGATCGGCCTCATTGGAGATGAGAAGTGTTAAGAAGTTGAACTTTAGTAAGACCGGGAAGCTGAAAACTTGTTCGAAGATCACCCGGCCGCACTTAAGTTCAACAAATAAACATGAATCATCGCCAATGCAGTCTTGATTTTCTTTGTTTCGTTTCTTGTATCAAGACAAGAAATGAATTGAAAATCGGCGAAGCCAAATGCCTTCGCGGCTTAAGCGATGAAAACAAGTAAAAGATTGTTCTAGTATAATAACGACAATACATTTAGCAGTATATTTTAATGAGGTCAAAAAAATCTAAACCAGACAAACAAAAACAAAATCAACAGATAAGAAAGTTTAATGCGGCTGTATATATCAAAGTGGTATATTATACTTTATTTGTTGGATTTGCCTTTTATTTCACAGCCATTTTTAATAAAGATCTTCTGTTAAAGCTAGATGAGTTATCTATTTTTCAGAATAGTCGCTTGTTCTTTATCAATCATTTAAGTGAGCCGGCTGGACTTCTTTCTTATGCAGCTTCTTTTCTTAATCAGTTTTTCTACTTTCCATGGCTAGGCAGTTTGTTGTTTATCTCAATGCTGATCGGTATTCAATACTTAACATTTCGCTTCTTTAAAATTCCGAAACGTTATTATTTATTATCCTTTATACCAGCAGCTGCATTGTTACTATTGGTAACTCAGCTCGATTATGTTATGTATGAGTTTATTGCCAATGGATATGCTTTCATAAATGTTCTGGGTGTATTGATGATATATTTATCCTACCAGACATACAAAATGATACCATCTAATTGGATTAAATACGTTTTTGCATTGCTGTATGTAGTGTTGCTTTATCCAGTTACCGGATTTTACGCATTAGTGAGTACTTTTATAATGGCGCTTTCTGAAGGTGTAATATCAATCACAGAGGAAGATAAAAAGGTTAGGTTAATATCGGCAGGATGCTTTTTGTTGAGTTTTATATTCGTTCCGTTTATTTATTACAGGAGTATTTATCAGGTTACATTAGAATTTGCATATACAGCCGGTTTGCCTGAATTTAATTTCGATGGAAATGAATTTATTTTTTGGTTACCAGTTTTGCTTTTGATTACTTCTCTATTAATCTTTTCTATTCTTCCATTATTAAAAAAGAACTCCTTTAAGGCTGTATGGGCTAACTCTATAAATATAGCCACTGGTTTGATTATTTTATTCGGTGTTTATGCTTTATCAAATAAAGATGAAAACTTCCATAGCGAGTTAGCCATCGACCATGCATTGTTTGAAGGCCATTGGAAGGATGTACTTAAAATTGAAAGAGAGTTTAAGGGAGAACCTAGCCGGTATATTGTTCTAACAACACGTTTGGCTTTGCAAAAAATGCAAAAAGCAGGTGACCTGATGTTTACCCGAAAAGATGGAAATAAAGATGCTCAAACAAAGAGGAATCTAACACTTTGGAGTTATGCTTCACAGCCTCTGTTTTATAACTATGGCATGGTGAACGATTGTTACCGCTGGTGCATGGAAGATATGGCTCGTTTTGGCCCTAAAGTTCAATATTTAAGGTATATGGTAAAGTGCGCTTTAATTAATAACGAACTTGTTTTGGCCGATAAGTATAATGCCGCATTGTCGCGTACACTGTTTCATAAGAAGTGGGCTGAAAAGTATCAACGATATATTGATAATCCGGAGTTGATGGATGATGATCCGGAATTTAAGATGAACAAGTTACTCTATTCTTTTCCCGATAATCTGGTGTCGGATAAAGGAAATCTGGAAAGTAATATTTTGTTACGACTGGCTTCTATTGGAGGTGGGCATCTCGATCTTTTAGAAATATCAATGCAGGCACAAATGCTGCTGAAGAAACCGGAACGTTTTTGGCCGTTTTTTAACCTGTATATTCAAAAGCACGATCGTATTCCGGTTCATTATCAAGAGGCTGCTTTATTGTTTTCTCAAATGAATAAACAGTATGATATAAGTAATATCAAATTTGATAATGACTTAATAGATAAGTTCAATAAGGTGCATAGTGATCCTCAGAATGAGCATCAGGATCATTTTAAAAAATATTATGGTGATACGTATTGGTATTACATGTATTATTCAAAATTCTAATTCGTTATTAATTGTAATGAGGTTTATGGTGAGTAAAATAAAATATTTGGGTTGCTTTTTATTGCTTGTGCTGGCTGCTTCATGTTCTCAGTCGGTACCAGAAGAATTTACAAGTTCAGATGATAAAATAGAAATATATCCCGACTATTCGCAGATTGTTATACCCAACAATATTGCTCCCATGAACTTTAGAATAATAGAGGAGACAGATGACTACCTTACAAAGGTTAGTGATGAAAAGGGTAATAGCATTATTGTATCCGGAAGAGAGGTGTCGTTTTCAAAAAGTAAATGGGCAAAATTACTGGATGACAATAAGGGAGGCGACCTGAAATATGAGATTTATTTAAATAAAGATGGAAAATGGCAACAATACACCTTTACCAATACTATTGCAGCAGACCCCATTGATGAGTATATCTCGTATCGTTTAATTGAACCATCCTATTCGTTGTATAAAAAGCTATCCATTAATCAAAGGAATCTAACATCCTTTAATGAATCAAAGATCTATTCCAGTCCGGTTAAATGGCAATGCATGAATTGTCATTCATATCAGGACTATAATAAAACAGGCAATATGAATCTGCACCTCCGAGGACCTGAAGGTGGAACCATAATCACCAATAAGGGTAAGGTTGAAAAGGTAAATCTTAAAACAGAGGAATTGCCTAAAGGAGGAGCCTATGTGTCGTGGCACCCCACTAAAAATTTAATTGCCTATTCGATTAATAAGGTTGGACAAACTTTTCATTCAAAAGACATTCAAAAGGTGGAGGTGATGGATTCGTTTTCTGATTTAATATTGTATGATGTTGATAAGAATGAGGTACGTTATATCGTTCAGTCAAAGGATTATTTAGAGACATACCCTTGCTGGGCTCCGGATGGAAAGACATTGTATTTTTCATCGGCACATTTTAAGGCGGTAAGCGACGATGAGTATAAGCTGGATAAGATTAATGAATTATATCAGAATGTGAAGTATAACATCTATAAGGTGTCTTTTAATCCCGAAACATTGGAATTTGGGAAACCAACATTGGTCTTTAATGCTGTTGCAAGGGGTAAAAGTGCTACGTTTCCTAAGCTGTCGCCTGATGGTAGATATCTGATGTTTACCATGGCTGATTATGGATGTTTTCATATCTGGCATAAGTCAGCTGATTTATATGTAATGGATTTGGAAAAGGGACGGGTACAACGACTTGATGAGGTTAATAGTGATGATGTTGAGAGTTATCATTCCTGGTCGTCTAATGGACGTTGGTTTATTTTTAGTTCCCGACGCGATGACGGGTCATACACCCGGTTTTACATTTCGTATTTCGATAAAAACGGAAAAGCACATAAACCTTTTATCCTACCACAGGAATATACCGGTTTTTACAAGGAGTTCTTTAAATCGTATAACATTCCTGAGTTTATGGTTGAACCGGTAGAATATTCTTATCGTGATTTTGCCATTGAAGGCCCTGCTAAACAGGCAAAGTTTGTGGAAAAGTAAAGCCGGCCTTTCTGTATTGAAGAGTAAGATGGAGGCTCTTAAGAATTTATGGGTAAAGAACAGACTATAATTGAATCATAATTAGATTGAAATAATATAGTTATGATGAATTATTTGTCAGGTTTAGATATTCTTCTAGTTTTGGAGGTATAAAATTTTATTGAAGTGACTTATAAAGCCCGCAATTTTTACAGCTATTTTAAAGACTGCTATAAACTGGACAATAAAGAGTTTGTTGTTGATAATGTACTCGCCCAGAAATATTCATACAAATGGTTTGTAAGTGGGAAAGAGGAGTTAATAAATGATGATTTGCCAATCATTCCTTTTCTTCATAAGAAAGTTAACGATCTTCAAAAAGACATAGAATTATATAAACTGGAGAAGAAGCTTTTTTATGCTTGTTTCTTTCTGCTTGGAAAAAGCAATAATGCTTTGATAAAGGATAAACGAGTTTGTGCGCCACTGATTCTTTATCCTGCCAATATTCAGTGTTTAAATGAAGAAACGTTTTTAGAGATTGAAAAAGAATCATTTATAATTAATCGTTCAGTTATAAGTAAGCTGGAAACTAAAGATGATTCTCTACAAAAAGATGAATTTATTAATGAGTTGTCTGATCTCCTGGCCTCAGGTAGAGGCAGTCTGATGGTGATTAAAAATTTACTTGATAAGTACTTCATTAATATTGAAACAAGCGATGTATTGTTATTTCCCAATGTTTGGTCGGCTGCTAAAATAAGAAAGGATCTTGCAGAAAACGGATATGAAGATAATACGTTTAAAATTGTGCCGGCGGCCGGAACGGTTTTTATTGAAAAGTCTGAGTCATCGTTAAAAGTTATTAATGATTTGAGGGAAATGGCTGACTCTGAAAGTTTCAACTCTAATTTGGAAGAGCTTTTAGGAGAGCATGAAAATAGTCGTTCATTTAATTTAAGTTTTTATAAATCACGCTTAAATACAGATCAGTATCAAGCCTTACAAAATGCATATCAATATACCAATTCAGTGATTGTTGGACCACCTGGAACGGGTAAAACCTATACCATAACCTCAATCATTAGTGATGCTATTGTAAATAATCAATCGGTTTTGGTGGTTTCAAAAACCAAACAAGCTGTTGAAGTATTAAGATCGATGTTGCAAGATGATTTTAAACTAAAAAATTATCTAATTCATACATCAGGAAGTAGATATAAATGGAGCTTAAAAGCCAAGATTCAGTCCTATTTAAGTGGAATGTCAGCGCGAAATGGATTGTTCTTTGACGAGAATGATATAAATAGGTTATATGAAAAGTTGGAAGGACTGGAAGAAAAGTTTAAGAAATACATTGACCGCGAGCTCGAAATTTCTGATCTGACTTTTAGCGAAGATTTAAACTGGTTGGAAAAATGGCGTAAATTCTATCTTAAAGATATTTCAACAAACGGGACTAAATTATGGGAATTGTTTGATCAGATAGAGAAGACAATAAAGTCGCTTGATAGACAAATTAGTTTATTCTCAAGGAGAAAGATCGAGTCAAATATAAAACGTAATTCAAACAAGTATCGACGAGATATAGCTCTTTTTTACGATGCATTAGATGCTTCAGGTTTTACAGAGTATAAAAACACCATTAGTAAAATTTATTATAAAAATATTTTAAAGGTTTTTCCAATCTGGCTTGCTAATTTGTCAGATTTAAACTCGGTATTACCCTTGCAAAAGGATTTATTTGATCTTGTGATTATTGATGAAGCCACGCAATGCGATATAGCTTCTGCATTGCCAGCTTTATATAGGTCTAAGCGAGTTGTGGTAACAGGCGATCCTAACCAGTTAAAGCACTATTCATTTGTTTCACGATCTCAACAAAATAATCTTCGTTTAAAATATGATCTTTCTAATGATAAGATCTTTGATTACAGGGGAAGAAGTATACTCGATTTTTTTATTGCAAAAGTACAAAGTCAGGATCAGATTACTTTTTTAAGAGAACACTTCAGATCAACCCCTTCACTTATAGAGTTTAGCAATCAGCATTTTTATAATGGTCAGTTAGAGGTGTTGAAATCCACTCCCAAGCACGTTACTAACAGGCAAATTGAGTTAATAGAATTAGAAGGTCAACGAGATCAGAAAGGAATTAACGAAACAGAGGCGGATGCTGTTATTGCTTATCTTGATAAGTTGATAACAGAATATACCACACAGAAGGAAGTGCCAACCATTGGTATTATATCACCCTTTAGTTCACAGGTTAACTACATTAATAAACTTCTGAAAGACAAATATGAGCTAAATACCCTTAAAAGGTTTAATATTCTTTGCGGAACACCTTATAATTTTCAGGGTTCGGAACGGGAAATAATATTAATGTCGTTTGCTGTGTGCAATAACACTCATCCATCTGCTTTTATTCATGCTTCAAAGCCTGAGGTGTTAAACGTGGCCATTACCAGGGCTAAATCTTATCAGGTTATTTTTAAATCTGTGTCGGATGACAAGTTGAAGAAGGAATCTTTATTATACCAGTATTTTAAATTTATTCGAGAATATACACATTATAACGAAGATGAAGTAACATTGGATCAGTTTCAACAGGAAGTAGTGTCCGTATTGAGTAAAAAGGACTATGATGATATTAAATGTGGTTATCCTATAGCAGGTAGTCTTCTTGATATATTAGTAAGTAAAGGAGGTAACAACTATTTCATCGACCTGATTGGGTATCCGGGAATATATAGAGAAGCGTTTACTTTTGAACGTTATAAAACACTGGCACGAACTGGAATTAAATGTTTGCCTTTGCATTATAGTTACTGGAATAAGAACAGAAAGGAAGCTGTTAGAAAGCTGGTTACCGTTATAAAATAATACTATTAATTTATAGGTTGTGTTAGTTTTATTTTGCCAGTATTAATTGCTTTTACTTTCCAACTATCTATGGCATAAGAGGTGTGTAACTATACTTCGTGTATTATTGGATCAATTTATATTTTTGTGGATCAGTCATAGATTCACCAAAAGAAATTTCATTATTTAATTCAAGTTTGAGTTTTATAAAATGGATATTGAATACAGCAATTAACTTATAACTTTTCAACAAATATTGTTATTTAGTCATTCCGACCTCAGCAGCGCAGCTTGGGACCCACTTGCAAAAGCGGAGGATAGAAAAATTTGAGATACATTCTGTAAATCTTTAAATTTTTCACGAAGCATTGCTCAAGTGGGTAAGTGAGTGCTGTCGTCGGCGGCTTTTTTGTTAACTTTTTGAGCTGGAGGCAAAAAGTTGAAGCCATAGCGGCTTGAGCGAAGAATTTATTATTCCTTTTTTAGAAAAACCTGCCAGTCGTCAGCCAGGATAATCAAAAATCTTTCGGATTGAGGCGATTACTGCGCAACGTTAACAATCCGAAGTTCGAAACTTTGTTTCGATTGAGGTGATTCTGGTTCTTAAAGTTATTCGAATATAAATAGAGTTTAACGTTAACTGTCAGATTCTCCACAACTTTTTAAAGAGATCTGTATTACTCAAATACATCATTACAATCACACGGTAATCTAGAGGAATAACAACCCAACCAATAGTAATTATGGTGTTTTTAATTATTTTCGAACTTTATTAATCAAACCAGTCTTAAAAATATGATGAAGAATTTGTTGATTGCCGCCTGTATTTTAGTTGTAAGTGCTTGTAATATATCTTCTAAGAAGGAGCAGGAAAACGCAAAAAATGTAAAGGTTGAATTACAAACCGCAAAGGGAAATATTATCCTTCAACTTTCTGATGAAACACCTTTACATCGCGATAACTTTATCAAATTAGTGAATCAAAAGTACTTCGATGGCATTCTATTTCATCGTGTAATAAACGGCTTTGGTATTCAGTCGGGTGATCCGGATAGTAAAAATGCTCAACCAGGAGAAGCTTTGGGTAATGGAGGACCAGGCTATACCATACCGGCAGAAATAAATACCAAATTATTCCATAAGAGAGGGGCTTTAAATGCTGCCCGCGATAATAACCCCGACCGGGCATCGGCAGGTTCTCAGTTTTTTATTGTTCAAGGAAAAGTACAAAATGATAGTACCTTAAATAAAGCTGAAACAAGAATTAATGGCTGGCTGGCTGAACATGCCTTTGTGAATGATCCGGCTAATAAAGCTATTCGCGATTCGTTGATATCAGCACTAAAAGAGGAAGATGGAACCAAACTAATGCAATGGGCGGATTTGGTTTATAAGGGAGGTAAGACCTATACAAACTATGACTCGTATCAGATTCCGGAAGAACACAGAGCGGTGTATAAAGAAATAGGAGGGGCTCCTCATCTCGATCAGAATTATACTGTTTTTGGCGAAGTGCTGGAAGGAATGGATATAGTTGACCAGATAGCAGCTATGGAAGTGGATAGTCTGGATCGTCCGGTAGAAGATGTAAAGATTATTACAGCACGAATTATAAAGTAAGTGTAAATGGGCTAATGCTTTTGTATTTTGCCCATTTTAATAGCATCATTGGTACTGGTTAACTGGTATAAATAGATTCCTTTTGCCAGATAAGCTAAATCCAGGTGTACAGCCTTTTTATCTTTAACTGTAGTGGTATAAACTTCCATGCCTGTTAGTGAGAATAATTTTAAGGTTATGTAGTTATGGTTATCAGGCAGGCTAAGGTTTAATGAATTATAAAAGGGGCTGGGATATAACTTTACTTCGTTTAAATTAATATTGCTGTGGATGGAAGTGGCCTGATTTACACTAATGGTACCTTGCATCTGTGATAAATGCGGATCACATTGATATTGATATTCACCGCTAACATTAAAGGTAAATGAATATTCCCATGGAGCTGAGCTAACCTCGTTACCAAAAGAAACAGGGTTATTGGTAAAAGTTGAAATACTGCCATTAACATTGTGCATTCCCGATATGTTTTTCCAGGTAACAATGTCACCTTGTTCTATATTCAATTCCGAAGGACTAAATGAATAATTACTCACTGTTACTTCCCATGTGTTTTGTGCAAATGCAGGTGTGGTAATTATAAGGCATATAATTGAAATGAAAATAAAGTACTTATCTCGCATTATTCTTTTTTTTTGATGATTAATGAAATTAAAATACTCTAAGGCTTCCCAATTGTCAATAGTTAAATCACATTAAAGATTTTTATTGCTAACTTGTATACCGATAAAAAAATCCAAATCATGAAAGCACCTGTACTTCTCCTACTATTAATTGCTATAAAAACGTCTTTAATTGCCCAAAAAGAAACTTCTGAAGCCTATGAACAGCGCATGGAGTGGTTTCGGGATGCTCGTTTGGGCATCTTTATCCACTGGGGATTATACTCCGAAGGAACAACTTCGGAATCATGGGCAATGTTTCATAAAACAATAAGCTGGGAGGATTATATGGAGGGTAAAGCCTCTGTTTTTACAGCTGAAAATTATCATCCTGAGGAGTGGACAGCATTATTTAAGAAGGTGGGAGCCGATTATGTGGTAATGACTTCCAAGCATCATGATGGCTTTGCCTTGTGGGATACGAAGCTCTCAAAAATAAATGCCAAAGACTGGAGTGCTGCAAAACGTGATGTGTATACACCTTATGTGAATGCTGTTCGTAAGGCCGGTATGAAAGTGGGAATCTATTATTCGTTGTGCGACTGGTCGCATCCCGATTATTCACCTATCAATTTTCCACGACCAGAGGCTAAAATCCGAAAGCTATATCCATATACAAAAGCCGAAACCCGCTGGACTCCCTGGCACCGCTTTCAAAAGTTTAATATGGGGCAGATAAAAGAGCTTTTCGATCGTTATCAACCCGACTTAATGTGGTTTGATGGTGATTGGGAGCATAAAGCTGATGAATGGCCTTCAAGAGTCATTAAAGACTCATTGCTAAGCTGGA
The DNA here is from genome assembly GCF_018271995.1 of Carboxylicivirga linearis. GTDB lineage: Bacteria > Bacteroidota > Bacteroidia > Bacteroidales > Marinilabiliaceae > Carboxylicivirga > Carboxylicivirga linearis. Next base: position 35,611 of record NZ_JAGUCO010000032.1, read on the forward strand.
ATCCGGGAGTGGTGGTTAACTCGCGTTTGAATACGTATGGCGATTATAATACCCCGGAGCAGGATCCTCCCATAAAAACACCATCCAGACCATGGGAATTGTGTTTAACCATGAACGAATCGTGGGGCTATCAAAAAGAGGATCATGATTATAAATCGCCCAAGTTTTTAATCGAAACCTTTGTCCGATCGGTGGCCAAAGGAGGTAATTTGCTATTAGATGTTGGCCCCAAAGCAGATGGATCAATCGATCAACGTCAGATTGATTTGCTGGAAACGATAGGGGAATGGTATAAAATGCATGAAGAGGCGGTACGCTATGGCCAACCGGGTATTCCTTACGGGCATTTCGATGGAGAAACAACCTTATCGCCCGATGGCAAGAGTATTTATTTATTCTATACCGGTAAGTTTAACCATATGTTGACCTTAAGAGGAATGAAAGGAGAAGTGCAAAATATTTCATTACTTCATAATCAACAGTCTGTTCCTTTTAAAATACAGGATTCAACACCATGGAACGATATTCCCGGTATTATTGTAATGGACGTTAGCAAAGCAGAAGATGCACCTTATGTGTCGGTTATAAAAGTGGAATTTAAAGAGCCATTTACACTTTACCGAGGCATTGGTCATGGGGTGGAGTTGAATGATTAGCTAATGGTCAGTAGTGAATACAAAGTATCAAGACTATTAAACGCCAGTTAACTAAAACAATTAGGATCGCTTTGATCAGGATCATAAAATGTCAAGGCAATCGCTAACAGCTAACTATGCACTTTTATCGGACTCCGGACTCTGAGCTTCGGACTGTCTTAGCCAGTATAAAGTATCAAAACTATTAAGCACCATGTCAATCACTAGTGGCTAATCGTTAACAGCTAGTGGCTTTCTATGCACTGTTACCGGACTCCGGACTTTGAGCTTTGGACTGTCTTAGTAAGTATAAAGTATCAAGATATAAGTATTATAACCATTAAGCGCCATGTCAATCGCTAACAGCTAGTGGCTTTCTATGCACTGCGCACTTATCACTCTGCACTAATATTGGACTCCGGACTCAATGCTTCGTACTGTCTTAGTCAGTAGAAGATAGACAGTAGTTATGATTTTATTATTTATTGTAATATGAACTCATTAGTTGTAAATGTTAATAAGTAATTTTCTTTCTTCGTGATCTGGAATTGTAAAAATTGAGTTAATACAATGAACAAGTTATAAGACGAAAAATATTATAACACCCGTATATAATAGTAGAAAAGAGATTCTATTTTTGTATTATTTTTAAAATAATAAATATCTGGTAATGTATTTAATAGCTATTAGAGAGTGATATTTATTTATCAAAACAATTTCATTTCCTAACTTTTGTTGAAATATTACGTAATATATGTATGTTGTATACATAATTATTTGTATTTATCGAAATTGAGTTAGTAACAATTATAATAACCCAAATTTACTGTAAACAAGTAAATAAGATTTGTAAGTACGGTATCTAAAACAAGTTTTATCTATGAAAAAAATTTACTTTCTGGCTTTGCTATTGCTATGCTCATTTATAGCCAACGCACAATATGTTTTAACCATTGATGAAGTAGAGTTTGATGCTTCCACCGGTACTATTACCAAATATTACGATACGGGAGAATGGAATATTGAAATTCCGGAAACATTTAATGGTGTTACCGTTACGGCTATTGGAAAAGAGGCTTTCGTTATAAGCGATAAAAAACTCTTAGTTATAGTGAAACTACCTGGTACAATAACAACCATTGGTGAAAGTGCTTTTTATGGAAACAATAACTTACAGTCAATAAATGTAACAAATAACCTCACAACTATTGGAGCGTCAGCCTTTGCATATACCGGTTTTAGAAGTTTTACAATTCCTAATTCGGTTGTTACTCTTGGGAATTCAGCTTTTGCCCAAAGTAATTTAAGTAGTCTTAAAATTAGTAACTCTATTACTGAAATTGGAGACGCTGTTTTTATGGGTAATAACTTAAGTAAAGTTACCATTCCTTCTTCAGTGGAAAAAATAGGAAACGGTGCATTTGCTGCTAATTATCTAACCAGTATTGATATACCAAATACAGTGACATCAATAGGCTCATTTGCATTTCAATTTAATAGTCTGACTAGTGTTTCAATTCCAAATTCATTAACTTCAATTGAGGATAGAGTATTTAGTGATAATAAACTTACATCTATTACTATACCAAGTTCCATCCAATCAATAGGGGAAAGAGCATTTTATAATAACAGTTTTACTGAAGTTACTATCCCTAATTCGGTTTCATTTATTGGTGTGAGCGCCTTTGGACACGCCACAGGTAATTATTTGGAATCTATCGCTTTGCCAGCTGATGTGTTAGGATTTAATAATGAAGTATGGAAGAATAGTATAGGACAGGAGGTTACAGCAATGACTTCTTCTGTCTGGAGTTATACTGTTTATGGAGATGCAGTAGATGTACATTCAGTGACATTTCTTGATTATGATGGTTCATTCATTGAAACGGTAGGTGTGGATCATGGTTCAACAGTGATACCTCCGGATGATCCTGCACGAACAGGTTATACCTTTACAGGTTGGGATGCAAGTCTGGATAATGTGACAGCAGATTATTCTGTAAAAGCAGAATATGTTGTTGGACACACCGTATCCTTTATTGACTGGGATGGTACTCTTCTTAAGAAAGAAGCAGTTGTTAATGGAAGTTCAGCCACAGCGCCAGCTAATCCTGTTCGCACAGGTTATACCTTTACCGGTTGGGATGTCGCCTTCGATAATATCACAACAGCGTTAATTGTAACAGCTCAATACACTATCAATAGCTATGAAGTAAGTTTTGTAGATTGGGACGGAAAGGTGTTAAAGACAGAAAATGTTGATTATGGAAGTTCAGCTACAACACCAGCTGATCCTGCACGCACTGGTTATAGCTTTACCGGTTGGGATGTCGCCTTCGATAATATCACAACAGCGTTAAATGTAACAGCTCAGTATACCATCAATAACTATGAAGTTAGTTTTGTAGATTGGGACGGAGAGGTGTTAAAGACAGAAAATGTTGATTATGGAAGTT
>NZ_JAGUCO010000033.1 GCF_018271995.1 Carboxylicivirga linearis
CCTGACGATTTCTGCTTCTGATGCTGCTTTATATGCCAATACGCTGTACGGTGCAATGCTCGACTTTGGTACAGATGAAAAGGTCATTTACTCCATAATTGATAAGATACAGAGCAAAGATGATATGCTATTGGTGATTAAAGCCTTTGGCATGAAACAGTATTTGTGGGGAACCAGGGCAGCGTTTTTAGGTCAGGATTTCAACCTAATTGGCTGGTTCAGACAGGAACTAAGCGAAAGTGAAATTTCCAAAATCAAACCCAAGTTCGACAGTTGGGGAATCCCTCTCTAAACTCTAACAATAAAGCTATGGAAAAGAAGAAAAAGATATTATTTATTTCGGGAGGGGTGTTAACCACAGGGGCAATAGTTACCACAATTGTACTCGTTCGCAGACGAAACAAACGCAAGCGTGGGCTATTGCCTCCTCGTGGTTCAAACGTTTTGACAACCAACAATAACGAACTGCCCTCAAACTTTCAGAATTGGAACGGTGGCAATACCTACCTCTCAAATGCACCCAGGGGCATACGCAACAACAATCCGGGAAACCTGATTTTCACCAACATCAAATGGAACGGCAAACTACCTAAAGAGCAAAACAAAGACAGGCGTTTTGAAATGTTTATTGCTCCGGTTTATGGTGTTCGAGCCATGATTAAAGACCTCAAGCATGATATTGAAAAAGGCAAAAACACAGTACCGTTATTGGTCGAGGAATATGCACCCCGATTTGAAAACAATACAGACCATTATATCCAAACGGTTTGCAAGGATTTAAAGGTCAGCAAGAGTGCAAAGCTTCTGCCTACAAAAAATACACTTCGCTTATTGGTGCTTTCAATGACAAAGGTTGAGACAGGTGGCAATTACGTCTCCAACCAATTGTTTGAGCAAGCCTACGCAATGATTTAGCAATTAAAAGACTTTAGATATGGGAACGATAAAAATGTTTAGGGGAACAACCCCACCGTTATTGAAAAAGGGCGAATGGGCTTCGGATGGCCAGTACGCTTATTTAGGTATGGAACACGAACAATACAAAGTGTTTCAGGGCGTGTTTGACATGAGTAAAGACCAACAGATAACAGGTTTTGAATACGATGTTGAACGCAAAGCGATAATAATTCCTTCGGGAACTCCTTTTTCAAAGCTGCAAAGGCTGTTTGATTCCCTGCCCAAAGCATTGAAATACCACACCAACAAAAGTGCAAGTATCAGCATTATGTTTGAGGATGGTACTTACATCAATGATTTAGGAACGTTCCTGGTCCTTCGTGATTTTTCCTACCAAATCAACATCTGCTCATTGAGCAATAAGGTGGATGGTGTGGTTGGAACATACGTTAAGCCTGTAATTTTCCAAAGCGATAAGGCTATTGAAATTTACAATAGTGCTATCAATTTTGCAGACATACGCTTTGAATATACTGATGCCGGAAGCGGTGCAATTGCCTTTCTGAACAGTACCACCAACATTGATGATTGCTGTTTCGAGGCGAAAGTCAATCAATCCTGTGTATTCGATAGAGGTTACAACAAAATTGTGTTTTCTGATACCTATTTCAAAATGAACAGGGATATTCAGGACACGATACTTGACAGGGCTTCGGTTGGTTCATTCATCAATATTGCACGTTCAAAATCCGCTCCTGAATACAGACCAAAAACCATTGTTCAGCAAATTAGCGGTGGTCTGATAATCGCCGGGAATGTAGAAGACTTACTCATTTCAGAGAAAAGTCCTGTGTATATGCCCAATGGTGGTATCGAAGTACATGGTGGTTTCGTAACCGACCCTGACGGTAATATCAATATTGCCATTCCAACAAAGCTCTCACAGTTGGAAAACGATATGAACCTGACTTCAAATTTTGAAGAACTGCAAAATAAACCAACGACCATTAGTGCAGAACAGGCAACGGCAATTGAGAACAACAACAAAAAGAGCAGCTATCCACAAGCTGATGCAGAAAAGCTTGCAGGAATTGAAGAAGGTGCAACTGCCGGGGCTGATTGGAATGCTAATATTCAAAACAAGCCTACTACCATATCGGCAGAACAGGCAGCTGAGATTGAAACGAATACGCAAAAGCGTTCCTATCCCGAAGCCGATGAAAATAAATTGGCAGGGATTGAAGAAAACGCCACCGTTGGTGCAGATTGGGTGCCACTTGTTATCACCTATAATGAAAGTGTATAATATTACATATCAATGCGTTGAATCTATATTTATATCGAGTAAAATATTTTGTGGTTACATATATGTTACACAATATTATAGTAATTATTTTACATTGAAGGTTAATTTTGATTGATGAAAGTTATTTTTAACGTGGTTACATACTGGTGTAACCAACAAACAATATAGAAAATTTCAGCGTTTAATTTCTTGCTGATTATCCTTGAAAAAATCAATCTCATTAAGAAGTGAAATTCTTTCTTTTGACAATTTGGAGATATGAGTACGTTGGATAGATACCCAATTTGCTAATGATTTGTGATTTTTGCTTGTAGTGACAATATAGCAGGTACCAAATTGTTATTTATATTCTTTCAACTCTTCGTAACGAATTAACCATTGTTCGTTAGCTCTTTCTTTGTTCAATAAAGCAGTAACAGATTGCTGTGGATTCCAATTAAAACCTAAATCATTAAGTTTTTCTTTCCTTTCTGTGGACATTGTATCTTTAGTCCGTCTAAGAACTTTCACAAAGTTTACAAGTTCATTTTTTGCACCATAGGAACTACATACTAATAAATGACCGTGTTCTTTTTTAAACAGTACTAATTCATCAAACATTTCTTCCCATCGATTTAGAGTTTTATTTTTCATTTCAACTCCAGCCAATTTTAGCTTCTTAATTTTTGAACGATGCAATTTACCTTTCCAATATAGTTTTCGTTGATATACAAGCCAGTTTTGCAGCTGACTGTCGCTATTACTTTCGGTAACATTTGTATGTCCAAACTGCTTTTGAAACTTAAGCAACTTGGTGTACATGTTATCCCAATCATGAAACGCCATTAAACGAAAGTTAAAGCCTATCATGTACAAAAGATTTTCCCTTTTCAAATCCATTGTACCCTCGTGATATACTAATCTTTGACGACGAACCCAATAACCCAAACTTTTATTTAGAGGATATTTAGCAGGAACATCAGCGTGACCGTTCTTATTTTTATAATCAACTAATTCAAGAAACATACCTATCCAACGACCTTCAAGAGCTTTGGTCATATCTGCCTGCTTTTTATAATCTTCGATTGCCTTTGATAAGTTCTTATGCACAATACTTTGAATCCTGAATTATATAATTGTTTAGAATTAAACAAAAATACTTTATTTCAATTTCATTATCAAAAGTCTTACAACCCATTTAGCAAATTTACAACTCCTTCCAGAATACCTTTTTTCAAGGATGAATCGGTCATTCTGATTTTTTGCTTCAAGTATGATTGTGGCACTTGCTTTTTTATTAGAAATTTTGCCAATCTTCCCAAATCTCTTAAAAATTCATCTTCTAACGATGTTTGTGGCTGACTATAGGTAGTGTTTTTCTGTTTTTGTAGATGCAAGAGTGTGGCATTATATTCTTCCTGCATTTTTTGAAATTCACGGGCTGTTCCTCCAGCATCCGGATGCAGTTGCTTTGCCAGTTCTCTGTAACGCAATTTGGCTTGAGGTACATCGGCTATTCCTTTAAAATAAATCATAGTTGCTCCAACTCTTCAATGGTTATACTAAAATGTTCCAGGATTAATAGAAGCTGCTGTTTGTTGTAATAATGGCATTTTGTGCTCCCGGCATCTGAAATTTCTTGTTTTAAGGCAGGACATATATCAATTTCATTCCGAAGTTGCTGCATTGCTGACTTAATTGAAATGCTGTTTGGATAAAGCTTCTTTACTAATTCTTGTTTTAAATATGTTCTTGGGACTATCATCACATTAAGATTTTATCAGAAATAGATGAATTTTTAAAAAATGAAGTGATTTTTTAAAATTCAATAGGAATACTGTAGTTTCATTGCTAATAAACCAAAATAAGAGATAATAAATCAAAGAAAACGAAGGGTCTATAAACACGAAAAGCCTCTGAAAGAGGCTTGTTTTAAGTGTTATATGTAATTTTTTAGGCACAATTCATATTATTATACCTTTTTTGGTAATTAGCTCTATAAAGATAGAAATTCCAGTTACAAGAGAAAGAAAGCTAACACTTAAAATTTCATGTAAACTTTGTAAATAATGTAAATCAATAGTTTTATATGATTAATATTCAATATCATATAGATTTACTTCACTATTGATATCAAGTAAATATATTTACCTAACATCTAATTCTTCTTACGTTTCACCAAACATATCATGTGGTAGAAAGAAACTATGAATCCTTGGGTTTTACGTATTGTGAGCTTTCTGAATGAGATACTCCTAAAGCGGAATATCTCAAACTGTATCTTATTAGTATTATTTACAAATTAGTTCGTTCATTTTGTCACAATTACACCACCGTTAGGTTGAATTGTCAAATTCATCGAACCACTATTTTTAATTTTTGTTTCAGAAAATTATGGTTCCAATTTCTTATTGTCAGAGTATAGTTTCACATCTATTCCTGCCATCATCGGAAGATTAACACTTAATTTCGAAGTAGTAAGCTAGTTTTTTGGTAAAATAAATGTAAAAAAATAAACCGGTTATGGTTATAACGAACAGGAAACACGCACAAAATATACCCATATAGTATCTGTATTTAATACAATAACACCAAAAATTGTGTATTTAAACGATATATTTTGTGCACTTCACGGATTAATCGTTCACAACAATTGCTGCTAATCGTATATTTGCTTTAATTTAAAAGAGAAAAGATTCTTCGTATAGAATAACTAAAATCAAAGATGAGATATACTATTTTAAATCCACCACTAGAATTAAAAGACTTCGTTAGTCATTTTTGGATAAGCTCAACAGAAAGGAATAATAAGAGTAGAAATACGACCGAAAACACCACAGCATGTAGTTTAGCAAATATTATTATTGGATTTAAAGGAAGTGAAGAAAATCCATCTCCTGCATTTACATTATTCCAGGGACAAACTTCTTTTCCAAAAGAAATACAGATTTCCAAAAATGGCTTCTTTAAAATATTTGGGATTGCAATTTACCCGCACACCATTTATCAATTATTCAACATATTAGCATCCGAAGTAAACAATCAATCAATTCCGATTTCTTCTTTTTGGAGTACACAAGAAAATCTATTAAGTGAGATGATCGCAAATTCTCTTGTTACCCCAAAGTGTATTAATATTCTCTCAAATTATTTACATACCCTGCTATTGAATACCAAGGATAAAGATCAAATAGTTATTAACGCTGCTAAACAAATAAGACAAATTAATGGCAACTTGAATATCGAAAAATTATCTCGTGAATTTTGTCTTTCACAAAAGCAATTTTCAAGAAGATTCAAAAAACACATAGGATTTACACCAAAATTATATGCCAGAATTGTCCGTTTTGAATCCGTTTTTTATAACATTTTGAAATATTCAAATTTCACACAGGCTGCTTATGCTAGTGGGTATTATGACCAATCTCATTTTATTCAGGATTTTAGAGTTTTTACAGGTTATAGTCCGAATAAGTTTTTTGCACTAAGCAATTCGTAAAAAATAGGATGTCCATTTTTTACAATTTTCCTACAATATAGACTCACATCTTTGTTCTAAAAAAAATAAGATATATCAAAGATGAAAACATTAAGATTCGTGAAAATTCACCGGTGCTACCTATCGGCAATTTTTGTACTACTATTTACTTCTTGTTCAGCAAATCAGAAGTCTAAGGAAAAAACATCCACTCAAGTTCAGAAAACAAATAACCTTAAATATCGAGGGGTAGTATATGATGTAGGATTACAGTTTAATCCGGGAAGTTATTCCGTAGAAACGTTTAATCCTGATTTAGTAAAATACGACATGTCTATTATTGCTAATAAACTGAATGCAAATACAGTACGTGTCGAGGGGGAAGATATTTCCAGATTAGTAAAAGCAACAGAAATAGCGCATCGTGCAGGATTAAAAGTATTTTTTAACCCATGGAAGATGGGAGCAAATGCAGAAGAAACCATAGCTTATATGAAAGATGCATCTATTGCTGCCGAAAAACTAAGACTTAAAGGTATCGATTTAGTTTTTGTTGCCGGGTGCGAATATTCACTGTTCAGCAAGGGCGTTTTTCAAGGTGAAACTTTAAATGACCGACTTGCATATATGATTAAAGCTGGAACTACCCCGGACTATCCTCAAGGGAAAAACCCTGTATTTATTGCAGCTTATGAGAAATTAAATTCTATACTCTCTGATATTTGTAAAGAAGTACGTTCTCAATTTAAAGGTTCTGTAACCTACTCTTCAGGAACATGGGAGAATATAGATTGGGACTTATTTGATATCATCGGTGTCGATTATTATCGTAATGGAGAATCAGAAGAAGAATATATTGCTGGCTTGGATCGATACAAGTCCTCCAAACCGTTATTCGTTATGGAAGTTGGAAGTTGTACTTATGAAGGTGCTGCACAAAGAGGAGGTGGTGGTTTTATGATCCTACAAGGCATGAATCCTGATGGGACAGGAATATACGAAGGAGGTAAAATACCTGTGCGCAGCGAAAAGGAACAAGCCGACTATATCGAACATCAAATTAATGCTCTGCAGAAAGCGGATGTGGATGGCGTATTTATTTATGTATTTGCTTTTCCGATTATGCCATTTAGCGAAGAAAAGGGAAAAGACATGGATATGACTTCTTATTCGTTGGTTAAATCTTTTTCGAAACAAGACTCTCGTTCTCAAAAAATTCCAAACTGGGAACCCAAAGAAGCATATAAACGTTTATCTGAAGTATACAGTAGAATGTCAAAAACAAAGGAATATGATTATTAGGAATTTTAATTCAATAGAATTAAAAACAGACAGGCGTATTATGGAAAAACTTTTTAATATCAGAGAGTATTATTGATGCACTATACTATTTATGCATGAATACAAAAATGGTGATTCAAAGAATCGCCATTTTTTTGTGATTTTACATTCGGAATATTTATAATAAATTAATATTAAAGTATTCATATTTTAAATTCTGCTGATGTAAAAACTATACACAAATTCGAATAATACCAATTGTATTTTTAAATGAGAGCCATAGTTTCTGAATAAGCTACTCCTTTGAAAAAGGAATAGCTCATACTGTATCTTAGTGGTTTCATTTATGTAAGATGGTATTATTTACAAACTAGTTCATTCATTCGGTCACAATTACTCCACCGTTAGGTTGAATTGTCAAATTCATCGAACCACTATTTCTGATTTTTATTTTAGAAAATTGTGGTTCCGATTTCTTATTGTCAGAGTATAGTTTCACATCTTTACCAGCCAACATCGGAAGTTTAACATTTAACTTAATTGCTTCTTTTTGTGCATTCACACCAACAACATACCATTGCTCTTTATGACGACGTGCTATAACACAGTATTTACCCGGATAACCATCAATGAAAACAGTTTGATCCCATGTAGTTGGTACGTTTTTCATAAAATCAATCTCAAATGCAGGAACATCTGTTAAGTTGTTGGGTGCAATGCCAAACATTTGCACTGGGGTTTGATATAAAACTGCCGTAGCTAGCTGAAGGATGTCAGATGTTTTTCTTGTTGTCCCTCCGTCATTTGTTCTGTTATGCCGTTTATTTAATAATACTGGTCCAAATTCCATACTCCCAACCGTATTCCTGATGAAAGGATGCAAACATGCATTATAAGCTTCCATATCATCAAAATGCTGATTGAATATTAAATTTTCAGAAGCTAAAACCGCTTCACTACCAATGTAATTCGGATACATACGTTCCCATCCACGTGGCAATGTACATCCATGAAAAATGATCATTAATCCATACTCATTGGCATCGGCCAAGATATCTTCATACAACTTCATGGTTTCCTGTTTATCACCTCCAAAGAAGTCAACCTTTAGACCTTTCACACCTAAACTCTGTAACCACTTCATTTCTTTTTTACGGGCAATGGAGTTATCCATTTTATTTCTTGGTCCTTGTGGAGCATTATTCCAATAGCCATTTGAGTTATACCATAAGAACACATCTATTCCTTTTGAATGAGCATATTTTATTAGTTCCGGCATTTTGTCATAACCAACCTGAGTATCCCAAAGAGCATCCATCAAGATATATTCGTATCCCATTTCAGCGGCCAAATCAATGTAGGTTACCTGGTCATCGTAATTCATGCTGTTATCCTGCCACATAATCCAGCTCCAGGTTCCTCGACCATATTTATATTCCTGAGACGGTTCATATAAAGGCTCTACCAAATCAAAAGGAATAGTTGTTTCAACGATTGGTTCCAAATTATTAGATATGGTAATGGTACGCCATGGTGTTGAACCCGGTAGTGAAATCACAGGAGTTGTGCTTCCGTAACCATTGTTTTCCCCTTCTTGAGGAAATGCAATAGAATAGATTCCATCCTTTGTGCCATCGCTTAAATGAGATGCGCAATATTGACTGGTTACACCTGTTTCAGAAATCAGTACCCAACCTTTTTCTCCAACATGAAAAAGCGAAGGAAAGGTATATCCTTGTCCGTATTTTGATGGAGTGGAAAGAGGTTCGTCAGGAACATATTCTTCTTCATAACTGGGTTTTGTACGTTTCCATCCCATTCCAGGTGTAGCCTGAGGAGATAAAAATGTGGTTGTTTCATTTGGCAGATTGAATCCGGAAATCTCTTTTTCTATAACACAGGAAGCTGTTTCTCCAAATTGAGGTAGATTATATCTAAAACCAATATCATTGTTGCTAATCCTGAAAACAACTTCTATTTGCTGTTTCTCTTTATTGTTGAGTGTTATGGTTAACTCATTGGCTTCATAATTTATGGTAGATTGTTTAATTCTATCTTGTTTATACTTTTTTTCTATTGTATTATTTTCTGTTGATAGAATTGACAAATCTGTGCTAAAATCTCCTACATTGGTGATTAACCCAAGAGGTGAATCTTCAAGCATTACATTGTTATTATCATACAGTACAATGTAAGAAATTTTTCCATCTGTAAGTTTAAAAGTTAAGGCTAGTTTGCCATCAGGACTACTTAGTGATATTTCTTGTGCAAATGTGATTGTTGTGATTATTAGCAAGTAGCAAAACATTAGTTTTCTTTTCATTTTAGTTTTTATGGATTTTAATATTGTGAAATTAATAAAGGTTAAATATACTATTTTGAATTCTACCAATACTTATGCTTTGTATGTACTCCCTTTACTTTTGGTAACAAGTGGCTGTAAATCAAAGAAAACGAAGAGGTTATAAACACGATAAGCCTCTTTAGAGGCTTAATTTTAAGTGTTATGTGTAATTTTTAGGCACAATCGTAATTATTATACCTTTTGGTGAAGCTCAATAAAGATAGAAATTCATGTAAGTTTAGGAAGAAAAAGTAAATGATTATCACCTACAGATTTCATCAATGCTCACTTTTATCAACTTCGTGAAATACCACTTATAAATGTATCAACGAAATCAATAATCTTTTCGGTGATTCTTTCTGAAATGGTTTTCCGTTCCTTCAAGGATGGTTTCTTTTTCATCATACCAATAATATCATCTCGTAACGGCTTTTTCTCGGTAAACATATAGTTTCCGATTACCTCCTGTAACATTTCTGCATCCAGATTCTCTTCTTCACTAAGTTTTTCAATGGCAACAATTCTTTCTTTGCTCCAGTAGTTTTCAAATTCTTCAGGTATATCTTCAGAATCTTTAATTGAAGGTAAATTTTCCTGGATAAATCGCTCGATTAATTCACGTTTACTACGCATACGAGCATCTCCGGTCATTAAATCAAGAATAGCTTTTTTCTGTTTTTCCTGCTCTTCTTCTGTTGAATCTTTAAGTTTAGCCAGAAGTTTTAAAATATATGCAACGTTAATTTCATCACGGTGAATTAACTCTAATTCAAAATCAATATCACCTAGTATAGAAACCTTTTCTTTTTGGTGTGTTGATTTTGCTTTATCGTATAAGTCAAGATATTTGCTTTTATAATCCTCAAAACCTTGCTCTTCCATTGATAAATCATCAAAAGTAAACTCAGTGAATGTAACAAGTACATTTCTTAAACGCATCAACTCACGGAATGCTTTTATAAACTCAAGCTCCTGTTCTTCATCAATCAAATCGTTTACGCTATCAACGGTTGGGGCTATTTTTAATAACTCTTCAAATGCCTGGTTGAATTTGGCAACATACTCTTCGTATGGCTGCATTATAATTTCATCCTTAGCATTGATGTTTGAAAATAAAGAAATTGCTTTGTCGGTAGCACCTTTTAAATTTCTAAAGCAAACAATGTTACCTTGTGATTTTAACTCATTTAAAATGCGGTTCGTTCTGGAATAGGCTTGAATTAAACCGTGATATTTCAAATTTTTATCTACATATAAGGTATTTAACGTTTTGCTATCGAAACCAGTTAAAAACATATTTACCACCAGTAATATATCAATCTGCTTGTGTTTTACTCGCTTAGCAACATCATTATAGTAATTATAAAAGCTTTTACTGTCTTTTGTAGTGAAATTCGTACCAAACTCCTTATTATAGTTTCCTATAAACTCTTCAAGATAGTCTCTTGAATGTTGAGTATTATATGCAGCTTGTGGTTCAGCTGCTATATTCATTACTTGGTCAGACTCAAAAGCAAACTCTTCATCTATAAAATTGCCTACAGCATCTTTGTCATCTTCATTGGCCTGATAAGAAAAGATTGTTGCTACTTTTAGATTATGAAGCCCTTGTTCTTTCTTTTGTTGAAATAACTTATAGTATTCAACTACGGGACTAAAACCTGTTTTGGGGTCGATACTTGATACAGCAAGAATACTTGTAAACTCTTTATTATGAGTTTTTCTATTATGATTTGCAATAATGTAATCCACTATATTGTTAAGCCGAATTGGAGCATTCATTACCTCTGCTTCGTCAATAGCTTCAACCTCAATATCTAAAATATTATCTTTCTTTTTGAAAGTGCTGATATACTCAACTGAAAATTTTAGAACATTCTCGTCTCTAATGGCATCGGTAATTACATACTGATGCAGCTTTTTCTCAAACAACATTTTAGTTGTCCGTTTCCCAAATTCATTAGTCCCTGCATTTTCTTCGAAAATAGGTGTGCCGGTGAAACCAAACATTTGGCATTTAGTAAAGAAATTCTTAATGTCATCGTGTGTTTTACCGAATTGAGAACGGTGACACTCATCAAAAATGAAAACAATACGCTTGTCGCTTTGAGTTTCCATTTGAGCCAAATACCTTTTCTTGCTAATGGCGGTGTTTAGCTTCTGAATTGTGGTTACAATCAGTTTGTTATCACCTGTCATCTGCTTTACCAGGTTGTTGGTGTTGTTTGTTCCATCAATACTCCCTTTGCTAAATGCATTAAACTCTTTGGTGGTTTGGTAGTCGAGGTCTTTACGGTCAACCACAAACACAACCTTGTGTACTTTTGGATAGTTTGTAAGTATTTGAGCTGTTTTAAACGATGTAAGCGTTTTACCGGAACCTGTTGTATGCCATATGTAGCCAAACTTCCTGGTTGTTTCAACTCGTTCAACAATGGCTTCTACTGCATAAAACTGATAAGGGCGTAACACCATTAATATCTTGTCCGATTCATGAATTACAATATATTTTGTAATCATCTTTGAGATATGGCAAGGCTCTAAGAAAACATTGGTGAAATCAACAAGTTGCGTAATGAGTTTATTATTTACATCACTCCAATAAAATGTTTGTTTAAATGACCTGGCTTTTACCGGACTATTAGCATAATACTTTGTATTAACCCCGTTGCTGATTACAAAAATCTGAATAAATTGAAACAAGCCATGGCCAGCCCAATATGAGTGTCTTTCATAACGATTGGTTTGATTGAAAGCTTCCTTTAATTCAAGTCCCCTGCGCTTTAATTCAATCTGAACCAAAGGCAAACCATTTATTAGAATTGTAACATCGTAACGATTCTTATAATTTCCCTCAATGGTTACTTGTTGTGTAACCTGGAATTGATTTTGACACCAATGAATTTGATTGATTAACTCTATCGTTTTATGCTCGCCATTATCGTTGATGTAGGGAACCCGGTCTCTTAGAATTTTAGCTCTTTCAAAGATATTCCCTTTGTTAATGAAGTTCAGAATTTGTTTAAAATCGCCATCAGAAAGTTTAATTTTATTATGAATCTCTAACTGTGATTTCAGGTTTGTCAATAAATCACTTTCATCATTAATAACAATATTTTTATATCCTAACTTTTGTAACTGTGCAACAAGGTTATTTTCTAGTATCTGTTCAGGTTGAGTAGACATATTTCGTTTAGTTCTATAGCCAAATGTCAAAAATAGCTATAACTTATAAGAAATATGTATCCTAATTGCTTTTTTGTTATTATCAAGGTTTTAACCTAATTAATTGAGCGACCTAAACATTTGGTTTATTGCTTTTTTCTTTTGTTCGGTGTTGGGATGAACATAAAGGTTTAATGTTGTGCTAATATTTGAATGCCCCAATAACACACTTACTGTTTTATAATCGCAATTGCTTTCAATGCAGCGTGTGGCAAAAGTGTGGCGTAAACTATGAAATTTCAAATGTGGTACACCAAGATTATCCACAAAGCTTTTGTAATAATTACGGTAGGTGCGAGGTTCTGTACTCTTAATTTCGTTTGTTAATACGAAAAAGGATGCATTGACTATCTTTTTAACGGATTTCACCATTCGTAATAATTCACGGTTCATAGGTATCTCACGAACTGAGTTTTTGGTCTTAGGACTGTCGATAATAAGCTCTGTTTTGCCAATATTGTTTTCCATAGTGTAAATACGCTGAATTGTTTTGTTGACACTTATCAATCCTGTTTCTGTATTTATATCTTCCCAGGTAAGTGCGCAAACTTCACCAATTCGCAATCCTGTCGTTAGGCATAAGTAAATACCTAAATTCCGGAAAGTAAAATGCTCCTGAACGTAGTTCATTATTTTCTTTTGGTCGTTTCTGGTGAAAACCTCCAATTGCTGACTTTTTTGGTCTGTAGGATATCGAATTTCAAACGGTTCGTACTGTAACAGGTTTTGTTTTGCTCCATACTTGAGAATCATTTTCAAAACAATAAGTATATCCATTATTGTTTTTTTGCTTAATCCTTCGTTTAATTTCCTAAAAACAAAGGCTTGTACTTCATCTTCCATTATTTGATAATTTTCGCCAAAAGCTGGTTGCACATGGTTTTTTACTAATAACATATAAGCCGAGATTGTTGATTTTTTAACATACTGCTTTTTGTCTTTCAACCATAATTGGCTGATTGTTGAGATTTTTTCCTGGTTTTTCATATACACTTTTTAAGATTAAAAAGCGCAAAGGAAACTATTAGAGCATTTTATATTCTTTATTCCTCAATGTTCCAAATTTGAGATTCCCAGAGTTTAGTGGAGAGTGGCATTCAATAATTTTAAATGATTTATGCTCATTAATAACAAAAGGAACAACACCCAAAGAATTCTCAAAAGGTGATGTTAATTTCGTAAAAATAGAATCATTAAATGGTATCTATATTTTAAAGGAGAATTGCGCCACAATCACCTCAGAAATACACAATAACGAATTACGTAGGTCAATTTTAGAACAGGACGATATCTTATTTGCTATTGCAGGAGCAACAGTTGGAAAAATAGGGATTGTTACAAATGATATCTTGCCTGCAAATACAAACCAAGCTCTTGCTATTATCCGGTTAAAAGAAAAATCACAAAAAGACTTTTTACTATTTGTACTCGGTTCAGCAACTATGAAAAAATACATTTTTCAAAGTATGAGTGTTGGTGCTCAACCCAACTTGAGTTTAGCTCAAATTAATAATTTCAAATTTAATACCCCAACTCTTCCTGAACAAACCAAAATCGCAGCCTTGCTATCTGTTATTACAGACAGAATCAATACTCAAAGCAAAATCATAGAACATCAAGAATCCTTAATGAAAGGATTGATACGGCAGATTTTTTCACAACAATTGCGATTTAGAGATGAAAATGGAAACGATTTTTCAGAATGGAAAAAGAAAAGGTTAGGTGAAATTGCTGAAATAGTTGGAGGTGGTACTCCAGAAACTACAAAACCAGAATATTGGAATGGAAATTTTAATTGGTTCACCCCAACTGAAATAAAGCAAAAATATATTGAAGAAAGCAATAGGAAGGTTACAGCCTTAGGAATACAAAAGTCATCTGCTAAAATACTTCCTAAAAACACTTTACTTTTTACAAGCAGGGCTACAATTGGGGATGTTGGAATTACAAAAGTTGAATGTTCAACAAATCAAGGCTTTCAATCATTCTTACCTAATGAAAAATACGAAACTGAATTTTTATATTATTGGTTAAAAGCTCATAAAAAGAAATTCATTAGAAAATCTTCAGGTTCAACGTTTATTGAAATCTCAAAAGGAGAAATGCAAAAGATACGTATTCAAATACCTTCAATTCAAGAGCAATCAAAAATTGCTAAATTCCTTTCATCATTTGATGAAAGACTTGAGAAAGAAAAGCAGATTTTAACGCATTACAAACAGCAGAAAAAACACCTATTACAAAACCTGTTTGTTTAAACGAACAGGTTTTGTAGTAAATATTGTTTTTGAGTCTTCAAATTTTCAAGTTGTTTTGATTCAACTACTATTTTTTCATCAATAGCTGAAAGCATTGAAGAAATTTTCTGTTGTTCTGCTATTTCGGGAATTCTAACTTTTATTTTTTCAATAGTTGCTTTTGATAGGCTTGGTACACCTGAGGCTTCGTTAAATTTTAACCAATTTATGCGTTGAAAGAGTAGGTATGCGAAATATGGAGTAACACCATCAAAAGAATGTGTATAAAATAAGGTATCAACTGTCCAAAACTTACCATCAAGAAAGACAGGTTTGTCAATGGTTCCTTTTCTTCCAATTCCTACACTTTTGCCTTCAAATAGATAATCATCAACAGATGTCATATATCCTCCTGTTCCATAGACAGGAATATTCCCTGATTTTAGGTGCTTATAGTCTTTACCACTACCAATTTTAAGAACTTCCCCAAGCTTTTTTTCTGACCAATCTGCATAAAGATTGCCTTGGTTATCTTTGAACCTAAGTTCTTGATTAAAGATTTTTTGCATCAAGCCTTTTTTAAGGAATTTATAATCCTCAATGATTTTGCTTTGGGTATCAATACGTTTATCAATTTTTTGAAGAAAATCTGCAATTTTAGTTTGTTCCTCCAAGATTGGTAATGCTATTCGTGTTTCACGAATGGATTTTAGAGAAAGGTTCTTGATTGTAGTTCCAGTTAGTTCGGAATAAAAGAAATATTGTGTTTTGGGTGTGTTTAAAACATGATAAATAAAATTAACATCAATATAGGCTTCAATATTTAAATATGCTGCACTTTTCCCTAACATTACTTTTTCTTCTTTGTAAAAAGCAACATTCCCAACTGTACCATTAATTGACAAAAGTAAGGTGTGAGATCCCAAGTCTCTTTTATGTTTTATCGCTTCATCATCAGATACCCTTTTTGTCTGTTCATTTATTTTAATATTACCATCTACCAAGTTATTCCCATTAATAAAATAATATTCTCCATTATCATCATATTTTGGCGTACCATGAATTCCATCCCCAATTTTTGCAGTATGATTCTCCAGTGTTTTAATTTTCCATTCTCCCTCAAACTCTGGGAATCTCAAATTTGGAACATTGGGTGTATTTTTTCTATTTTCTTTCATTTCAACTATTTTCTTTCTTAATTAAATAACATTAAGGATTCAGTTAGATTAAAAAAAACTCAATCCCAATTCCTGAAAATAGCCGTTAATTTCAACGTCCAGTTCTGAGCGTTTGGCTTCCAGTGTTTTAATTTCCTGCATTACCGCATAAATATCCACAGGCTCTTCCTCTTCAAATGTATCAACATAGCGAGGAATGTTTAGGTTATAATCGTTCTCTGCAATCTCTTCTAAAGACGCAAGGTAGGAGTACTTATCAATGGCTTCACGATTTCGATATGTGGTTACAATTTTCTCAACATCACAATCCCTCAATTCATTTTGATTACCAACTTTAATAAAGTGGTCATCGCCACTGGCATCAATAAATACCACATTGTCATCAACTTCACGGCACTTTTTAAATACCAAAATACAGGTTGGTATAGATGTTCCATAGAAAATATTGGCAGGTAAACCTATTACAGCATCAAGATAATTGCGGTCTTCAATTAGATACCTGCGAATAACACCTTCGGCAGCACCACGAAACAAAACTCCGTGAGGTAATACTGTAGCCATTGTTCCGTTATCGGCTAATTGGTGAACCATGTGGGTAACAAAGGCATAATCAGCTTTAGTTTTTGGTGCCAATTTACCGTATTGACTAAAACGTTCATCGGTGCTGTTCAATGGATTTTCATCGCTTTTCCAATGAGCTGAGAATGGGGGATTAGCAACCACAGCCTCAAAACGCTTGTCGAGATGTTGTGGGTTTTCTAAAGTATCTTCCTGGCGAATATCGAAATTACGGTAATGAACATCGTGCAAAATCATGTTCATGCGAGCAAGGTTGAATGTTGTACGGTTAAGTTCCTGTCCGTAGTATTCGTCAACAACTTCAACCTCTTTAGCTACACGCAACAACAAAGAACCGGAACCGCATGTTGGGTCATAAACCGATTTTAATTTCTTCTTTCCGCTGGTAACAATCTTAGCCAGTATTTTAGATACTTGTTGGGGAGTATAGAATTCTCCGGCAGATTTTCCGGCTCCGGCAGCAAATTTTGCAATTAAATATTCGTATGCATCTCCCAATACATCAGAATCAACTTCCTGTAGTTTAAAATCAATTTTATCAAGATGATTCAATATTTTGACTATAATTTCATTTCTTGCACCAACAGTCCTACCAATCTTTGTTGACGTTAAATCCAAATCTTCAAATAAAGCCGTGAAATCGTCCTCGGATTCAGTCCCCATTGTACTTTGTTCAATGTGATTCATCACGGCTTGCAAGTCTTCAATAATATAGTTGCTTTCACTTTCGGTATCAGCATTCCCTTTTTTAGCCAATTCAGAAAATAGCTCTTTAGGTTTTAAAAAGTAACCCAGTTTCAAAAGCGATTCCTCTTTTATGGCTTCTAAGGTTTCGGTATCAGTTACTTTTATATAATCGGTTATCTTTTCTCCTTCAAGTAATTCATTGGCATATAAGTATTGTTTTTCACTCAGGTACTTATAAAAGATAAAACCGAGAATATAATCCCGGTAATCATCTGCACTAATCTTGCCTCTTAATAAATTGGCTATGCCCCAAAGTTGGGCTTCCAATAATTTCTTCTGGTCTTCTGACATATTGTATTTTTCTTAAAATCAGTCTAAAATATTTTATTCTTTATCTCGGTTTTCAATAAGCCTTTTAGCAGTAATTGTAAATTGATGCAATTTTTTGGCTAAAAGCTCTTTGGGTAAATGTTGGGTTATGTATTCGGCAACCTTTATGTTTGCTTTATCCAATTGAAGAAGCTCTATTTGTTCCTGGTTTCCTTCAGCACAAAGTATTAAGCCTATTGGTCGTTCTTCATCCGGTTCGGTATCGTGTTTTTCAAGATATCGCAAATACAGTTCCATTTGTCCTTTATAGGCAGGTTTAAATTTCCCGATTTTAAGGTCTATTGCAATTAATCGTTTCAATTTCCGGTGATAGAACAACAAATCAAGATTAAAATCGGTATTGTCGATTATCATACGTTTTTGACGGGCAACAAAGGTGAAACCAGAACCCAATTCAATTAAGAAGTTTTCTATCTCCCTAAGTATGGCAGCTTCCAGATCTTTCTCTGCATAAGTATCTTTTAGGTTTAAGAAGTCAAGGACATAATGGTCTTTAAAAACTAAATCCGGAGAGAGTTTATCGCTTTCTTTTAATGCTTGAAGTTCAAGTTTTGCAAGTTCTTCTGGCTTTTTACTAATAGCTGTGCGTTCAAACAGCATTGAGTCTATTTTCTTTTGCAGGGTACGTGTGCTCCAGTTTTCAATTCGACACATCTGTGCATAAAACTCACGTTCTAAGTCTGTTTTGAGATAGATGATTGATTTAAAATGAGTCCAGCTCAATTGTCTCCACAGTGCAGAGACAATTTCTGATTCAGGAAAAGTCTCTGCAAAGCGTACCATGTTTGCTAAGTTTCTCTCTGAATATCCTGAACCATAGTGTGTTGTTAATTTTGCACTCAGTGCATGCAAAATTTGTTTTCCGTAATCAGCTCGCTTATTTTCAAGGATATCTTCTTTAATTCGCTTACCAATGTTCCAGTATGTGGCGGTAATTCCAACATTCACCGCCTGAGCTACCTGCTGTTTACCATGGTCAATTAGCTGTTGAATATCTGCAAATAGATTGCTGTTTATATCTAACTTGTCTTCTGACATATTCTTTTTTTATCTATTTATCAATTGCCTGTTTCATTATTTCTCTAATCCACACCGGGGCTAATGCAATATCGTGTTGCAACAGTTTGGGGTCTTCTTTCTGTAAAAGCGTATTAATTTTTCGGAGTTCCACTTCGGTGGCTTTATCTTTGCCTATTTCACGCAAAGCCTGTATAACCAAAGAGCTGATTTTACCTTTTGCTTTAAGGTTTTTAGGAGTGGTTCTTTTTAGTTTTATGGTTCTTTTTCCGACCTTAATAATACGGGGAGCACCATCGGTGAGGAAAACTAATTTTAAAGGTACTTGTGTACTTAAACCTAAAGCATGTAATGCGTATGCTCCTGTAGAGATGAGTTTAATTTTATCGCGTCTGGCAATGGCTTTAGCTACATCCTCGGCGGTAGGCAATACTTCTCCAATATATTTGTCTATTATCGGACGCACGTATATACCATGAGCAACAGACCTTATCAGACCTTTTTCTTTTAAGTTTTGCAAAGCTTTTCTTATTGATTCAGCCGAACCTCTATGGCTAAAATCATCGGAAAACAATAGATAACCTTTAGGTTTTGACTTAATTGTCTTTTCTATCTTAAATTCAACGCTTTGCATATTTATTACATGAGAAAATTTTCACAAATATAGAATAAATATGTGAAGCAGAAATTAAGGTAGGTCAATTGTATTTATTTCAGGAAATATGAGAATGTAAGCCAACACTTACAATTTCATGTAAACTTTGTAAATATTGTAAATGGAGAGATGTAAAAATCAATACGTCAACAAAATATAGATTTACTTTATAAGAATTTTCAAGTAAATATCTTCACTAAATACCATAGCATTAAAAATGGTTGTGGCTATATTTTTTTAATAGCTATGTTATTATCGAAACGGTTTATAGTTACTGATTTTTAATTTAATTTTTCTCAAAACTCCTCTAACTCTACCATTGGTTGGATAAGTCCTGTGTTTAGTCATGTTATTAAAAACTAACGCAACAAGAAATAAGATAAAAGCTCCTGATAAGACTGGAGAAATTGCATAAAAATATCCGATAGCTTTGACTTTCTCAGTACCAATAACTGCAATTAATGCAGTAGCTCCGCCGGGAGGATGTAGCGTTTTTGATAATTGCATTGCAACTATTGAAGTAGCAACAGCTAACGGTGCTGTAATCCATATTATTTCTGGTAATATTTTAAAAATGGTTACTCCAATTATTGCAGAAATAAAATGTCCCCCAATGAGATTCCGTGGTTGCGCTAAAGGACTTTCAACTGCTCCGTATATCAAAACACTAGATGCTCCAAATGAACCGATAAGAAATATATTTTCTAACTCGCTAAGATGAGTGCTTTGTATAAATGCGATTAATCCGATACCGACAAACGCACCAATAAATGACCATAGAAACTCTTTGTAATCTATTAGAGTTTCCCTGTATATTACATATTTAGAAAAGCGTATGCTTCTCTTTATCTTTCTTACAACCATAGGTATTTAATTCAATAGGAAGAAAACTCATTTCATCGTGAATTGTTTAACTCGAATAAACATGCACACTATTTTGCGCTGCCGGAAGGTAATTGATTCCAAACCAACAAATGAGTAATACTACAAATGCCAACAGTAAAATCAGAAAGACTTTTTTGTGGCTTAGATTACTTTTTATCCTGAAATGAATATAAATCAGGTAAACTGCCCAAGTAAGAAATGCCCATGTCTCTTTGGGATCCCAAGTCCAATAATGCCCCCATGCTTCTTTTGCCCATAAAGCCCCAAAAATAAGCCCTAACGTGAGGAAGCCAAAGCCGACATAGACTATGTTATCTGTTTTTAATACAAAATCCTCTTTCAGATTATCTTTTCTAATGACATATAATCCAAGCAACCCGAAAAGTGCAGATAAGCCCAATAATGCGTAAGCAATCATATACACAATTACATGAGGTACAAACCAAATGCTTTGCAATGCTGGCATTAGTGTTTTACTGTGAATATCAGGATTTAGGTAGTTCAATAATAAAAATAGAATAGCCATACCAAGTGAATACATAAGCATTAGCTTGATTTTCCATCGCTTAAATATTACATAGCCTGAAATTGCCAGGAAGAATGAATACCAAAGTCTTGTCTCTCCAAGAGTTCTTAATGGTGGGCGATGAAGATTAGTCCAAAGTAAAACGATAAATACAGCCAGACTTAAAGTTCCAAGGATTGCAGTCAAATTGGCGATTTTGCCCATCTTGTCAGAAAGTGAAGTGCCAATAGCCAAAATCCATGCTACCACCGAAATAATTGCGAATATTTCAAAATTATGCCACATTACACTTCCTCCTTCCTTTTACCAGTCCATATCAGATAGAAAGTTCCTGCAATGAGTAAGAAGAATCCCAAATATACCGACGGCAACCAAGGGTCTTTAACCAGTTCCAAAATGCTTTTCGTTGACCAACGTCCCATTGTTTCATCATAACTTGTTTGATAAATCTTCCATCCGGAAATCTTGATTGGTTTATTTACCTCGATGATGGTATCATATACTGCTCCGGCTTTTTCATAAACCGTTATTTCAGACAGGAATCGTTTTGCTTCGGGTTCGGTCATAAGCATGATAGTGCTTGAATCTATCGAGTACATTACCTGATGGTATAAAATACTCGGACTTGAAATCCAGAATGTATCAACCATTCCGTTGTATGACTTTGTTATCATCGTTGATTGTGTTGCCCCCATCCCCAACACAGGTTCAAACCTATTTAAAACAGGCGCAGAACTCATTAAAAGCTTTTCAATCTTAAAATCGTAATCCTTATAGTTGAATTGCAAGCCCTTGTTTGGGTCTATCATTAAAGGTTTGTTGTTTTGATTGATTATCTCCCCGGTTTTGTTATCAACGAATGCAATTTTCGCTGGATATTCTTCAATGGAGAAATCTCGTAGCTTAATGGCAAAATTCAATTCTTCTGTACTGTTTCCGTTCTCAACTCCATACCAGATAGTTTTGCCTTCTTCAAGATACATATTCAGTTTTTGTATGTCTCCTGCACCTAAATGAGCTGCTGCAATACACAGCCATAAACCGAAATGGTTTAGAAAGAATCCAATATTTCTTTTTGATAATTTTGTAATCCTTTTTATGGTTACTGTACCAAGTATGATTAAAAAGAAAGTCACACCAATTGTGTAAGTCCAGCTTGATGTTACATCAAACAGAAAAAACAACGAATCTGTTTGTCTTTGTGGAACTAAAGCCATTGAAAGAGATGGTACAACGAACAATATTATCCCTGCAATAGATGCAGGAACGCTATAAAACCATTTGAAAAACGTTCTTTTTTTTGATAACAGGTACAGCAATAACGAGATGTTTGCTAAAAGAACAAGTGAAATAACATTGGCTGGCCATGAAATTTTGGGAGCTTTTGTTCCTGTTATAAATTCAAGGCCCAATGATGCCAAAAGCAGGGCAAAAGCTATCAGGAAGCTTTCTGAGTACCTCCAGGGAAGTACCCACAAGCTTTTCTTTTCTTTAGTATTTTGCAAGGTCTTTATTCTAATATTTTGATTCTCTTTGACTAGCTTCTTCAAGCCATTTAGGAACTACTGTTTCAAGAAATTCTGCTTTATCAGCATTTAATTTAGCCATATCCAAGCCTATGTACTGTTGTGCCTTCGCTTTAGTAGATATATCAGGCATTTCAACCTCTTTATTATAACCAAGGTCGGCTAATAAGCGGGTAAGCTTGATTCTTGCCTCTTGTGCAATATTAATTCCTGATGATACAATTCGACCAGTTTCAACTGGAGAATGGAATGATGCGCCATGTGCTGCTACAGAATAATCCCAACGCCATTGAGCGTGTCGTATATCCATAAGTATGGGTTGCATTTGTTTTTCGTTTGCACCTTTGTCCCATGCTGCTTTAGCTTCTACATGTGCTTTCACCAATAAATCTTCAAGTATGTTTACGTTTTCTTTTATTTTATCCTGACGAGAATATACATCGGCAATGAGTTTGTGGGCTTCTTCACGATGGCAAACCTGGCATGAATTAGCCACATTATTAAGCGGACTTTGAATATGATGGTCGGTAAATTTTACTCCCCCTTCGCTCTTATAAGGCATATGACAATCGGCGCATGAAACCCCTCGTTGAGCATGAACTCCTGTTAAGTAAGTTTCATAACCCGGATGTTGCGCTTTTAGCATCGGAGCCTTACTTAATTGATGCGTCCAGTCACTAAAGTTCATATTGTCATAGTATTCTTCTGCGGCTTCAACGGTCATTCCATTATCCCAGGGGAAAGTAAGGTAAGGAACACCTTCAATTTTATCCTTATTGAAGTAATATTCGACATGACATTGGGCGCAAACTAAAGTTCGCATTTCCTGATGCGTGGCTTTACTTATGTCTTTTCCTTGTCTTTCAAATGCTTCAATCAATGCCGGACGAGAAATGCGTAACTGCATGGTATTCACATCATGGCAATCGGCACAACCAATTGGGTTAACTATTTCAGCTCCCCATTTTTCCCATGAACCTTTATAAAACTCTGCAATCCCCACTTCATTCATCATTCTTGGAACATCGGGGCTTTTACATGTCCAGCAAGTATTTGGCATTGGACTTTTTACACTATCATTTGGTGCGCCAGTTCTTAAAATATTACGGACATCATTTACCGCATAATAGTGGCCTCGCCCCTGGTTATATTCTTTAGAAAAACCATATCCAGCCCAAAGCACAACCATCCTTGGGTCTTCCTCCAATTCATCTATAGTTGCAGAACCATTGTATTTACTTCTAAATGTTGTATCAGAAGTGTTATAGTATGATTCGAATTCACGAGGAAAATTAGCTCCCCACTTTTCATTACGGGGTTCAAACTGAGAAAAATCGTTTTTGGGTGCATAGGCAAACACCGCTTCGCTTCTTCTTTCTACAACACTTGATGCTAACAATCCTAAAAGGAATACAACTATTATTGTTCCGAGGAAAAGAATCCAGCCTTTCCAGGGTTTTTCTTTGATTTGTTCGCTGAATGATTTCATATGGTTATGCTAATTAGTTTCTTTTAGTGCTTCTTTTAACCAATCGGGTACAGGACTTTCAGGCAATGGTACTTTTGCATTAGGCGTACTCGAAAGACTGTTCACCCTGCCATGGGGAACTTCACGATGGCATTCCCAACATGTTCTGTCCGTTCTGTTTGAATGAAAGTCGGCATGTATGGTATTCATTTTTGAATCTGTAATAAGGTCACTGTGGCATCGAATACAATTTTGCTGAACAACCTGATGTCCAGCATCCTTAATTTGGATGACCTGAGGTTCTGCTCTCATAGTAAAAATGGTTGCATGTCTCATACCATCTTTCCCTTTGAAATAATATTTATTGAGTACGTTATTGTGAGGTACGTGACAGTCATTACAGTTAGCCCATTCTCTATGGGAGCTATGCATCCAGGTTGCATATTGAGGAGCCATAATGTGACAGTTAACACAGGTTTTTGGCTCATCAGATAAATAAGATGATGCGTTGGAGATGTAAAATAGAAAGAAAAAAAGACCAACTAAGATAGCGGTAACAATAATGACTGGAATTCGCCATTTATCCGGAGGTAAAATTTTTTTCAATAGAATCATAGTCTTTAGTTTCATTATAGTAAAACTATCCTCCCCGCATTTTCATTAAAACAAATTAATGAATATTCAATCTTGCAATACAAATATAGGTTGTCACAAACAAAGAAACTGTACCATATGTTACAGCTTATGATTTTTCTATTTCATAAAATTGCATCTAATAAATTTAAGACTTTTTAAAGAGATTAAAAAAACAATATTCAGCATTGACGATTTTTAAGATGCTGTAATTTAAATAAGAACGAACGTTTAGACTGATTGATAAATGGGAAAACTTTATAAAAAGCTTCATAAGTGGCCAGGGCTAATCATTGCCTTTCTGCTTTTATATTTCTCGGTTACAGGCATCATTATGAATCATCGTGAGTTTTTCTCAGGCATTGATGTTTCGCGAAGTAGCCTCCCAAATGATTTCCGTTACAAGAATTGGAACAATAGTGCCATTAAGGGTAATCTTATTATAAGTTCAGATAGTATATTGGTCTTTGGTAATATTGGTGTATGGCTTACAGATTCTACTTTTACGAATTATCACTCATTCAATAATGGTTTTCCACATGGTAGCGACAATCGTAAAATTTTTGACTTACATCTTTCAACCGATGGAAATTTATACGCTGCAACTCAATTCGGACTATTTTCTTTTGATAGAGCCAGAAGTCAATGGAATAAGTTTGACCTAGATGTGGACATTAAACGTTTTGTTGCTATTGAAAGCATTGAAGATACACTCTATGTTTTAAATCGCTCATATCTCTTTAAAGGAAAGTCGGAAGGTATCAACACCCAATTTCAGAAAATTGAACTAAGGCAGCCACTAAATTACAATAATAAAGTTTCGCTTTTTGAGACCATGTGGCAAATTCATTCAGGTGAAATTTTTGGGATTCCCGGAAAGCTGTTTGTTGATGTGTTAGGATTAGTAACTATCTTTTTATCGATTACCGGAATTTTTTACTTCTTTTTCCCCGGATGGATAAAGCGTAGAAAGAAAAAGTCGAAAACAGTCACATCAATTGTAAAGACGAACCGATGGTCGTTAAAATGGCACAATAAAACAGGAGCCTGGTTATTTGTTTGCCTGATAGTTTTGTTTTTTACAGGCATGTTCTTACGTCCTCCTTTGCTTATTGCTATTGCCTATTCAAAAGTAAGCCCGGTAAAATATTCTCATCTCGACCAGCCTAATCCCTGGTACGATAAATTAAGAGACTTAAAATTTGATGAACAACGAAATGATTTTCTTTTGGCAACATCGGAAGGAATCTATTATATGGAAAAAGATAATCTGGCTCCAATAGTTTTTAAAGTTCAGCCTCCGATAAGTGTTATGGGAATTAATGTGCTTGAACCTTTCAATGATGGAGCATACATTATAGGTTCGTTCAGCGGTTTGTTCTTATGGCATCCGGCTCATCCTGAGATTTACAACTATGCAAAAGGTACTTTATATGCAGGAAATACAACTGGCAGACCTATTGGCGATTTTAAAGTTACAGGATTGATAACTGATTTGGACGGCAAACAATATATGATTGACTATGACAAAGGAGCCATTCCTTTGTATCACGATAAGTTATTTCCGGAAATGCCAAATAATGTCCTTAAAGAATCGAAAATGTCACTCTGGAACTTATCACTTGAAATTCACACAGGACGTTTTTTTCGATTTCTTCTTGGTAACTTTTACATTCTCCTGGTTCCCTTATCAGGATTGGTAAGCGTTATGGTTGTATTGAGCGGATATTTGCTTTGGAGAAAGAAGTTCAGGAAACCGAAAGCTCGTTAAATTGTTGTAACTTTTATATATTATTGTTTCCAAACATTAAAAGAAAGAGCAATAATGAAACAAACACTTTTAATTTTTGTCAGCATCTTGATAACTCATATAAGTTGTGGACAGGAACTAGCTTTGCTGAAAATTAGTAATGATAGTAGTTATTTTGTGACCGAAGACAATAAACCATTTTTTTGGTTAGGAGGAACTGCATGGGAATTGATTCATCGATTAGACAGAGAACAAGTTGACCAGTACCTCACTGATAGGGCTAATAAGGGATTTACAGTTATACAAACTGTAATTCTTGCCGAACTGGACGGATTGAATACTCCAAATGCTTACGGAGAAAAACCTCTATTAAATAATAACCCGACAAAATTAAATGATCAATATTTTAAACATGTTGATTATGTACTAAATAAAGCCAATGAACTGGGCCTTTATATTGCTTTACTGCCATCCTGGGGTGATAAGTTTAATAAAAAATGGGGAGCTGGTCCTGAGATTTTCAATCCTGAAAATGCGACTGTTTACGGAGAACTTATTGCCAGACGGTATCTCAATTATAATAACCTTATTTGGATTCTTGGAGGAGACAGAGCTCTTGAAAATGAAAACCATTATAAAATAATACGAGCAATGGCAGAAGGTATCCGAGAGGTGGATAACAAACATTTGATGTCATTTCACCCTGTTGGGGGCAAAAAAGCTACAGATTTTCTGAATGATCATTGGCTCGATTTTGATATGTTTCAAAGTGGACATAGCAGAACTGCAAGAGAGTATTCATATGTTACAGATAGTAGAAAATCCTCAGCAATGCGACCCATAATTAACGGTGAAGCGAGATATGAAAACATACCAGACCGATTTTGGGAAGAGAAGTCACACGGCTGGCTTGACGATGCTGATGTGAGAATTTCTGCATATTGGAGTGTAATTGCTGGAGCCGCCGGATACACATACGGTTGTAATGATATTTGGCAAATGTATGATATCAGCAAAATACCCATTATCAATGCCCGGACAGATTGGCAAGCTGCACTTCAGCTACCTGGTTCTTCTCAAATGGGGTACATGAGATATATTTTCGAGAAACTTCCTTGGCAGAAAATGAATCTTAATCAGAATTTAGTACTAAATTCTAATCCTGAGGACGAATCATATATTTTATGTGCTATTGATTCTGATAAACAAGTAGTTGTTGCCTATTCGCCAATTGGAAACCCAATAAAAATTGATTTATCAAAAATAGATTCGAATAGGATAAATGCGTATTGGTTTAATCCGCGAAGTGGAAGAACAAAATATATTGGTGATTTTGAGACTATCAAACCTCAGGAATTTAAACCATGGGCGAGTGGTTGGGGAAGTGATTTCCTTTTGATATTGACGGCGGAAAGTTATAAGATAAATTTCAGCGATTTGAATAAATAACCTTTGGTAATGCAAAGAGCCATTCGACTTTTATAAAAGTGTTTAATTAAAATAAAATAGCATGAGCGAACTTATTAATAATTCAAAGTATCGTAAAGAGCGATTAAAAGAACTTATTCTAAAATTACACGAAGGTGAATCGGCAGAAGCTGTAAAAAAAGAACTGGTTGAAACGCTAAAAATTATTCCTTACGGTGAAGTAGTAGAAGTTGAACAGGAACTAATGCAGGAAGGCTTACCCGAAGAAGAAGTTTTGAAACTTTGTGATGTACATGGTTCGGTTCTCGAAGGCAACGTAGATTTAAGCGGAGCAAAAGATATTCCTGCCGGGCATCCGGTTGATGTTTTCAAGAATGAGAATATTGAGCTGAAGAAAGTAGCCGAAAAAGCGAAAACCCTTTTAAAGGCATTAAGTGCAGTTGATGATTCGGAGTTTCAGCAATTTATATTCGGATTGCAAGGTGTGTTTAATCAATTAATGGATGTTGACAAGCACTACCTCCGTAAAGAGTACCTTGTATTTCCACACTTAGAGAAAAATGAAATTACTGGCCCGCCCAAAGTTATGTGGGGCAAACATGATGAAATAAGGGAACAGTTGAAAGGTTGTATCGAGGTTTTAAACTCAAAAGATATTACTAAGACCGATTTAGTTGATTCTCTCGATTTGTTGTTTTTCCCGACTCTGCAAGCAGTAATTGATATGGTACAGAAAGAGGAAGAAATTCTGTTTCCTATGAGTATGGATGTGCTAACTAAAGAGGATTGGTGGAGCATTCATAAACAAACGCTGGAATTTGGTTTTTGCCTGTATGACCCACAAGTTGAATGGAAGCCCGAAGGATTGACAGATGATAAAGATGAAACAGGAGTTTCTTCTGACGGAAACATTCAATTACCATCAGGCAGTTTCTCTGCAAAAGAAATAATGGCAATTCTAAATTCCGTTCCATTCGATATGACCTTTGTAGATAAAAACGACAAAGTAAAATATTTCACACAAGGAAAGGAGCGCATATTCGTCCGCAACCGTTCAATTATCAATCGTGATGTGCGTTTGTGTCACCCTCCCGGAAGCACACATATTGTCGAGAAAATTCTGGAAGATTTTAAATCGGGTAAAGCTTCACACGCACCTTTCTGGATTCAGATGAAAGGCAAGTTTATAAAGATTGAATATTTTGCCTTGCGTGGCGAAGATGGTGAATACCTTGGCACACTTGAAGTTTCACAGGATTTATCAGAAAACAGGGCATTGGAAGGTGAAAGACGAATTTTAGAATATACTGACGATAAAGAAGAAAATAATGGATAAACTGATAATTACCCCCAAAACAAAGATATTCGATTTATTGGAAGCATATCCTCAGTTAGAGGATGTGCTAATAGCTGTTGCTCCACCGTTCAAAAAGTTGAAGAATCCAGTATTGCGAAAAACCATTACAAAGATTACTACTTTAAGTCAGGCATCTGTAATTGGTGGTATCAAAGTTGAAGAACTCATAAACAAGCTTCGTGCAGAAGTTGGGCAAACAGCAACCGACTCAATTGAAGCAGAAGACAGCAATTATACTACTGAAAAACCTGATTGGTTTGTTGAATCGAATATCTCTGAATCAATAGACATAAGAGAAATGCTAAATGCAGGCGAACAGCCAGTGCATGAAGTATTAGCTTTATTGAAGAAACTTGAACCAGGAAAAATATTAAAAGTAATTGCACCTTTTATTCCGGCTCCACTTATTGATAAATCACTAAGTTTGAACTATGAGCATTGGCTTGACAAAAAGGGTGAAGAAGAATTTTTCGTGTATTTCAGAAATCATTCATAACGAAAATATGAAGCAAATAATATTAACACTAGTTTGCCTGGTGTTTATTGTTCAATTGGGGCAATCTCAGGACAATAAGTTTAAACGATTAGAATTTCTATTGGGGAATTGGCATGGAACAGGTTCCGGCTTCGGTAATAATAACTCAGTCATTGAATCGAGTTTCAATTTGGTTATGGATAACAATTACATTGAAGTAAGCAATGAATCTAAATTCGAACCCACAGAAAAGAATCCGGAAGGTGAACATCATATTGACAAAGGCTTTATAAGTTTTGATAAAACCCGAAGTGCAATTGTCTTTCGGCAATTCAACAGCGAAGGATATTATAACCAGTATGTACTGGTTGATTCCTTATCGAACGATACAACATTGGTGTTCAATACCGAATTTATCGAAAACTTTGTACCCGGAGGAAAAGCTCGCTGGATTATAAAAAAGCTCTCAGAAACGGAAATAGAAACGACATTTGATGTTTCATTTCCCAATAAGGAATACACTTGTTTTGGGACGAATAAACTTACCAAGCAATGATTTGAAAGGCCATTGCTTGTTTTTACTTCAACAATCCCGAAAGGGCTTTTTTATCCACAATTTTTATATTTCGTCCATCTGCTTCGATAATGCCCTCATTATGCATTTCGCGTATTACCCTTCCCAGCGATGGACGTGAAATTCCGAACATATTGGCAAGTTCACTTTGTGAGTTTTTAATTGTAAATTCCATTTTACCTTCTCGTCTAACATGTTCTAGCAGATAATTTGCAAATTTGCCTCTAATGGATTGTAAGCCCAGAAGCTTAATCTTTTTTGTGAGTTTCTGTGCCCTGTTGGATATAATATCGAGATAGTTCTTTAGCACAGTATTTTCGTTACAAAACAAGTTCATCAGGTCTTGTCTCGGTATAAACAAGATTTTGGTTTCTTCAATGGCAATCACATCAACAGGGAGTGTATTATCCTCACCAAATAAGAATGCAGAAGCTATTGTATCAGGGGCATGAAGTTCTTCAATACGCAAAGACTTTCCCTGAAAATCCATCATTTCGCCAACAGCAGCTCCTTTAACAATTATTCTGAGGCTGTTGCATGTATCACCACTACTTGCAATCAGTTCATCTTTTTTGTATGTTTTTACCTGGTGATGGACTTTTTTAATTATCTCACCAATGGCCTCAGCCTTTAAATCTTTAAAAATATAGCTCGATTTCAGTGCATCAACATAGTTTAAAAAGCAAAAACTACATTTATCATTACAAGGCTGAATATATTTTTCATTGAAATTATTATCCTCTGTAGCTGTACTTCCCATAAACTGTGACTTAGATATTTATTTTCGATAAAGTTAGAAAAAAATGCCCTTCCTGTAACATATGTTACAGCTATTGCTTTCAAAATGACAGAACTTTGTATCGTTGATTTAGAATAAAAATTTAAAAAAGATAAGATTATGAGCATGTTTTGTTACCAATGTCAGGAAGCTGCAAAAGGAGAAGGTTGTACCATCAAAGGAGTTTGTGGAAAAGAAGATTCAACAGCTAACCTACAGGATTTATTAGTGTATGTAACCAAAGGTGTATCATTGGTTACTGAAATTGCAAAGAAGAATTCTGTTGCGATTGACAAAGCCGATAAATTTGTATTTGAAGCCTTATTTGTAACTATTACCAACGCTAATTTCGATGATAATAAAATCACCAATAAAATTATTGAAGGTATTCAGGTTCGTGATGCTTTAAAGAAAGAATTGGAAGATAAAGGTGTTGCAATTCCAAGCCTTCCTGCTAATGCTACATGGGTTGCAGAGAGTGATGAAGCAATTAAAGCTAAAAGTGAAATTGTTGGAATATTAACAGAGCAAAACGAGGATATTCGTTCATTAAAAGAGTTGTTAACCTACGGATTAAAAGGGATGGCTGCTTACGCCGAACATGCTTTTAATTTAGGTTATATTGACGAGAAAGTATTTGCATTTATGCACAAGGCATTAGTTGCTACTACCAGAACTGACATTACTGTTGATGAATTGGTTGGCTTAACTTTGGAATGCGGTGAGTATGGGGTAAATGTAATGGCTTTATTAGACAAAGCAAATACCGAATCATACGGAAATCCTGAAATCACAAAAGTAAATATTGGTGTGCGTAATAATCCGGCAATCCTTATCAGCGGTCACGACTTGAAAGATATGGAAGAGCTGTTAAAGCAAACCGATGGAACCGGAGTTGATGTTTATACACACAGTGAAATGTTACCCGCTCACTATTACCCCGCATTTAAAAAGTACGAACACTTTGTAGGAAACTATGGTAATGCATGGTGGAAACAAAAAGAAGAATTTGAATCATTTAACGGAGCAATCCTATTCACTACAAACTGTATTGTTCCACCAAAGGATAGTTACAAAGACAGAGTTTACACCACAGGTGCGTCAGGCTTTGATGGTTGTACTCATATTGCTGATAGAAAAGATGGTCAACCAAAAGATTTTTCTGTAATTATTGAACACGCTAAGAAATTACCTGCTCCAACCGAGATTGAAACAGGAGAAATTGTTGGTGGATTTGCACACAACCAGGTTTTACAATTGGCCGACAAAGTAGTTGATGCTGTTAAAACAGGTGCAATCAAGAAATTCCTTGTAATGGCAGGATGTGATGGTAGAATGAAAGGACGTGAATACTATACTGATTTTGCTGACCAATTACCACAAGATACTGTTATTCTTACCGCAGGATGTGCGAAATATCGTTACAACAAATTACCATTAGGCGATATCGGCGGTATTCCTCGTGTTTTGGATGCAGGACAATGTAATGATTCATACTCTTTGGCTGTTGTGGCTCTTAAATTGAAAGAGGTATTTGAATTGAATGATATTAACGAACTGCCAATTGCCTATAACATTGCATGGTACGAGCAAAAGGCTGTGATTGTATTATTAGCTCTTTTACACTTAGGTGTGAAAAACATTCACCTGGGGCCAACATTACCAGCTTTCCTTTCTCCAAATGTTGTGAATGTTTTGGTTGAGAACTTTGGAATAGCCGGAATTGGAACAGTTGAAGAAGATTTGAAGCTTCATTTGGCTTAATATAAAACATACTCATGTAGAACGCTGCAAAACAGATTTGTAGCGTTCTATTTAAAAACGTAATTAGCTATGATTGAAAAGATATTTAAAACCGCAGAAGTTTACAACCTGAAAGACATGGTTGATTATTCCGATGGCTCAACTGTAAGCAAAATTATTACACGAAATGAAAAAGGAAATCTTACCTTGTTTGCATTTGATAAAGGACAAAACCTAAGTGAACATTCAGCTCCCTTCGATGCCATTGTCCAGGTTTTGGAAGGTTCAGGTACAATTATTATAGATAAAAAGGAACATAAGGTGAGCGAAGGGCAATTGATTATTATGCCTGCCAACATTCCTCATGCTGTGGAAGCAACTGAAAAGTTTAAGATGTTGCTGATAATGATTAAAGCATCCTAAAATTAATCGTTGTGAGCATAATAAATACAAGTTCTCAAAAACTTAAACATTACTCATAAACCGTTGTGAATTTCATTTTGCAGCGGTTTTTGCTTATAGTAAATATTAATATTTGTAAATTATAAGGCTAATTAATGTTTTTGATATGTCGGAATTCACAAATACAAAACAACAACGTATAAAAAAATTGCTTGAGGTTTCTAAACTAATTTTGGAAACAGGGAATGCTCATTCATTCATTACTGAAAACAAGGATTTTATTTCTACGGTAATACCTACTGATTTTATAACCCTCTTTGACGAGATTATAAAGGAAGGTTATAAGATGGAAGATATAAAAGTACTGACAAATAAAGTCCTGAATATTTTCCATGTTCCTATTCGTGATTATGTAAGAGTTGAACCAAAACCGAATTCTTTTCTTGGTGTGTTAGAACAGAATAACCATGAAATGGAATTGTTATTAAATAAAGTCCGTCCGGTTTTTAAAGAATTTGTGAAAGACTCAAGTAATTCTGATTTACAGAAAAAACTGACAGAACTCTTTACCCGTCTTGAAATTTTTGCAAAACATTATACAATAAAGGAAAATGTTCTATTCCCAATCATAGAGGAATCATGGCAGGACTATCGCTGTTTACAGATTATGTGGTCGTTTCACGATGATATTCGCAGAAATATCAAAGCTGTAATTACCCAATTACAGGAAGGAAACATCGAACTAAAAATTTTCAATAAATGCGTAGGCGACATATTCTTTAATATGCACGCCATAAAGTTCAGAGAAGAACGTATTCTCTTTCCTTGCATATTATCAACCATCAGCGAAAGCCAGTTAGAAAAGATGAATCGTGAAGGCTTTGAGCTGGGCTATCCTTTTATTCAACCTAATTTAAAGATGGACAAAGAAGTAAAACCAGATTATGAAGGGAACCTTGTAAATCTTGGAACGGGTAAAGTAAGTATCGAGCAAATTAAACTCATTTTTAATCACCTTCCGGTGGATATTACTTTTGTTGATGAGAACAACAAGGTTTGCTATTTCTCAACACCGCCCAAACGAATTTTTCCTCGCACAACAGCAATTATCGGGCGTGAAGTAAGTAACTGCCATCCGCCTGAAAGTGTACATGTGGTAGAGCAGATTGTTGAATCATTTAGGAATGGTGAAAAAGACCATGCTGATTTCTGGATTAAAATGAAAGGTGAATTTATTCTTATTCAATATTTTGCTGTTCGTGATGAATCAGACAACTACAAAGGTGTTATTGAAGTCTCACAGGAAATTTCGGGCATTAAGGCTTTGGAAGGTGAAAAGCGATTATTGGATTGGTAATCTTAAATCTTTTAAAATATGGAATTATCAAAATTAAGGCTTGAGAAGTTTAAACATATCAAGGTTGTAAATTTCCCAACTGATATTAAAATCGAACTTGATTCTACTGACATTGAAGCGGAAGTCATTATCTACTATATTGATAAGTTTGAAGATGTGAAAGCATTTGTTGAATTGAGCAACAGCTCGAATCTTCCAAAAGAAAACCGAACAATAATGATTTATAAAAAGGGACGAAAAGATGGTGTTAATCGTGACTCCATATTTATGCCATTTAAGGAGCACGTTTATAAAGGATTTAAGTTGAAAGCTCCCATGCTTTGTTCTATTTCAAAAGAATTGAGTGCTTGTGTGATGTGTAAAGAAATAGGATAAAGAATGGATAATATAAAAATCTTTAAGATGCCTTTTGCCAAAGTCTATCCGCTTTATATTCAAAAAGCCGAAAGAAAAGGCAGAACCCAGAAAGAAGTGGATGAAATAATATTTTGGCTCACAGGCTATGATAAATACAGTCTATTTCAAATTTTATCGAATAATTCCGATTTTGATACGTTCTTTAAGTATGCACCAAAAATAAATCCAAATGCCGCTAAAATTAAGGGCATTGTATGTGGTGTTCGAGTTGAAGAAATTGAGGATAAGTTAATGCAGCATATCAGGTATCTCGATAAATTGATTGACGAACTGGCAAAAGGAAAAGCAATGGAGAAAATTTTAAGGGAATGACAAAAAGGAGGCTCAACCTCCTTTTATATTTTGAGCTAGTTAACAGCTTCATCCAAAGCCTTACCCGGCTTAAACTTAGCAACTTTCTTTGCAGCTATCTGAATTTCTTTCCCTGTTTGAGGATTTCTACCAGTGCGAGCTGAACGTTCGCTGATAGAGAAAGTACCAAACCCTATTAATTGAATGCTTTCGCCTTTAGCTAAAGCACCTTTGATTGCCTCTGTTGTTGCATTTAAAGCTTTCTCTGAATCTGCTTTTGTTAAGCCACTTGCCTCAGCAATGGCACTTACTAATTCTGATTTATTCATTCTTTTAATTTTTTAGATTGAGTAAAATATTCTATGCAAGATAGCTATTTCTTCTTTACATCTGTTTAAACAGTGGTATTGAAAGGTTTTTAGTGATTATCATCACTCAATTACTTCATAATTTCAGGACAATAAACTATCAAATTTAGCAGTGAAGTAAATCAAGTAAATGTGAAGTAAATATCAAAATAGTTGTTAATAAACATGTTACTGTATTTGATTTACATTATTTACTTCATTTACTATAAAAAACACCCATTTCCTTTTAGTTGAATTTTTGAGCATAAAAAAAGGATACCATAAAGTACCCTATAAAGAAAAATGAGAAACAAACTCAGATTGCCAGCTCCACACCATCAATGATTATTCCATTTGTTGTTTCGGCATCCTCGTATTTAAACATATAACTGGAGCCTAATACACTATGCGTATAGCATTTTACTCTACGACTTTTTTGTGAGCTATTGGGAATAAATGATTTATTACCCTTTGCCGTTAACAATTCTCGCAATGAATTCATCTCAAGAAAGTGTAGCTTATTTTTATTCACATAGTCGCAATAGCAAGGATAAAGTAGTTTGTATTTGATGTAGAGTATTTTCTTTATTGGGTCTTTCACGTAGTGGATGTCTTTACGGATATCTCCATAAGGGTCGGCAACCTTATAGGCAATGGCACTCCAAAAGATGGATACATCCTTTAAGTCACTTGCCATTTCATCTTGCATCTTTGCGTTTTCAATAACTGCATCCTGGTACGTATCCAAATCAAATGGGAAAGTCAATTTACCTTGAAGGAGTTTAACTGGAGTCAACAACAAGGCTATATGTCTTATTTGTCGGTCTGCCAGTTCTGTTTCAGCATTTATAACCAATTTAACCTGTTGAAAAACCTCATTAAATACCGTTTTAAACTGCTTTTCAAAATAGCTGCGGTATTTAAAGAGTTCACGTGTTATATTGCAAAATCCATGCTCCTTCTCTTTTAGCAGCCTTTTATAAGCTTCTGTAGTTTCATCAGAGAACTTATTATCCTCAAAATGCAATACAATCATACGGGCAAAAAGGGCTGCTTCAGAAGTGGGCAGTTCATTCCCATCTACCATACAGGCAGAGCTAATTTCCAGTGTTGTGGTTTTATTATCGTTGCTTTTTTGTGCCATGGTATACAACTCTCCATCATAACCTGTCTTAAAAACATCGACCGTCTTTTTATCAATGGAATTGGTATATTCTTTCAGATAATACAAAGCATTACTGCGTTGTGTTAATGATCGTGAAAAACCTTTGTCCGTGGAGTTAAGTAAGGATATTCCATGATTAGGTTCTCCAAACAGGTGCATAAAGAAATTGACAAAATTGGACTTTCCGGCTCCCTGGTCACCAAACAGGAATAAAAATGGGAAGAAGCCTGTTATATCAAGAATAATGTCTCGGTATAACGCCAG